>PHBW01000027.1 GCA_002840715.1 Chloroflexi bacterium HGW-Chloroflexi-4
TTGAAGTTTTTTGCTCATTATTCAGACTCCTGAAGTGCAGGTTAATTTCGAGATGTTCGATATGGACCGGGTCCAGCCAGTAAAGTGGAGCCCAATTGGCCGGAACGACGTGAGCGCAGATATGCGGCAGCGGCAAGAACGGCAACCAATGCCTCATCAGAATTGTCACTTTCTTGAGCGGATTCAGCGATGGCTGCAACAGGTGCTTCAACCGCAGATTCCTGGGCTTCAGGTTTCGGCGGGAAAAGCTTCTGAAGAAGCACGATCACACCAATAAAAACACCCAAAGCTGAAAAAGTAACAATCAATCCGATTGCGCTGACCATTAGACCTGTTTGAATATTATCCATTTGATATTTCTCCTAATTGGATCAGGTCTAGAGAGGCATGCAGCCGTGTTTCTTGGCTGGCATCTGGGTTTGTTTGTCTCGTAAGAGTTCCAGGGCTGCAATCAAGCGTGGGCGGGTCTCATGCGGGAAGATGACATCATCGACAAAACCGGCACCGGCAGCAATGTAAGGATTGGAGAATTTTTCGCGGAATTCAGCGACAAGTTGTTTGCGTGCTTCAGCGGGGTCAGCTTTCTCGGCAATTTCTTTGCGATACAAGATAGCGACTGCACCTTCAGCACCCATCACAGCGATTTCAGCACCAGGCCAGGCAAACACCATGTCAGAATGGATGTGCTTGCTGCTCATAACGATGTATGCGCCGCCGTAGCCCTTGCGGGTAACCACGGTGAGTTTTGGAACGGAGGCTTCAGAGAAGGCATACACGATCTTGGCGCCGTGGCGGATAATGCCGTTGTGTTCTTGTGAAACACCGGGTAAGAAACCGGGTGAATCTGAGAAGGTCACGATGGGCACATTGAAAGCATCGCAGAAGCGCACAAAGCGGGCCATTTTGTCGGCTGCATCAATATCAATGGCGCCGGCCATGAAGAGGGGCTGCTGGGCAACGATACCCACAGATTGACCGTGCAAGCGGGCAAAACCGATGATGCTGTTTTGAGCAAAATTGCTCATGATTTCCATGAAGGAACCCTGGTCACAAACCCGGGTGATGATTTCTTTCATGTCATAACCTTCAGAGGGATTGGAAGGTACAAGGGAGTCCAATTCCTTGTCCATGCGCCAGGGATCGTCTGTTACTTCGGCCATGGGGGCTGATTCTTTATTGTTGGCGGGAAGATAATCTAATAAGTCACGGACGGTTTGTAAGGCTTCTTTTTCTGATTCAACAGCAAAATGAGCAACACCACTGGTGGCTGCATGAGCCATGGCGCCGCCAAGAGTTTCGGTATCAACTTCTTCGTGAGTAACGGTCTTGATAACTTCTGGTCCGGTAATGAACATATTGCTGATGCCTTTGGTCATCACGATGAAGTCGGTTAATGCAGGTGAATAGACGGCACCACCGGCGCAGGGTCCCAAGATAACAGAGATTTGGGGAACAACACCAGAAGCCAGGGTATTGCGATAGAAGACTTCGCCGTAAGCATAGAGGCTGAAGATGCCTTCTTGAATACGGGCACCGCCACCGTCATTGAGACCGATGACCGGAACGCCGGCATCCATGGCGAGATCCATGATGCGGCAAACTTTTTGACCGGCGACTTCGCCGAAAGAACCACCCATGATGGTGAAATCTTGGGCATAAACACAAACACGTCGGCCGTTGATCTTGCCGAAACCGGCCACGATGCCGTCTCCAGGCACTTTGTCTTTGTCCAAGCCAAAGTCGGTGTGGCGGCTGGTCATTAATCCATTAATTTCTTGAAAACTTCCTTCATCCAGCAGGGCGTCGATGCGTTCGCGGGCAGTCAATTTGCCTTTGCCGTGCTGCGCTTCGATCCTTTTTTCCCCACCACCTAACTTTGATTGGCTACGAAGTGCTTTAAGCTTGTTGTTGAAAACTTCGTGACCACCCTCTGCTTCAGGTTTGTTTTGAGCCATTACTACCTCCGTGGATTTTAATTCGGGTTTGTTCTGATTAGTAGTGTACGTTCGGATGTCTGACATTTCAAGTGATACATATAGCATCATCGATGGTTGATTGTCATGTAGATTAACTGATTTTTTGTTAATCAGTAAGAATAATCAAATCAAGACTAAATGATTGAAAAAAACCGTGCCGGTTTGCTCCGGCACGGTTCTTTGTGCTGTTTTACTTGACGAGACCCTTATCCAACATGGCCAGATATATCTTCTCAGCCGAGTATGGGGGGTTGAAGAGGCGGATGCCAATGGCATCGTAGATCGCGTTGCCAAGGGCGGCGATGGTGGGAACCATTGGGTGTTCACCCACGCCGCGCGCACCCCACGGACCGTCGTCTTGCGGTACTTCAACAAACGGAGTGTCGAGCGGAAAATCCATATCAGGTGCGGTGGCGATGCGGTAATCCACAAAGCTGGGGTTGGTCATCACACCTTTGACCAGTTTGATCTCTTCAAACATGGCAGAGCTCAAACCCTGGGCAAAACCGCCTTCAACCTGAGCTTTGACCAGCGCGGGGTTGATGGCTTTGCCAACATCGAAGGAAGCAGCACCCTTGAGCACATAGATCGTGCCGGTGTTCTTGTCGATTTCGATATCGAGACCTTCGCAGCCAACGGTGTAATGCACCACAGCGCGGGGGCCCTGACCGGTTTCGGCATCCAGGTTGGTGACATACTTGGGCATAAATGAGCCGCGTCCAACAATGGGACCGCCCGTCCAACCTTCATTATTTTCTTTGGGCATACCGTAGATGACGATATTCTCAAGGGAGGTTTCGCGTTCGCTCTTGTAAGAGACAACCACACCATTGATGATATCGAGGTCTTCGGTGGATTCTTTCCAGGCTTCGGCAACGGTTTCGAGAATCTGACGCCTGGCGTCTTTGGCTGCAAGAACAACTGCGTTGCCCATGCTCCAGGTGAGACGGCTGGCAACGGTCTGCCATTCGTAAGGGCTGTATTGGGTATCAACAGGTCCGGCAATGCGCACTTTTTCGTATGGTACACCCAGGGCTGCTGCTGCCATTTGAGCCATGACAGTGAAAGTACCCTGACCGATTTCCTGTCCGCCGAGGCCGACGGTTACATTTCCATCTTCAGACATCTCAACCCACGCACTAGAGCCGGGATTGGGGGGCATGGCGGGGGCTTTCCACATGATGGCGATGCCTTTGCCGCGCAGACGATCTGGAGATGAGGGTTTTTCTTTTTCACCCATTTTCAATGACTTGGCAACGTTATCGATGCATTCCTGAATACCGTTTTTGTGCATGATCATGCCGGTGACCAGAACATCACCTTCTGAAACGCCGTTTTTCTTGAGGAAGGTTACTTTGTCAATGCCGGCTTTTTCAGCCAGTTCATCGATGGCTTGATCCAAACCGGTGTGTAATTCAGACATACCGAATCCGCGGTAGGCGCCGCCGATGGGGTGATTGGTATAGACACAAATGCTGTCTGTTTCAACATTGGGGATGTCATAAGGACCTGAGCTAGAATAACCACCGGCGCGGGTGACGTTGGTGCCATATTCTGTTGAAGCGCCGCCATCCCAATACATCATGTTCTTGAGGGCCAGCAGGTTGCCTTCTTTATCGCAGCCGACTTTTACGTGGATGGTGAGGCCTTGACGCACGAAGTTGGTGTAGAACTCTTCTTCACGGGTAAGAATAAATTTGATGGGCCAACCCTTGCATTTGGTGGCGAGGGCCACGGGTACGGCTTCCATGGTGACACCGGCTTTTGAACCAAAACCACCGCCCACCATTGGCGCAATCACGCGCAGGTCGCTCTGAGAAATATGCAGGGCATGGGCGATCAGGTTGCGCTGGGCGAAGGGTGATTGTGAAGATGCCCACACGGTCACTTTGCCTTTTTCGTCCATTTGGGCAACCGCGACATGGGTTTCAATGGGCACATGCTGAATGTGAGGGATCTTGAAGGAACGCTCTACAATGTAAGCACATTTTTCCCAGGCGGAGGCGACATCACCTTTGCGAATCTTGAAATGGTTGGCGATGTTGGTGTGTGCTTTCGGGAAAATGAAATTGGGGCAAATATATTTATCAAGATCAGGGTGAATCAGGGGAGCTTTATCTGATGCACCAAATTCTGCATCGAACACGGCTTCAAGTTCTTCATATTCCACTTCAATGAGTTCAATGGCTTTCATGGCCACTTCTTCACTCGTGGCGGCAACGGCTGCGACTGGCTCACCGATAAAACGTACACGATCAGTGGCGAAGATGGTTTTGTCTTGGAGATATAAACCGATGCGATTGGGGAAGTCTTTGCCGGTGACGACCACTTTAACACCAGGTAAAGCCTCAGCCTTGCTGGTATCAATTCTCTTGATCAGAGCGTGCGGGTATGGGCTGCGTTTTGCGCGGGCATAAAGCAATTTATTGCCAAATTGAAAATCATCGGTATAGATCGCAGTGCCGGTTACTTTTTCGTAAACATCGTTACGCGTAAAGCTTGCGCCGATGGGGTTAATCACTTGTTCTTTTGATTTTGCGTTTGCCATATTTGGCTCCTTGGATGATTTCGCCTATCCTGAATCTGATCGACTTGGGGGCCTATTTGGCCGCCATCTTGATGGCATCCACAATGCGCACATAACCTGTGCAGCGGCAAAGATTGCCAACGATGGCTGATCTGACCTCAGTGTCTGTAGGATTGGGGTTGCGTTTGAGCAAGGCAGTAGCAGAAATCAACATGCCTGGAGTGCAGAATCCACACTGAACGCCACCGGCTTGAATGATGGTATCTTGTAATTTTGACAATTTACCTGCCTTGGCTAACCCTTCTACGGTGGTGATGTTGGCGCCTTCACATTCAGCAGCAAGAACCATGCAGCTATTGACAGGTTCGCCATTCATCAACACGGTACAGGCTCCGCATTCACCGGCTGCACAACCGTTTTTGGTGCCGGTCAGAGATAGTTTTTCGCGTATCATCTGGAGCAGGGTCATATTCTGGGGAACATCCACCGTTTCAACCATATCATTGACGGTGAGGGTGATAGTTTTCAAAGTCATTATTACCTCCTGAACAGGATCAAACAACCTGAACGGTTATTTGCTGAGTTTCGTCCAGACTTCTGTGAGTGCTTCACGAGTCAGGTTCTTTACCATTTGTTTGCGATAACGAGCTGAACCGCGCACATCATCAATGGGAGTTACGGAATCCATGGTTGCAACGGCAGCTTCATCTATCAATTCAGAGGTGATCTTCTTGCCTGACAGAACACCTTCTGCCTTAAATGATTCAAATGGCACTGGGGCAACGGATGCGAGTGCAATGCGGAATCTGTAACCTGAAGCACTTTCATTGGTTGGATAGCCTAAAACTGCGACGCCGACGATGGAAAGATCTCCGATTCGATTGCGGCCGAGTTTCTTGTAGGTGCCAACCAAACCCTTGGGAGGAACGGGTAGGTGTACGGCAATCACGACATCACCGGGTTTCAAGACGGTGCGACCTGGAGCGAGGAAAAAACTGTTGAGGGGAACTTCACGAACACCATCCACGCCGTGGACTTTTAAGACACCATCAAGGAGCATGCAGGTTCCGATGGTATCGCCGGCGGGAGATGCATTGCAAATATTGCCTACGATAGTGGCGCGATTTCGCAATTGATAACTTGCCACCGATGCGGCTGCTTCAGCCAGATTGGGATAATGCTTCAAGACATCAGGATGACTTGCGACCTGATTCATGGTTACTGCAGCACCAATAGTCAAACCTTTTTGGGGATCAAAGGACAGTTCTTTCGTGCCTTCCAATCCTTTAATATCAACAAGGTAATCTAATTTTAAGACCCCGTCACGAAGGCGTACGAAACTGTCAGTGCCGCCTGAATAGGGTTTTGCCACACCAGCATTATCAGCCAGAAATTTGCTGGCTTCTTGCAGGGTTGCGGGTTTTACATACTGTAATTCGGGTAGTCCTGGATGCGGATTAATCATAGTATGTCCTGTCTTTGAATTTGCGGGTGTCCAGTCTTGCGGCTGGATGAATTGCCATTAAATATTTAAGTGAAACAAGTTAACGGTCAATCAATTTGATTGAAAATCAGGGGATTAGTGTTGCGGATTTTGTCAGCGGACCTCCTTCGTTTATGAGATGCATCAAATCATTAAGTTTGAGATTTTCAAAACTGTTCTGATTATTTAACAATACCGCATAAGTGATGATAGCATGAAAAAATTATCAATTCAAGGAAGTTATTTCAGTTGTCAGACAAAAGGGGATAAATGTAATAGGCCTGCATCTGATACTGGAATTAGAAGGTTAGGGTGGTTTGGTCAAAGGCATGATAAGCTTTGATGCGATTGCGGCCGGCCTCTTTAGCCAGGTATAAGGCTGAATCGGCATTTTTGAATAATTCGTCAATGGTTGTAATATCTTTTTCAGCCAGAGCAACACCGGCACTGATAGACAATTGTATTTCTTGTCCTAATATTTGTATGGTTTGTTCACTAATACTCTGTTGAAGTCTGGTTGCAGCCCGGATGGTAGATTCTTCATCGCTTTCAGGTAATAAGATCACAAATTCATCACCGCCCCATCGCCCGATGACGTCAATTTCACGAGTATTCTTGATGCAGAATTTTGAGATCTCTATAAGAGCAATATCACCGGCAGCATGCCCATAGGTATCGTTGATTCTCTTCAAATGATCCATATCCAACAGAATCATCCCAATTGGATGGTTGTATCTGCGGCCTCTGATAAGTTCTGTATTGGCGATTTGAAGGAATCCACGGCGGTTTAATACACCAGTTAATTCATCACGAATGGCACGATCTTCGAGGATTTTTAGCAGCCTGGATCTTTCAATTGCATTACTAATAATATTGGCAAACTGCTGCAACATGGCAATATTTTCCATATCCCAGGTGTGTTCTTCAGTAACTGAATCAAATCCAACGAAACCGACCAGTTCAAGGTTGACCCACATTGGAAAGTTTGCCAATGATTGAATGCCATGGTTTTGAAAGACTTTTTTCTCGGTTGAGGCAGAAGCAGGCAACTCATTAACGCGACTGATGATCAATGGATCGCAGGTGATTTGATCAATAAACCAACGAAAGTTTTGAAGGGGCAATTCTTGCAAATCACGAATTTTTGGCATAATTCCTTCTCGGCACCATTCGTGTGTATTGCTCATGGTCCTGGTTTTGGGGTCGATTCTAAAGACGTAAGTTCGATCAACATTTTCAAATTGACCAATGTGTTTTAATACCGAAATAATCTCATTATCGATGTCTTCATTATCAACATTGATAAACCGGGTAGAAATATTGGTTAACATCTCTTCAAAGCGAGACCGGGCACTCCGTTTTTCTTCAGATTTCTTTCTTTCTGTAATATCGTGAATGATGCCAAAGGTGCCGGTGAAATTATGTCCTGCATCAAATTGCGGCCTGGCAAAGATTTGAACAAAACGATGTTCGCCGTCATGTCTGACTATTTCCAATTCAAAGGTATTTGATTCTCCGGCTTTTAAGGTGACTATCTGTTGATTTATAAACTCTTGAGAATTTGATTTAATAAAATCATTAAGTTTTGTTTTTTCAAGAGTGCCTTTGTTAAACCCAAATATGGCGTTCGCACTATGATTGGCAAATAAGAATTTTGTATTTTGGTCAATGATGACGATACCTTCACCTAAATTGTCTACCAGGTTTCGGTAACGTTCTTCGCTTGCCAGCAGTTCTGCTTCCGCTTTTTTGTTTTTTGTTACATCTATCATTGAAACAATTACTTTAGATAAATCATTCTCAAATCCTTCAACAACTGTCCAACGTAGATTGACAAAAATGGGGGTGCCATCCAATGTCTGATTGATGCCTTCCCATTCAAACTCAGTTTTACCTTCAGCAATATTCAACAATTCAGGTAGAAAATCATTGACGTATTTATTATCCAAAACACGGTCCAATCTTCTGAATAATTCACTTTTGTTCTTTGCTTTGGTTAACTTTAATGCCTGATTGTTTACATCCAACACCTTAATGAGCGATACACAATGACTTATTTCTTCAGGATAATCTGAAAAGAATTTCTTAAAATCGGTTACCCCATTTTCTCTTTGTTTTTCAATATAATTTTTAACTCTTGAAAAATCTTCTTCCCAGATGGAAACAGGGGAGTCTTCAAATAAGTAACGATACCGAGATTCAGATTGGCGCCGGGCTTCTTCAAAACGTTTGATTTCAATGGCTTGAGCTATTTGATTCGAGACAAATTCCAGAAAATCAGCATCTTTTTGACTGAAAGTAATATTTTTTGAATAACTTTGGGTAGCCATTACGCCTATAACAACATCATTTACAATCAGCGGCACTCCCAACCAGCAATTTGAATCTGCACCAATTAATTCCACTTCTCCAGAAGAAATTAATTGTTTAAATACATCTTCTGTGGCTAAAAGAGGGCGACCCATGCGCATGACATAATCTGAAAGCCCGTGACCCGGTTCAATTGGCTCAGCAATTTCTTCGAATTGATCCTTGAAAAAAGGAAAATGTAGTAGGTTTGTGGATGCATCATAAAGTGCGATGAAAAAGTTATCCACTGGCATGATTTCACCGACAACTCTATGAATGGATGAATACAAATCATCAAGATTTGATGCCGAAATTGTGGCTTGAGAAATGCGATAAATCGAATCTCTCAATTTTTCAGAGTATTTCTGAGAAGTGATGTCTTCAAACATCTCAATGGAAAATTGGGGTTTTCCGTTAGCATCAGAAACTAACGAAGATGTTACACGTCCCCATACATAATGCCTATCTTTATGAAGTGTTCTTTTTTCAAATGTGAAGGATTCAATTGATCCTTTCCATAATTCATTACGATAATTTTCAAATTGATTAATATCTTCGGGATGGGTCAGGTCTGAAGTCGAAAGTGTAGAATATTCTGCCTGTTGATATCCCAACATTTCAAGGATGGCAGGGTTTCCAGAAATGAATCTTCCTTGAGCGTCTGTAATTGACATACCCATTGAAGTGGTTTCAAAAATCTGTCTAAACTTTTGTTCGCTCTCAAGAACAACTTCAGTTTTTCTTTTTACTTGTGATTGCAGGCTGCGGTTCCAAATAATCAAGATCAAAAAGAAAATTAAACTGATGCCGCCAACGATTTCAATTATTTGCAAGAAGGATTGAGTATCAACCGTGGTGTCGTACCATTTTTTATCAATTGTTTCATACTCATCAGTGGTTATTCTCGCAAAACCATTTTCAACCATATTCAACAGGGCTGTGTTTCCATCAAGAACTGCTCGCCTGAATTGACCGGTATAAAGCGGAACCGTTTGATTAAAGTCTCTGCTAATCTTGTGTTTTTCCAAAAAATAATCGGCAGGAGGTTTATCCATTACGAAAACCTTAACCTGATTATTGGCTGCTGCTTTTATGATGGACTCATAGCTATCATATTCAACCAGTTGCATGATGCCATTTTCATTCAAGAAGTCAATACAAGCATCATTCGCTTTAACTGCGACAGAGTAACCTTTTAAAGATGTAACATCTACAATCCCTGATATCTTGTTGCTAAAATAGATGGGAACATCGATGTCTTGATAGGGTTCAGAAAAATCGTAGATATATTCACGGGACTCTGTCCAGAAAATCGTGTCTATTACATCGTAGTTGCCAGCTTCCATAAACCTTTTTGCTGATGACCAATCCAAACCTGTTATTTCTACTCTATTGCCGGTCTTGCGTTCCCATAATTTCCAACGGTCAATCAAGATCCCTTGCAATTTTCCTTGTTCATCTACAAATGAAAAAGGAGGATAGTTATTGTCGATTACAACTTTCAAGGTGGTTAAACCACTATTGGGGATTATTGGTTGTGATTGAGAACATCCAGATAAAGTAACACCAGTTAACACCAAAATTAAAACAAGCAGATATAAGCTATGCTTAATTATCCGCAAGTGAAACGGCAATTTAAAGGAACTCTGTTCTGTTATTTTCATATTTTTTAAATCTTGCTATGGAACAATACTAACATTCTAAAGTGATGGATGCCATTAAGTCACCATAAATTATCTATAAGTTGAAATTAATTTTCTTGTTTTCAAGGGATTAAGGCATGAATGGATTACATAATTTGAAAATATGGGTAAGTTTTTAATTAAAAATACTATTTTCTATCTAAATGCACATGTTCTCGAAAAACCTATAAAGTACAATCCTTTTCAAAATATTTTTTAAGGTGATCTCATGACTATTGGAAAAATCGCGATTATTACTGATAGCACCAATAATTTACCCGATGAATTCATTACCCAGTATCATATTCAGGTAATTCCATTAACTTTAGTAATTGGCGACCAAACCTTTTTGGATGGGGTTGATATGCGAGCTGAAGAATTTTATAAGCGATTAACTATTGAGAAAAATCACCCTACAACTTCTCAACCGGCACCTGGTGATTTTCTCGCTGCTTATCAAAAGGCAAAGGCTGGAGGAGCGGAACAAATCATTGTTGTGACCATCAGTTCTGCCATGAGCGGCACAATGGAATCCGCAAGGATTGCGGCTAACAGTATCGACATCCCTGTTACGATCATTGATTCAAAATCGAACACCATGGGGTTAGGATGGCAGGTACTTGCTTGTGCTCGAGCACGTGATGCCGGTGCAGGTGTTGATGAGATAGTAGAAATTGTTGATAATGTTCGCGAGCATTTGCATCTGCATGTGCTGCTGGACACTTTGGAGTTCCTTTTTAAGGGCGGCAGGATTGCCGGCGCAGCTAAATTAGTCAATAATGTTTTAAAAATTAAACCACAGATTAGAGTCAATCATGCCACTGGATCTGTTGAGCCGGTTGATATCTCTCGAACAAGAGCCAAGGCAATTGAAGCTTTATATTCTGCTTTTACAAAAAAATTGGATCTCACTAAACCACTGCGTATTGCCATTCTTCACAATGATGCGTTGGATGATGCAAATGCGTTAGCAGAAAAAGTTATTGCTGAATTAAAACCAATTGAACTAATCATTGCGTTAACATCACCTGTATTAGGGGTTCATACTGGACCGAATGCAATTGCCCTGGCAGGTTACAGCGAAAAGTAAAAAACAGGAAATTTTTTAAGGAAAAATTGCCCTCCCTGACTTGCCTTTTGGTTTGGATTGATATATCATGAATTCACGTTGCGACTTGCAACGTGAATCATTTTTATTTCATCCCCCTCCGGTTCCAACTGAAGCACCTGTTGTTGAGACCGCTGCACCGACTGAACCGCCTGCACCCACCGAGGCACCTGTTGTTCCTTTAGGAACAGCAGATAACCCCATCATCATTGCTCTTGCTCCATCTGCAACTGCCGAGCAATTAACTGTTGGTGGTGAAGCCATTGCTACATTCCTAAAAGAACAAACAAGCTTGGAATATAAAGTTATTATTCCGAACAGCTATACAGCCTTAATTGAAGCCATGTCTTCAGGTAATGCTCATGTTGGTTTCATGCCCACATTTGCTTACTTATTGGCAAAACAAGCTGGTGCTGCTGATGTCAAACTGGTCACAGTTCGTAATGGATCAGATTTCTACGGCGCTCAATTTGTTGCGCATGCTGAAATGAATTTCACATCCTATTTTGATGCTGAAACCAACGCCAATACAGCAGATGCTGAAACAGCCCTGGCACAGTTTGCTGGAAAACGCCCCTGCTTTACCGACCCATTATCTGTTTCCGGTTATATCATCCCCGGTGGTTTGTTAAAACAATATGGTGTTGAATACAAGACACCTGCAGCTGTTCAAGGTCATCCCCAGGTTATTCAAGCTCTATATGCTGGAACATCAATTGTAAAGGATGTACCGACCGGCGTAATCTGCGATTTCGGTGCGACTTATATTGATGCCCGAACAAGCGATAAGATTCACACCGATGTCATGGACAAAATCGTGGTCATTTGGCGCACCGACAATATCATCCCCAATGACAATGTTTCATTCTCATCTGCCATGCCCGAAGATGTTGGCGCCAAGGTTCTTGAAGGTTTCCTTGCCATGTCTGATTCTGAAGAAGGTGTTGAAATTTTGAAAAATGCCGGTTATGAAATTCAAGGCTTAAAAGTTTCTGAAGACTCCTTCTATGATGCCTTCCGAGCTGCTTTGCAGGCATCAGGTGTTGATATCACCACCATGGTGAAGTAGTAACTTTGTGTTTGAAATTGGAGGGGTGAATTAACCCCTCCAATTTTTTTCTTTTGTTTTTATTCAATCAAAAGGATTAAACCGTGCTCAAGGTAGAACACTTAACGAAGGTCTATCCAGGTGGGACTGTTGCATTAAAAGACCTAAGCTTTGAAGTGTCTGATGGTGAATTTTTAGTCATAATTGGACTTTCTGGCTCAGGCAAATCCACGTTACTGCGCTGCATAAACCGGTTGATTGATCCCACCGAAGGAAAAGTTATTCTTGATGGAATTGATGTAACGGCATCCAAAGGGGCTGAATTGCGCCACATTCGCCGCAAAATTGGCATGATTTTTCAGCACTTCAATTTGGTCAAGCGATCATCCGTTTTAACTAATGTACTCAATGGCAGATTGGGGTATCTAAATCCTTGGACTTCGACTTTGGGTTTTTTCCCGGCTGATGAAAAAAAGCGTGCCATGGATGCCTTGAAACGATTGAGTATCGACGATAAAGTTGACAGCAGGGCGGATGCACTTTCTGGAGGACAACAACAGCGTGTGGGCATTGCCCGAACGCTAATGCAAGAACCAACTCTGATTTTGGCTGATGAACCCGTCGCCAGTCTGGATCCGGTGTTGGCTCATTCAATCATGCAATATCTTGAACAATTAAATAAAGAAGATAAGGTGACAGTTATTTGCAGTCTGCATTACCTTGATCTCATCCAACGTTATGCCACACGCGTCATTGGCTTAAAAGACGGGGTTAAGGTCTTTGAAGGATCACCCGCTGAAATTAATCGCGAAAAATTTAAAGAAATTTACGGCGAAGAAGCCCAAGACGTTCGAGCCACGGCACTTGAATAAACCTCATGACTGATAAAAAAATCTTCCCAAAAAGCTTGTCTGTTTTGCTTTCAATTATATTGCCTGGTTTAGGACAGGTATTCCAAAGAAAATATCGTTCTGGAATTTCTTTTTTTATTGCTTTTGCCACCGCTTTTGCAGTTACTTTATGGTATGGAAAACCGATTTGGTTCATCATCCCAGCTGTGATTTGGATTTGGAATATTTGGGATATTGTTTCTTTTCCCAAAGGAAAAGGGCTCGTCATTCCGCTGCTGCTTTGGCTGCTTATGGCCTATGGCATTGGGGGACAAGTTACCGAATTTAACCTTCAAGCGTTATTTTCGAATTTCAGTCGTTCTAGAGATATGGTTAGTCAGTTATTTAAATTTGATTTTGTACAACCCAAGGCGGAAAGGATTGAGGGTTATACCGACATTCAATCACCTTGTTCTGATTTTCCTCCGGCAGCGGATCACGAAGAAAATGGCGTCCGTGTTTATGTGGTTCAAACCTGTGCGAATGTGGGTGATGTCATCACCGTTATCGGTGAAGGCTTTTGGCCGAATCAATTGACCACATTTTATTGGCAAAATCCGATTGGCGGCAAAGCAATGGCAACTGAAGCAACTTCAGATGCCAACGGCAAGGTCACACTTGAATGGAAGGTTCTTTCGATTGTTCATACTACCGCACCAGACCCTACCATTCCACAAATTCACCGCATTAAGGTGTCGCAGAGCCGGCCCATTGGTGGAATGGAACTTTCAGCGGTAGGTGGTTACATTGTTCAAGGTATATATGAAACTCTTGCTCTGGCTTTGCTCTCAACCATCATAGGCGCGATATTCGCGATCCCCTTTGGTTTTCTGGCTGCACGCAATTTGATGACGGCCAACCCTGTGTCTACCGTAATTTATATGATTGTTCGAACGGTTTTGAATATTGTTCGTTCAATTGAAGCCTTGATCATGGCAATCATCTTTGTGATCATTGTAGGTTTGGGACCCTTCCCCGGAATGATCGCATTGACCGTCCATACCGTAGCGGCGTTAGGAAAACTGTATTCAGAGGTTATTGAGGGTATTGACCCAGGACCTATTGAAGCTATCAAAGCAACAGGGGCCAATTGGCTTCAAGTTGCCAGATATGCAGTCATCCCGCAAATCGTGCCGGCATTCACCTCATTAACCATTTATCGATGGGATATTAATGTGCGTTCTTCAACGATTATTGGTTTTGTGGGTGGTGGCGGTATTGGTTTCTTCCTTTGGCAATGGATTGTTTTGCAAGATTTCAGAGCAGTAGGTTCAGCCTTTGTAGCCATTGCTGTGGTTGTGGTGATTTTGGATTTCTTCAGTGCCAAGATCAGGGAACGGTTGGTGTAAGATGCAAAAATATAAACCATTCCTCAAAGCTCTACGAAAGTTGTTGATCACCATCGTTTTGGTTGTGTTAATCATTTTAAGCATCCGTGTCACTGAACCTGATTTAGTGAAATTGGTTTCCTCATTTCCAAAAGCCGAATCCATTATGGGGCAGTTGCTAAGTCCTGTACTTTTTGACCGAGAGTCAGAAAAAATCACTGTCTCTCAAATGGTTCCTGTTCCTTGTGACAGCGTACCTTCTCTTGTTTCTGCGGATTCAGGCCCACGAATCATACTTGATCCACCATGTGGTTCTCCGAAGGATGTCATCAATCTTAGGGGTGTGGAATTGCCTCCAAACGCTGAGATCTCGCTGCGTTGGATACTTCCAGATGGCGGCTTGTTGAGTATTAAAAACATTATGACTGATGATAAAGGTGAAATTGACATGCCTTTGGAAATCAGACCGATCACCACTGCCACTGACGGGAAGGCTGCTCAGATCTCTTTTGAAGTAACTCTTCCAAATGGAAAATTAGTTGTTGCTCAGACATTAAAAGATGTCATTGATGCCATGTTTGTCACAATTTTTATGGCATTGATCGCCACAACCCTCGGAACAATTATTGCTGTTCCGTTAAGTTTTTTGGCAGCTTCAAACATAACACGACGAGGTGCGCTTGGCACAGGTGTTTATTATCTTGTCAGAGCGTTTTTGAACATCATTCGTTCGTATGAACCATTGGTATTGGCAACAATCTTTGCCATGATCGTAGGGTTTGGTAGCCCCTTTGCCGGTGTGATTGCTTTATCAATTACAACGGCTGCTTCTTTAGGAAAAATGTTTTCTGAAGCAGTTGAGAGCATAGATACTGGTCCAATCGAAGCCATAACCGCTACTGGAGCAAACCGAATTCAGGTGGTCATGTATGCAGTTGTTCCGCAAATTATCCCCGATTTTCTGTCGTTTACAATTTATCACTGGGATATTAATGTGCGTATTTCGACCATCATCGGTTTTGTGGGAGGAGGTGGAATTGGATATTTGCTCTCACAAAGAATCAATACCTTGCAATATTCTCAAGCCGGTACGGCGTTATTAGCCATCATTTTGGTGGTTTGGGCATTGGATTTCTTGAGCTCGGAAATTCGAAAGAGTTTGGTGTAACAAACTATTTGTAAAGAGAATAAGAAATAAAAAAAACAACAGATGCAAAAATCTGTTGTTTTTTTATAAAACTGATTGAAGTTATAACCACCCCTTAAGCCGATAAGTGAACATGCCAATGTATTCCTTCATCGATTTTGTGACCTGAGACATGTTGGAGTAAGACGGCATCAGATTGATAATGAATTCTTCAAAAGAGGGATGCCAGGTTTTCTGCCAGGCGGTTTCAGTGATGGTGTAATCGGTGGGGGCAGGCAAAACAGTGCAGCCCTGTTTTTCAAATAATTGCACTGATCTTGGCATATGCATGGCTGAGGTGACCAGCACTACATTTTTATAGCCTGCAGCTTTGATCTTTTCACAGCTATAGAGGGCATCTTCATAGGTGTTTTGTGATTGATCCTGAAGTATCAATACGGATTTGGGAACGCCCATGAGATCCATCAATTCTGCCATATCCACTGCCGGGGAGGAATTGCTTTGATCCAAAAAGTCAATATCGCCACCGCTCAAGAGTAGTTTGGCATCAGGATGCTCCTGATATAGTTTTACCGCATAGAGGATGCGATCACCTGCAGCGTTCACCTCAGTCAACTGCCGCGGCGCGATTTCCGGCTCGGTGGCGCCGCCGAGCACCACAATCAAATCCACATTTTGGATTGAGACCAAGCTGGGGTATTGCCATTCCAATCCCCGGGCAAGGGTGTTGGCGAGGTAGCGGTTTCCGCCGATGAAAAGAATGGCTAATGCCAAAACCAACATAATCTTTGAGATTCTGTGGTTTTTCCAAAAAAGAATGGCCATAATCAATAGGACACAAGCCAGGCCTAGCGGATAGAAAAAGAGGGGTAAAAACTTTGATAGAAAGATAAACATATTTCCTCGCTGAATTGGACAAAAATACTCCAATAAAAGTATTGACAATCATTTTATTTTTGCTAAACTAAGTTTATCTTATTTTATTGGAGGAAAAAATGGATTCAGATTATGGTGCTTTAGGTGCTGGTATCGGAATATTGGGTTGGTTGCTTTACATGGCCGTTATTGTTTTCTACATCTTCTGCATGTGGAAAATCTATGTAAAAGCTGGAAAACCCGGATGGGCTGCTATTGTTCCCATTTACAATATTTTAGTTCAACTAGAAATTGTTGGCCGTCCCTGGTGGTATCTGCTCCTAATGTTCGTGCCTGTGGTCAATATCGTCATCAGCATCATGATCATCTTTGATCTTGCCAAAGTATTTGGCAAAGGCATCGGTTTTGGATTTGGGTTGCTATTCTTGAGTTTCATTTTTATCCCCATTTTAGCCTTTGGTGATGCCCAATATACGGCACCTGTAGTTGCAGCACAATAATAATTTATATGTTGAAGAGAAAGAGCCCTGAAAAGGGCTCTTTTTTTTAAATTGCTTTGTTAGTAATTCAATTGTAAAATGATACCAATCTGTTTTTTTTATTTCTAAAAATGACCTTAACCGTTCCTGTAGTCCGCACAAAAATCATCATACCTCGACGGAGAACTGAAATATTATCCCGTCCGAGGCTGCTTTCGATACTCGAAAATGTGTTGGATTTGAAATTATTGATCCTTGCAGCACCAGCGGGTTATGGAAAGACCTCTCTACTCATTGATTTTACGTACCACACGCAACTGCCGGTATGCTGGTTTGCCATTGATGCGCTGGATGCAGATCCGCAGCGGTTTATCGCACATTTCATTACTGCAATTGCCAATCGTTTTCCCACTTTTGGAGAAGCTTCATTTTCCGCGCTTAGCAACCTAAACCAAGATTCTTTGAATCTTGATCCAGTAATATCTGCCATCATCAATGATGCATATGAACATATAACAGAGCATTTTGTCTTTGTTCTGGATGATTATCATTATGTACGTGACAGTAAGCTGATTGATGAGTTTATTAATCGCATTACCCTTGAAGTATCAGAAAACTGTCATTTGATCATATCATCACGAACATTGTTAACCTTGCCTGATTTGACCTTGTTGGTGGCGCGGTCTCAAGTTGGCGGTTTAAGTTATGAAGAGCTTGCTTTCTTGCCGGAAGAGATAAAACAGTTATTTTCAGTAAATTACCACCAAAGTATTACTGAAAAAGCGGCAACGGATATGGTGGAGCAGACAGAAGGGTGGATTACAGGGCTGCTATTAACAGCCCAGCTTTCACCCAAAGAAACAAGCAACCGTCTGAGATTGGCAAGAGTCTCAGGAATCGGTCTTTATGAATTCCTGGCACAGCAAGTATTGGAACAGCAATCTGACGAGTTCAGATTATTCCTTAAGCGGACATCGCTTTTGGAGGAGTTTGATGCTGTTTTATGCGAACACATCTTTTCTCAAGTTAAAGGAATCAAGTCAGAAAACTGGCACGAACGGATAGAACTTTTGTTGAGAGAGAATTTGTTTGTTCTTCCAGTTGATGATGAAACGCTACACTTGCGCTACCATCATCTCTTTCGTGATTTTCTACAGAATAGCATGCGTTCTGAGAGACCTGAAGAAAGCCGGCAAATTGAGTCTTGTCTGGCAAAATATTATGAGCAGCGAAAAGAATGGGAACGGGCGTTTGAGATCTATTCACGGATTGGTAATGCTGAACAGCTCGCAGATCTGATTTTGATGGCGGCGCCATCCATGATCTTGGGGGGACGATTAACGACTCTTTCCACATGGCTGGGTCAACTGCCTGTGTCAGTAAGAGAGGAACAACCTGAGTTTTTGTCCATTAAAGGGTCTATCGCAATGCTGCGCGGAGATAGTAAAAATAGCCTTGAAATCATGGACAAAGCCATCAATGGTCTTCGCAAAAATCAAAATATTGAAGCGTTAACCGCAACTCTCATCCGCAGGAGTTGGGTCAACCGTTTCTTTGGATATTATGATTTGGCATTATGTGACGCCAAAGAGGCCATATTATTAAGCAAGAACGATCCGAAGTTTACAAAACTAAACGCTGAAGCATTGCGCTCGATAGGATTATCATTTTATCAATCAGGTGAATTAAAAAAGGCATTGACCTCCCTCTCATCCTCTCTCAAAAAATATAATCAACTTGGTGAAGAGCTGGATGCAGCCAAAGTTTTACTAGACCAGGGACTTGTCCATCTTACGCTTGGAGAATTTGATGAAGCGGACAGCGCCTATAAAAAATCGCTCTCGTTTTGGCAGGTCACGCAAAACTCACTTTGGCAAACCAATCTTCTCAATAATATCGGGGTTGTACAGCATCTGCGTGGTATGTATGAACAGGCAGCAATATCTTTTGAAAAGGCGATAACACATGCACGGTTGGCAATGAATCCCCGGTTGGAGGGTTTTTCGCTCACCAGTTTGGGAGATCTCTACCGTGATATCCGTGCTCTGCCAGAAGCCAAAAAAGCGTATGAAATGGCAAAAGATTCGTCAGAATTTGTTAATGATCAAGCCTTGCAGGTTTTTCTGCAGTTATCAGACGCAACGTTGTCACGGTTAACAGGCGATTTTCTATCTTCAGAGAAAAGCAACCTTGCAGCTCTTGAAATTGCTCAAAAAGGCGGATCAAATTATGAGATTAATTTATGCCAATTAGAGCTGTGTGTTCTTGACCTACTTCAGAAGAGATTTGACAAACTGGAAAATAATCTAAATGAGGTGTTGAGCTATTTTTCAAAAGAAGGTTTTCATCTTGAAGAATTGCGAACGCGATTTTATTTTGAAGTAATGAATCTGCTGATCAAAAAAAATGTTGATTCAGATAAGTCTTTTGTTATGTTTATCTTATCCAGTTTTAATGACCGTGACAAACCCACCATTTTGAGAATTGGTTTTGAATTAATCGATTTACTCGAAAACCATATTAAAAACAATGATTCTTCAAATGAAATAATTGCCATCGTAAAAGAGTTTCGTGATGTTGAAGCATCATTAATTCCGATTCGGAAAATTATCCGACGGCATTCAGAGACTGTCCAATTTTCCACCCCCAAGATAATGATTCGTTCTTTTGGAAAATGTCAGGTCAAGATTGGTGATCATTCTGTTGCCTTATCAGAATGGAAAACGCAGATGGTTCGGGATATGTTCTTTTTTATTCTTCAACACCCGGATGGGGTAACGAAAGAAGAGATTGGAGAAGCTTTCTGGCCTGATTCTACAATTGAGGCTTTACGAGTCCGATTTAAAAACTCAATTTATCGATTAAGACATGCTCTCGGCAGTGAAAGTATTAGCTTTATTGATGATTATTACCGGTTTAATCGCACACTTGAATATTATTTTGACACCGAAGATTTCACCCAAGAGCTAGCAATTGCTGATAAAGCTTCCGAAACCAATGATAAGATCCATCATTACATTCAGGCGATCAATCAATATCGTGGTTCATACTTGCCCAAAGTTGATTACGAATGGGTTTTAATTCAGAGAGAACAATATCATCAATATTTCCTTACCAGTATTATGAAACTAATTGAGTTGCTTTTTAAAGGCAGGCAATTTCAAACTGCAATTCTCTATGTGAATAGGGCTATTGAAGAAGATGGATGTTTTGAAGAAGCATACCGAGCAGGTATGAAAATATTTTCAGAACTGGGTGATCGGGCATCTATTTCAAGAATCTATGAAAAATGTTGTAATGCATTAAAGAAAGAACTTGGTTTGGATCCCGCACTTGAGACTTCGTTGTTGTATAAAGAACTGATGCAATAGATATCTGCATTAACGAATGCAAAAAAATGTCGATTGTTAACGCGATCGGCATTTTTAGTCTTAATTTGCGTGAAACCATGTTTTTGGAGCCTGTTTTGGAGCCTGTTTTGAAGCCTTGTATTTGTAATAATGTTGTAACACTTCAAATCAGGTAACTAAAAAAGGAGCTATTCATGAAATCAATCGCATTCTCAATCTCAAAAAACATCCGTGTCGTTTTGTTTGTTGCCACCCTCGTTTTGTTTGTTCTAGCAGCAGGTGCTCCTTCTGCAACTGGCACAATCGGCGGATAACTTTTTTCAATGATTCTCGTCGCAGCCGTCCTGGTGGGATTGATCGCCGGGTTATGCAGAGCTTGGTTAATCAAAAGAAGCTATCGGGTGTTTGAACTGAAGTATCCGGTATTGGTATTGGTGGCATTTATTCCACAATATTTTGCTTTCTTTGCTCCAAAAATCCGAGAGCTGCTATCAGCCAATCTGGTCGCAATCCTTCAGGTGAGTTCACTGATCATTTTGTTAGGTTTTTCGATCCTTAACATTAAAAAACCTGGTTTTTGGCCTATATGCTTAGGGTTTCTACTCAACTTCATAGTAATCGCTCTAAACGGCGGTTTCATGCCCATTAGTCCGGCGACGGTGAATAAGCTGAATCATGGCTCGGAAACATTCTGGATGATCGGACAGCGTTTCGGTTATTCAAAAGATATTATCCTTTCTCCAGAAATGACCAAACTTGCTTTTCTTTCAGATCGATTCACCATTACTAATTTTCTTGGCTACAATGTGGCTTTTAGCTTGGGTGACACTTTTATTGCGTTGGGTGTGATCTTGTTACTTTGGATGTTAGGCGGAAAATCAGAGCTAAAAACGAAGGAGATAATTAATGAGTAACATTTTTATAGATTATATGCAGCCGTCAGAAATAGTTATTGATAATGAGCGTGAATACAGCCGAATAATGACTGCTGCCGTGGTTAATGAAAGATTCCGTAAGTTGTTGCTTTCCAATCCAAGCCTTGCGCTCAAAAATGGCTATGGTGGTGAAGCATTCAATCTTGAATCTGAAGAATCAGAACGAATTTCCGCAATCAAAGCCACTTCGTTAGCTGAGTTTGCCCGCCAGATGAATGGCTGTCCACCCCGCTCAAATATGGGGTTACTCGCTGCAGATTGAATTATCGAATATTTCCAGATTGCTGGAAACATCGCTAATGGTTAAATGCCAGGGTTGTATACATGACGCATTACATCGAAAATTACAGCTATCCTTATAAGACAAGGGGTTCTGGTGCTGTCACCAGAACAACCGAAAAATTGACTGGTCTGTCAAGACTGAGTCATTTTTTGGTTGGCATTGAGACTATTGATACATTGATTGAACGGTCGGCAGTGTACATTCGCGACATGCTGCGTGTTGACTATTGCCGAATTTTTATTCTGTCTTCAGACGGACATTATTTTTTCAAGAGTAAACAATCTGAGACTGTTGAAGCGGTCGAGAAGGTCTTCGAACTTGTTTCCAGTTCAAAAGAAGCCCAAAAACCTTCTTCATTGGAACAGGTTTTGGATATTAGAGCCAGAGAATTATTAGGTCTAAAAATTCGTGATTGCCATTGGATTATTCCGCTTTGCGTTGAACAATCGCAGGTTGGCACACTTGTTTTAGCAAAGACGAATTCAACTGAAATTGATGCATTCCCGCCTGATACATACTATTTGGTCGATTTGATTGCCGATCAGTTGGGAAATGCGATACATCGCAGGCAGCTTAATGAACAATTGGAGAACTCCTCCATTGAAATCGTCTTAGCGCTTTCAAAAACGCTTGAAACCAGAGATCCATACAGCGGCGCTCACAGTAAACGGTTGGCTTCTTTTTCGGAAAAAATGGCACGATACTTTAATTTATCTGGTCGTGAAACTCGCGAGCTGTGTTGGGCTGCCTTGCTGCATGACATTGGCAAGATTGGAATAGAAGATTCTATTCTGCATAAACCTGGTTCTCTTACTACAAGAGAATGGGAGGTTATGAAATCCCATTCTGAAGTAGGCGCTCATATTGTTCAGGATTTGAGCGGACTTGAAAATATTGCTTCAATAATCTTGTCACATCATGAAAGAGTTGACGGCAAAGGTTATCCACAAGGACTTATGGGCGATCAGATCCCCATGGGTGCAAAGATTATTGCAGTTGTGGATTCATATTCAGCCATGACCGAAGGGCGGGTTTATAAAGCCCCCAGAAGCCATGAAGAGGCAATTCTGGAACTTGAGAAGAATTCCGGCTTGATGTATGCCCCGGAAGTTGTAAATGCATTTGTGAGCTTGTTTGATGAAAGTGATTTTGTTGATTGATAATTCCGAAAGATGCCCTTTTGAGGCAATTTCTTAACTTCGCTGCAGGGGGAAAACAAAATGGATGGCTATCGTCTCGAGCCATCCATTTTTCTTTAGTTTGTATATAAAGTGGGGTCGCCACGTAAATTTACAATCTCGCCGTAATAAATTTTATGATAATCTGCGAGAGGATAATGGTTTTCAATGGATGGGTCAATAAAACCTTGCGGTTTGAGAATGTCAGTATAAATCTTTCGGCATTCAACCACCAGATTGGCTTCAATATAGGATGGGGCGTTTACCAGAGTGCTTTTACAGGGGGTGAGCCCTGATTCCTTGATTTTGTCGCCATCACGACCGGATTTTGCACCAAGAAGACTCAAGGCTTTATGGTATTTATTGGGAAATGCACACATGGTGAAATCCGGGTTTGATTCCATAAATCCAAATGTATATCGGGTTGGTCTGACTAATACCTGAACCACGGGTTTGTTCCAAATAATCCCCATCCATCCCCAGGAGATGGTCATGCAGTTGTATTTTTCCTCACTAAAATTGCCAGCCGACAACAGAAACCATTCTTTTTCCCATAAGGTATAAATCTTTGCAAAAAAGTCTTTTGGTGCGATGGGTTGGATGTTCATAAATTCTCCTTAATGAGGATGTTTACATGATTATAAAACACAAGAACAGCTTTGCGGGCTGTTCTTGTGTTTTGGAAAGCATGCAGAAAAGTAAGAGTTATCCGGCAGGTGAAGCGATGACAAAGAGTCGTCCCCAGGATGAATTGCCATTTTTGCTGATGCAGGTTTGTAATACAAGGCCACCTGAACCATAAGTTTCATTGAACACATCAGAACTTGACAGGGTTGCATCTGGGTTGTCTAAATTGACAAAATCGGAATAAGGATCGGTGGGGCTGAGCGCCTGATATTTCTTGATGGTTTTGACTTGATACTTCTTAATGCTGCCATCACCATAAACAAGGATAATCTCAGTGCCAGAGCCCAGTTTAGAAAAATTTGCGCCAGAGAGATAGTTGTGAGCCAAAAGGCCGATGGATCCACCCTGGCTGGCCAAACCGAATTGAGTAACAGTGCCTGAAGCGGAAGAAACATAAACTGGAGAAGATTGTTGAACCACTTTTACAGCCATGACGTTCTTTACAAAAACACCAACCAATTGTGATGCGTCGGTTTTCTTTAAAGAGGCCGCGAAGGTTTCTATCGAAGTGGTACTGGCTGCAGCTTGAGCTGGCGTGGGGGGAAGAATGCTGAACACGACGATCAGCGCCACGAAGAAGGAAAGGAATTTGTTTTTCAGGGTTAATTTTTTCATCTACTCATCCATAACTATAATTTATTAGTTATAGTATAGTAATTTTTTGGTAATAAATCAAGACAATAATGGTCAAATTAACAAACTTGTAATTTGTCTTCAGCAAGTAATTAATTGAAATCTGGTTAAAAGAGTAACGAAGGTATTGTTGTCGATATTTAAAAACCAGGAACCACTCTCTTGAGGGGTTCCTGATCGAAGGTTTGCGCCAGAATGTTCAAACTTCTCTGGGATTGTGAATCTGACCAACAATGGAAGATATTAAACTTCTGAGGCAATAATAAAAAGTCGTCCCCATCCTAAAAGCCCATTCCTGGCAATACAAGTTTGAAGCACAAGATCTCCAGCACCATATGTCTCGTAAATGACATCGTCGCTTGAAATTGTGACGGTTGGTTTATCCAAATTTATAAAATTGGAGAAATTGTCGTTTGGACTTAGTGCTTGATATTCCAATATTTTGTCGACTTTATATTTTTTTATGCTGCCATCACCAAAAATCAAAAAAATTTCAGTATCAGTAACAATATTTAAGAAACTTGATCCAGATAAATAGTTATGAGCTAACAAACCAATAGATCCATATTTGCTGGCTAATCCGAATTGAGTAGCTGTTCCCATCTTTGTTGACACGGAATACTTGGAAGATTGTTGAACGACTTTGAGCGCCAGGATGTCATAAACATAAACACCCACCAATTGTGATGAATCTGATTTCTTAAGGGTGGCTGTAAACTCTTCGAATGACGGAGGGTTAATGGCAGCCTGAACAGTCATGGCAGGAGTAATGCCAAGTGCTATTACTATAATCATCAATATTGAAGTCATTCTTAAAATCAAACTTACTTTTCGCATCGATCCGCCTGGGAAATCTTTATTTATTAGCTATATGTTTATCGTTTATATATAGAAATAATACAGTAAATATGTAGTAAATATTGAGTAAGTTTCCTTAAAAATATTGTAAAATAAAGATCTGTAATTTTTATGAAAATTTGGATTATTGGAAAAATGAAATAACGGATTTATGTTTTGCATATATTAAAAAAAGAATCGTTATATTGATAACGATTCTTTTTTTAATAACAATTATTTGCTAGTTCTTTTTTTGTATAAATTTGCCTAAATGTAGGAGTGCAGCTTCTGCAGCCTTTCTACCTTCGTGGATCATTTTATCAGAATCACCAAACCCCCAAGCAGAATATTGAGAAATGTTCGGCTTGATTAAGCAATCGCACATATCCTGGTTTAACGAAGTAGATCGTTCTTGCATGATGTAAACCATCGCCAAAAGACTTTCAAATGGATTTTCAGGGCGTTTGCCTCTTTTAGATGGGGAAGACACATCGCAACCGATGGTGAAATCAGCCCCCATTGCGCGGACGTGTTCAACTGGCAAATTATCAACAACACCACCATCCACCAAAAGCCGCCCATTGATCTCTACAGGCGAGAATAAGCCGGGTATGGCCGCACTGGCTCGCACACAGGGTGCAACCAGACCTTTATCCATTACGACTCGTTCTCCAGTTACTATATCGCAGCAAATGGCGGCGAACGGCAAATTAAGATCTTTAAATTCGCAATCTCCGATATTTTTTGATGAAGGCTTCCATGGGTTGGGTATCAAATAAAGCCAACGGTTTGATCAGTGATAATTTAACAAAAGTTGGCCAATCGATGGATAAAAAAAGTCTTTCCAATTCATCCAGTGGCACCCCGGCGCAATACGCTGCACCCACCAAAGCCCCTGCGCTGGTTCCTGCCACAAAATCAGGAATAATCCCTTCACGTTCTAATATCTGCAAGATGCCGATATGAGCAGCACCATGAGTGGCGCCGCCGCTTAACGCCAACCCTAATTTGGGTCGTTTTCCCCTGATACGATCAAAAAAATTCATTAGAACCTCTGTAAAAATTGCGTGATAATGTTGCAATACGCCTTTATTTTACATGCAGTAGGAATGAAATTCGTAAATTTTTAGAATCGGTCAATTGCTGTTTAAAATTGTATCAATCAGGTTATCTATTTCATCCGGTTCCAACCTGGATTGAAAGTCAATCACTTTGGCGTAAGGCCATCGTTTGAGCGCTGTATCTATCAACGCCGGACGAATCACTACGACAGCGATTTTATAATCCCCTTGGTCTACCGCTAACAAACCGTTTTGCCACCCTATTCTGCGGTTAAATTCGAGCGGGCCGAGTTCATCAATGATTAAAAGGTCACAGCCAACGGTTTGACCCAATACCAGGTTGCCCCAAACCAAAACTTCTTCATCAAAAACCCAATGTTCGGTTAATAAACCCTCGGTTTCGGTGGTCCGTTTTGTGGCCAGCAATTTCTTTTCATTTGAGTGTAAATCTTCGATGGTGATGGCAGTTTTATTTTGTCCTTCAAATACAGGAGGGCAAATCACACCGGCAAGTTTGATTCCTCTCGTTTGCGATTCACGAATAAGATTGTTGCAAAAATATGTTTTTCCAACCTGAAAAGGTCCGGTGAGGATCCACATATTTGAAGGTCTGTCAATCATTGAAGTTTTTCCAATGACCGAACCACAGGCAGACCATCCACCCGGATGACATCTATGTGGGTTCCATAAGTTTGGCTTAATTTCTGACTGGTAAAAGTGGTTTCGAGCGAGCCGGTGTGCATGACCTTGCCCTGGCGCATCAGCACCAGGTTGTCTGCTACCAGGGAGGCTGCTTCAGGATCATGGGTTGTGAATAAAATAGTTACGCCATTTGAGCGTAATTGATTCAGGATTTGAAGTGTTATGTTGCGGTTGCTTAAATCGAGGTGTGAGGTGGGTTCGTCCAACAATAACACCTTGGGCTGCTGGGCCAGGGCCCGGGCGATTAATACAAGCTGCAGTTCACCGCCGCTCAGTTCGGGAATGGGTCTTTTTTCGAGAAGTTCAATTCCGACCTGGATGAGGGCTTGTCGGGCAATTTCGATATCTGATTGGGATGGCAGGTCAAGCGGTCCGAGATAGGGGGCGCGGCCTAATAAAACGTATTCGAGCACACTATATTCAAATGGCACATACTCGGATTGAGGCACCAAACCAACCCACTGGCTTAACTCCTTGCGGGAATAATGGCTGATGGATTTATCCTTTAATAGGATGTTTCCGGTGTGGGGTTTGCGCAGACCAAGCATCAAATGAATGAGGGTGGTTTTACCTGCACCGTTTGGTCCGAGAATGGCCGTGATGGTGCCAGGCTGGATCTCAAAGGAGACTGCATTCAGGACGTTCTTCTGGTCAGGTTCGTAGCTGAATTCGAGGTTTGAAATGGTGAGGATGGGCTGGGTCATCGTTGAAGCCTCACACCCGGGCTGATCATCAAGATCAGGAAAATTACGGCACCCAGTAGAGAAGTGATAATCCCCAACGGGATTTCGCCAGCAGAAAGGGTTCGCGCGATGTCATCACACAAGATGGCAAAGGCGCCGCCGATGGCGATGCTGACAGGTAAAAAGTTGGCAGAATTAGCCCCCACGAGTCTTCTGGCGATGTGTGGAATGATCAAGCCAATCCACCCCACAATGCCTGCCACAGAGACCACCACAGCGGTGATGGCCACACTGACCCCTAACAACAGGGTGCGTTCACGTTTGACTGAAACACCTAAAGAAGTTGCAGTTTCATCGCCAAGAGCGAGCAGATTCAAGCGCCAGCGCATCAGATAGATGATGACCAGACCGATGATAACCACTGGCAAAATATAGAATAAGTCTCTCCAGGTGACAGACCACAAACCGCCCAACAGCCAGAAGGTGATCTCGGGAAGCTGCGAGGTCGGATCTGCCAGATATTTCAAGATTCCCAAGCCGGCCGAGAAGAAAGCTGAAACTGCAATTCCCGCCAGGATCAGTCGCAGCACCCATCCGCCAAAACGGATTCGCCTTGCGATGAAATATGAAAATAGCAGACCCAACACGGCAAAAATTGTGGCGCTGGTTTCAACCAAAAGGGGAGAAGATCCTAAAAAGATAATACTAAGCGCGGCACCAAAACCGGCGCCCTGGGTAACCCCCAGAAAGCCCGGTTCAATCAAGGGATTGCGAAAGAGCATCTGCATCACGCCGCCGGCAGCAGACAGCGACATGCCGAGGCATAAGGCACTCAGGAGCCTGGGCATGCGTAGACTAAAAACCAACCTTTGTGCCAACTCATCATTTAATAAAACATCCAGCGGCATGAAAATGGGTTTTGGATATCTGCCCATGACCATTGAAAACAAGAACACAAGCAAGGGGATCATGATAAGGACAATGGGAGACTGCCAGAGGTTTTTTTTCAAGGTGAGTCCATAAGAAAGGTGTTTTTTCTTTCTGCTATAGATCTGGGTAATAAATTACAGAAAAAAAGTTAATTTGTTTGAGATTTAATCCATTCAAGCCACTGAATGATTGCACCAATTTGAGTTACTCTGAATTGAAAAATGGAATTTCTGAACTTTTCTTCGATTGGCACATGACTACTTTGCAGGGTTGTATTACCTAACCACTTTGTACATTCTTGATGTTGCTTGTTGCAAAGGGAATTAATGTTATCTGGTTGATATTTCAACAAGAAAAAGTAACGCAGCATGAATTCCTGTCTGAAATCACGAGGGTGAAGAACGATGGATTTTAACCATTCTTCAAATGCACTTTTCCCCTCAGCTGTGATTTGATATTCCATGCGTGTGGGATGGGCATCACCAGGCTGCATGGTGCCGTGAATGAACCCTTTCTTATCCAGTTTGTCTAGATAGGCATAGAGATTAGACATTTTGACATTCCAGATCAAGCCAATACCATCTGGATCGGTAATTAATTTATGTAAATCATAGCCATGCGTTGGTTTTTCATACAAGAAACCAAGCAGGGCGAATTCGGAAGAAGTGAAAGGGTTAATGTTTCCGCGCATAGTATTCAATAATTGAATATCGTAAATTATACCTGCATTTTTATGCAGAGGAAATGATTTGAACCTGATTATGCTACAATCAAATCAATCACACTTAGGAGGTAAACCATGGCGACAAAACCTACCGCAAAATCCCCAGCAAAATCTGCTCCAAGCAAACCATCCACACCAGCCAGAAAACCGGCTCCGAAAACCCAGGCAAACTCAATGACTAAACGGCCGGTATCCGCGGCAACAAAGAGCATTGATCTTGGAAAATTATTCGGAACCGTAGCCAAAACGCTTGCACAGAATCAAACTCAATTAAACAGCGCAGATACCTATAACCATGATCACGGCGATAACATGGTGCAAATCTTTGAAGTCATTACCCAGGCTATGAAAGAGAAGCAGAATGCATCTCCGGCGGACCAATTGGCTTATGCCAGTCAACTTCTGCGTGCCAAAAGCCAGAGTGGATCAGCTCAACTTTATGCTGAAGGGCTTTCAGATGCAGCCTCACAATTTCAAGGGGCGAAATCGATCAACCCTGATACAGCCATGACTTTGATTAAAACTTTGCTCGGCGCACAGGGAAGTGTACCTGTCAACAGCGGATCTGGAGACATGCTCGGTAATTTGTTGGGTGGTTTGATGGGTGGTGCCCAACAGCCAGCTCAGTCTCAAGGCGGCGGTACGGATGATATGCTGGGCAACCTGCTTGGCGGCTTGATGGGCGGTGGAGCCTCAGCACCTTCTCAGGGTCAACCCGCCGGTGACAGCAAAATTGATATCGGTGATCTGCTTAATGCGGGTATGGCCTTTGCACAGACCAAACAATCTGGCGGCAGCAATCTTGACGCCATTCTCAACGCTGTCGTTTCTTCAAGCAAGATGGGAGATTCTGCCCACCGCTCTCAATCAGGTGTGTTGGTGGCCAACACCTTGATGCAGGTTGTTGGTAAAATGGCAAAAGCCAAGTAAATTTCAGCAATTTCTATCAAGGCATTGACTGGACGGAATGCTGTCTCGTCAATGTTTTGTTTAAAATCAGGTGTGTGATGTCGTTTATAATAATCCCATACAGGTGACGGATTGAAAATTAGCGCAATTCACTACTATTTGAATTCTCTAAATACTTTGCTGCACGGATTAAAAAATCCAGGTGTGGTGTTGCCGCTTTTGTTTAGACGTTCAACTAAATTTGCCGCACGCGTTAACTTGAAAAGCGGCGAGACATTTTTAGTCTTTAGCATAATGGACTTATGGATTCTTAAAGAAACGCTGCTGGATAGGCAATATGAATTGGTCAGCCTGCCGCTTCAAGATGGCTGGACGATCATTGATATAGGCGCAGCGCTTGGAGATTATGCTGTCTGGGCGGCTAAACAAACGCCGCATGGTCGGGTAATTGCCGTAGAGCCGTTTCCTCCTTCGGTGTCTTTGCTGCGGGCCAATGTTGATAAAAATCGAGTCTATAATGTAGAAATCTTTGCCGGCGCGATTGCGGCATCAAGCGGCACGACTTCTTTACAAGTCGAGCAAGGCCGCATTGTGCAAAACTCAACCGCGACGGATCAAAAATCCGCCCAGGTGGTGGAAGTTAAAACCGCCAGCATTGATAGTTTTTTCAATCAGTTCGAGATTACGAAATGTGATTACCTGAAAATGGATTGCGAAGGCGGCGAGTATGAAATTCTCTTTTCGGCGCCGGCACAGTCGCTGGCCAAAATTGACCGCATCTGTATGGAAGTTCACGACGGTTTGACCAGGCATAATCGGGAAGAAATGATCAGGTTCCTAGAGGCGTCAGGTTATCAAACCCGGCTTACGCTGAACCCTGTCCATGCTGACCTGGCTTACCTTTATGCAGAAAAAACCTCCCTTAAGAAAGAAAAGGCATGAGTCTTCATAATCATATTCCTGTTGAGGCGCAAGCCGCCCAAAAAGATCATCTCTGGCTGCACATTTCTGGTTTGCCGTATTTCAGAGGAATGCTGCGAGCAGTTGAAGCGCGTTTTTATGAAAACATAGATCTGCCGTCACCATCGCTCGATCTCGGCTGCGGCGACGGACATTTTGCCAGCCTGGTTTTTGATCGAAAGCTGGAAGTGGGTCTGGATCCGTGGAACGAACCGCTTCAAGAGGCAGCCAAACGCGGAAGCTATGAAAAGCTGGTCAATTCTCCAGGTGATCAGATTCCATATCCTGAGGGTTATTTTAGCAGTGCAGTCAGCAACTCCGTGCTTGAACACATCCCCAACCTTGACCCGGTCTTGGCTGACCTGGCTCGCGTGATGAAACCTGGTGCACCCTTCATCTTCTGTGTGCCCAATCATAATTTTCTTGGGGCATTGTCGGTGAGCAACTTTTTTGACCACATCGGTTTACATGTTCTTGGCAATGCTTATCGAAATTTCTTTAACCGCATTGCGCGTCATCATCACTGTGACGACCCTGAGGTTTGGAAGAACCGCCTGAATCAGGCTGGTTTCGAACTTGAAGATTGGTGGCATTATTTTTCACCCAAAGCGCTACGTGTGCTGGAGTGGGGTCATTACTTTGGGCTGCCGTCATTGATCACGCGCAAACTTTTTGGCAGGTGGATTCTAATCCCAATGCGATGGAACCTGTTTTTCACCCTGGCAATCACAAAGAGTACCTACAATGAAAATTCCATCCAACCTGATGGCACCTGCACCTTTTACATCGCTCGCCGAAAGTAAATCAAAGGATTAAAGCATGGAAGAACAAAGCGTCCTTGACTACCTGAAGGAAAGACTCAGTCTTCGAAGGCTGTTTCAACCGGTTGAATCTCATATATCGGAGCAGGAGCCCGCGAGCGGGGATGGACCTGAAACGCTATTGACAACGTTTGATTCCGGTACCAAGTTTCCGTGGCGGTCATTATTGGCGTTGGTGTTGGCTCTGCTGGCTCAGATGCAGCTTGAACCCCCCTCTCAAAACTGGATCCCAGGGGTGACGCTTTATGCCGCCGCGGCGGGGCTGTTGGCCTGGGGTCTGTTCACAAAAGAGTGGGGCGTTTTCAAACAGCAGGAAACGGTGGAAACCAGCATTGGATTAATCATCCGCGTTATCCCATTGTTTATTTTCATTCCATTAGTATTTGCCGCGTTTCTTACTTTTGGCGAGAACCGTTTTACCGTGGTGAATGTTTTGTTGTGGATGGCCACCCTGGCAGCCGGCCTGTGGACCTTCTGGGAGCCGCACAAGCGTGAACCTGTAAATTATATAGATTCTCTACGCCGCTGGCTGTATAAGGGAAATCGGTTTGATCTGTGGAAACTGCTGGTACTGGCAGTTTTTATTCTCTCAGCATTTTTCCATTTTTATCAGTTGAACCAGATTCCGGTCAATATGACCAGCGATCACACTGAAAAACTACTGGATATTAATGGCGTTCTTCAAGGACAGACACAAATCTTCTTTTCAAACAACGGCGGCAGGGAGCCGATCCAGTTTTATTTATCTGCTTTGTTTGTCAAGCTGTTCAATACCGGAATAACCTTTTTTACCCTCAAACTCACCATGTCGGTGGCTTTCTTGTTATCGCTGATCTATGTTTACCGCCTGGGCAAGGAATTGGGCAGCCCATGGACGGGGTTATTCTTCATGGCTTTGCTGGGCTTTTCTGCCTGGGCGAACATCATTACCCGGGTAGGGCTGAGGCTGGTGTTGGCGCCTGTGTTTATTGCCCCGGTGTTGTTTTACTTCTTCAGAGGATTGCGTACTTCGCAGCGCAACGACTTCATCCTGGCGGGCATCCTCACCGGGTTGGGTCAGCTGGGTTACAGCGCTTTTCGCGTTATGCCGCTGGTGATCGTGGTGGGGATGATCATCTTCATGGCTTATCACAAGTTCAGCCGCATCAATCGTAACACCTGGTGGGGGCTGGGTCTGCTGGCTTTGTTTGCGCTGGTGATGTTTTTGCCCCTGCTGCGGTTTGCATTGGACTATCCCGAAGTGATCGGGTTCAGAACCATCACTCGCATGACTTCGGCTGAACGGCAACTACCTGGGGCAGTGATTCAGGTGTTCTTGAGTAACTTTTGGAATGCAATCGTGATGCCTTTCTGGAAGGACGGCTCGACCTGGGTGATCTCTGTGCCCAACCGACCTGCCCTTGATCTGGTGTCTGCCGGGTTGTATTTTATGGGGTTGGTGCTGATGATTTTCCGCTGGTTGAAATCACGTCGCTGGCAGGATCTCTTTTTACTGATAATGATCCCGATTTTGATGATGCCGTCCATTTTGGCACTGGCTTTTCCTGAAGAAAATCCTTCACTCAGTAGGGCCGGCGGAGCGCTCATCCCCATCTTATTAATTTGCGCGTTTGCGCTTGAAACCCTGCTATTGTCCTTATGGAAGAGTTCCAGGAAAATGATCACAAAAGTCAGTGTGGTCGTGTTGGGGGTTGGTTTACTGGCATTTTCTGCTGCCCAAAATTTCAACATTGCTTTGGTGCAGTATCCCGATCAATACAAACGCTCCACTTGGAATACCACCCAAATGGGAGATGTCGCCAAAGATTTTGTGGCGCAGGGCGGAGACCCCTACAATGTTTGGGTAGTAGGTGTGCCTTACTGGGTGGATACACGGCTGGTAGCGATTAGTGCCGGCTATGTGGGCATGGATTATGCCATCTGGCCGCAGGATATTGCCAAGGGGACACTTGATATACCCGGTCCCAAATTATTCATCGTCAAGGCGGATGATGTGGAAGGTATGAATACGCTCAACCAGGTCTATCCGCAGGGGACGGCAATATTGAACACTAGTGAAGTGTTGGGACAGGAGTTTTTTGCCTATGTGGTGCCGAGGAAGTAAAAAGGGAAGAGAATCGAGATTTGAGAATCGTGCAATGTGAATCATTTGATAAAACAGTTATACTTATTTTTTATAAAATAGAAGAATCCCCACTCACAAAAACTGCTTGACTCATAAAAACGAGGGTCATGAGAGGTGCACAATTCGCGTAAAACAAACGCACCAATCATTTCGTAATTATGAAAGGTGGGTTCATTTTGTGAACCCACCATTTTTTGCTTAAATTTTATCGAATCTTGTCAACCAGGTTTTAAGTTCTCCGGCAGACAATTCATAACGGACTACATAAAATACCAGTTTGACATATTCATTCCACACCATTCTGCGAGACTCGGCGTCTTTCCACCAGGTTTTTGAAAGGTTTGTGTATTCAAACGGGACAGGCACCATGCGTATTTTTAGTTGATCACCAAAAACCGTTTTGTATGCCCATTTTGCCCTGCGTGTGTGATATGGATCTGTGACGATCATGATTGTGGCAATCATATCAGGATGAAGGTCAAGGTAACTGCGCAAGCGCAGCGCCTCCTGGTAGGTTGAAACCACATCAGATGTATCAATGATCACAGCATCTTCAGGGGCACCCGCATCCAATGCCAGGCGCCGGCTCCATTCAGCCTCGATACGCTGATTTTTCTCGCTGTATCCGCCGGTGAAAAACAGTTTGGAGGCAAGACCTTGTTTATACAGTTCAATTGCGTAATCCGTCCGATAATCCGCGCCACTGGATATAACGATCATATCCACCTTTTTGGGTTTGTCCTGAATGATAAGGTAATCTCCTATCGGCTGCAAAAGAGCGGAAAACACCCCTGCCAGGATGATCAACGTAATGGTGACAATTAGCATTATTTTCATTATTAAGTCATTTTGCGAGTGTCTTACAGATACAAGGAAGGCTTGAGTTTAAGTACTCCTTCTTTTTTTCGCATCCTTTCATGAAAGAAATTTTATCACCAGACGAAAACCCAGGCGGTCAGGTTTTAATCGGTAATAGTTTATTCCAAAAGTTATGCAGATGAATTGCTGAAGGGATGAAAAAAACGAGCACTGCGTTTGCTCTTTGCCACGTTTGGTGTTTATTACCGTATTGGACTTTGTGCGAAGCGGCAGAAGTAGGACTTTTTTATCTCGTCAACCTGACAAAATACTGATATCGATCCCCGCGGTATAAAATCTTGACATACTCCACCGGTTTGCGGTTTTGGGCGAAGAGAACGCGTTCGCTTAGCAAGAGTGGTGCACCTTCGGGGATTTCGAGCAGCACGGCTTCTTCGGGGGTGGCGAGGGTGACTTCGAGTGTCTCATCCGCTTCGGAGGGGATGATGTTGAATTTCTCCTGCAAGATGCGGTAGAGCGAACCGCTGCCCTGCATATCGGATTCGCTGATGGCTTGTTCAGGAGAAAGCGCCAGGTAGGAGGTCTGCAAGCCGATGGGGATGTTATCGCCCAGGCGGATGCGCTCAATGCGAAGCAGGGGGGTTCCGGTTGGGATTTCAAGCTTTTGGGCGATCTTGGCGGGGGCATCCACCCAGTTGAGCGAGCGGATGATCTGCCCGGGCTGGATGCCGCGTTTGAGCAGGTCCTCCGAAAAGCTGGTCAATTCCATCAAACCTTTTTGCAGTTTTTGAGGTGAAACGAAGGTGCCTCGTCCGTGTTCACGGTAGAGGTAGCCCTGTCGCACCAGGTGGTCAATGGCTTCACGAATGGTGGTGCGGCTTATGCTGTAAATCACTTCCAACTGGCGTTCTGATGGAATGGAGGTGCGCGGCAGCCATTCGCCATCTTCAATTTTTTGGCGTAAAATTGAAGCAAGCTGATTATATTTTGGCAGAGCGTTATACGGATCGATTGTTCTTGACATTTTTTTTGAAAGTGGTACACTATGTGTGACTGGTCATGTGGTCACTACCAGTTAGATTATCCAACTTTTTTTGTTTTTCGTCAAGTATGGAGTTTTAGTCAGCATGCAGCCACTTTCGGATGAACAGCTCCACAATTTGGTAGAACGGACCGTACGTCAAACCCTGGGCGGGATGATAAATCCCGTTCCTGCACCTGTTCCAGCTGATCCAGAACCTCCAAAAACTGTTATGCAAGCCCCTCCAACCCCAACCGCATCAAACAAGAAAGTAGTAGCCATTGGAACGGACCATGGCGGTGTGGATCTCAAAGCCGCACTCAAAGCTGATCTGGCTGAACAGGGTTACGAAATAATTGACTGCGGCACAAATACCAAAGACGCGGTGGATTACCCCGACATTGCTCTGACGGTTGCCCAACTGGTGGCTTCAGGCAAAGCCTGGCGCGGCGTGGTGATTGACGGCGCCGGCATCGGTTCATGCATGAGCGCCAACAAGGTGGCCGGCGTGCGGGCGGCCATGTGTTACGATATTTCAACGGCGCTTAACAGCCGCGAACACAACGACGCCAATGTGCTTACGCTTGGCGCGGGTTTGATCGGTACTGCACTCGCAAAATCCATTCTTAAAACCTGGCTCGCCACTGAATTCGGTGGTGGCAGGCATGCCAACCGGGTGGATAAAATTATTGCCATTGAAAAGTCTTATTTAAAGGAGGGGAAATAGAGATGTCCCCTGATTTGAAAACCGTTGAATCATTAGTGGAAATCATCACCCGGGAAGTGCTGCTGGCGATGGTCGAACAGGAAGATAAAAGCCAAAACCCGGCAGGTGAAACCTGTCTTGTGGAGGTTTCAAACGGCGTCAAGGTGAAAACCTGCTTCAACAACGCCGGTCATGTGGTCAGCGCCGGTGCAGAGCGATTAACCTCCACTATCGGCGTCATTCCGCAGGATACCTCGCTGGCGGGCATGATCGACCATACTTTACTCAAACCGGATGCCACACCAGACAAGATCGCCCAACTGTGTTTTGAGGCGCGTAAGTATCATTTTGCTTCAGTGTGCGTCAACCCCACCCACGTTAAACTGTGTGCAGACCTGCTGCGGGATTCTGATGTCAAGGTGTGTACCGTGATCGGTTTTCCGCTGGGAGCGACCTCTGCTGAAGTAAAAGCTTTTGAAGCCCGAAACGCACTGGATAACGGCGCCACCGAGATTGACATGGTGATCAACATCGGCGCACTCAAGGCCGGTGAGAGCGAAACCGTTGCCAAGGATATCCGCGGGGTGGTTGAAACTGTGCATGCCGCCGGTTCATTGGTCAAGGTCATCATTGAGACCGCCTTGCTGACGGATGAAGAAAAAGTAATTGCCTGCCTGCTGGCCAAAGAAGCCGGGGCTGATTTTGTGAAGACTTCCACCGGTTTTTCAGGCGGCGGCGCCACGGTGCATGATATTGCTTTGATGCGTAAGACAGTCGGCCCGACGGTGGGCGTGAAGGCTTCAGGCGGGGTGCATTCGCGTGAAGACGCAGAAGCATTGGTGGCTGCCGGAGCGACGCGCATCGGCGCAAGCGCCGGAGTCAAGATTATCCAGGCCGGCGGGGCGGCACAATCATCCCCTTCGGAGACTTCGTCGCCTGCTGCTGCACCTGCATCCTCGAAGGCGTACTAATCAGGAGCTCTTATGTTAATTGCGCGTGTGATTGGAACCACTGTCTCGACCATCAAGGATGAAAAATTGGTTGGGCGAAAACTGCTCATCGTCCGTCAGACAGACGAACGCGGAGAGCCGGTTGGCAAGCCCTATGTAGCCATTGATACTGTGGATGCCGGTGTGGGTGATCTGGTACTCACTGCTGGCGGATCCAGCGCACGCCAGACCAATATCACCAAAGATACACCGGTCGATGCCGTGATCATGGCTATGATTGATTCCCTCGAAGTTGGTGGAGAAACGGTATTCCGTAAGAGTTAAGCGATGACTGATATCGATAAAGATCTGCTCTCCATTCAAGAAGCACGTGATCTGACCGCCCAAGCTTATGAAGCCTGGAAAGTCTGGTCGCATGCCACACAGGAGCAGGTGGATAAAGTGTGTGCCGCCATGGCTGAAGCGGCTTATGCTGCCTCAGAACGTCTAGGCAGGTTGGCACACGAAGAGACAGGCTACGGCGTTGCCGCACACAAACAACTGAAAAATGAATTTGCCGCCCGAGGTGTATGGCAAAGTATCAAGGACGTGAGAACCGTCGGCGTTATCCGTGTGGATGTCGAGAAAAAACTCTACGAGATTGCCTGGCCGATGGGGGTGGTGGCTGCGCTGACACCCAGCACCAATCCGACCTCGACGGTCATATATAAAATATTGATCGCCGTCAAAGCGCGGGATGCCATTGTGATCGCTCCGCATCCCTCCGCGGCGAAGTGCTGCTTTGAAACAGCTTCTCTGATGGCAAAAGTTGCCGTAGAGAATGGGGCTCCGCAAGGGTTGATCGCCTGTCTGCAAAATATCTCACTGCCAGGCACGCAGGAATTAATGACGCACAAGAACACTGCACTCATATTAGCCACAGGCGGCACGCCAATGGTTCGTGCAGCGCACTCTACGGGCAAGCCTGCCTACGGGGTTGGTCCGGGCAACGTGCCGGTGTATGTGGATCGTTCAGCAGATATCGAAAAAGCAGCCCGTTATATCGTTGCGAGCAAGGCGTTTGACTGCTCGACCATTTGCGCTACTGAACAGGCTGTGGTGGCAGACGCCCCCATTGCCCGCCGTCTGGAAGATCAAATGAAGCAGGAAGGTGCCTATTTTGTGGATGATGCACAAGCCAACCTGCTGAGAAAGCTGTTGTTCAATGCTGATGGCACCATGAATACTGCCACAGTTGGAAAACCTGCGGATACGCTGGCTGCCATGGCTGGGTTTGGTATTCCGAATGGCACACGCATTTTGGTAGTGCGGCTGACCCGAACCGGCAAGGATGAACCACTCTCGCGCGAAAAGCTCACCACCGTACTTGGATGGTATGAAGAAAACGGTTGGGAGGCGGGCTGCGAACGCTGCATCGAGCTGATCCAGTTCGGCGGACGCGGACACAGCCTCATTATCCATGCCAAGGATCAGAATGTGATCATGGCATTTGGATTGGAAAAACCAGTTTTTCGTATCGCTGTCAACACCATGGGTACCATGGGGGCGATTGGCGTCACCACCGGTGTGATGCCCTCTCTGACGCTTGGTGCGGGCGGGGTGGGTGGTTCAATTACCGGTGACAATATATCTGTTTCACATTTGTTTAATGTGAAACGCCTGGCTTATGAAACCTCTGCACCGCCTTTGGCCGCCATGATTCCGGGAGAACCGAGAGTAGGTCCATCACCGGATGAAGTGGAAGCCGTGGTGCGTAGTGTGGTTGAAAAATTACTCAATCGAAAATAAAGATTCTTATTTTGAGAAAGGATTTACAAAATGGCAATGGATACAGCATTAATCGCTCTAGGAATGGTTGAAACCCGCGGTTTGATCGGTGCGGTGGAAGCCGCAGACGCCATGGTTAAGGCCGCCAATGTGTCTTTAATTGGTTCTGAATACGTCGGCGGCGGATATGTGACCGTCATGGTTCGTGGTGACGTGGGCGCAGTCAAGGCTGCTACAGATGCGGGCGCTGCTGCTGCAAAACGCATTGGCGAACTGGTATCGGTGCATGTCATTCCACGCCCGCATCAAGACATCGAAATGATCCTTCCGCAGAACAGCAAGGGCAGCATCGGCGGACGCGGTAAAGCCTAGTTTTCGTCTGTTGTAACCCTTCCGCGATTCAGATTGATGGGTCAAATCTAAAAAGATTGGTCATCACTGAATCTGGTATTTTTGAAGCTGGAAAAAGGAGGAATCATGGCAGATGCCTTTAGTTTGCGCTGCTATTGTTTCATAGACCGCATGCAAGCACAATATGCGGCCTTTGTTGGCACTATCACCCAGGGTGATCTGCCAGTTGAGGGCATGGCTGCCCTATATGTAGAAATGGCGCCCGGCAACGAAGTATTTCGGGTTGTTGATATTGCCGTAAAAGCCACAGAAGCCCGCCCAGGCGCGCAGATCGTTGAACGCGAGTTCGGCATGTTTGAGGTGCATTCACTCAATCAGGCGGCCGTTATAGAAGCTGGCCAAGTGGTGTTGGATCGTCTTGGTTTGAAAAAAGAAGACCGCATCAAACCCGAGGTTGTTTCGACCCAGGTGATCACACGTATTGATCCGTATCAATCGCAGTTGATCAACCGATTCAGACGCGGCAGCATGCTGGTGCCGGGTGAAACGCTTTTGGTGCTCGAATGTGCACCGGCTGCTTACATTAATTTTGCCTGTAATGAAGCTGAAAAGAAAGCCAACATTAAAGTCATCCACATCTCCTCTGTGGGGCGTTTTGGGCGCATGTGGCTCTCAGGTAGTGAATCAGAGATCCTGACCGCTAAAAATGCCGCTGAGGCCGCTCTACGCGGTCTGGAAGGCATCCAGGGGTAAGAGGAGCAGCTTATGGCAAAGATTTTTATTACCGAACGCGATATTGAAGATATGGCCAAGCGCGGTGAGCTTTCTCTTACACTCAAAGATGATGTAGTCCTGACTGAACTGGCGTTTGAAAAAGCCGAAAGACTTGGAATTGTTCTGCTGCAGCCGCATCAACTTCCCCCGGCCGCTCCCATTAGACCCTATCTTTCAGAGCCTGTGGCAAGTCATTCTTCGGAGGGCAAAACGCCGTGCATGAGGTGCAACCTGGAAAAAGCAGGTCCGTCAGAAGAAGACCTACGCAAACGCATCCGAGACTCGGTGAAAGCCAAACTGGGCAATCAGATAGATCCTGCCTTGCTCGAAACCATCATTACCCGTGTGCTCAATAATGTGGGGATCAAGTAAGCCATGTTATTAGGGCGGGTGGAAGGTACTGCGGTGTGCTCGGTGAAATATCCGGGCACTGAAGGACTGAAGCTGTTGATTGTTCAGCCGTTGAACCGTCATCTTGAACCGGTTGGCGCGCTTCAGGTTGCTGCGGATGTCGTTCAGGCTGGCATCGGAGATCTGTGTTTAATGGTGCGCAGTCGTGAAGCAGCTCTTGCATTACCGGATATCAAATTTGTGCCGATTGATCTTTCTTTGGTGGGAATTGTAGATGAACTTTCGGTACATCCAGACAGTGAATTTGATTTTGTCTTAAAAAAGGGTTTCAACCCGTATTCATGAGCGAGTTAATATGATATTGGCAAAAGTGATCGGCACGGTGGTGACCACCATTAGCCATCAGGGTTTTAAACGCCGCAGGCTTCTTGTTGTGCAGCCGCTGGTGATGGAGGGGGAGAAAGCTGATGACGATTTTGTGGCGCTGGATGCCTCGCATGCCGGGATTGGCGACACAGTGCTGATCAACCGGGAAGGCGGGGGTACCAGGCAGGTTTTGAGGGACCCTGATGCACCGGTGATTTCTCTCATTGTGGGAATTGTCGATTCAGTCTATATCGGGTAAAAGATGGCTCGGATCAAACCTGGACTATTGGACTTATTTCATTCATTCTGGGGCACGGTATGCCGTGCCCTTACCTGTTAAGTTGAGGCCGCATGGAAAAAAGAAGAAATTCCACGTTCACGCAGAGCAAACTTGCCAATTTAAGGCTGCGCAACCGCGTTATCCGTTCTGGCTGTTTTGAAGGCATGTGCCAGGAGGGGAAGATCACGGATGCATTGATTGAGCATCATCGGCGGGTGGCAGAGGGCGGTGTGGCCATGACCACCGTGGCTTACTGTTCGGTGAGCTATGATGGACGTGCCTTTGGCCACGAAATGTGGATGCGACCAGAGTTGATCCCTGACCTCAAACGCTTGACAGAAGCTGTGCACAAAGAAGGTGCTGCGGCTTCCATCCAGATTGGGCACTGCGGCTTTTTCTCAAACCCCAAAGAAATCGGCAGGCGCCCGTTGGGGGCATCTGTCAAGTTTTGTTTATTCAGGCTCTCCATTTGTGAAGCAATGAACGAAGATCAAATAGCCGAAAAGATCGAAGATTTTGGCAGAACCGCCGAACAGGTTAAAGAAGCCGGGTTTGATGCAGTCGAGATCCATGCCGGGCACGGTTATTTGCTCAGTCAGTTCCTCTCGCCGTGGACCAACCACCGCAGTGACCAATTCGGCGGATCGCTTGAAAACCGGCTGCGATTTCCGCTGGCGGTCATTCGCCGGGTGCGGCAAGGTGTGGGCGAGGGTTTTCCGATTTTGATCAAAATGAACGTCAGCGACGGCATCCGCGGGGGATTGGAGATTGACGAGGCGGTGGAGGTGGCCAGGGCTTTTGAATCAGCGGGTGCAAGCGCGCTGGTAGCAAGCTGCGGTTTCACTGCCAAGACGCCCATCTATATGATGCGCGGCAACGTGCCTGTCAAAGAAATGGCAGACAATCAGAATGAATGGCTGCTCAGACTGGGCATGAGTCTGTTTGGCTGGTTCATGGTGCAACGCTACAGGTTTGATCGTCTATTTCTGCTAAAGGAAGCAATGCGCTTTAAGGATGCAGTCAATATCCCTGTGATCTATATTGGCGGAGTGTTGCGGCTGGATGATATTGAATATGTGCTCTCACGCGGATTTGAGTTTGTGGAGGTTGGGCGCGCCACCGTCCGCGACCCGGATTTCGTGAAGAAAATGGAATCTGGCGAAGTGGTTGTTTCTGATTGCGATCAATGCAATCGATGTATCGCCACCATGGATGCCGGCGGGGTCTATTGTGTCACTGCAAGTGAAGGAAAATAAAAAGAAATCCACCTGCAAATTACAACACATCCTGATATTTTAATATCAGGATGTGTTTTCTAATTTACCGAAATATTATATAATCATATTACTTCTGTTATTTAATGCAGCATAAGAGGGATATTTGGACAGCATCGATGTGTTGCTCGTAGATGACGACGATATAATCGTAAACACCCTTGAAAGGTGTTTACGACGTGAGAACTTTACCGTCAAAACGGCACACTCAGGGATGCAGGCTTTACAATTGCTGCGCAGGCAGATTCCCAAGGTTATGCTGTTGGACGTGATGATGCCAGGCATGGATGGCTATGAAGTTTGCCGAGAGATCAGGGCCGATAAAAAATTATCGTCGCTGCCGGTGATTTTTCTGACTGCAAAAACCACTGAAAAAGATCATATTACAGGTTTTAAAGCTGGCGGGGATGACTATATTAACAAGCCGTTTAACAGCGAGGAACTGGTTCTTCGCCTGAGAGCCATGATTAGAAGAACTCAAGACCATAAGAAATCCAGCCGCAGAAATAAAGACGAACCCAGGGTACATGATTCAAAGCTGTTCGATCAAAGTCGGGTTTCTCAACCGATTATTGAACTTAAGGGTTTTAAACTCAACATTCTAACCTTTGAACTGGTCTTGCCCAGCGGCAAGAAATTGCTATTGACCCCCATCCAGTTTGATCTGCTCTTTAATTTTATGACGCATCCCGGTGACATTTTTTCGCCTTCTTCCCTTTTGAGCATCATTTGGGATTATCCGCCCGAAACGGGAAGTTCAGACCTGGTAAGGGTGCATATCAAGAATCTGCGCATGCGCATTGAAGAAGACCCGGCTTACCCGGCATTTATCGAGACGATTCCGGGTTACGGATACACGATTCGACCTTAATAACCAAAAAGAGGAAACCTGATCAGGTTTCCTCTTTTTAGACTCATTGGGGGTTAATCATCATCCAAACGGGGTTTGTCAATCTTCATACAGAAGGCCAGAATGACCACGCCCAAAGCCACTGGGATATACCAGAATTCAGTATATTTAAGCAATTCAGGATCAGTAATGATCTTGATGCCGAAAAGGGTCATGTTGTTGTACATGATCATGCCAGCAATCATGACTAAAACACCAACCGCCACAAAGAACCAGCTATTGACGCCAAATGGGGGCGAACCTGGAGGAGCAACAGGCAGTGCAGCACCTTTGGAACGTCCGTTCACTTTGCGGCGTTTTAAAGCATATTCACGTTCGTAGCGTTTCTTCTTACCGCGCAAGATAGCCATTCTTAGATAAAAGAAAACCATTGAGGCAATGACAACGATTACTCCGGTTGTAATTTCCATTATTTCCACCATGCTTTCTTGGTTTGGATTTTAGATTTAACGATGCGTTTGAAATCTTGTTTGGTTGGGTTTAATCCGACCCCACGTAAACGATAGTTGCCACTTGGAGTCAAGTACCCAAAACTTGTTTTGTGTTCTTCCTTGCATGAATCATCTCGGATGAGCGCAAATGCCGTGGTGGTTGGAAGCCTGATCCATAAAAACCGTCTTTCGGGTTTGGCGATGAACCCCAAGAAATATGGCTCTTCATTTTCTTTTGGAGTTGGCAGGGTAATGACGACAAGTTTGGTTTTTGCATCCAGTTGTTCAACCTCGTAGGATAGACCGCCTGATGACAATCTCTTTTCCTGGGGTAGGCGATCACCGACATGATTCCACCAAAACTGCAAAAACTTTACACCATCTTTTTCGAGATATTTCATAAATTGATTTGTTTGGCTATGAAAGAGTACAGGAAGAGCTTCCATTCCAAAATTGTAGTGAAGGCTTTTGTTTTTTTCCATGGTTATCGTTCATCTCCAGAATTTGAAATACGAGCGAGGAATTGCTTAAAGGTAGTGGGTTTTTCTCCAAGCAGGAATTCAAGGATGGAGGAATTTCCCACAAATCCAAATTTATCATAGTATTCAAACATTTTAATCAGCACTTTAACCTGAGTTTCATCCATATTTGCGGCTAAAGCTGATTTTTCCCATTCAAGCCGGGATTGTTCAATGGCGCGGACAGGTTTGTTGATTGCACGGCTGAGCAGATTTGCAACCTCTTTTTGTGAGAGCGCCTCAGGGCCAGCCAATTCATAAATGGCATACTTATAATAACCAGGCTCGGTTAACACTTTTGCGGCAACTTTTGCGATGTCTTCCAGGTCAACGATACTAATGCGCGCATCCAATTGGTAGGGAACCGAGAATTCACCTGCCAATATCTTTTGCCACCCGCCGAGGATGTTTTGCATGTAAGCACAAGGTTGAAGGATGGTAAATTCCAACCCGCTGGTAAAAAGAACTTCTTCCATGTGCATTTTTTGCCAATGATGGGGCATGGCTTCAATCTGCGGATGAAGGACAGAATGGTAAACAAAATGGTGAACGTGGTTTTGTTGAGCTAGTTGAATGATTTTACTGCCGATGGATAATTCATCGGGTGACACATTTGGGGCAATAAAATAAATTCGGTCAATTCCGATAATAGCTTTTGCTAATGCGGCGTGATCAGTGAGATCTCCTATAATGGCTTGGGTGCAACCAAGAGATGTCACTTTTTCTGCTTGTTTCGGGTTTCTAACAAGGCACCGTACTTCAGCACCTTTATTGGCCAGATGCTTAAGAATGGTTGTTCCGGTTTTTCCTGCCGCGCCTGTAAGTAAGATCATAGCAGTGGGAAATCCTTTTTGGGATTTTAGTGGTGGAAATTATAACCGAAGTGATAATAAAACGCTCCCCAAAGAGCGTAAACATCATGGGGAGCGTTTATTTTAAGCAATTATTGTTGATTACTGAAGAACGTCAGTGGCACGTACTTTCGGCGGTTTGATGAACACGAAGATCAGGTTCACAAGGATGCCGAAGACAGCGGCTGCGGCGATCGCAGGCCAACCGAAGGGGAAGACACCCTTCAACAGAGGAATAGGCAGATTGCCGCCGTATCCAATGTTGCCGCCGATACCGACGACCAGGATCAAGGCCACGATGGCCAATTTACCGGGATCGAAGAGGTCGACTTTTTCAGCCATCATGAGGGCAA
>PHBW01000028.1 GCA_002840715.1 Chloroflexi bacterium HGW-Chloroflexi-4
CTTTTTGCAGGACGTCATCGGCCTGTCTCATTGACGCTTTCGTTTGTTATCGATCTGCTTTTGAAAGCGAAATCTTCAACTCACTTGGGAGAGCTATTGTAATCCCACTTTTTTGCTGTGTCAAGGGCTTTTCGAATGGAAATTCCGGTGAGTTTTTCATCATCGGATTAGATTCGTGCCGCCGGGATTACATCTGTAATTTCTGGTGTTGGGTTGTCAATTATCTGCCGGTGAGGGCGAGATAGTGGTTGCATTCACGCAACGAGGTCAAATTATACACTCGCTTCTGAGGCTGTCAAGGGTAAAACAAGACCAATTTTAAAATTGCCATAATCAGATGTTTATCCGGCGTGTTCAATCTGATTTTCCTCATCATTTTACTTGTTTCTTGGGCTTTTATCCCCATAATCAGACGAGAGTTTCATCAAAACTTCAAAATCAAGTGTCAAAAGAATTCTAAAATTTCACAGGCAATAAGCCATTCTCAATTCGCAGATGGCTTTCATCCTGCTGGTGTACTTTACGCTTCAATCTTGGGCTATTCAAATTATTTATTTGTGATTTTTACTAATCAATCCGCCCTTTTACGAATTTAGTTATTTGTGAATGACCCCTCGCAGTTTTTTGCAACCATTTTTTATCCTTTGCGTATATTTTTTATACCAAACAGGAGAAATACGATGATTAAAAAATTAGCTTTAGTTTTTGTGGTTTTAGCACTTGCACTATCAGCCTGCTCAATTAATGGACGCACCATGACCATTAATACTGAACACATCAACGGATCAGGCACTATCGTCACTGAAGACCGCTCTGTGAGCGGCTTTGACAAAGTGGATCTGCAAAGTATCGGCAATCTGACCATCATTGAAGGCGACATAGAGTCACTTACGATCAAAGCCGATGACAATGTCATGCAATACATCACCACCGAAGTTTTCAATGACACCCTTGAAATCGGCATGAAACCCAATATCAGCATTGATCCTTCACGCTCGATCGAATACACCCTAACTGTGAAATCTTTATCAAGCATTGTGCTTTCAGGTTTCGGTAATATTAACGCTGCTGAATTGAATGCCGAAGACATGGAAATCAAACTTTCAGGCTCTGGCAACATGACCCTTGGTGAGCTTAAAACAGAAAACGCTCTCTTGCGCGTCAGCGGATTTGGCGATATCAACGTGGATGAAATGGTGGTAGATCAGCCCACTTTGGAGATCACCGGTTCTGGAGACATCGACGTAAGCAAGCTGCAGGCTGTCACCATGAACTTAAAGATCAGTGGTTTTGGCAATGCAGATATCACCGGCACCGCCAACGACCAGGATATTCAAATTGTAGGTTCAGGCAATTATCACGGCCAGGACCTCAAGAGTAAAAACACCTCCGTCAAGATCACCGGATTCGGCGACGCAACCGTCTGGGCAAACACCAGCCTGGATGTAACCATCACCGGCAGTGGCAACCTCGAATATTACGGCAGCCCAAAAGTAACCCAAACCATGACCGGTTTTGGCAAAGTAAATTCCCTCGGCGACCATTAATCCAACCCATACGCAAATACTCCTCCAGGCAGTTCTGCTGGAGGAGTATTTTTTAAGTTTAATCAGTAGTAAATAAGGTTGTAATTTGCACAAATACTTTCTATAATAAACTAATTAATCTAATGTGCTGATTGACACCTCAAACAGCACTTTTTTATCCCTTTATTGATAGACGCTTGAAGTTAGACGATTTTCAATTGAAAAATCATTCTCCTTGTTGAGATTTTCTACTTCCATCCGTTTTTTGTTTGATCATCGCAGATATCATCAGATTATTGCATTGTATTAACGCTAACTATTAATCGAACTTACGGAGCTGTACTTATGGAGAGTGCCAAAAAAGATCCTGCTGCAGGATCACTTCTTAGTGTTCAGGATCTAAAAACCTTTTTTTATACAGAAGATGGTGTGGTTAAAGCCGTTGATGGGGTGGATTTTTCAGTTAAACCCGGCGAAGTTTTAGGCCTCGTGGGTGAATCAGGCTGCGGCAAGAGTGTCACCAGCCTCTCCATTATGCGCCTCGTGAGTGCCCCCGGTAAAATCACCGGTGGCAAAATCATTTTTGACGGAAAATCTCTACTAGATCTGCCAGAAGATGAAATGGTCAAAATTCGCGGAGACCGCGTTTCGATGATCTTTCAGCAACCGCAATCCAGCTTGAACCCCGTATTCAGAGTTGGCGATCAAGTGGCTGAAGTATTACAAATTCACCAGGGAATGAAGCATAAAGAAGCCTGGGAGAAAGCAGTTGATCTTCTCACACAGGTTGGCATTCCTGATCCCGGCCGCCGCGCACTTGCCTATCCGCATGAATTATCTGGCGGGCAAGCCCAACGCGTGATGATCGCCATGGCTTTGGCGCTTTCACCGCAGCTTTTAATTGCTGATGAACCCACCACCGCCCTGGATGTCACCATCCAGGCTCAGATTCTCGACTTGATCCGCGATTTGCGCAAAAAAACCAATGCTGCCGTAATTTTAATCACCCATGACCTCGGTGTGATCTCAGAGATGGCCGATATGGTAGCCGTTATGTATGCCGGCCAAATTGTGGAATATACCGACGTTGAACCTATTTTTGCCGAACCTCTTCACCCCTACACCAAAGGGCTGATTGGATCCATCCCGGTGCTCGGCAAGATTGTTGATCGGCTTGAAGTCATCCCGGGGTTGGTTCCAAATTTGATTGATCTGCCGGTGGGCTGCCGTTTTGCCCCCAGGTGTCAAATGCGTGAAAAATACGGTCTTGAGATTTGCACCAAAGAAGACCCTGAACTTTGTGAAGTAAAAGCAGGCCATACCGTTCGCTGCTGGTTGTATCAAAACTCCGATGGTCATTCTGCGCCGATAAAGCTTTAGATGGCGATCATTATTGAGGAATTATGAGTGAATTAAACATCGCAAAGACCAAAAACCAAAAAGACTTGGTCGAGGTCAAAAATCTGAAGAAATACTTCCCGATTAAGAGCGGCATCATTCAACGCGTTACGGCTCATGTGCAGGCAGTGGATAACGTCAGCTTCAGCATCAAAAAAGGCGAAACCCTCGGGTTGGTAGGCGAATCGGGCTGCGGCAAGACCACCATTGGCAGAACCATCCTGCGCCTGATTGAACCCACCAGCGGCTCTGTTGAGTTTGAAGGCGTGGATGTTCTATCTTTAAAAGGCGAACAATTGAAAGCCGTCCGCAAAAACATGCAGATCATCTTTCAAGACCCCTATGCATCGCTTGATCCGCGGGTTCCTATTGTAGACTCGGTCATGGAAGGTCTCCATATTCACAACGTCGGTCTCAAGCTAGATCGTTATGCGATGGCTATTGAAATTTTGAAAAAAGTCGGTCTTGAAGAATATCACGCCAGACGGTACCCCCACGAATTCTCAGGCGGACAGCGCCAGCGCATTGGAATTGCCCGCGCTCTCTCTTTAAACCCGCAATTCATCGTTTGCGACGAACCGGTATCCGCGCTGGATGTTTCCATTCAATCTCAAGTGCTCAATCTGCTCAAAGACCTGCAGAAAGACCTGGGGTTGACCTATTTGTTCATCGCCCACAATCTCGGCGTGGTAGAACACATTTCAGACCGGGTCGGAGTGATGTACCTTGGCAAAATGGTTGAACTCACCAGCCGTGAAGATCTCTTCTTAAACCCGATGCATCCTTATACCAAAGCCTTGTTGTCGGCCATTCCAGTATCCGAACCAAAGCTGAGAAGAGAACGCACCATCCTTATTGGTGATGTACCCAGCCCGGTAAACCCACCAAAAGGATGCCGTTTCCATCCACGCTGCCCGATTGCAGTGGCAGAATGTGCACTCAAAGAACCGGAATTTGTTGAAAAGAAACCCGACCATTTTGTGGCTTGCTGGCGGGTCTAAGAGGAAAAAGATATATATTTTTTGATCGTGATATTAGAACAAAGGAGGTGATTATCTGATCAAACCTAATGTTAAGACCCTGGTTTCAATGCCGAAACCAAGAAGACCGATTTATTTGATGGAGGAGAATATGAAAAAGAACAAAATTTTTGCAATTTTGAGCGTACTGGTGATCGTTACCATGCTGCTCGCCAGCTGCAAGAAGGCACCCACCGCTGAAGTAACCCTCAGCTTCCGTGTCGTCGACCGCGCGTACCTGCCTTCACCTGACAAGGTTGCACAAGAAATCCAGGCTCAATTAAAAGAGGTTGGAATCAATGTCACCCTTAAGGAAATGGAATCTGCCGCCTTCATTGACGCCACTTCCGCCGGCCAGGAAGCTTTCTACCTGTTGGGTTGGAACGCTGACTATCCCGATGCTACCAACTTCTACGATTACCACTTTGGTAACGCCAACAACCTCCAATTCGGCGATTTATTCCCCGATATGGTTGAAGAAATCTCTGCCGCTGGCAAAACCTCAGATGCTGCTGCCCGCCAGGCTCATTATGACACCATCAACCAGATGCTTAAAGACGATCTCATGATGATCCCTGTCGCTCACGGTGGTTCTTCCACCGCCTACCAGGCTAATGTTGAAGGCGCTCATTCCAGCCCCCTCGGCAATGAAAACTTCAGTGTTGTTTCCAACGGCACCGATACATTTGTCTGGATGCAAAATGGTGAACCCTCTTCACTTTGGTGCTCTGATGAAACCGATGGTGAAACCCTCCGCGCTTGCGAACAGGTTTATGAAGCTCTCTTGGGCTTCAGCATCGGCGGAACGGATATCGTCCCCGCCCTGGCTGAGAGCTATGAAGCTAATGAAACTCTTGACGAGTACACATTCGCCATCCGCGAAGGTGTCAAATTCCAAAATGGTGCCGATCTGGATGCCTCTGACGTTGTGGCTTCCTTCGTTGCCCAATGGGATGCCATGAGCCCCAATCATGTTGGCCGTACCGGTACTTTTGAGTACTTTGGCGCCTTCTTCGGCAGCTTCATCAACGCCGAATCTCAGGTTGCTGAATTGGTTGACGCTGATGGTTTGCTCTCTCTGACCGCCCCCGATTGTGAATACGGCGGCGAGTTTAAATCCATCGAAGCTGTAGATGCCCAGACTGTCAAATTCAGCCTGTGCGCACCTGATCCCGCTTTCGCCTCCAAGGTTGCCTTCTCTGTCTTCAGCATTCAAGATAAAGATTTCCTGGATGCCAACAACGGCGACTCTGTCAAGATGAGCGAAACCCCCAATGGAACCGGCCCCTACATTGTCAAAGCATGGAATCGCGGCGACAGTGTTGTTTACGAAGCCAATCCCGAATACTGGGGGGACAAAGCTTTGACCCAAAACTTGATCTTCCGCTGGTCAGAACAATCTGCCCAACGTTTGCTCGAGCTGCAGGCTGGAACTGTCAATGGTATTGACAATCCAGGTCCTGATGATGTTGCCGCCATCGAAGCGGATGCAACCCTGGCACTCTATCCTCGTGCCGGCTTCAACATCTTCTACATCGGCTTCAACAACAAAATGGCACCATTTGATAACCTCGACTTCCGCAAGGCCGTTGCCTATGCCATTGATCGCCAGCGTATCGTCGATCAATACTATGCCACCGGTTCTAGTGTTGCAGGCAGCTTTGTTCCTCAATTCGTGAAACCTGGCGCTAGCCCCGACGTTGTCTGGTATGAATTCGATCAGGCAAAAGCCAAAGAATTGCTCAAAGGCTTGGGCTATTCTGTTCCTAAATAGTTCTGTTTTATAAAACTCTTGATGGGGTTGGGTTAGCCCAACCCCATCAATACCAAATCTCTGCGAGAGTAATGCATGCCTCAATTCATCGGCCGCCGTCTATTGTTATTATTGCCTGTCTTGTTGGGTGTGGTGCTGGTCACATTTGTGATTGTTCGCCTCATCCCGGGGGACCCCTGCGTCACCATGCTTGGTGAACGTGCAACGCCCGCAAAATGCGAGGTGTTTCTTGAACGTTACGGCCTTAACGACAGCATTTTTGTCCAATTTGGCCGTTATTTGGTAAACATGACCAAGGGAGACTTCGGAGAATCCATCCGATTTACCCGCCCTGTCTCAGATCTCATCGCTGAACGCCTGCCTTTGACAATGGAATTGACCCTGCTTGCCATGCTTTTTTCAACCGTGGTCGGAGTTGGTTTGGGCGTCATTTCAGCGCTGCGACGAAACAGTTTTATTGACACTCTGACCATGATCATTGCCAACGTCGGTGTTTCCATGCCGGTGTTCTGGCTGGGATTGCTCCTGGCCTATGTTTTTGCCCTGGTTCTGAAAGACACTATTTTTGTATTGCCCCCATCCGGAAGGTTCACCGCAGGCGCATCCCTGCAAGATCTTTCAGTTTATTGGGGTATGACCGATCTGACTGGATTCAAACGCTTTGCAGTCGAATTCATGTCAAATACCACCCTTATCAATTGCATAATCACTGGTGACTGGCACATGTTTTGGGATTCATTGAAGCACTTGATCCTGCCGGCTGTTGCAGTCGGTACGATCCCTATGTCTATCATCGCCCGCATGACCCGCTCCAGTTTACTTGAAGTTCTCGGTTTGGATTATATTCGCACCGCCCGGGCTAAAGGCTTGATTGAAAAGAAAGTCATCGGCAAGCATGCCTTCCGTAACGCGCTGATTCCGATTGTCACCATTATCGGCATTGAAACCGGCAGTTTGCTTTCTGGTGCAGTGTTGACCGAGACTGTTTTTGCTTTGCCTGGTCTTGGTACCGCCATGGTGGGCGCCATCCTGGCCCGTGACTACCCAGTGGTTCAAGGATTCACCCTGGTGATTGCCTTGATCTTCGTTCTCGTAAATTTACTCGTGGATCTTTCCTATGCATACCTCGATCCGCGTATCCGTCTTGATTAATTGGAGCTGCCTTGGAAGATTTAATTGAAACCACAAAAACGAACAACGACCAAAGGCGTTCACCAACCCGTGAGGTAATGAAACATTTGTTACGCCACAGATCAGGACGCACAGGCATGATTATTCTGGGTCTGTTGATTTTTATCGCCATCTTCGCACCATTAATTGCACCTTATGACCCAACCCAGCTCTTAAAGACTGAAACCCGCCGCGATCCGCCTTGCATCCACTTGTTTGGATGTCCAAAAGAAGAAGCCCAACACCTTTTTGGCATCGACGGCAACAGCCGGGACCTTTTTTCCAGGGTATTGTTTGGGTCGCGATTGTCACTGCAGGTGGGTTTGGTCACCATGGGTTTTGCCATCTTGATCGGCACCATTATTGGTGCTTTTGCGGCCTACGCCGGCGGCACAATCGATAACATCTTGATGCGCATCATGGATGTGGTCATGGCGTTTCCAAGCCTGCTGCTGGCCATTACCATCGTCAGCGTGCTGGGCACGGGGTTGATCAACGCACTGTTGGCAATCGGCATCGTGTCCATTCCGCGTTTTGCACGTTTGGTGCGTTCAACCGTGTTGTCGGTGAAAGAATTGGAATACGTACAGGCTTCAAGGGCACTGGGCGGATCATCAATGCACATTCTGTTCAAACGTATCCTGCCAAATGCCATCACTCCGCTGATCGTTCAAGGCACATTGGGTATCGCCACCGCCATTCTGGATGCCGCTGCCTTATCTTTCCTCGGTCTTGGCGCAGAACCTCCGCGGCCTGAATGGGGCTTGATGCTGGGTGAAGAAAAGAACAGCATCTTCAGCGCACCTCATCTGGTCATTTTTCCGGGTATCGCCATCATGCTCACAGTGCTGGCATTCAACCTGCTGGGTGACGGCTTGCGCGACGCCCTCGACCCAAGATTGACTCGTTCAAGATCAGCTTAGCAATAAGATAACCAAATTTACTCAATCGGGCTCGTATTTTTACGGGCTCGATTTTTTTCGACACCTCCGCTGGTTGTGTCTTATCAGTTTACAGGCTCCAGCTTTGAATGGATGAGCGCCTCTTGAATCTTGATCAGCAATACTTTCTTACTTTTCAACATCTCTTTATAATCAAGATTGTGAGTGTCTGAGATTTCGACACGCAGGTCTGACAGGCAATCTTCGAGTGTTTGCTGCAGCAGAGCGGTCTCTTCTTCGTCCAATTCAAGGTGAATCATCGCAACCTCCTCTGGTGATAAAAAAGCTGCCCGTGAAATACGGACAGCCCTGAAGCGTCTGATGAATTTGGAGTGTGTTGAGCTGTCTGCAATGTTCTGTAATTCCAGTATAGACAATTCGATTTATGAAGTCAAGCAAAATCGCTCGACGGGCATATCATGCCAGCATTATCGGCATATCATGCCAGCATTATCGGTACAAAGTGCCCGCTAAATGGGCATTTCGTATACTCGATAGCGTCGCAGGTTTTTCACACCTAATTTATAGAGGGCGTTATTCATACGGTCATTACCCTCAAGCACATAATTGATCTCAAGCCACAGGTCTGAAGTAAATAATTTTTCATAAGTAGCGCGGTAGAGCAGCGTATCAATGGCTTTTCCCTGATATTCAGGGATAACCCCCAGCGCCCACATGCGAAACTGGTGCAGTTTGGGCAAACCAGTTAGTAATTTCAGCCAGCCAAAAGGCAGTAAACGGCCGTCCAGCCCTTTGATGATCTTGTTGATGTCGGGCAAGGTCATGGCAAAACCAATTGGCTTGCCCTCCTGGTTTTCGGCAATCAACACCCCCTTGGGATTAATGATCTGTTTCAGATCACGCACCATGGCTTTGGCTTCATCTGTAGTGACTGGATAAAACCCCCAGTTATCGCAGATGGAGACATTGGCCATATCCAGAATGGTCACCACATCGCGTTCGATGTTGTGCATATCAATTTCTCTGACCGTGACGCCGTAGCGCTTTTTGACGATCTCGGTCAGGGTGAGGTAACGCTCAGGAAAGGTGTAGCCGTCTTTGGCGTCAATCACATACACCATCAAATCTTCAGCCTTTTGCAGCCCAAAACTTGTCAGTAAGTCGCTGTAATAAGGCGGATTGTATGGCGCCATGATCACCGGGGATGGCTCATACCCATCCACCACCAATCCCCATTCCTGCGAAGCAAAACTCCACGGACCGCGCATGCTGGTCATACCCTTTTGCCTCAGCCAGTCTCTGGCAGCGTTTAACAGGGCATTGGCGGCCTCAGGGTCATTACTGCACTCAAAAGAGCCAAAAAGCCCGATGGGCTGCTTCCAGTGCTCCACTGCCAGTCGATCTACGAAGGCAGAAATGCGGCCAACGACTTTGCCCTCTTTCTTCGCCAAAAAGAGCACGTACTCGCAGTGCTGCAGCATGGGGTTCTTCTCAGACACATATTGGCCGCCTTGTTCAGATCGCAGCGGCGCCACCCAAACCGGGTCATTCTTATAGAAGTCGTAAGGAAGTTTAATAAATACCTTAAGGTCTTGCGGGGTGCTGACTTGAATGATCTCCATGATTGCTCCGTTAAAAATAGAAGAATTATGAAATTCACATAAACTGGATGAAAATTAGAATTGTCATATATTAATTATTTTCGTGCAATAATGATCAAATTTCCGCTGGTCTGCGGATCAAAGGGGTCCCGCCCCAAACCCCCATAAGCAGACACCTGACTGAACCCAGCCTGGCTGACTTTGTTCTGCAAATCATCTCTTAATTGCGGTTTCAGCAAGGTCGAAACGACCCTTGATTGCCATTCAGAGCTAAATTTACGGTGTAAATTTACGATGTTAAAGCCAATCGTGCCGTCAGGATTGAAGTCGTAAAAGCGTTCAAAGATCCATTCTTCGCCGCCTTCATGAAAAACCTGCGGCTCCATCCAGCGGTCTTGCTTTGCCATCACCGCATCAAAGTTGCGGTTTTGGATGAGCAACAGGCCGCCCGGTTTCAGACAGGTATGAAAATCTTTCAGCGCGGATTCAAGTTCAGACGCTTCAATCAGGTGGGGAAGGGAATTGCCCAAACACAGCAGCGCATCAAAACGCGACTCTCCGAAGGCTGAAGCCAGTGCCCCAAACCCGGCAGTCTCAAAAGGCAGTTGCAGTTGGGCAGCCTCGGCATTGCGTCTGGCTTTGTTGATCATCTCGCGGCTAAAATCAGCCCCGGCAACCTGATAACCGGCTTTGGCCAGCGCCAGGGCGTGCATGCCTGTGCCGCAGGCGGCATCCAGAATGAGGAGAGGTACAGCGGAAGTTTTCTCGACCTCAGTAAGGATTTTCTCAATCAGGGGGATTTCAAACGCCAGTCGGTTATCCCAATTGACGAAACGGTCATAATCTGAAGCAAACTGGTCATACATAATGACATCCTTCTCTCAACACGGTGTAAAATCAATACTAATATCTTGAGTTTACAATAAAACACCAGCTTTAAGGTGTAAAACACCATCTTAAGGTGTAAAACACCCTTTTCTGGGTGTAAAACACTAATTTAGGTGAAGCATGCCAGACAATTTCATCCTCGCTTTGCTCTTACAGTACTACGCCCACTTCGGCTGGGTTGGCAGTTTGATCATCCTGTTGGGCTGCCTGATCACCGCCAAGCCTTACTGTGGGCGCGCCGACGAAAAGTATTCATTCTTGAATCATTTCATCTCTGAGTTGGGTGAGATTGGCGTCTCAAAACTGGCCGTGGTCTTTAACATTGGCATGGTCATCGGCGGAGTCCTGTTCCTGCCTTTTATTGCTGGCTTGGGGATCGTCCTTGGCACAATTTGGGCTTACATCGGCATGGCCGCCGGGCTTTTGGCTGCATTATCCAGCATTCTGGTGGGTGTTTTCTCAATGGACCGCCTTGAGCCGCACCGCAAGGCAGCCATGACCTTTTTCAGATCCGGGCTGGTGACGGTGCTTTTTTTCACCATAGCCGTCTTCGTGCAGCCAGTTGGCGAACGAGTCATCCCCCTGGCGGTCAATATTTTTGGCATCATTGCCATTGCCTCGTATTCGGCATTTTTGGTGATCGTCAGCAAGAAGACCAACAAAAAGGGACAGGAGAACTACCTGCTTGACCCGACTGAAAAGAAAGCTCGTCCGCGGTTTTGGCGGACTCCTTTTTTAGAATGGTTGCTGTTCTTTGCCACCATCGCCTGGTTCCTGTGCGTCTCACTCATCTTGATCTTTTAATGGTCGTGGGAACCTTAGAAGAATCCAAAACGTCTTGAGATTAATCTGGTCAAATTAGGAGGCAATATGAGACGCAATATTTTATCCGTTGTTACTTTTTTTACGGTGGTGATTATGCTTACAGCATGTAATGGAAAGACCATCAAACTCAGCGCAGAGGATAATGGCAGGACGATTGAGATGAAACCAGGCGAAACCCTGCTCATCAGCATCGACGGCAACCCCACCACCGGCTACATCTGGGAAGTTGACTCGGTTGATGAGAACATCCTGGGGCTTGCTGGCGAACCGGATTATTCTACTGATTTTAAGCTCAAATCAGGCATGACGGGTGTAGGCGGCACCTATAAGTTCACCTTCACCGCCGTCAGCTCAGGCACCACTAACCTGAAACTGAAATACTGGCGCACATTTGAACCAGAGAATCCACCCGTAGAAACGTTCCAAGTCACGGTAAACGTAAAGTAGTGCAAACTCGCATCTTGGATTTAGACCCCAGGGGTCTGCCTTATACCAGAAAACCGGGGATTTTCAAAAATCCCCGGTTTCTTGGGTTAAACCACAACCTCCGCGTACTTTTTGGCCGCGGAGGTTTTTCTTTGATAATTATTTATTTGCCGCGTCGCCAGTCATTTGGTCGTGATTCTGCCGGGTGATCGGATACCAGATCAAGAGCGGCAGCGCTGCCATAAATGCGATCACTGGCACAATGGCAAAAAAGAAGCGGATGCCAAACAGGGCATGCTCGGTTTGAGCCACATTCGGCACATACCCGTAAAGCGAGAGCGCCCAGCCGCTGACGGCAATGCCCACCGCGCCGGTCAGTTTGCCCAAAAAGTTGTTGACCCCAAAATAGACACCCTCATGCCGTTCGCCGGTTTTGGCCTGATCCACTTCGATCACATCCGGGATCATACTCCACGGGAAGACGTATTGCGCGGAAAAGCCCATACCCGCCACGAATGCCACCACATAGATCAAGGGGGTGGGGCCTTGCGGCAAAAAGAAAGCGCCGATGATTGCCACACTGGCAATACCAAGACCGAGAGCGTAAGCCGGACCCTTATTCAGTTTTTTGGAAGCCAGCCGCCACGGAACCAGGAAGATGGCAATCGTAACCAGCATGACCATCATAACGAGAGGAATTTCATCCGTCATTTGCAATTGATAGGTCAAGAAATAAGGAAGCAGCGCCGTAAGCAGGGTGAAACTGATGCTGATGATGGTGCTCATGATCATATACTGCACAAACGGCCGATTTTTGAAGACGTGTTTGAGTTGTGAAAGCGCCTGCATTTTGGCCGGTTCAAGATCGGCGTTGGGGGTTTCTTTGACGCCAAAGGTGGTGATCAGGGCGGTGACGATGGCTACAATGCCAAAGACGGCGCCCATACCGCTGTAGGCGGCTGTTTTTGACCAGCCCATGTTCATAAAGATGCCCGCAATCAAGGTGGTGAGAGCCGCACCCATGATGTAGCCCACCACAGTGAAGATCATACGGATCGAGATCAGCGAGGTGCGTTCATCATAATCACGGGTCAATTCTGCTGATAGCGCGTAGTAAGGCACACTGACCAGAGTTTGGGTCGTATCCACCAGCAGGAAGGAGCCAAGGACGGCCAGAAACGCGGTGGCACCGGTCAAGCCAGGGGGCAGCGAGAAGAGCAGCCAGATGGTCAGGCCAAAGGGGACTGCACCAAAGAGCATGTACGGCTTGCGGCGACCCCAGCGGCTCTTCGTGCGATCGGTGATGAATCCAAAGAGGGGGTCGTTGATGGCATCCCAAGTGAGTTTGCCCACCAGCAGGGCCGTGCCTGCCAGACCGGGGTCTATGCCGATGATGTCGGTGTAGTAAAACAGCAGAAAGAACTGGATGGATGCGGTAAGCAGTGAGATACCCAAATCTGCAATACCATAGGCGACTTTGGTTTTCAGGGGTAGTTTGGCTAACATGGATGCTCCTCTACATCGATGAATTTTTCAAGTGCTGTTGGGCTAACAACAAAAATTCGTCTGCACGGACAAAATGCATGTGCTCCGAGTTATGTTTCTGAAAGAAAGCCGCCACATCATCTAGGCTGGTGCGGTAGGCAAAAAGGTGCACGCCGATAAAGCGCGGTCTGTCATTTGCTGTAAGGATTAACCCCTCAAGGCGTGAAAGGAGCTGTTCGGCGGTATCCCAGATATGCGCAGCCTGGGGAATCTCGTTGGCAAAAACAGGAGTACCCTGCACCAGCTCTTGCGGGGCGCGGGTCACGATGGCATACCCGCTGAGAAAGCCAAGTAAATTGCCTTTGTGCTTGACCAATTGGCGCATCACCCGCCGCGGTGGATCGGCCACATAAGTGGTGACCACATTGATGCCTGCCTTCTGACAAGTTTGGGCGGTGGCTTGCATATACTCGCTGAATTGCGCGGCCAGCGGCGGCACGACATAACCCGCGCCAGATGGACCGGCCACCAGACAGTCGTTGGCCGTCTTGGTGCGCGCAAAACGCTCCAGCAGGGCTGGAGCCAATTCAGCCAACAAGGGCTGTGTCTCCCAATTAAAGGGGATGCTGCCGCGGGCGGGACTGTTCCAGTTGCCCAACTCGGCGGTATTCATCATCATCAGTTGGTCGCCGTCAGATAAGGTGAAGGTCACGTAGATGCCCTGCGGGTCAAGCTTGACTTCGGGCAGGGGGTCGGTTTTGAACTCGCCCAGCGGTTTGACCCGGCTGTGGAATGAGAAATTTCCGGCCAGATGCGAGGGCACCAGGCGCAAGCCGTTGGATGAAAGTTGAAGCATGAAGGTCAGTTCGTCATCCCGTTTGGTGTGCCAGCCGAAGAGGGTCGGGTAGGGCTGTGCCTCCACCGCGGATTGTATGCGGTTGGAGAACCTGACCTCGGCAGATTTGCGTCCCATCCATGAGAGCGCCAGGCGCTTTAAGAAACCATCTAGGCGCAAGGCGAAGAGCTGTTCGCGCAGCCACGGAGGACCGAAAGCCAGCAGTAGCAGGGTGGTGGCGCCAAAGCCCTTGAAGGTGCTCGAAAGGCTGTAGATAAATATGCTATTCTGCACGGCATAATCGAGAAATTCGGGGCGCTCCCAACCCGGTTCGAGACAGGCCAGCATGCCCTTTTTGCAGCGTGGAAACAGGTTCTCAAAAGCCCAGGTGTAGAGCTCAACCCGGTTTTGCCACCTTCCGCGCAGGTCGTGGACTTTAGGCAGGTTAAATTGTTTGACCCAGGCTTCACGCGCAGGGCTGACCGCGATTAGCTCTTCAAGCCCTGCCAGCATGACGGCCGCATTGATGCTGTCCGGCTGGGTGTCATCCCAGACCACGTAACCCTTGAAGGCGAGCAGATTTTGCCTGACCAATTCATCCAGGTTTTTGGTGGGTTGGGCGTTGAATCCGTGCTCGCGGCGGTAGTAATCAAGGTTGTTCTGATCCTGGTTGCCGAGCATGGCGCGGTATTTGCCATACCAGAAGTCGTCATCCATGAAGACTTCGTTGGTGCGCCTCGCCATCGGGTCGTCATAAAAGCCGTAATCCAGAAAGACCATTGGTCCGCTGCGGTTGAGCAGCCCTTGCACGATGGCGGCAGTGACCCGTTCGTCGTAGGCAAGCGAAGAGACGTCTAATGTTGCGATGGTTTTTTCAGGGGACATGACTTGATTATAGAGAGGATTGTTGCATTGTCAACTTAATTGCGTGATGTGCAATAAGTCAAAAAATGTCACATTGGAATATCCAGGCACTCCCTGGCACTTGCAGCCGGGGCAAGTGTGCAGCCGGGGCAAGTGTGCAGCCAGGGCAAGTGTGCAGCCAGGGCAAGTGTTGCGAGCCCGCACAAAGAGATCGCAAAGGTAACAATAAATGTCAGTGCTATGCAATCCCCGAGAGACTCTTTTATAAATATCAATTAACTGTTATTCAGATTCCAAGAGAAAACCCTAATAATCAAGACCTCTTTCGCCAGTCTTCAACTGAAGCCTCACTGGACGCGATAACATCAAATATTAGATGTTTTTGGGGTGGGTCAACGATACGCGAATCCAACGATGAATATTCCCCATAATTAATGGATCGTTGACGTCATCCTTTGGCACAATGGCTAATAAAATTTGTTTGTGACATAAAGAAAGTTTGAGTAATTGTATATTTTCGATCCCAGTTTCCGGGAATCTTGAAATTTCTCGGAATTCATACGGCATTTGGCATAAGGCGGCTCGAAGGTGAACTTGAATATATGTCATTTTTGACTATACAAAAATCGTATCGAATCAGTATCAATGGTAGTTATATATAAACAAATATAAGTATATAATTACAACAATCTAATAATTAAATTATCGGTATCTGGAATTTTTAATGGCAATTAACAAGATTAGAAAGTTTTTACAAAAAAACACATCGGCGCTCATAGCTATCGGATTGGGTGTCACGGTTTCACTTGTTATTTTCCCCCTGGTGATTTTAAGTATTAATCAGGTGGTGAAAAACGGAGAAAACAAGTTCACAGAACAGGAAGTCATTCGAGTAGAAAATCTCATTCAGGATGAAATTAACCGCAATTCAAGATCTCTGGGTGACTGGTCAAATTGGAATGACACCTATCAATTTGCAGTGAACCAAAACCAGGATTACATTGTAAACAATCTGTTTGATGAAACTTATAAAAATCTAAATCTCAACGCAATCATTATCCTTAACTCGTCCCAAGAAATAATATACGGAGAATATTACGATGATGAAACCCAATCCATCACCGAATCACCGGTGGATTTCACGTCTTTAATTAAAACCTATCCAGATTTGGCTGATATGAATCTCCCTGAAGGTTATAAAGGTCTTGCCTATACACAAGGGCAAGTCATGATTGTGGCTTCCAACCCAATTTTGACAAGCTTAAACGAAGGCCCACCCCGGGGAAAAATCATTTTTATAAAGTTAATGAACAACCAAAGAATCAATAATTATTCAAAAATTTCTTTACGAGATATTGGAATATATTACGTTGATTCAGACTTAATCGAATCACTTCCAATTCCAGCCCCAACAATTCTTAAGGATAAGGTTTTTGTCCATCCAAAAAATGATGACCTCATAACTGGTTACACCTATTTACCTGATCTTCAAAACCAGCCAGTGATTTTGCTTCAAGTGGATAACACCCGAGATCTTTACCAACAGGGAAGGACCACCAAGGGCATCATCATTGTGGTTCTGAGTGTGCTGATTTTGTTTCTTTCAATAATCGCCTTCTTTTTTACTCGCGGTGTTTTAAACGCAAGAGAGCATCGCAAAGAGGAGGAAACTTCAGCAAAACTATTAGAGTCCACCCGACAAAATGCGATAGAACTTGAGAAAAGAGTTATCGAAAGAACCAGAGAGCTCGAACTAAAAAACAAAGATATGGAAACGTTTAACTATACGGTTTCGCATGATCTGAAATCACCACTGAGGGGTATATCAGGATATTCAAACTTGTTAATCAAAGACCATGCAAATCAACTGGATGCAACAGGGATGGATTATCTGCGCAAAATAAACGATTCAGCTCATCGCATGGACCAACTCATACAAGATTTGTTGGTTTATACCAAAACCAATAGAAATGAAATAATTAAAATTGAATTGGATTTGAACAATCTTTTTAATACCTTGCTACTGGAATATGAAGATGAAATTTCAACACGAAAAATTGAGATTGTTAAAAACCTGGAATGCGAACTATTACATGTTGATCGAGAAGGTTTAACCTTGGTCTTACGCAATTTATTAGATAACGCGCTCAAATTTACCAAGGCAAATCCCAACCCCAAAATCGAGTTTGGATGCACCAGTAACGAAGAATATGCGGTTATCTCCATATCAGACAATGGTGTGGGATTTGATTTAAAGTATCAAGACAAGATATTTGATATTTTTCAAAGATTAAACCAATCAGAAAATTACCCCGGAACCGGAATTGGTCTGGCACTGGTGAAAAAAACCATGGAACGGTTTGGCGGCAAAATTTATGCAGAAAGCCAAATCGGGGTTGGGTCAACCTTTTATTTGGAAATTCCGTTGTAGCAATAAATTAAAACAAACCACCAGATTCCGGGAATCTTGAAGATTCCCGGACTTTTTATTTGGTAAGACTCATAAACACATCCTCAAGGGTTATCTCACCGGGGGTGAGGGAGACTTCGCCCAGACCAAACTGGGTCAAAGCAGCCTGAAGTTGATCTTTGGTGATTGCCTTTGGGTCGATGATGACGTGGACGAGGTCGCCCAGCAAGCTGGACTGGACGACGCCCACGATTTGATTGATCTTTTCGACCATAATGGTTAGCGAGGCAGAAGCCACATCCCAGGGTTCGCCGCGGATGACGGTGCGTTTTAGCGCGGAGGGCTGGTCAAAGGCTAGCAGTCGGCCGTCTTTCATCAGACCCACGCGGTGACAGTATTCGGCTTCATCCATGTAGTGTGTGGTAATGAAGAGAGTCACGCCGCTTGCGGCTAGTTGGTAGATCAACTCCCAAAACTCACGCCGGGCAACAGGGTCCACGCCTGAGGTGGGTTCATCGAGAAATAGCAGTTTGGGGCTGTGAACCAGGGCGATGGCCAGGGCAAGGCGTTGCCGCCAGCCGGCGGAGAGCCCTTTGGTCAGTTCGCGTTCGCGGCCAGACAGCCCTACCAGCGCCAAAGTTTCGAGGATGCGCTGCCTGTCTTTGATGCCGTAAACCCCACCGTAGAAGACCAGGTTTTCGAGCACGGTCAGGTCGTCGTAGAGGGCAAATTTTTGCGACATATATCCGCTGCGGGCGCGCACTTCTTCGGTCTGCTTGAAGGCGTCGTAGCCCAACACGCTGGCGCTGCCCTCGGTGGGTTCCAGCAGCCCCAACAGCATGCGGATGGTCGTGGTCTTGCCGCAGCCGTTCGGTCCGAGATAGCCGACGATCTCGCCGGCCTTGACCTCAAAGTTGATATGATCCACGGCGGTGAAATTGCCAAAACGGCGGGTCAGGTTGGTGGCTACGACCACATTCTCAGTCATGTGAACCTGCCTCTTCATCCAAAGTCAGCGAGATAAAAACGTCTTCAAGCGTGGCGGCGATCAGCCGGGCCTGGGTGCTGCCCGTCAATCGGCTCAGGTCTTGAATGACCTGCTCGGCACGCGAGGGCGCCACGCGCAGGTGAAGTTTATCGCCAAAGGCGCGTGCGTCTTCAACACCCGTAATCTTCACCACCTCTTCGCGCAGTGCGATGGGATGGTCGGTTTGCAGTTCGATGATGCGGCCTTCCAGGCGTTCGCGAAGTTGAGTGGGAGTGCCTTCGGCGATGATGCGCCCCGAGCGCATGAACCCCAGCCGGTTGCAGCGCACGGCCTCATCCATGTAAGGGGTTGTGAGGATGACCGCCATTCCTTCCGCAGCGACAATGCGGATGATCAACTGCCAAAAATCCTGCCGGGTGGCAGGGTCCACGCCGGTGGTCGGTTCGTCGAGCAGCAAGATCTGCGGTCGTGAGACCAATGCAGACGCCAGCCCAAGTTTCTGTTTCATGCCGCCGCTGAGCTGACCAGCCCTGCGCTCGGTGAAGTTTTCCAATCCGACAAATTTCAACAGCTCCATGCAGCGGGGTTTCCAGTCCTTGAGTTCCAGACCGCGCACCTCGGCAAAGAACCGGATGTTTTCAAGCACACTTAAATCTTCATACAACGAGAAGCGCTGCGAGAGGTAACCAATCTTTTCACGTGCACTGTCGGTGTGGGTCAGAATGTCATACCCGCAGATGCTGACCGAGCCGGCGTCAGGCTTCAGCGCGCCCACCAACAGGCGCAGCGTGGTGGTCTTTCCCGCACCATCCGAGCCAACCAGTCCAAAGATCTCGCCCGCCTCAACCGAGAGGTTTAGACCGTCCACGGCACGGGTTTGATCAAAGCTTCTCGATATATTTACAGCGTTTATTAATTCCATTTGTGTCAACTCTCATCCGGGGTGATGACCACCATGACTTCATTTTTAGCCAGTTCCTCAAGCTGCTGGCGGTTGGGTTTGCGCGGCAGGTTATGCGCTTTTTTCATGATCATGCCGATCATAAAAGGGTGTCTTTGCAGTCGAATTTCGAGAAAATCTGCGATTTCTTTGAAATCTGAACTCACCCGGGCCGTGCCGGTGAAGCTTAAACGCTTGACCCTGACCTGCACATTGGGATTCGCCTCAATGTTGCGCACCCAATCCGCGCTTCTGCCGCGTGCCGCACCGAGATAATATTTCCCATCAATGAGTTCATATTGAAGCGGCGTGGTGCGCGCGAGTCCGCTTTTACGGCCGGTTGTGGTTAGCAGCAAAATAATTTTTCCAACCAACGGACCGAGCCCGGCGGCATAAAGTAAACGATGTATATTTTGTATCTTTTTCATCTTGTGCCAATTAATGTTCATGTGAACTTCCCGTTTTGAACAAAAGGAACAGAGAAATGCCGAGCAGGAAAACGGCTGAAACGCTGCCGGACCAGTATCCGCCAATGACGACAGCCGGGATAATGTGAATCAACCCGTTGAGCATTTCAATGACAGCGACGACGCGGGCGGTCTTTACTGCCCAGGGGCGCCCTTGAAAAACAAAGAAACTTAAGCCCAACATTAGCAGCACAATCACCAGGTTGGCCGCCGCAAAACCCGCTGCGGAAGCATAAAGCACTGGCACCACCGGCAGCCTCGCATGAATCCAGTCGGTCACCGTGGGGAGGTTCTTCCACAGGCCAGTCAGCACTTCTTCAATGCTGTGAGCCGTCTGAGCGAGGGCCAGTGCTAAATAGAGCCAGGGAAGCCAGTGATGCAGTTTTGCCGTCGTTTGCATTTAGACCTTTACTTGACGAAACTTACATCCGCGGGCATGCCGGGTTTAAGCTTGCCATCGGGGTTGGCAATTTGCAATTTGACTGCGAAGACCGTGGTCTTGCGTCCTTCAGTGGTTTGCACATTGCGCGGGGTGAACTCGGCCTGATCCGCAATGTGAATGATGGTTGAAGAAAAAACTTCGCCCGGGTAGGAATCCACCGCGAGTTGAGCCGCCTGGTTGATAGACAGCAAGCCGACTTCTGTTTCAGGCACATAAACCGTGATAGTCAGCGACGCCAACTGTCCCAAAGAAAATGCGGGGGCGGCAGGCGAGAGCACTTCTCCGACCTCGACCGAACGTCCAAGCACCACGCCGTCAAACGGTGCGGTGATGGATAGTTTTGAAAGCTGGGCATCTAGCAAAGTCAGGTTGGCCTGTGCTTGCTGCACACTGCCTTGTGCCTGCTCAGCGGCTGCCGCCGCCTGGTCTAAAACGGATTGGGCTGCTATAACCTTGAGGGAATTCTCGCCGGTTTGCAGGGCGGCTAACCGGGTTTGAGCGGCCTGCACTCTTTCAACCGCCAGCACCAAATCTTGCCGGGCATTGATGATATTGACCGCGGCATTCGTTTCAAGCAGGTCGTCGTAGACTTGTTGGGCGTCCTCAAGCCGGGTAAGAGCGTCATCATAAGCAGCTTGTGCGGCATCTTTTAAATCTGGGTTGTTGGAGGTATTTGCTTTTGCCAGCACATCCGCGGCGGCTTGCGTTTCAAATTTAAGCGTCAGCATGCTGCTTTCGGCTTTGACAAACTCTTGGTTGGCCGCGTCAGATAACAATGAAGAAAGGGTGTCCTCGGCTTCACTTCTGGCGGCTGCGGCTGCTTCCGCTTCGGACTGGGCGGCTTCGATCAGCTCCGCGGAGGTGAAAGAACCACCAGCCAGGGTGTAGCCTGAGGGGTTGGCTGTTGACCAATCTGCGGCGCGCTGGGCGGAGGATTCTGCCTTGGCCGCAGCCAGCGCCAGATCAAAATTGGCCCGGGCTACCTCAAGGGCGGCCTGGGAGGTGGCGGCGGCGCCCTGCGCAAGAGTAAGGTTGGCTTCTGCTACCGAACGCTGGGCGAGCAGCAGGGTGTCATCAATGGCAAAGAGCACATCCCCTGCTCTGACACTGTCACCCTCGTTGACATTGACCATAGCAACCTTGCCGCCGATCTCGGGGGCGATGACCGCACTTTGGGCTTCAATGGTGCCTGAAACCAGCAGATCGCTGGCATCCTTTGAAGACAAGGCTGTGACGAGAAAATAGACTGCAACAGCCAAAGTCAGAATCACCAGCGGAATCACAAACTTGGGAAAGTGTTTTGTTTTCATCATCAACTCCAATTCACAATATTGACTTAATCGAGGCGTTTACGAAAACGCAATGAAGCTGCCACCAAAATGACCACACCAAATGCAAAGAGGGCGAGGGTTTCGACCCAGATGGAGGAGAGACCGGAGCCTTTGAGCATGACTGAACGGATGATCACCAGGTAGTAGCGCAGTGGAATAATGGCCGAGAACCAGCGCAGCACGGCCGGCATGGCCTCAATGGGGAAGAAAAATCCGGATAGAAAAATCGAGGGCAGCAAGGTCATCCACACTGTCAGCATGGCTTCCTGCTGGGTGTTGGCCATGGTGGAAGCAAACAGCCCGATGCCCAGTCCTGAGAGCAGCAACAGACCGGATGTGGCGACGATCAGCGTCAGCGAACCCCTGATGGGCACACCAAACCACCAATGCCCAAGCGCCAGCACTTCAAAAGTGTTAATCAGTGCCAGAATCACATAAGGCGTTACCTTGCCCACCACCAGCTCCCACGGACGGATGGGGGTGACAATCAACTGCTCGATCGTGCCGCGCTCACGTTCGCGCACCACGGAGGTGGCGGTGAGTATGGAGGTGATGGCAAAGAGGATCATGCCGATCACGCCGGGAATCATGAAGTAGTTGCTGACCAAATCAGGGTTGTACCAGACCTGGGTGCGAATCTCGACCGGCTGCTGCAGGCGGTCTGTGTTGACCCCAGCTCGCTGCAGATTTTCCATCATTAACTTGGTGGAATGGGCTTGCCCGATCAATAAGGCTGCAGAGTAGGCAGTGGAAGCCGAGGTAGGGTCCGAGCCATCAAGGATGAAGGCGGCCTGGGCATCCCCTTTGGCCAGGCGGGTGTTGTAATCGGGCGGGATGATGATAGCTGCGCGCGCCTCGCCTCCCTCGATCAGGGTTCGAATTTCGTCTTCTGACGAAACTGTGTAGGCGAGGTGGAAGTAGTCCGCAGCACGGTAGGCATCCAGCAGCGAACGGGATTCGGCGCAGCGGCACTGGTCGTAAACCGCGAGCGGAATATTGCGCACATCATTTGTGGCGGCGTATCCGAGCAAAAAGAGCTGCATGATCGGGATGATCAATATTATCGCCAGGGCGCGCTTGTCGCGGATGATCTGTATGAACTCTTTGCGGATGATGGAGATTAAACGTGAGTTCATATCAACTCCTTTTGCGCCAAAACACCGTGCAGATAGATATCGACAAAGTCATCCAGCGACCCTTTGGGGAATAGATTTGCCGGCATATTCACCAACAAAAACTCGGTCATATAATAGGAAAAGAATAACCCAAGAAACGAGCGAAAGAGCACAAAGGGTTGGATGCCCCGCAGTTCATCCTGTTTGTCCGTGAAACGGACCACCAACGGCAGCACCTGCGGAAAAATGGTCTGAAGCATATTGGGCATGTTCTTGCCTTCGAACTCCACCAATTCCACAAACATCAGTTTTATGAAGTCAGGCCGGCGTCCAAGTTCTGCGATCATGCTCTTGGCGGCATTGCGCACAAAAGCTTCAAAGGTGTCTCCAGGTGCGGCTTTAAGCACTGGTACAACCTGATGAAACGGATGATATGCCACAATGACTTCAGAAAAAATGGATTCCTTGGTGGGAAAGTGGTTGTAGATGCCACCCAGAGCCAGACCGGCTTTATCAGCGATTTGGCGCATGGAGGTGGCTGCATACCCCTGATCGACAAAGAGTTGGTGCGCGGCTTCCATAACGGCCTGGCGGGTGCGTTCCCCTTTGGAAAATGTTTCTGGTTTGGTCATGTTTCCTCCAAAATAAAAACGAACGTTCGTTCTTATATTAGCGCTTTTTTCACCAATGTCAAGAGGTTTTTATTAGAAATTTATTCTTTTTTACGAAAAAGAATTGAATCTTGGTTTGATTTGTCCTATACTAATTAATACAATAGTTGTCATATTTGTAAAAGGAGAAAACATGATCCTCGTGAGTATGATCCTCAAAGCAAAAGGGAACCAAGTTGTAAATGTTATGCCAGATGCGACAGTCGCTGAAGCCCTTCAACTCATGGCCGAAAAAAATATTGGCGCTATCATGGTGATGGATAAAGGCAAGCCTGTGGGAATTTTTTCAGAACGTGATTTTGTCCGCGAAGTTTCAAGAGATCAATGTATTACATTGAAAATGCCAGTGGAAACTTACATGACCAAGGATCTCTACTGCGTCACTCCTTCTTCCAATATTGATGAATGCATGGCGCTGATGACCAACAAACACATCCGCCATTTACCTGTGATGGAGGGGGAAGAATTGGTCGGAATTATCTCGATCGGCGATATTGTCAAGAATATGATCGAAGATAAAGATTTGCTGATTGATAATTTGCAATCCTACATTTTTGGAGCTTCGTTCGGAAGGTAAGCTGCCAATAAGATTTTTCATCTTTCAAATAGGTGCGGTCCTGGAAGACTGCACCTATTTTGAATTACCGATGCTTCACCAAGTTCCCTTCTCCTTGCACATTTTCGTTCTTCAGGGGATAATCCGTGAAACAGTAGTGGAGGGTATCATGACCAGAGAAGTGCGGCTTGGATTGATCGGTTTTGGCAACGTGGGTCAGGGATTGGCCCAAATCCTCAAGGAATCACGCGAGGAATATATTGAACAATTCGGCCTGGATCTCAAGATCACGGCAATTTCAGATGCGCGCATCGGCAGCCTCTATGACCCCACCGGTCTGGATGCCGGCGATCTGCTCGAACAGGTTTCAAAAAACGACTCACTGCAGCATCACCCCGCCGCCAAACCCGGCTGGGACGCACTGACCTTGATCCGCGAGTGCAACGCGGATGTGATCGTCGAAATGAGCTATACCGACCTCACCACCGGCCAGCCCGCCACGGATCACGTGATCGAGGCGCTGACCCAAAAGAAACATGTGGTCACGTCTAATAAAGGCCCAGTGGCGCTGCATTTTTCACGCCTGAACGCACTGGCTGAAGCCAATGGCGTGAAAATTGGCGTGGAAGGCACCGTCATGAGCGGCACACCCACCCTGCGCCTGGCGCGTGAGATCCTCGCTGCAGGTAAGATTCGCAAGATTATGGGCATCTTCAACGGCACCACCAACTATATCCTCACCCAGATGGAAAGCGGCATGAGCTATGCCGATGCCCTGGCCGAAGCCCAAAAATTGGGTTACGCTGAGGCGGACCCCACCGGCGACGTGGAAGGTTTTGACGCGGCCGGCAAGGTGGTTATTTTGGCGCGCCTGGTCATGAATGAACAAATAACAATGGAAGATGTGGACCGCACGGGCATCTCGAAGTTGACGCTTGAAGACGTCAACGCCGCCAAAGCCGCCGGCGAACGCTGGAAGCTGATCGGTAGCCTTGAATTTGTAGACGGAAAACTGGTGACCAGCGTAAAACCACGACGCCTGCCCATCACCCATCCGCTGGCGGGGGTATCCGGCGCCACCAATGCAGCCCACTTTGTCACCGATTATGTGGGTGAGGTCACGCTGATCGGTCCGGGCGCCGGCAGACTGCCCACCGGTTACGCGGTGATCGAAGATATACTGGCGATTTACAGATAGGTATAAAAAATCTCCGGCAATCGCCGGAGATTTTTGTTATCTCAAATAATTCTCTTTGATGCTGTTGAGATGATGCAGTTCATGCCCGGGGGTCAGCCAGGCCAGGGCGCGCACGCTGACGTTGTTGCCCTTGACCAACCCTGAGCGCGTGTAGGCTTGTTCTTCAAAGCTGTTGAACAGGGTCAGGGTGGCTTGACGGATGGCGGTGTACTCGCCCATGATGTCTTCGATGGAGCGGAAGTTCACCGCGGAGTTTTTGACGTAGAGGTCCTGATCGAGCGGAAAGAGCTCGGTGGGGTCATTGCGGGCAAAACGCATGGCGCGGTAGCTGAACGCACGTTCGGTATCCATGATGTGGTTGAGCACCTCTTTAACCGTCCATTCACCGGCGGCACAGGGCACATCCAGTTTTTCAAGCGGTAAGGTACTGATCAATTCAAACGTGGTAACCTGGTTTTTGATCAGGTGCCCTAAAGGGTCGCCGTCGTCTGGCAGCAGATCAAGATACATAATGGCATAAGGGGCATATTCGCCGGGTTGTGGTTTTGGGATGGTAAACATTTTATTCTCCTGACAGATCATTGATGGTGGTCATTCTCTTTGTCTAATTCCCATTGTAAAGGATTTGAGTCAATATAATTAACAATATTTTCATAATCTTTTTCGGAACATATTATATGGTCATAGTAGTTGCGCTGCCAGATGGACGAGCCTTTTGAATTTCGAATCGTATTTTTTTTTGTTGTTACCGCACCTTTATACCCTCTTATTATGGCGCCAATTGTGTGGGATGGTGATCGTAGGGGCGTATGGCTATACGCCCCTACGGGTGAATTATCCTTTAACGAACACCTACCTGTAACATCCTCAATCCAAATAATTCCGTGAATGTGATTCGGCATGACCACAAATTCATCTTCCAACAATTCTACATTCGGCCGCAATTTTGCTGTATTAAACCATTCCTCATGTACGATCCTGCCAAAATCATTTACATGCATTTCTCCATTTATTACCTCACCAAACAAACACAATCTTCCATGCGTAACAATGGTAACAAAATACCCTCCCTCGGAGGTGTAATCATACCCCGCGAGGCGGATGGAACGGCGGCGGTGATATTTCTTACCGGTGTCAACTGTCATGGATTGCATCCTATCCTTGATGACAATTTTTCCGAAATTATTGTAAATCAAACCATCTGCCATTTGAAGTTTTTCACAATATAATGTCATCTACCAAACCAATTCGGATGAAACCATGCTCAAAACGATTTTAAACATCAACAATATTCCTGCCGCGTTGTGGGGCGCTCCCGCGGACCGGCTGATCATCGCCGTTCACGGCATGCTGGGCAGCAAGGATGATTTTGATCTGCTGGCAGAAATCGCCGGCGCAAAAGGCTTTCAAGTGCTCAGTTTCGACCTGCCCGAACACGGTGGACGGAAAAATGAAGGCTGTGCCTGCAACCCTCCCAACGCGGTCAAAGACTTGATGGCTGTCATGCATCACGCCCAAACCCTCTCAGACCGCATCAGCCTGTATGCCTGCAGCCTGGGCGCCTGGTTCAGCCTGTTGGCTTATCAAGATACATCACTGGAACAGTGCCTGTTCCAGTCGCCGGTGGTGGATATGCCCCGTCTGATCAAAAACATGATGAAAGCAGCCGGCGTCAGAGAGGAACGTTTGCAGGCCGAAAAGCTGATCGCCAACCCTTACGGTCCGCCGTTGGAGTGGGAGTATTACCACTTCGCTAAAACCCATCCCATTGACAAGTGGGGGCATCCCACCGCAATTTTGATGGGAGCTGAAGATGAGACCAGCGAGGTGGATGTTGTCAAGGGGTTTGCAGCCCGCTTTAATGCCGGCTTGGCGCTGCTGGAAGGCAGCAGGCATTACTTGCACACCGAAAATGAAATTGCAGAGATTAGAAAATGGCTTAATAACAATTTTTGACAGTGTTTCACTCCGCTTTAACCGCAAAGTCCCCTTGTCGGGGACTTTGTTTTATCGATGCGGTGAAAATTATTCCTTGATCTCAGCTTTAGGGGCGATGGATTTAACCACACCAATGCCGTCTTCCATGGCACTCTTGGAGGAATACTCTTCACTCTTGCCAATGGTTTGTCCGTTGGCGGCCACGAGGGTGAAGAAGTCTTTCCCCTTTTTTGAAACTTCACGTTTAAAGTGAGCGTCAATCTGTGAATTCTTCTTGACGGATTCGATGCCATCCAGGGCGCTTTGCTTCTGTTTGTAGGTCTCGCTGGTTAAAACAGTTTCGTGATTGCCTGCCTTCAAATTGAAGAAAAACTGTCCATCTGAAGCTGTATTGAGTTTAAAATAACCGGCCATAGTAATATCCCTTCTATAAATGGTTTATGTATTTATTATAGTGCAGTCAGACATGAATTACTACTCATCATTATGCAAGTACTGAAATCAAGATGCCATTTTCTCACTCAAAAAATGACGATATGCAAAACAAAGAGTATTTGAAAATATAAAGACTGACCGCTTGCGCCTGGTGCTAGAATTAAATCAGGAGACAAAATCTCATGGAAAAAAACGAGCTGCACGATCTTTTAAATCAACTTCATCAAGAAATAAAAAAAACCAAAGAAGTTGATGACAAGGGCCTTGCCCTGCTCCGCGACCTTGAGGCGGATATCGCTGCGCTGCTTGATCGCTCCGACGAGACCTTTGAACCCGTAAAATCATCGGTTTTTAAGAACATGTCAGATACCATCGTCCATTTCGAGGTGACACACCCCACACTCACAGACCAGGTGACAAAGATATCCGATATTCTGAGCGGCGCAGGGATTTAAGGATCAACCATATGCTTTTTTGGTGACCAAAGGTTAAAGCTCAAGTTCACCTTCGAGATGAATTTGAGCTATTATCCATTGAACAATTTTTCCCAGGGGGAATAGGCAGTGTCTCTTTTGTATCCTATAAATACAGGATGGTTATTTCACAAGGAAAATGATTTTCGTTAACAGCTCATTCTCAGAAACTTCCATGGGGGAATTTAGATAAAACTCGTAAACCACACCACTGGGGATGTGTCCATTGGAGCTCATCCATTCGGTCAAGGCATTATAGACCCCTTCCATTTGTGTGTAGGGTCCCTTGTGCACGGTGGAAACCTGTTTACCGGCGGGGATGCTGCCTGCCTTGATCTCCCCCCTGTCTGAAAGTGGTTTGGAAACGGGGATGCCCATTTCGACATCCAGGTGCTCCATATCCATGTTGTGGTAAGCCGCAAAGACCGGCCCGGCAGGTGTCTCGCCCAATTCTGCCAGATATTGAGTGACTGCCATGAAAGCATGCCCGAGCTCCTGCTGTAAACCTGCCATATTAGTGGTTTTGCGGATGGAAATCACCGGTTGTTCTTTTTGATCGGAAAATTCAAATTGGTTGTTCATGTTAATGCCTCCATTAGTTTTTGATAACTAAAGTATGGCACGCGTAACATGACACCACTATGTCGTGTTTTATTGATAAATTTGCGAGATTTCGGTGGCAATTTCAGCCATTTTTTGACGGATGTGAGGCGGGTTGATCACTTCAACCCCCGCGCCAAAGCTCAACAGCAGCCCCAGAACACCCCGGTTTTCGGGCATCGTGGTTTTGACAATGATCCTACCACCGCGGCGGCTGTGAATGCCTTCTCTGAAGAATTCCTCCACAATGCTTTCAAGCTCCTCGATGAAGGCCAGTTCAAGCTCAACCGGTGTGCCTATTTGGTTTAAGAGCTGCCTTTCGGGCAGGGGTTGGGGCGAAACCTGCCGGGGGATAAACGGCGCTTCAAGCGTAACCAGCTCAGCCAGACGTGAAACCCGAAAATATCTGAAATTATTCCTGAGCGTGCACCAGGCGTAGACATACCAGTTTTGGGCTTTAAGGATCAACGAATAAGGCTCAACCGTGCGCCGGGTTTTGACCCCGCCAGAATCGTTGTAAGAAAATTCAAGCGGCTTGCAAGTCTCGATGGCCGAGAGGATCACCGCCAATTTCTCGCGGGTGGCGGCGTCATCCTGCCAGGGCGAAAGGTCGATCACGATGCGGTTCAGCTTATTATCGAGGGTTTCGAGCTGCGGCATGGTTAGCGAGTTCTTCAGCTTATCCATCAGCACGGCATGCGTGCGGGTGTTGACCGCCCCGTCAATGCCCTGCAAAGTGGAGATGATGGCCGCCATCTCGTCCGCGGTCAGCACGCTTTTGTCAAGGCGGTAGCCCTCGGCGATGCCGATGCCGCCGTTCGCGCCCTGAAAGGTGACGATCGGGATGCCCGCCTGGTTGATCGCCTCAATATCGCGCAAGATCGTGCGCACCGAAACCTCGAATTTTTCGGCAAGGTCTTTGGCTTGCACACGCTCCTTGCCGAGCAAAATCACAAGAATGGCCACCAGTCTGTCAATTTTCAAGCATCCACCCCGGGGTGAGAGATTATGTTAAGTGGAATATAGCATGGGTTGAGAATTTTTGGTGAAAGTGTTTTCGCTGATAACGGCACTCATTTCGAAGTAACCCATTCCAACCTGGCCGGGTAAATGATGAAGATCTCCGAGATCCTGAGTGTTGCAGGGAACTAGTTTGACAAAGAAATAGCTGCGAATAATTCTCTACAGTTAGAAAAAAAGCACGGCTTGACTTTTTTAATGCATAAGGTGATGAAAAGCCTCGTGAAAGAAAAATTCACGAGGCATAAAGAATATGCAGGTTAAAACACCTACTGTTTTTTTGGAGAAAATAATTTATAAATTATTTCAATAATTCAAGAATTTCTCCAGTTGAAACCCTATTTTTTCCTATATCTTTACCCACATTAATAAAAAACTCACAGGTCAAACAATTTGATAATTTTGAAGCATACGTTCCTTGAACTTTTCCTCCACAGTAGGTACCTGAAACAACCCAACAACTGCGTCCACCGTTTTTCCCACCATGAATTCCATCGACCTTTGTTTCAATGCTGGCCGGACACACACCTAATTCGGCTACCATTGTTCCGTTGGGTTCTCTGCCACATTTCTTAAATTCCCAGCAATTCTGATCAGTCATATTAATCTCCTAATAATCCTTCTCGAAAAAATCAAATATAAATTTAAGCTTGCTAATTGAGTTCCTTATCATCGACTTTATTCGCGAATAAAACCATAAAAATAGCATTAATTAGGATTTTCGTTGCTGATATAAGGCAGGTATCACTGTGCTGCTCATGTGTTCAAACGAGACCCTAAATTTTTGCGCTCAACATTGTCAAAAACTTGGAAGAACCGTCGAACTTCCCACCCTAACTGACCTTATGATAAAAGAAGAATGCTATTCTGAGCGGTAAGGGGATTTACAGAGGTACCCGGCAGGAGTTGAATACCATCCCCGTAAGGGGACCTGCAACCAAGCGGATGATATCTCAATTCCTATTCGGTTATGTTTTTGCTATAAATTTATATTTCTTCAATTTCTTCTTCAAAAAAATCAGCGATCCAAATAGGTCGACCTTGTTCATCACATTTTTTCTACAACATAACCAATAGGTAAATTTTTAATATTGTTAATATCAATAATTGTTCCAATATCGCCAATTTGCGGAGGCCGTTTACTTAAATACCCATTTAAGGAAATTTCTTTACCTTTACTTGACTGAATTCCTTATACATTTCTCGATACCCTTGTATGAAAGTGCGGATAAATTAGAACAAATCTTTTTTATCTTTCGATAATTGATAGAGATCGTAACCAAAAAACGTAGTAGTACCAATGCTTCTGTAAAAGAAATTTTTTAACCCTCTACCACTTAATATTATTTAGTATTGCCCAGTTTAATGGTTTTTTCTTTGCGAGAAAACTCACTTGACAAAATAGAATTATTGTTCTAATATTATTTACCACATCACCGTTTCATTGCTCGATCTTTCACAACTAAATACGGTTGCCATTTATCACGCGCAAGATATCCATCCCTCGCGAGTCGTTTTTGTATAATTGAATTTAATTGATTTTCTTAAAAACGACTAAAAAAATAAGCATTCGTTTTCCTCATGCCCAAGCGCAGCGAAGGGTATTCGCGCGAACTTCCCTGGCACTTGCAGCCTGGGCAAGTGTGCGCCTCCGAGCAACTCGAGTGGGGAATTGAATTTATTTGTTTTTTTAATAAACGACTAGACAATGAATAAATCTAAATATTCGTTTTCCTCGTGCCCGAGCGCAGCGAAGGGTATTTGTTTTCGATTTTTTTCAAAAACAAAAACGAATCCTTTTTAAAATTTTTTGATCTTGTTTTTACCCTCAAAATGCCCTTTTTTGCGATTCGTGCATAAAAACGAATTCAAAACAAAAAACGAACACCCCCTTCTCCACACCCTGAGCGCCTGACGCCTGATTACTGTTTCCATGTGTTTGCAAGAAAATATGCGGAACGATAAACAATGCTACACTTTATCCAGGTTAAGCAAACCGTCTCAACCTGTTTGGCCTAAATAATAACCATGTCATTTCAATATGGTATCTCGGATGATGTGTTTGGCAAAAATATATCGGGCAATAAAATCAAGGAGAAATATGAAAAAGAAATTCGTCGTTTCAATTTTAATAATGATCTTATTGCTCACATTGGCTTGTACCAAGGAACAAGACGAAGCCGAGGGTAGGTTTGAAAACAATTTTCTCAAAGCACTTAGTTTAAAGGGAGAACTTGATGCGACGGGGACCTTGGAGGTTGAGGAAACGTGGTCAGGATCAGTGCCTGTTGTTGTCCCACAAGAACCAGAAGCCACACCACAACTCGAAGACAATCCAGTAGTACCGCAAAGCTCAGTTTATGCAACAAAGGCAGAATCTGTAAATGAAGGTAGACATGAATATTCCGTTAAAGCAACTGATTTTAATTGTGGTTGCCATGTGGATGGGAATATTTCACCACTGATAGAATTTAAAGAGAATCAAGTCATTTTCTCAGATATTGTGTATGACAAAATTGATGCAAATACTTACAAAAGATCATATACGGGATCCTATATTTTATCTTTTCCAGATGAACCAGGCAGGGCAGATGAAACAGTAGAAGAACAAAGAGCAACAGTCATAATCTTTAATAATAATGGCTATGTCATGGAAAATTATCAAGACAATTCCAGCTCACCTTGTTGCTATTTTACAAATACACTCATTAAGTAACTTGCTCATTGATTATTTGTTAAATGTTGGGTAATACGTCTTTCTCCAGCCTGAGTGCCTGATTACTGATTACTCATTACTTGCCTTTACGATTCACGATTCACAAATTTTCGTGTCTTTCGTGGTAAAAAAAAACATGGTATCCTTATGTCGCGCCCGGATGGGACCGGCGCGGCAGAGCCCTGCGAACCCCGTCAGGTCCGAGAGGAAGCAGGCTACGAAGGTTCAGATTATCAAGACTCCTTCTGGGAGAAGGGCGGACGCGCCTACGAAGACGCCTGCGAAGCCCTGGCCCTCAGAAAGCTCCTGCCCGTCCGCGGAGCGCATCTGCTGGAGCTGGGCGCCGGCGCTGGCCGCAACACGCCGCGCTACACCGGCTACGAGAAGATCACCCTGCTCGATTACTCCCGCACCCAACTTGAACAGGCGCGTGCCCGTTTGGGCAACAACCCCAACCTGCGTTTCGTCGCCGCGGATGTCTACCGCCTGCCCTTCGTGGAAGGCGTTTTTGACGGCGCCACCATGATCCGCACGCTGCACCACATGGCTGATGCCCCCGCCGCTTTGGCTCAGGTGCGTCGCGTGCTCTCTGAAAACGCCACCTTTATTCTGGAATACGCCAACAAGCGCAACCTCAAATCCATGCTGCGCTATTTGCTGGGCAGGCAAAAATGGTCCCCCTACACTGCCGAACCGGTGGAGTATCTTGAACTGAACTTCGACTTTCACCCCTCCGCCATCCGCGCCTGGATGAAAGAGGCCGGCTTCCGCATTGAACGCACCATCACCGTCAGCCACTTCAGGCTGGCATTCCTGAAGCGCGCCATCCCCACCGGGCTGTTGGCCGGGCTCGACAGCCTCGCCGGGCTCACCGGAGGCCTCTGGCAGCTCAGTCCGAGTGTGTTCACCCGCTCCACGGCTTTGGGCAGCACGCCTGCTGCTAACGGGTTCTATAGTTGCCCCGCCTGCCGCGCCCCGCTGGAGGATAAACCGCCGCTGATCCGCTGCCCGAAGTGCGAACGCACTTACCCGGTCGCGGATGGGATTTATGATTTTAGGTTGGATGTAAACCCTTCTTAACCACGAAAAACACCAACGATTTACTAAGAAAGAAACGAAACAATAAATGGCTGATTTTTTGCTCGACAATCTTAATCCCGCTCAACTGCGCGCGGTGACCGCCCCTGCCGGGCAAACCCTGGTGCTGGCCGGTCCCGGCTCTGGCAAGACGCGCGTCTTGACCCGCCGCCTGGCCTACCTGATCGAACGCATGTCCGTGCCGGCTTATGACATCATCGCCGTGACCTTCACCAACAAAGCCGCGCGCGAGATGGAAAACCGCGTGGTCACCCTGGCACAGCGCAGCCTCGACGGCATCTGGCTGGGCACCTTCCACGCCATGTGCGCCCGTATTTTGAGGCGTGAAGCAGACGCACTACCTTTCAACTCCAATTTCGTCATCTTTGACAGCGCCGATCAAGAAACCCTGGTCAAGCGCGCCATGCACGACTTGCACATTGACGACAAGATCCACCGGCCCGCAGGCATTCACTCGTCCATTTCGTCAGCCAAGAACGACCTGCTGCGTCCCTCCGATCTGCCGCGCGGATCGTACCGCGAAGAGGTGGTGGCCAAGGTCTATGCCCGCTACCAGGACCTCTTAACTGCCAATAACGCTGTGGATTTTGACGACCTGCTGATGTGTTCCACCCAGCTTCTGCAGCAGAATCCCTCCATTTCAGAAAAATATGCCCACCGCTTTCAACACGTGCTGGTGGATGAATTTCAAGACACCAACATTGCCCAATACGAACTGCTCAGGCATCTGGGCGCCTATCACAAGAACGTCTTCGTGGTGGGGGATGAAGATCAATCCATCTACCGCTGGCGCGGCGCAGATTACCGCAACGTGCTGCGCTTTGAAAAAGACTATCCGCTGTGCGAGAAGATTCTGCTTGAGCAGAACTACCGCTCGACCCAAACCGTGCTGGATGCCGCCCGTCAGGTGATCGACCGCAACCGCAACCGCACCCCCAAGCATCTCTTCACCGAACGCGGAGCAGGCAACAAGATCGTCCAATATGTGGCCACCGACGATGTGGCCGAAGCCGCCTACTTGGTGGATACCATTCAACAATACCTGGCCACCCGCAAGGCCGTGGCCGATGATTTTGCCGTGATGTACCGCACCAACGCACAGAGCCGCGTGATCGAAGAGGGATTCATGCATGCCAATCTGCCTTACCGGCTGATCGGCGCGCAGAAATTCTACGGCCGCAAAGAAGTGAAAGACATGATCTGCTTCCTGCGCCTGGTGGAAAACCCCTCCGACGAAGTTAGTTTATTGCGTGTAGTCTCAGTGCCGCCGCGCGGGATCGGCGATAAGACCATCAGTGCCCTGCAGTCCACGGCCGCGATAGCCGGCATCAGTGCCGGTGAAGTGCTGCTCGATCTCGGCAAGAACGGCGACGCCTCACCCTATTGGAGCAAAATCGGACGCTCCGTCGTCCCCGTGGCAGATTTCGGCGCCATGCTCAATGAATGGGTGGAAGCTAAAGCGAAATCTTCCATTGCAGCGCTCTTTGACCGCATCGTGCACGACACGGGCTACGAAGAATATGTCAAAGAACAAAGCGACGCCAACAACGACCGCTGGGAAAACGTGCTTGAGCTGCGCCGCCTGGCCTACGACTTCCAGGAAAAGGGCATGACCGAGTTTTTGCAGAATCTGGCCCTCGTCTCGGATCAAGATACTATTCCGGATACAGGCGAAACACCAGATGACGGCAAAGCCAAGGGGGCGGTAACCCTGCTCACCCTACACGCCGCCAAAGGGCTGGAATACAACCAGGTGTTCATCATCGGCCTGGATGAAGGCATCTTGCCGCACAGCCGTTCGCGCGACGACCCTGAAGAAATGGCTGAAGAACGCCGCCTGCTTTACGTGGGCATGACCCGCGCAAAAAATCAACTTTACCTTTTACGCGCCGAAAGACGCTCCAACTTCGGTTCATGGGAATACAGCGAGGCCTCGCGCTTTTTGGCCGACATCAGCGAAGAACTGGTCACCAACCAGGGCAGACGCAACGCCACCCGCCGCGACGCCCGCGAAGACGACTTCCGCTGGAGCACCACCGGGGTAACCCGCAAGGTAACCCAAACAGTGACTCCTTCATTCAAAGAACCTAGGTTTAAGCCCGGCATGAAGGTGCGCAAACCCGACCGCGATGACTGGGGCGAGGGCATCGTGCTCGACAGCAAGGTCGAATCAGACGGCGAAGAGACGGTCGAGATCCACTTTTCGTCGATTGGGTTGAAACGCCTGTTGGCTTCCCTGGCCAACCTTGAAGTGATTAATTAATTTTTTCTTCCAATAATTATATTTACCCACCATATAAATGTCGTAAATTTTTGCGTTTTAGCATAAATGCAGATTTTATGGCAATTTGCATGAATTTTTTTATACTAATAAGCATTCTTATTAAAAATCAGGAGCCTTGAATGAACAGCAAATTGGTTAAGTTTTTTAGTTCCGAATGGGTGCTGGGTATTTTGGTAGCCCTGCTCTCGGTGTTGATTGCTGCAGCAGCCTATCAATCATCCATCTTTGATTCCAAAGAAGCTGATTTCAACGTTGAAGGCCAAAAACAGCTTACAGAATCCAACTCGCTTTATCTTGAAGCCAACCAATTCGTCATCTACGATTACCAGATGTATGACGGCTGGTATATCAATGACGGTGCGAATGATGATCTCGCCCAGTATTATTTGGACAGCTTCTCGGAGAACCTCTCAGCCAGCATGGAACGCGAAGAGGGTCCCTTTGATGATCAGTATTACACCGAAATGTATAACGATGCTGAAATCACTTATGATGTCGCCATGACCGCCTTTGACGACGCCAACACTGCCGGCAACAAAGCCGACAGCCTTCAGCTCGCGGTTCTAATCTATGCTGTTGGCCTGGCCCTGGCTGCCTACGGATCCATGCTTGGAGAACAAGCCAATTTGCGCAAATTCTTTGGCATGCTGTCTGTGGTGGCTTTGATCTTCGGTTCAGTGGTTTACATCATGTCACTGGCTGCTGTCTCTTAAGCTGCTCTTTATAACCCAGACCCGGAGACAGGAAAACCTTTCTCCGGGTTTTTGTAACTATGATTAACCTCACCCCCATCCTTTGGAGTGAGGTGCCAACTGAAATTCAAGTGAATAATTAGACTAAATTTGTCATAATCTGGCAAAAAATGCGTGAAGGGGGTAAGATAGGGCGTTGTTAAATTCTAAAGGTGGTTCTGTTTTATGACTTTTTTCCTTGCCCTGCTGCCCATATTGATTGTGCTCGTGTTGATGCTGGCTTTTCGCGCCGGCAGCCATATTGCCGGCATGGCCGGCTGGGTGGTGGGGTTGGTGGTTGCGTTTACCTTTTTCGGCCTGAACTGGGATGTATTGTGGGTTTCACAGGTTAAAAGCCTGATGGTGACCTTCAACGTGCTCTTGGTGATCTGGCCTGCGCTTTTCCTCTATCATCTGGTGGATCAAGCCGGCGGCATCAGAGCCATTGCGCTGGCGCTTGAGGGTGTCATCCCCGACCGCGGGTGGCTGCTTGTCGTTCAAGCCTGGATGTTGACCGCTGTGATCGAAAACCTCTCAGGGTTCGGCCTGCCTATCGCGATCGCCGCCCCTATGTTAATTGCATTAGGGGTGCCGCCTATCACGGCCGTAGCCTCATCAGCCATCGGCCATTCGTGGGCAGTCACCATGAGCGGCATGGCACTGGCCTTCCGCACACTGGTAGATGTGACCGGCTCAAATGCGGAGCAGCTCTTCCCGACCACGGCTTTGCTGCTGGGCATCATCGTGATGCTCACCGGGCTGGCGGTGATGATGCTCTTGAAACAACAAGTCCACTGGTGGCGGGTGCTCATTTTAGGGGTGGTGGTCGCCGCCACACAATATGCCTGTGGTCTGGTGGGGATGATCCCGGTGGCCTCGTTTGCCGCGGCTTTCGTGGGCATCATAGGCGGCGTGTTGCTGTGCAAACGGCCAAAAGGCTGGCGCTCCACTTTCAAACCAGACCCTGCCTTCAAGACCGGCATGCTGGCTTACGGCTTCCTGATCCTCATTATGGGCTTGACCACCGCGGTTAAACCCATTAATCAACTGCTCTCAAACGTAACCTGGACGTTAGCCTTCCCCGAGGTGGTCAGCCTGAACGGCTTTACCACCGCTGCCGGCAACGGCTATCTCTTCCGCTTTCTCATGCACCCGGGTGTGATCATTTTGCTGACCGCCTTGGTCACGCTACTGGTACTGCCACGAATAAAGGGGCTCGCGGTTGGCAAAGCAAAACCCGCCCTCAAGCGAACCATTAAAGGCGCCATCCCCGCGAGCATCGGCACACTTTTTATGATCGCACTTTCTGCTATGATGGAGCACACCGGCATGACCATGCAGATCGCTCAGGGATTGTCTGAATTAATGGGGATGATCTATCCGCTCTTTTCGCCGCTGGTGGGCATGGTGGGCGCTTTTGCCACCGGCAGCAACACCAATTCCAACGTTCTGTTTGGTGCGATGCAAAAAGGTGTGGCAGAATTGCTCGCCATCTCTCCACTGATCTTGCTGGCAGCCCAAACCGTGGGTGGCTCTCTTGGAAGCATGGTAGCCCCGGCCAAACTGGCGGTGGGCGGCACTACCACCGGCCTCAAGGGCAAGGAGGGCGAAATTCTGCGGATCACTCTACCCATTGGCCTGGGGATGGTGTTGATCGTTGGCCTGGCAGCAATATTGTTGGGATAAATACAGTTTATTTGCCGGTCAATTTTCGCTGCAAAAAGGCCAAAAATGCTGTGATGAAAAAGAGAATAATGGCGATGATGCTCCAACCCTGACCAGCATTAGAAGCGATGCCCACCAAACCACCGGAGGCTGCAAAGAACAAAACCACAAAAAGTATAACCATCCAGCGCGTTTGTCTGAAATCAAAATGTAAGATGTAATCCAACAGCAGTACAACCAGCAGCCACAACAATACAAATGTCACTTGGATGTAATAAAGCAGGGGTCTTTTTTCGGCCGCAGCGTTGATGAGCATCCAAATTAGAGGAACGGCCAGCAACAACTCAAAAATACCAAGCCATTTTTCGACGTTGGGATTTCGCAACAATCGAAAAATAAACACAAGAATTGCCAAGACAAAAAAGACAGTTCCTGTCAGCGCCCCAATCAGATTTGATAATTCCATTGATCCTCCCCGCCAGAACCAGACATATAAGTTCATAAAATCATCTAAGTAGTTATAACGCTAATGACCTGCTGAAGACCTGTGTGCTGGTAGCTTTCGATCATGCCGGTGTCTGCCAGAGAAGCCAGCTTGGGATCAATAGGCAGCCGCACTGACACCTCTGTTTCGACCGCTTTGGCAAGGGCTTCGACATGGCTTAGACCGTAGATCTCGTGCTGCTTCCTGCAATCGGGGCAGATGAAGTAGCTCATGTTTTCAACCACAGCAACCACCGGCATTTTAAGCTGCTTGAGCATGGAATCCGCCTTGCGCACAACCATACCGGCCAGCTCCTGCGGGGTCGAGACCAGCACCACGCCGTTGACCGGGATGGTCTGCATGACCGTGAGGGCGGCATCCGATGTACCAGGCGGAAGGTCGATCAGAAGATAATCCAGTTTTCCCCATAAAACATCGCGCCAGAACTGCTGAATGGTGCCTGAGATCATCGGTCCGCGCCAGATGACGGCCGCGTCTTCACTTGGAATCATCAGGTTAATGGAAACCACTTTGATCCCCAAAGAGGTGACCGCGGGCAAAATGCCCTGGTCGCTGCCGCGCAATCCGCCGGGGGGCAGGCCAAACAAGCGCGGAATGCTGGGGCCTGTGATGTCGGCATCCAGAATGCCCACTTTTTTGCCAGAGCGCGCCAGATCGCAAGCCAGCATGGCAGTGACAGATGATTTGCCCACACCACCTTTGCCGCTGAGCACGGCAATCACTTTTTGCACCTGGTTAAATTTATTCAGTTTGGGGAGTTCCGGTTTGCCATTGGCGAAGATTACTTTTTTTTCATCCTCAGTCATGGTGCCGAAGGTCACTTTGACATCGGTGATCCCTGGCAAGGCCATCACAGCCATGCGCGCATCACGTTCCATTTGGGCTTTCATCGGGCACCCGGGGATGGTCAACGCCAAGGTGAAGGTCACCGCACCACCTTCGGAAACGTGCAAATCGCGCACCATGCGGAGCTCCACGATGCTGCGTCCGAGTTCGGGGTCAAAAACCTTCTTTAAAGCATCAAGGATTTCTTCGTTAGTGATCATAAGACTCCAATAAAAGTGTAGGTTTTTATTTTACTCCAAGGCATATAAATCGCTCTATAATGAAAATAGATCGGAGGTAATATGCGAAATCTTCAAAAAACTCTATTGTTAGTATGCTTAATGCTTGCCATGCCTGCTTGTTCAATCACCCTGAATCTCACTAAAACCCCAACGCCACAGGCCGGTATTGCAAACCTGACGGCCGAACCCACACTGGAACCTACAGCGGCTCAAATCATCTCGGTGTATTTCACCGACCTGGCCAAATTCAATGTCGGCACGGAACCTTACGAGGTGGCCGTGAGCCGTCCGCTGCCGACGGGGGTTGACCCCGTCCAGGCCGTGCTGGATGCCCTCTTTGCCGGGCCGACTGCAGAGGAAACAGCACAGGGATTGATGCTCTTTTCAAGTGGGTTTACTGGTGTCAGGGATTTGACGATTGAGAACGGCATCGCGCGCATCTATTTGGAGGGCAAGTGCGCCAACAACGGGGCGGCTTATTCCGTGGCGAGTGTAATCCACAAAAACCTCGAGCAGTTCACTGAAATCACGGCCATTAAAATCTATGATGAAAACGGCGAAAATCTTGACCCGGATTCAGCCCAAAGTTCACTACCCTACTGCCTTGAGCCATAACGCTCAAACCGGTCTGTTATAATCAGCTTATGTGGTTACTCTTTTTGCTCATCATGTTAGCCGTTGTGCTGACGCTCTTCATCATCACCCGCGTGGCGGTGGAGCGTTTGGAGCACAATCATTACAAACAGCGGGCTGATCTATACCGCTACTCGAAAATCCAAAAAGGCGACATCGTCTTTTTAGGCGACAGCATCACCGATGGCGGCTGCTGGGATGAACTCTTTCCGGGGTTGAACATCAAGAATCGCGGCATCAATGCGGATGACACCGTGGGGGCTTTGGCGCGTTTGGATGACATCTTGTGCTACGGCCCATCCGCCCTATTCATTCTGATCGGAACCAACGATCTCAACTGGTGGAACTACCGCCATGACAAGGAAATTCTAGCCAACTACCGCGAAATCTTACAGCGCTGCAAAGACCAATCTCCTGACACCAAGGTGTTTGTGGAATCCATTTTGCCAAGAGCTAAACGCTATTCCAACCAAATTCGCATGCTCAATATTAACCTTGAAAAGTTAGCTGAAGAATTTGACTACACATACATCAATCTCTTTCCGCATTTTGCAGATGAAAACGGCGCACTCAAAGCAGAATTCAACAATGATCACCTGCATCTTATGGCTCCCGGATACGAACTATGGGTGAAATTGCTGACCCCGTATCTGGATAATATTCGGAAGAAATAATTCACCAGCGCAGATTGTTCTAAAAAATCTCCCCAAATGGTCAATACACCGCTTAACCATGACCATGGTCACTCGAAAATTGTGCCCATGGGATAATGCATTTCAAGTTTGCATCAGATATGCTTGATTTATCTAGACGCATAACTGCGAAAGGCTGAACCTTATTTAATGACTGATATTAGAGCAAAAATACTTTACGGCGTATCCGTGCCGATGATCAAGGCGTTCAGCGGCACCATGCTGGATATGGATGTAGACCGCAAAAATCCTCTGCCCGAAGGGGCAAAAATCATTGCCCCCAATCACCCCAGCATGATTGACCCGTTCATCATGGCTTCCATTTTGGGGCACCGATCATATATTCTGATCACTGATGTGATGTTTCATGTGCCGATCATTGGCGCCTACTTGAGGAGGCTCGGGCATATCCCGGTTGCACCCGGCAGAGGGCAGACTGCCATTGCCTGCGCAATGGAACATCTGCAAGCGGGTCATACGGTGATGATCTTCCCTGAAGGCGCAAACAGCCCAAGAAACGGCGGCTTCGCCAAAGAACGCACCGGAGTGGCGCGAATGGCCATTGCCAGCGGCGCACCGGTCATCCCCACCGGCATCTTTTTACAGCGGGACCGATTACAGACTTTAAAATCAGTGGTCAGCGGTAAAACGCAATATAGCAACTGGTATCTGCGCGGACCCTATGCGATCACCATGGGCCCACCAATGGAATTTGGTGGAGAAGTCGAAGACCACGATCATGTGAAAGATACTGCCCACCAGATCATGCTCAAGATCATGTGCCTGGCCGCAGAAAGCCAACAACGCTGGTATCGCAATAATCCACCCCTGACCGGCGAGTTGGAAGTTCCTTAATTCAATTAATGGAAGAAATAATTCATGTAAAGTTAAAAAGAGTTTGCGCATCTGCAAACTCTTTTTTATGCAACTTTGTGTAATAGAGAGTGTTATCACTAGTGTCTGAGAAGTCATATTCAACACTATCCCTCCCGGTTAAATAAATATGTCTTATCTCATTACCAGGATGTGTCTTGGAGCTGATACAGTTTTGGCCCCATTCTTGTATCCTTGACACTGTTACCAATCAATTATTGGAAGTGAGTTTACAGAAATGAAAAAACTTGTTCAAAAAGCTCTCTTTGGTGTTTCAAAACCCGTGGTGAAAACATATACTAACACCATGCTAAAAATGGATGTGCATCACAAATGCAATTTTCCAGCTGGCGCGAAAATTATTGCCCCGAACCATCCCAGCACTGGCGACCCCTTTTTCGTTGCCTCCATGCTGGGGCACCAATCGTTTATTATGATCAACGATGTGCTTTTTAATGTTCCCATCCTTGGCGAGTATCTGCGCCGCTCGGGCCACATTTCAGTCAAACCCAGCCACGGACAGGAAGCCATTGATGAGGCTCTTGAACATCTCAAATCCGGACATACGGTCATGATCTTCCCGGAAGGTTTGATCAGCCCATTAGCCGGTGGTTTTCACAAGGCACGCACAGGTGTGGCACGTCTCGCTCTGGCCAGCGGCGCACCGGTCTTTCCGGTTGGCATCCATTTGATGAAAGACAAATTGCATACCTTGAAATCTGTCGTCAGCGGCAAAGAAGAGATCAGCCACTGGTATTTACGGGGACCCTACAACATCACTGTTGGCAAACCATTGCGCTTTAGCGGTGATGTAGAAGACCGCGACCTGGTCAAAGCCACTGCAAATCAGGTCATGCTCAAAATCATGCGCCTGGCATTTGAAAGTGAGCAGCGCTGGAATCGCAATCAACGCAGCCTACCCGGTGCCCTTGAAACGATATAACCAATTGTTGCCATACAATATCAAAACGCCTCACAAGAGGCGTTTTTGTTTATTAACTAATATTTACAAATCAACCTGACGTATAATCAACTTGTTGCAATTTTCATCCAATTCAAACTTCATGGAGATTAAGCCCTATGGAACAAAAAATGCTCAAAGGTCCCGGAAAACTTTTGGATGCGCAAGGAAACTTAACCCAGGCTGGCTGGGCTCCGCAACAGGTGCTGGATTGCAATCTTGAAAATAGTCATTTCTACAAATTAAAATTCTTGCAAGGCATGCGCACCAAAGTTTGGGATTATTATGCAGTCACAACGCCCACCCATTTCTTTTCATTCACGATAAGTGATATTGGATATCTTGGCATGGTGTTCGCTTATGTGATTGAATTTGCCACCGGCAAATATGAAGAACAAACCCTGACAATTCCGTTCGCAGCAGGGGTAAGCATTCCGCGTAACAGCACAGAAGGTGAAAGTGTTTATGTTGGCGGAGGCAAGACCCTGCGTTTTAAAGTCGAAGGTGAAAAACGCACCCTATTCGTCCGCTGGCCGGGGTTTGGCAAAACTACGCTTAATGCGGAATTGGAATTCACTGTTCCTGCAAACCACGAATCAATGGTGGTTGTCATACCCATTAAAGACAAACGCTTCTATTACAATCGCAAGATCAACTGCATGCCCGCCAATGGATGGGTGGAATACCAGGATAAAAAATATGCCATCGACCCTGAAACCAGCCTCGGCAATTTGGATTGGGGACGCGGTGTCTGGGAATATGAATCTTACTGGGTGTGGTCAAGCGCTTCAGGTTTTCTTGAAGATAAACGCAAGATTGGGTTAAACCTGGGCTTCGGCTTTGGTGACACCTCTGCTGCAACCGAGAACTGCTTTATCCTCGACGGCAAAGTGCAAAAATTGGGAATAATCGATTACAAATATAGCAACCTGGACTTTAAAGCACCATGGACCATGACTTGCCCGAATGGACGCCTGGATCTGGTCTTTACACCCTTCTTTGAACGGGTGGCCAAAACAGACCTCAAGGTGCTGCGTAGTGAAGTACATCAGATGTTTGGAAAATATAATGGAACCGTTGTGACTGATGATGGGAAAAAGATCGTGATCAAAGACTTGATCGGCTGGTCAGAAGAACACAACGCCAAGTGGTAGACCGAGTAAAATATTGACTTAACTCGACAAAAACCGAATTCTCAATAGAATTCGGTTTTTATTATCCTAAAGAGTGATTCCCAGAAGTTGCTTTATGGTATCTGGTTGTTCGCAGCCCAATCCTCGCCAAGGATGACCGTTACATCAAACGAATTTGACGGGTCAGCCTGGTTGAAAACACGGGCATTGGGAACACCAAAAACAGCCGCCAAATAAGTTAAAGTATTTGTAACTGGTGTATGAACGATAATTTGAGTGCTATCAGTGGTGTCATAATTGCCGATGCTGATATCGGTCAACCCATTGGATGTCAGGTAGGACTGGGTTCTGTCTGCCAAACCGGCAGTATTGGAACCATTGAGAATCTGGATGCGGGCTGACTCCTGAACTGCCAAATCAAGCGGGTTGCCTTCGGCCACTACAACGCCATTATCCTGAGGGACAACCACTGCAGGCGCATCTACCACCACCGAACCAGCCCCTGAGAACATTTCATCACGCATCAGGCGCATCTGGTCTGGGATTATTTGCAGGATATAGCTGCCATCGATATTAAAGGTGGCGTAAGTGACCGTATCATCCATATTAAATGTGTGCATATTTTCACTCGGAACTTGAGCCATTAAATAAGCCAATTGGATGGCTTGATCAAGCGACATGTTGGTTTGCACGCCGGAAGAAATCTGACCATATATGGCAGGTGCTCGGGCAATAAGAGTTGGCAAAGTATTAAGATTCAAAACACGGTCACGAATTGCCTTGATTACTTCCATTTGGCGGCTGCCTCTGGCAAAATCGCCATCGCCATAAGCCGCATCTCGCGTTCGTGCATATGCCAGGGTGTAATCACCAGGCATCACGTAAGTTCCTGGTTCAATTGTAAATTTATTACCGTTGCCCATCCAATCAAGCATCATAGGTTGGGTTAAGGTTATGGTCACTCCGCCAATTTCATTAATGATGGTTTCAAATGCCTGAAAATCAACCCTTGCATAGAAATCAACGGGAACCCCAAACAAACCTTCAACGGTATCCATGGCTAATTGGGCGCCGCCGCCCTCAATACCATAATCTTCACCGAGTTTATATGCCGTGTTGATCTTGTTGTAATCGAAACCTGGTATGGCGACCCACAAGTCTCGCCGAATGGACATGGCGCCCACCGTTCGCGTCGCAGGATCCACAGTCACCAGGATCATAGTATCTGACAGGGGCGACCCCTGACCTTCGCTTTGACGGCGCGGAGAGACATCCAACGCCAGCAACAGAATGTTGATGCGACTCTTTCCATCCCAAGAAGTCGCAGCAGGACCTTTACCGGACTGTAAAGGCACGCCAGGTGCAGCAACCGCAGCATTATTGCCGCTGAGGTTAGATGAAACCACCGGTAAGTTGGAATTATTGTTACCCGACCAACCTTTTAATAGGTTAAATACGAACCTGCCGCACACAATTGCTAAAATTACACCCAAAACCACAAAAATGATAACTAATGCCCGGGTCGTTGTATCCATGGACTGCTTACGTCTTTGTGGTGAACGGGTCATAGGTCGATTGTATTGTTGATTCATAGAATTTTCACACCATCATCATTATTAGGAATGTGCATCCATAAAAGTGTTGCAAGATTAGTTCCAGCCACAAATCTCATTTAATTATCTCGACTATCGAATGACAAAGTATAAGAAAGAATCCGCCCCGGTTCGTCTGACCACCGGGGCGATATTTGCAGAAGAAAAGATTGAAGATGGTAAAGAGAAAAATCTTATTGGGTAAGAGGGGCTGCTGCCACACCCGGCGCAATAAACATTTGGTCGCGCACTTCACGTAATTTGTCAGGTATGACTCTCAAGACATCAATTCCATCTGCAGTTTGATAGGGTTCAGCCACAGTATAACCTGGGCTGAAAGTTTTAAAGTTTTCACTGGGAATTTGCGCGATCAAATAGGCCAGTTGAATCGCCTGATCAAGAGACATATTGGTCTGCACTCCTGCAGAAATTTCGGCATAAATGGCAGGCGCACGGGCAATCAAAGTTGGCAAATTATTCAGGTTAAGGGCGCGATCACGGATAGCCATAATCACCTGCATTTGCCTTTTACCGCGATCTACGTCGCCGTCACCATAGGCTTTATCGCGGGTGCGGGCGTATGCCAAGGCATATGCACCTGGCAGCACATAATCACCAGGTTCAATCCAAAACTTGTTGCCGTTCCCCTGCCAATCGAGTAGCATGCGCTGCTCAATCGTAATGGGCACACCGCCCATTTCATCTATAATGGTTTTAAAGGCGTTGAAATCAACCCGTGCATAAAAATCAACTGGAACACCTAGCAAGCCTTCAACAGTTTCCATGGCTAATTGTTCTCCGCCGCCAGGAAGGTCATAATCTTCGCCAAGCTTGTAAGCAGAATTGATTTTGTTGAATTCAAACCCCGGAATATTGACCCAGTAATCGCGCATGATATTCATGGCGCCAATGGTATTGGTGAGCGGATCAACCGTTACCAGAATCATGGTGTCGGAGAGCGCTGAGCCCTGGCCTTCGTTTTGCCGGCGGGGAGAAGTATCAAGAGCAAGCAGAAGAATGTTGATGCGGCTCTTGCCATCCCAACTTGCTGCGACAGGCCCTGTGTTGGGCTGGATTGGCGCCTGAGGGGTGGTTTCAGTTGAAGGGTCAGTATTTGTGCTGGGAGCAGCAATCGGTGCCCCTGGAAGTTCAGTCATGGACCAGCTTTTTACCAATCCATACACAAATTTGCCGCCAAAAAAGGCTAATACGATCCCCACCACCCCAAAAATAATGAGAATTATCCGGGATAGGGCATCCATACTTTGTCGTGGTTTTCTTGTTTTTTGTTGATTCATAGCAATATCACACCATCATTCTTGTCGAAAAAAAGGTTAAAACACAAATTGGATTATGCAGGTCTGGGAGCTGGAACAGGAAGGTCGGAAGGTTTAGTCTCCACCCATTTATCGCCTTCAGTGATCAACATCACCGGAATGTCTTCAACGATAGGATATTTGCGTCCGCATTCTTCGCATACCAACCAGGTATCCTTTACAAATTGCAGACGGCCTTCTTTTTCTTTTACACAGACCGGGCATCTTAAAAGTTCAAGCAAATCTTGATTAATCATTTCATCTCCATTGATTCGAACGTCAGCTAATTTTACCATCCAGCGGTCATGGTGACGGGGTCGGGGTTGGAATCTCTGTACCAGGCCCATATTCCCAAACATCTCCCCACGGTTCATAACGGGTAAAGAAATTGTCGCTGTATAAAACTTCGCCATTTCGTGTGACCGTGCGAGTAATTGTAACGTCAGCCCCTTCGACTTCCCAATCAACCTGCTTCTTGGTTCCTTGAGGAAGTTCAGGGTTTTCACGGTAAACCGGTTCTGGAGGTTCAACAATATTGGATACACCCGATGAATTTACTGAGACTTCGCGTCCGTCTTTGGTGGAATAAAACTTCCAGGTCAGTGAATGATTGGATGTACTGATATAGGTTTCCATTAACAACCAATATGGGGTATCGTTTTTGAACTTGAAATCGACCAACGGCACAAACACAGTGGCATCCATGCCAGCCAGATCAGTGTCATGACTGCCCGAAGAATTGATCTGTTCATAATAACCCACCCGGTAGGCATGCGGATGTCTTTCAATAATTTGAAAGCCTGCATATAAGGCCGTCCGGAATAGAGTGGTGCTTACCTGACAAACGCCTCCGCCAACACCCTTGATGGTTTGATCCCCCAGGATGATGAGGGCTTCGGCATAACCATTATCCAGGCTGATATCTCCCAACATATCAGACATGGAGAGGATGCCGCCCGGTGGAATCAACATCCCATGAAACTTTTCAGAAGCCGTTTTGATGTTTTGGACCCGCTCGGTGCTCGACCCGGCAAAAAAGGTGGAGTATTCCATGACCAGTTCAGTGATGCCCAATTCAGCGCCGGTCATTTGATCGGTCACGGGCGGATTGGTAAAAGTAAAACTCAGTACGGCGGTGTGCTGGCCATTTTGCAAAGCCTGGTTGATAGCCTGAATGGATTGATCCACTTCGAGGGTGCGGCCAATAACGGCTGCTTCTTTCAAATCAAGTTGACGAGTGTCATCATTAAAAATAAAGCGTGCATTTTCAGGATCAGTGTCCAAATCGTCTTTCATGGAATTTAACCATCCTGCCATGAGCGGTTGGCTGACTGCAATTTGATACTGAGATGAACTGCCATTTTCAACCTTGGCGAACGTCAACAATGGGGCCAATTCAGAAGGTTGAATTTGGAATGAAGCAGTCTGACCGGAGCCATCGGCGGGAAGGGTGAGCGTCAGCGGTTCGCTGAGGGCTGCACGCGCCAGTTCGCCCTGCGCTTCTGCACTCAATATGATCGGTTCGGATTGTCGCACCACCAATGGAACAACCCCATCTTGCATGGTTTGAATTTGATGCGTGATGACTGCCAATGTGGCGGCCACATCCAAGACTCTGCCGCTTTGCCCGTTTTGCACTTCAACTTGCGTGCCCTGGATTGAAATTTGTGCTTCTTGAACAGGTTGATTGATTTGCAATGCCAGATTGTTGAGTGCATCAATTGCGGTCTTTTGGTTAAAAATAAATGATGGCTGAACTTGAACGGATTGTTTAAAAACATTGACCCGTTGAAGCATTACCTGCAGTAATCCGCCCCGACGGCCGGCGCCATAAGCTGAATTTGCAGAAGCAAGAGGGTCGAGGTAAAAACCCAATTGAACTGGCTTGACCGGCCAGTTGTTTTGCCCATCAACCAGCAGAATATTGCCGGTATCAGGAAAACGATAAGAAGCGGTGATCGCTGAAGCAGCTTCTTCAACAGTCATACCAGAAAGCGGAATACCATTCATCGAAACACCCGGCATGATTCGTCCAATGAAGAATAATGATATGGCCAGGTTCAAAGCCATAAAGAGCAGCAAAAATGCCGCCAAGCCTGAACCTAAAGCAATCAGAACCTGCTTAATCGGAGAAATCTTGTGAGTGCGTTTCGCCTGAACCATTTTGAGATTATAACACTCCAATTTATGCCTTTTTGACGTTAAAAAGAAATGATTAGTTCCTTTGACAACAGAAAACTGTAATATTAGACTTAAGTTAAATAAATAAGGACACGATAAAAAATGAAACATATCACAACTTCCCGTCTAGAGCTTCATCCGTTATCGCTCAATCAGTTATGCATTGGATTGAATTCAATCTCAAAACTTTCTGATGATCTTGCCCTTTCGCTCGAAAGTGATTTATTTGAGGGTGTTGTTAGCAAAGCTGTGAATATGAAAATAGAGAAAATGAAAACGGCTGCAGAGGAGACCCATGAGTGGTTTACTTATTGGTTAATCGTGCCGAAAGTGGAGAAAATCGGCGTCGGTCTGGCAGGCTTTAAAGGGCTGCCTGATATTTCTGGTTCTGTCGAAATAGGTTATGGATTAAATGAAAAATATCGCGGCAAAGGCTATATGAGTGAGGCTGTTAAAGCGCTCGTTCAATGGGCATTTTTTAGTGATACTTGCAATCGCGTGACAGCGACTTCTGTATTTACCGATAATATTGCTTCTCAAAAAGTATTACTGAATGCGGGCTTCAAGCTGGATTCTGCCACCTCTGAATGCCAGAATTACTCAATTTCTAAAATAAATGTAATATGACGGCATTATCTTGACTTAGTCAGGCTTAAAAACTAAAATAACAGGGTAGTAAATTTAATTTGCTGAATTTCATCTCAGAAGAAAGGTCCAAAATGCAGTTGGAAGAGACGGGTACCTCAAAAGACGTGCCTCCCCTAAGTAGTCGGGAAGCTTTTGAGCTATCCACGTTCGTTGCAAATAGAGTCGCAAAACTGAATACAACAAAAAATGGCTGCATTTACACTGGCAGCGTTTTTGCACGTTGGAAACAGTCAAACGGCTCTCATGAGGTACCAGGCTGATCAGATGATCCTGATCTAATACGGCATTCGCACAATGCCGGCTGGTGCCTAGTCGACCAGCCGGTTTTTATTTTTAATCGGCCTCTCATTTAAAAAGTTGTAAAAGGAGGCAAACAATGCCATTCATCAGTCAATTAATTGGAAGGGTTGTTGTAGATTCTGAAGGGAAAACCCTTGGGCATCTTGATGAGGTGTTGGCAATTCTAAAACCCGAATTCCCGCATCCACAATTAACCAGTTTATCGGTGATCAATAAGACTGAAAAAACAGTTTATCCTTTTAGTGAGGTAACTGTTCTTTTTGCGTCAGAAATCTCACTGGCTCATCCCCAAAACTTGCTTCATACTCACCTCATAAATGACAATGAGATAAAGTTAATCGATGATGTATTGGATAAACAAATCATTGATACCAACGGCATCCGTGTCGTTAGAGTGAATGATCTTGAAATTACCAAGGTCAACGGGCATTATTATGTTTCCAATGTCGATATTGGTTCCACCGGTATTTTACGTCGGATAGGAATGACCAAACTGGCAGAACAAATCAACAAGATGTTTTCAAGAGATGCCAGCAAGAATAAAATCTCTTGGGATTTTGTTGAACTCTTGGTACATGATCAATTTATGCATTTGAAAGTGCCTGGTGAAAAGATCCGCGATCTACACCCTGCTGACCTGGCTGAACTTCTCAGTGACATGAATCACAAAGAAGGTCGTAAACTGCTGGATTCGATGGATATTGAGCACCTGGCTGACGCCCTTGAAGAAGTGGAACCTGAATTTCAGGCAACTTTGGTGCAGGAAATGTCTGACGAGAGAGTGGCAGATGTGCTCGAAGAAATGTCGCCGGATGAAGCCGCGGACCTATTAGCTGAATTGCCTGCGGAGCGCAGCGAAGATCTGCTGGAGTTGATGGAGGATGAAGAAGCCAACGATGTGAGAATGCTGCTTTCATACCCTGAAGACACGGCAGGCGGCATTATGACCACTGATTTCGCCTCCATCAGACCAGGATTGACCGCAGCAAAGGCAATTGAAGCCATCCGCGCACAGGAACCAGATGCTGAATCGATTTTCTATATATATGTTACGGACGAACAAGACCACCTGTTGGGTGTGTTTTCGCTGAGCGATCTGGTTTTGGCCAAACCTGGCACACTAGTCTCAAGTTTCATGCATCAGAAGGTGGTATCGGCGGATGTGCTCACCAAACAAGAGACACTTGCACAATTGATCGCCAAATACAACCTGCTGACCATCCCGATTGTGGATCAGGAGAACCGGCTGGTTGGCATGGTGACCGCTGATGACGCCCTCGACAAGATCATCCCGACCGCGTGGAAGAAAAAATTACCGCGCTTCTATTATTACAACCGCGCATAATCGGAGGATCAGGCGATGATGAAACGATCCCTCCGCATTACATTAAAAAGGTGGGCTAGATTACCCATGATCCGGCCGTTAATTCTGTTTCTGGGTGTGTTCGGCCCGGCCACTATTACTGCCATGGCGGATAATGACGCCGGCGGTGTGGCCACCTATTCGGTGGCCGGAGCAACCCTGGGCTACCCGGTGTTGTTTATTTTGCTGATCATCACCTTTTTGCTGGCTGTGACGCAAGAAATGGGTATGCGTTTGACCCTTGTCACCCGCCGCGGACTGGCAGATTTAATTCGCGAGCGTTTTGGTGTGAAAATTTCTCTGCTTATCTTTTCAGCCCTATTGATCGCCAACCTGGGGACGATCACCACCGAACTGGCCGCGGTTAAGGTAACCAGCGGCATGATAAATTTGCCAGCCATTCCGTTCGTGTTTCTAATCGTATTTGTTTCAGTGATCGTCGTCACCAAAGGCAACTACAAATTAACCCAGGCAATCATGCTGATCACCAGTCTGTTTTATTTGGCATATATCATCTCTGCTGTCAAAGCCAAACCGGATTGGGGTTTGGCCATCAGCAACATGTTTTGGCCGCACGGGGTTGAATTCACGCCTACATATATGCGAAATTTTTTGTTGATTGGCATGGGTGTGATCGGAACCACCATAACACCCTGGGGACAGTTCTTTATCAGCAGTTTTGCCTATGATAAGAACATCGAAGCCAAGAATATTGTTTATTCTCAGCTTGAAACCTACGTGGGTGCTTTTCTGACCAACTTCTTTTCATTCTTTATGGTAGTCGCCACCGCAGCCACGCTGTTTGTCAACAAAATTCCTTTAACCTCAGGTGAAACCGCAGCCATGGCCATCAAGCCTTTCGCGGGTGAACTGGCTGGCGCTTTGTTTGCCTTCGGCATCTTAAACGCCGGCTTTATGGGATTAATCGTAGTGTCGCTTTCTACCGCTTATGCCTACGCCGAGTTCTTTGGGCTGCAGGGCAGCCTGGATTCCAATTACAAGCAAAGCAAATCTTTCTACCTGATCTTTATTGCTCAATTGTTGATCGCCACCTTCATTGTTATGTTTCCAAACATTTCATTCTTTAGGCTGGCGATTGCCACCCAAACCATAAACGCCATTGCCCTTCCGCTGGTATTTTATTATTTGATCAAATTGGCAAGCGATAAAGGGTTGATGGGAAAACACGCCAACAGCGGCTTTCAAAAATGGTTCGCGATCGTTGGGTCTGTCGCTATCTTTATCGCTTCAGTATTAACCCTTGCGGCAACATTCTTTCCAAAATTAGGCTTGTGAATTTAAGGGTTTTTTAGACCTTTTTTGGGTGAATTTTACGACTCGTAAACAAAGTTAAGATTATAAAGTAATTGTATTTCTCCTCCTTCAAAGGTTGTGATGCTTCTGAGAATCCAGAACGAGTGGACCGGTGCCCCACTCGTTCTGGATTAACTTTATATAGACTAAATGTTCACTCGGGGGTGCAAAGATCGCTACCCCACTCGTTCTGGTTTAAATATATATCTACTAATTGTTCACTCAGTCCCACTCGCTTCGCTAGGGGATGCTACTGACCGCGGGGTGCAAAACCCTCGACTCCACTCGTTCTGGTTTAGAATTCATCGGAAAGGCCTTCATATTAACTCCACACAAAAACAATCTAAAGCAATATAAACAATCGAGAAAAGAATCAGTGATAGAATGCAACCCGTTGATTGGATTCAACGTAAATGATCATAGAAACAAACTTAATTAACAGGAGTATGCAATGTTTAATTTGCTTTTAATCGCGTTTGTTATTGCAGCATTTACTATCATTCTTGCACTTTCCGTGGTGGGAGCTTTCATTTTCCGCAAGAAATCATCCAATCCACCCCCCCAGATAGACCAGGCAAAGGTGATAGATGTGACACCGAAGGATTCTGAGTAGGTATCAACTGTCACAGACTCTTGAGGACCTGACTACGGAGCGTCAGGTCCTTTCTTTTCGATGATGAAGCAATTGCAGTAAGGTCTGAAAACGCCTATACTTGGTGAATAGTAGTCAAATTGGTCGAAGGAGTGCTCCATGCTGCCTATTGGTGATGACAATTCACAACGAAGAATTTTTCCAATTGTTACTTACGCGTTGATCGCGATAAATATTTTTGTTTTTATACTTGAATTGCTTGGAGGAGATGCTTTCATATATGCATGGTCCTTTGTACCTGTGCGATTCCTATCCAACCCAATTGAGGGAATAATCACATTATTCACATCCATGTTTTTGCATGCTGGTTGGCTGCACTTGGGCGGCAACATGCTTTATTTGTTAATTTTCGGCGACAACGTTGAAGACCGCTTTGGCCATTTCAAGTTTCTCATTTTTTATATTCTCAGCGGCCTGGCTGCCGGTCTGGCACAATACGCAGTCTCATTGTTTTCTGAATATCCAACCCTCGGAGCATCAGGTGCCATCGCTGGTGTTTTGGCGGCATACCTGATTCTCTTTCCCGGTAGACGGGTGCGAGTCTTGCTGGCCGCCTGGATCGTCAACTTGCCGGCTTTGCTGGTGATTGGCGCATGGATTGTGATTCAACTCGTCAGTGGATTGGGGACTTTTTCTGACACAACGGCGGCTGGTGGTGTGGCTTACATGGCCCATATTGGTGGTTTTGTCGCAGGGCTGGTATTAACCGGATTTTTCCGCCCTAAAGTTCGCCAAATTACTTTTTGATAATTTAGGAGCATATCAGTGGCTTTCAATTATTCTTTGGCCCAACGAGTAAGCCTTATACTTAACCACCAAAATATGGTTGAAAAGAAAATGTTTGGCGGTGTCGGGTATTTGCTTAATGGCAACATGGTATGCGGTGTTCATGAAGACAACCTGATCGTCAGAGTCGGTACTGAACGATATAAAGAAATTTTGGATTTGCCAAACACAAAACTGTTTGATTTGACAGGCAAAGCCATGACTGGTTGGGTGGAAGTCCTTCCCACTGGCACCAGGACCGATCAAGAATTGATCCATTGGATTAATCTTGGAATGGAATTTGCTAAAACATTACCCCCAAAATAGAAGACCTTATACACACCACCAAGTTGTTGTAAACTGCATTGATATTAAAACTGCTATTCGCTATGATAAAAGAATCTGAATGCAGGAGTTAAAAAATGAAAGACAATGCAGTACCACAGAAACCCGAAGATAAACTCGATTTCAAGAAGATCTTGCCCGTTTTTATAATCATCCTGATCGACTTACTTGGCTTGACCATTATTATCCCATTAATGTCATTTTATGCGGCTTCGTTTGGCGCAAATGCCACCACCATTGGTTTACTCGGTGCAGCTTATCCCGCCATGCAAGTGGTTGGCGCGCCCATCCTCGGGCGCCTTTCTGATCGTTTTGGCAGAAAACCAATTCTGATTATCAGCCAGATTGGCACATTATTAGGATTCATCTTGCTTGGCTTTGCTGATGCAATTTGGATGCTTTTTGCAGCCCGTATTTTAGACGGTCTTTCAGGCGCCAACATTTCAACTGCTCAAGCTGTAATCAGCGACATAACCACTGAGAATAACCGCACCCAGGGATTGGGTCTGATCGGCGCTGCTTTTGGATTGGGCTTTGTGGTTGGGCCTGTGATAGCCTTTCTTTCTCTGGCGATCAGCGGTAATAATTATCATGTGCCGGCCTTTGTGGCTGCGGGATTTTCACTGATTTCCATTATCATGACCACGGTGATGCTTAAAGAAACCCATCCAGCAAGGAAGAGTGTTTCATTGACTGCACGTAAAGAAATCTCACTTCAACTTTTTTTTGCCACCTTGAAGAAACCCATGGTTGGTTTTTTGTTGGTGATGATCTTTGTTTACCAAATTGCTTTTGGCGGTTTTCAACAACTGCTTTCATTATTTACACTCAACCGGCTTGGACTGAATGCTTCAGGTAATTCAATTATATTTGTTTGGGTCGGAATATTGGTGGTCTCTGTGCAGGGCTATTTCATTGGCAAATGGAGCCGCCGTTTTGGTGAATTCAAACTCATCCGTTTTGGACTGGCCATGCTTGTGACTGGATTACTTCTCACGGCGTTTACTCCACGGATACCTCCGCCGTGGTATTCAAAAGCAGAGGTTACCACTGAGTTAAGTAGCAGCCGCTACCTTCCAGGCGAAACACCTCCCACCCAAAATCTTCAAATTGAAGTACCTTTAGAAGATAAAAAAGGCTTGCTCGGTCTTGGTTGGCTACTTATGGCCATGATCCCTGCAGCCATTGGAGGCGGGGTGCTGCAGCCCTCAGCTAACAGTTTGCTGACTCGCAAAGTATCAATTGAAGAAGTGGGCGGCACACTCGGAATCTCAGCCGCTTTATTGAGTGCAGCCAATGCACTCGCTCCAGTTGTTGGCGGCGCATTGTTCCAGAATCTTGGCTCAAGTGCACCCTACTTCTTTGGCGCCATTTTATGTGCGATATTGTTTCTTTTTTCAAAACGCACCTTTTCTCAACAACCCGGGGTTTAACTGAAATATTGGTTGTATGCAAATTGTCAGAACCGATTAAAATGAATTGACTAGTCATTTCATTTGTTGTATTCTTACAAGAATCATTTTTGAAGAATTTAGTGACTGATAATTCCTTACCCGTTTAAGAGAAAGGTGCAGAATGGCAAATGTAAATGACATCCTGGCGGTCATTTTAGGCGGAGGACGAGGTTCAAGACTATTTCCCTTAACCCAACAGCGATCCAAACCAGCAGTACCAATGGCAGGAAAATATCGATTGATCGATATTCCCATCAGCAATTGTATTAATTCTGGCATCCTTCGTATTGGTGTACTCACTCAATTCAATTCCATTTCGCTGCATCGCCATATCGTCCGCACTTATAATTTTGATGCTTTTCATCAAGGCTGGGTTCAAATTTGGGCAGCAGAACAAACCATGGGCAATAATGCCTGGTACCAGGGAACCGCTGATGCGGTTCGCAAACAACTGCCAGAAATTCGCTCTTCAAGAGCTAAGTACGTTTTGATTTTAGCCGGCGATCACCTTTACCGCATGGATTTTGCTAAGATGGCTGAATTTCACTTCAGCCAAAATGCAGACATCACTGTTGCAGTTCAACCCGTCAACAAGGATGACGCCCCCCGTTTTGGAATTTTAAAACGGGATTCTGCCAACAAAATAACCGATTTCTTTGAAAAACCGAAAGACCCAAAAACGCTTGAATACGCAATAAGTCGTGAGGACCCCGAAAAACCATACCTGGGTTCAATGGGGATTTATCTGTTTAAAGCGGATGTGCTGATTGACCTTCTTGAGACTAATACGGATGATGATTTCGGCGGAGAAGTCATTCCCTCGGCGATCAACACCCATTCGGTATTCGGTTATGATTTTGAAGGTTTCTGGGAAGATATTGGAACCATTCGCACTTTTTATGATACCAACCTTGCCCTTGCCATGCCAAACCCACCTTTTAATTTCTTTGATCCTTCCAATCCGATTTACAGCCATCCGCGTTTTTTGCCAAGCTCCGTAATCACCAACAGCGTGATGGAAGACACCTTGCTTTCTGAAGGTTGCCGAATCGAAAATGCGACCATTAAACATTCTGTGATCGGTCTTCGAAGCCAGATCTGCAGCGGAGTCAAAATCAAGGACTGTATCTTGATGGGAAACGATTACTATGAACGAGATTGGGCGGCAGAAGGGAAAAAGCTTCCTCTGCATATTGGTGCTGATTGCTCTATTGAAGGTGCAATTATAGATAAAAATGCGCGTCTGGGTAATGGCGTTGTTATTCGCCCATTCCCTAGAGGAACCGAGTTGGATGGCGCACAATGGGTGGTACGCGACGGAATAGTGGTCATCCCAAAGAATTCGCAGATATTGCCTGGCACAGTGATTGCGCCTGAGTAATTTTCATTTTTTTGTACAGGAGTTTACTAAATGATTACAAAAAAACAAGATGCCGCCTTAACCCCGGCGGAAGACCTTTCGGTTACCTGGCATGCGCTCAGCGCGGATGAAGTGCTTAACCAGTTGGAAACCACACCTGTAATGGGGTTGTCCGATTCTGAAGTAGAAAAACGTCAACAAATTCATGGGCTTAATCAACTTCGAGAAAAACCCAGAGCTACCTTTCTCCAGCTCGTTTTTGCTCAATTGAAATCTTTTGTGATTATTTTATTGATTGTCGCCTCGATCATCTCCATGATCCTTGGAGAATGGGTGGATTCTGGTGCAATTCTACTGATTGTGATTCTAAACGCCGTTCTGGGAGTTGTTCAAGAATCTCGGGCGGAAGAGGCTCTGGCTGCCTTAAAGAAAATGGCTGCGCCTGATGCCCAGGTGATGAGAAACGGAAAACGTATTTCAGTCCCCTCCAATCAATTGGTGCCCGGTGACATCGTTTTTCTTGAAGCAGGTAATTTTGTACCTGCTGATCTGCGCTTGATTGAAGCAGTCAATATGCGCGTTGAAGAAGCCGCCCTGACAGGTGAGTCTGTGCCTGTTCAGAAAAACGCCAGCCTTACCCTGGAAGTTAAATCTTCACTAGGCGACCGGAAAAACACGGTTTATATGGGCACGGTAATCTCTTATGGCCGTGGACACGGCGTGGTCACCAGCACCGGCATGCATACACAGTTGGGGCTGATTGCCAACATGCTTCAATCCGTTAGCGAAGAACAAACTCCGTTGCAGAAACGATTGGATCAATTAGGAAAAACCCTGGGATGGGCCTGTTTGGTAGTTTGCGCCATCGTTTTTGGTGTGGGAATTCTTGAAGGCGGTAATCCACTTGAACTCTTTATGATTGCTGTCAGCCTGGCCATTGCCGCCGTACCAGAAGGCCTGCCTGCCATCGTGACCATCAGCTTGGCGCTGGGCATGCAAGAGATGATAAAACGGCATGCGCTCATTCGCCGGTTGTCTTCTGTTGAGACCCTTGGATCAACTACCATTATTTGTTCTGATAAAACCGGCACGTTGACTCAAAACGAAATGACTGTCACTCGCATTTGGGTGGATGGACAATTTGTTGAAGTCACCGGTCAGGGATATACTCCACAAGGAGAATTTAAAGTCGACAACCAAACGATAAGTCTCGATAAGTATCCAGCAGTTAAATCCGCTTTATGGGTGGGTGCACTCAACAATGATGCCATTTTGGAAGAAACCAAATCTGAAGGATCAGATGCCGAATACCGCATGATTGGGGATCCGACAGAAGGCTCCATTTTGGTGGCTGCTTATAAAGCCGGTGCTGGAACAAAAGAACTGAATAACGCCTACCCCCGCATGAATGAGATCCCGTTTGATTCAGAACGTAAACGGATGATTACTATTCATACTATCGGTAACCCCCGCCTTGAGGATATTTCTCCCTTTGTCGACGCAACCTATAAAAACATGCAGGTAATTGCTGTCAAAGGGGCACCTGATGTAGTCTTAAAACTCTGCAGCCAAATCCAGGCCATGGATGACAAATCAACCAAATCATTGGATGAAAACGCCAGAAAGCAAATTTTGGATGCCAATGACGCCATGACCAAAGATGCTTTGCGTGTGATTGGTGTTGCTTTCAGACTCGTCAAAGATACTCCCTCTGAATTGAACAGTAATGACCTTGAAAAAGATTTAATTTTCGCCGGGTTGATTGGCATGATTGATCCTGCCAGACCAGAAGTAAAACCAGCATTGTTGACCGCTGCCAAGGCAGGCATCCGCACCTTGATGATCACAGGCGATTACCCCAACACCGCACGTGCTATTGCTGAAAGCATTGGCCTCCTTCGCCCCGGACATAAAGTGCTGACTGGCGCCCAACTGGATGAAATTGATGACAAGCAATTGATTATCGAAGTGGAAGAAACTGATGTGTTTGCCCGGGTTTCACCCGAACACAAGATGCGCATCGTTAATGCCCTGCAAGCTAATGGTGAAGTGGTAGCCATGACCGGTGACGGTGTCAATGACGCCCCCGCCATTAAACAAGCTGACATCGGTATCTCAATGGGGATAACAGGCACTGATGTAGCCAAAGACACGGCTGATATGGTGCTTACAGATGACAATTATGTCAGCATTGTTTCTGCCGTAGAGCAAGGCCGCATTATTTACTCTAATATTCGAAAGTTTGTATACTTTTTAGTCTCATGCAACATGGCAGAGATTTTAATCATCTTCCTGCCCACCGCATTTGGAAGATTTCTATTTCCGGAATTTAACGCTGAACAATTGTCACCTTTAGTGCCTGTTCAATTATTGTGGTTGAATCTGATTTCTGATGGTGCACCTGCATTAGCACTCGGCACCGAAAAAGGCGACCCTGATATCATGGATCAAAAACCACGTCCGAAGAAAGAACCAATTATCAACAAACAGATGATGATTGGTGTTGTGGTTCAAACCATTGCAAAAACAACCATTACGTTGTTCGCCTTTTGGGTTGGATTAACAAAACTTGGCATATCAGATGGATTACGCTTGCCGGTTGCAGAGACAATGGCTTTTCTCACACTGGCTGTTTCTGAGTTGTTCAGAGCATTCACTGCACGATCAGAGCGCTATTCATTATTCAAAATAGGCATTTTCTCGAATAAATGGATGAACTGGGCAGTTTTAGCTTCATTAGTATTATTGGTCGCGGTAGTCTATTTACCCTTCCTCAATCCAGTGTTCCAAACTTACCCCATTGGTTGGTATGAATGGTCATGGATCCTTCCATTGGTCTTCATCCCTGCAATCGTGGATGAACTTACCAAATGGGTAGTATATCGCAGAGGTAAGAATAAAAACAGCTAACCCGAGCACAAAAAAAGTGATGGTCATGACCATCACTTTTTATTTTATTAAAGCGCGAATTGGTTTGTACGATTTTCGATGTAGATCGCATATGCCCGCTCTGCTCAATCCCGTTTGGTGGGTTTTCGTTCCGTAACCTTTATGCAGGTCAAACCGATAGGCAGGAAAGCGATCATGAGCCTCAATCATCCAGGCATCACGCTCGGTTTTTGCCAGGATTGAAGCCGCTGCGATGCTGAGACTGCGTTGATCCCCTTTTATCAACGCGGTCTGCCCTTGTTCAAGGTCAGGCAGAAAAAGCGCATCAATCAGCAAATGATCTGGTTGAAATGGTAATGCATTCACCGCACGCATCATGGCCAGACGATTGGCTGCCAAAATTCCAATTGTGTCAATTTCATCGGCATCCGCAGAAGCAACAGCAAAAGCCAGTGCAAACTGTTTGATGATCAAAGCCAAATGGATGCGTTTTTGGGATGAAACCTCCTTGGAATCGCGAACGCCTGCCAAATTACTTTCAATTGAATTATTTTGAGGTAATACAACAGCCGCAGCATATACCGGTCCAGCCCATGCCCCCCGGCCGGCCTCATCAATTCCTGCTACATGATGAATTTTATATGACCATAAACTGCGTTCAAAGCTCAGATCAGGAATAGGGGGAATTTCGGATGGATCAAATTTGCTTCTCATATGAGCGGGTGCGAATAATCTTCCGTACTTTAATTAATTCTTTTAAAGTTCGCATGAAATCTTTAACAACATTAACCTTACTTTGCGGCTGGTAATACCACGGAACTGGAACTTCAACTACTTTATAACCCATTTGCCGGGCTATGGCCAGGATTTCAACATCAAAGGTCCAGCCGCTAATGGATTGCAGGGGAAATAATTTGTTTGAAACCTCGGCTGAAAAACACTTAAACCCGCATTGCGTGTCATTGATACCGGGTAAAACCAGAATCCATACCACCATGTTAAATATTCTGCCAATTATATGACGCGTGAGCGGCTCATCATATCTAACCGCCCCTTTTGCTTCTCTAGAAGCTATAGCGATATCCACATTACTTTGAAAAGGAGGAAGGAATTTTGGAATCTCGGTGATTGGCATCGAAAAATCCACGTCACAGAAAATGCGATATTCGCCAGATGCAGCTATCATACCTTGTTTAACCGCCAAACCTTTTCCCGGTCGTTCTTCATGTAAAACTAACACATTGTCATGTTGTGAAGCATACTCTCGGGCAATTTCCAGTGTTCGGTCTTTGCTCGCATTTTCAACAATCACTAATTCAATGACGAAGTTTTGAGATTGAATAAACTGAGTCACCAGCTGCAAAGTCTCGGGGAGTCTTTGTTCTTCATTGTGAGCGGGTAATATTATAGAAAGGTACGGTGGCGTTTTTTGAGTCATTAAGGGTCCAGAATTGAACAGTTTTGAGAATTATATACCGTTTCAACGCTGGATAGAAGTGTTACTAGATTTTCAATATAATTATAAAAAATTCAAAATGATTGGCTATCGGATATACCAGTAAAACGCACATCAATGGTTAAATTGAGCAAGCTACAAAAACACAGATAAAATCAAAGAGTGTGGGTCAAATATTCAACATTGTCAATTCTAAAAATTTTCTTAATAGACCAGCTAGGTGTATTCCCCATTATCACCAATTTATAATTGACCTATAAGTATGTTTACAAATTTTAGAAATATTACTATTCTCTATAACAATAAGCAAATATTTTGTCGGGGTGGGCGGACTTGAACCGCCGGCCCCCGCGTCCCAAACGCGGTGCGCTGCCAACTGCGCTACACCCCGAGCGGTGCGCTGCCAACTGCGCTACACCCCGAACCTCTAGAGTATAATCGGTAGCAGTACGAAACGTCAAGGAATATGGTCCCGTCATGACTGATCATCACTCTTCTTCATCTCTTTTGAGCTTCTGCATAATCAGCCTGATCTTGATGGTTGCATTATCTGCATGCAGTCTTGGCAACCCGCAAATTCAGACTACCTCTACCCCCACCACACTGCCTACCAAGGAAACTCCTAATAGCTCTCTGACGGTAGAACCTTTACCGACAAATACCGCTGCCCCATGCACAGCAACCTCCGGCAGTTTGGTGGAGAGGGAAGTTCAATCCAAATTACTTACAGAACCCATTCGTATAAAAGTATACCTGCCCCCATGTTATGATAGCAAGAATGAAATAAAGTATTCAGTCCTTTATATGCTTCATGGACAAACCAGCCTGGACGATCAATGGGTGCGCATTGGTTTGCTATCAAAAATGGATGAACTTCTCGCCAAAAAAATAGTGCAGCCTTTTCTGATCGTGCTGCCCACCGAAATCCGCTCGAACGCCGACTCTTACCAATCAAAATATGGTGATGCCCTTGTTGAAGAGGTCATTCCATTTATCAACCGAACTTATGATGTGTGCAAAGAAAAAATCTGCCGAGCCATAGGCGGTCTTTCACGCGGAGGCAACTGGGCCGTTCATCTCGGGTTCTCAAATCCGCAGTTATTCAATGCCATTGGCGCCCACAGCGCACCTCTGTTTTACGGTGAGATCAGTAATATTCTTTTATCAGCAGAATTCTCAGAAACCCAAATTGACTTTCCTGTTTTTTATGTGGATGTTGGCAATAAAGACCCAGATCATGAGGATGTGATTTTATTTCTTGAAACACTGCAAAACTTAAATATTCCACACAAGTTTAGCAACAACCTTGGTTATCATAATGAAGACTATTGGCATGCACACGTCGAAGATTATCTGCTGTGGTATGACAGTCAGTTAATGCCCCCTTCTTCACTACCATAAACACAAAAGTTTAATACAAATCCGGGTTTTTAAATGGAATCAGGGCAAAAATCACAGCTGGAATATAAAGGTCTAATCGGTCAATTGCATCGCCAGTCAACAAACCCACAGCGCCATTACTTTGCTTGGAATTATTTCTAGAAAAAACAATGTCGTCTGCCTCACCCAATTCAACACCCTGACGCACCAACTCAGCCAGATTTTCTGGTAGAAAAAATTCACCGCTTCGACCTACGCCCCTTTTGCCTTCAGATAACACCACAACCCAGGCGAATCCACTCAGGTGAGTACCCCTATCCATCACGCCGCCTTCAATGCCCACCCAATAATCTGCCTCAGGCATGAGTTCACGTGCGCTGAGTGCTCTTGCATCTGCACCTTCGAGGGTCTCTTCATCGGTCATGGGTTGATCAGAAACTGTTGATGGAATCTTGATTGTGCGAACCTCAAATGACTCACGCGGAAACATTCGTTGAAATCCATCCAGAGCTGCCTTTAGTTTAACCGGATTGGTAGAGGCGACAGAAATAATGTTCATTTAATATCCTTATGTGAAAAAAATAGTTACAGTAAACAGATCACGAAACAAAATGATCATCAAAATATTATATTATTGTACCTTGTGTTCCTCAAACAGCACTTGAAAAATGGAAAACAATTGGAATAAATAGTATTACACCCGAAAAAATCACAAACAACAATATCGAATTTAGCTCACTCGTGTATAATAGCACGCATGAGTTTAACCTTAGCAGAAGTCGAACATATTGCCAAATTGGCCCGTCTCAATTTGACGGAAGAAGAAAAATCCAAATATCGCGAGCAGCTTTCGTCGATTCTGGATTATGTGACCATGCTGCAGGAACTGGACACTACTTCAATTTCGGAAGCCTCTGGTGTACAGCCTGATGAATGTCCGCTGAGGGTAGATACCTCTCTGCCCCCAATGGCAACGAGCGACCTCATGAAAAACTCTCCTGCCACCACAAAAAATCAATTCAGAGTACCACCGGTGTTTGAATGAGCGGTGATCTGACCCTTCTCTCGATATTTGAAATGCAAGCTGGATTGCGTGCAGGTGATTTTTCTTGCACAGAACTTCTTGAAGCACACTTACAACGCATTCACGACCTCGAACCTCGAATTCATGCCTTCATCACATTGGTTGAAGAGTCTGCCCGAAAAGAAGCAAAAAATGCAGACTTTCGTTTCAGCGCTGCCCAAAATAATGGACAAATTGATGATTTGCCTGCACTTCTAGGCATCCCTATTGCGGTAAAAGATCTGATCACAGTAAAAGACTTGCGCTGCAGCTGCGGCTCAAATGTGTTAGGTGAATGGATTGCACCCTTCACGGCAACAGCCATTCAGCGTCTGTTAGATGCAGGAGCAATCATTGTTGGCAAAACAAACACAGACGAATTTGCCATGGGGTCATCTACTGAAACATCGGCTTTCGGCCCCACTTTTAACCCTTGGGACACCTCTCGTGTTCCAGGTGGATCTTCAGGCGGTAGCGCAGCAGCAGTCGCTGCACGCATGGTGCCGGTCGCCATTGGATCTGACACCGGTGGATCCATTCGCCAGCCAGCCGCTTTTTGTGGCGTGACCGGCATTAAACCCAGTTACGGCCGAATATCAAGGTATGGTCTGGTTGCTTACGGCTCATCTTTAGATTCGATGGGAGCTTTTACCCACAGCGGTGCAGAAGCAGCATTATTATTGGGCATCATGGCTGGCCTCGATAAAATGGACGCGACTTCAGCAGATCACCCCGTTCCAAATTATCACAAAGAGATTACATGCGACATCAAGAGATTGCGCATAGGCGTCCCCCGCGAGTATTTCATTGACGGTATCCAGTCCGAGATTAAAACCACCATAAAAACTGCGATAGAAACCTATCGCAGCCTAGGGGCTGAAATTGTTGAGATCAGCCTTCCGCATACTAAATATGCCCTGCCTGTGTATTATTTAATCGCCCCAGCAGAAGCCTCTGCCAACCTGGCCCGCTATGACGGCATCCGCTTTGGTACACGGCAATCCACCGGATCGATGATTGATATGTTTTTTGAGACCCGCGGACAAGGCTTTGGCCCCGAAGTTAAACGTCGCATCATGTTGGGCACTTACGCCCTTTCTGCTGGCTATTATGATGCATATTACGGCCAGGCGCAAAAAGTACGCACCTTAATAAAGCAAGATTTTGAAAAAGCATTTGATAAAGTGGATGTGATCGCCTGCCCAGTAACCCCTACAACGGCATTTAAAGTAGGTGAGCATGGCGATGATCCGCTGGCCATGTATCTTGAAGATGTTTTCACCCTGCCTGCCAACCTTGCCGGAGTGCCTGGAATCGCCTTCCCGGTGGGACTGGATTTGGAAAACCTGCCCATTGGTATGCAGCTCATGGGAAAACGTTTCAATGAAAAAACGTTATTTCAAGCGGTACATTCGTTTCAACAAAACACAAAGTTCCACCTTCAAAAGCCTTTATTGTAATTGTTTCTTTCAATAATTATTATTGTCTTGTGTGAAACTGTTCAGCCAAAAACACGTATATATCTGTGGAAAGGATTATTACAATGACAAATCAAACCACCCCTGTAAATGTTCCAAACGCTGGCCCTGGCTGTCTGGTTCGCTTGCTTTACCTAGCTTTTGTTGGCTGGTGGCTGGGATTAATCTGGACGCTGGTTGCCTGGTTCTTAAATTTAACCATCATCGGTCTACCGCTTGGTCTGGCCATGATCAACAAAATCCCCTATATCATGACCTTAAAGCCAACACGTGTTCAAACCACTGTTGAAGTTAAAGATGGTCAGACTGTGGTCAAACAATCCACGCTCAAACAACACCCCTTTATCTTGCGAGCCTTGTATTTCATTGTGATCGGCTTCTGGTTCAGCCTGATTTGGATGCTGCTGGCCTGGATTTTTGCCACCCTCACACTTGGTTTTGGTCTGCCGTTGGCACTTTGGATGTTTGATAGTACACCTGCAATCACTACACTGGCAAGAAATTAATAAACCCAAATACACCTATCAACCCCTTCAACTCGAAGGGGTTTTTTTATCCATGAATCAAAAATCATTTTATCTGCTAGAATTGGTAAATTACCAATTAAGTAAATCGCAAGGCCGGGGTACAATTAATAAGCACATTTTCTTTCAAACTAGATTTTGAAATGGATACCCTTAAATGACTACTTCATACAAAATTGTCATTCCAATGGCTGGATTAGGTTCGCGCATGCGCCCGCACACCTGGAATCGCCCCAAACCGCTATTGTATTTGGCGGGCATGACTGTGTTAGATCACTCTCTGGACCAATTTAAAACCCTACCTGATGTGGAACACGCCGAATATGTGTTCATCGTCAGTCCAAACCAGGGTGAACAAATTCAGGAACATATGCAAGCCGTGCATCCTGAAAAGAAGGTGCATTTTATCGTACAGGAACAAATGGAAGGTCAATCTAAAGCGCTCTACCTGGCAAAAGAGTTGCTGGACGGCCGGTTGTTGGTAGCCTTCTCAGACACTTTAATTGAAACCGATCTGACATTTTTATCCGCCGAAACCGCGGATGGGATCGCCTGGGTCAAACCGATGGAAGATCCACGCCGCTTTGGGGTTGTTGAAGTGGATCAAAATAGATTTGCAAAGAAATTAACTGAAAAACCTTCCGACATTAGCAACAATCTGGTGGTAGTTGGTTTTTATTACTTCCGCGAAGGTCGAAAACTAATTGAAGCGATTGAAGAACAAGTCAGCCGCAAAGACAGTTTGAAAGGCGAATATTTTCTTTCAAATGCAATAAATATATTGCTGGAGCACGGCGCAAAAATTAAAGCCAAACAAACTGAAGTTTGGTTGGATGCCGGCATCCCTGAAGCGCTGCTTGAAACCAACCGCTATCTTTTAGATCATGGCCGCTGCAATTGTGAACCTCGCGAATTACAAGGTGGGGTGACCATCATACCTCCTGTATCCATTCCGGCGAACGTAAAATTGAAATCCGCGGTTATCGGTCCTCATGTTACCCTGGGAGAAGAGTGCGACCTTGAAAATGTGGTTATCCGCGATTCAATCATTGAGGCCGGCACAAGGATTCTTGATATGGTGATTGAAAGTTCCATAATTGGCCGCGACGTAATCCTTGAAGGCCGGCCTGAACGTTTGAATATCGGCGACAATTCGTGGATGACACGGTAGTCGAATTTCTTTATTGAGTCATTAAGGAGTAACAATGCGCGATCATTATCTTTCACGTCGAGTTGCCGGAATGAAACCCTCTGGTATTCGAAAATTCTTTGACATTGCTGCAACCATGAAGGATGTGATCTCGTTGGGTGTGGGTGAACCTGATTTCACCACGCCTCCGCCCATTCTCAAGGCTGGTATTGATGCCTTAAATAGCGGACAAACCCATTACACTTCCAATTTCGGAATCATTGAACTGCGACGTGCACTTTCAAAGCATCTCGAAGCTCACTACGGAGTGCATTACAACCCTGAAACAGAGATTGTGATTACCGTAGGCGGCTCTGAAGCGCTTAACCTGGCAGCCATTGCATTATTGAACCCCGGTGATGAAGTCATCATCCCAACCCCATGTTTTGTGTCTTACCAGGCGGCTGTGATCATGGCCGGCGGTGTCGCTGTTGAAGTGCCCTGCAAAATTGAAAATAATTTTGACTTTGACCCAGATCAAATTCGTGCGGCTATTACACCGCGCACCAAGGCTATTTTGGTAGGCTTTCCAAGCAATCCCACAGGCGCGGTTTCGAGCCGGGAGCATTTGCTTGAAATCGCCAAGATGGCAGAAGAACACGATCTGATCGTGCTTTCTGATGAAATCTATGACCGTCTGGTCTATGGTGTCGAGCACGTGTGCTACCCGTCTTTGCCAGGCACGCATGACCGCACACTGTTATTGGGCGGCTTTTCGAAAGATTATGCCATGACCGGCTGGCGCATCGGCTACGCAGCCGGACCTGAACACTTGATCAGCGGTCTGGTACGCGTGCATCAGTTTATGGTCATGTCAGCACCCACGGTGGCACAATTTGCAAGTCTTGAAGCGTTATTGAATGGTGAACCTTATGTGCAAAAAATGGTGGCAGAATACGATCGTCGGCGAAAGCTATTGGTCTCAGGTTTAAATCAACTTGGTTTGGCCACCTTTGAGCCCAAAGGCGCTTTTTACGCCTTCCCCAAGGTGGATGTTACTGGACTGGATGATGAAACCTTCTGTGACCGTTTATTGAAAGAGGAGCACGTCGCCATCATTCCCGGCAGCGCGTTTGGTGCCGGCGGAGAAGGATTTGCAAGAGCCTGTTATGCTACAGGCTATGACCAGCTTGAAGAAGCGCTGGAGCGTATTGAAAGGTTTGTGGGCAAACTGTAAAACAGACTCCCCGCCTATGACTGGCGGGGAGTTTTTTATTGATTATGTTCGTAGATCATTCTCACACCCAGCAGGGTGAGCTCCGGTTCCACGGCGTCAATACAGCCAACCTCATTCGAAATCAAATATGCTAGTCCGCCAGTGGCAACCACCTTGGCTTCACCACCCAACTCCTCTTTCATGCGGGCAACAATGCCTTCGACCAAACCGGCAAAGCCGTAGATCAACCCGGATTGGAGAGAGAGAATTGTGTTCTTGCCAATCACGTGATCCGGACGGTGGAGATCCACTGCAGGGAGCATGGCGCCGGCGTCAAAGAGAGCGTCAGCACCAGTACCGATTCCGGGAGCAATTGCGACCCCTTCAAAAACTTTATCTTTTGAAACCGCAGAGAAGGTGGTGGCTGTGCCAAACCCAATCACGATCACCGGTGTGCCATAAAGTGAAATAGCGCCAACTGCATTGGCTATCAGGTCAGGGCCGACTTCTTTAGGGTTGTCAGTGTTGATTCGTAAGATTGGTTTTTTCGCTTGGCCGACAATCACTGCCTCCAGATCCAGGTGGCGTTTAACCAAATCATGAAAAGCAATCGTCAAATCAGGCACCACAGATGAAATGGCGCAGCCGCGTATATCCTCTTTGCGGATACTTTCACTGGCAAAAAGCGAAAGCAGCAGCACAGCATACTCATCCGCCAATTTACTGGTGTCAGTAAAGATCCGCCAGTGAGTGACAAGCTTCTCGCCTTTATACAGGCCGAATTTAATGTTGGTATTTCCAATATCAATACACAGGAGCATGATCTTTATCCGATCCCGATCGAACCTAAAAGTGAATTGATGCCTGAAACAATCCCGCCGAAAATAACCACGGCCAGCACGGTCAGCAGGATAATGCCAATTATGTAGATCCAACCCAGCCACAATCCTGTGTTGGCCATTTTCTTACCGCCCACAAGTCCTTCACTCTTTCGAATCAGATGTTTGGCGTGTGCTCCTGTAAAAATGGCGATGAAAGCCGTGATCGGCGCCAGAAAAAGCGCAAGAATCATCTTCATATCAATCAAAGAGTGAAAGAGCAGCAGGGCATAGCTTAGGATGCCGCTAATCATACTGAATAGGGCAGAAAAGTTGAATTTCTTGTGTGTTTTCTGAACTGCTGATTCTTCTGGCATAAGACCTCAGTAAACAAACCATCTAAATTTATTTTAAATAGATTATAGCAGGAAGATGAATGGGGTTAATGATAAAATCATCTGCATTATGAAGTATGAACCCGTGATCGGTCTTGAAGTGCATGCAGAGCTGGCCAGTGCAACCAAAATGTTTTGCGGCTGCCCCGTGGTGGATACAACCCTGGCTGAACCCAACACCACCGTCTGCCCGGTCTGCGCCGGTATGCCCGGCACACTGCCGGTGCTTAACCAGAAAGCGGTTGAATTCGGCATTCGTGCTGCTCTTGCGCTGGAATGTGAAGTTCAGCGTGTGTCTGTTTTTGCGAGGAAGAATTACTTTTATCCCGACATCCCGAAAGGATATCAAATCTCGCAATACGAGCTGCCGCTGGCCACAAACGGCAGACTGGTTGTGGATACCCCGCAAGGTGAAAGCGTGATCCGTGTCAGGCGAGCTCATCTTGAAGAAGACACGGGCAAACTCAGCCACATCCACGAAGGCAGCGAGGATTATTCGCTGGTGGATTTGAACCGGGCTGGGGTTCCTTTGCTCGAGATCGTTTCAGAACCGGATATGCATTCGATTGAAGAAGTGCGCGCTTACGCCACCAGCCTGCGTGCCATTTTGAAAGAGATTGGTGTCAATTCTGGCGATATGGAAAAAGGGGTCATCCGTTTTGAAGCCAATGTTTCCATCCGGCCGGTGGGCAGCACGGAACTTGGAACGCGCACCGAGATCAAGAACTTAAACTCTTTCCGCGCCATGGAGCGCGGGGTTCTCTACGAACTTGATCGTCAGGCCAACCTGCTTGATAACGGACAAATCGTAGCACAAGAAACACTAGGCTGGAACGATGCTGAACAGAAAACCTATTCCCAACGTTCCAAAGAAGACGCGCACGATTACCGCTACTTCCCAGAACCTGATCTTCCGCCATTGGTGGTTGAAAAGAAGTGGGTGGAAGAGATCAGAACCTCGCTGCCAGAACTTCCGCGCGCCAAAAGCTTGCGGCTTCAAAGCGAGTTTGGTCTAAACCGCGTGGATGCCTACAAGATCGCGGCTGAACGCGAAATTTGCGATTTTTTTGAGGCCTGCGTCATAGCAATGAAGAAACCCAACGCGAAATCTGCTGCAGCCTGGATTACCGGAGAGTTGTTTGCATGGTTAAACTTTTCAGGCAAGGATTTTGCCGAAATAATTGTGCCCCCTGGAGCACTGGCTGAATTAATTGACCTGGTGCAAGAAGGTGCGATCAACCAGAATACCGCCAAGGCTGTATTTGTGAAAATGCTCGAGACCGGAACTTCTGCAGGGGAGATAGTTAACAAAGAGGAGCTGGCTCAAACCTCGGATGGCGACGCCATAGCCTGCATGGTCAGCAACGTGATTGCGGCTTACCCAGAAGAACTGGCAAGCTACAAAACAGGAAAAGAAACACTGGTTAACTGGTTCTTTGGACAGGTGATGAAGGCCGCCAGCGGCAAAGCCAACCCAGCGGTGTTGAAAAGTGAATTAGAAAAACAACTTCAACAACACAAGTCATAATTGCTTTCTGATAATCTTCACGTTGCCATTATTAAACAAAAAAGCTGGATGATAACATCCAGCTTTTTCATATTGCTTGATTTATAGTCCGTCAACAATACAAGCAAGTGCTAATAGGATGAAGGCACCAGCAACGAGCCAAAAAGCAATTCCGCTGATAACAGGAATTGAGACCAAACTACCTAATATACCAGCCCCACCAGCAATAACCGCAACCCACCATGTAACATTTTTTGGTTTCGATACTTTCATAATATCCTCCAAATCAAAATCAACACTTTCTGATAAACACTTTCATATAAATCATTATACATGTATTCTTGGGGTTCCTATCCAAGCAACCCCAATTGGAATAGTTTTGCTCAAACCGATTCTTTAATCTTGACAGACTGTCAATACTTTGATATTATATCGTTGCTCGATACAACGCATATCATTACAACACTTTACGATACAACGAAAGGCATAATATGGATGATGAAAAGAAGTTACAGGAACTGATCAAGAAAGCCACGCCGCTCACGGAGGCCTCTTACTACATTTTGATCTCGCTCAAAGAGCCGCTGCACGGCTACGGCGTGATGCAAAAGGTGGATGAACTCAGTCAAAAACGTGTACAGTTGGGACCAGGCACCTTGTATGGGGCGCTCTCCAATTTGCAGACGCTGGGACTGATCGAGGCCGTGGGTGAAAGCGCCAGTGAAAGACGCAAACTTTACTGTATGACCGAATCTGGACGAATGATTGCAGAACATGAAGTCATTCGGTTTGAAGAACTCGCCCGTCATGGGCGGATGTTACTGGGAATGTGAGGAGAAAATGATAAACGAAAGTAAACCAAAAACCAAAACTGTTTTTAAGGCCATTTTCGCCTGGGAGGACGAGAAGGAAGAAAAATGGCTGGAACAAATGGCAGCCGAAGGTTGGATGTTGATCTCCGTAGCGCCGTATGTTTACAAGTTCCAACGCAGTGAACCAGAAAAAGTGGTTTTTCGTTTGGATTATAAAAACACACTTGACAAGGATTATCAAGAGTATTTAACTATCTATAAGGATGCCGGCTGGGAAATTTTCGCCACCTTTGCCAATTGGCATTATTTCAAAATAAAACCTGAAAACAATGAGGTTCCAGAAATATTCAACTCAGGTAAAGTCAAAGCCCAGAAATATCGCCGTTTATTATTAGGTATGGTGCCGATCTTTCCAATCTATATAATATTACTCAATCCAGCTTTCCGTTATTCAGAAAATGTAACTGATGGATTTGTTTATGGAGTGCTTACTGCCATAAAAATAGTGATGAACCTGCTTTTGTTGCTTATGGCTTACGCAATCATTCGAATTCTTGCCAAGATCAAGAAACTTGAATCAGAAAGTAAGGAATAAAATGGTGGATCAAAACACTTCTTCAACTAAAACGTCCTTCAAGATTTTTGGCCATGGCAGGATGAAAAGGAAGAAGGATGACTAGAAGAAATGGCCGCACAGGGTTGGATGCTGGAATCCGTGGTTCCTTTCGCATATCTGTTTCGAAAGACCACAGAAAAGTCAACATCTATTCGCCTCGATTACAAGAACACCTGGGATAGAGATTATCAGGTATACCTGGCTACGTTTAGCGATGCGGGATGGATGCTGCTTACCATCTTCGGCAACTGGCATTACTTCAGCATCAACCCTAAAAACGAAATGGTGCCTGAGATCTATAATTCAAATCGAACAAAAGCCCTGAAATACCGCCGTTTGTTGATTGGGATGGCTCCACTCATACTGCTTATCGTCAATCCATTAGCTCACGCATTTGATTTTGGTAGCCAACCTGATAAATCAGGATTTAATGTTGGACTAAGAGTATTCCTTCCTCTCACAGCACTGTTATTCATTTTTTCATTCTTGAGAGTATGCATTAAACTGATATTATTAAGAACAAACAACCGGGAATAACACATAGAAGGTGTGCCCCCTTTAGTGATAGAAAATGAGTCAAACATGAGAAACCAACAGATCAAAAAGGTGAACCGGGTATTCTTTTCCGGCCAGAACGAAGAAAAACAAAAATGGTTGGAACAGATGGCCGTGGAAGGCTGGCAACTAGTTTCTGAGACCTCATTTATGTATTCTTTTCAACGAGTGGCTTCTGAAAATGCCGGGAATCAATTGTCATACAGATCAATATTAGGCAAGGATTTTCAAAAGTCCATGCCGCTGTTTCAGGAGCCCAGACAAGATTGGGTTGGTTTTCTCGTTGAAAAAAATCCTGAACAAAATCACTTGATGATAAGAACTCCTGCTCGCGTGGAAGAAAGACAAGTCTCCGATTTCACAAAAAAACGCAGATGGGCTGCCGGGGCATTGGCGCTGTTTCTAATTCTGATCATCTTAATGACCAAGATCGCCATTGTTTCTTCCGCAAATTATTTATCTCTTTTTAAACTCCAACTTTTTTCAAGCATTCTGCTTGCCGGGTTTAGTTTGATCTTTGGAATGGTGATCTTGCTTAAAAGCTTGTTTAATATCTTCGCTCCAGAATGCAAGAATAAAAAATAAACCTCTTCACATTTACAACTAAAGAGGTTTATTAATCGGTTTAATCAGGTTAATAAGCCTCTTTTCTGACAATCATTACCCATTCTACGACAAACCTCATATTGACTTGCCCATTTAAAAAAGCTACTCTTAACCTGTATCACCTATTGGTGGAGGAAAAATTGCAGGGTATGAGTGACATTTTTGCTCAATTTAGCGGACACGGTACCGATGTGTCCGCTTATGATTTAACCTCCAGCCAAAATCAACTGAAATCCATCTTTAATTCAATTAATTAAGGAGTGATGTGTATGGCAAATCAGATTAATGCGTTTGAAATGGCACAAAGGCAATTTGATCATGTGGCAGAATTATTGAATCTTGATCCCCAAGTCTCAGAGATCCTGCGCTGGCCGCTGCGTGAGTTTTCTTTCCGCATTCCGGTGCGCATGGATGACGGCAGTGTGCGCGTCTTCCAGGGATTCCGCGTGCAGCACAACGACGCCCGCGGCCCCAACAAAGGCGGCATTCGTTTTCACCCGGCTGAGACCATTGACACCGTGCGTGCCCTGGCCACATGGATGACCTGGAAATGCGCCGTGGCTGATATCCCGCTGGGCGGCGGCAAGGGCGGCATCATTCTTGACCCAGCCACCCTCTCCAACAGCGAAAAAGAGCGCCTGGTGCGCGGATGGGTGCAGGTCATGTGGCGCAATATCGGTCCGCGCCAAGACGTGCCCGCCCCTGACGTAGGTACAACCCCCCAGATGATGGCCTGGATGATGGATGAATATTCCAAACTGGTTGGGGAATACACCCCCGGTACCATTACCGGCAAACCCCTCGGCGGTGGTGGTTCACTCGGACGCACCGAAGCCACCGGCTACGGCGTGATCTACACCGTGCGTGAAGCTATGAAACACCTCAAAATGGACCCTGCCACTTGCACGGCAGCCATTCAGGGCTTTGGCAATGTGTCACAATATGCCGCCATCGGCTTCAATGAAATTCTTAAAGGCAAAGTGATTTGCGTGTCATTCTATGACCGCGAAGACAAGGTCTCTTACACCGTGAGCAAAGCCGACGGTATTGATCCGCATTTCTTGATGACCATCACCGACCAATACGGGTCAATAGACAAAGCCAAGGCCAAGGCTGCAGGCTACGCCATTGAAGACGGCGGTGAGTGGATCAAGAAGGACGTGGATGTGCTCATCCCTGCGGCGTTGGAAGGCCAGATTAACAATGAAACGGTCAACCTGATCGCCCCGCGTGTCAAGATCGTAGCCGAAGGCGCCAACGGCCCCACCACACCTGAAGCGGATGAAGTTCTGAAGGCTAAAAACGTCTTCGTGATTCCTGACTTCTTGTGCAACGCCGGCGGTGTGACTGTGTCATACTTTGAGGGCGTCCAGAATGACATGAACTACTACTGGACAAAAGAAGAAGTGCTAGAAAAATTAGACACCAAAATGACCATCGCCTTCCAGGGCGTGCTGGATATGAGCCTGAACCGCAAAGTATTCATGCGCGATGCTGCCTACATGGTGGCCATTGATCGTGTGGTCAAAGCCATGCAGCTTAGAGGCTGGGTGTAGTCGCTCGATATATTTTTATTGGAAAAAATCGCCGGCAAATTGCCGGCGATTTTTTATCGAATCTTTTATTTGTTATCTTATCCCCTTTTGTCGATGCAATTATTTCTAGAAATAATTATGGCTGGGTGAAAATGACACGTAGGCTGCCGTAAGCGGGCTTGTTCTCTGCGTCATTGCCGCAGAGCGGTGCAGAAAGACCGGTAACCGGCTGGCCGGATTCTCCGATGCGGATGGTGTAGACAGCATCGGGTAAAAACAAGTAATCGGCGTAACCGGGGCTGACTTCTGGGTAAAGACCGGTGTAAAAGGTCTCGATACCACCGCTGGCCTGTGAAATTTCAACTCGCACGCCGGGCACAGCCTGCCCGCTTGCATCGAGAACGATGATCTGCAGAAGTGAAACGGCCGGCAGGGGATCGCATATGGTTTCGGGTTCACCCGACATGACATAGGGGGAACCGAGGGTGGGCTGCGGTGTGGCGGTGGGTCTGGGTGTGTTGGTTGCCCCCGGTGTGCCAGTTGGCCCTTGAGTAATCTCTGCGGAGCTTGTGCCGGAAGCGGCCGGCGTGGCAGGGATGACCTCGGCTGCCATTGGTGTGAGCATGGGCAGCGGGGTGATGGATAACGACGGCTCACTGACCGCAGCAGCCAGAAGCGCCAGCGCCCGTGCGCTGGCATCATTTCCGCTTTCGGCCAACATGCTTTGCGCTTGGGCAATCACTACCTCGGCAGGATTAACCTCCTGCAGCAGCGCCAACCTGGCTCTGGCACGGCCACCATCCCCTTCTGCGAGGTAAGCCTGGGCCACCATGATGCGGTAAGCCGCTTTGGCATCGTCTGACAAGGTGGAGGGGTCGGTGTTGATGTACTGCACCGGCAATGCGGTAGCTGAAAGAATAAGACCAATGATCAAGCCAATGATTAGGCCGGTTAAGAGATACCAAGAACCGCGTTTCTCGTTCATGGCGCCACCTCAACTGATGGTGTGGCTGAGATCAAATTTGACGAAGACGCACCCACGGCGGTTTCAAGTAGGGTTATCAACTGCAGTTCACGCGGCGAATAGCCCAGCTGCTGGCCGAGAATTAGCGCATTTTTTATACTAGCAGCCGGGTCAGACGACGCAATATCGCGCAGCAAAGCTGTGGCTGTGAGAATATCCTGATCGACGGCGAATTTTTCGGCCACCATTAAGACGTAATCCGCCTGGTAGTCGCCTCGCAGCGACGAAAGGGAAGCGTTTCTGATCGGTGTTTTGATAAGCAGCCAACCAATCACCAATCCAGCGGCAAGCCCGATCAGGATGGCGATCATGAATCCAATTTGGCGCTTATTCTGCATGGGTTAATCCTTGGGCAGCATGGGAATTTTGACGCCGCGCTCTTTAGCCGCTTTAATGGCTTCAGGGTAGCCGGCATCCACGTGGCGGACGACGCCCATGCCGGGGTCGGAGGTCAAGACGCGTTCAATGCGGCGGGCGGCTTCGGGGGTACCATCTGCGACGATGACCATGCCGGCATGCTGGCTGAAACCGATGCCGACACCTCCGCCGTGATGGAAGGAAACCCAGGTGGCGCCGTTCGCGGTGTTGATGAGGGCATTGAGGATGGGCCAGTCACTGACGGCATCCGTGCCGTCTCTCATAGCTTCGGTCTCACGGTTTGGAGAAGCCACCGAACCGGCATCTAGATGGTCGCGGCCGATGACAATGGGGGCGGAAAGTTCGCCGCTGGCGACCATTTCGTTGAATTTCAGACCGGCTTTGGCGCGGTCGCCGTAGCCCAGCCAGCAAATGCGCGAGGGCAGCCCCTGGAAGGGCACACGTTCGCGAGCCATCTTGAGCCAGCGCTGCAGGTGGGCATCCTCGGGGAAGAGGGCAGCCACAGCCGCGTCGGTCTTGTAAATATCCTCGGGGTCGCCCGAGAGCGCCACCCAGCGGAAGGGTCCAAGCCCTTCACAGAAGAGCGGACGGATGTAAGCAGGCACAAACCCCGGAAAATCAAAAGCGTTGGCCACACCATGATCAAAGGCGCGCTGGCGGATGTTGTTGCCGTAGTCAAAGACTTCCGCGCCGCGCTGCTGAAAACCGAGCATAGCCTTGACGTGCATCGCCATGGATTCCATTGCCATTTGGGCGTAAGCCTGGGGGTCTCTTCTGCGCATCATTTCGGCCATCTCCAGGGTGAGCCCGGCAGGGACGTAGCTCATGACATCGTGGGCGGAGGTTTGGTCAGTGACCACATCAGGGGTCACACCGTGTGCATACAAATCGCGGAAAACGACAGAGGCGTTGCCCACCAACCCGATGGATTTGGGCGTCTCGTTCTTGACAGCTTCTTCGACCAAAGTCATGGCTTCTTCAAGGGTATCCACCACGATATCCACATAGCCGATCTCCTGCCGGCGGCGGGCGCGGTCAGGATCCACCTCGACCACCAGGCCGACACCCTCGTTCATGGTGATGGCCAGGGGTTGGGCGCCGCCCATGCCGCCGAGACCAGCGGTGAGCACGAACTTGCCGCGCAGGGAGGGCCAGCCTTTTTTAACGGCCAAGGCAGCCAGGGTTTCATAGGTGCCTTGCAGAATCCCCTGGGTGCCGATGTAAATCCAGGAACCTGCAGTCATTTGTCCGTACATGATCAGGCCCTTGCGGGCGAGGTCATCGAAGTGCTCTTGAGTAGCCCAGTGGGGCACCAGGTTGGAGTTGGCGATCAAGACACGGGGTGCGTCAGTATGGCTCTTAAAGACGGCCACCGGTTTGCCTGATTGGACGAGTAAGGTTTCATCCGGTTCAAGGTTTTTGAGGCAGTCAATGATGGCGTCGTAGGCTTCCCAACTGCGGGCGGCCTGTCCGCGGCCGCCGTAGACGACCAGGTCATCAGGGCGCTCGGCCACAGCAGGGTCAAGGTTGTTTTGGAGCATGCGGTAGGCGGCTTCGATCTGCCAGTTCTTGCAGGTGAGTTGGGTGCCGCGGGGTGCGCTTACGGGTCGTGGACCAGACATTCAGCCTCCGTGTGATGGAGAATTTTGTGTAATTATACGCTGAAATAATATCTCACGCAGAGGTGCGGTCCCTCTCACTTTGTTCGGGGACGCAGCAACCGCGAGAACGCGGAGAAAACCTTTCTCTCTCGCAACACATAGCGCAATTTTCGCGCTAGTGCGCAGAGCGAGCCGCAAAGCCCGCAAAGAAAACCTTTTTAAGGATTAATCGTTAAAAACGCCAATCGTTCTAAACACACTATTTTTTTTGATAACAATAAAGGAATTTTTTGGTTGGAAACGAATGGTTCGTTCTTTGAATTCGAATCAAGAAAATTCACTGAAACAGTAAAAGTCGAGATCAAAAAGGGTTAAATCTGCCCCAAAAAAAACGATTCGTATTTGTTTCAGAAAAAAATCGAAAACGAATAATTCAAATCCTTATTAGCCTAAATTTTTTTGGTTTTTTCAAATTTATAAAACAATATAAAACAATTCGACTACCTTTGCTTCGCCCTTCGCTTCACCCTTCGCTTTGCTCGCCCCCAAAAAGCGAGGGACATGTGGTGCAGGCGCTCGGGCACAGGTAAATCGAATCGCCGGGGTGGAGAGTATTACGCAAATATGATCACACCCCAGTTGTGTTGCTTGATTATATTAGAACAATAATTCTAATTTGTCAAGGGGGTAGTTAAGGAATTTGTGCGTGTGTAGAGGACGTCCGTTGAACCCACCGTGGAATAATAGAAAGTTCATTGCTCCATTTTTGGTGGGTTCACAATTCGAACCCACCCTACAATTTTGGGTCGCAATATATTAAATGACTCGCGCGACATGATAACCCATCATCGGTGCGTCGCGGACGCACCCCACAAAGACCAATTTGGTGGGTTCATCGACCGAACCTACTTTACAACTGGGACAATCGAACCATTTAAGAAAAACGGCATGTTTAAATTTTGATATGCCGTATTTTGTTTGGAAATTATTCAGGTTCTGTTAGGGACAATGATACCGAAAATCGAATAATCTTATCGTGTGACAAAAGCCAATTTATTAATAAGAGAATCGGAGATTTGGAAATGAAAAACAAGAACCAATTTTTAAAACGACTATTTACGATCGGTTCCTTGATGACAATTGCCGTATTGTTATTATCTGCCTGCGGAGCGTTTTCAATCCAAGCTTCAGCCAACCCCAATGAGAGCGGCGGCATAGACCTCAGCGCAGGCTCGCAACCGGCCACGGATGGCACTGGTATGAATCAGACTACGCTCATTCTGATCATTGTCGGCGTTGTGATTTTGATCCTGGTCTTGATTGCACTGGCTTCTCGCGGAAGATCAAAAAACGAACCACCTTCATAAGACTTTTTGCCGAAAGTGTTTGAATCTACAAGCCGCTCTAAACGCCGCGGACTTTCGATAAGATACTTATACCAATAAGGAGAATCCCCCATGCCTTTTAATGATCGATCCCGTTTGGATCCATCGCAAGTGCAAGACCGCCGCGGACGCAGCACCGGACGCACCCTGGCGGTGGGAGGCGGCGGCATTGGCCTGATCATACTCGCGGTTTCACTGCTTTTAGGCGGCAATCCTGGCGACCTGTTGGGAATGATCTCCAATGACACATCAAGCGGCATTCAGGGTACCAGCGAGACAAGTGATCTTCAGACCGCCTGCCAGACCGGTGCGGATGCCAATAAGAGGGCGGACTGCCGGATTGTTGGTTATGTCAACAGCATTCAGGATTATTGGACTGGTGAATTTGCCGCGCAGAACGCCCAATACACTCCGGCACAAACTGTGCTTTTCAGTGGGTCCACAGAAGGAGCCTGCGGGTATGCTTCAGGTGCATCCGGTCCGTTTTATTGCCCGAGTGATCAGATGGTTTATCTGGATCTATCCTTCTTTGAAGAACTCACCTCGCGATTTGGAGCCCAGGGAGGCCCCTTCGCAGAAGCATACGTGCTGGCTCATGAATATGGGCACCATGTGCAAGACCTGCTCGGTTTGCTAGATCAATCCAACGGAAATTCTACCGGACCACAGAGCATGTCGGTTCAGATCGAGTTGCAGGCTGATTGTCTGGCCGGCGTGTGGGCTTATCACGCCGCAGAAACCGGTTATCTGACGGCTCCATCCAGGGAAGAGATCGCCCAAAGTCTGGACGCTGCCGCGGCGATAGGCGACGACCGTATCCAACGCGAGACACAGGGCTATGTTTCGCCCGAATCTTGGACACACGGCTCTTCGGAACAACGTCAGGCAGCTTTACTCGACGGCCTTCAATCCGGAGATATCAACTCATGTGAATCGCCCGGCTGGGTAGAATAAACATCACCCTCAGATTATGAGCGGACCTTAAACCACGAAATCTATGGTTTATGACTCCAAAAACAAAACCCTTGCACACTTGCTCTGGCTGCAACCATCATGGTGCTCGAGATAAGACTATGACCTCGACCCACTTTTGAAATTATGACCTACCCCATTACGAATTGTTTCAACCAGAAATGCATTTGTACGAGCACGGCGCGCCGTGCCCGTACAATAAGATTATTCTGTTTACAATTATCCAACCCTCTATCCAACAAAAAAATTGGTTTTATTGCAAAGGTTTAGGTACGGCGGCTTTGGTGTTCAAGATAGGGAAATACGATCCATGGATGAGAAATTCAAGAAAACACCAAATGGTGTGGAATCTGTATAATTAAGCCATGCCAGCACCGATTCTTACCACGAAACTGCATCTGCCCCCGCTGAGGGCAAAATATGTTTTTCGATCTACTTTACTATCTAAATTAAACAAAGGTCTTGCTTCAGGCAGTCAATTAACGCTTTTCTCTGCTCCTGCGGGGTTTGGCAAGACGACCCTGATGAGTGAATGGGCTGCCAACTGCCACAGATCTGTGGCGTGGCTCACATTGGATGAAGGCGATCAAACCACAGCCGGTTTTCTTGGTTATCTGATCAGCGCATTGCAAACCATCCACCCTGCCCTGGGTGAAGCGGAGGCGGCTGCACTTCACTTTTCACAAAACCCGCCCATTGAAGTGCTGCTGGTCAATCTACTGAATGAGATTGCCGCCGAGCCTGACCCATTTTTACTGGTTTTGGATGACTATCACCTGGTGGATTCGCGAGAGATAGACCGGTTGATGGCATTTTTTGTGGAACATCAACCCGGCCAAATCCACCTCGTCATTTTGACCCGCGAAGATCCGTCTCTGCCGCTCACCCGTTTACGCGCCAGAAATCAACTGACCGAAATCAGAGCGAGTGATCTGCGGTTTAACACAGCCGAAACCGCCGATTTTATGAACCAGGTCATGGGTATAAATCTCAAATCAGAAGAGATTATCAAGCTTGACGGACAGGTGGAAGGTTGGGTTGCGGGGCTGCAACTCGCAGGGCTGGCGCTTCAGGGGCAAAAAACACCCACCCTTTTATCTAAACCTTTTACCGGTTCGAATCACTTTGTGTTGGATTACCTTCTGGATGAAGTATTAACTCATCAAGATGGGCCAACTCAACACTTTTTAATTCAAACCTCGATTCTGGATCGTTTGTGCGGGTCTTTATGCGATGCAATCACTCATAATGATTCTTACAACAGCCAGCAAATGCTTGAAACACTTGAGCATGCCAATCTTTTCATTATCCCGCTGGATAACGAACGTGGATGGTTCAGATATCATCCCCTGTTTCGCGACTTGCTGCAAAAACAACTGGGGCAGCGATTATCAAACGATGCCATCAGTGGCTTACACGAGCAAGCCAGCCAGTGGTTTGAGGAGCACGACGAACCGGAAAAAGCGATTCAACATGCCATTTCAGGAAAAACGTTTGAACGCGCTGTAATGTTGGCTGAAGCGTCTTATGCCAGCATGGATGAAGCTTTTCGATCGGCTGCCTGGCTGGCATGGGTGAATAAACTCCCCGATCAAGTTGTTCGCAAGCATCCGCTGCTATGCATTCAAATGGCGATGTCCCTGACAGATTCAGGCAACCTCGAGCTTAGTGAAAGGTATCTGCAGTATGCAGATCCTATGCTCAGTCAAACCAATGCGGAAGGCGAAGTTCACCTTTTAGCCGCCAAGGCCGCACTTGCTCATGCATTTAATGCACAGTTATTAGGCAACCTTGATGAGACGGTGAGATTTGCCAATCTCAGCCTTCAGCACACGCCGACAGAAGATTCGTTTCAGCGTTCTCAAATTAATGTGATTCTTGGCTTTACAAACTGGGCAAACGGCAATTTGGAAGCGGCGCTCAATACCATGAATGAGTGGATGAGCAGTATGCTAAAGCTAGGCAACGTCATGTTTGTGGTAGCCAGTGGCTTTGCCGTGGCTGACATTCTGGTGGGACTGGGACGGCTGGAAGACGCAGAAAAGAGCCTTATCCATTGTCTTGAATTAGCCAAAACTCAAGGGCTGGATGCCGAAAATATTCTCGCCCACCATTATTTGGGGCTGGCAATGATCTCCCATGAACGGAACAATGAAACAACCTTCAAGAAATTTTTGCAAAAAGCTGAAGAAACCGGAAACATCTCGACCCTTCCAGATTGGCCCTACCGCTACGGACTGGCTCAAGCCGTTATTTATGAAACAGAGGGTGATCTTGAGCGTGCGCTGGTGGCACTAGATAAAGCACAAACCAATTACACCGTTAATCCGGTTCCGATACTCCGCACCACGAATGCGCTAAAAGCCCGAATTCACATTAAACAAAATCGACTAAACAAAGCTCATGACTGGGTTCAAAAACAAAGGCTCTCGATTTCAGACGACGTGACCTATTTATCTGAATTTGACCATCTGACGCTGGCACGTTTGCACATTCAGGAAGGCGATTTTTCTGGCGTCAGTGACATGCTGGGCAGGATGTTAATTGCAGCAAAAGCCCAAAACAGAAAAGGCAGCCTGCTTGAAATCTTGACCACTATGAGCCTGATTAACGATGCCCAGGGGAACACAACACAAGCCCTTAATGTGATTGAACAAGCCCTGACTCTGGCCGAACCCGAGAGCTATTGCCGCCTCTTCATTGAGTGCGGTGAACCCATGCGAAAGATGCTTGAAACTCTCTCCATTAACCAAAAACATCCATTAAAAAGATATGTGAATAACCTCCTAACTGCTTTTTCAGAAGTGAAAAACAAGACCTCTCCCTCATTTGGAGCATCCGTGCTGGTTGAGCCATTAACCGACCGTGAGATCGAAATTCTGAGGCTGATTGCTCAAGGCTTCTCCAATGAGGAGATCAGCAGGCAGCTTTATGTGGTTATAAGCACCATCAAAGGCCACAATTTGAGAATTTTTGACAAACTGCAGGTCAAAAACAGAACAGAAGCGGTGGCAAAGGCTCGCGAAATTGGATTGATTTAATCACGCACCGAGTATCAATCCCCTTAAACAATACCCATTAACAATACTTTAGTCGCTACCGGCTGCAGCTTGCAGCCGGTATATTTGTGGCATCAAGATCAATGGATTCGACATGAAAGAAAAGACGAAACCGACAATATATACCATCAAACTTAAGGGCAGGTTGTCGCGAGAATGGTCAGAATGGCTTGAAGCAATGACCATAGAATATGAAGGTGAAAATGAAACAATTGTAAAAGGTGATATTTTGGACCAATCTGCATTATTTGGGCTGCTCAAGAAGATCCGGGATCTTGGATTGCCGCTAATTTCAATCAATCAAATTTCAAATAAACCAAATCAGGAGAGAAAATGAAAAGTAATACCGTTCAAATATCAACACAAGAAACGAAAAACAGACTGTCAACACTTTGGATTTTCATCATGATCAACATGGCCTTCGCCGATATTATCGGATTTATGTATCCGGGTGCCCTAGCAAAAATAGTGGCCGGCATGCCGATAGACGGGACAGTAATTACGCCTTCTCTATTACTGGTTGGAGCCCTGCTTCTTGAGATCCCAACCACGATGATCGTGATTTCACGTTTCTTGAAATATGGCGTCAATCGATGGTTCAACATAGTCGCAGCATTTATTACCATTGTGTACGTGGCAGGAATGGGAACTCCGACAGTTGTCTACTGGTTTTTCTGTTCGCTTGAAATACTTGCCTGTTTAGTGATCATCGTGATGTCCATTCGATGGCGTAAGTCAGAAAATGAAATATAAGTCATTTTGAAATTGGGTATTTTTTACCAGAAAAAAACGCAGAAAGTAATAACTAACAAGAGCAAGCGAGGATTTAGCAACAACAGAATCCTCGCTTGAAAAAAAGTCTGGATATTGCAAATAATTTCTATGGAACACAATAAAAATGGAGAAAACCTTGAACAACAGTAAGAGTACCTTAATAGATTTTTCAAATACTGCGATTGATATCAAAATTAAACTTTCATCGTTATGGATAGTATTCATGATGTTGTACATTTACACTGATTTCTATAAACTGTTTGTCCCGGGATCAATTCAAGAAATGTTATCCGGGTTAAAGGATGGATTAGTCGTTACACAAGTGTATTTATTGATCACAGCAATCGTAACCATTATTCCCGCTTTTATGATTTTCCTCTCCTTATCATTGAAAACAAAAATAAACCGTTGGATGAATATTATCCTGGGTGCTATTCATTTGTTGATTGGTGTTGTCAATTTAATTGGAGCAAACTGGGGATTCTACATTTTCTATGGTGTTTCTTTAATCATGATAGCAATTCTTATTATTGTTTATGCGTGGAAATGGCCTAGAAATGTAAAAGCCCTTTAATGTCTTCAGAAAAAATAAAACTATTGTTTATTTGTTGACGAAATGAATTCAATCAGTTAATCACAAAACTATTTTCCCTGGCTGGTGATTGTTTATAATCCAGACCGAAAAATCTAATAATAATTAGACTGGTTTTCGGGAAAACACATAAGCCCGAAGGGATAGGGGCTAGATCTCCGTGGCACAGAAGACCGAAAATTTTATTTAAGTGAGATATTTAACCACGAAAGAACGAAACACTCGAAACATATATACTATTGTGGTTTTCTCGCGAAGATGTATGCCCGGTGGGATTGGTGTTCGATTTCGGGGGCATACGGAGCGCGGACGGTGGTTTCGATGTTTTCGTAGCCAGCCTGCTTGAGGTAGCCTTCCATTTCGTCGGGCTGGAACATGACGAAATCCATGGAGACGTCTTGTTCGAAAAACTTGTCGATATGCACAATGTCTGTGCCGATGTGGAAGGTGAGGAGCAGAACGCCGCCAGGTTTGATCACGCGTTTGATCTCTGCGAGGGCAGCCACGATCTGGTCGTGGGGGATGTGAATGAGGCAGTAAAAGGCAACCACGCCCGCCCATGAGTTGTCAGGTAAATCGAGATCAAGCATATCGCCTTGGATATAGCCGATTTTGGGGTGCAGCTTGCGGGCTTCTTCGATGAAACGTTCAGACAGGTCAATACCGATGACGTCTTTGACGCCGCAGTGTTCGTTAAGCCAGGCACCCACCTGACCGGGTCCGCAACCCAGGTCACAGACGATACCCTTGCCGCAGACTTCATCAGAGAAACGCTGGAGCATTTCGTGGTCCATGGGTTTTTTGGCCTGCTCGTTAATGAATTCTTGAGCGTAGGTTTTGGCGACTTTGTCGTAACCAGATTGGATGTCAGCGCTGATGGGTTCCATGTTCAGTCCTATCAATTGTAAGGGCAATTCATGAATTGCCCTTACAAAAACCATTCGTCATTATTCATATTTCAAGGCGGTGACGGGCACCAGGGTGGCGGCACGGAGGGCGGGGTAAAGACCCGAGATAAGGCCGATAACGGTGGCGAAGACCAGGGCAAAAGCCGGCAGCCAGAAGGGGGTAGAGGCGACGCTCGAAAGCGGCGATCCGCCGTTGGCTGAAGCCTGGCTGGTGTAATAAGAGACCGCGACGATGTTAAGGATGGCGCTGGCTCCCCAGCCAAAAATAACGCCGCCCAATCCTCCGATAAAGCCGATACCGGCCGCTTCGCCCAGGAAGATGCTCATGACATCTTTGTTGGTGGCGCCGATGGCCTTCATCAAACCGATCTCGCGGGTACGTTCCAAAATTGCCATGGCCATGGTGTTGGCAATACCGATGGCCGCCACGATCAGGGCGATGGCGCCGACACCGCCAAAGATGACCTGCAGAATGGTGAAGAAGGAGTTGATTCCCTGCACGGTGGATTGAGGGGTATAGGCCATATAGCCCAGGGTGTTGATCTGATCGGTGATGTCAATCACCTGCTCAGGGCTTTCGGCTTTGACAATCACATTGGAGTAGCCTTCTTTGTTGCGGTTGATGCGCGTACCGCGCACCCATTCGTTCCATGCGGAGATTTCATCAAGCCGCATGTAAATGCTGCCGTCTGATTGACCGCGAGATTCTTTGAGTACGCCCACAATCTTGATTGAGTAGGTCTTTTTGATTTCGATGCCATCTTGAGACCATTTGCTGACCACGAACTTGAGGGTTTGACCCATCAAATCAGGCGGTTCAAGCGGAGGATCATCCGGTCTGGCTTTTGGATCGTAAAAGTTGCGATTGATCCATGAGCCTACCACGGCAGTGCCTTTCACCAGTTCTGTTGTGCCCGCAGAAGCCTCAAGACCCATGTCCGCCAGGTCATCCACGCTGATTCCCATCAGGCTGGAATAGCCGTGCAGTTTGCCATAAACCACATCCAGGCTGCCCTGAAAGTAATCTTCAATAATGACACGCGTGACGCCGGGGATGGCTTGAAATTCCTTGATAGCATTGGGGGTAAGATATTTGATATCCTCAATTTCGCCTCCGCCGCCCCCCATCATCATACCACCGCCACTGCTTTTCATATTGTAGCCGGGATAAACCTCGATGCTGGTGAGGTCATTGATACCCCAAAGCTGCTGGGTGGCGTTTTCACGCAAGCCGACTGCCAGTGAGACAAGCACCACCACGGCAGAAGTGCCGATGACCACACCCACGGCTGTGAGCAGCACGCGTCCTTTTCGACGGCTGAGGTTGTAAAAAATCAAACTTACCAGATCCAAGAATCGCATGATGAGACCTGATGCCTATCCCTTGGGACCGGAAATGATAACGCCTGGTTCAACGGGTATTTCATCGGTCGGAAATTCACCACCCGCGGGCTGCTTTTCGCCGCTGCCCAGGCCAAATAGACCTTTAAAGAAGCGGCCGATTTTGCTCCAGAACGTTTCAGTGACAGGTTGATCAATGGGCATGCCATCCGGACCCATGTTTGGATCAGGGGTAAAGACCGGCTCAGGCATGACATCTACATTAAGAGTTTGAACAAACTCACGTGTTGTGTTGAAATCATCCGTGTAATTGATGGTGACTTTTATCTCAAGCGGACCTTCAGCAAAGGGCATAACCTCGGAATCAAGGGTGAAATAGCCACCGGGATCGAGCGCGCCAACCAGGGCAGTGTTATTCATAACATCCACACCGTTGGCTGTGACGGTCATGTTGCCCAAAACGGTTGATTTCTTGCCCAGGTTTGTGACCTGCAGCGGCAGCACATTGGGCATGCCAGCAGTCATCATGCCGGGGTCGCGGTAGAAACTGACTTCCACCTGGGGTAACTGATAAACCAGCAATGTAATGACCTGATCATCGACAAGGTTTTTGGCGGCTATATCACTGTAAACAAAAGAGGTTTTAAGGGTGTATGCCCCTGGGACTGTGGTGACATTAACCACCAATTTAAGTTTAATTGTTACTTCGGCACCCTGGGCTACATCTCCGACCACAACAATGTTGGAGCTACCGAGTGGGGCAAAGTTGGTAAGGTCCGCGCCGGCACCTGGTTGGGGGGTACCCTGATCATTAACTGAATTGGCACCGCCTCCCAATACCATGGTCACATTCCTGGCATCGGTGGTGCCGAGGTTTTTGACCTTCAAGCTCAGTTCAAAAATCGAACCTGGCTGAAGGGGGTCAATATCGGTGAGATTTTCTGTGATGACCAACTGTGGTTTGCTGGTGGTTTTCGGGGTGGCAGTCGCATAATAGTTAACCCCCGATGTGACAGGGATGGAAAGACTGAAAGTGTCAGTATAAGCCTTGCCGGTGGAATCGAGATAAGAGGTTGTGGCTTTAATCACACCGGTTTCAACATAATCCAGCGCGTCGCCGACCATAAATTTTTGAGTGAAGGTCCATTTGCCGCCGCTGGGGGAGATGTTTTGGATGTATTGCACACCACCGTTACCCTGGGGGAAGAAACCTTCGCCTTCGAAGACGATGTTGTTGTTGTAAGCCATGGTTGTGCCGCGGTTTTCAAGCACCCCGGTGAGGGTGATAACCGTGCCCACTTTGGCATATTTGGCATCAATGCTGTAAGAAGTGATATTCAATTGAGGGCGGTCTGCGCCACCTGTCACCGCACCAACGTAAATGGACAGTGAAACAGAAGTGGCAAAAACACCACTTTCTTTAATTTCCAGGGTTACCACGTCATTTTGATCAAGGGATGCCGTACTTGGAATGGTCACATCCACAATAACGGTCACACTGGAACTAACGCCAACCGGAATTGGATTTGACTCACCAACAATCGCTGTAGTCCAACCATTGACTGAAGAGGCTGCAAGCTCAAGGGAGGCTGCGTTATCAGAATCCCCATTGACAATGGTCACAGGAAAGTGCAAGATGGTTCCCGGCATACCAGTTTGTGAACTGGTGGTTGCCGTTGCGGTGATCGGTGAAGCTGCCGCGTTTCCACTGGCATTGGGCAGCGCCAGGGCGACGGCTGCGAGGATTAATGATGCCAAAAGCATGATCGAAATGATTTTTTTAGAATAGTTTTTCATCAAAGGTTACCCCTTTTCAAAAGGTTGTGTTAGCAATTCGGTGGCGTTCTTATAATCCACTTCGCTGACGATGCTGCCATCCAGCAGAAAGACAGTGTTGGTGGCAAACTGGCGCATGCGGGGATCGTGCGTGACGACGATGATGGTCTTGCCGGCTTTGTGCAGGTCCGAAAGGAGCTGCATGATGGCGAGCCCGCTGAAGCTGTCAAGGTTGCCGGTGGGTTCGTCTGCCAAAATGAGGGGTGGATCGTTAATCAGGGCGCGAGCCACGGCAACGCGCTGCTGCTGACCGCCGGAGAGTTCGGTGGGTTTATGGGTCATGCGATCGCTCAAGCCCACCAGTTCAAGCTGTTTCTGCGAACGCTGCTTGCGTTCTGCGGGGTTGATGCCCGAAAACCGCAACGGAAAGGAAACATTCTCTTCCGCGGCCATAGAGGCGATCAAGTTGAAGGATTGGAAGATGAAACCCACCTTGTTGCGCCGAAAGATGGCCAGGGTATTTTCGTCCATGGTTTCGATTTCCTCATCATCCACATGGATGGCGCCGGAGGTCGGCCAGTCGAGTCCGCCGATGAGATAAAGGAGGGTGCTTTTGCCTGAACCTGATGGACCCATGATGACAGTGAACGATCCGCGTTCAATGCCGATCGAAACGCCATTGAGGGCTTTAACCGTGGTTTCGCCCATCTTGAAGTCTTTGTGCAGTTCAGACACGCGAACAAAAGGTTGATTTTTCATAAGACAGCTTAACGAATGATACCCTAGAAATAAAAAGGAGTTGAGGCGGTCAATCCGCTGAGGGCAGAAGAGAGAAAGCCCGGCACGGCTTGCAGCAGCATGAGGATGACAATTGAAACGGCTGTGGCCATCCAGGCAGGGGAGCGCTTCAATCCGCTCAAGGGTCTGACCCCCACCAACAGCAGGATGATCTGCCAGATGAAGTAAAAGTCAATCAATCCCAGCAAGGCGGCGCCAAAAGCGGCGAACCCTTTTATGTCTCCGGTAAGGAATCCAGAAAGACCAGGGCTGCTGACTACGGTTTTGGTGACCAGCATGGCCACAATTTGAACAAGCAGACGCACCCCCAATGGCAGCAGCGACCATCCTGCCAAGTTGTAAGAGCGTACGTTTTGTGCACGGCTGCCAGCCAGTGTGAGGCTGAGGTGCAGCAGGCTGCTGAGGAGGAACCACGAGACCCACAATCCAGCCAGGCTGGTGAGAATGGGAAATACGTAGAGGAATAACGGTGAGGTGCGGTTAGCCTGGGCGCTCATGAACGAAGCCTGTTGTTCTTCAGAATAATACTGAAAATTCTCGGGCAGGTTCAATCCCATCTGGATGATATTACGCTTGATTGGTCCCGCGAAGAGCGCGGCAAGGATGATCAGCACAGAGACAACCACAAGCGGCGTGAGCCAAACGGGTTTCTCTTGTGAGGTGATCTTTTCAATTGTTTTCCGCGGTCGGAAGATTACCGGTAATATCCATTCAAAATGGAAAGGATTTTTTTTTGATTTTTCTTTGATTCCAGTGACAGTGGTTTCCATAAATCTCCCTATCTTGACGTGTATTTAATAGTGACGCCAAATAGTGATTATAAGTTCCATTTGTTGTATTGTGCAGAGGTGTCAAGATCCAATAAATCTCTGGCGGACATAACGCTAATGCTATAATCTTATCATTGCTGCAAGAGGTGAAAGTCATGTTGATTAAGGTTGGTTCAGAGAATGGGTTCGTAGAAAAATCCATGGCCTGGGTCTTTGATCATCCCGGTTGTTTTGCATACGGCGTGGATGACAAAGAAGCCATCTTGCGCGTGCCGCAGGCAATGGTGGCCTACCAGGAATGGATCGGAAAACATACCGATGAGTCGTGGCTTTCAGACCTTGGGGATTTCGACGTCAGACTGATCGAAGCTCTTGAGAAACCCGAAGATGGAACTCACGCGCCTAATTGGTTTCGGTTTGACGGTCAGTCGCTCAGCCAGATTGAAGTGGAGCAAGGCTTAAAGATTTTAAGCTGGTCACGAACTGATCTGCTGGAAATCGTCACCTCGTTTTCAGATCAGGAACTGGATCAGACCTTTGAGGGTGAACGGCTTTCGATCCGCGGGATTGTGAAGCACATTGCCGACGCGGAAACCTGGTACCTTGACCGACTGGGGCTGGCGGACGGGTTGAAAGGTCATTTAGAAAAAGATGTCTTTGCGCGTATCCTTCAAGTGAGAACGAGGACGGTTGAAGTGCTGCCGTTGCTGGCGGGAAAAACTGAAATTCGAGAAGTGGATGGTGAATCCTGGTCGGGGCGCAAGTTTTTACGCCGCACCGCCTGGCACGAGATGGATCATATCGGACATATTTTGAAATTGATGATGTTTTTGTAGATTAACCTTACAAGGCAACCCCTTTATTATAATTTACAGGTTATAAGGCAACCTTGACAAGGTTAAAAGTAACTTTGTCAAGGTTGGTGGCTGAGCAAACAAAAACGCGCCTATCGTTGAGCGGGGCGCGTTTTTAAATAAGGGAGGATGTGATACGTCTAATCATTTGGTCTTGGATTCCAAACCAACGAAGCTAAACGCGGCGAACATGACGCCAAAAAAACCAACTACCAGGTACACGACCATTGACATTCTTGCCTTCTACTTTCCGTGCTTTTCTGTTGCACATATTTGAATGTTAAAACACGCGTTCTAACATTTAGTAACGATATAAGATATACGCAAAAGGCATCAAAAAAGTTCCGCGTTTTAAGGAGCAATTTTCTTTTTGATGATTAAATTATCGGTGAAATGGGGTGAAAATTGAATTGAAAGCGCGTTAAATCGTATCGTTTGGGGTTAATTTTTGCTTAAATCCGATGATTTGTAAATTCCCGCGATCTTTTCGCCGCAAAACGGACAGGCACCCTCGGATGTGATGAGGTTTTGGGCGATGCGGTATCCGCGGCGCTGGATGAGCAACTTTGTACACTTCGGACAGTGGGTGTCTTCAAGCGAGCCGACGCGCCCGGGCAGGTTGCCGGCGTAGACGTAGCGCAACCCGGCTTCCTGGCCGATTTCGGCGGCGCGCTGCAGGGTATCGACAGATGTTGGGGGTGCGTTTTGCATCTGGTAATCGGGATGGTAGCCGGTGACGTGCCAGGGGATATCCGCGGAGAGGGAGGCCAAAAAACGCCCGGCCTGCCACAGTTCATCGGTGGAATCGTTCATGCCGGGGATGACCAGGGTGACCACCTCAACCCACAAGCCTAGCTCACGCGCCATTTGGATAGTGTCTAGCACCGGCTGAAGACGGCCGCCCATTTTGCGATATTGGGCGTCTTGCATGCTTTTGAGATCCACTTTGAGCGCGTCAAGGTGCGGACGGATGAAGGCGAGGGCTTCCGGGGTGGCAAAGCCGTTGGAGACCATGGCTGTTTTGAGACCGCGCTTTTTGGCGAGTTTGAAGACCTCGGCGGCCCATTCGAGGGTGATCAGGGGTTCGTTGTAAGAGGAGGCTATGGAGGAAGCGCCGCCCTCCACGGCGAGGGAAACAAGTTTTTCGGCCGGGAGCTTGTGAATGAAGTCAATGCTGGCATCCGCGCAGGGGTCGCGCAACACCTGCGACGACTGCCAGTTCTGGCAGAATGCGCAGTGAAAGTTGCAGCCGAGCATGCCGAAGGTCAGCACCTGGCTGCCGGGTAAAAAGTGGCTGAAGGGTTTCTTTTCAATGGGGTCCATCTGCACGCCGGCCACGTATCCACCGGGGACCATGAGGACGCCGTCCAGGTTGAAGCGTACGCCGCACAGTCCGCGCTTGTTGGGGCGGATCTGGCAGCGGTGGCCGCAGGCCTGGCAGCGCACGGCATGATTGTCGAGGCTTTCGAAGAGGCTTCCGGGTCGGGCAAGTTGGTCGAGCGCGGATGGGTTATCCATTTAATACATTATAGCTAATGGGGAAGACCTTTTAACCACGAAATACACAAACCAATCTAAAATAAAGCGAAAAAGAACAAATAGGAAACCCCAGTAATTGTTATCGTAAAATCTGACCTTTTAAAAACCCAACAAATGTTTTCTTTTTTTGCTTTTTGCACTATTTATTTTGTTTATTTCGTGTGATTCGTGGTTAAGAATGGTTTTGTACAGAATGTGATAAACTGACACTTATGGACGAGAAAACATTAAAAACGCTTGAATTTCACAAGGTGATTGAGAAGCTGGCAGGGTTTGCAGCTTTCAGCGCCTCTGCAGAGCTGGCACGCGAGTTGAGACCGGCTGCTACGCTAACAGAAGCCCTCGAACGCCAGGCCAAGACCACCGAAGCCCGCCGGCTGCTGAGTGTCAAATTGGATGTAAGCGTTGGCGGAGCGCACGATATCCGTCCGCTGGCCCAAATGGCGCAAAAAGGCGGCGTGCTGACAGAATCAGACCTGCTGTCGGTGTCGGGCACGCTCATCTCAGCACGCAGTCTGCACCGCAGTTTTGAAAAGCAGGCGAAGGATTTTCCGCACCTGGCAGAGATTGTTAGACTGCTGCCGCCTCCACCTGGGGTGATCGAATCCATCTCGCGCTGCATCTCAGACCGCGGCGAAGTGCTGGATTCAGCATCCCCCAAGCTCGGATCGATCCGCTCTGAGATCAAAGTTTCGCACGCCCGTCTGATGAGCAAGCTTGAACACATGATCTCAGATTCACACAATACGTCCATGCTGCAGGAAGCCATCATCACCCAGCGCAACGGGCGCTATGTGATTCCGCTGCGCGCGGAATATCGCAGCAAACTAAAATCAATAGTGCACGACCAATCCTCTTCGGGGGCGACCTTGTTTGTTGAGCCGATCGCGGTGGTGGAACTGAACAACCGCTGGCATGAGATGCAGCTGCTTGAACGGGATGAAGTGCGAAAGATTCTAGCCGAGCTTTCTGGCAAAGTGGGCGCCGAAGCTTCGTCCATCTGCGGCATCGTGGATGCACTGGCTTTGCTGGATTTCACGCTGATGTGCGCCAAATACGGCGATGAACTCAAAGCTTCTGAGCCGCTGCTCAAAGCGGTCAGCCCTCCGGCACATGAACACCACCCCGGCACCTGCATTAAACTGCTGCATGCACGCCATCCGCTGCTCGACCCGGCCACGGTCGTGCCGATTGATGTGGATCTTGACTCGCAAACTTTTGCGGTGATCATCACCGGCCCCAACACCGGCGGCAAGACGGTAACGCTGAAAACGGTGGGGTTGATGGTGCTGATGGCCCAATGCGGGCTGCACATCCCGGCGCAATCAGGATCGGAACTCAGTTTCTTTGACGACATTTTCGCCGACATCGGCGATGAACAATCAATTGAACAGTCACTCTCAACGTTTTCGGGGCACATTACCAACATCGTGCGCATACTTTCGCACGCTCGCACCAAAACACTGGTACTGCTGGATGAACTGGGTGCCGGCACCGACCCACAGGAAGGTTCGGCGCTGGCACGTGCGATCATGCTCTACCTGGTGGAGAGGCGCATTCCGTGTTTGATCGCCACGCACTACCCTGAATTGAAAGCGCTGGCACACGCCACACCGGGGGTGACCAACGCCAGCATGGAATTCAACCTCAAGACGCTGCGACCGACTTATCGCCTGACTTTGGGCATTCCGGGCAGATCCAATGCACTGTCAATTGCCAAACGCTTGAACCTGCCGGATGAGATTCTGGATTCCGCAAAGACCATGATCGACCCGAACGAATTGAAATCTGAAGACTTGCTCAAAGAAATTCATTACCAGCGCGAGGTGGCGCGCAAGGCGCGATCCGCGGCGGATAGGGAAAGGTCACTCATCCTCAATCAAAAAGAAGAATTAGCGCGGCGGCTTGAAGCGATTGAAGACGAGCGGCGCAAGGAACTTGAAAAAGCACGCAACGAGGCTGAGAATGAATTGGCAAGTCTGCGGCAGGAAATGGACGAAGTGCGGCGGGACCTAATGCGCGCGCGGCAGCCGATTGAAGCCTTAAAGACACTGGAAGAGAAGATCACTGTGGCCGAAGAAAAAGCAGCCAAACCGGTGGTGCGCAGAAACGCGTCCAGGCAAAGCCACACCGAGTTTATCCCCAAGCCTGGTGCACGGGTAAAACTGCGCTCTTTGAATATGGAAGGCGTGATCACCTCGATTGGTGAAAACGATATGGAAGTGCAGATTGGCAGTCTGAGGGTGCGCGCCAAAATGAATGATGTGACGGCTCCCAATGCTGAAGAAGAAAAAGTGGAAACCGCAGCTCCCAAGAAAACGAGGGGCAAAGTTGAATCGAGTTCCACGCCAACTGCAAATCCATTCAGACCTTCGCCCGGAATGGAAATTGACCTGCGCGGTCAACGCGCCGAAGACGCCCTGGATGCGTTGGACCGCTACATTTCAAACGCCGGCCTGGCAGGTCTGCCTTTTGTGCGCATCATCCACGGCAAAGGGACCGGCCGCTTGCGGCAGGTGATCCGTGAAGCGCTTAAAATGAACAGTGAGGTCAAGAGTTTTGAAGAAGGCGGAGACAAGGAAGGCGGAGAGGGAGTCACCGTCGTGCATCTGGAATGATCAGGATAGTCAAAAACTGCTAGTTTATAAAACAGTCGCGCTTTAGTTTAATTAATTTAACCCCCAGACCCCGGGAATCTATTAAAACAAGATTCCCGGGGTTCCTTTTATGGACCTTTAAATAAAAAGAAGGTCGAAAGAGTCCACGCCCTGATCTCTCTCAACCTTCTTTGCGCAAGCTCCCTAAATCTTGCGCCTGAGGCAGCGATGTTATACTGTCGTTTATACAACTAGACCGTTGGCAAAACGTTGACAGATTACAGGGATTTTGACAATTTTTTAAATAAATCAGCAAGAGGCGGCTTCATTGCGTGTGCTCCAAACTCATTTAGGAGCGCGTTTTTTTGATCCAGA
>PHBW01000050.1 GCA_002840715.1 Chloroflexi bacterium HGW-Chloroflexi-4
TTTAACTATTTAACAGAAGCCCGTTCAGTGAACGGGCCCACTGTATAAATAATACCACAACCAATTCTCTTGCGTCAACTGGATAACAAAATTCAACCGCCGGTAAAAGTAACCTTTGTTTTAACCTTGGCAAAGCTTAAACATTTATCAAGGTTTGCATTTCATTTTGTGAAATTCAAATACTCTCGTTTTTTTTGGGTCAAGTCACCATAAACGCCGCGGTTCTTCTCGGGTAGCAAGGCGGCAATTTCATACATAATTTCATCGGTCACTTGGGTGCGCACTTCTTTTGAGAATGCCTCGCCCTTGGTGTCGATTCTAAAAGGCTCGCCCACTTTGATGGTCATGTGGGTTCGTCTGGCCAATTTGATCTTGAGGTTCTCGTTGCCAAAGAAAACCACCGGCAGGATGGGTACGCCTGAACGGATGGCCAGCATGACGATACCGGGATACCCCTTGTTCAGTCGTCCGTGATAAGAGCGAGTACCTTCAGGTGCGACAATAATGATCTTTTTATTCTTGAGTGCCTCATCGGCCAAACGGAAAGCCTCAAAATCCACTTCACCGCGCTTAATGGGGATGGCCTCCCAAGTGTTAAAAAGCCATTTCATGAAAAAGTTGTTCCAGGTCTCCACCTTGACAAAGGCAGTGACTGGTCGGGGATGAAGATGACTAAACCCTACTGGGGCGTCAAGCGAGTTAATATGATTGGTAGCTAAAATCAACGGTCCCTGCATAGGAATGCGTACCACTTCGCTGTCATCCACTTTTAGAAAAGTGGAGAGGATGGCTTTGATGGGAGGGTTGATAATTGAAGATGCCAGTGTCATTCAGCCAACCTGGTGATGATCTCCAGCTCTTTCGGCAGGATTTCTATAGTAATTTCGCCGGTGCCTTCTTCACATATGGTTACCCCGTCTGCATGAACCGGCAGTGTGCCCTGAATGGCTCTGACGATTACTTTGGTGCTCTGCACGGTTGAAACCGCGGCATCGGCAGCCTGGCTGCCTTTCATTACTTTCATGATCAGCCCCAGAATCTTACTCTGAGGAACAGAACGCACTATACAAAGATCAAAGACACCGTCATTGGGTTTGGCATCCGGGGCAAACATGAAGCTGCCGCCCATACGGGTGCCATTCATGGTCGAAATGAGCAAACTTGAAATGTTAAAAGTCTTGTGGTCAGTAACAATATCCACCAGGGGCGCCTTGTAGTAAATAAAAATGGTCTTGATGGCTGCAACCAAATAAGAGACGATGCCAGAAAGGCTGTTCTTGGCTGCCACAAATCCGACCACCGCATCAAACCCAACTCCGACGCCGTTGCCAAAGAACAGCCCCTGAGGATAAGTTCCGCCGGTAATTCTGCCGATATCTATCCTGGTTTTGGGTCCGGCTGCCAAAAGATCGCAGCTTTCTTGCACGGCAGTGGGGATGCCCATGCCATAAGCAAAATCATTCCCCCGGCCTACCGGGATGACGGCCATGATGGGATATTTTTTATGGGTTTGTTTGTATTTCATTAAACCGTTAATGACCTCATTGGCGGTACCATCACCGCCTGCAGCCACCACCACATCAAATCCTTCTTCAGCAGCTTGCATGGCTAATTCAGTTGCATGTTCTGGATAACCCGTAAGATCAATATCAAAATTCAGATTGTATTTCTTTAATGCTGCTTCAATTTCGGGCCGCACTTTCAACCCGTTGCCTTTGCCTGCTGTAGGATTGAGGATGATTTTGTATCGAGTCATTTCGGTCCGCCTCTTTCATGGTTTTATTTTAGTTAAGTTGAAAAACAGATTGTAGTAGAAAGACTATTGAAAGGCAAGTGACTAAAGAAATGCTTATATAGTATTTGGAACCCCCAACTCTATCATTTGATACGAAAACCGGCCGGAGTGAACCGGCCGGTTTTGAGTTGCTAATTTTTCTTTTCGATGTCTGAAAGTGCTTGTTGGATGAAAGTTTCGAGATCAATCGCACCCGGGTTTTCACCACTGCGCATCCGCAGCGCAACCTGCCCGTTTTCCATTTCTTTGTCGCCCACCACCAGCATGTAAGGGATCTTCTGGTTTTGTGCGTCGCGGATTTTGGCATTCATGCGTTCACTGCGTTCATCGACATTGACGCGAATGCCCTTTTCTTTGAGTTTTGCTGCAACTTCGGCTGCGTACTCTAAATGGCGGTCAGCGATGGGGATGAGCACTGCCTGAATAGGACTCAACCAAACAGGGAATGCACCGGCATAATGTTCAATTAAGACACCCAAAAATCGTTCGGTGGAACCCGTTACTGCACGATGCAGCAGTACTGGGGTATGTTCCAAACCATCTTCTCCAATGTAGCTTAATCCTAGACGACCAGGCTGAATGAAATCCACTTGAATGGTGGAAAGCTGCCATTCACGCCCAAGCACGTCGCGGGCGATGAAGTCTGCTTTTGGACCGTAGAATGCGGCTTCGCCTTCGGCCTCAAAATATTCCAGACCGGCCGCATCCATTGATGAACGCAGTGCCGTTTCAGCCAGGTTCCACTTTTCATCATCCTTAACGAACTTGCCGGTTTTACCGCGCAATGATAATCTGACCCGGTAATCGGTGAAATGGTAGGTATCCAATACCTCACGGATCAATTTTAAAGCCAGGGTAAACTCGTCGCCAATCTGTTCGGGTGTGCAGAAAACATGGCAGTCATCCTGGGTTAATGATCGCACCCGGGTTAGGCCTGAAAGTTCGCCAGTCTTTTCGTAGCGGTAAAGTGTGGCAAACTCCGCAAAACGCATTGGCAGTTCACGATAAGAATGCAAGCCCATCTCTTTAAATAAAGACATGTGGCTCGGGCAGTTCATCGGTTTCATGCGGAAAACAATGTTCTCATCCACCATGGGCGGAAACATGGAGTCTTTGTAATTATCGTAATGACCTGATTTCTTATACAAGTCTTCCTTGACAAGGTGGCCTGTCCAAACATGTTCGTAGCCATATTTCGTCTGAAGGTCGCGAACGTATTTTTCCATCAAATAACGTAGCATTTCACCTTTGGGGGTAAAAAGGGGCAGCCCGGGACCTACGTCATCCGAAAAATGGAAGAGCCCTAGTTCTTTACCCAGTTTTCTGTGATCGCGTTTTTTGGCTTCTTCGAGACGCCACAAATAATCTTCAAGTTCTTTGGGTGAATTCCAAACCGTGCCATAAATACGTTGAAGCATAGGCCGTTTTTCATCGCCGCGCCAATAGGCGCCAGCCACAGACATCAGCTTGACTGCTTCAGGATTGATATCTTTGGAAGAATCCACATGAGGGCCGCGACAGAGATCGGTAAAGATGCCCTGTGAGTAGGTTGAAATCACAGGTTTCTCTTCTACCGGATTGCCGTTTTCATCCAATGTGCCCTTTTCTAGACCTTCGATTAACTCAATTTTATAAGGCTGGTCGTGAAAGATCTTTTTGGCATCATCCGCGCTGAGCACTTTACGTTCAAAGGTCACGCCTGATTTAATGATCTCGCGCATACGTTTTTCAATGCCGTCGAGGTCTTCCGGAGTTAACGGTCTGGGCAGATCAAAATCATAATAGTAACCATCTTCAATTGCAGGGCCGATGGCAATTTTTGCAGTCGGAAATTTTTCAAGAACCGCCTGAGCCATGATATGCGCTGCAGAATGGCGCCGTTTGTAAAGCATGCTTTCTTCGTACTTTTCCTGTTTTGTTTCAGCCATTTCTACCTCCGTTCAATAACGCCGGTTTTACCGGCTGTGGGTTGAGTTTGGGGAGGATTAAAACAAAAACCCGCCCCAGCACTGGGGCGGGAGATTAGACTCTCGCGGTTCCACCCAGATTCGCGGACGCTTGTTTTCCATAGTTAGGCCAAATATGGACTGTTCAGGAAAAAGCTCGCGGGTGGTTTTCTCTGGCGTTGTGTAGAGACTTTCAGCCGGTGATCTCTACTTTCTGTGTTGGACCAAATACTCGTCCCGGTCATTGCCTTGTTTATTATTTGGATTATAACTTTGGTTTGGAGAATATACAAGTATTTGGCGAATGAAAACAAATAAGCCAAACATGTGCCTGAGCCTTAATAAAGTGGGCAATTTTGCGCTCGGACCTTATAACCCCCCAACAGGGGGTACGACCTTTGCTATAAAAAAAAGCCCAGACGTTTGTCTGAGCTTGAAAAAAGTGGACAATATAACGCTCGGACCTTATAACCCCCCAACAGGGGGTACGACCTTTGCTATAAAAAAATGCCCAGACGTTTGTCTGAGCTTAAAAATAGTGGGCAATATAACGCTCGGACCTTATACCCCCCCAACAAGGGGTACAACCTTTGCTATAAAAAAAAGCCCAGACGTTTGTCTGAGCTTGAAAAAAGTGGGCAATATAGCGCTCGGACCTTATAACCCCCCAACAGGGGGTTACGACCTTTGCTATAAAAAAAAGCCCAGACGTTTGTCTGAGCTTGAAAAAAGTGGGCGATATAGGACTCGAACCTACGACCTTTGCGATGTCAACGCAACGCTCTAACCAACTGAGCTAACCGCCCAACGAGGCCTATTATAATGGCGATTTTTCAAGTTGACAATGGTCAATTAGAGAATGTTCACCACACCGGCCCATAAAACCGTAAATTTGGGCTGCGGCAGCTCTGATGAAGGAGGTGAGAGATGTCCAATCGCCAGTATCAGTTTCGTTCCTGACCGAAACCCTTCAAAAGGTCTTGACCCATACATGGGCACAAGGTTTGCCTTGTCGCATGTATACAGCGTCAATCCTTGTTCATATGCCATGGCATACAATTCCTCTTTGCCAATCACAATCTGGATGATATTCGGCGCTTTGAAGTCCATGCCGTCGGGGATCACAAAGCTAAATCCCGATGTGGAGATTTGGAATCCCTCTTTGAGAGGAATTGAATATTCCAAAGCTTCAGCAGCATTGGCATGCACTTTTTGCCAGTGGGCTTCATCCACTGTGACTAGCGGCAGTTTGAGGTCAGGAACGATTGATGACATAAAGTTATTCAGCCTGCTTTCTCATTAATGATCTGACGAGCAGCACAAGTCCAGTGACGACCAGCAGCCCCGCCCCAATTGATTTAACCACAACATTGCCAAACAGGGATGCAAAGAGGGCGAAGACAGCGAGGCTCAACACCAGCATCCACAAACCCACTTTGGTAACCGATTTATCCCATTTACCAGCCCAGGCGCCGAGAATCAACCCCAGTCCGACACTGCCGGGGATGAGCATCCAGGCGATGGCCCAAACCGACCAGATTCCGGTGAATGTATTGAACAGAAAGATTGCGCCCAAAACCAGCAAAATGCTGCCGGGGATCAACAATCCGGCCAGGGATTCCTTTTGTTTCGGCCAGATCAAGACTGGTAAACAAAAACCGATGCCGATCACTACCAACACCAGCGGCCAGGTTTTAGCAGCCACAATTCCAGGGATCAGGTTAAGTGCAAAGAACACAGCTCCCAGCGCCACCAGTATAATACCTGCAGCCATCGTCCCACGTTTAGATTCATCCATCTTATTACCTCCTGTGAACTGTACAAAATGAATTATAGAATCAAATGAAAAAATGGTGAAGTCAAAACCATTTTCACTTATTAATTAATACGAAAAACTTATGAAAAAGATGGAGATTTTTCAAGGAAATGGTATAATAGGCGCGCTACACAAGAAAAGCCATGGAGAGGTAGCGCAGTTGGCCTAACGCGCCCGCTTGGAAAGCGGGTATACCGCAAGGTATCGTG
>PHBW01000029.1 GCA_002840715.1 Chloroflexi bacterium HGW-Chloroflexi-4
CCTATGATTTTTCCCATAATTTCGTCTCCTATCGGGCTACCCGAACCATTGCCGGGCGCAAAATTCGCTCTCCAAGTTTATAGCCCTGTCGGACGACTTCAATCACTTCGCCGCTGGCAAACTCGGGATTGTCTTCATTTGAAATGGCTTCGTGCATGCTCGGATCGAACTGCACTTTGTTTTGGTTGATGCGTTCGATACCTTCAGCGTCAATCACGGTTTGCAGCTTGCGTACGATCAATTCAATGCCTTCAGCCCAGACTGCACCTTCATCGCATGTGGGGCGGTGATTCATGGCAAGGTCAAGATCATCCATGATCACAAGATATTTTTTGATCACTTCACCGGTGATGTTGGCGCGCAGTTGGGCGTTCTCACGTTCAATGCGTTTTTTGTAATTCACAAATTCAGCTCGTTCACGCTGCCAGCCATCCAGATTGGTGGAGGCTTCTTTAACAGCCTTGTCAAGATCCGCTTTCACGGCTTCGTAGGCTTCAAGCGTGACTTCCGGTTTGAATTGTGTGTCTTCCACCGGATAAGTACCGGCGGATTTTCGGCTTTCTTCTGACTGCTGATATTCTGATGCAGCTTTCTTGGCATTTGCTTTCTTGTGATGCTCTTCCATTCTTCACCTCAATGGCTATTTATTCAGTAATCGTTTCTGTAACTAATTCACTCAATAAACCGGAAAGAAACCGGACAATCGATATTGTTCTTCCATATGACATGCGCATCGGCCCTAAAACTCCCAGGGTGCCTGTTGCCAGGCCAGGTGTGCCGTAGCGGGCTAGCACAATCGAGCATTGTGACAGAGCATCGTAGATGCCCTCGCCGCCGATCAGCACTTGCACACCACCCAGAGACGATCCGTGCAGCACAGTTTTTGACAAAATGTCGTGAAGCAAGGGTTTTTCTTCGAGCACACGCAGGGCTTTGCGGGCATCTTCAGATCCTGAAAATTCGGGTTCTGCCAGTACGTTTGTTAATCCATCAAGCACGACTTCACCCGAAACCATCGCATCCGCCTGTTTCATTTCATCCAACACCACATTAAACAGGTCTTTCTCGAGCGCATTTAATTGCACGTTCAATTGATCAATGGTTTTGGTGGTTTTGGCTTCCATCAGCACATTCAATCGCTGCGCAGTGGCAGACAACATGTCTTGTGAGACAGGTTCAGGCAGGGTGATGAATCGCTGTAAAATTTCTCCGCCCATTAAGACCAGCACCATCAATACTTGCCGTCCGCGTGAAGCGATCAATTCAAGATGCTTGAAGTGCGCCTGTTCGGGGTGCGGAGCTGTAACCAGCGAAGCCCCGCGTGATTGGTGAGCCAGCACGGATGCCGCCAACCGGGTCCATTGTTCCACATCGCTGCGCATTTGATAAAACTGGTGACTGATGGTGCGGCGGGTGGAGTCAGGCAGCTCTGATTCTTGCACAATGCTGCCTACAAACAATCGGTAGCCGTCTTCAGTGGGCACGCGGCCTGCTGAAAGGTGGGGCTGCCGTAAATAACCCAGTTCGGTCAACTCGGCCAGTTCGTTCCGCACGGTCGCTGAGCTCATATCCAGCGAATACTGGTCCACCATATGCTTCGATCCGACCGGCGTAGCCGAACGGATATACTCGTGAATCACGAGTGAGAGCAGCAGGCGTTGTCTTTCAGATAGATCGCTCATTTCTTCCTGTTTTTTAGCACTCGGAGCTTGTGAGTGCTAATTCATTGAGAACAATTATACCTTGCCTGAAAAATCAGGTCAAGAAATGCCGTCAGGCGGTTTTGATTTCATATAAAAGATTAATATTTTTGTTTTTAATGTTGGTTTAGTTTTTGGTGCAACTGTCAGTGATGCAATATAATCAATAATCTATGGATAAAAGGCTAAGGTTTTCCATCCACCGATTTTCTCGCCTGCTCTTCAGCTACCTGGGGACGGTGCTCATTATTGCTGCCGTCACGATATTATTAAAGGTCGTTGAAAGCACGCTTGAAATCCAGATCATCGCCCTGATCTATCTTTTACCGATCCTTATCTGCACGGTTTTATGGGGGTTGACCTCTGGCATTCTGGCAGGCTTGCTGGCCTTCCTTACCTTTAACTACTTTTTCATCCAGCCCTATTTCACCCTGATGGTGCATCAAACCCAGGACCTGATTACGCTGATCATTTTCTTGATCGTGGCGGTCGTACTAAGCCAGTTTGTCGGTCAGGCGCGAGAAGCGGTACGCCTGGCAAAAAAACGTGAATGGGAAGCCACCCGTATGTATGAATTGATCTCGGCTTTGGCCGGGTTAACTGATTTTCAGAGTATTATGCACGTGCTGGCTGACAAGTTGATCGAAACATTTCGCTTTAATCAGGTGGAAATCAGCGTAACCGAACGCGTAAAAAATGAACTGTTGGTTTTCCGCACATCCATTGCAAAAGAAATAACGGGCATTCATGACCTGGCTGTACCGATGTATACCGCCCGTAATACTGAAGGCGAAATTAAACTTTGGTTTGATCAAAATGAACTATCCCTTGAGGAGACACGCTTGCTGGCGGCATTTAGCAACCAGGGAGCTTTGGCTATTGAGCGCATTTATCTTTATCAAAGCGAAAACATTGCCAAACTTCTCGAAGAAAGCGATCGTATCAAAACCTCATTGTTGAACTCGGTTTCTCATGAACTTCGATCCCCGCTTGCGGCAATTAAAGCATCAGCCTCAAGCCTTCGCAGCGGTGCCGTGGATTGGAATACCGCCGCCCGGACTGAACTGTTGGCGACTGTTGAAGAAGAAACAGATCAACTGAATCTTTTGGTTGGCAACCTGCTGGATATGTCGCGCATTGAAGCTGGCGCCCTGAACCCAAAAACGCAGTGGAACTCCATTGTAGAGATCATCAAAAGTGTGGCCACAAAGATGCGCAATTTGTTGTCACAGCATCCAGTGGAATACGAATTCGCTACAAATTTGCCTCTGCTGCCCACTGATTTTGTCATGCTGGGGCAGGTGTTTACCAACTTGTTTAGCAACAGCATCAAGTATGCGCCTCCCGGTACGCCCATTCAGGTCTCTGCATCCCAACATGGAGATAATGTGGTCATTAAAGTCATGAATCAAAGTCCTCGGGTTCAAGAAGAACATCTCGAGCACATTTTTGACAAATTCTTTCGAGTGACTCAAGCTGATAAAGTCACCGGAACGGGTTTGGGGTTGTCAATCTGTAAAGGTATTATTGAAGCGCACGGCGGTAAAATATGGGCTGAAAATCAGACTAATGGTTTTGCATTTATGATCAGCCTGCCGGTCACTCTGGATGGCTCGCTGCCGAATATTCCCAAGGATGTGTTGGATGGATAGAGACCCTTTAATCTTATTAATTGACGATGAACCTCAAATCTTGCGTGCTCTTAAAACGATTTTGAGCTCCGGGCACTTTAAGGTCATCTCTGCCGTGAATGGCGAAGACGGCATCGCCCTGGCAGCTTCACAGTCGCCGGATGTTGTCATTCTCGACCTCACCCTGCCTGATATGGATGGCATCCAGGTGTGCGAGCAGATTCGCGAATGGTCCAGCGTGCCGATCATCGTCCTCTCAGTGCGCGACGGTGAACGCGATAAAGTGGCCGCCCTCGATAAAGGCGCGGATGATTACTTGACCAAGCCCTTTAACATTGAAGAGCTGATGGCGCGCATCAGAGTGGCACTGCGCCATTCGTCTCAATCCATCGGCAACAAAGAAACTGTGATAAAAGCCGGCTCGTTATCCATTGATTTGGCCCGCCACATTACCACCATCAACGGCGAAGAATTAAAACTAACTGCCACTGAATTTAAGCTGCTTTCATATCTAGCCGCACATGCAGACCGTGTGCTGACGCACCAGGCGATACTGGTCCACGTTTGGGGGTTTGAAGAGTCGGAACACATTGAATATTTACGTGTTTATATCGGGCAGTTGCGCAAGAAAATTGAAATTGATCCCGATGATCCTCAAGTGCTCGTGACCGATCCTGGCATTGGTTATCGTTTCAAAACCAGCGATTAACGCATCTAAAAATCTTTATTTTTTCTTTATATCCTCCTCTATTTCTTTGCTTATTTTTTACGAACAATAAGTAGACTTCTATCATTCATAAATAGAAGTCTTGTTTTTTGTTGTTCAATATTGAAGTTAAAGGATGCATATGATCGAGGAAAAAGAAAGTGCGACAAATGTAATAGACATGTCAGCGGATGACAAGCCAAGGAATAATTGGCGTCAATTGTTGATTGGCCATCCTTTACAAACGGCAGACGCTCACAATCAAACCATCGGCAAGGCCATTGGCCTGGCTGTTTTTGCGTCTGATGCATTGTCATCCACTGCTTATGCTACCCAAGAGATTATGATTATTCTCGCGATTGCCACAGCCAGTGCTTTGCAATATGTTTTTCCGATCGCCATTGCAATTACTGTTTTGATGGCTATTGTGGCAATTTCTTATGAGCAAACCATCCATGCTTACCCAGGCGGCGGCGGCGCGTATATCGTCGCCCGCGATAATTTAGGTGAGATTCCGGCACAGGCGGCAGGTGCAGCCTTGTTGACTGACTATATCTTGACAGTCGCCGTATCTATATCCTCAGGTGTTGCCCAAATCGTTTCAGCTTTTCCTTCACTTTTTGAATATCGTGTCATTATTGGAATTGCATTGGTCTTTTTCGTCATGACCATCAATTTGCGGGGTGTTAAAGAATCCGGTGTCTTGTTCGCAATTCCAACTTACTTTTTCTTAGTTGCCATGGTGCTTACCATCGGCGTGGGTCTTGTGAAATATTTCACAGGTGCTTTGGGTCCCGTTGTAAACCCGCCTGAAATGGAAATTGTTGGGGTTGTTAGTGTTGTGACACCTTTCCTGCTGCTGCATGCTTTTTCAAGCGGTACGGCTGCCCTGACCGGTATCGAAGCAATTTCAAACGGCATTACTGCGTTTAAAGAACCTCGCAGCAAGAATGCCGGCATTACTTTAATCTGGATGGCTTCGATCCTTGGAACGCTTTTCTTGAGCATTTCCTTTCTATCAGGAAAAATTGGTGCGGTTCCCTCTGAGGTCGAGACAGTTATTTCACAGCTCGCCCGAACCATATTTGGTGGGCAAGGCGTTATGTATCTGGTATTGATCGCAGGCACCACCATTATTCTGATCATGGCGGCTAATACTGCGTTTGCTGATTTTCCACGGTTGGGAGCATTGCAGGCGAATGATGGTTACCTTCCACGACAATTAACATTTAAAGGTAGCCGCCTGGTTTATTCCAGAGGGATTGTGACTCTGGCAATCATGGCTTCTCTCCTTATACTAGTCTTTCAAGCGAACGTGTCCAAGATTATTCCTTTATATGCGATTGGCGTTTTCCTTTCTTTCACACTTTCTCAAGCAGGTATGGCCAAACGATGGTGGAAATCCGGTCGTCTTAAAGGCGATGAAGAACTGGTTGAAACTGGCTCAACCATCCGATTTGATAAAGCATGGAAATATAAAATGATCATCAATGGATTTGGTGCCGTGTGTACATTCATTGTGATGATTATATTTGCTGTAACCAAATTTAAAGATGGTGCCTGGATTGTGGTGGTGATCATTCCATTGCTTATCACTACCTTTTTATCAATCCATCACCATTACAAAAAGTTGGCAGCAAAACTTTCACTTGAGAAATATACCAACACCATTCGCGTCAACAAACATCGTATTTTAGTGTTGGTGGCTGGGGTTCATCGCGGCTCACTGGCTGCACTGGCTTATGCCCGCTCTTTAGGAGATGACGTGACAGCAATTCATGTGTCTACCGACCCTGTTGAATCTGAAAAGTTGCGTGAAAAATGGGCAATTTATGGTGAAGGCATCCGTTTGGTTATTTTGAATTCTCCATATCGATTGCTGCTTGAACCTGTAATGGATTACATTCAAAAACTATTGACTTTGCGCGCGCCAAACGAAATTTTGACGGTCGTGGTGCCCCAATTTGTTCCTTCTCATTGGTGGGAGAACCTTCTGCATAGTCAAACCGCCATGATGTTACGTTACGGCCTGTTGTTCAAATCTAATTTGGTCATTATCGAAGTGCCCTATCAGGTTTAGGGTCAACGATAATGGTGTTAAATTTATTTTCAAAAAAGGATGAATTGCTGATTAATTATTAAAATAAATTCCCAAATTGTCGATTAAGGTATAAAATCTTTTGGGCAGGTCGTGATTTGAATTTGTTTGAGACTTGCTTCTTTTTGGTAAAGAAACAAACAACACCACCATTAAGGAGAAATAATGTCTCATCTTAATTATCCGTTTGCTTTTTTAGAAGATGCCAATCAAAAGATTGAAGGCTCCCTCGAGCTGACAGAACCGCTTCCCTGTGACCATAAATCAGGAGGCGGTTTTTTTCGTAATGGCCAGCTGGCGATCAACGACTGCCATCCATTAAAGATCGTCCTGTACCATAATGACGCCACATCCAAGTTTATCTATTTACATGAAAACAATCTGGATGCCAATTTGTTGGATATCATCGGTGTTAAGTCTGATTCTCCCATTCCTTCCGCACCGCAGAACCTTCCAGGTCAGCTCTGTCTTGGATCAGATCGGGCAAAACTGATTGGTGATGCTGTTTCAGAGATCATCGGCGCTCTACCCCTGGCTTCCACATTTGAACACTACAAGCAGCAAAATCTGGCAGTATTCCCCATCGCCCGTGAGGGATTGAAATACCAGGTGGCAGAAGCCATTTATTCAAATTATGGATATTATTGCGACGAGATCGTGTTGGATGCGCATCATGTGTTTGACAGCTCGGTGCCGGTTTACAATCGCACCGTTGAATTGACCCTCTTTAAAGATAAAGACCTTGACCATGCACAAAAGGAGAACATTTCGGTTGCCTTTTTGGCTGACAGCATTGCCAGCGGTTTGGTGATGAAAGAGGTTGTTGCCCGGGTCAGCGAACGCTTCGAAAACTTGAAACAGATTGAAGTGATCTCGCCGCTCGCCACCATCCGCGGATTGTGCCGCCTGGCTCAATCTGAAGTCAATAGCCATGTTCCGGTGCGCGTGCATGTCTTTGAAACCCTCCTAAATGCTTTACCCCCCGATTTCTATTATTCCGCCCATATACCCGTCCCTGATTTCCACATTCGCCCTGACCTCGAAGAGGAATACAGAGCCTGGTGGGGCAAGGATGCTGCCGGCAACGACATTGCCGATACCGCTTGTGCCGGCTACGGCTGGAGCGAGGTGTTCTACTCGCCCCGCAAACAGATTCAAATGATGAACAGCCAGCTGCAATCCCGTCATAACATGACCATAGCAGAAATTGTTCTTCGCAATATAAAAAAGTAACAAGATTAAATAATATATAAAAAATGCACCCAGAGGGGTGCATTTTTTGGTTAATCAACAATCAGTGGTTGTCCATTGAGCTGCTGTGTGTTAATAACTGGCACGGTACCGATCACTGCTTTTTCAGCGAAGCACAGCCGATGTGCCAGGCGGATCAACTGTTTGATTTCGCTGATCTCCTCATCAGAATCCAGTGCAATATTGATTTCAAAGCGGTCGCAAAACCCCTCGGCATCCCCCCTTAAAACGGATCCCTCTTCATGGAAATGAGCTGTTACGGTGACTTTCTCATTGCGAACATCCAGTTTTTTCTTATTGGACACCTGGGTGATGTGCGAGATCAGACACATTGCCATGCCGGAAACGAAGTAGGTCAGCGGGCTGGGCGCGGTGCCCTCCCCGCCGGGGATGTAGCTGCCTTCGTCGCTGATGAAGGCAAACTCTTTTCCGGTCTCGGGCTGACCGGCCACCACCTGTTTGCGCCATTTCTCAATCGAAGAGGCTTTGGCTGTCACCACGATATCGCGTTTGCCTTTGGCTGTATTTGCCACCAGATCAGTCATTTCGGTCTCCTTTGAGTCCACAATTAATGTTTAACTTGATTGTATCCAATAATCCTGTCAAAAACTCGCAGGGTTATCATAAATATGTTGACCCTAATACGATTCCCTCTTAAAATCAAAGTGATTGCAAATACAAAAATTCCAAAGGAGAGTAAATGTCACCTGCTTCGTTTGAATCAAAACGTGCTCCTTTTTTCAAAGATGTTCCCGACGAAAAGTGGAATGACTGGCGCTGGCAGATGGCTAACCGCCTGAATTCAGTGGAAGATTTCAACCAGGTTCTAAAGCTCACCCCCAGCGAAGAAAAAGCCCTTTCAACCCCCGGGTTGTTTCGCGTGGATGTGACACCCTATTATGTCTCGCTGATCAACCCCGACGACGTGGATGATCCCATCCGCAAACAGATCATCCCCACCGCGGGCGAAGTGGATGTCTTTACCGGTATGATGGAAGACTCTCTGGCAGAAGACCGCCATTCGCCTGTGCCGGGCCTCGTTCACCGTTATCCTGACAGGGTGTTGATGCTGGTCACCACCCAGTGCGCGTCTTACTGCCGTTATTGCACCCGTGCGCGCATCGTGGGCGACCCCACCCAAACCTTCTCTCGCACCGACTTTGATGCCCAGATCGAATATCTCAAGAATACCCCCCAGGTGAGAGATGTGCTGCTCTCAGGCGGCGATCCACTCACCCTGGCACCCAAGGTGCTTGAAGAACTGCTCACCCGGCTGCGCGAAATTCCTCACATCGAGATCATCCGCATCGGATCGCGTGTGCCCGTCTTCATGCCTATGCGCGTCACCACCGAACTGACCGACATGCTGCAGAAATTCCACCCATTGTGGCTTAATATCCATGTCAACCACCCCAACGAGATCTCGCAGGAACTCGCAGAGTCCATGGATAAACTTTCTCGCGCTGGCATTCCGTTGGGCAACCAATCCGTGCTGTTGGCGGGCATCAATGACTGTGTTCACATCCAGCGTGACCTGGTGCAGAAACTGGTACGCATCCGTGTGCGGCCTTACTACCTTTACCAGTGTGACCTGGTGGAAGGCGCCGGGCACTTCCGTACCCCTGTAGCCAAGGGCATTGAAATCATCGAAGGCCTGCGCGGACACACTTCCGGCTATTCGGTGCCAACCTACGTCGTGGATGCTCCTGGCGGCGGCGGCAAGATCCCTGTCATGCCCAACTACTTCATCAGCTCCTCTGACCATAAAGTCATCCTGCGCAACTACGAAGGCTACATCACCACTTACGAAGAACCGCAAAATTACACCATCCACGACCCAAAAACCTGCAGTTACTGCCAGAACAAACGCTCTGAGCCGGGTCAATCCGGTGTCAGCGGCCTGTTGGATGGCGAAGCCATGTTCATCGAACCTGAGCACTTTGAAGAGCTCCACAACCGTGGCGGCGGTCAGCATCGTCTGCGCGCCGATAGCGACAAGTGGAAGCCGTTGGGGATCGGGGATGGAAAAAGCAGTAATGAGTAAATATGTTTTTCATGTGAGAACAGAGAACTGAGAGCTGAGAACCGTCAAAAACAGGGAATATTTACGTGACAACAACTGGTTTGGAGCGATTGAATTGTTGGGTAAAAGCTCGCGATTATGCAAAAGTTATTTATCGCGAGGTGTTGCCTCTGTTACCAGCAGATGAAAAGTACAACCTTAATTCTCAAATTAGAAGAGCGGCTACCAGCATTCCTGCGAATATTGCAGAGGGCTATGGAAGATATTATTATCAATCCAATATTCAGTTTTGTTATAATGCTCGTGGTTCTTTGGAAGAATTGTTGAGTCATCTGGTGCTTTCTCGCGATTTCGGGTACATTAATAATGATGTGTATGAAAAAGTAATTGAGCAAGGTAATAATCTGGATCTTTTGCTTAATGGATATATAACTTATTTAAGAAAAACCAAGCAAGGCGAAAAAGAATTTACTTTGCAAAAATCCATTCAAGAAGATCACGCGATTTATATTGAGGAATAAGCAAATACAATTTTCTCGGTTCTCGGTTCTCGGTTCTCGGTTCTCGGTTCTCGGTTCTCGGTTCTCGACTAACCCTCTAAGGAGTTAATATGCACTACAGACGACTCGGTCATTCAGGATTAAAGGTAAGCGAGATCTCACTCGGATCGTGGGTAACATTTGGCAATCAACTGGACGAAAATTCAGCCATTGCATTGATTAAGGAAGCCTTCAGCCAGGGCATCAACTTCTTCGACAACGCGGATATGTACGCCAACGGCGTTGCGGAGACTGTGATGGGCAAAGCCATCAAAACGATGCCCAGACCTGAGTTAGTCATTTCAAGCAAGGTCTTCTGGCCGACCATGAAAGGCCCCAACGGCCGCGGACTCTCGCGCAAGCACATCACCGAATCCATCCACGCCAGCCTCAAGCGCCTCGGCACGGACTATGTGGACCTCTACTTCTGCCACCGCTACGACCCCGACACCCCCGTGGAAGAAGTCGTGCGCACCATGACCGACCTTGTCCATCAGGGCAAGATCCTCTATTGGGGCACCTCTGAGTGGGAAGCCTCACAGGTCATGCAGGCTTACGGCACCGCCCGCGAGTTCGGGCTCATCCCCCCCACCATGGATCAGCCCCAGTACAACCTCTTTCACCGCAAACGCGTTGAGGATGACCTTATGCCCGTCTGCCGAGAACTCGGCATCGGCCTCACCACCTTCAGCCCGCTGTATTACGGCATCCTCTCCGGTAAATATAATGATGGCATCCCTCAGGGCAGCCGCGCTTCACTGGATGATTATGCCTGGATCAAGGAACGCATCACCCCGCAGCGCATCGAGATCGTCCGCCAGCTCACCCTGGTGGCCAACGACCTCGGCATTACCCCCGCCCAGCTTGCCATTGCCTGGGTCTTGCGCCGCAAGGAAGTCTCCTCTGTAATTACCGGTGCCACCCGCCTTGAGCAATTGGATGAAAATTTGGGCGCCTCTGAGGCTTACGAAAAACTCACCGAGCTGGATATTGACCGTATCTTTGCCTGCCTTGCCAGTTACCAGGAGTAATCATGACTGAAAAGAAAACCACAAAAGGCACCATTAAAGTCCAATCCTTCGGCCCCTACCTGGTGGAAGGCGACATTCCGCTGGTTCACAAGACACAGATCGTCTCGGAATACGGCGAACCCCTCAACTGGAAAACCGATGAGGTGCTCAAAACCGAAGGCCCCTACGAACTCTGTCGCTGCGGACATTCGCACGAGAAACCCTTCTGCGACAGCACCCACTGCGAATGTGATTTTGACGGAATGGAAAAAGCCCCCACAGACAACTTCGTTGATCGCCAGCGCGTCAACGACAGCGGTACCGGCATTGTGGTGAAATCTGATTTCACACTCTGCATGGATTCAGGCTTTTGCGGTAACCGCCTTGTAAACATCAAAAAGATGATCGCGGATACCGCCGAACCCAAGGTGCGCGCCGAGATCATGGCCATGATCGACCGCTGCCCCTCCGGCACTTACAGCTACGCCATGGATAAAGATAGTGAAGACATCGAAGCGGATTATCCCGTGCAGATTGCCGTCACCACCGAGATCACCTCTGAAGGCCCCATTGAAGGCTCACTGTGGGCTACCGGATACATCCCCGTTGAGCGCTCGGACGGCAAACCTTTCGAAACCCGCAACCGCGTCACCCTCTGCAACTGCGGCGAATCCAAAAAGAAACCCCTCTGCGACGGAACCCACCGCCATGACCAGGAAGAAGCACTCAAGAAAGCCAAGGCTTAATAATTAACCTGGTTTGGTGAACTGGAAAAACTTGACCATTTAACTACAAAGGCCACCGACAACCGGTGGCCTTTGCTCTTCCTAATCATTTTATCTAAATCACTAATTACAATCTCAATTACTAATTGTTCTTGACGGTTCTCTATTCTCGATTCTCAGCTCTCGGAACTACCCCCTCAACTTCGCCTTGAACTCATACTCCATGCGCTTGATGATCTTGTTGCGCAATGCCGCCACTTCCGCCGCCTCAAGCGTACGGTCGGGAGCGATGTAGGTCAGCTTGTAGGCCAGGCTCTTCTTGCCTGCGCCGATCTGCTCGCTGCGGAAGATGTCGAACAGCTTCACATCCGCCAGCAGCTTGCCGCCCGTCTGACGGATCAAGGCTTCGGCTTTCTCGGCAGCCAGCTCTTCATCCAGAATGAAGGCCAGATCCTCGATCACCGGCGGAAAGACCGGCACATCCACAGTCTGGTAGAGCGGAGGCACCAGCTCGATCAGCAGGTCAAGGTCAAACTCGGCCGCCAGCACCGGCACTTTGAACGTGGCGGGGAAGTCGTAATTGCCCTTCACCTTGGGGTGCAGTTCGCCCATCACGCCGATCTGCTTGTCGCCCACCATAACCCGCGCGCACTTGCCTGGGTGATAGCTCGGATGTTCGCCGGCTTCATACTTCACATCATTCAGACGCAGCCCTTGCAGCAATCCGTGAACCACGCCCTTCAAATCATAGAAATCCATCGCGCCGGTGTCTGCGGGCTGCCAGCCTGAAGCGGATCGCGCTCCGCCCAGCACCATCGCCAGCCGTTTCAACTCATCCGGCAGACCGCTGGGGTCTTCACCTGCCAAGAAGATCGGACCGATCTCAAAGAAGGCCAGCCGCTCGCGGATGCGCGAATTGCGCTCGGCCACATCCAGCACGCTCGCCAAAACGGAGTGTCGCAAAAATCCTTTTTCATAAGCCAGCGGGTTGGCGATTTTCACGTAAGGTTTGTTATCCTGCTCGGCGTCGGGCGAAAGCCGTTTGGCCTCCCGCTCAGGTGTGGACCATCTATAGCTGATGGCCTCCTGCAAGCCCAGCGCCACCAGCAGATCGCGCACGCGCTCTTCCTTCACCAGCACGGGGTTGCCGATCTGCGGCGGCAGGTTGTCGGCCATGCGCATCTCGGGGATGTTGTCATAACCGTAGACGCGCGCAATTTCTTCCACCAAATCGGCTTTGCCCACCACGCCCTCGTTGATATCCAGGCGGTGGTCGGGGCAGGTGGCCTTCACGGATGTGCCGCTCACGACCACCTTGAATTCAAGCCTTGCCAGCAGTTCGGCCATCTGCAAAACGGGGATGTCGATGCCCAGCCAGCGTTTGACGTCTTGCTCAGTCACTTCCACCACCGGGTCATTCGCCGGTAGCGGATAGGCGTCTGCCAATCCCGGTGCCACTTCGCCGCCAGCCCAGGCGCGCATGAATTCAAGGCAGCGCCTTTGGCCGCGTTCTGCCATGGCCGGGTGCACCCCGCGCGACATACGGTAGGAGGCTTCAGAATTCAGGTTGTGCGCCCTGGCCGTCTTGCGGATGTTGATCATGTTCCACACGGCGCCTTCCAGCAGCACATTGGTGGTCTCATCGCTTACTTCGGTCTCTTCGCCGCCCATGATGCCTGCGATTGAGAGCGAACCTGCTTCATCGCACACCAGGGTGGTGAAGGTGTCCAGCTTGCGTTCAATGCCATCGAGCGTGGTGATCTTTTCACCCGCTTTGGCCGCGCGCGTGATGATCTTCACCGGCTTGCCGGCCGCGCGTTTCACCAGTTTGTCATAGTCAAAGGCGTGTAGCGGTTCGCCCAGTTCGATCATAGCGTAGTTGGTGGCATCCACAATGTTGTTGATGGAGCGCATGCCGTACATCTTCAAGCGGCGCTGCACCCATTCAGGGCTGGGGCCGACCTTGACGTTGTGCACCAACCCGGCGGTGAAGCGCGGATTGTTTTTCGGCTCGGTAATTTCAAGCGTGCAGAAATCCGCTTTGCCGGCGGGAGGCTGTACATCCCACTTGGGAAGCTTGAGCGGTTTGCCGGTGATGGCCGCAATCTCGCGCGCCAACCCTAAAATGGATGCGCATCTCGCAAACGACGGCAGCAGGTTCACCTCGATCACCGCGTCGCCCAGCACGTCCACCAGCGGCGTGCCGGCCTTGACGTCGTCAGCGAGGAACATGATGCCCTCGTGTTCTTCAGAGATGCCCAGCTCCTTCTCCGAGCACACCATCGAGTACGAATCCACCCCGCGGATCTTGGCGGGCTTCAAGGTGGTCAGCACCAGCCCTTCGGCGTGTCCGTCGTAGATTTGGGCGCCTTCCTTCGCATAGGCAACGATCAGCGGTTTGGGCAGCGGACCGATGCCTTTGTATTCAAACAAGTTCGGCGCGCCGGTCAGCACCAGGTGCTCGCGTTCGCCGTCAAACAACTTGCACAGCGTAAGTCTATCCGCGTTGGGGTGGGGCAGCACCTCGCTGATCGAGGCGGCCACGATCTTCTCGCGGTCCCACTCAAGACCGGTCACCTTGGCATCCAGCGTGCCGGGCGCGGGCATTGGCAGGCCGATGATCTTCACTTCCTCAACTTCCATGCCGGCCATCGTGATCAGGTGCGCCAGTTCCGCCAGCGGAAGATCAATATCAACAAACTCTTTAATCCAGGATAAAGGGGCTTTCATTTGTTTACTCCAATTTGCTCGAGTTTCATTTCATGAGCCTTTGAATTTTTGGGTATAAGTAATTTATTCGAGAACCGAGAGTAGAGAATAGAGAACTGTCAAACCCGGTTGGAATTTCGATTCAACTCTCTCCACTTTTGAATGAGTGTATTTTTTGTTTCTAAAACTCATATCTCAATTATCATTACTTTTCTATATCAACCGTCAGATTTTGACGATTCTCGGTTCTCAGTTCTCTGCTCTCGAAAGGGTCTACTCTCTGCTCTCGTTACTTAGAATTGCTCCAAAAACCGCAGATCATTCTCCCAAAAATAGCGGATGTCATTGATACCGTATCTCAGCATCGCAATGCGCTGCGGACCGAGGCCGAAGGCGAAACCGCTGTAACGCTCGGGGTCGTAGCCGCCGTTGCGCAGCACGTTGGGGTTCACCATGCCGCATCCACCGATCTCAAGCCAGCCGCCGCCGCACACCGCGCAGCCCTTGCCGCCGCATAAGAAGCACTCCACATCGAACTCCGCGGACGGTTCCGTGAAGGGGAAGTAGCTCGCCCTGAAGCGCGTACGTACGTTCTGCCCGAACAGGCGCCGGGCTAAATCGGATAGCGTGGCTTTCAGGTTGCTGAAGGTGATACCTTCGCCCACTGCAATGCCCTCGATCTGATCGAACTGCGTCTCGTGACGCGCGTCTGTCTGCTCGTAGCGGTAGCACATGCCCGGCAGCACCAAACGGATGGCAGGCGGATTTTCGGGGTTGGTGGCCGCATACTCGCGCATCGAACGCACCTGCCCCGGGGATGTATGCGTGCGCATCACAATGGGGTTGTCGCCGCGCTCGCCGGCCTCCACAAAATAAGTGTCTTGCATATCGCGGGCGGGATGCCCCACGGGGAAGTTCAATAGTTGGAAGTTATACTCATCCGTCTCAACCTCGCGCGAACGGTAAACCTGAAAGCCCATCTCGCCGAAGACGCGGTAAAGCTCGCGCAGCATCTGCGTATCGGGGTGCAGCCGACCGGGCGTCATGGGGCGTCCCGGCAGGGTCACATCCAGCTTTTCGCTGGCGATCGACGCCGCCAAAGCGGATTCCTTGATGCTTTCGCTGCGTTCGGCCAGTGCGGCCTCAAGCGCCACCTTAACGCGGTTGGCGGCCTGCCCCACCTGCGGACGCATCTCCGCAGACAGTTTGCCCAGGCTTTGAAACGCCTGTGTAATGGCCGTGTTCTTGCCCAGATATTGATTGCGCCAGGCCAGCAGCGCCTCTTCAGAGGCCACCGACTTCAAGTCTTCAAGCCCTTTGGCCAGGGCATCTTCCAGTTCTTGCAGCACGTTCTCTTCTGCCATTTTATTCTCCTGCACTTAAAAAAATAAACCCATCCCATAAATCGGGACGGGAGACATTTCCCGCGGTACCACCCGGCTTGGCCGCCTAACGGCCCTCTTTTTCCAACAACGCATCACGATGTGAGCGTGTCGGTCTCCCTTATAACGTAGAGATTACGAACCCAACTACTCTTCCGGAACTCTTGGTTTTAACGGTTCTCAGTTCTCTGTTCTCGGATTTTCCCTGGGTTTGCTCAAGAGGGAACTTCACCCGGTCTACCTCCGCGCGGGCTCTCAACGCTTCTGCCCGTTTCTCTGTCGGTATCCTCCGGCCTACTTTCCTCCGTCACTGCCTGTGGGGGTATTATATCAGGAGTGAGTATCCTTGGGCAAGTTGTCAAGTAGAAAAAACCAAAAATTAAGGTTCTTTTCTAATAAGAAACCCATCGAGTATTACATCTTGGGTATCTGGAAATATTTGTTTTACATCAAAGTCAATGGGTTTATGATGATTGTAAATAAAATCGTTGACTAAGTAACGTCTTTTATCTTCCGATCCATGAATCGCCTTAAAAATCAGAAACCCATCAACAGATTTTAAGAGTTGAATAAAGTGTTCATCTTTTTTGTTCCATAGCAATTGGATATAAAAAGAGTAAGAAAATTCTAAAGGGTTCTCAAGAAAAATTGCAAAAAAATGTAATTTGTTATCCTGTTCTAACCAAGTAAATTTTTCTATTTTTTCTGTCATTTCATTAATGAATCTTTGATCATTCAAAGCGACTAACTCCCTTGAAGTACTTCCATAAGAGGAAGTGATCGGAAGGTTTTTTGAACTTTTTGTGAATGATATTTCAATTTGATTTGGTAAAAACAAAATTTCTGATGAGTTTTTTGGAAAGTTAGAAAGCCACTTATCTAAGAAATCGAAAACAATAGTCTGAAGTTCGCCTTTTTCAATTTCATTGTATTTTGTAAAATGGTTAAATCCTGAAACACTAAAGCCTAGCCAAAACTCAGATTTATAGTTTGTTAATATATTTTCGATAACATTTTGAATTCTATCTGCAAAGGCATCATTCCCTTGCGTGATAAATGTTTTGGCTTCAATAATTATATTAAATTCCTTTGATAAAAATTCAAAATCAGGGTTATAGCGTGCCCCCGTTTTGAGTTTTGGCTCTGGAGTTACTTCTCCATACTTCTTTAACCAATCATAAAGTAAAAAATGAAACCAAAATGGCCGAAATTTACTTTCTTCATAAGAACGAATTCCATCAAGCCATTGATTAAATCGAGTTTTTCCAAATTTTTCTGATAATTCAATCCACGACTCTTCAATTAACAATTTTTCAGATTGAAGGTGTTCTTTAGTAATTAAGTGAAAGACACTAGGTTGTTCGTTTGCCGGTAAACACGAAAATAATTGGTTTGTTTTTTGAATATATGAATTGCTGAAAACAAAGCTTTCTTTTCCCGTCCGCATCTCTTGTCTCGTCTTTTCCTTAAATTATTAATGACACATTTATTTTTTAATTGATTATCCTAAAATGTTTTAAAGCTGCTTGAATTGGTTCGAATCGATTTTCCGGGCAAGGTTTCATGCGTTTTTCATTAATTCGATTATGAGCTCTTCGAACAGACAATCCAGAAATTTCTTTAACATGAGCTATCCAACAAGTTTTTGGTACAAATCCGTATTTTTCTTTTACCCACTTTTGAATTTCTATATATGTCGCCATATTACCTCCCATATTGACAATTATCGGTTCTAAGTTTGTTCCATTTCTCCAATAATAATTTGTGTGAATCTAACTCCCATTCAAAATTATAGACTTTTAACTTATCGTGTCAATTAGCCATTCACTCTATTAATTCAGAATGAGGGTCAGGTAGGGGCGTACCGCGTAAGCCCTTGTTTACAACAATCCATGCAGCGTCCAAATTCCTGATAATCCCATCATCAGGCGGACAACGCACGCACCCAAGGGTGTGCATAAAACGCGACCGTGTCCCTACTTTGGCTATCTAATATCGTTTGAAAAGATTTTCTCTGCGACCTCCGCGGCCGCGAGATGATTTTCCGAGCGGCCTGCGTGAGACAGGTTTTAACCATTAATTTCCTTGACGCCCTCCCTTTAATATGTTATTAATAACATATGTACAACATAACCTACTCAAAGGCGCGCACATGGATCTTTCCTCCACCATCCTCGGACTTCTGAGCTGGAAACCCCTCTCAGGCTACGACCTCAAGGGCATCATCTCTGAATCGGACCTTTTCTACTGGTCTGGCAACAACAACCAGATCTACAAGATCCTGCTTGAACTGCAGCAGGCAGGCCTGGTCACCTTTGAAGTGCATGAGCAGGAGAGCCTGCCCGCCAAGAAGATCTACTCCATCACCGCGGCCGGGCGCGCCCAACTGCGCCAGGCGCTGCTTGAATCGCCCGAACCCCCAGAGCTGCACAAGGTCTTCCTCATCCAGCTCGCCTGGGCCGAGAGCCTCACGGATGACGAGGTGCTAAAGCTGCTCAAATCTTACGAGGCCGAGATCATTTCGCGCCTTGAACTCCACCGCGGAAGGGCGCTGCGTGCCGATCAGAATCCCAAACGGTCTCCGCGTGAAACCTACCTCTGGCGCCGCATCAACGACAACTTTATCGAAGCCTGTCAAACCGAACTTGAATGGATCGGCGAAACCTACCGCACCATCCAGGAAGGTTCATACCACTAAATCAAATCATGCCGCCGCCGAAAATCACGGCGCAGGAATTCATCACAAGGGTAAACTCATGCAAACGACATCCGAAACAACGCACGGCCATATCGAACTCTACTCCCACGCGGGCGGACGCATCGGCGTCATGGTCGAACTTAACACCGAAACCGAAGAGGGCGCGGTGTCAGCCGCTTTCCGCAAATTCGCCCACGAGATCGCGCTGCAGGTCACTGCAGCCGACCTGCGCTTTGTTTCCGACGCGGATCTCACCTGCGGGGTGCTCAGCGGTCTGGCCGCAGAAACCGCCGAAGCAGCGCGAACGGCCGGCAAACCTCAGGTCATCATCGACAAAATTGTGGAAGGCACACTCGAGAAATTTAAAAACCAGAACGTATTGCTGCGCCAGCCCTACATCCGCGACGAGAGCATCACCGTCGCCCAACTGCAGCAGCAGGCCGTTGCCGAAATTGGCGAGAACATCACCATCCGCCGCTTTCTGCGCTGGGAGATCGTCCCCGAAGAGGAATAATGATTGTGTAGGGGCAGGTCCATGACCTGCCCATGTAAACACCATCAAACGCTGTGTCTATAAATACAATACGTTGACCGTGCCGTCGCACGGCGCGCGGTCTTCCCTGGTACTTGCTGCCACAAAGTCCCGATGTTCTTCGGGAGTGCAAGTGTGCGCACCCGAGCAGATCTTGCGAGAAGTGTGCTGTGCCCACGGAAACGACATAAACCACCCGCATCCATGAACCTTAAATAATGATCCTGTACGGGCACGGTGCGCCGTGCCCGTCATTATGCCAAAAAATCAATTGTAAATAATCCCCCTTGACAAAATAGAACTAATATTCTATTATAAATTCCACAAATCGGGATTTCCAATATTTATCGGTGATTACTCATTACTCATTACTCATTACTCATTACTCATTACTCATTACTCATTCGTTTTCTTTGTTTTTGATTTATTTCTGAAACAAAAACGAATCAATATTCACCCTTTTTGAGATGCAATTCTCCCCAATTAACGATTCGTACATAAGAACGAATCAGAAACGAAAAAACAAAAACCTGCACACAGTCATCATGAAAAACAAAACCCGCATTCCAATTGAAAAACAAAGTCGAATTGATTTTTATTGTTTTAATTAAATCGACTGCGAGTATAATCGTCTCATTCAGCTTATTCAAAGGATCCTCCAATGGTTCTGTAAACCTTTCAACTACGCCCTAATCCCTAATTACAATTCCCTCATTACTGATTTTCCCGAAAGGATACCCCATGAAAGCGGATTCTTTATCTTTTAACATCCAACATCCCTCCCCTGAAGACCTCGAGCAGGTCTTCAACTTCATGATCGAGTCTGACATCGCCGAGTTTGGCGAACCGGATTCAGACAAAGATGATCTTGCCGATCAATGGTCCGAGGCGGATCTCGCCGCCGACGCCTGGATTGCCTCAAATGAAAACGGCGAGCTTACCGGCTATGCCCTGCTTTCCGACGAGTTCAACGGCCGACGCTACCTCGATTTCTACCTGCATGCCGTCCGTTCGCCTCAGGGGTTGGCCGAAGCGCTTCTCGGGCAGGCGGTTGAAAGATTCATCGCCCTTGTAAAATCGGGCGCCAGCGCACCGGATTGCATCCTCACCGCCTATGCCAACGGCTTAAACCCCGGCATGCGCTCAGCCTATGAATCTTGCGGTTTTGCAATCGAAAAGTATCACTACCGCATGCAGATGGATTTCACCGCGCCCCATCCTGCACCGGAATGGCCTGCCGGCTTCACCCTGGCACCGATCACCCCTGCCGACGAGCATCCGCTGCACGATCTTATCATGGAGGCTTTTGACTGGCAGGGCGTTCAGCCGCTCTCTTTTGAAGATTGGTACAAGCAGATCTTCCGCGGCGGCCGCTACGACCCCGAATTCTTCCTCATGCTCAAAAAAGAAGATAAACTGGTGGGCGCCGCCATTTGCTACGATGAAGAAACCCGCATCTGGTTGAAAGAACTGGCTGTTTCCAAAGAGCTTCAGGGGCAGGGCATCGGCTCACTGCTCTTGAAACAGGTCTTTGCCCTGGCCGGGCAGCGGAATATCCCAACTGTGTCGCTGGGGGTGGTCTCGCTCAACCCCAAGGCCGTGGAGTTTTACGAGCGCAGCGGCATGAACCGCACCCGCGAGTTCGTTCAGTACCATCGTAAAGCTTGATTTGTTTTCTGACCGCTCGATTGAGCGGTCAGATTGTAAAATGCAACAAAAATATTCGTCTCTACGTATAATAATTGGCTTTTTGCCGTCATCATTCTATTTTAGGGATTCAATAAAATGAAAAAGTCGCTTTCCATTTACTCAGCCAACCTGCTTTACCTGGTGACCATGCTGCTTGTCATCCTCGTTGGCTCCACCGTCCAGATGCTTCATCTCTCTTGGGGATTGATCGCCACTGAAGTCGTGTTGATCGCCCTGCCGGCCATCCTCTTTTTACGCAGCAAAAAGATTCCGCTGAAGGAGGGCTTGCGGCTCAACCGCATTAGCCTGCCTGTTGCCGTCATCAGTCTGCTGCTGGGTGTGTTTACCTACCTTTTCAGCGTCTTGATTGAATTGGTCATGGCCAATCTCACTGGTTTGCCTTCTGTAGATTTGGGAAAAAGCGCCATGCCGCAGAGTACGCTTCAATATCTGCTTTACTTTGTGGCCATTGCCATATCCGCCCCCATCTGTGAAGAGTTGCTCTTCCGCGGCGCCATCCAGAGTTCATACGAGCAGCGCAAATCCACCTTGTTTGCCATCGTTGTTCCTGCTCTGATGTTTGCCTTCTACCACTTCCGTCTTTCGGGTCTGCCCGGGCTGCTGCCGGTGGCTTTCCTGATCGGTTACGTCGCTTGGCGTTCACGCTCCGTCTTCAGCACCATGCTGGTGCATTTTGGCATGAATGGCTTTGCCGCCACGATTACCATCCTGGCGCTAAGCGGCAGCAAATTTCCCGCCACCTTGATGAGCAATTACTGGATCCTTGGGGGAGGACTAGCCGTCACGCTTGTGCTGCTTTTCATCTTCATCCGCTTACAGCCCAAACCCGAGGCCGGCGAACCTGTTGAAGAAGCCCCTGCCGGTTGGTTGAAGAAATACTGGGCATTGGTGGTGGCAGCAATTCTATACGTCGGTATTGTGGTCGCTACCTTGGTGGCTCAACTTTCGGGTGCCACTGCCGTTACCGATCTCACTTTTGATCCTGTCAAGCTTGCAGAACCGGTTGAAAGCCGTTATCAGGCGGTCAACCGAGCCGGTGACGTGGTTGGTGAAATGATCTGCCTTGTTTCGCCTGCTGGCGAGACCGTCAGCCTGACTTGTGAGAGTGAAATTGAAGCCTTCGAAGTAAAAATTGACAACAGCACCTGGATAGATGAAGGTCATACTGCCAAATTGTCAGCCACCTGGAATTCTGCATTTGACCTTGAAGAATATGCATTTGAAATGACCACAATGAATGGCTCCATGTTTTCCAATCTAGTTAAAGATGGAAATTTGGTCACAACAATTGTGGTCGAAGAAAAATCAACCGTTCTGCCTGAAAAGTTTCTGACTGAATTTGAATGGGCCTGGAGAATTTCAAATCTCAACAATTCTGAGGGACTGTTTTACAAAATGCTTTATGTCTATCCTTCTCGTTGGGATAACGAAGCGCAAAAGAATGTCACACTAGTTAAGGATGAGGTCATCCACATTGCCGGAGAAGAAACCCTCACCCTGCCTGCCGGTGAATTCAAGACTGTAAAAGTTACCCTCGGCAGCCAGGCCGCCTGGTATGCTCTGGAGGATGCCAGCGCGCCCCGTCCAGTCAAGTTTGACGACGGCATGCTCATCTATTCTTTGATGAAGTAAGTTTTTAAAATAGTAATGAGTAATCAGCAATGAAGTTATCCTCATAACTGCTTACTCATTACAGAACCTAATTCTTAATTACACAGTATCTTCTTGGCTACCTTATGCGAACTTGGCAGCACATTGTTAATCCCGCCGCCGCTTTCACTTTGGGCGCCAATGAACCACAATCCATCTACCGGCGTCTTGTGCGGGATCTTCCAGGTGTTCATCATCGGGGCCAATCCGCCAAAAGCGTGATGGTCGAGATGGGTAAGCTTTCGAAAATCAACCGGGGTTAAAATGCGCTGTGTAACAATGTGGCTGCGCAGTCCGGGCATCTTCTTTTCGGCATAGGCGAGCAATTTATCGGCATATTTTTCTTTGTCAGCCTCCCAATCGCCAGATGCTAATCGGTCGGGGCAGATGGTGTAAATCGTCAAAGCATGCTTGCCTTTGGGTGCCATCTCTGGCGACCGCAGGCTTGGGAAGTGCACCACAAATCCGGCTGCTCCCTCGTGATATAGCCCCTGCCTGGCGCGCATCACCTCGCCTTCAATGTCATACGAGCCGTAGAAATAGGTGCAGACCGTGTGCAGCACATCCGACGGGTCATAGTCCACTCCCAGGTGAATCATGAACACAGAATCCATCAAAGGGATGGTGAGCACCTTGTCAGTGTAACCCTCTGGCAGGCAGTTGGCAGGCAGCAGTCTGGTGAAGGTTTCTTTTGCGCCGCCTGAGGCGATCACCTGATCGCATTCATGCAGTACACCGTGCTGATCTTTTACGCCGCAGGCTTTTCCATCCTTCACCACGATCTGTTCAATCACGCGGCTGGTGTGGATCTTTCCGCCGGCAGACTCAATTTCGGCAGCCATGACATTAATCAGGGTTTTAAGCCCGCCGATGATCGAATAAAAACGGGTCATTTCAGCGTTTTTGGCGAGGTGCTCTGGCATGCGTTTCTCGAACGTGATCTCGCCATTCAGCGAAAAAATTCCCAGCCCCGGGAATTTGGAAGGCGGGGTGAAGAAATCCGCCAGAATGGACATGAAGGCACACTTCAATTTTTCAGACTTAAAGTAATGCGCCAGCAGTCTTTCGGCACTCCACTTCATTTTGGGCAAAAATGGCAGCAGGGTCAGATAAAAAGCGATTTTTGTGCCCAGACCTTCACTTTCCATTCGGCCGCCGAGGGTCACCAGCCGTGTGAAACGCACATAATCCTTCCAATAGGCATCCAGCCCGGCGGCTTCTTCCGGGAACAATTGCTTGAGCAGGTCCATCCGCCAGTGGAGTCCGCCATATTCCTCCGGTACCCTGATCTTAAAGTCGGGGAAGTCATACTCGCGCTCATCATGCACAAGTTTAACTTTATCCAGAACGCCCAACTCATCCAGAATTTTTCCAAGCGGCTCATGTTTGGCAAAGCCTTCAACCACAAGTTGGCCGTAGTCCCACTCAAACCCTTCGGCTTCCATGCCGCCTGTGACGCCGCCGATTCTCGCGGATTGTTCAAAAAGCTCCACCTGGCAGCCCTTTTTGGCAAGGGTCAAACCTGCAGTTAGCCCGGCGATTCCGGTGCCGATAATGGCGATTTTCATTCAGCCTCCTTGCTTGCTTCCATGAGCTTGATCTTTTCAAGCACCTGTTCATAGCGCTTTTTGTTAAGTGGATAGGCGAGTAAAACTGCATTGGCGATCAGGATAAAGATCCCCGGTAGCACGCCGATCAACAGCCGAATGCCCAATACCGATTGCGCGGATTGCTCGACATCAGGTACATAGCCAAAGAGTTCAAGACCTTGCCCCACCAAAAATCCGGCCAGTGCGCCGCCTAAAGCGATCACGAAGGTCCAAATACTGTAATACACACCTTCACTGCGTCTGCCGGTCTCGGCATAGCCGTGTTCCATGGTGTCAGGCACAATCGCCCAGGGTGCAACATAATGCGACGCGAATCCGATTCCCGCTAGCGCCATCAATACCAGCGCCGGCACACTGCCCAATTTATCGGCCGCAAAGGCAAACGTTAAAACAGCGGCAAGCGTCAACGTCATGCCGGTGATGTAGGCGGTCTTCTTGCCGATTTTCTTGCACAGCCACACCCATAAGGGGATGGTGATCATGGTCATGATCAATAAGGCGATCATTGCCATGGTAACTGCATCTGCATCACCAACCAGGTATTTATAGTAATAGATCAACATGGTCTGCATGATGGCCACTGCCGTCGAGTTTGCAAACCAGGTGATGAGAATTAAGAGATAAGGTTTATTTGAGAGAACATCTTTGAGTGAGGCAGCTACATTTTTGCTCTTTTGGCTTTCTTGAACAACCGGTTCCTTAACACTGAAAAAGGTGATGATTAATGAAAGAGAAGCAAGAAAACCAAAGATTGCCGACATGCCGATGAATCCGGCGGTGCGTCCGGCAAAGAGTGCCATGATGGGCATGGCTGCACCGGCTCCAAGCAGTGTGCCGATGACCGCAAAGGCCTGCTTAAAACCAGAGATGTTGGTGCGCTCGTTATAATCTGTAGTCATTTCAGGCAGCAAGGCATTATACGGAATGTTGGTGAAGCTATAAACAGTGCAGAAGAAGACATAGGTCAGCATCGCCCAGATAAATTTGCCACTCTGACTGGCAATCTCAGGGTTGCGGAACATCAGCACAAAAGCAGCTCCCAACGGGATGGCGAAGAACAAAAGATATGGTCGTCTGCGCCCCCAACGGCTTTTGGTCTTATCAGAAAAATAACCAATCAGGGGATCAATCACAGCATCCCATATTTTGCCGACCAGTAAGGCGGTTCCAGCGATGGCTGCGCTTAAGCGAACTTCATCAGTTAAGAAATTCATTAACCAGAACGAGGTAAGCGTAAAGAAAATGCTACTGCTGAATTCACCAACCCCAAATCCCAATTTTGATCTAAATGAAAGTTTATTGTTCACTTTGGGCTCCATAATTATGAAATAAAATAGGCACAACTTAGAGCGATCAATAACTGTCCGCCGGCATAGCAGATCGGACCAACTGTGAACTTGCCTGGTTTATAAAAACGCTGCATGCCGTATTCAATATCTCCCAGGTAGAGCATTAAACTGCCTGCTGTAACCAGAATGGCCGCCGTCATGGGGAAGACCCCACCGGTGAGTGTTGAAATCGCGCGGGTGACCATGAAAGGCAATATTAAACCGTAGATCAAGACAGGTATTTTGTATTTGCCCAGATTTTTCCAGAAAAGCATCATCAATATGGCATAGATTGCAATAAACAGAAGCCCCACCAGAATATCTCCCTGGTGAAAACCGCGGTTAAATTTTGTAAACGTAATCGCATATTCAAGATAAGCCACTATAAAAAAAGCAATGCCGGCGAAAAATATTTTGTCATTATTCATGTCAATATTAAAGATGTCAGCAGCAAAACATAGTGCCAGTCCAATCAAAATCCAAATCGTGTAAGAGAGATTTGTGCCGGGGTTTAGCAGGCTTAAAGCTGCGATTCCAATGGATAGGAAGGTATTCAGAGGTTGGATCCACGAAGTCAGTTTTAAGTTATTGCGATTTCGAGCAATCAGATAAACAACAATCAAAATAATGTTCACCGGTACAAGAATGAGGTGAAAAGGCATGATGGAATCCTTTCTGATATATGGAGTTAGCGCTGATTAAGTATATATCGACTTGTTTTTTTAACCAATTAAAAAGAGCTGGATTATTTTCCAGTTCTTTTTAATTGGTTTGAAAGTTGATTATTTCAAAAAGTACATTGCAATCCCGATGATTCCAAAGACGGTGCCGACAATGCGGTTGAGGATCTTTTCATCCACTTTGTTGACGATGCGTGCGCCGGCCAGACCGCTACCTACTGCAGCCACGGCAATAATGATGCCTGTCTTGAAATCTACATTACCCTGAATGGCATAACCAATTGTGCCTGACGCCGCCGTCATGGCCATGATCAGTGAAGAAGTGCCAATAGCCAGTCGCGTTGGATATTTGAGAATGACGATTAAAACCAGTAAAAACATCAGTCCGCCGCCCGCGCCGAATAGTCCGCTGCTGATGCCTAATAGCAACCCTATGCCGAAAGTGATCAAACGGTTCTTATGATTCATCTCTGAAAGTCGAACTTTCATGTTCTCTCGTTTGGGTCGGTAACTCTTGATCCACATTGAAACCGCCATGCCGATCATGAACAATATAAATCCCTTGCTCATCAATTCGCTGGGGACGAAAGAATTCGCCACCAAAGCACCTGCCTGAGCTCCAATAATTGCTCCTACAGCCAACCAAAGGGCGGCTTTGAGGTTGACATTACCATGCCGATAATATGAATAAGCGACAACCAATGGTGTGATGACATCCACAAAGAGACTGGTGCCTACTGCGGTATGCATCGAAAACTTCAGAATGATGGTCAATAACGGAACAACCAATAAAACACCGCTGGCTCCGGTGATGCCGACCACCAAGCCAGTTGCCAGGCCAATTAAGATTTCAATTTCCAAAGGAATCATGAATAGAATAGTCCGTTTAATAAAATATGGTGTAATTAAGCCTTGGCTATACTGCAACATTCATACCAGAACAAGTAAAATGAGGTACATTTAAAAATCAGGCAGGAAACATGGGAAAATTTTCTAAAGCACAAGTGATAAAGAGTTTGAAATATCAATGGGGATCTTTTGTGGAAAAGTACAACAGTATGTCTGCAGAAGAGCAACAGCAATACCTTAATCTTCAGGGGTACGCCCGTTTGGGAGATCTGTTAGCCCATATTGCAGCCTGGTGGCAACGAGGCATGCAGGTGATAATGGTTTATCGGCGAGATCCAGGTTTTCAGCCTCCCAACGTGGATGTGGACGCCTTCAACGCAGAGGCCGTCGCCAGCGTAAAAAAACTGTCAGAGGCAGAGATCATCTCTCATTTTGAAAACCGGCGGTTTCAAATGCTTGAGTTGGTCAAGTCACTTAATGAGGTTGATCTTCAGAGCGAGAGAATAAAATCTCAACTTGCCATCGAAGTGATTGAGCATTTTCAGGAACATCACTAATTATAGAAAAAGAGGAAGAACCAATAAGTTCTTCCTCTTTACTAATTGCTAAAACCTTAATTTCTGCTTTACCTTACCAACGTGCCGACTTTCTCGCCGTATAAGGCTTTTTTCAACGCCCCTCTATCCCACAAATTCAACACAAGGATGGGTAATTTATGTTCCATACACATGGTGATTGAGGTGGAATCCATCACTTCCAATCGGCGGTTGAGAGTTTCAATATAACTGAGTTCCTCGAATTTTATCGCGTCAGGGTTCTTCTTCGGATCGCTGTCGTAAACCCCATCCACCTTGGTGGCTTTGATCAAAACATCCGCATCAATTTCCATGGCGCGTAGGGCGGCAGCTGTATCTGTTGAGAAATATGGATTTCCAGTTCCGCCTCCAAAAACAACCACGCGACCTTTTTCAAGATGCCTGATGGCGCGTCTGCGGATGTAAGGTTCTGCCACTGTGCGCATTTCGATGGAGGTCATTACACGGGTCACCACGCCCTGATGTTCAAGAGCATCCATCAAACCTAATGCATTCATAATAGTGCCCAACATGCCCATGTAATCTGCAGTAGCCTGATCCATACCCATTTCAAGACCGACTTTGCCGCGCCATAAGTTACCTGCACCGATTACGATGGCTACATCCACCCCCAGTTCGCGCACTTCCTTGATGCGGCCAGCAATTTCAAGCGCCTGGGTGGCGTCTATGCCAGTGCCACTGTCTCCAGAGAGGGATTCTCCGCCCAATTTGAGCAAGATCCGGTGATAGCGTAACTCCTGCATTATTCCTCCTTGGGTTAAGAAAAGACCAACCCTAAGGTTGGTCTTTTTTAGAAATTATTCTTCTGAAGCTCCGGATGTGGTTTCACCGAGGGCCCAACGGGCGAACCGACGAACGATGATGTTTTCACCTAAAGCAGCAATTTTCTGATTGATCAATTCTTGAACAGTGATGGATTCATCACGAATGTATTTTTGGTTCAACAAAACGAATTCATCCTTGAATTTCTTGATGGCACCTTCAACGATTTTGGGCATGATGGCATCCGGTTTGCCGTCTTCTTTGGCTTTGGCAGTTGCAATCTTGGTCTCGCGTTCGATCACGGAGTCAGGGATATCTGATTCTGCGACGAATTCAGGTGAGGTAGCTGCAATTTGCAAGGCGAGTTCATGTGCCAGGGTGCGGAAGACTTCTGAGCGACCTACGAAATCGGATTCGCTGTTCAGTTCAACCATGACACCCACGCGACCATTGCCGTGTGAATACAGTTCAACAACACCTTCAGAGGCCTGGCGGGCTGAACGTTTAGTGGCAGTGGCAAGACCTTTTTCACGCAAGAAATCAAGGGCTGCATTCAAGTCGCCATTGGATTGCTCAAGTGCCTTTCGGCAATCGAGGATGCCGGCGCCAGTACTTTCACGTAAAGTTTTGATCATTTCAGTTGTAATTACCATTGCTTCAGGTTCCTTTTCTAATCAATATCATTCGTTCTAATCAGGCGGGTTTGGTTATTTTCCAATAGCAGAAAAAAAATATATTTTTAGCCTTCTGTTGTTGTTTCTTCGACTACTTCGTCAGCTTTGCCGCCCATTTTGGCAAGGGTTGCAGCGCCTAACAAATCAGCATCGTCCATGTCGGATTCTTCATCCATACGTGGGCGGGGAGCGGTGGCAGTGCGGCTTTGTGATGCTTCGGCTCCGGCAACCACGTCTTGATCTTCATCTTTGAACATGGTCTTGCCTTCGATGACTGCATCAGCGATTTTGCCTACCAACAGTTTTATGGCGCGGATGGCGTCATCATTGGAGGGGATTGCATAATCAACTACACGGGGATCGCAGTTGGTGTCAACCAGAGCAATCACGGGAATGCCCTTCAAGTTGGCTTCATGCACAGCAGTGTGTTCGCGAACGGTGTCGATGATGAAGACCAGATCGGGAACACGTTTGAGGGTGCGCACACCAGAGAGTCGTGTCTGAAGTTTCTTGACGCTGCGTCCGATGAGCAGACCTTCTTTTTTGGTCAGACGGTGAATATCACCGGTTTCAGTCATTTTCTCAAGGCGATCAAGTTCTGAAATACGAACCAGCATGGTGGACCAGTTGGTTAGCATGCCGCCGAGCCAGCGTTCAGTCACGTAGGGCATACCGCAGCGGATGGCTTCTTCTGCGATGGTTTCTTGTGCTTGACGTTTGGTGCCGACAAACATGATAACGCCGCCTTTGGCAACAGTATCGCGAACCAGGTTGTAGGCAGTGTTTAAGAGTTTGACAGTTTGTTGCAGGTCAATGATGTGGATGCCGTTGCGCTCGGTGAAAATATAAGGGCGCATCAACGGATTCCATTTGTTGGTTCGGTGACCGAAATGGACACCGCTTTCGAGCAAGGCTTTCATAGAAATTACTGAACTCATGGGTATTACTCCTTTGCGTTTTTTCTTCCGCACTCTTTAGCCCTGTCATCACTGCCTCTGGCAGCACGCAGACAAGATCGGAGCGCGTGTGAGATATGTCAGGTTATATCTTTTTTAGGATATTACCTAAGCCGGTGAATTATAACACAGGAGATTGAAATGTTGAGGATTAATATTAATGAATTTCACTTTCTTTATTCATAAAATGATTAAAACATCTACAGATGTTAGAATTAGGCTTATAAACTATTAATAAATTTACTGAAAGGGTTATATAGCATGCACATTCTGGTTACCAATGATGACGGCGTTACAGCCCCTGGTTTGCTTGCCCTTGTGATTGAAATGCGCAAACTAGGTGAGGTAAGTGTGCTTGCTCCAGATCATAACTGGTCAGCAGCAGGACATGTCAAAACCTTACATCGTCCGCTGCGCGCAAAACCTGTAACTTTGGCGGATGGCAGCCCGGCGCTTGCAAGTGATGGTGCACCATCAGATTGTGTTGCCCTGGCTTTGATGGGAGTGATTGAACAACCCGTTGATCTGGTGGTTTCTGGAATCAATCCCAATGCCAACATTGGCCATGACATTACTTATTCAGGCACAGTAACTGCTGCCATGGAGGCAGTTATCAATGGCGTCCCGGGGGTGGCTGTCTCACTTGATGCTCCAGAACACAACCGAGGGGCATTGGACTATAGCGCCGCCGCGGCTGCTGCGCGTAAAGTAATCGAGACACTAATTAAGCATCCCTTTGAACGGGATATTTTGTTGAATGTAAATGTACCCTATTTGCCTGAGAATGAGATTAAAGGGTTCAGACCCACCAGACAGGGAATGCGCATCTACCGTGATGAGTTGATCCGCCGCGAAGATCCGCGTGGAAAGCCTTATTATTGGATTGGCGGCGAGGCTCCGACCGGTGTGGATGAAAGCGGCACAGATTTTGGCGCTTTAAAGGCGGGATTCGTTTCAATTGCTCCCATTCATCTGGATATGACTGCTTACAAGGTTTTGGAAGAGATTCAAAGTTGGAAGTGGCCTGAGTAATCGTTGCAGTTACGAAGGAAGTACCACAATTTGTCTGACAAACCACATTTGACTTTTAGCTCGGAAAACGTTAAATTATTAATATCGTTCGTTGACAATTTTCTTGTTCAATCCAACTTAATAAACTCAAGGAGAGATGCATGAAGCTTTTGACCGTCAAGAACTGGATGAAAGACCTTGTGATTTTTATTGATCCAGATGCAACAGTGTTATCGTCAACAAAACCCCTACCAATCCTGAATACGGTATTGTCACTTCCATCGATATTTGTGACAAGATTGTCGCCCAGAAAAATGATCCTGCCAAAACAAAAATTCGTGAGATTATGGTTTCTCCTGTGGTAACAGTTCCCGAGACTATGAAACTGACAGAATGTGCCGCCTTGATGAAACAACTTCGTGTTCACCATCTGCCAGTGGTTGATGAAGCCGGATTGATCGTTGGTATGATCTCGGCCACCGATTTTCTTGTCGTGGCAGAAGCCATGGGCACCAACTTTGAGGAACGCAGTCTGCATTAATTCTTGACAGTTTTTGAATTGCCACTCTCGGCGCATCGGTTATAATATTTCAACGATGCGCCGATATTTATACCTCCTCCTAATTGTTGTAATGCTCACCAGTCTTCCGATGCTTCCTTTTGGTAAAGCCCAGGCTCAAGGTACTGTGACGGGTGCCGATATGATTAACCTGATGAACCAATGGCGGTCAGGTTACTGGTCTAATGCATTAATTGAAAGTGCAGCTTTAGATCAATGTGCCCAGGCTACAGCCGATGAAATGAATCGAATTGGAGCAGGAGGCCATTTAGTTGCTTATGGCTATCCAGCTGCCAGCGTTCGATGTGCAGATTACGGTTTTGTTGGTCGTGTCACTGAGAATTGGGCGGCCGATAGTCGAATGAGCATTGATTTGCTTGCAAGCTATTGGGCAGATTATGACCATATGCTGCCAGCCACTGATCAGCAATACACATATGTTGGGGTTGGTATTTCGGGCAATTATTATGTGCTTCATGCTGGATCTGGTACATCTTCCAATACGGCTGTAAATCAAAACACATCAAGTGTCGCAACTTCAGATGGAAGCACGGCGGTTATCGTTAATACAGTAAACGCTTTCCCGACCTCCACTCCTGATCTTGACGGAACAATTTGGCATGTTGTCAAAGCCAACGATACACTCTACACCATTGCTGTTAATTATGGCGTAACCATTGAATCCATTAAAACTTTAAATGCCATGACATCCAATGATATTTATGTCGGAAACACACTTAAGATCAGCCTTAAACCAACCCCCACGATCACCCCAACCCGCACGGCTACGGTGATGATGCCCACCAGAACCCCCACGCAGACGCAAATGCCTGCCACGCTTGGTCCGACAAAGACAGTAACACCCACGCCTATACCTACTCAAGTTCCATTTATTGAACGGATTGACCGTCAATACATGGGTTTGGGGCTTCTTGTCTTGAGTGCAGTAGGTTTGTTTATTGTGCTATTCTTTTTCTTTATTAGACCAAGATTTTATAAGAAGTAAGGATGTTTTGACTTAACTAACAGTCCCCCGCAGATTTATTTCGCGGGGGACTTCATTTTATGGTTAACCAACTCAACAATTGAACCCTAAGAGGTTATCGTAAATTATTAGATCATGAAATCTTCACCGTGCCACACACCGTCAGTGGGCTTATGCACCGTAACATGTTCAAGTTGCTCATCGTGTTTGTGTTTATCCATTGTTTTCAATCTGGATTCAACCGCTTCAAGTCTTTGCATTAATGAAGCCACTGAATCACCGATGGTATCCGGCAGACGGCCGTGCTCAAGATCAGGTCCGCTGGATGCAGGTTGACTGCGGCTCACCACCTGGCCTGGCACACCCACCACCACAGAGTTTGGCGGCACAGGTTTAACCACCACTGCATTAGCGCCGATCCGGCTGTGAGAACCGATTATTATATTTCCTAAAACCTTTGCACCTGCGCCGACCACCACATCATCTTCAAGTGTGGGGTGGCGTTTGCCTTTTTGTAAACTGGTGCCTCCCAAAGTTACACCGTGATAAAGCGTGACTCGGTCGCCAATTTCGGCAGTCTCACCGATCACCACCCCCATACCGTGGTCGATGAAAAAGCTGTGACCGATTTTTGCTCCCGGGTGGATTTCGATGCCAGTCCAGAAGCGAGTGATCTGCGAGAACCAGCGCGCAAGCAGTTTGAGACCATGTTCCCACATCCAATGTTCGGTGCGGTGTGCCCAAACAGCCTGCAGGCCAGGATAAGACAAGATCAGTTCAAGCGTGGAGCGAGCCGCCGGGTCGCGTTCAAAAACCGAGCGGATGTCCTCGCGGATATAGCGAAAAAGTGAATAAGGCAAAGTTCCCTCCATTGGATGCGTCCTTAATCTGCCAGGTTGGCAAATAATGCAGTACTGAGATAACGTTCGCCAAATGAAGGGATGATCACAACGATCAGTTTGCCCTTGTTCTCTGGCCGGGCAGCCACTTGCATTGCTGCCCAGGTGGCTGCACCCGAACTGATGCCCACCAGCAGCCCCTCGCGGGTGGCCATCTCACGTGCGGTTGCAAGTGCATCATCGTTCTTGACGCGGATGATCTCATCATAGATCTGCGTGTTAAGAATATCAGGTACAAAACCGGCGCCAATGCCCTGGATGACATGCGGACCCTTTGCACCGCCTGAAAGCACAGGTGAAGCATCAGGTTCGACAGCAATCATCTTTACCGACGGCTTGCGAGATTTGAGCACTTCTCCGACACCGGTGATGGTGCCGCCTGTGCCCACGCCTGCCACCACAATATCCACTTGACCATCAGTGTCGCGCCAGATCTCTTCTGCGGTGGTCTTGCGATGAATCTCTGGGTTCGCTGCATTTTTGAACTGCTGCGGCATGAAATATTTCTTATCAGAAGCGGCAATTTCTTCTGCCTTGCGAATCGCACCCGGCATGCCTTCACTACCCGGGGTGAGGATTAACTCAGCACCATAAGCGCGCAGCAGCATACGACGTTCCTTGCTCATCGTATCCGGCATCACCAGTACCAGTTTATATCCGCGGGCGGCGGCTACAAAAGCCAGGGCAATGCCTGTATTACCACTGGTGGGCTCTATCAGGATGGTATCTTTGGTGATCAATCCGGCTTTTTCTCCAGCGTTAATCATGGAAATTCCAATGCGGTCTTTAACGCTGTGGGAAGGGTTGAAATATTCCAATTTGGCAGCCACAATGGCGACACTATCTTTGGCAAGACGGTTTAACTTAACGAGGGGGGTGTTGCCTATCAGTTCGGTAACATCATTTGCGATTTTCATTTTGAATATCCTTAGGTTAAATAAAATACGGTCAACTTAAATCAATAGCGACGGAGAGCGCTGCACAAAATACGTGCGGGGACGTCTACCGCCGCCAGAAAAAGTTGACCGTGAGGATTCGACTCTGGCGGTGTTAGATCGCGCCCCGCCTTCTACACAAGCACTTTTGATTCATTGATACTCCAATAATTAGACTTAATTTGTCTTATTGTATTCGATTAATTTTAAAAGTCAATAAGGAAATTAATTGTTAATGCAACTTTAACAAATCACATGCGTATATTATCTAAATAAACTTGATCTTTTATCGGAGGTAATTATGAATCGTTCACAACGATCCAGTTTGGCAGTAGGCGTCATTCTCGTTTTATTGGGAGTTTATTTCATCCTGGCCAATATGGTTCCTCAATTTAATCAGTGGTTAAATATCAGTTACTCATGGCCTACTATCATTTTGGCCGTTGGCGCGGGCTTATTGGTGCTAGGCTTAATTGTCGGCGCACCGGATATGGCTGTGCCAGCCGTGATTGTAGGCGGTATTGGCGGCATTCTTTACTATCAGAACATTACTGGCAATTGGGGCAGTTGGGCTTACATGTGGGCATTAATCCCAGGCTTTTCTGGCATCGGTATGATTCTCGCTCATGTTTTGGGTGCTCGCGATCGATATTCACTCGGTTCCGCACTCGATACAATCGGTACCAGCCTGGTAATGTTCATTATCTTTGGTGCCTTCTTTGGCGCTTTCAAAGCTTTTGGCGATTATTGGCCTTTATTACTCGTAGGTGCAGGTGTTTTGATTGGCTTGCGAACGCTGTTGCGTCCGCGCAAGTAATTGTTGCAATTTTTTGAGGAGAAAAGATGAAACGATCGGCATTATTTTTTGGCACCATCATCGTCTTGTTAGGCGTAGTGCTCTTGGGCATCAATTTAGGTGTTGTGGATCATCGCATTTGGCGTTATTTTTGGCCCCTCGTGCTTGTTCTTTTGGGCGTCTGGTTTTTGCTTGGTCCCTATCTTTCAAAAGGTACGCTTGAGTCGGTTGAGCGATCCATACCGATGGTGAACGACACCGAAGCCGAAATTCAATTTAATTATGGTGCAGGTAGAATGATTGTTGGATCAGGCGCCAAGCCGCAGGAGTTATTAAGTGGTTCATTCACCGGTGGTGTCACTGAAGAACTGCATCGAAATAATGGTAAAGCATTTTTGAAGATCAATACGCCTACTGATTTCATATTCCCCGGAGTATGGGCAGGCGGACAGCAAGGTTTTAATTGGAATGTCAACCTGACAAATGAAATTCCGCTTCAATTGCGAATTCACTCTGGCGCTTGCGAAGCCAGGCTTGACTTGACTGACCTCAAAGTGACTGAATTGACCGTTGAAACTGGTGCAAGCTCTACCGACGTCAAATTACCGCAAGCCGCAGGTTTTACCAGGGTTGTGGTCAAATCTGGTGCTGCTGAAGTGAAATTGCACGTTCCTCAAGGTGTGGCAGCCTCAATTCGTGAATCCAGCGGTCTTGCTGGCATCAAGGTGGATACCAACCGCTTCCCTCAGAACGGACACACCTATCAATCTGCGGATTACAACACCGCGGCCAACAAAGTTGAAATTTTTTACGAAGGCGGAGTAGGTTCCGTCGATATCAATTAATTGGAGTTACACAATGAAAAAGTTATCTAAACAGGCGTTATTTGGCAGTTTATTGGTTTTAGCAGGCATCGTATTTTTGGTGCAGCAGATCTTCCATCTTCCCATCGGCGGATTGTTTGTCTCCTTGTTCTTTTTGGCCGGCGGACTAGTATTTCTCTATGTCGTCTTACAAAACAAAGAACATTGGTGGGCGTTGATTCCGGGCAGCACCTTGGTTGGTCTGGCAGCTCTAATTGCGGCAGGCGACCTGGCGCCTCAATTTACCAATAAATTTGGTGGCAGCATGTTCCTGGGCTCAATCGCACTTGGTTTTGTGGGCGTTTATCTGCTCAAACCCTCCAATTGGTGGGCAGTCATTCCCGCTGGTGCTGTCGCCACCATCGCTTTGGTAGCCGGTATTCAAAACGGACACGGCATGCTTCAAGGCGGTGTTTTCTTCCTCGGTATCGGCGCTACATTTGCTGCGCTTGGGCTGCTTCCTAACCTCAAAACGGAAAAATGGCCCTGGATCCCCGCAGCAATATGTTTTGTGCTTGGCACTTTAATCATGATTGGCTCCGGCGCACTAGTAGATTCCTTCTTTGGTTGGATTTGGGCTCTCGCATTTGTGGCTGCCGGTGTCTATTTGGTTGTTCGTTCTTTCATGAAAAAAGAGTAGGAGTCTGCTATGACTAATAAACTCTATCGAAGTCAAACCGATCGGATGTTGGGCGGGGTTTGTGGTGGTCTGGCCAAATATCTCAATATTGACATCACCATCACCAGACTCTTCTTTGTAGTCCTCACTTTGCTTGGCGGTTTCGGTCCTGTAATCTACCTGATCATGTGGATCGTGATCCCTCTAGAAGATCACGTTTACACAGATACCCATCCCGAACGTTTTGATGGAGAAGACATCAAAGAACGTGCTGAAATGGTGCGCGACGACTTCATTAGTGCAGTCAAACAACCCAATCAAAATGCCGCACGTTATATCGGTATTGCATTGGTTTTGGCCGGTGGATTCTTTCTCCTCAAGCAATTAAACATCTCATGGTTGGGATGGTTGGATAGCGGTGTATTATGGGCAGGATTGATCCTCTTGGCAGGTGTGGCACTGGTAATTCGAGGGACAAAAAAGGATTAGAAATGGAAGAACACAAGAAACCCGGAAGTTTATTCTTTCCGCTATTGTTGGTTGCCCTGGGTGTGTTTATCTTCTTGATCAACATTGGAACCGTTTCGGGCACACTTTGGGAAAACTTGATGCAATATTGGCCGGTGATCTTGATCATCGCTGGTCTTGATGGACTCTATCGCCGTGATGGTTGGGTGGGCCCCATGGTGTTGCTGGGGCTTGGCACCATCATGATGCTCGGTAATCTGCACTATCTTGAATTCGGCGGTTTTGCGTTGTTCTTGAGACTTTGGCCGATTCTTTTGGTTGCCATCGGTTTGGATGTGATCTTTGGACACCGCGGCTCAGTTTGGAGTAATTTTTTCAGGGTCCTGATTGGTCTTGCCCTGGTGGGTGGCATTGTATGGTTGGCCACACAATCACCATTTTTCAGCGTGGGCATGAAATCAGTGTCTTTTGAACAAACGCTTGATAATGCCAAATCATCGGATGTGCGTTTTGCTTTGGCGGTTGGTGAAATGAAACTCTCTGGAGGTGCTGACGAAGATATGCTGGTGGAAGGTTCTGCCGGATTGCCAAAAGAAATGTCACTTGATCCATATTATTCCGCACCAGTGGATGGAAAAAGCACTCTTTCACTTGAAGGTAATGGTTTGGTGGTAATCCCGGTCAACACCAACATCAGTCCGTGGATATTTGATCTAAATTCAGAAATTCCGATGTCGCTGAGCACCGAATTGGGTGTTGGTCAGATGCGCATCGACTTGACTGGCACCAATGTGAATGAAATCTACACTGAAATGGGCATTGGCCAAACCATCCTGACCCTGCCTGATGGCATGGATGTGGATGCCGCGGTCAGCGGTGCTATTGGAGAGTTGATCATTCGTGTGCCCGCTGATGCAGAGGTTGTCATCACGACTGATAAGGCTATTGTAGGTTCAAGAATTCCTGTAGGATATATCCGTGATGGTGACACCATCCGTTCACCTGAAGCCAAAGCCGGTGCAGATGAGATCACCATTCAGGTTGACCTCGCTATTGGAAGTATCAGTATCGAAGAAATTGATTAAATAAAGCAATCCTGTTTCATTCTAAGGACACGGTCGCGATTGTCGCGCACCTTCGGGTGTAATCCGTGTCCTTTTTATTTTCATTAACTCAATTTGGGAACTATTATGGATTTCTTACGTCTTATCGGTAGAGTTATATATAAAAAGGAGAACAAATGAAAAAGAACCTCTTAGTTGTTTTAGCAAGTGTTTTAGTGATTGTCTCATTGGCTGCATGCAGCACCACCCCCACAGTTGCAGGCAACGCACCGATTGTTCGTACCTTAAGTTCATCTGGAACAGGTGAAGTCTATCTGGTGCCTGATGTGGCTTACATCTATGTTGGTGTCAGAGCTGATGCAGACGAGGTCTCTACTGCCCTCGATAATAATAATGCTCAGGCAAACGCCGTTGCTCAAGCCTTGAAAGATCTGGGTGTGGAAGCCAAAGATATTCAAACCACCAGCTTCAATGTTTATCCAATGCAAGATTACGGTATGGATGGAACCATTTCCCGCAGTTATTATGTGGTCGAGAACACCGTTTACATCACTGTGCGTGATTTATCTAAACTGGGCACGCTCCTGGATGCCGTGGTGAAGTCTGGTGCCAATACCATCAACAGCATTTCATTTGATGTGCAAGATAAAGCCGATGCCATGGTTCAGGCCCGTGATTTGGCTATCGCCAACGCCATCGCTGAAGCCGAATCCATCGCAGCAGCTTCTGGTGTCAAATTGGGTGATTTGCAATACGTGAGTGCTTACACCAACAACGTGCCTATGCCCATGTATGATGCAAAAGGCGGAAGCATGTCAGCAGCAGCAAATGTGCCCATCTCTGCCGGCCAGTTGGTGATCAGCGCCAACGCCAGCATGACCTATGAAATCAAGTAAGCCGCGTCGTTGAAACAAAGAGCATCGGTTTTGACCGGTGCTCTTTTTGGTTAATAGGGGATGGTGCTAATCTCAGATAATTTATTTAATCGGTGTGTGGCAGTGATGCGCCTTATGGTGCCGGTTAATCCACGCATGACGAGGCTGTCTGTCTTCGCGCCGTTGGGAAAGTATGAGACGCCATCAAGAAGATCACCTGTGGTAATGCCAGTAGCTGCAAAGAACACATCTTCAGAAGAAATAAGGTCATCCATTAATATGGGCTTTCGAAGGTCAAGGCCGAGTTCTTTTGCCTGATTCATTTCATCCTGACGGTGAAGATGAAGTTTGCCCATAATCGTGCCGCCAAGGCAGCGCATGGCTGCGGCTGCAATCACACCCTCAGGAGTGCCGCCAATGCCCATAAGCAGATCAATGTTGGTTTCTGGCATGGCACTCATGATCGCTCCGGCTATATCCCCGTCGGGAATCAGTTTAATTCGTGCACCTGCCTTACGGATTTCGCCGATCAATTTTTCGTGCCGTGGTCGGTCCAGTACCACAACAGTTAAGTCCTCGACTTTTTCACCTTTTGCTTTGGCAACTTTTATCAAATTGTCAGCGACCGGGGCATTGATATCCACCATGTCTTTGGCCAATGGACCGGTAGCAATCTTTTCCATGTAATAAAAAACGCCGGGGTTGAACATGGTACCTCGTGGGGCAAGTGCCACGGAAGCAATTGAGTTGGGCAGCCCGTGAGCCAGTGGTCGGGTACCGTCAATTGGATCTACGGCGATATCCACAATGGGAGCGTCACCGGTGCCCAGACGCTCGCCATTAAACAACATCGGAGCTTTGTCTTTCTCTCCTTCACCAATCACGATGATGCCGTCCATCTCGATGGAATTAAGCATCAGCCGCATGGCATCCACGGCAGCTTGATCTGCCTGGATTTTATCGCCGCGGCCCATGTGTCTGCCGGCTGCCAGCGCAGCGGCCTCAGTAACTCTTACCAGATCAAGTGCCAGATTTTTTGTAGGAGGTGTGTTGATCAAGGAATCCTCTATTGGAAAAACAGGGAAAGAATTATCGTATCAGAAGGATCAGGTAATATCCAAGGATGGCGGCAATCAGTGATGAATCAATGCGGTCAAAAAAACCGCCGTGGCCGGGCAGTAAATTGCTTGAATCTTTGATATTGAATTGACGTTTGATCATGCTTTCGCCAAAGTCACCCAACGGGGCAACGATGGAAATTGCCAGACCAAGAATTAATCCATGGAGGGGCAGCAAGGGTTCGCAAGCGATGTGCCACAATGCAGCCAGCCCCCAACCACCCAAGCCGCCGATAATGATGCCGCCAATGTAGCCTTCCCAAGATTTCTTTGGGCTGACCACCGTCAACATCTTGTGTTTGCCAAATGGTCTACCGAAAATATACGCACCGGAATCTGCCAATGAAATGATTGGAAAGACCAGCATGACCCAATACAGGCCTTCTTCGAGAAAACGGATCGATATGGCATAACTGCCCAAAAAACCCAGCAAGAGGGCTCCAAAGACCGTCAGCGCCAGGTTGGAGGCTGCTTTGTCATTGCCGCGCTGCTGCTGCAGCACATGCATAAATAACGAGATCAGCAGTAAAGCGGCTACCCAAATTTCAAAATATTTCAATCCCCACAAAAAGCGCATAATGACCGCACTCGTAGAAAAGACGAGCAAAACGGTCAGTGAGGGAGCATAGTCCCCTTTTTGAAAGATCCGCCAGAATTCCCAGGCTGCCACACCCAGCACGACCGTCACGAATGCTACAAAAGCGATCCCGCCCTGGATGGCAAAAAAAGCGGTAATGGGTACAAAAATATCCGCAACGAGCAGTCGTGTGCGGAAAGATTTATCTGATGGGGTGGATGTTGTTTTAGCGTTTACCAAACCGTCTTTTGCGCTGTCCATATGCGTCAATCGCCTTTTGAAATTCTTCTTTATTAAAATCGGGCCATAATGTAGTCGTGGCGTACCATTCCGAGTAGGCAGATTGCCAGATTAAGAAATTACTGAGACGCATTTCACCAGATGTGCGAATAATCAGGTCAGGGTCTGGAGAGCATTGGGTAAACATATGCCGGCTGACCAATTCTTCAGTTACCTGCTCAACGGTTGTTCCTTCTCTAACAATTTCCTGAATGGCATGAATGATTTCGTCACGTCCACCATAATTCCAGGCAACATTCAGGATTAGCCGATCGTTCTTTTCAGTCATTTGTACCGCATGTTCAACCTTGCTGCGCACCCGTTTAGGCATGGCTTCCAGCCTTCCGATATGGCAGATTTTAACACCTTCAGCATTTAACTCATTCAGTTCACGGTCAATAACTGTTTCTAGAATGGTCATTAAGCCGTTAACTTCTTCCTTTGGTCTTCCCCAGTTTTCAGTTGAAAACGCATAAATGGTTAAATGTTGTACGCCAAATTCAACGCAAGCCTTGATGATCTGCCTCAGGTTTTCGGTGCCGGCTTTGTGACCTTCGAAACGGGCTAACCCGCGAGATTCAGCCCAGCGGCCGTTGCCATCCATAATGATGGCAACATGCTTAGGGATTTTGTTTTGAGTTTCACTCATGAATTTTCCATGGAATCAGACTTCCATGATCTCTTTTTCTTTCTTGTGGCCGATCGTATCAACTTCAGAGATCATATGGTCGGTCAGTTTTTGAATTTCTTCCTCACCCAATTTCAGATCATCTTCTGAGATCATTTTTTCTTTTTCAAATTCTTTAAGATCTTTGATGATATCGCGTCTGACATTGCGGATGGCGACCCGAGCTTCTTCGAGACGGCCATGGACCACTTTAACCAGATCGCGGCGGCGGTCTTCTGTCAATGGAGGCAGGTTAAGCCTAATGGCTTTGCCATCGTTGTTGGGGGTCAGACCTAAATCTGATGCCAAAATAGACTTCTCAATCGTTTTTAGAGAAGTCGGGTCAAAGGGTTTAATCAAAATGGCGCGCGCTTCAGGAATCGAAATCGAAGCCAATTGCATGAGGGGGGTTGGCATCCCGTAGTAGTCGATTGGGAGTTTTTCTACCAGCGCCGGGGTGGCGCGGCCTGTACGAATGCCAGTCAAATCATCTTCAAGCGAATTGAGCGCGCCCTTCATGTGATGTTCGGCATCTTTTACGGTCTCTTTGATCATTGGATCCTCCAAAAAGAAGAATGTCGATTGTGGTAAAGCTGAACAGATTAAGGATACCTTAAAAAGCCAAAAAAATCCATTACATGGATGGCGAGGTAAAGAAATGATCAGAAACCTTATTTGACTGCTTGACAAACAAGAACGAAAGTTCTATAATAAAAATAGAACAAAATAACTAATTTAGTTGGCGCATAACTTGCATATTAAGGAGTAGAGACTAATGGAGACGGACATGAATACTGGCATGCTTTGGTTTGATAATGATCCCAAGATTGATTTTTACGTTAAAATTATGCGCGCTGCTGACTATTATCAAAAAAAATATGGACAAATCCCTGATGTTTGTTTTGTGCATCCCAGTATGAAAGTGGAAGCACCTTCCAAGACCATAGGTGTGGATGTTCAAGTTAATCAGATGATCCTGCCAAACCACTTTTGGCTGGGTGTTAAACAGGCTTCATTGTCTGCCTAATATTATTATTGTTAGAGGCCTGAAGCATTGCTTCAGGCCTTTTTTTTCTTAAAAATTTTCTTTTTTATCCACTTGAAAAATTGACGAATATGTCTGAATGGACGGTTTGAAAAGCGATTCATAAAGTGGGTGGCTGCTTTCTCGAGGCTCACTTTTTCTTTGGATTCTTCAGCCAAATACCAACGGTGTTCAATGATCCATAAGTACAAGTCGGTTTCTGTCCGCTGTGGAAACTCTTTTAGAATCTTGTATTTACGAATGATCTTGACCAGCGGCATATATACTTCTTTATACCAACCCAGGGCTGCTTCTTCATCGGTGATTGGACGATCCAGTTTTTCTCCCATATACCAGCGGTGGACGCTGATATGCTGTAAAAGGCGGTCATATTGCCCGGGGATCGAAAAACGGCAATCCACACCGGGGATGGCAAGGTCAAGTTGTGAGCGTGTCAGAAATGTGGCATATTCGTGAGCCATCACCAAATCTTGAATGCTTGTGGTTTCATCTAATTTGCCGCGCACGTCAATTTCGATGACGTATGCATCCATATAAGCCTGACCGCGTTCTCTTGCAACTGAGACGCGGTGATGACCGTCTCTCACAAAATACACTTCGCTGACTTTATATACATCAATGGGCGGCAAAATAATATCTTTAAAATATGCAGTGTTGACGCTTTCCCAGCGAGCACGAGTATTTGTTTGTTTAGGCAAAAAGGCACGGTCGAAATCATGAAAGCGGTTCACGCTCCCCACGATTTTGCTGGTTTCAATCTGTTTTACGCCCAGTGAGTGTTCACCGCGTAATGGAATATGCTGCAAGACTTCATGAAAAGGAAGTAAACGGTTATCGGTATTGCGGATCAAACTGAAAATCGACCGCCAAAAACCGCGCCGGTAGGCACGCGAAAAATCGTTTTTTGATTGGTAATATGGACTATCTACGTAAGATGAAAATTTCTTGAACATAATAAACCTCAATAATTACTTGTGCCAGGAATGTTTCTTGGGTGTATCGATAATCAACACTCGATATCCGTAAGTGTTTACCACTTTTGTTTTTTCAATGCTGGTCATCATCACCGTATCTTGTCTGTATACATGGATGTGTCCGTGAAGGTGAAGGTTGGGTTGAAAGACTTTAATCAGCCAGTTGAAGGCTTTTATTCCCTGATGCGGTCTGTCAGACATGTCATGAATATGAAAGGGTGGAGCATGAGTGACAAATACATCCAAATATCGTCCAAATCTCGCTTTGTTGATCAATAAACCCGGCACCAATTGAAAAACTTTCATCCAATATTCAGATTGGGTATATTGATACGGTCCACGGTTATAACGCACACTGCCTTCAAGACCTGCTAATAATAATCCGGTATCATCTTCATGAACTTTTTGATGCAAGTCAAACGCTCCCCATGGAGAAGTGCGAAAAGCGCCTGACTCGGTGTATTCAACTTTGCTTGCGTGGTTACCACGGACGTAGTACATGGGCACATTCAGCATACCAATGATGTATTCAAGATAAAAATACGGTAAATCACCACATGAAATGACAAGATCAATATCAGGGAATTTTTCAACGATCATCGGGCTGTAAATAAAGCCGATTTCTGCATCGCTGACTGCCAGTATCTTCATCGCATCCAATCCTTATTTGATTGGCAGTTCAACCAATGCTGTTACAGAGGCTATAGCATAGGAGCGGGTATGAGAGATCGAAAGCGACCAGGCGCTCCATCCAGCTTGAGATGCAGCTTCGGCTGCTTGAGTGTGCAGAATCAATTCGGGTTTGCCATTGGTATCGTTGAGGATTTCCAAATCCTGCCAGCTTACCTTACCAATGCCGCAGCCAAGAGCTTTGGCGGCGGCTTCTTTGGCAGCGAACAGACCGGCGAGGTGCTGCATGGATTGGTCGGTTCCGCTTAATTCTCGCTGTGTAAAAACCCGGCGAAAAAATCGCCCTTTGATGCGCGGATTTATTTTTTGAAAGCGGTCAACCTCAACCAGATCTACACCGGTGGCGATGGAGTTCATTATTTCTTGCCCTTACCCGGTCCGGCTGAAGCAATGATCAGCCGTTTTGGATCAATGTATTTCTGTGCTGCTTTAAGAACCTTCTCAGGTGTGACTTCTCTTACGAGGTCAGGGTAGCGCTGAAAATAATCCAACCCGAGACTGAAGCGTTCTAGGTTGAGAATTGAATTTGCGACACCCGAATTGGATTCAAGCGATAAAGGTAAACGGCCAATGTAATTCGCTTGACTGTCATCCAGTTCAGATTGGAGCACAGGCTCGCTGCAGAATTTTTCAAGTTCCTGGATGATCAATTTTATGGCTTTATCGGTGTTGGCAGGGTTTACCCCGGCAGCCACCTCCCATGATCCGCCTTCGATCCATGAGTTAACACTGGTTGAAGCATAATAAGCTAGACCCGCTTTTTCACGCACTACATCGCCGATTCTGCCCATCATGCCGAATTGTCCGAGGATGTTGTTGCCCAATGAGACGGCCAGGTATTCAGGAGCGCTTCGCTTTGGCCCTAGAGTGCCCATGACGATATCCGTCTGGCTTTTGCCTGCCAGTGAGATGTGTTCACGGAAGGTTTTTTGAGGGGCAGTGATTACCGGGAAAGGTTTAACCTTTACTAAATCGGGGTTTTTCCACTCACCCAGTTCTTTTTCAAAAAGTGAAAAAACTTCTTCAGGTTTTACTGCGCCGACAACCACCACTACCATATTGTCAGGTCCAAAATGGACGGCATGGAAGTCTGCCAGGTCTTGCCGGGAGATGGCTGTTATGGTTTCGGTATAGCCGTCTTCAGGGAACCCGTAGGGATGGTTTGGGAAGAGATGGCTGTCAAAAGCGAGTGAAGCTCTGTCTGAAGTATCTTGTGCGCGGATTGCCAACCCTGTCAGTAATTGTTGTTTAAGGCGGTCAAAATATTGCTCAGGAAAGGTCGGGTTTAGCAGACTATCTGCCATGGTTCTTACCAGCAATGGCAGGTCTTCAGCCAAAGCCCGGCCACCAACACTGGTGTTGTGCACACTTGCGCCAAATCCCAGACTGGCGCCGGCGGATTCCAGTCTTTCAAAAATGGTTTGAAAATCGGCATTCTTGGTTCCGCGCATCAATGACATGGAAGTAAAATGAGCCAACCCCAGTTTCTCGCGTGGATCAAACTGGCTGCCTGCTCCCAACATGCCCGAGACAACCACAGAAGCGCTGTTGAAGTTGCTGCGCACGAGCAACGTTATGCCGTTTGCGAGTACTTTTCGATGAATATCGTGCGGCCCTGGAATGGATGTATGTAAACTTACGCTGCTCATGATGGGTTCTCCTCGGGGCGATAAATGCCAAGCACTCTTCTTTGAGGTGCCAAGTATTCTCTGGCTTTGGCGAGAAGTTTTTCTGCAGTCACCTGCTCCAGATTTTTGACATATTCTAAAAACCATGAGTAATGGCTGAACATTTCAGAGTAACCCAACCAGAAACCCTGGTTGGTGATGTTCTCACTGCCGTAAACAAACATGGCACGGGCTTGCTTGACCGCTCGATCTATTTCAGCTTGCATGACCGGGCTGTCCAGCAGGCGGGCGATCTCGTCGTCCAGTTTTTGCAATACTTTTTCAGGGCTGCTGTCTGGACGTACTGTAATGGTTATTCCGTAGAGATAGGGATCCAGTGTGGCTTGCAACGAACCGTTGACACTGACAGCCAGTTCTTTTTCGACCAAAGCACGGTAGAGACGGCTGGTTTTATTTGAAATTCCGCCGCCTCCAAACATATTAAGGCCCGATGGCCCGGTGAACAAACTGTCTAGTACAGTGAAGATAAAGAAATCTTCTTCAGATGCAGCAGGAGCGCGCCAGGTCATCTCGATATAAGTGGTCTCACCCAGGCCAGTCACTTCAATCCGTTCTTCTTTTTGTAAAGCCGGTTCCCGCAAGTCACCCGTGGGCGGCACCATTTGCGCCGGGATGGATTCATAACGTTGGCGTAACTTCTCAAACATCTCATCCGTATTAAAATCACCAGCCACGGCCACAACCGCGTTGGCAGGATTGTAATAAGAACGATAATGTTGATATAAGTCATCACGCGTGATGGCGCGTAAATCTTCAATGCTGCCGATGACCTCATTGCGATACGGATGTGTTTTGAAAGCTGCCAACTGCATGGCTTCTTCTAGCTTAAACAGTGGATCGTTTTCACTGCCTTCACGTTCAGAAATAATTACCGTGCGTTCAGAATCCACCTCTTCAGGGTCAAACTCACTGTTGACCATGCGATCCGATTCAAGATTGAGCGAAAGATCAACCTTGTCTGCCGGCATGGTTTCAAAGAATGTCGTCCAATCCAAATGGGTAAAGGCGTTCCACATTCCTCCGTCGCGAGAAATTGCGCGGTCCAACACTCCTGCCGGAAAGGTAGGTGTGCCTTTAAATTGCATATGTTCAACCCAATGCGAAATTCCGGTTTTTCCGGCTGTTTCATACCGTGATCCCACTCGATACCAAACCCAGTGGCTGATAATCGGTGAAGTGTGAATTTCTTTCAACAGTATCTTTAATCCATTATTCAAGTTAAAACTTACGATGTGATCGGTCATTCAACCTCTAATCAACTGTATAATTATTTGTTAAATATAGCATAAGCCAATCACTAAGGGTAGGTAACCACCATTAAAGGGTTTACATTGTTGATTCACAGAAATGGGATAGATCATGGAAAATCAAACTGATCGACAAGTCGCAATTATTGGTGCCGGCCCGGCCGGACTTTATGCTGCTCAAAAATTATCCGCGCAGGGTTATGGTGTGGCCATTTTCAACCGTGACATAAAACCGGGTGGCTTGGTGGAATACGGCATCTTTTTGGACAAACACAAGATCAAGAATGGTTTTCGAACACAATTTCGGCAAATTCTTGATCATGAAATTGTGAGTTATTTTGGCAATGTCACCATTGGCAAAAATGGCAAAGTCCGCATTGAAGACCTTCTGCAATGGGGTTTTGCTGCGGTATTGGTGACTTGCGGCGCTCAAGGAACCAAATTGATTAATTTGCCTGGTGAAGCCCTAAAGGGGGTGTACCATGCCAAGGATTTGGTCTATCACTACAATCAACTGCCCCCATTCAGTGGTTATCAATTTGACATCGGCAAGAAAGTCATGATAGTGGGTGGCGGCAACGTGATGACGGATATCGCTCATTACTTGTTAAAGTATCGCGATGTTGAAGAAATTACTGTAATCATCCGCCGAGGCCCCGACGAAGTCAAGTTTGATCAAAAAGAAATGCTGCCTATTCTTGCTTACCTTGATCTGGAGGATTTCAGAGCAGAAATGAAACGGGTGTCACCTGCCATGCTTGCCATCGATCAAGACCCCGAAGCAGCCGAGCATTGGATTCTGGCAGGCTTGCCGAAAGCATGCCCCAAAGAACATAAAGGCAGAATTCTATTGCGGTTTATGCAATCCCCGAAAGAAATATTGGCTGATCCACATGGATCAGTGGCAGGTGTGAAATTGGAGCGCAATTTACTTAAGCGACATGAAGATACGGTCACCGCTAATGGAACTGGCGAATTTATTCAACTGGATGTGGATACAGTGATTTTTGCCATTGGAGACAGTGTCAATGATGATCTGGCATTGCCGATGCGTCAAAATGAGATTGCGCACGCCTCGCATCCCAGATATATGGTGGAGGGTATCACCTTTGAAGTTGGCAATCCGGCGACCGGCGACCCCTTGCCTGGAGTTTTTTACGCCGGTTGGTCGCGGAACCCGAGCACCGGGTTGGCAGGTATTGCCCGCCGAGATGGCGTATTTGCGGCTACCGCGGTTGCTGAGTTTCTCTCTTCAGCAGAAAAATATGTGTCCATATCTATTCATGAACTTTACCGGCGCTTGGATGCTTTGCAGGTCAGTTATGTCAATCAGGAAAGGTTAAAGCTGCTTGAATCAGACGAGCAAATTCAGGCTGAAAAACTGGGTTTGGAGGAATATAAGTATTCCACCAATGAAGAGATGCTTAAAGTGATGGGATTGCCAGAAAAATCTTATTAAAAGATTATTTTTTGACCGAGTGTCTGAAGGGGAACATCATTACAAAACCGATGGCGATGATGGCCAGCCCGATTTCCATGCCGCGGGCTTGCCAAACCCCAAACAGGGGCACTCCTGGCAGTGGATGTGAGCCAATCCCGAAGATGTCTGCCATGCCGGAAAAGACTGCAACTACATAGCCTGTGCTTACGAACCTTAAACCGATGTCGGCTGGAATACTCGGAATCTGCTTTCGCCATAATGCGTGAATGGCGACATATCCGCCGATGCACATGATGGCCATACCGATCAACATGACAGCGATTTGAACAAATCCAACCACCGGACTGCGGTCCAGAAAAAACCATCCAGGTTGTGCACCAATTAAAAAGAAAATAAATCCAACAAAAGCGGTTGACAATGAAAAACGGATTCTGTTCCTCTGCAAAGGCGGCAGGGGTATATCAATATTCATTTCCATTTGTTTTGCTGATTGGGTGGATTTTTCTTTTGGACTAGTCATTACGGCAGGATTAACTCCATTAGTTTTTCAGTCTTAATGTTTCAGCCCGGATACTTATGAGTATATCTCATTTTTAATATTAAATTCGAAAACATTGTTTATTTGATTGAGTGCAAGGTGAATTTATTATGAGTGTGAGACTTGGGTTTAAAAAGTGTCATTTGTCATAAAAGTGATAAAAAAAGCGCGCCCTATTGGGCGCGCTGAATAAATTTTTTGGTAATTATTCTTTGACTGGCTCGTCAGACTTGCCGGCTTCATCACCATCGGTGGTGAGAATGCCTTCAAGGCTTTCCCAGTCCATGTCAGCGTAGGCCATTGAATCAACGCGGCGCAGGCTTAAACCGATGCGGTGATTGTCATTGTCAATCTTGATGATGCGCAGAGTGCAAGAATCGCCTTCTTTCAAGACTTCTTTGGGATGTTCAATGCGTTTTTCGCTGATCTCGGAGATGTGAATTAAACCTTCAATGTCATCAGAGAGTCTGGCGAATGCGCCGAACTTGGTCAGGCGGGTGATGGTGCCTTCAACAAGTTGACCAACCTGGAACTCGGCAGCTTTTGTATCCCATGGATCGGAAAGCAGTTGGCGTATGGAAAGGCCAATACGTTTCTTCTCGCGGTCAATGCTGATCACTTTGACTTTGACTTCTTGTCCGACTTTGAGCACTTCGTTGGGGTGGGTGATGCGGTCCCATGAAATTTCTGAAAGGTGAACCAGACCATCGGCGCCATTGACGTTGACGAAGACACCAAATTCAGCCAAACTGGTTACGCGGCCGGTCACAATCTGACCTTCTTTGAGTTCATCGATCACGCGTTCTTTGAGTGAATCGCGAGTTTCGCTGCTGGCCTGTCGTTCAGAGAGGATCAGGCGGCGGCGTTCGCGGTCAACTTCGATCACGCATACATCAATTTCCTGACCGATCATACGGCTCCAGCGTTGTTCGGGGGTATCCCCGGTCATACCGGCGCGGCGGGTAAAGCTGATTTGGGAGGCAGGAACAAATCCGCGCAGACCGCCAACAGGGACGATCAAACCGCCCTTGTTGTATCCGATAACGGAACTGTGATAAGAATCCTTCTTGGAGACCATGGTTTCAACAATCTGCCAGCCTTCTTCTTCGCGCGCACGCATATAAGAAAGCACCAGGTTGCCGCTTGAGTCTTCAGGATTCACCACGAATACAGGAATTTCCTGACCTAATTTCAGGTTGGCTAATTCATCAGTCGGGATGAGTTCATATTCCTTACCACTGATAATACCCTCAGATTTGGTTCCGACACTAACTAATATTTGTCCGGGGGTCATGCTGGCGATAAAGCCTTGACGGATTTCGCCTTGAGTGGGGAAATCAATGGCTAATC
>PHBW01000030.1:0-30441 GCA_002840715.1 Chloroflexi bacterium HGW-Chloroflexi-4
GGATCAAATATCCCGAAAAACGAAATGGATGAAGTTTTATGAAGCTTCAAATGGAAACCTGTATGTATTTTGCGACAACCTGAATTGCCAGAGAGCCATTCAAGGAGAAATCAATCTTGCTTTAAGTGGGTTAAGTTACAACTCTTTCCTGACAAATCTCCATGGATTGCGAAATGGGAAGCGTGCAGGAAAGGATGGAAGCATCTGGTTTTCTCAACGGAGAGGAAATGAAAAATAGAACGGTGTGCGCTCCGTTCTATCTGCATCGTTCCTCTAGAGTCTTAAGGGGGAACGGAGTAAAGTAGATTACCGAAAATACGCCAATCCTCTTTGAGACATGAATTGGTAAAGCGACTTAAAATAACCTGATGGAGTAGAACGCATTATTTCAAGTACATGTGGTCCATGGCAAAGTCTTAACCTTTTCTTGCTTCCACAAGGACATTGGATATGACCTCGATATTCACCTTGAGCTAAGATAGCAATCAAGCCAAACAAAGAATGTTCACTTCGCACATTGAATTGATCTTGATAATATTCAATTCTACCCAGTTCCCCATGTGATAATTCTCCAAAAGGAAGCCCTCCGTTTTTGCACAGATAACTGAATGAATAAAGATAAGGAACTAAATTATTCTGAACAAATCCCAATAGGGTAGGATGTTCAGAAAATGTCTTCCAAACAGCTAATGGTTCACCTAGACATAAATTCCCATCTTTATACTTGTGAAAGTGCCTTGGAATCCTGTTTCCTGTTTCGTAAGCTACTGGCACACAATCCGGATAGGATTCTGGAACAACAAGATGGATAGAATACTCATCTTCGATTACTTGTTCTGCAAAATTTGCGATGAAGACTAATTGTCCTTGTATATGCCAGACACCATCGGATTTTTGAAGGGTCAGATCAGAATACAAAGAACGTAATTCATCAAATTGGTCAATTATTAATCCTTGTTCCATCGTATCCCCAGGGTTTATTTGGATTATTAATTTTTACGACAGGGATAGCCACTCTGCTCGGCTCATCCTTTTTTGTCGAATCCGATGATGTACTCTTGTCGCTTGCAGGTAACGGGAAAATGATATCATCTGGATCAGACCCTAATACGAGTTGCAAAGTTCTAGCTGCTTTATTCAAATCAGTATCAGCTTCATCAATCGCCTGTTCAATGAGTTCGAGATGCCGTCGCATCTTCTTGACAATATTCTTTGCTCTATCCAAATCTTCGGGCTTTTCAACCTTAACCAAAGGAATACGGTTTGCCGAGGACTTTGAAATATCAGCAACAGTTGGTGAAGCGATAAAATAATCAGGATTTCCCCATGTATCACAAACATTTTTCAACATATCACGTAAAGCAAGGATCCAGCTTTCTGCATCAGGATTGTGAAATTCAGCTACCATGCATTCCAAGAAAAAACCTTTAGGTGTTTTCTGGCTACCAAAGTGAACTTTCTTCCAAGCTTTCGTTATTTTTACTAAAGGCTTGTAATGGTGACGATCAACGAGATATGAACTTTCCTCGTTTCTTGATTCGCTATCAGATAACTGCGAGTTTGGATATGTCGATAGCCATTGATCCAAATCTTTATCCGCAATCCAAAGTGGATCGGTATATTGGTCCAATTCCCCTGATTTATATGTTTGTGGAATGACCGGGACTATGTCTAATGTTAAATCGGGTTCATCATCAGCGACTCCATTAATAGTATCGGTAAGTTTTACTAATATTGATCGGCGACGAATTGTTGATGATTCGACATGTCTTCCCGAGCGTTCAATAGCCTCACGAACTAACCTGAGGAGACAGTGTTGTGTAGTCTCATTTGATTGGCAAAATTTTGAAAGCTCTTCAAATGAGTAATCAAAAGGGATCACTACATCGACATCCTTTATTCCTTTGATGGCTGTGGATCGACCGTAAGAGCCGGAAAGAAAAGAATTCAACATGTGTGCGCCCAGGTTCTCGTCTCCTTCAAGATCTTCTCGTAGACAAGTATGTGCTAATTGAGCACGCTCAACCGCTTTGGAATAAGGTTGAATTGAAGCAAGATATTCGATAAACAAATCGTTCAATGTGGTCATATTTATCTCCAGGTTATTGCAGAACAAATGCTTTCCGATATGATGGATTCATATACCAGTACAGATGAACCCTCCCACAAGCCTGCAGCCGTTGGCCAATTAGAAATGCTAGTGGGGACAACGTACTAATAAAGAGGTGAAGATCGGTGAATCCTCCTTTGTTTTGCCTTATAATGCGGCCAACTTGATCAGCATACGCGATGGCATATGATGCATCTATAGGTACTCCATCATGGATGTAGTTCGTCAAGTCGATTTTCAGCCATTTCCCATATTTCAAATTTTCCTTTTCTACGAAACCTTTGATCTCTGAATGGATATCTACTTGGGAAGATATTTCTATAATCATGTGGCTTGTTTGGTCAGGAGACTTCTCAATTTCTTTTGAAATGATAGTAATTGGCGCTGGCATTGAATCAGAGTTCCAGAATTGCTGAGTGAATGAACTACCACCAACATTCCTGGCCCAAACCGATGCCTTTACTACCCGGATATTGGAATGGTATCCAAGTGCCAGAGCGAGAGGTAAGAATAACCTGCACTCATAGTGTAGTTGGATATTTTTACCGAGATTTATCAAACCATTGACAACATCTTGGATTGCAGGTGAAAACATCGATTCCCATGAATCCTGATCTGGCCACTCCACGCCAGCCATAAATTCAGATGACCAATCCAAATCTAGCAAAGCGGATTTTGGAAAGCTTTTCATCGAACGGCAGCAGACATCGATTATTGGTAGGGAACCTCGACGCCTATATCCATATGTGAGCAACTCCTTGAATATTGGTTTACTGTTGTTGATGGCTGTTGGAATCAATGAGTGAATGTGAATTTTGGAAATATTCCCATTTTCTTGTAAATAGAATTCCTGAAATTTCGTAATGAATACAACGGGAAGTATGGCGAAAATCGGGCAGCTACTGCTTTCATAACTCTTAACCACACTTGTAAATAATTGCATCACCAAATCATCTGATTTCCCATTTATTTCAGGGTAAATACATACGACACCATCTGGACCAAATCCATTTATCATTACTTGATTTCGATCCCTATAAGTTAAAACTCCCCTCATCCGCAATTCTCGTTCAAGAATTAATGGATTTTTAGATGTATCACCACAGGTTTCGATTAGAGCGTATATTGGCTTATCAACCAGAGCTTCTGCTTCGGCAAGATTTGTAACCGATCCAAGTAAATCCTTGTAGTATTTGAGTAAAAATTGCCGGTCAACTAACAATCGCTCGAGCAAATCATCCCAAAACCATATTTTCACAGGAAAGCTATTTTTTTTGGTTTGCTCTCTAGATACGTGGTCAACATACGCTTGTAAACTAGTATCCCGACCTGTACTGGTAACAATAATGAGTTGATCTGGATTCAGAGGACTCGATATTGCTTTCTTTATTTCATCATCGATTTCCCCCTTGTTTAATTGCTTTCCTTTAGTTCGGAGCTTAGATTGTGCACCCCGACATCGACCAGCTGGTCCGTTTGGGTAACCAAATACATCCAACCCATTTTGAGATTGTCCACTCCTCCCATTTCGTTGAGTCGTAGGATCATTCCACTCGATTGAACAAGCATCACGAACCATTTCGTCAAACACATCGTCTGATTCGGGTATTGGAAAAACATAGTTGTATCTGACTGTCATTTGGTTCCTCTGCTTATTGAATATTTACTTCTTTTATTTTTGATATAGTTCATAGTAGTTATCGATCTAACGTATTTAGCGGATTAGCTGATATGCTGATTAGCGTATCACGATTCGAAAAAAAAGTCAACTATATCCTATTAAAATAGATTCATTGATTGGGCAACTGTCTTTCCTTCCTGTAAATAGTCTAATTTCAACAAACGAACACGAGCAGCATCTTCTGACACCTGGAAGACCGATTGGACTTGTGCGATCATTTTCTTTCCGACATCAGATACTGATGATACCTTTCCGAATGTATTAGTATCTTTATTGATTCGATGGACTGTTTCTTTTACTGAAGACAATGGCATTAAAAAAGCTCCTGAGACATAGCCAGCTTGCCATTCTAACCAATCAACATCGCGAGCATTTAAAATAGTATCTCGATTGCATCTTATTGTTAGATCCCCTGAATTAGATTTGAAAAGACTGGGTTGCTCAAATGACCAGATAAAGTTATGGAAAACTACATGCCCAAATTCATGGGTTAATGTTGTACGCAATCGATTGGCATGGTTGCTTGATGTGGAAAGGAAATTTGATATCAAAACACGAGGGAGTGCCTTATGAGAAAAAACTGTCATTCCTTCAACATTATTTCCCTCATTGCTTAAATCTGCGTATAAATCAAGTTCAGATGTTTTTTGTTCGATTAATATTGTCAGGTCATTTGTTGAAACCGGATATTCAACTTTTCCATATTTTTCTATAAGAAATGATGAAATTAAATTCTCACACTCAGAATCTAGTTCGAGCGCATCATAATAGGGACGCTGGGGAAATCGACCTGTATTATCACGAACCCATTTCATCATTATTCCCTTTTAGAACTTTACGAAATGCTTTAAAAGCATTCTCGATTTCTTCCGGTTGATGGTTTTGTGTTTTTATATCGTCTGGCAAGGTTCCTGATAGAAAGCGTAAATAATCAAGCGAAAGATTTAATACGGAGGATATTTGTAAAAGTAAAAATTCCCCTGGTGGATTGCGTCGATCATGCTCAATATCGTTCAGATACTGAGCAGATATTGATTGACTATCTTCTTTACGTAACCGTTCAGCAAGATCTTTTTGACTGAGCCCCGCTTTTTTCCTGCTTTCGGCGATATATTGTCCGAAAGTCATAATAGCCTCCTTGGTATAATTATACGCTAATCAGCATATTAGCATATTTTCTCCAAAAAAGCAAGTAAAAATCCAAGCTCCTTTGGATTGTATTGTAAACCTACACCTGAGGTTTGACATAGCAATAAAACCAAGGTACACTTTTCTCAATCTATGGTTACAACAGTTCAACGATCCCTTTTAATCATACTTTTACTACTTACTGCCATCAATTTAGCTGGTCATATAACTGCGCCTTCGTCCTGTTGCACGGTTCAAGAAAATCCTGGTTCGGCTGATGATACCGATTGCTTGGTTTGCACTTTGCAGGTGGGTGTTTGGTTACCTCAATTAGTCGTTGCTAATTCTAATACTTACATCAGCAATGCGATAAAAGATAATCAGTTAATTGCACTTGGACATCTGTTTACTTTTCACCACCCTCCAATAGCCTAATAAAACTAAATTAATCGGGTTCGAACAACCTATTGATAATTCAATAGGGGCTTGGTTTCGATTATTTTCTATTTGAATTGTCAGGAAAGGAATAATGTCCTTTTTTGACCTCAATTTCTAATGACCCATTCTCAAAAGTAAGGTAACGATTTTATGAAAAATAATCCGATTTTGCAGTTGCTAATGATCGGTATAGGGATAATTATCCTCTTTACAGCTATATTACTTGGTAACCAAACTCGCAGTCAGACTTCGATGCCTCGACCCCTATTATCCGAAGAAGAATCTTTTCCAGAGGTGACGCGTGTATCTTTAGAGGAAGCTCTTTTGGCCAACAATACAGGCTCAACTGTATTCATTGACGTTCGAGACCGTAGCGCTTATGAAGAAACACACATTCCTGGCTCCTTCTCTTTTCCGCTTGCAAATTAGGAAAGTCAGCTAAAAGAACTCGATCCTAATTCCTGGATCATTACCTACTGTACCTGACCGTCAGAAGAATCAAGCGCCCGTGCGGCGCGAATTCTCTTGGATAACGGCTTCAAGAAGGTTACCCCTATTCTTGGTGGTTTTCGAGCCTGGCAGAACGCCGGTTACCCGGTGGATACAAGTCCTTAGAATTTCTTAAGAGGTGACACTATGATCACTCTACAAAAAAAACAATCTACCATACGTATAACTTTGCTCTTCCTGTTAATACTGCTAACCGGGATTCTGACAGCATGTGGTGGGAAGGCTCCACAGATTAGCATAGAACCCGCTTTACAAGATCTGGGAACTCAACCTCAACAATTGATTGATCTGGTTTACACAGTCAAGAATACTGGTAACGCAGACCTGGTTATTGAAAAAGTAAGCGTTTCGTGTGAGTGTACAACCGCCGAGTTGGAAAAGAACACCATACCGCCCGGCGAATCAGCTGAATTACGAGTTAAGTTTGATCCGGCTGAAGACAATTTATTTGGCGATATCCAGCGCATTATCTATCTGCGTAGCAATGATCCGGAAAAACCAGAAGCGGAAGCGGAATTTCGTGTCACTATCCACAAACCAGGAGATTAGCCTGATGTTGAAAAAGTGGTTGAAGAAATTAGGCGGTGGAAATACCCTGTACTATCCGGGCTGCGTCACCCGCTACGCTTTACCCGAAGTGCAGGAGCGGTACGAACGATTGCTGAGGCGGGCTAATATCGATTTCATTATCTTACCTGGTGAGCTTCAATGTTGTGGCAGTCCCGTCAGGCGGGCAGGGTACCGTCAGGATTTCGAACGGTTGAAAGCAAAGAACCTCGAAACCTTTGCTCGCTTCAGCATAGATAAAATAATCACCAACTGTCCGGGCTGCTACCACACCTTGAAAAACGAATATCAGTTGGATGTGTATCACACCACACAAGTACTGTCCGAAAAGATATTTTCCTCTCGCTCAAAACTCGAGCGGGATGTGAAGCTTCCGATAACCTATCATGATCCATGTCATCTTGGCCGCTGGTCGGATATTTATGAAGAGCCGCGGCGTCTCCTGGATCAGGCAGGTTGGCAAGTAGTTGAACTACCTGATAACCGAACAATGAGCCTTTGCTGTGGTGCAGGAGGCGGCGTCAAATCGAACTATCCCGACCTGGCAAATGCAATTGCTCAAGCGCGCCTGGCTCAGGTGAATAATGGTCGATTATGCACGGCCTGCCCTTTGTGTTATGCACATTTCAAGGAAAATGCCAGCGATGTCCAGGTGATGGAATTTAGTGAAACCCTATTGCAAGATGGGGACGAGGGGTGCTAATTATGGATCAGCTTGAATCCTTATTCCAACCAACCCAGGTGTCCAATCGCGAAGAAACAAGGATTGCCTACAGCCGGGATGCCTCTCGAATTCAAGGAGAATGTCGGGCGGTCGTCTGGCCAGAAACAGTTACCGATATTGTCCGTCTAGCTCAATGGGCTGCAGAAACTGGAGTTGACTTGGTACCACGCGGTGCCGGCACAGGCCTGTGTGGTGGATCAACACCGCAAAACTCGGTTGTTGTCGATTCAGCACGTCTGCGGCATATCGATGTTTTAAACCTTCAATTAAAGCATGTAGTTGTTGAGGCTGGCGTTCCGTTGGATCAACTAAACCTTAATCTTCGCTCATCTGGATTGTTTTTACCGGTCATTCCTGGGAGTCACCGCTCAGCGACGATTGGTGGAATGATTGCTACAAATGCTGCCGGACTGCATGCTGTCCGCTACGGCAGGATGAGTGATTGGGTGGAAGAAGTGGTTGTGGTGGATGGGAAGGGTGAGATTCAGCGACTGTCTGTCGGCGACCGGAATGCTTTCGCTGGTCGGGAAGGGATCACAGGGATGATAGTACAGGCCACGCTCCGCCTGACAGAGATTCCCAAGAGTCGCTCGCTCACCCTATTCTCATTTGAACATTTAGCAGACATGTTAGAGCAAGTAAAACAATTGAAAACGAATTCTGCCCTTTCCGCGTTGGAATACCTCAATCCCCATGCGGCTGGGTTGGTCGGATGGACCGCAAGACATTGTGTATTGGCCGAGTACTATAGTGGTGAAGGGGAGATTCGTGACCCTGCCGAAATGGTAAACCTGTGGGGAGCGCGAGAAAGCCTGTCTGCCCGATTAACGCAGGCGGGATTCCCCATTTCCGAGGATCCCCAGTTTCCTCCCGAAGCTCTGGAAGACAACCTGGATTGGCTGATGGTGCAAAATATTCCCGTCTTCGGCCATCTTGGGGTTGGTATCCTGCATCCCCGATTTTTGCGGGAGGATGCGCGCATTGCGGAGCTGTATTACCGGGTTTCTGCCTCCGGTGGGCAAATCAGTGGAGAACATGGGATGGGGCTGAAAAAGCGGCATTGGGCAAGTGAGGCATTGAAGGCAGAAGTCCTAGCGCTAAAAAGGCAGTTCGATCCACAGCATATTTTCAACCGAGGGAAGCTATGTTGATTGACCTTACCGAAAACCCTGACTGCACGGAGTGCGGACTTTGTCGTGAGGCATGTCCGGTGTTCCAGATCCAACGACAGGAAGAATACAGCCCCCGTGGTCGGGTGATGCTGGACTGTGCAGGTCTTCAGACCCTGGTCTTTTATCAATGCACCTTATGTCGTACCTGCCGGATCGTTTGCCCGATTGGACATGATCCAAATGGAGAAACATTACGATCTGAATTAATTAATGCCGGCATCGAAACATCGGCTAATCAGACGATGATTATCAATATTCGGCTATATGGGAATCCCTTTGGACCACTCGCCGACGGCGAGTTGCCTAAAGTGTTAACTTGCTGCTAAGAATGGACATTGAAACGTATATGAAAAAACTTCTATTAATTTCCATTACCCTTTTTGCGCTCATCCTCTTTACTTTGCCGGTCAAGGCTGAAAGCGATGGTCGACAGGCTGTGGTCTATTACAACGAAGCTTGTGATGAATGCGCCACTTATATCAATGGAGAGCTACAAGAAATCTTCCTTGCCAACAATGTGGAGATGATTCGAAAGGACTATATCAACCAGCGTGAGAACAGGGTTGAATTGAACCAGTTGAATGATTCATTAGGCGTATCTCTCGAGCTACAGAGTCACCTGGCCACATTCATCGATAATGGTCAAATTATCTTACAGGGTGAGCCACCCCGCAATGTGGTCGAGGACTTACTATCTGCTAAAGACCTCCCCGATCAGGTCTTGATTTACAGTGAAGAGGGCGAGAGCGATGGATACAAGGCTTGGGCATTTGCTGGCCCCTTGCAGACTTACGGAGTCAATGAACCCATCACTACTTACTTGACCTGGTTTGAGGCAAACCAAGCATCTTTTGAAAACGCAAGTATCGTCGGGACCAAAAGCAAGCTACTTCCAGCTGTACTATTAACTGGGCTTGTTGACGGGATTAACCCCTGTGCGATGGCGATTCTGCTTTTTTTCATCACATTTTTATTTACGATCCGAAAAAGAAGAGAAGCCATTGCACGCATGGGATTGGTCTATATTGCCTGTATCTACATCGTTTATTTTTTAGTAGGTCTGGGATTACTTCGCGCGACCACTCTTGTGCAAGGCCATTGGCTGGGTCAATTAGGGGCAGCCCTGCTAATCCTATTTGGAGTAACAAACCTACTTGGTGCTGTGTTTCCAAAATTCCCAATTCGGTTGGAAGTTCCCGAAATTGGTAAAGAGGGTCTAAAAAATTGGATGTATCGCGCAACTTTGCCCGCAACTATTGTATTAGGTACCCTGATGGGATTAGAGAGTTTTCCATGCTCTGGGGGACCATACGTTGCTATTTTAGGGTTGCTGGGTAGCCAGACCAATTTTTGGGAAGGATTTGGATACCTGGCGCTGTATAACCTTATGTTTATTTTGCCATTGGTTGTCATCTTGATCCTTGCAATAAATCCCGTCATGGGGGCAAAGATTCAAGCATGGGAGCGGGCATCTTCTCATAAAGTACGTGGGATCACAGGTGGATTGATGGCACTCATTGGGTTAGCCCTTTTATTCTGGGTTTTATAAAAAAATAATATTTGGAGTGTGAAAAATGTCAAAAATTAACAAAAAGAAATCAAAAACAAATGAAGGCAAGAAAAACATAACTAGTAAATGGATAGCTGGGATTGTAATAGGATTGTTCCTCATTGGGATGGTTGTCTTAGTGCTACGACAACAAAAAAACACCTCTGACTCAACCATAAGTGATACATCAACTGTCAGTTTAGATAAAAGCCTAGGAAATGAAAACGCCCCCGTTGTAGTTGTTGAATATGGGGATTATCAATGCCCTGCTTGCGGACGATTTGCTTCTACTGAAAAACCGAAATTAGTGGAAGAATTTGTAAAAACAGGCAAGGTTCGTTTCGTCTTTCGTAGTTTCCAATTCATTGGTGAGGAATCATTCTGGGCCGCTGAAGCAGCTGAGTGTGCCAATGAACAAGGAAAATACTGGGAGTATTACGAAAAACTGTATTCTTCTCAGGAAGGTGAAAATATCGGGACATTCGGAAAAGTGAATTTAGAGAAATTTGCTAATGAATTAGGTCTACAAACAAAACAATTCAACGAATGCCTTGCGTCTGGTAAATTTTCTGACAAAGTTAAAGCTGAAACTTTGGAAGCTCAAAATCTAGGGTTGAGAGGTACTCCATCACTTATTGTAAATGGGGAACTTGTTGATGAAGGAAACCAATATGAGATATTAAGAGAAAAAATCCTAGAATTGCTTTCAAGTATGGATTAATTTTCTAAATTATTTAGAAAAATCCGGGTAATTAATCTTATAAATCTTTTTTGTTCAAGGTCGTTTTGATAAAACTAAGCTGAAATCGACCTTGAACTAAAAAGAATTACCTTGCGAAAGTGATTTATGAAAAAAAAACTCTTACATATAAACAAACAACCAACAACAAAATTGATTGTTTTGGGTGGGCTAGGTACAATAATCTTAATTTGTTGTGTGGTGTGGATTTTGACTAGTGTCCTTCGGGGGACTCCAGTTTTTGGTATGGAAGGTTCATTCAGGTTAAAGAAGTTATTATTTAAAAATATAGTTGAACAAAATTCATCTGGAAAAATATCATCCATCTTTTCAACTGCGAGTTATTACGAGGGCATTAGGCGGACGCCCTTATTAAGAACAATTTCGGACCCATACCAGCGACACACGTTGATCGAATATACCGTCGAAAAGGGAGATTCCATTTTTAAAATTTCGAAAGATTTTAATCTCTTACCAGAAACTATTCTTTGGGCAAATTATGAAACATTAAAAGATAACCCTGAGTTATTATCCATCGGAATGACCTTAAAAATTCCACCTACAGATGGTATTTATTATGAATGGAAATCCGGTGATTCCATAGAGGACGTAGCAGCAAAATTCAAGGTCAAACCTTCTTCAATATTGCTATGGCCAGAAAATGGATTCGACCAAGACAATTTACAAATTAATGAAGGTATTTTTATCATGATTCCTGATGGTAAAAGAGAAATGGTTTCTTGGGTCATGCCAACAATTCCTAGAAAAAACTCAGGAGTTACAAAAATGATGGCGGGACCTGGCGGATGTGAGACTAATGATGGTGCATATGGAACAGGATCTTTTATATGGCCTGGCGTGAACGATTATTTATCAGGAAATGACTTTTGGTCTGGGCATTTAGCATTGGATATCGCATCTGGATTGGGTTCTCCGATATATGCTTCAGATAGTGGTTTGGTAGTTTATGCTGGATGGAATAATTCTGGTTATGGAAATATGGTGATGATTGACCATGGTAATGGCTACCAAACTTTGTATGCTCACTTAAATCAAGTTTCAGTGACTTGTGGTTCTAGTGTATACCAGGGAACTTTCATTGGATCATCAGGAAGCACAGGTAATTCAACTGGTCCTCACTTGCATTTCGAAATCCGCAAATTAGGTGGACTAGTGAATCCATGGAGTTTCTTGCCATAATTAGAGTTAGAGCATTTTTACATCAACAAGGCTATTGATTTGTATGTGTCAAGAATAAATGGATAGGTTTATGAAGATTATTCGTAAAGGTATAGCTATTTGTATTCCTTGGTATTATTTTTGAGAAAATAAGGCGATAAAAATGAACCAAAGTTGTTCTATAAATACATATTCTACACATATCCCCAACAACAATTTTCGACTCGCGTCATTAGAATTATTATTTTCCACATGAAATTAAGAGTGAGTACCATCTGATTTAGAAAAGGATTTACATTGACAAAAATTATTATGAAAACCTTATTTTTATTGTTCATTATCGCAATTCATAACTTAATAAACATCACAAAGACTGCACAGGCATATGAGTTGCCTAATAATACCTATTCTGGAGAAGGATTGTGCATCCCCGGCGAAAGCGACCTTTTTAGTGCCCAAGACTGCCTGATGGCAGGTCCAGCCCAGCAATTGGACAAACTGGCCCAACAAGGAATCACGTTTCCTGCAGCTCCATTATATGTAGCCAACCCCCCAGCTAGCCTCGGCGATGTTCCTTTTTCTTACGCCAAAGTAAGTGATGATGAAGTCCCTATGTACGATTCGCTTGAAGATATCATTGCCGGTCGGATCAGTAAAAAATTACCCATAGGTCGGATAAAATATGTTTCTTTGTATGACAAAATGGAAACGGAAAAAGGTTTGTACTACAAGATTGCCAATGGAAAATGGATCAACAAAGAATATATCAGTAAAGTAGGAGTGCAGTTCTTTCAAGGCTATGAATTTAAAGAAAATCCTAGCGTTTCATTTGGCTGGGTGCTTGATCAGACAGAATCCCGCACAGGTCCCTCTATCAATGCGCCAGTAACTGGTAATGTATATTCCCGATACAATGTAGTCAATGTGTATGCCTCTGAAATGGATGGGGAACTTGAGTGGCTGATGATTGGCCCGGATGAATGGATCAACCACCGTTCTCTGAGCAGGGTTATCCCTAATTACAAAAAACCAGCAGGGGTTGAATCTGAACGTTGGATAGAGATTAACCTTTATGAACAAGTATTGCTGGTGCATGAAGGTGACAAAATCGTGTATGCCACCCTTGTCGCTACGGGAGTGGACCCCTTCTTCACCCAACCAGGGGTGTTCCAGATTTATAGAATGATTGAAAATGAGTATATGCGCGGCGCATTTGAGGCTGATCGATCCGATTATTACTATCTTGAAGACGTGCCTTTTATTATGTATTTTGATCAGGCGCGTGCGCTCCATGGCGCTTACTGGCATACCCTTTTTGGGTATCAACGTTCACACGGTTGTGTAAACCTCTCTGTTGCAGATTCACATTGGTTATTTAATTGGGCGAGAATGGGCGATACCGTTTATGTGTGGGATCCTTCTGGTAAAACCCCAACCGACCCCGAATTTTATGGGGCTGGTGGGGCTTAATTTTATCCAAAAGAAACATTTCAGTTCGAACTTGACCACTGAAGTGTTTGACTATTTCCTTCGCAAAGGGATTTAGTAAATTTCTGTTAATACACAAAACACTTAGGTTACTTCACTTGCACTTCTTAAAAGGTTTGGCGGTGACTTGACTGGAGAATCAAACTCGGTTTTTTCTATCAAATTTAGAGAACTCGCGCTTCACTTGTCAGATTTATGGATATACTTCATCCTTTTTGAAAAATTCTTGAAATACAGGAGGACTAAATGGTAAACAACAAAGAAGTAAAACGTCGAAAAAGTAAAAAGAAACGCAGAGACCTCACTCCATTCATCATTATAGGAGTGCTGGCAGTAGTGGTACTGGGCGTAATATTTTTATCCACCTACAAACCCGTTGCCGAAGTAATAAAACCAACCTTCCATTCCGCCACGATAACTGAGGGATTATCCATGGGAGATCCCAACGCACCGGTAAAATTGGTTGAGTTTGGTGATTTCCAATGCCCAGGTTGTGGATCATATTGGTCAAACACAGAACCTGATGTCATACAGAGTTATGTTAATACTGGTAAAGTTTTTTATTCATTTTCACCATTTTCTTTTGTAGGCAGTTTTGTAAAAGACAATCCATATGATGAATCCATAAAAGCCGCTGAAGCTGCTTATTGTGCAAATGATCAGGGAAAATTTTGGGAATATCGTGATTACCTGTTTGCAAATCAAATAGGTGAGAACCAAGGAGCTTTCAGTGAAAAAAGATTGTTGGCTTTCGCTGAGAACCTTTCATTGGAAATGGACACCTTCACTACATGTCTCAAATCAGCACAACACTATCAAGACGTGATGGATGACAATGAATTTGCAACGAATTCTGGCATTAACCAAACCCCCTCTTTTACAATTAACGGCGTCTTGGTGGAAGGTGATTTAATATCCGCTCTGGAAGCAGCCGTAAACAAATAGTATATAGACCGAAATTACATACCAGATATTCATACCATTTTTCTCGCCCCAAAAGGGTGATGATTGTGGATGAATTCACTAAAATAAAGCCCTTTATTCTCCGGTTTCTAACATCCCATTTTATAAAATGGGATGTTAGAAATGATATTCTCTGCTTAACTTAAGTATAAAGAACAGATTGGGACACAATAGATGTGTGTTGTTCAGGAATGGGTTTTTGCATAGAATTCTTGAAAAGAGTAATTTGTTGAGAGTTTCAATTATTCACATCTTGCTATTCCGGTGATCTAACCAGCTAGAACTATTTTATTTGGTTTGAACATTTTGATGTGCTGTCGGTATTCCATTCCATTGGCAATGTCCATCTTGAACAACAATAACAAATTGCAGACCAACATCACCAACCTATAAATGGTTTCGTTGTCCAAAAAAGATTGGAGTACCAGGTGTCCAACGTCCAAATCATACTTGGCTTCTTTGAAGTTATTTCGGTATTGCAGTGATTTCCGTAAGCAATAACCACTTTTTCTAAAGCCATCGCGGTATTAGTTAAAAGCAATAATATTCGAAATCGCTGTCGTCCAGAAAAAGACAGCAGAGATCTGTCTTTTTCTGGACTCAAAACACGGGTTGCAACAAATCTCCATATTTGTCATAGGTATTCTGTTTGGCAACGGGTCGGTAGATAAACAATAAAAATAGGGAGCGCAGACTGTACGCCGTCGGTCTAGTAGGACACCTCCATGACGGTGTACACTAAATAAGATTCCTCATACAATGAATGCTCTCAAGCCATATAACCACTTAAGATTAACTCGAAGAAAGTGAGTTTCATGAATAAATATTTCTCTGCTTCCGAATGAGGATTAGTCGGTATTGCCCATTTAGCAAACTTGGTTCGTCACGTTCCAAAATCAAACCTTGTATATTACACATTATGTCGCTCAATCGTCGGTTCGGGTCTGTGCCGATGGATCGGATTGCACAAGCAAGCAATTTACGGAATATCGAAGGCTGTACTGCCTCCGGTAAGAACTTATCAAAAATCACTACACGACCACCTGGGCGCAAAACCCGCCAGGCTTCAGCAAATGCGGCTGCACCATCAGGCACTACGCTGAGGATAAGGTTTAAGATTACAGCGTCGAAAGTGTCATCTGGAAATTGAAGGGCTTGGGCATTCATAACAGCAAAGATCATTCCCTTATCATTTGACTTTGCGCGGGCTTTCTCTAACATAGCCGGAGTGAGGTCAATCCCGGTGACTTGGGCACCTGATGGGAGTAGGGGGAGATCTAATCCAGTCCCCACACCAGGGAGTAAAACCTTTTCACCGACTTGGAGGTTCAGAAGTTCGATGGCGCGTCGGCGAGCTGCCCCGTATACCGGTCGCATCACAAAATCATAGATTGGCGCCCAAGTCCGATAGATCTTCAGGTTAAGTCGGTCATCCATTTTTGTACCTCAACAAGCGAAGTGCATTCATCACCACCAGGATCGTACTACCTTCATGGGCTATTACTGTCCAACTGAGCTGCACCAAACCAAATACTGAGGTAAGGATCAGTAGCGATATAACTCCTAATGAGATGGCTAGGTTTTGTTGGATAATTTTGCGGCTGGTTCGACTCAAACCTACTGCGAATGGAAGTTTACCGAGATCGTCAGCCATAAGAGCTACATCTGCTGTTTCGAGAGCGACGGCTGTTCCAGCACCTCCCATTGCAATTCCAACCGTAGAGGTGGCAAGCGCTGGGGCATCGTTTACGCCGTCCCCGATCATTGCAACTGCTCCAAATTCTTTTTTCATACGCTGAATCGTACTCAGCTTGTCTTCTGGCATTAATTCTGCTTCTACATCTGTGACGCCAATTTCTTGCGCAATCTGTTGGGCTACTTTTGTATTATCCCCCGTGAGCATGATTAAGTGCTTCACACCTAAGTTTCGCAACCTTGCAAGAACCACAGAAACGCCAGGTCTCGCCACGTCTGATAATCCTATAACACCAATAAATGAACCATTGTTGCTTACTGTCATTGTTGTCCGACCAGCGATTTCCAGCCGTGTTACTGTTTGTCGAATGATTTCATCGATGAGAATTCCATCGTTTTCTTCATATAGTTTGAGTGAACCTAACCATACCGGTTGTCCTCCCACCTGGCTTCGTACTCCACGCCCTGGAATATTTTCCAAGCCATTCGCTAAAGGAAGAATCAAATTTTGCCCTTGTGCAGCTTGAACGATTGCTAATGCTAACGGATGATTGGATTGTTGTTCAACAGCTGCTGCAAGGCTTAATACATCTTCCGATCGTGAACCATTAAAAGGTATGACATCAGTAACCTGAAATTTTCCTTGAGTGAGCGTTCCCGTTTTATCAAAGGCAATCGCGTTTAGTCGTCCAAGGTTTTCCAGGTGTACACCACCTTTTATCAATACACCATTGCGTGCAGCCTGAGCGATTCCCGCCAAGACTGATGCTGGGGTACCAACGGCTAATGCACAAGGTGAAGCAGCAACTAGCAGCAGCATAGCCCGATAAAAACTATCTGAGAACGGCATCCACCCCACAATAGGAGGAACGGCTGCAACAAGAACAACTAAAATCAACACAATTGGAACAAAACGGGCGGTAAATCGATCAGTGAACTGTTGAGTAGGGCTTTGCTGACCTTGTGCCTCAGCGACCATTTTCATGACTCTACTCAAAGTATTATCTTTTGCGAGCCGAGTGATTTTTACTTCCAAGGCAGCGTCTTGGTTAATCGTTCCGGTAAACACTTCATCACCGACACCCTTTTGAACAGGGACGGATTCTCCGGTGATAGGACTTTGATCAATAGAACTCTCACCCAGGGCAATCAGCCCATCCACTGGAATACGGTCACCAGGTCGGATAACAACCATGTCATCAATGGAGAGCTGATCAACTGGTTCTTCAATAATTTGGTCGCCACGTCGGACTTGTGCTGTCTTGGGCATCAATTCGCCTAAAGCGTTAATTGCATTACGTGCACGATCCAATGCATAATGTTCGCCAGCATGCCCCAAACCAAACAGAAAGAGCAGGAAAGCGCCTTCAGCCCATGCTCCCAGGAAAGCAGCGCCAACGGCGGCAGCTAACATCAGCACATCAGTGTCAAACTTACCTTTTAATAGTGCCGGAATGGCGTGATGTCCAATATCGTATGCACTGGCAACGTAAGAAAGAAGAAAAAGTATCAAGGCAGCGGTTGCTGGTAAGTGGAGAAATTGCTGCCCGACCCAACCAATTAGGAGGAATACACCACCTATAGCGATAAGGAACAGGGTCCAGCGTTCTTGAAGCCAATGTGGAAGAAAGGATGGCGCGGTACCGTGGTCGTGCTCATGTTCATGTTCATGAACATGAGGTTCTTTTTCCTCTTTCACCGCTGGCTTTGATATTGGATAAGCTCCAAAACGACGCATGGTGCGTTGGATTTGTTCAAGGGAAACTTTTTTCGTATTAAATGCGACAATTGCGAACCCTGCAGCATAACTCACGCTAGCATGGAGCATCCCATCCATGCCTTCGAGCTCTTTGGAGATCATGGTGGCTGAATCAGCGCTGTCAAGTCCTGTAAAGGGAATTTGCTCGTGGTGGTAACCATTGCGCAATTCCGATCCAGCCTCCTCAGCAATACGTTTGACTGCAGCTAGCGAAATCAAATTAGGATCGTAATGGATGCATAAATCAACCGGATCATGATCCAAATGCAGGTGTGTTTGGAGAATACCTCTTTGGGCCTGCAAGCGGGCATTCAACCGGTCAATACAGTGATCGCAAGCATCTTGAATTTCTGGCAGTAATAATGGCAGCGAGATTTCCACCGTTTTTTCTATCATTGGTTTGTCCTTAATAAATCGTTCATCTTGAAAAGCGAAAGCACAAGTAAAATTAGCCACGCTAAATAGCGCAAATTCATCACTACATTGGGAGTTTTACTATCGGATAGGAGGAGGCACGAAAACTGAAAGTGTACTTGTCCGGAGGAAAAACCAACTGGCAGATTCATCCTTTACAAGTAATGCAATGAGAAACATTGTAGGGATCATACCGGTAAAAATTCCGTAATGCAGGGCTCCATTGCACGACCCCGAACTTATTCCCAAGATGTCTGCATGCCTAGATTGTAAATCGTGGAGAAAATGAACACCAACGCTTAGCGTAATCAGAATTAATAGAAGGATAATTATGAGATTATGAGGAATTCGAATATTATTCATGGCAGACGTGGTCCAGACCACGTTTGAACAACTCGCTGATATGTTCATCATCAAGTGAAATAAATACTTGTCTCCCTTGTTTTCTAGCCCGTACAACGCGTTTATCCCGTAACCCTCTGAGTTGATGAGAAATCGCCGATTTACTTAATCCAATGATTTGGACGAGATCACCCACGTTGACTTCTCCATCAACCAAAGCGGAAATAATTCGAACGCGAGTTGGATCACTTAATGACTCAAATAAACTTGCTATACGTTCAGCGGTATGCTCATCTACACTACATTTACTTTCAGAGTTTTCGGCCATGACATCACCTATTTGTTGAATAATTGCTCAACTATAATTTATATTATTACAATTAGGTTTTTCTGTCAAGAGTGGTCTGAGTGAAATATAAAAACTGTTTAGCTAAAAATTGATCGTGCTCTTGACAAAAATTATTGAATCGAATAATATATCATCATATTATGATACATAAATGTAAAAGGAGTATTCCATGCAAATAGTGGCAAATGCGGAAAGCGTTCAATTGCAGGCTAAGCTTTTTCGCGGCTTCGGCGATTCGGCCCGTCTAGGCATCTTGCAGGCGCTGAAGAATGGACCGCTGAACGTTACCGAAATTGTCGCGATCACGGGGATGAGCCAATCCAACACATCCAACCACTTGCGCTGTCTGCGCGAATGCGGTTTAGTCGCCGCTGAACAACAAGGGAAGTATGCGCTCTATCGGCTTAGCGACGACCGTGTCGGCGACCTGTTGGCAACGGCCGAATCCTTATTGTCCGATGTCGCCCGTGGAATATACGAGTGCACTCGATATAACCTCCCGCGCGATATAAGTCAGGAACAAGTATAGGATGAAAACGGGTCTTCGAATTTTAGCTACCTTTATCATTGCCCTTCTTCTGGATGGGTTGACAAAGGCTTGGGCTGAGCAAGCATTGACCTCGCCCATTCCAATCCTGGGTCAGACTTTTCGCCTGACACTCGGTTTCAACACGGGTGTGGCATTCGGCTTATTCGCCAACGGTGGGACATTTCCTATCATCGTCACTGGCATCATCATTAGTGGTTTAGTCATCTGGCTCGTAGGGGTGTTACGCCGCGGTGAATTTCCATCTGCTATGCACATACCCATCGGGATGATCCTTGGAGGTGCGGTGGCAAATTTCGCTGACCGCCTTGCAGATGGTCGAGTGACAGACTTCCTGGACTTTGGCTTTAGCACGGTTCGCTGGCCGACCTTTAATCTGGCAGATAGCTTCATCGTGGTGGGGACCGCCATTCTGATGTGGACTATATTGAGCATCAAATCCCCAGATAAGGAGCAGCAGGCATGAAAATGTTGAGGATCCTATTACTATCCATCCTGACCCTGGTCGGGGTGAGCTTGATCTGGCGTCGGATCAGTCGCCAGCGCTCACTTCCTTGCCCAACCTGGATGTCTGGGTTGGTGGAAGGGCCGCTGATGGATCGAGTTCTGGGCACGCAAACCACGTTGGATCGCATTGGTCTGAAACGCGGTCAGCGCGTGTTGGAGATTGGTCCTGGACCAGGGCGTCTGTTGATCCCGGCTGCAAAACGGGTGCAGCCAGGAGGCGAGGTGGTTGGGCTGGATATACAGCCAGGGATGCTTGTCCGGTTGAACGCCAGAGCAGCGCGAGCTGGAGTATCCAATCTCATCGCTGTACTAGGCGATGCCTCCAAGCCGCAATTCCCACCCGAGAGTTTCGACTTGGTCTACCTCTGCACGGTGCTGGGAGAAATCCCTGATCGTGAGGCGGCCATCCAGCAGTGCTATGCAGCGCTCAAACCCAACGGCATACTTTCGATCACGGAAATCTTTCCCGACCCGCATTATCAGTCTCGCAGCACAGTACAGCGAATGGCTGAGGCAGCCGGCTTCCATTTGAAAGAAACGCATGGTCTATGGTACTTTTTCACGGCAAACTTTGTTAAAGCAAAAGGCATATTGAATTGAAACCACCAGAAATAAATGCTCCTTATATTCTAGAGAAGAAAGGATGGTAAAACTCGATTATATATTGGGAACTAAGAAGAATTTGGATGATGCATTGGAGCGCTCCGGTTTTTAGATCTTAGTGTATAGGAGTGTTTGTCATAGGCCAAAGTTTCTTGAAAATCGTCTGCGGCATCGACTTCAAATCATATCCGATTTTTACCCAGTCTATAGCATTGAAGAGAAGACTGACGAAATGAAAAAATTGTTATCAGCCTGGTTGAAGAAACCAGATAATTCACCCTGATTGGAGAAACTATGGAATCGAACAAGATCGAAGTACGTGTAAGCAATTTGGACTGCGAACATGACGCAGCCAACATTGAACGAGGGTTAACAGGTTTTGTAGGCCTCGTAGGGTTAAAGGTTTATCCTAAATCTGCCAAAGTCGCGCTGACCTATGACCCTGACCAGACTAATCCGAATGCTTTGAAACAAAAATTGGATAACCTGGGTTTTCCGCCTCAAAAAGCGATGGAAATGGCCGAACAGGTCAAACCCTGGCGAAATCCCAAAGTATTAACTTCAGTGGCGTCCGGTGTCCTGCTTTTGGCCGGCTGGTTAATTGGTCTGACTGATGCTCCGGTTCTTATTTCAACCATTATTTTTATTGCCGCGATAGTGATCGGTGGGTATTATTTTGGTCGAGAGGCTATCGAAGAATTGATATTCGAGCGGAAGGTCGGAATCGAATTGTTGATGATGGTCGCCGCGGTGGTCGCTTCGGCAATGGGTGAGGTTTTGGAGGGAGCCATGTTGGTCTTCCTCTACTCACTCAGTGAAGCAGCTGAAGGCTATACAGAGGAAAAAACCCGCGCCGCGATTAAAGCTCTGATGGACCTTGCCCCGAAGGTAGCCCTGGTTCGTCGGGATGGCCGCGAGCTAGAGATCCCGGTCGAAGAGCTGTTGGTTGGGGACGTATTCATCGTCAAACCGGGACAATCTATGGCTACTGATGGTGAAGTACTGGTTGGAGCTTCCAGCGTCAACCAGGCTCCAGTAACGGGTGAAAGCGTCCCTGTGGAGAAACTGTTAGGCGACACGGTCTTCGCCGGCAGCATCAACGGGGAAGGCGCTTTGGAAGTTCGCGCGACCAAAACCTTTGCCGATAACACGATCGCCCGCATTATCACCATGGTTGAAGAGGCACAGGAAAAGAAAGGCAAAAGCCAGCGTTTCATCGAGCGTTTTGGCGCGCGCTATAGCCCCATCGTTTTACTCATTGGGATTCTGGTTGCCATTTTACCACCGCTATTCTTCGGCACAGACTGGACGATGTGGATCATCCGGGCAACTGTCTTCATTGTGGCAGCCGCACCCTGCGCCCTGGTCATTTCCATCCCGATTACATTGGTGGCTTCGCTTGGCACTGGCGCCCGCAATGGTGTGCTGATCAAAGGTGGAGTGTATGTTGAAGAACTAGCCAAGGTGAAGGTCATAGCGATGGATAAGACCGGCACGCTGACGCGCGGTGAACCGGAGGTAACAGATGTAGTTCACTTCCGCCAGAATCCGGACCGGCTGACAAATTCTCAACAAGAGTTCTTAGCGGTGGCGGCCGGCATTGAACGGCGCAGCAGCCATCCTCTGGCCCAAGCTATTGTCCGATATGTAGAGGCGCAGGGAGTCCAACCAGCCGAACTGGCTGACTTCCGCTCTTTAACTGGGGCAGGCGCGTCTGCCAGCCTGGATGGTCACACAGTTTATGTTGGCAGCCCGGACCTGTTTCTCTCAAAGCTTGGAATTTCTTTGGAACACGCCTGGGATGATATCAACCACCTTCAAGGCGAAGGTAAAACGGTAGTTTTGCTAGGCGATGAGCAAGCCCCATGGGGCATGATTGCCATCCGTGACAACATCCGTCCCAATGCCCAGAAAGCCATTGATGCGATGCACGCTGCTGGAGCTGAAAAAGTGGTCATGCTGACCGGTGATAACGAACGTACCGCCCAGGCGATTGCCCGTGAGCTCGGGATCGATGAGGTATATGCAGACCTGAAACCTGAGGATAAGGCAGTCAAAGTACGCGAACTAACCGCCCGCTATGGTCACGTGGCAATGGTCGGCGACGGGGTCAATGACGCCCCTGCGTTGGCCGAAGCGACAGTGGGTGTTGCGATGGGAGCTGCGGGAACAGACGTGGCCTTGGAAACCGCTGACGTTGCCCTGATGGCCGACGATCTAGAGAAATTGGCCTACGCGTTACGCCTGGCAAAACGTAATCAATCCGTCGTCAACCAGAACCTGGTACTTTCGGCAGTGGTGATCAGTGTTCTCATCATCGGCGCAGTGGGTGGTTGGTTCACCTTGCCTGTCGCAGTATTGGCTCATGAGATCAGTGAGTTTGTCGTCATCGGCAGCGGTTTGCGTATGCTGAGGTCGTAATCATTTCAGTGTCTCGGTCCGGCAGGGAGTATCCCATTCCCTGTCGGATTCGAGAGGAATATTATGGGAGGTGAAATGCTCAACATTAAAGAAGGGTTATACTTTGATGCTGCGCAGGCTGTCAGCGAAATCGAACAATTTATCCGCAGCGAAGTTCACCGCCTGGGTAAACGTGGCGTGGTTCTGGGGTTAAGTGGTGGTCTTGACTCGACCACCTGCGCATTTCTATGTGTGCGCGCCCTTGGGCGAGCGCATGTACTTACATACATGCTTCCAGAGCGGGATACGAATGCTCAAAACATGGCCGATGCTGAACTGGTAACAAAAACCCTGGGTCTGAAGACCATTCAAATCAATATTTCATCTGTATTGGAGACGCTAAGCGTATATGATCTGGTTTCCAGTGAACAGGCAGGCGACCGCCGGCTCATCGAGCGTGGTATTCGTTGGATCTCCGGGCTGTCGTCCACCCCATCCGCTTTCAGCGAGGGAATCGCATTGCTCTATAACACCAAAGCAAATTTCTGGCTGCGCATGGCTCGCTGGATCTTCTGGAAACCGTTGGGACGCATCCATGCTTTTGCAATTACGAAGGTCCGCCAGCGGATGGTTACACTGTATTTCCACGCTATGGTAAACAACTGCCTGGTGGTAGGGACGACTGACAGGTCTGAGTGGAGCGTCAGCTTCTACGATCCGTATGGCGATGGGGCAAGCGATGTCCAACTACTTCGACATCTATACAAGACTCAGATTCGGGAGCTGGCAAAACACCTTGAAGTACCGGCAAGGATCTTGAATAAGCCTTCCTCAGGCGATCTGGCTGCTGGGCTGCCCAACGAAAGCGCAATTGGGTTGACCTATGAACAATTGGACTCGATTCTATGGGGAATGAACCACGGATTAACTGAGAAAGAAATCGTAATACAGACCAGCGTTACCCCTGCTGACATTGGTGCTGTCAAAAAGGCGATTTCTCTAGCTCGTCTGCGCGAGTCTTTGCCATCTATGTTGCCAGTTTTACCTTGAAGTAACAAGAATATTAGGCACAAGCATGAAAAAGCCAGTAAAAGGAAAACTCCGACTTTTTATTATCTGCTCTCAGTTGCTTGCCCGGGAAGGGTTGATCCTTCTAACCGAGCAAGATGAAGATTTAGAAGTCGTCGGAGATGCAGCAGAAGATGAGGCTGGGATTGCTGGCGTTGCAGAGCTCCACCCCGATGTGGTGATCGTCGCTGATGGTTGGGGCGGAGAAGAATGCTCGTGCGCTGACATCGTCAAAAGGCTTAATGGTGATCATCCTCATATCCCAATTCTTGTGATTTCACCCCACATCGAAAACGCGAGAGTACAAATGGCATTGGCGGCGGGAGCGACCGGTTATCTTCCGCTGGGGGTTGATATGGATGAACTGGTCCGCGTCCTCTATACGGTCAGTCGTGGAGAACTCACGCTTCATCCCTCCATGTTACCTGCGATTCTCCGACATATAGAGGCAGAGCCAGGCAAACCAATTGCGACAACACCTGATGACCTGACGCAGCGGGAACGAGACATCTTATCCGAACTTTCGCAGGGATTAACCGATCGAGAAATAGCCCAACGACTGTTTATCAGCGTTCGTACAGTGCAGTCTCACCTGGCCCACATCTATGAAAAGCTTCACGTTCACAGCCGCACCGAGGCAGCCCTGTTTGCCGTACAACACAGTCTTGAATAAATTTCCCTGATCCCAATCATTTATCAGTCCTATTCGTAATCCTACTGATGACAGCCACCCGTAGGATTTTTCTTATCCGTAGTTTTGCTGGGATAAAGTTCAGCAGCCTTACGCTTTTCGGAAGGTCTCGATCCGGCTATCCTGAGATTGTGAAAACGACAGAAGCAAACAATCAACCAACTAATCGGGTCGCAGTATTGGGCGTTTTGGCCGATCTGCATGGCGAGGAGGTTCAATACGATCTAAAGCCGCTGCGCCGGTTGATATTAGAGATCCAACCGGACCTGATTTGTGCTGAAATCCAATGGGTTGATTGGTTGTCCGGCAATTTAGCGGCTGCACCCCGTGCCATTCGCGAAACGATCGTTCCGCTTTGCCGGCGTACGAATATGGTCATCATACCGGTGGGAGGGTCCGTGCTTAAAGAATTTGGTATCCCCACGGCTGACCGTTTCTTGAAGGCGCAGGCCATCCGCGCGCTCAATGGCTTGCAGCGAATTTCATGGGCAGTCATCAACCACCCGGCCGCGATCAACTCAGCTGCTTACTCACATTGCTGTGATCTGACCTGTGCCGCGGAATTGAACTTGTGTGGACAAACAGCTAAAAAAAAATGGAAGGAGGCAAATGACACAATAATAAAAAACATTCTTGAGACACTCACTCGTGACCCAGGAAGGCGGGTGCTGGTTACCGTAGACTGCCGAAGGCGGCAATGGCTTATTAAACAGCTTGCTCAATCATCACAGGTGGTGTTAGTCCACTACAAAGAGCTTTAGTACCTGAAAAAGACCTACAAAGCGATAGATTTGGACGCCTTCCATCATATTTCACACTCTTTGACTTTTTGAAAGGAAAAAACCATGAGATGGACAATTATTATCTTCAGTATCTTACTCGGCATTTCTCCCCTTGTTTTGGGTTTTGGCAACGTCGAAGCAGCACTTTGGAATAGTCTGATCCTTGGCGTCGCGCTGCTGGTTTGCGGAATCGCCAAATGGTACAAGGCTGCCTTTATTGGGGCCATATGGGTGTTCCTCGCGCCATTCATTTTGGGCTTCAGCTCAATCCCAGGCGCGCTATGGACCTCGCTGGTGATCGGCGCCATCATCGCAGTCTGGACTGGGATCAAGTGGTTCGGCTCGAAGTCGACTCAGTCAGCAGTTGCCTAGTAGCCAATTCCACTTGAATGCCACAGTGGAAATCGACGTCCTGAAAAGAGATCATCGCGAACGCTCTTAGTTTACGGGTTGTGACTTACAGGTATGGTAATTGGAAGAACAGTTGAATAGGGGCCTGATTTCGAACGAGGCACTTCTCAAGTAATCCAGGCCCCATAAATAAAGTTGAATAAATTGAATAAATGGAGGAGATAGCCATGAGTACTTCGTCGCAAAACCTGATAACATCCCTTGGCCCAATTGCCAATTTACTCGTTCAGTCTGGACCGCAATTGATTCAAAACCGACCCTTGCGAAAGGTGATTGTGAAAAACCTCAAGAAATCTATCATGTCTGATCTGAGGATAAAACACCAGGGTGATAACTCCATTCCAGGCGTTGATGAGGACAAAGCTGCCTTCGGGTTGGCGATTGTGGATACCCTGGACCGGGCATTGGAGAATCGTTATTTTTCTGATAAGGTGATCCACACCTTATTGAATATTGTTGGCAGAGATTTGTTATTAAAGCAAGGAGAAAACAGGAACATTGCCGAACAATTCCGGGTAGAAACGGGAAGCAATGCGCCAACGTTTATGGTCATCAGTCCGGGAAAAGCGTGCAACCTGCAATGCACTGGCTGTTACGCCAACGCAGGAATCATGACCAACGAAAAGCTAAGCTGGGAAATCTTTGATCGGATCATCACGGAAGCAAAAACATTGTGGGGTGTTCGTTTCTTTGTCATCAGCGGCGGTGAACCCATGGCGTATCGCTCTGAGGGCAAAGATTTATTCGACATGGCCGAAAAACATAACGACTGCTTTTTCATGATGTATACCAATGGTACCCTGATTGACGAGAAAGCAACTGAACGCCTTGCGAAAATTGGTAACCTGTCCCCTGCATTTTCGCTTGAAGGTTGGCGCGAAAGGACAGATACTCGTCGTGGCGAAGGCGTGTTTGACAAAGTCGTAGCCGGGATGGACCGCTTGCGGAAAGCCGGCGTTCCTTATGGCATGTCGCTAACTGCTACCTGCGAAAACGCTGAGGAAATCCTGTCCGATGAATTCATGGACTATTTCTATAAAGAGCAGGGAGTGATCTACAGTTGGATATTCCACTATATGCCAATCGGCAGATCCGTTTCCCTGAATCTGATGCCAACACCGCAACAGCGCCTGTGGATGTGGCATAAATCCTGGGAATTGATCCGAGAAAAGAGTTATTTCCTGGCGGATTTCTGGAACCACGGCACAGTCTGCGACGGATGCCTTTCTGCCGGTAGTGATACCGGTGGCGGTTATTTTTACATCGATTGGAATGGCACAGTCAGTCCCTGCGTGTTCATGCCTTACTCCCCGATCAATATCAATGATGCCTACCGAGACGGCAAGACATTGAATGATGTGTGGCAGGAGCCGTTCTTTGCTTCGCTGCGAAATTGGCAGAAATCCTATAAACAGAAGAATGGCAACTGGCTTATGCCATGTCCCATCCGTGATCATCATGCCGACTTGCGAAAAATGATCGCCGTTCATCAACCAGAACCGTCCGATGAGAGTGCCCAGGAAGCGCTCCTTGATCAGGATTATGCGGCTGGCATGGACCGCTATGATCAAGCGTACCAATCTTTATCAGAGGCTATCTGGCAAGAGCACTATCTGCGCAAGGGCGGTCCGGCAGATAATTCTATCGGTGACCTTCCGGACATCTCGCGCCTAATCGAGAAGCAGGAAGCAATATGAAAGAGTTACAGCCAGCATTTCAGAAGACCACTTCCTGCACTGAAAGGCAGTCTGAGATAAATTGTTGTCTACATGCCTGATGTCTCGGAGACGAATGAGCCATGTGAGCTGCCGATGTCTGTAGACCTGGGACAATGGAGATTATTGCCGGATGATTACGAAAACAAATCGTGAAAGAGTTGACGAGGTTATGATGAAAAAATGTCTGGCTTTTGTACTTGGAGGCGGTGGCGCGCGCGGTGCGCTGCAGGTGGGCGCGTTGCGTGCCCTGTTCGAGGCAGGCTATCACCCCGACCTGCTTGTGGGCACCTCGATCGGGTCTGTGAATGTCGCTGGTTTGGCGCTGTGGGGTGTAAATCTAAATGGGGTGAGAGCATTGGAACAGGCTTATCAGGAGGCGGCTGTCTCGAAATTGATGGATCCACGTCTCGCCCGATTTGCCTTAAAAACTATGTCCTTACATTCAGATCAGCGCGCCAGCCGCCAGGTTGCAAAGTTTCTGATCTCGAAAGGGGTCACACCGGATCTGCGCTTTGGCCAGATCACGAATGTACGCCTGGGGTTGATTGGGGCTGACCTGGATACTGGCGAGCCGGTTATTTATGGTATGCAGCCCGAAGAATCCGTTCTAGAGGGCGTACTTGCTTCAACTGCACTGCAACCCTGGTTTTCTCCCATTGAAAAGGACGGTCATTGCATTGTGGACGGCGGTGCGGTGAGCTGTTTACCGGTTGAGCCTGCCATGGCGTTGGGAGCTACCGAGATCATTGCTCTCGATTTGAACGATCCAAATGGAATGTTGGATGTTGACAATCACCAGAACCGGTACATGGAGAAACTTGTATATTCAGTCACCCGTCGTCAAACTGTCGTTGAAATAGCATTGGCAGCGGAACGTAACGTGGCTGTCCAGCATATTGTGCTGAGAAGTTCCCCTCCCGTCCCGATATGGGACTTCAGTAAACACCGGGAATTGATCCAGGTTGGTTATGAGACGGCGCGTCATTCGATTGCGAATTTGTTGTCGAGAGACCAGTTCGTGCCGGGTATGGCCCATTCAATGGTGCAACATGAAGGGCAAATATACAGTAACGCATCTTGACTCAAGCAAGATATCCATCCTGTCTGGTGACTGCATGCTTATCAAGTTTTTGTAAAGTGGTCCGAATCCATCTGGGATGACCATATGAGAATCATTTGTATCAAAAATTACCTAAAGAGGGAGAATTTCTCTTGCATTTAATACCACAACAGATCCAATTATCCTTCCAACGATTGCGTCAGGCAGCAGGTCTATCTTTGCTCAAAGGATTTGTTGACGCAGCAAGCGTTTCTTCAATCGGGATGAGTTATTTTGAGAAAATAGTGCTTGGCGCGAGAACTTTTTCCCAGTTGGTGAATTAATTCTGGTTAGTGAGGCTAATTTGAATGCGGAATCATCCAGTTTCAATGTGCGAGATGTAGAGAATTTACTGAGCATTATGCCCTCACGCTACGTTATTGGGTGCGCCGGTTGGAAGAACGTCAAGACGAGACCGTATAATTGCTGGATGAGCCGGTGTACTGGACCTGGCGATTGTACATGAACTTCTGCGAGCTCGGTTTTGAGATTGACCATACGAACGTTAACCAGTCCTTACTGGTAAAACCAGACAACGGCAAGGTCTGTCTACCATGAGTCGGTCAGACCTATATGAAGGTTGTATTTTATGTGGAGTTAGTCAAAGGATCGATATACTATGCCCCCTGTCATGATAGTCACAGATAGCAGCGCTTATTTACCTTCTGAATTGGTTGCTAGTCATCCTATTCGGGTCATCCCGCTTACCTTGAACTGGGATGGGCAGGCCTTTCGAGACGGTGTGGATATTGGGGCAACCGAATTTTATACCCGCCTCTCCCAATCAAGAACCATACCGACAACCAGTCAAATCTCAGCTGGCGAAATTAGTAAAACCCTCCAAGAGCTGCTGGCTGCTGGTTATGATGTGCTGTTCCTGCCAATCTCCAGTGGTATTTCTAGCACCTTCCAAACAGCATTCGGAGCGATTTCGAATTTCCCTAAAGGGCATGTAACCATACTGGATACAAAGTTGGTTTCGATGGCTTTAGGTTTTCAGGTACTTGCAGCAGCGCGTGCAGCAGCAGCAGGAGCTAGTCTGAGTAAGTGTACACAAGTTGCGCAGAAGACTTATGGACAAATCGGAGTGTATTTTTCAGTTGACACCCTCAAATTTCTCGCAGCAGGTGGTCGTATCAACAGCGCCAAGCGGTTGTTAGGAACTGCATTGAACATAAAACCTGTTCTTACAATCTGTGAAGGTAAGATTGAACTGGTTGGGAGCGTGCGTACAAGCCGCAAAGCAATTGAGAGTATGCTAAATTTGGTGGAAGGGGGTATTGATGGACGTGCTCCGGTGCGGGTTTCTGTGTTTCATGCTCTGGCTCGTGAGACGGCCGAACAGGTGTCAGAAACTGCCCGTCTCCGTTTTTCACCTGTCGAGTGCATCCTGTCTGAAATTAGCCCGGTAGTTGGTACGCATGTCGGCCCTGGTACGGTTGCTATCGCTTATCAGGCGGGTGGGTAAATTCACTTCGGATTTTCCATCCCCCCGGAATAGACTGTTTTCTTAAAGGGTCTGCACAGGTTCGACTCCTGCCGGGATGACCACTATTTTCCTTCCCTGTACGGAGTGACCTTTTTAATGAAGATCACTCCGATTTTAATTATATGAATATGAAAAGAACGGATTTACAACTTCTAACGCAGGGACCTTAATAGCTACGTCGAAGGTAGAACTGGCCTAAATTTACATCCGAACGAACTTTGTTTCCCTACCATAGTCCAGGATAATCTTTCAACCGTATTCCACCAAATACCAGGCACTTCATACCACTTCGCGCCGGCTACATCCTTTGGGATATCTG
>PHBW01000030.1:30515-32327 GCA_002840715.1 Chloroflexi bacterium HGW-Chloroflexi-4
CGAATGAATAGATGGGACCTAGGGCGACCAGTGATAGCATCATTCCCCAACCACATCGGGAGGGCTCAACCGTTTTTGCGGCATCAATCCGGTCGGCAATAAACCCGAAGTAGGTCATACCCTTTGGAACCTGGGGAACCTGCATGGGCTGGTTGCCCTTGTAGACAACGAACAAGATGCTGGAGCAAATCGCCAAAATAACCGCAGTCTTGATAACACTCCCAATCAACTTAAGAAACATTCCGATGAATTTCATTTTCTCCTTCATTTCCTTTATCTATCTGATACTGATCTTCTGGTCGGGCTCCCTCTCGTAGGACCCTGTTATAACGAATTTCCTCCCGATACATTCGGTCAAGTGCAACCTCAATCACATCGCTTTCACTCCGTCCCATCACGCTTGCCATTGCTCTTAATTGACTCACACCTTCTGGACTTATTCGAAAAGAACGTACTGGTTTACTCGCAGAATTTGTTTTCGGCATGCTCATTTTCCTTATCGGTTAGCTTATCTATAATGTAATACTCTAGTATTTCTTTGTCAAGTTAAAACCCCGCTTTTTTCGAAAATTCATTGAATTTGACCCCCTAGGATAAAGGGTTTCCTCTTGCTATGATTGGAGTTACAACCAAATATCTGTCCGGTCGCTGATAATCATCAGCTGTCCCAAATAATCCTTGGAGCGACCATCAATGTCTTTTCTGTTTACACCTTCCAACAAGGTGCATACAGGTATTGAAGACTTGATTGGTCGCTTTTGTTTTACCCAACTTTTGAACCCGCATATCGGGAAAGGAGATAAATTGAAAGAAATTCCAGTCTCAAAACGCAACCTGATTGTTGCAGTCATGCTGGCCGTGGTCATCGCTGTAGGAATCTTGGTGATCGAAAACTGGCCTCTTCATACGGAGCAAGGTTCAACAGCATCAACCAATGAAGATAGTCTGGTTTCTGCTGCAGCCGTCACTGCCATTGAAAAAGTTTTCCAGGTGAACTATCTAGAAGGAAAAGAAGTCTGGCTCAATCGCATTTGCGAGCTCAGCACGCCCGCTGGATGTGAGGTGTTTTCAGCCGGCGCAGATCGAATGTGGGAAAAATATGTGGATGCCAAGTCTGTGGTCACAGCTGCCACGCAGGCAGTGGAAAAGGTAGCAGACAACGGTTCCGAGCAAGTATGGCGGATTGCAATAACGCTATCTTCCCCTCTACCAGGTAGCAATAAAACCCAGGACACGGCGTATGTTGTTCTCGTGAAAACGGAAGGCGGTTGGAAATTTGATCGTTTCCTGATGGGAGCGGAAATCAACGCCATCCTCGCTCGCGAAAAAACTCCCACCACAACTGTAGAAGAAGGAAAGAAGTAGTGAAAAGATTTTTCCTAATCATTGTGGTATTGACCTTACTCATTCCATCAGTTGTTTATGCTCAGGGTACCGATCCTTGGTCCGAGGTTTTTCAGCCAGATGGAAATCTGAATCCTGATTTGATTGACCTGGGAGTTACCACCGATCATCCTGACTGGATGTCGATTGAACTACCCTTTGGGCAATTGCTTGAACTCGATGCTAATTACCATCGCTACCAGACCCCCAGTGGGAACATAGTTGTCTTGCCTTCCGCTTCGACTTTGTTCTTTATGGCCATGAATCCTCAGGAAAGTGGCCTAACCAGCTCTTATGGATCCCTGGGCAATGGGTACGGTAGCCTAATCTCTTTTCTCGGTCTGGCAGCCGGCGATAACCTGGATTGGAACCGGATACAGGCAGAACACCCGGAATATACCAGCCCGGATCAATTCTGGGGTGCTGTTC
>PHBW01000031.1:0-4978 GCA_002840715.1 Chloroflexi bacterium HGW-Chloroflexi-4
ATGTGATCATTTCGCCCATGCCGGGTGTGATCATGGATATTGCCGTAAAACCAGGCGACAAAGTGGAAGTCAAACAACCCATTTGTGCTCTGGAAGCCATGAAAATGAAAAACATCATCCGCTCAAACCGCGAAGGTGTAGTGGCCAGCGTTGAAGTATCTGACGGACAACGTGTGCCTTACGGTGCTGTCATCATCCGTTTCGCCTGAGGCTGATATGGACTTTTCAAAACTGCTGATCCTGTTAGATGCATTCAAAATGCTGCAATGGCAAAACATTCTGATGATTGTCGTTGGAGGTGTTTTGATCTTGCTCGCAATCAAAAAAGAATACGAACCCTCCCTTCTTCTACCCATCGGGTTTGGAGCTATTCTCTGCAACCTACCCCTCACTGGCGCTACTGAAGCCGGCGGATGGTTGAAAACCCTTTACGAAGCGGGTATTGCCACCGAGCTGTTCCCCCTCTTTGTGTTCATCGCCATTGGTGCCATGACGGATTTCGGTCCGCTGTTGGAGAACCCCAAAATGGCACTGCTTGGTGCAGCCGGACAATTTGGCATCTTCGCCACCCTGCTTCTGGCACAGACCCTCGGATTCACCCTCAAAGAAGCCGCCTCCATCGGCATCATCGGCGCCATCGACGGACCGACTGCAATTTATGTCTCATCCAAATTGGCTCCTCATCTTTTAGGGCCGATCACCGTTTGCGCTTACAGTTACATGTCTCTGGTTCCCATCATTCAACCCCCAGTTATGAGATTATTGACATCTCATACTGAAAAAACCACCCGCATGCCCTATTCGATCAAGGAAGTATCCAAGACCGTCAGGATACTCTTCCCAATCGTAGTGACAGTTGTGGTTTCTTTGATCGCCCCCAAAGCCTCACCGTTGATCGCATCCTTGATGTTCGGCAACCTGATCCGCGAAAGCGGTGTGGTTGAACGTCTGAATGATGCAGCCCAAAATGAATTGGCCAACCTGACCACCCTTTTCCTCGGCCTGGTCATTGGTTCAACCATGGAAGGCGTTGCTTTCATCAAACCCACCACCCTGCTGATCCTCGGCATGGGCTTGCTCGCCTTCGTGCTGGATACCTTCGGCGGCGTTATGCTGGGTAAATTGATGTACGTTCTCTCAGGCAAGAAATTCAATCCATTGATCGGCGCGGCTGGAATCAGCGCCTTCCCAATGTCTGCACGTATTGTGCAAAAATTCGGACAGGAATATGATTCAGATAACCATTTGCTCATGCATGCCATGGGTGCAAATGCCGCAGGTCAATTAGGCAGCGTGATCGCCGGTGGTGTTGTGCTGGCAGTCATCGCAGGTGTTATGTAGGTTCTTCCATCTGGAGGATTCTTCAGATGATATAGAATTTCGAACAAACTAAAAGGAGAAAAAAATGAAACTTCTTGACCTTACCATCCCGTTAGGAATTGGAACTCCGGCCTGGCCGACCTATGAACCATTACAGGTAAAGTATTTCAAGCGACTAGCACCAAACGGTGCCAACGGACAGATTTTAACCCACTCAAACCACCTCGGCACCCACCTGGATGGAGAAATCCATTTCTACACCCCAGGTCGTGACATGGCTCAACTGCCCCTCGATTACCTGGTGCACGATGCCGCCGTAGTTGACTTAAGCGATGTCTGTGGTGATTACGATATTTACACCAGCAAGATGATCACCGACCGCGTGGAAGTCAAAGAAGGCGACATTCTCGTCATCCACACCGGCTATCATCACTTCGGCTGGGATCAACCCACCGCCGATGAGATTCGCTACATGGTCAAACACCCGGGTCCCGATCAGGAATTTGCCGATTGGGCCAAGAAGATGAAACTGCGCTGGATCGCCGTGGACTGCGGTTCTGCAGATCATCCCATGAACACCATCCTCCGCACCTGGATGCCCCGCCAGGCCAAACAGGCTGATTACGTTTTTAAGAAAAAATTCGGCAAGACCCTTGAAGAGTATTTTACCGATGAGAAGTATCAATTGATGCACATCGACCTCTTCCCCCAGCAAATTATCCACGCCGAGTGCTTTGGCGGCATGATTGACCTGGTTTTGAATCGCCGCTTACAGGTTGGTTTCTTCCCCTGGCGCTTCGTTGATGGAGAGGCTTCCATCGGCCGAGCAGTGGCATTCTTGGATGACAAGGACTATGACGAAGTTATGAAAAAAGCCGAAGGCATGCCCAAGACCAAATTCGGTGATGTGTACAATCTCAAGCATGTTGAAAGCCTTAATAAGTTGACTAATGCCAATATGGCATAACACATCCTTAGGGTGTAGTATGCCTTTGGTATAATTTGTCGAAATAACATATCTGGTAAAGGAGAAAAAATGAAATTCGATCTTCCCGAAAAAGCAAGTATTGAAACCCTGCAAATAGATGTCCGTGACGTTGAAGCCATGCTTCAGGGTCCCGCCATGAAACTCCCTCCCTTCCCGGGCGCCACTGTCAAATTAAAAGACGGCCGCACCCTCTTTATCCGTGAAGCACGCTTGGATGAAGCACCCAAAATGATGGAATACATGGAACGCATCATGAAAGTCGATCATGACTTCTATGACATCGTCGGCGCCCGTGTCTATTCTGAAATCCTCGGATGGTACCGCCATCGCCTTAAAGACCCCTATACCCTGGTCGGTTTGGTTGACGGCGTGTGGGCTGGTTTCGCCAACGGTCGTGTCATGAATGAAAAAGTCAACATCAGCCTCCACACCGTGGCATTGGATCGCGGCGGACGCATTGGCGCAGTCATGTACTATGCCAAGGCTTACTACGCTTTCGAAATGATCAAGAACACCGAATGGTGGGCTACCTACGAATCCTACAACGGCTGGATGCGCTGGGGTCTCGGTATGGCTCAGCCTTCCTATCCCTGGCCAGAAGTACAGCATGAACTTGGCGGCGCACGTGTTTACTATGTCACCAAGACTTACTGGGATCAACTGATCAAGGATTATGTGAAACAAATGGCTGGCGGCGCTGAATTGGACTTCAATGTGCCCGATTCCGTTCGCAAAGCCAACGAGAACTTCACTGTTCCCGAGGGTGTCAACGTCTAGTTTTATCATTGTAATAAAAAAAACCGGTTTCTTCGCAGAAACCGGTTTTTTTTTATTAAGAGTTAGATCTTGAATTAATCCAATTTCCTGATAGTTAATCGTAGTGTGGTGTAAACGCTCCACTTTCTATTTCGCCAATTAATCATTTGAATTGGAGCGTTGCCCCACCATCACCTATTAACTTATGCATAAAGAAAACTGGTTTCTTTGCGGATACCTGATTTATTCTTAATCCAAATGCCTGACGGCCGGATGCAGCAGCCCAAGTAAAGCCAGCAACGCAGTGGCTGCGCCGCCGATAATGAACACGAGAGGTGCTCCAATCAGATCGGTCGCCCATCCGCTGATGCCGTAGCCGATGGGCAGCAAAATAAACGACCCCAGCGCGTCAATGGATGCCACCCTGCCCAACAAATGATGGGGTATTAGTTCTTGAAGCGAATTGGTCCAGATCAGTCCAAATAAGGCCATTAGAGCGCCTTCAAAAAAAGCGGCCGCAATCAATATTGGGATGTTTGTCACCAATCCAAATAAGGTGATCATTACTCCAAAAAGGCAGGTCGCCAGGTAGGCTTGAAGTCCGCGTTTGCGCAAGCGCTTAAAGTTGCCCATGACAATGGAACCCACCACAAAACCTATCGCGCTGGATGTTGTGAAAAAGCCAAGAGTTTGAACATCTCCGTGAAGATTCACTTTGGTTAAAATTGGCAAAGATACCGAAACCGGGGTGCTGGTGGCGTTAATCAGACCAAAAATGAGGATGGTGATCCACAGCCAGGCAGAGGAAATTACAGCCTGGTAGCCTTCCTTCAAATCATAAAAGACTGTTTTCAATTTTGATGGAGGGGTAATTGGGTCAATCTTTTTCTCCACAGAGATTGTCGAAGCGTTAACCAATTGTGGGTATTTCTTTCTGCCGATGATGATAGAAAAGATACACAACGCAGAAACAACAAATGATAAACTGTTAAGGCCAAAAGCCAGTGAAGTTCCGCCAAAAGCGACTATGGCAGCACCGATCGCCGGGCCGAAAATGCCGGCTCCTCTATGACTGAGGTTGGTGAGTGAATTGGCGCTTGGCAGTTGGTCTTTGGGCACAATTTCAGGGACGGCAGCCACGTAAGCCGGTTGAAAGAAGGCTTCCACCATGCCAAAGATGATCTTGCCAACATAGATATGCCAGATTTGAAGTAAATCAGTGTAAGCAAGAATTGTGATCACCAATACAATCCCCGCCAAAACGGTATCGGCAATCAACAAGACATTAAGAGATTTGAAGCGGTCTGTCACCACCCCGCCAATTAAGAGAAACAAAAGCATGGGGATGGTGGAAAAAATGAGCATTTTGCCCATAGCTGCCGCGGACCCCGTTTTTTCCAGGATCCACCAGGCCAGCGTGATGCTGAAAAGGCTGTCACCCAGGCGTGAGATGGTTTGTCCACCCCACAGCAGCGCAAAAAAACGATTGGTCAATGATCTGAATAAGTTCATGAATTGCTCTTGGTTTTGATATTTTAAAAAAATTGCGTCTACTTATGGGTTGACAAGACGCTCTACAGTCAAAGCTGCACCAATCCCCACACAGGTATCCACACCGGAAGAATGGCCAAAATTCACCAGGCGTTCAATCGTCAAATCGCTGACCTGGGCATCATCTACCAAGAGTGAATCAACCACCCCAAGAAAAAGCTCTTCAGACCAACCCTGACATGCTGCCTCTATGCGGTTAGCTGAGATCATGGTTGTGCTTTCAAATGCCAGAGCCGTTAACGCCTGCCCCAAGTGGTGGATAAATTCGTTTTGAATGCCTATACGAGCATAAAATAACAAAAAACCACTCAGCCAATCGTCTCCGGAGGGAGTCAAACCCCCCCCCCCCCCCCCAAAAAAAAA
>PHBW01000031.1:4996-34984 GCA_002840715.1 Chloroflexi bacterium HGW-Chloroflexi-4
CCCCCCCGCCCTAATATGGTTTTCCCCGCCTCGATAGCCCCGTCAAGGTCTGAATTTGATACATAGGTTATGAAGCGCTCCGTCATGTCTTGAATGATTGAGTATTCCGATCCAGGCGTCTGATCAAGGGTGCTTGTAAGAAAAAGCCATCCCTTTGATGGGTCAAGACGTGTAATCCGCTGAAAAAGGGTTTGAATGCGGTTTTGCTGCTCTTGCAAATTTGTTTCAATAGTTGGCGGAAAAGAAGGTTGCCATACCTCGGTATTCTTTGTGGCTATGCGAGTGCTTCTTTCAGAGAACACAAGGTACTCATCACCATATGTCCATCCATCACCAGGGATGATTTGGTCAGATATATTTCTTAATGAGAACAATTGAATATTAAATGGGCTCTTGTAATCTGCACTGGTGATAAAAAGAATTCTTTGACCTGTGGTCAAAAAAAGCCCTTTCGAAGTGGATCCCAACACCGTTCCTGAGATGCCATCCACAAGGGTCTTTCGGGCTAGGCCGCCAATCAGTAAAGCATCACGTACGAAGTAATCTGCATTCATCTTTACTTATTTGGGCATCACTGCCATATTGCCCAAAACTCCCCATGAATTCAAAAAAATGGAGTACTCTACATCCGCCCAGTTGCCGTTGCTCACATAGCGCACACTGGTTTCGTTGTAACCCGTTAAGATGACTACGTGTTCATAAGGCGCAACGATTGATTTGTTGCCTGCCTTGTTAGTGTAAACCACCGGTTCGCTGTAAACCATTTTACCGATCACCCACACGATCACCGGTTTGGATTGCGCCAATTTTTCCTTGATTTGCTCAAGTGAGTAATCCTTGCCGCCTTCAACCGCGAGCCCATACTGATTTAACACCTGGGCCACAGGGTCTGCGTGCACCCCATACGCGTATGGCGGAATTTGGCCCCATGGGCTTGTCACATCGCCCACAAAGCCGAGGTCAGGGTTATCCGATTTTGGCAGCGCCATTTGAAAATCATATTGCAGGATGGGAATATCATAATAACCTGCTAAATCAACAGCGGCAGATGCTTCACAGCCAATGGAGTAGTATTGTTTATGGCCCAGAAAATCGGTGATGTAGAATTCAGCAGGAATGACTACTGGTGTGGATGTTGGCGGCGGGATTGTGTTGGTCGGCACCAACTGAGTTTCAGTGGGTCTGGATTGCTCTGTGGCCAATTGAAAAGCCTGGAGAGTTTGCTCAACACTGCCAGCCACATCAATGGTAGGTGTAAGCTCTTGAGATATATCTTGATCTGCAATAGGCTTACGCATTGACCCGATCACAGCCAACACCAACAGCACCCCTATAATGCAGAAGAAAAGAATATTGACAATACGGTTTTGTTTCATCCGAGGCTCCAAAAGGGGCAAGTCGAATAATCATACCCGAAGATGAAAGCTTTTACCAGAAATCAGTAAACCTTGACAAAGCTGCGGTTAATGCGCCCCCGAGCTGCGTTAGCGGCGAGTGGGGTTACCTTGTTAAGGTTGCCACTAACGGTGCAAAAAAATACACTCCCCTTACGGAGAGTGTATTGTGTGCCGAGAACCAGGATCGGACTGGTGACCCCACAATTTTCAGTCGTGTGCTCTACCAACTGAGCTATCTCGGCATTTTTGGTGCTTGCTTTGGGTCAGAAAGCGTCGCTAATTTTACCAGATTTTTTTGAAATTGTGGGGAAATTAAGACCACTGATTTTTGAAATCAACCCACCGGAAGCTTGTCAATTTCAAAGAGGCAGTGGCTTGATCCATCGACCTGGCACTCGATCTCCCGTGCAGAATAGAACTTTCCTGCGCCAGCCCAGCAGGTCAATTCCTGCATCAAGCCGATGAAGGTGCTGCAATCCAGGCGAGCACCCTCGCCCGTCAACCCTGTGACCGCAATCTGCCAGGCTGAATCAGTGGCAGACAATTCTCCATTAAGAAATTGATTTGTTTCAAACCATTTTATTGCATCAGTGAGTGCTCTTTTTATCCGAGCCTGCGCCGGCAGCAAACGAAAGTCCACCTCGCGCCAACCGAGATATTCAGCGTTCACTCGCATCCAATAGTAGAAAGCAGCTCTCCCCGCCCGCAGGAACATGCCGCAAGCTTCTGCCGTTCCAAATTCTTTTATTGCACTTTCAATCAATTTAGAAGACTCACCCGCCCCTTGTTGAATTGTGATCAGGTCTTCTCCAAAGATCTCGGCGAGACCATTTTCGATGAATGCAGAATTGGAGGCAACTTTGGTTGGCTTCATGGATTTGGAATCCTTGTCTGATTATGATTTGGCTGAATCTAATTCTTCGAGGATGGCATACAACAGTTCAAGCAAAACCGTCTTGACTGAACTTTTCTTCTTGGCTGTGCAGGGCAACAATTTGATCGCAGAATCCAACCTCAGCGCCACACGGATATCTTCCAGCGACCAGGCGTCAGTCAGGTCTTGTTTATTGGCCACCACTATGTAAGGTGTGGGTGCATAGGCCCTAAAGGTTTCAAGAATGCCGCGCGCCTCTCTGAAAGTTTCCGGGCGGGTGCTGTCAACCAGCACAATGAATCCGAGCATGCCTTCTGAAAGGATCTCCCACATGAAATCAAAGCGTTTTTGCCCCGGGGTGCCAAACAAGAAAAGCACCAGGTCGTTATCCACGGTTATGCGGCCAAAATCCATGGCCACGGTGGTTGAATTCTTTACCTTTTCAGACTCGCTGGTAACTTTCTTTTCAGTGTTGACCACCTCAATCTCGCTGACTGACCGGATCAGTTCAGTCTTGCCTGCATTGAAGGGGCCAGTCACCACTATTTTTACGGTTTGAGTCTGCATACGGCTTATCCTTGCCTAGATAGTCTTGATGCGATCTATGACGCGATTCACCAGGTTTCTCTGCTCAACAGGGTTCCTGGCAGGAATCATACGTGGGGGTGCCGGGGCGGCAGGGTTGTTGAGACGAATCAGTTCAACCAACCCGGCCTGTAATAGATTATAGACCACCCTGCGGATTTGGAAATCATTCAATTTTGCCACGACTGCAATTTGCTTGATCGAATTCTTCGGGCTGACATAAGAAATTACCCGCCACTCTTCAGCATTCAGATTGATATCCCGAATATTGACCCCTGGCCGCTCAGCGAATTTGAGCGCCACATCCAGACTCGGGATCTCGCTTTTGAGATCTTCATGTTCGTGTGCCTGGCGGGAACCTTCGATGATAATATCTTCAAGCGTCATGCGGAGCGGAATTGAGGTCAAAGGAGGTGGTTCTTCCGCTTCAAAGTGAAAAAGCCCGTCTGTCAGCGTAAATAAACCTCGGATAATGTCTTTGAAAAAATCAGTAATACCGGTGAAAATTTGATCCTGGGTTAAATAGCCCGAATTGATCAGCGTGATGCCCAATTCCATATCATTAAGGGAACGGTAGCGTTCTGATAGTGAAGCTGCCATCGAACTGGGTATCAGCTTTGAGCGTGCCATGATTTTGATCAGAGGCATTGCATCCATACCGGCAGTGGCATACACCAGTTTGCCCTCGCGAAAGATCAACCTGGCCGATTTGCTGCTCGATTCAATGTAAAGCGCCCCGGTCTTCTTCGCCAGGGTGATTAGGTTCAATAATTGAATTATTGAGAAATCGCTTAAATTGCCTTTTAAGGCCATAAGTTCCTTAAATTGGAGAGATAACTTAAAAATTATACTTGTATGACAATAACCCGTCAAATCAAACCAGAATACAGATATTCGCAATCAAAATTCTCAAATTCTCAATACATGGGATTTGCACTTAATTCCCGGTTTTTGGGGTTTGGTTTTGCCTCCTAGATTTTCGGAACAATCTTTTCATATAACTATCCAAACTACTTGACAAAAGGTTCATACTTAATATAGAATATATATTCTATATTAAGTAGTTAAATAATATCTTTTTCAAAATAGATTTTTGGGGTTGTCTTAAGTTTTTATCGGTATTGAAAAATATTCGTACATAAATTCGAATCAAATCGAATCATCACAAATCTATGATTTTGATAACTTTTATAGTGCAATTGGATTCGTTTTCTTCGTTTTTCAATTTTTTCCAAAACAAAAACGAATAACCTTAAAAATGTGTGGGAAAAAAGCAATAATGATATGCATATCAGAAAAACAGGTTCACATTCATCAGGGCAGGTTTAGTATAATGCGAGTAGCCTAATACAAAGAGATAACCATGCCCGCTCTAAAAAAGATGCTTCAAGCCTATGATCTGGATATGCTCGAAAGGATTTCCTCCTTTTGGGGTGTGGATACCTCCAATTTGGATCAGGCCGCCGCAGTGGATGCCCTGCTTGAAGCCATGCAGGATGAAACCCTGTATGCCGAAATAATCACCAGCCTGCCTGAAGCTGTCAACAAAGCCTGGGAAGATGTCCAGCGTAATCCGCAAAAGATCACCTGGGCGCACTTCATCCGCAAGTACGGCGAGGTGCGTGAATTTGGCCCTGCCCGACGCGAACGTGAAGCACCCGAAAAAAATCCCGTTTCAACCGCAGAAACCCTGTGGTATCGGGGCTTGATCGGCAGAGCGTTTCTCAACCTGCCCCCTGAACCGCGTGAATTTGTCTTCGTCCCTGACGAATTGATGCCTGATAATAGCCCATCTGAAAAACTACTTTCGGCCTTATCCATCCAAATAGTGGATGCAAAATCACTTAAAGTGATTGCCGCAGCAGATGCAAGACTCATCGATCACCTGACGGATTGGCTGGCTGCCAAGCGCATGGGCCGTGATCTACCTGAAAGCACATCTATAGCCTGGCCTGAATCCGAATCCTTTATTGCCCACATGGCCGCCGTCAGCGGATTAATTAATGCCAAAGGTGAACTTGAACCGGATGCGCTGCCGGATTTCTTCCAAAAAGATCGGGCTGCCATTCTGTCTGATTGGTCTTCTGCCTGGATGAACACAACTGAAATCAACGATCTGCGCCATCTGCCCGGTCTGGTCTTTGAGGGTGACTGGTTTAACGATCCAATCAAACCCAGGCAGTTTATCGTCGAAATGCTGCACAGCCTTACCCAAGGGGATTGGTTCAGCCTGACAGCCCTTATTGGGGCTGTGAAGGCCCTTCAGCCCGATTTTCAACGCTCCAGTGGAGAATACGATCTGTGGTTCATCCGCAAAACTGACAGCAGCGAATTCTTGCGCGGCTTCGATCATTGGGATGATGTGGACGGTGCACTGATCCGCTATTTGATCAACGGTCCCATGCATTGGCTGGGATTGACCGATCTTGGCCGTACCAAAGAAAAATCCGATACCGCCTTCAAATTGACACCGCTATTCTTTACCCTTTTCAACAAAGAAAAACTCGTCATCAATAATGCCAAAGAAACTCCCATAAAAGTAGCCGCTGATATGTCTTTCACTATTCCGGTGGGGGCATCAAGACCGCTGCGCTACCAGATCGCTCGTTTTTGCGAAATCCGCACCATGACATCCGTTGAAACCTGTTACGAGATCACACCGGTATCCATCAGGTTGGCGCAAAAAAATGGGTTGAAACCAGGTCAACTGGTGCAATACCTTGAGAAAAACCTGAAATCACCCCTGCCCAAGGGATTGGCGTTACTGGCAGAACATTGGGAAAAGATCGGCAAAGCAGAAGAAGTTACTTCCGCCACTCTTTTACGCACGCATTCTGCGGAAGTTCTGCAAAACCTGACGACTCTACCACAAACAGCCAAATTCATAATTGAACACCTTTCACCGACCACAGCACTCATCAACCCGCTCGGGATAAAAGTCATCAAACAAACATTACTTGAATTAGGACTGCTCACTGAGATTCATCTGGAAGTATAATTTTCTTACTCGGGGTAATCCACACCCGGGCAATAATTCCTCCGAGGTGACGATGAATAAACGATTGGACTGGATCCAGAAAGAGCTCGATACGCTAAAAGAGGGTGGATTGTACAACCGCATCCGCACGCTGAATTCGCCGCAAGGTGCCTGGCTGCAGGTGGACGGTAAAAAGGTTCTAAACTTCTGTTCCAACAACTATCTGGGTCTTGCAAACCATCCAAAATTGACGGAAGCAGCCAAAGCGGCTGTTGACCGTTACGGCGTGGGCCCTGGCGCAGTTCGTTCCATTGCCGGCACCATGGATCTGCATCTTGAACTTGAAAAAAGAATGGCAACCTTTAAAGGCGTCGAAGCGGCCATCACCATGCAATCCGGTTTTACAGCCAATCTGGCCGTCATCCCTGCATTGGTCAATAAAGAAGATGTGCTATTTACTGACGAACTCAATCATGCCAGCATCATCGACGGCTGCCGCCTTTCTGGCGCACGCATTGAAAAATACAAACACGCAGACGCTTCTGACCTTGACCGCGTCATCCGTGAGAACAAGGGCAGCTACCGGCGAGCACTGTGTGTGACCGACGGCGTCTTCAGCATGGATGGCGATCTTGCACCCCTGGATAAAATTTATGAGATCACCAGCCAGCATGATGTCATGTTGATGGTAGATGACGCACACGGCGAAGGTGTGGTCGGGCGCGGCGGCCGCGGTATTGTGGACCATTTTGGTCTGCACGGCAAGGTGGATGTCGAAGTAGGCACCTTCTCCAAAGCTTTTGGCGTTATGGGCGGTGTAATTGCTGGCAACGCGGCCATTATTGACTGGCTGCGCCAGCGCGGCAGACCATTCCTGTTCTCATCGGCTGCTACTCCCGCAGATGTTGCCGCCTGCATTGCAGCGGTTGATCTGCTTGAAGAATCCACTGAACTGGTGGATAAGCTCTGGCAAAACGGCAACCTGTTCAAAAAAGTGATGAAAGAAATGGGTTTTGACACAGGCAACAGCGCCACCCCCATCATCCCGGTCATGCTCGGTGAAGCACCCCTTGCGCAGCAATTCAGCCGCGAGCTGTTTGAAGAGAATGTTTTTGCCATGCCGTTGGGCTTTCCGACCGTACCGAAGGGCAAAGCCAGAATAAGAGTAATGCTCTCTGCCGCCCATTCCCCCACCGACCTCGAAGAGGGGCTTGAAGCCTTCAAAAAGATTGGCAAAAAGTTGGGCATAATATAATTATCGAAATAAATCCCCGCTGTTTCAAAAAGAACCGCGGGGATTTAATAATGTTCACCTTTACGATTTGAACATCCGCCGCCGGTTCCAATTTAAGAAGGGGGCTGCGATTTTTCTCAACCAATACTTGATTACAATCGGCGCCAGGGGCTTGCCGCCATCGCGGTAATGCACCCGCAGCATTTCTGGCCAGCAGCGGTCATCAGAAGCCACCGTTTTGCCATCCGTATGCAATCGAAACTGTGCCCAGGTTCTGCCGGGAAGATATTTAATCTCCGAGACGGCAGCCAGACGAGTCCATAAGTCGTAATCCATGGCAAAAAAGAAACTTGGGTCCAGCGGACCAACCTTTTTCCACAAGTCAGCTCTGAAAAACGTGGCGGGCTGCGGAATATGAACGTATCCGCGACGCAGTCGGTGAAGATCCGTTTGGGCTGCATTGAATTTGCCGATCACTCTACCGCTTTCATCGATGAAATCCAATTCACCGTAGACCATGCCGATTTGCGGATGGTCAACAAGATACCGTACAGCTTCACTCACTGTTCCTGGCAAATAGACATCATCTGAATTAAGCCAGGCGATAATTTCACCGTTTGCCCGGTTAAAACCCTTATTGATGGCTTCCGTCTGCCCTTTATCGGGTTCAGAAACCCACCATGCCAGCCGGGACTGATACTTTTTTATAACCTCCAGCGAGTTGTCGCTCGAACCGCCATCCACGACAATATACTCAATATTCTCATAATCCTGGTTTAGCACCGAGAGGATGGTTTCTTCAAGGTACTTTCCTTGATTATAAGATGGCGTAATAATTGAAATAAGCGGCTGCTTAATCATAACTTCCTATTCGACCACAGTCAGGGGATAGGTTAAATCAAAAACATAATAACCTTCCCCTTGTTGAACCGGGTAGGTACTCAAAAGATACTGCTTGAGATCAGATTGCTTTTCAAACTCATCGGGTAGAGTCACTAAAAACACATCTTTGCCAATGGTTAACTCTTTAAATAGCTGTTGAAATGCAGGGTCAGATGCACCGACAATATTTTTAAGATCGCGATCAGCAGTGGTCGGCCACAAAGACGGGCCTATATAACTCCAATAGCTGAGAGGATAGCCGTAATCATCAGTTAGTGCAATCACTGAAACATCATGCCCAACAACATCGCCTAATTTTGTGAAAAAAGCTGCGTCACTGCGGTAATCAGATTGATTTAAATAACTATAAATGCGTTGTGCGCTCATGCCAATGGAAAAAACAAAAATCAAAATGATTGCTGCTTGCGCGATCCTCTGTGGATTATTCTCTTCCAGTTTCTTGAAAACAAAGGATAACCCAATTCCAAAACCCATCGCCAGGATGACAATTAACGGCAATTGATAATAATTATGTGAATAAATATGGTAGGCAAATGTAAAGCCATAAAGTAAATATCCAATCCAAAGACCGGCATATAGCACTCTTGTTTTAATATCCTTAATCAAAAAGAATGCAAGCAATCCAATAACAAGGGGAACCTGGCCTGCCACGGCTTTGATCGTTGTCATCCACTGCAAATACCAGCTCAATTGAACATACAACTGTGGATAAAACCTGCCGCCCAGAATAGCTCCTGCATTGCCTCCGACCGTGGCACTAATCAAGTTATAAAGCAATCCTGGTGCGATAGCAAGAACCGCCATGAGATATACGCGGAAGTTCTTTCTCCAAAATTTAAACCCTTTTTGAAGGATAACTATAGCAAAAGGCAGCCCGGCAAAAAAGACCATTGGCGCTTTAACCAAAATCGACAATCCGGTTAACAATCCGGCTAGAATTGCATTTTTTAAAGTATCTTCTTGAGACCAGCGCAACTGAAAAAATAACGCCCAAAGCAGAAACATGATCATCATGGAGTCAGGTTGAAAACTGCGGCTGGCCAGCACCCCAAAATGTTCAAACAGATAATACGCCAATACAGCAAACGCCCCGTTGAGAGACAGAATGCGACGTGAAAGCAAGAAAAGTGGTATGCCACCAAGAACCCAAAAAAGAATCGAATAGATTTTTCCTACCTGAATGTATTCATGCCCAATTAGTCTGTAGGTGAAGGCAACCAAATGTTCCAAAATAGGTGGTTCAACAATTGGCTCTGCCTTGGCTTTATCAATAGCAAAAGTTCTCAGCTCTTGAGGCATGGCAAGTGTTTCTGGAGAGTCCATCTGATAATAAAAGGATCGAGCCAAAAGCAACGAGTGGAATTGCCGTGTGGCCGCAAAATCAAGCGGGAGATCAGTAAAATCAATCAACCGAATACCAATCCCAGCCAACAAAAAAACAACCAACAAGATAGTGATTGTAAATTTCTTTTTTGGCAGAAATAAAACCGTTTCTAAAGATTTTGTTTCGTTCATCAATTGCCTCAAAGAAGATTAGTTAAGTTTATTGCGTCGGTGCTGCAAGAATCGTTTCCGAAGTCCATCAAGACCCAGCGGCGCGAAGAAGGAATAGACCATGCGATACCATTCAGGTTTAACTGTGGCAGGGTTCAACCAGAAAGCCTTCCAATAAGCACGAAAAGCGGCTGAATACTCTTTGGCGTCCAACAAATAGAAAGCGTTTAAACGCTCAGCACCTGCAATTATTTTTTTACTCTGCTGTTGAAAAAGAGTTTTATACTGTTCAGATGATTGCATCCATTTTACTATCCGCATGGCTTCGCTGCCAAAATTGGATGCCATCGCCAGGTTTTTACAATCTTCATGGTAATGCGCTGAAGCCCAAAGAGCTGGGATGTACAACATTCCGCTTTCTCGTGCCAGGCGAATCCAGAGATGATGATCAAGCAGAAGATGATAAGTCTGGTCAAGGTGCCCCGCTCTTTCGAGCACATCACGGCGCATGAAGACTGCCGGCTGTCCAATTATATGAAAGGACATCAGATCGGAAAGACCCCAATCACCGTAAGCAAGCTGGTTGAGCACTTTTTCGTTTTCATCCACTACCCGAACGTTTCCAAAAACCATACCGACTTTTGGATGATCGGAAAGCGCCTTAACCGCCTCAGCGATCGCACCAGGCATGTAATAATCATCGGAATTGATCCAGGCAATGATCTCGCCTTTAGCTCGGGCGAAACCTTTGTTTATCGCCTCGGCCTGACCGTTGTCTTTTTCAGAGACCCACCATTTTATACGTTTAGAATACTTTTGAATCAAATCAACACTGCCATCAGTCGAACCGCCATCCACCACCAGGTATTCGACGTTGGGAAAATTCTGATCCAGCACCGAGCGCATGGTTTGTTCAAGGAATCGCGCCTGGTTATATGAGGGTGTTACGATCGTGACAAGAGGAGTATCAATCATTGGAAGAGAGAATCGTACTTCACTTTCGGAAAAACAGTCAGTTTTCCGTTAATAGTGGCATCAAGAATTTCACGCCCGTCTTTTTTGTAAGCATCACGAGCCATGCCATAAGCGAGTTCCGAGGTTTCGAGATCAGGCAACTGCCATCTGAAACCCTTTCCAAAATAGGCTGGATTAAAGTGATTGGGATCATCACCATCTGATATCACCGTGCTGTTGGGAGTGCCTTTTGAAGTGAAGTTATGATCCACCCCAATGAGTACAACTTGTTTGAACCCCATGTAATAAGCCAATTGCATGGCGACATAGGTCACGGTTGCGCCTTCCCATAATCTGCCTGTGGCGTTGCCATTAAAACCCGGCAGTAAATAAGAAGTATATAAATAATGTAAATTGGCAGATGGTCGTATCCATTTACGTCCACGCCAGGTTACAAAAGTCGGAATGGAAAGTTTGCGAAAATCTTCAGCGCATTGTTCGATCACCAGATTGTTAACCGAAAGAAGGCAAGAAGTGGTAAACCCAAGTTCCGGAAAGGCCAGATAAAAACGATTCATCCCAACGGTAAACACGTTTTTAAGTTTCAAAAGGTCAGTATCTCGCAAACTGGGACCATTGCCGATAATAACGCATTGTTCGCCTTGATGTGAGTCTTTCAAGGCTTTCAATTTTTCAATGGATTCTTGCCGCCAAGGATGAAGGTAAGCATTTGGTGCTTCTAGGAGGGTGGATACACCATCTTTGGCAGTACGAAGAAAATTGGCTGCGGGTTCTGGAAGAATGCGCAAGAGAGCTTTTTTCATCTACTCACTCAGTACTTAACCTGGCAGTAGCGCCTCCATCCACAACCAATGCCTGACCAGTCATGAAGGATGATTGAGTATTGTCAGCCAGGAAATAGATCGCCTGAGCAATTTCTTCAGGGGTGCCTATCCGACCATTTACAGTTCTGCGGGCCAGGTTATCCAAACGTTCAGTGATTGAACCACCTGAGTTAACCCCGCGTTCAAATCCACCGCGAAGCATTGGAGTATCCACTGCGCCGGGCAAAACTGCATTAACCCGAATATTGTTAGGAGCAAATTCAATGGCCATAGCACGCGTAAGCGCCAAAATTCCACCTTTACTTGCTGCGTAGGCAGCAATATTCGCTGAAGTTTGGATCGCATGCACAGATGAGACGTTCACTATTGCCCCACCGCCTGCCGTACACAGGAGAGGATGCGCATAACGTGCGCCAACAAAGACCGGACGCAGATTAGTTGCAATCACTTTATCCCATTCTTCAACGGTAGTTTCTACCAGTGGTTTAGACACCTGGATGGCGGCGTTATTCACAACAGCATTTAATGAACCCGTAAATTGTTTAAGTTTATCGAACAAAACTGCAAATTGACTTGCAACTGAAATATCAGCCTTTATGAACAACCCATCAGATGGAAATTTTTCACCAAAATCATTAAAATCGACACCGATCACAATCCATCCTTGTTTGGCAAATTGATGAATTGTTGCACGTCCAATGCCGCCTGCGGCTCCGGTAATTAATACAACACGTTTATAGTCTTCCATACATGATCATCCTTTCAGACAGATGTTTGCCATTTCGAAAGATCTTCTGGGTTTATATTTAATCCAAGTAGCAAATTTCGAATCGTATTCCAATGTACTGCTTCCCATGCACTTGGGCTGGAATTGGAGTTGTGTGGCGCTAATAAAACATTATCCATTTTTTTCAACGGTGATTGGTCTGGCAATGGTTCTTGTTCAAAAACATCCAGTGCAGCTCCACCTATTAATTTCTCTGCAAGAGCATCCACCAGGGCTTCTTCATCCACAATTGGACCTCTGGCTGTGTTAATCAAGATTGCTGTCGGTTTCATTTTTTTCAAAGTCGCTCTATTTATCAAATGGAACGAAGTCGGATTAAGATCGCAATTAACGCTGACAAAATCAGCTTCTTCCAATAATTGATCTAGGGGAGCTGATTTGACGTTATTTTCAAGTAAAAAGTCTCGAGCGATAGGTTGAATATCATTTCCCAGTAAAGTCATACCAAAAGCAGAAGCGCGGCGCAGCACAGCTTTGCCCACATTCCCAACCCCAATCACACCGAGTGTACATTCTGATAGTGAACGACCGGGGATTTTTTTCCACACCCCTTTTTTTATGGCTTTATCCATCCAAATCTGTTGCCGGGCAAAGGCTAATATATATCCAAGCACACTATCTGCAACAGGTAAAGTAAATGCATTAGGTGTATTCAGTAATCGAATCCCAAACTCATCACATGCCTTTCGGTCAATCGAATCGATGCCAGTACCCCATTTTGAAACGACTTTAAGACGAGGAGCGCATTTCTCGAGAACGGTTCTTGAATATCGGTCATCACCACAGATGGTTCCATCAAATTGACCGGCAAGCGACAACAATTCATCCTCTTCAAGCCGCTCGTTCACTTCAGGGGTCAATAGTTGGATGCCAAAGTGGTCAAAAACAGGTCGAAACCGATCCAGAAAAGGGATCATGTAGGGGGCTGACATTAATACTTGTTTCATTGAAAAACCTCGTATGAAATGCCTTTCAATTATAACGGCAATCAGAAAATATTAAAATCATTGAAGAATGCGATATTTGAAAAGTGTGAAACCTTCATTCCCGCGGATGTAACCAACCTCCACCAAGCGATCTTTGAGAAAACTACCGTATGGATCCGATTCCAATAACATATACGGCTTGCCAAAGACATAATTCAATGGGATGGCGTCAAGAAATTGAGTAGCCTTGCCAGATTTCATAGCATTGAAATATTCCACACTATTAATCAGACCATCCAGGTTTACAATGGTTCGATCTTGAATAAAATATGCCATCAAACCGCCCCCGGTCATTCCTATTTTGGAACCTGGTTCAGTGTAGAATTCTACTTCCCTAACTTCAGAAATATACGCTGCCTGTTTTTCTTCAGGGATTTTCATTGGTGCAAATCTTGTAATGAATTGATAATGATTTGTTGCCAGAACAATGCCAAATAAAATCGCTAAAAATATAGATGGTTTTAATTTTAGCTTTGCCTGATCCAACCATGAAAAAATGTTATCCAAAATCAAGCTTCCACTAATAACAAGTGTCATCATTTCAGCCATCCAATACCATCCGCGAGTGTGGGTATACCCCGTGGCAAAATAATAGGTGATGTGAATCATGCAACCTATCAACATGGCAGGGATTAGCATGGAAAAAAATTTTCTTGCCAGTTTTCCATCCTGAGCTTTCATCAATAATAAGAATAGGATAAAGACAAATATACACAAAACAACAAAGGGAAGGTTAGGATCAATTGAATCAAAAGGCTTTGCCAAAAAAGCAGATGCCTGGTAAATCTTAGATGTTAATATTGACCAGGGACCATTGCCACCACCCGTACTTAATCCCATTGTATCCAATAAAGACACTGCCCTTGCGTACACGGTATTGGGCATGCTGCTCCACCAATGTTTAATCTGTCCACTTACAGGAGAGAAAGAACCGAAGGTTAGTTTGTTAAAAATCATGTAACTGCCAACCAGCACGCCAATTGGAGCTCCATAAGACACACCATCAAGTAAGACGGGTTTCCATTGTGCTTTGACCCAATTCCAAAATGTTCTAAATGGCGAATATTCAGCTTTGATGACCGATTTGAACAATAATGAATGAACTAAAAATACGATCCCCAATCCAATGGCGGCATCCAACAACAAAATCGAATTGGAAAACATGGTTGTGATTTTCAGTTTGAAAAGCATAAACAGCGTAATGTATTCAATACCAAATGCTACTGCCCATGCCAGAAAAATTCGAATAGCCATTTTAATTTTGGTGTGCGGTTTATTAAATGAGTAACAACCAGCAAAATAAAGAATTATCGGTCTAACTAAAAGGCACAGAACAAGCATGGGATAAATGCTAAGTTTATGTGCAAGAACCCCTTCTGATCCTAAGCGCAGAACCCATGCCACAAAGATTGAGACAGTGATTGCTACCAAATCAAAGATCACAATTGCAGGAATTTTTTTAATTTTAAATAACAAGAATATGCCAATTATTGCAACCAGAAAAAGATTATCCAAACGACCAAGAATAGTTAACCCGCCGATTGCTCCCAAAAGAATCAAATCACGACGACGATGGAGGTCCTGATCTGATTGATTTAATAAATTTACAGCCCGAGATAGCAATAATATGATGAAGAAAACACTGATAGATGCTTCCATACCCAGGATCGTTGATACACTAAAGATTCCAGGGTAAGTTCCCCAAAGAAGAGCACCGATAAATGCAGCACCAAGATGTAAGTAACGCTTTAAGAAACGGAATAACAACAATGAAGTTGCCACATTAAATAGACCACTGACAATCACCAAGACACGTAATGGAAGCAATAGATTTATATCTGAGAGCCAAAAAACAGCCAGACAAACTACCATCCAGAGGGGATGAAAACCGTTGGAAAGATTTATTTGATCAAATGTAAAGCCGTGCCCTGCCAGGACATTTTGAGCAACCTTATAATAAAAGAAAGCATCATCCGAGTTATACCAATTCAAGAGACTATTTGCCGGGGTTACTGATACATATATGCTTCCGGATAGGGTAGCCAACACTAATAAAACTTGAATGAGGACAATCAATTTTCGATTCAAGCCTACTCCACTCCTTGGTTGAATTTTCGCGCCTGAATCATTAAGTCAACCAATTTGAAATCAATTTCTTCATCGATATCCCAGGCTTCATCGGCATCAATTTCAAAAAGATAAGGACGGTCTCCTAATCGATTTCTTTTTTGCGCAAGTGTTTCGCGGGTAAATAGATACATGCAAGAATTCTCTTCATAGATCGGAGGCAAATCCTGAGTTTGGAGCAATATGTTAGGGTTATGATTCACTGCCCTACCCAATCCATCCCAAAACCGAGATTGAAATCTTGTCACAGAAAACAGAGAGTCATAAGCAGGGTACTGGGATAAAAGAGTCTGAATGGCTCTTGAGAGCGTATCAGCCTTCAGCAATGGATTAGTGGAATGGGTTTGCAGGAAGAAATCAGATTGCACCATATTTGTATCGTACATCAAAATTTCATTCATCGGAATGTCATCTGCACGCAGCTTTTCGGGCCTGGAAATACATTGTACAGAAGGAAAATTCAACTGGATTCCCTCAATGATTTCGCTGCTGTCGGTATCGACCAAAATTTGAGAAATTTCTGGCACAGATTGTAATGTCGTTAAAATATGTGCATAAAGTGGCCTGCCATCCAAAAGCCTGAAATTTTTACCAGGAACACGTTGTGAATGATGACGCATGGGCACAAGAGCAGTTATCTTCTTTTGCATGGTTTACTCCAAAACTTGGCTAGGCGCATTTCTATCCACCTGTGATTACCGACATCAACGAGATATGCTCTTCATCGGAGGGCGATTTATCTAACATCATGGCAGGAAACTCCAGATTGCCATTAATCACAAACATGTTCGAACTCAAAAAATTCTGCCTGTCAGGATCAATTATCAACCCGATCATGGATGGATACTTGTCTGCGAGCATTTTAATAAGGTCACGATAGGTAAAATCGAAAGGTACATCATAATTTATTTCACTTGCTTGACAAATCGATTTCGTGATACCGGTGAACTCGATTGTAATCTTCACTACACAATCCTTCCAAAGTCCAGAACTAATTATACTTAATAGGCTCCACTTTTCGCACTCTGGATTTCTGTTGCACAGAATTCCCGGGATAGTAAAAAGCCTTTTTCAATTGCCACGTCAATGGACCGGATTGTTTGTATCCCTGATATGTACCTGAAAATTGCAGCCAGCGAAAACGAATAATCTTTCCAATTGTGGATAAGTATCGCTTCGCTTTAATAGCTTCTCTTCCATCACTAAGAACATTTTGGATGAACAATTTTAACAAATCTCGCCTGGTGAATTTTTCGTCAGGATAAATCTGTTTGAATGCCATTCCTTCACGGCGGTAACGATTGAATATCCCGGCTGTAGATTCATTGTGTACGTGAATAACCTCGGCTTCTGCAACATAATGTATTGAAGAACCATTTTCCTGAGCCCATTTTGCCCATGCTAAATCTTCAAGACCGGGCAAATTTTCGTTATACGGATTAATTTGCCAGAGCGATCGGCGAACGGCTGCATTGGCGTTGTTGCAAAACGGAAAAGGCTGTTGCATAACCGAATGTTCAGGATACCAGGTGTGAAAAATCTGCTGCTCAGAAAAATGTGATGTTTCTGCTCCACGCTGCATCCCATAAGTTAAGGCAACTTTTTTATCACTAAAAGGTGCCAAAAGCGTTTCAAGCCAATCTGGATAAACCGGGAAAACATGGGCACTTGCCATAACAATTAAATCAGCCTTTGCCCGCTCAATACCCACATTTAATGAATGACCAAAAGTAAATTCATGCGGTTGAATATTTACGACTTCAACTTGAAAATCTTTTGTTTCTTCAATCGTTCGATCAGTCGAGCCAGAATCCACCAGAATGATTTGCACATTTTTGATGGTTTGTTCTGCAATCCCGATCAACAATCGCCTAATGTATTTTTCTTCGTTATATGCACGAATAATGATTGAACAAATCGGTTTCTGAGTCATGGGACACGCAAAAATTCCTTTCTTCGGAGGATTCCATCGGTCAGGATCTGAATCGTTTCGGAATTCTTTGGTAATAGCGCTTGAACTTGAAAATCTTTCAAGGTCACATAACCCTTCCAAACCCCGTCATCTTTGAGAAAATCGCCAAAGGGAAGTGAGGTCAAGAACAATTGAGCATATAAAAACCGGCGTGCATTATGCATGAATTCTTCTGGCACTTCTATTTCATCGGCTTTGAGGAATTTTTCAAGTAAATCAAAATAATCCGCTTTGCGTGCCGGAAAAAAAGTTGTTGGAATCTGTGTATATCGAGCTTTCCCTGCTGTGAGTACCGGTCGCCCCAACAATGTAGCCTCAAGCCCGATGGTGGAGTTGTAATTCATCACAAAATGCGAGAGGCGGATCAATTCATAAGAACTCACAAATTCATTTGAATCGATGAACACTAGGTTTGACAGTCTCAATAAACCGCGATTTCTTACCCAATCAGAAACGCTCTCGCGGCTTTCTTTGCCTTTACGTCCCTCATCTGGATGGGCACGCAAGATAAACAATACTTCAGGATGATCCAATATGGTTTGATAAATTCCTTCAAGCCACTGGAACATATCCTTAAAAATCGTATTTGCATGCACCTGGCTTGTATCAAAGATTACATTGGTAAAAATTGGTACGATCTTCTTGTAACGTGCAATGCGGTCGGCCAATTCAGAATCCATTTGCTGCATCTCAGGCCAAAACTTAATCCCAGCCATGCTGAAATTTCCACTAAAACGGTTGCTCAAATAATCATCCAAGCGCGTGTTCATCTCTTGACTGAGTTGAAAATCATCCGGAATTTGCATGGGGTAAGCCGTGGCCTCGCCTTCAGTGAAGAATGCTGAAAAAGGTTGTATGCCAACTTCATGTGTAATCACGCGAATGTTGCGTTCAAGGCAAACCTGCCTGACAGCAGCCTCAGGAAAGAACATTCCATTGAAGACAACCACAGCCTGTGGGTTGTTTTCTTCAACCAGACGGATGAACTGTTGATATACGTTCCAGGCTGATTGGATGAAAGAGACCATGAAAGCACGGGTTTGTGCATCTTCTTTCAACGTATAACGTCGCAATACCCATCGAAGTGAATTGACAGCCCAAAACCCTAAAGGAAGATCTTGCCAGGTAAACTCAGAATATTTAGCAACATTGAGGGTCTCCAAGGCAAAATTGAGCGATTCGTCAGCTTCAAATTTGAATAACCACGCCCTGTCTCCAGCGAATAAAGCCTGACTTTGCTTAATACACACTTCACAAGGAGGAGCCTGATCAAAATTATCACGATTGCTGCCGAGGGGGCATCGCTGAATACCTGATTGACACACAAATTGAATCACCGGTATACCTTGAGCACGTAATGCCAGACTCGTCAGTCTTGAATATGCCGCATTCTGGCTTACCCCTCCCAAACGGGTTGAAGCATTAAAAAACACCACCGGCTGTTTAGAATTATCCAAAGCGAGGGAGTTGACCTGATGAGATAAATTCTTCCAGTGCTGGCTGCCCAAACGATGCACCCAACGCTGACGAACTGCTTTTTTGAGTCGTAATGCAAATTTGATCGGCAACCTTAAATCCTGCGTAATTTTTTCTGTGATGGCAACTCACTATCATAGACTCGTTTAATTCCATCACCAATAGCAGCTTCGGTAACGCGAATGTATTTAACCAATCTTTCAAAACCAGCGGGTTCAACAGAAGCAGCCTGATCAGAACCCCACATGGCGCGGTCAAGGGTGATGTGACGTTCAACAATGCAGGCACCCAACCCAACTGCCACTGCAGAAGTTACCAAACCAACCTCATGACCTGAATAGCCGATCGGGCAGGTGAATAGATCACGCAAGGTACCAATCATGCGTAAATTGAGCTCATGGGGATCGCAAGGATATGCGCTGGTGGCATGCGTAATGGCTAGATTATCTTCGCCGATCACTTTTATAGCCTCAATAATCTGATCCTGGGTGGACATTCCTGTTGACAGGATAAGTGGTCTGCCAGTGGCTCGCAGATGCTTGAGGAGCTTGTGATCTGTTAACGATGCAGATGGAATTTTATAGCATACTGGGTTGAATTTTTCCATAAAATCTACGGCTTCTTCATCCCAAACTGAGACAAACCAATCAATGCCAACTTCTTTGCTGTATCGATCAATTTCTGCATATTCTTCTTCGCCAAATTCAGTCTTGTAGCGATATTCCAAATATGAAATGTACCCCCATGGGGTTTCGCGCATTTGTCCGCGCTGCTCGGGGGGTACACACAATTCGGGTGTCCGCTTCTGAAATTTTACTGCATCCACACCGGCATGCTTGGCAGCATCAATCAGTTTTTTTGCGTTATCAATATCACCATTGTGATTGATACCGGCTTCAGCAATGATATAGGCCGGATGTCCGTCACCTATCATTTTATTTCCTATGCGAATTTCTCGTGACATAACGTTCTCCTGATTAGAGATTTTTTTATCCAATGGCTGCAAAATATCATTACGCAGCGTTTTTTTTATTAATTCAAAATTCATTTTCATTCATCGAATATTCAATTGATGCGTGTTCTGCATCTTGTATATTCGCTATTGATGATTCGAGTCAACCGGAAATCCTATTGTAACCGAGACAATAAGATATCACAAAGTTCTCTGACGGCACCATGACCGCCTTTTAAGGTAAGAACAAGATCAGCCTGGCGGGCAACCTCAGGATGAGCATCAGCAGGGGCAACTGTGTACCCCACAAGAGGAAAGCAAGGAAGATCATTGGTGTCATTGCCCATGTAAATGACTTCTGAGGATGTGAGCTTTTTTTCTAAAATCACATTTTTAAGCGCAGCGGCTTTGTCATCCACAGCCTGCATAAATGGAACCTGCATCTTATGGCAACGTGCTTCAACAACTTTGTTTCGTTCTTTAGAGATCACAAGGCATTCGACGCCGGCTTTTTCTCTAAGAATTGAAAGTCCGAGGCTGTCGCTGCGGTTGGCTGCTATGCTTTCTTCGCCTTTATCGTTGACCCAAACCCGGTTGTCTGTTAAAACGCCATCAAAATCCATTACCAATAAAGAAATCTTGGCAGGCATTGATCGTCTTTGGTTGGCAGGATCAACCATCCTGAGACCGCCATCTTTCACCAATTGTTCACCCTGGTGCCAGTCTCGCAGGTTATCCAAATCCACGGTAAAACTTGGATCCATGATGAGGGGCATGATCACTTTGCCGCTCATCGAATTTTGTTCAATTATTGCCCGTGGACGAATGGCATCAATATGACCAATTTGCCAGAAGGCTTTGGGAAGTTTTTGGCGCGGAGCGTTATAGGCTTCGGGAATTCCTTCGACGCCAATTAAGGGGTTCATGGTGCCGCTTGAAGAATCAATGAGCCACATTTTGTAAGGGCATTGATCCGCTTCAACCACGCCGCGCACGGAATCTGCTTCAGGATGAGAGAGCAACAGGTTTACTGCATCGTCCACGCAGGTCAACGGACGAACAGGGGATGTGGGACGCAGTTGAACCACCACATCTGGTTCGTAGCCTTCTTGTTCTTTTAACCATGAAAGGACATGTTGAAAAACAGGCAAATCCGTTGTGTTATCCTGGGCAAATTCAGCCGGCCTTAGAAAAGGCGTTTCGGCACCATACTGCCGGGCAACCGCCGCAATTTCTTCGTTATCCGTGGAGACAATGGTGCGTGTCACCAGTTTGGATTGAGTGGCCGCCGCTATACTATAAGCAATCAACGGGTAGCCGGCGAAATCTCGGATATTTTTCCGCGGAATGCCTTTTGAGCCGCCGCGAGCCGGAATAACCGCCAATACTTCGAGCTTCTTTACCATGCTGTCCATCCGCCATCCACCACGAGGTTGGAACCGGTCATGTAAGATGAGGCATCTGAGGCTAAAAAGAGCAAAGCACCGCTCATTTCGTCGCGATGAGCCATTCTGCCCAAAATCGCATGAGAAGAATAATTTTTGACAAACTGTTCGTCATTGTTGTTTTCCACCCCACCAGGGGTCAACGCATTAATCCGAATTTTTGTGTTGGCATAATAGGCAGCCAAATAACGAGTAAAGCCCAAAATACCCGCTTTGGTAACCGAATAGAATACAGGTTTGTAAGTGAGCTGCTTGCCAACACCTTCATAGATTCGTTGATCAGGTCCTACAAGGCCATAAGTGGAACATAAATTGATGATTGATCCACTGCCCTGTTTGACCATTTGACGAACGGCTGCCTGAGAGACAAGGAAGGGTCCAGTCAAATTGACTGACAGGCCATCCTGCCAAAAATTGAGGGGGTAATCTTCGAATGCATTATTCATTACCTGTGGATGTTCAGGATCAACCTTTGGGTCAAGAGCTGCACTGTTAACCACGACATCCAGCCGGCCAGTCTCGCTAATGATCTTATCGACCACTTGTTGAATCGATACCGGGTCGATGACATTTATTACCACAGGTTGAATGGATTCACCGACATCTTTCAATAAAGGAAGGGCTTTATCAATAATTTCCTGCTTGAAATCTGCCAAATAGACTGTGGCACCGGCTTCAGCCAGGGTGCGGCAAAATTCCTTGCCTAATAATCCTGCCCCGCCGGTGACTAGTGCTGTTTTGCCAGCCATGGAAAATTTATCATAAATGGTCATGTGATTCCTCCAACCTTCAATTTATTTTCACTTTTTGACCCGTACTTGCAGAACGATGGATGGCTTCAGTAAGCCGAATGGCTGCAATTCCATCCTCAAGACTGCAAATCGGGGTAGTTTTATTACTTACAATATCCATAAAATGACGTGACTCATCCATAAAGAGGAAGTTACGCTCAAAGCCAACGGGTAATGAGGATTCCTGCCACTGCTCGGTCTCAGACCGATAACATTTTGCGATTCCAGTAGCGTTATCCCATGTTATGGTGCCGAGCGTGCCGTTGATTTGCAATGTATGCTGGCCAGGACGCTGAACGTAATCTAAATGAGTGGAAGAAATGACACCATTATTAAATCGCATTCCAATTTCTGCTGTGTCTTCAACTTCCAGATCGAGTGCGAAGTTTGAGGTCTCAGCCCACAACGATTCCACTTCGCCAAATAGCCAGCTTTGATAATCAAGCGGATGGCAAAGGGTGTTGACCACTCCGCCTCCCAAATCAGCTCGGGCTGCATAACTTTTGCGATAATCTTCCCACGGATGCCAACTCGGCATGTATTCACCCCAATGAGCACGACTCGAGACCGGTCTCCCAATAAAACCCTCATCCAACCAGGTTTTTATCTGGCGCAGACCAGGGTGAAACCGGAACTGATATCCCACCAACATTCGACCTCCTCCTTGTTTTAAGGAGGATTGGAGTTCATCAATGCGATCCATATCGTGCGAGACTGGTTTTTCCATCAAAATGGAGCAACCCGCTTTGGCAGCAGGAATAGCTATATCAAGATGAAGTGATGAGGGATTGGCGATGACCACTGCATGAGGTTTGTGCATCAAAGCTGCATCAATGGTCGTTTCGACTGGCAAGTCTTTAATGTCGTCATCGGGCAAGGTCGAAAGATGTGAACGCAGCAGCACAAAATCTGTCTCGCCCAGGGCGCGCAGATTATTGAGATGTCTTCGTCCGATCGAACCAAAGCCCGCAATGAGTGTTTTCATCTTATGAATTTCCTGTAACCTTGATTATAAATCAGGTCCTGAGTCTGATTTTTACTTTTTTACAGCAGAGAAGCCAGGTATTCGCCGGTGCGCCTGCCGGCACTGCCATCTACAAATGTCACTTCATCCTTAATAAATTTGATTCGTTCATCAGCATCAAGTGTTCCGTTTGACAAATAGGAATTGAGATGTTCTTTAAGCTGCACGGCATTATATGCCACCCGGCCTGCATTCGCCTGTCTGAAACGCTGATGGGTGGGCCAATCACCAATTTTTGACAGGTCAAGCGAGAATTTATGTTTCTTGTTCCAGCCACCGGGGGTATCAATGCAGACACTGACTATCGGACGATTATGGATGGCGGTTTCAACACACATGGTGGAATACACAGTGGTAAACACGTCAGAATAAGCCATCATCGAAGTCTTTTCGGGCATATCCTCACCCGAGTAATAGCCTAAATCACCACCCAGGGCAACAGGCTCAACCACATGCACGTTGGGCAGGCTGCGCGCCAACTCTCTGACTTTCTCGCGTTCTCCGGCAAAGAGCGGTTCATCCATGAAATGGTTGGGATGCAAACGGATCAGCAACTGGCTGGGTTCCGAGAGTTCATCCCTGGCGACGAGGTTGGCAAGCGCCTCAATGTTGAGATAATTGGGAGAAAAAGTTATGAAACTCGACGCGTAAGTGATCAACTTGCGTTTGGGATCAAGATTGTGCATCTTGAAGTATTCAACTCGCGGGATCAACCATTCCTTGCGGAAGTATCCGTCATAAGAAGGAATGCCGCCGATATTCACTTTTTCGGGATCCCAATCGGAGCCATCCACTAATTCCTGTTTCTGGAGCTCAGACCAACAAGTCACAAAATCCAAAGTTGCAGCAGGTACGCCGTAGCTGCTGGGATTATCCCAGCCGACGATAACGGCTCCTGTCTTGATACCTCGTTTGACAGATTCTCGCAGAAGATAACGATCATTCCGCCAGCCGTATGTGGCTGAAACCACCAGGTCAGGTTTATATTTTTTAAAGAGATCAGCATAAATATCAGGCGTGAAACGCATCTGCCATTTCACCAGGCATTGACGCAATGCTTTTGAGTGGCGCATCAAACTGATGACCAATTTCGCCATTGCCGCCAAGATCCGCTGGGAACCCTGCGCTTCAGCCACTACCTGTTTGATGTGGCTGTCCATGGCTTCGGTATTAATCCGGTTCGAAGTACCCACTCGCCGGATAAAGTTGGACCAGTACTGCAAGCCGGGTTGAACCTCGCCGGCATATTTTGAACATTCTTTGAAGCGCAGTCCTTCAACGATCATGCCTGGCATGCCTAAGCGGCTGCGAAGTTGTTCCACCAGGCCGTCATCCGTCAGAACGACCACACGCACACCCTTTTCAACCAGGGTTTTGACCACATCACTTTGCAAGAAGTAAATGATCGCCAAACCGTGATCAGCACTGATAAAGATCGTTTTTTGAGATTCAGTCATCAGGCTTTCTTTCGCAGTACCATAAGATAACCAACGGGCGCGGGATTGATTTGAGATTGAGTTTCAGCAATAAACCCTTTACGGGTGACCTTTCCAAACCAATTGACCAGACGTTGAATGATAAAAACCAGCGTTTTGGCAACCATTTGCTGTGGTTTGGGTTGTGTGTTAATTGAGTATTGCCAGGCATTACCCAAACTTTCATTGAGCAGATATTGTGTGTCGTAATAACCCTGCAGGCTTTCAACTTGCAGCCCCGCATCTTCAGCCATTTTCTCAAGAAAATATGGTGTGTAGCGGGCAAAATCAAAAGGCGCCTGATGCACTTTGAGTAAAAATGGAACAGTAATCACTACACTGCAACCAGATTTGACAATTCGAGAAATGGATTTCAGCAGATTGCGGCTCTCATATACATGTTCAAGAACATTCATCAGAACAACCACATCAAATGAATTGTCTTTGAATGGATTGACTGCACCGAGATCAGCCACAAGATCCACTTCGGCATATGGCACAATATCAAGAGAATAGTACTGACGACCATCAAAGATATCGGCAAAATCACCATGACCGGCGCCTACATCCAGGATTTTCGCATCTGCTGGCAGTTGGCTGATAAATGCATTGAGGAATTTCCAATTGGATTTTCGCCAGGCAGTTCCCTTGTCGGGTCCGCGTTCAACCTTCGCCCAGGGTTCGATGGTGGCAGGCACATCTGTGAAGAGCGGAATGCCCTGGACCATTCGGGCGTTGTATCCGCATTTGGAACATTGCAGCGAATCACCGGATTCGCTCAATTCGGCATGGCATTTTGGACAATTCATCAAGTCGAGGAGTTCTTTTTTCAAGATACTTTTCCTTTTAACGGTAATACAGGCCAAAAATCCAGTCATAAAGCCGCATGAGCGGCCATTTGATTAATTTAAGGTTGCGTAGACGTTTAAAAAATGATGTTTTTTTGGCGACAGCTGCAGCCAGTTTGTATTCTGTCAACACGTCGTTGCTCATGTTTTGCATATAGGGTGTTGCGGTCATCAGACGCAAATATCCAGCTTCATTCATGCGAATATCAAGCTGACGCACCTGCCCCATAGGACGATCCATGTCGAAGGGCAAAAATTCCTTCATAACCTTCTTATATACCAAAAACTGGTAATGGATAGCACCAATGTGCGCTTGCAATCCGTTATAGGTAATGCGTAAATCCTGATGAGTTTCGTAGAGCTGGCGGGTTTCATCCTCTTCATGACCAAGGCTCATGGTGAAAGAACGGAAAGTTTCCCAATCCAGAAAACGGCCGCACTCAAAATTGACGTCGGGGGTCTGCTGTGCCCATTCGATCGTTTTTGTGGCAAACTCCTCTTTTTGGGCAATCGGACGCGAGGTAACCATGCCCACATTGGGGTATGTTTCAAGCACCTTAAGAGAATTTGAAAGCCAGCCCGGATAAAAGTAGCAGTCGTTGTCCGAATAGGCAATGATCTCACCGGGGGCGCCATCCAGCATCAGGTTCCATGCACCACCTTTGCCCAAATTCTTTTCTGAGAGCATCAGATATTGAATTTTGCCTTCGCGCTGCATCTGCAAGAGATAATCAGTCACTTCTTTGCACGAACCGTTGTCAAAGACCAACAGGTCGTAAGGCAGATCGGTGTTTGCCCAGATGCTTCCCAGGCAGGATTGAAGTACTTTAAGCAGGTTAGCGTAATATCCGCTCAACATGGGGATGTAATTCAAGATTGCCACGGTAATTCTTTCAGGTTTGGCAACCGTATTGATCTTTTTGACTGGATTTTGTCCCTGGCGCATCGCCTTACTCCTGTTTCGAATTTCTGCCCGTGAATCTGGCACGAATGGCTGCCCATAATTTGCGGGGATGCAGAATAAGATGCATGATTTCAGCCAAAAAATAAGATTTAAAGGTAATCAATGGAAAGATTTCAATTTCTCTGAGCAGCCGTTTGCCACTCCATCGTGCAGGCTTGATCTGCCCCTGGTGAATAACAAAACTGGCATCTGGAAGATTAAAGATGGTTCGTCTTCCCCCCGCCAAACGGATATTTTCATCAGTCTCAGGCAGATGGTAATGTGCCTGACCGCCAGGCAAATGGCTGTAATCATGATTTTGATGAATGATTTGTATTTCTGAACTGGCGTCAATGGTTTTCCAACCTTTAAGGCGCGATTGATAGATCATCCAGTTATCCCAGCCGGCGCGGCCGATGGCAAAATCAGGAATAGAATCAAAACACTCCCGCGGATAAATAAAATAATCACTGCCGGTGGGTTTATGCAGGCTTCCTTTTTCAGCACATTCCTGTTTCAGTCGTTCCTGCCAGCCTGCCGAAAAATCCAGCTCACGGGTTACTTCCAGATCCCATCGCTGACCGACGAGTAAAAAGCGTTTGGTTTGGGCAAGTGTTGCCTGAGCCGTCGATAAGAAATCTGGAAAAAGTAAAATATCCGTATTGACGTAGGCGAGAATGGATGAACTATTTTGCTGACGGCCAGCATCAAAAAGTGAACTGATCAACGGCGTGCCACTGACATTGCGCTTGATTTCTTTGATATGGCAAACACCAAGCTGTTCAGCCTCTTCGGTCATACCTTCTTCATCGCCCAAGAGCAGCACTTCCACCTCGCTGCCCAATTGCAGCCAGGAGCGGATGGCATTGCGTTGAATCAGCGCTATATGCGGATTCGTAAATGGTTTTGGAGCGGTGAAAAGGGTTAATTGGGTCATGCCTGGCCCTTCGTGCTGCAATCTTCAACATCAAACATGGATTTATGTTTAATGGATTGATTAATCATTGCCAATTGAGGGTCTTTTCTAAACAGATCAAGTACATCCAGCCAGGTGAAATCGTTGCGACCGCCCAGGCGATTGATGACTTCTTTTAATAATGCATAATCTTCAGGAGTATCAAGCGTCCATCGCAAGCTGCCAAGGTCTTCGGTGTGGTCAATCTGAGCCACTTTAAAACGGCCTTTCGCTTCATAAAGGTAAGGAAGTACGTGTTCTCGATCGTGTTTTTCATCGGCGACATGCCAGGCAAAGGTTAAAGCAGCCATGGTGCAGACTTCTACATCCAAACCAATGGGATAAGTTCGGTAAAACGGAGGCGGCAGACGATTACATGAAAAATCCGCTTGCTGGTCAATCAAAGCTTGAATGGTCTGATCAATCAACTGAGGGTCAATCAATGGACAGTCTCCGGTTAGCCTGACCACGATTTCAGCTCGGTATTTGGTTGCTGCCTGATAATATCGGTCAAGCACATCGGGCAGGCTGCCGCGAAATACATCAATTTTTTCAGCCTGACACAGTTTGACAATCGGATCGTCAGAAGGATCAAGGGTAGTGGCTACCACCACACGAGAAATCAATTTCGACTGATGCACCCGTTCAACCATGCGGCTGAGCACCGAGCGTGCACCCAGGTCAAGAAGCACTTTGCCCGGTAAACGGGTGGAACTCATACGCGCTTGAATAATAGCAACTATTTCAGTCATTTTTCACCTGTTTGGCAAGAGCAGATTTGTAAGCTTCGAGTAAAACTGGGAAATTTTTATTCCAATCTGCACGTTGTTCAGCCAAAAAACGGTTGCCTGATTTCATATTGTCAATTTTGCCAATCAGTGAAGCTGCCAGCAGAATTTTTTGAGAAAAATCATGCGGCTCTCCATCTTTAAAGAGCCACCCCTGCCTGTTTTCTTCGATCCATTCAATGTTGCCAGGGATGTCGGAAACGACCGCAGGAAGTCCACACGCGAGTGCTTCCATTAATGAAACAGATGAACCATCACTGTGAGAAGCACTTAAATAGAAATCGGAACTGTGATAGACATCTGGGAGTTCATCCAACGATGCCTGCCCACCGAAATAAACCTTGTCCGCCAGGTCATGATCATTAACAAACTGTCTGAATTGTGACTCTTGAGGACCTTTACCGAATAACAATAGGCGCAAATTTGGGTTTTCAAAACTGGCAGAGGCGAAAGCTGATAATAATGTATCCACTCCATAGAGTGGGGCAAACGTACGATTGGAAAGCAACACAATATTGTCTTGCCAACGTAATTTCTCGCGTAATGAAGCACTCCCTGACGGTGAAAAATGGTGCAAATCCACTCCCCAGGGGAATTGAATATAATCCTGATTGGAAAACCCGAACAATTCGGCTTTGTCGCCAACACAAGCGCAATCGCCAACCAAAATATCGGTGTGTTCCAAGGTAAACCTGGTTACAAACTGTGAGAAGGGGTTTTCATCGGCTTCAAGCATTAGGTCAGATCCCCATGACATGGTCACCAGGGGATGAAAACCTACTTTAGCTGTGTAATAAGCCGCTGTTTGAATAGGTCCGGCATGCACAAGGTCGGGTTTGATACTTTCAAATACATCCTTCAAACCACTAAGTTGATCATTTAATGACTGCCCAACTTCATTCGGGGTAATCCCATGCCACTCAATCTCAACAATGTTACCCGGCCATTGGCGATCAGCCACAGGTTCGAGGCAAAGTACAAAAACCTGATGCTCCGTTAGAGCCAGGGCTTGTGTAAACCTTAGATCATGCGGAGACTGGGTGCGGGTGAAATACAATACCTTCATGGCGAAGCTTCTGCTTAAGCTCCCAGGTCCGTCCAACGGATTTCTTTGCCGAGGGGCATGTCAAACAAAACAGTTGTACCGATCACATGATCAATTTGATCAGGTTTAATTGCACCCGGAGTGGCTGGGCGTAAGACATCAATGCTTTCACGAGTGAGTTTTTCACCTGCTTTAATATCACGAGAAGTTCGCAAACAGCGACGCTGCACCACTGTGGTATCTTTTTCGTTGTCGGTGATTGTTTTGTCCGCGGAACCGAGAGCCCGTTCAAGCTCGCGGGTCCGATCAACCATTTCCTTCCAAGTAGCTGGGGTCATTGAGAAGGGATGGTCAGGTCCAACCCGGGTGGTGTCATCTGTAAAATGTTTTTCAATGACACGAGCACCCAAAGCGACAGCACCCAGAACTGTTGCATGTCCCAAAGTGTGATCCGACAAGCCGGTAACGACCTGTGGAAACATAGTCTGGTAAGTATTGAGTACTCGAAGGTTAATATGGTCAAAATTGACCGGGCTTGCTGTGTAATTGGTATTGCATTGCAAGAGCACGATCTGTGGATTGATGGCCAACAATGTATGCACTGCCTGCTGTACATCGCCAATATTGGCTGCGCCGGAAGAGACAATGACCGGCTTGCCCTTTTTGGCTATGTATTCGAGCATTTCGAGCCAATCCACATCGCCTGACCCAATTTTATGAGCAGGTACGAAAGGATCCAGATAATCCACGGCTTCAAAATCGTACGGGGATGAGAAATAATCAATACCGACTTTATCGCACTCTTCTTTAAGAATGGGCGTCCAGTCAAAGGGAATGGAAGCATCGGAATAAACCTGAAAGACAGATTTCTTCCAATTAACCTGGTGAGAAACCTGGCTTTTCATGGAGGTAAAGCCGTAATCAGAGACAATTTTTGGAGCCTGGAAATTCTGGAATTTGGCGGCATCCGCACCGGCCAGTTTGGCCATGCGGATCAGCATCCGTGCGCGATTCAGATCGCCGTCATGATTGGCCGAAATATCAGCAATAAAATAGGTGGGGTGTTCCAGCCCGATCAAATGCGAACCGATTTTCACCTGCATGTTATCCT
>PHBW01000032.1 GCA_002840715.1 Chloroflexi bacterium HGW-Chloroflexi-4
AGTCGATCAACCAGATGCAAGATATCCATTAGATACTCCTTACAGTATTATATCCAATAACTAAGATATCTGTTGCAATATTAGGGCCAACTATTAATCCCTTAAGGTATGTCCAGGGACGATCGGGTTATTATCCCCCAGGTTTAACAGTTTTTTTTTCAATATATCTTCAACAGATTTTGGAACCATGGTGCTAATGTCTCCGCCAAGGGCAGCAATCTCACGCACGGTGGACGAAGAAAGGAAAGTGTGCTCTTCGCTGGTGATGAGCGCCATCATTTCGACATTTTGGGTGAGGCGGTGATTCGCCAGTGCCATGCGGAATTCATATTCAAAATCAGAAAAAACCCTCAGCCCTCTAATCATCACTTTTGCGCCAATGCTTTCGCAAAATTTCACAGTTAACCCGCTATAACCGCAAACAGTTACCTTGGGGTTGTTTTTGAATACGTCCTGAACCAGGGTGATTCTTTCTTCAGGAGAAAGTAAAAAATTCTTAAGCGGTTTATCGTAGACAGCGACCACCAATTCGTCGACCAACTTGGCAGCACGGTTTGCGATATCAATGTGTCCATTATGGATGGGATCAAAAGACCCAGGGAAGACGGCTTTTAACATTTGCTCCTAACTCATGTCGCTATTTTCAGAATGCCAAAACTCGGATACTTTACCTAATAATAATGCATTTTCGGGATTTGAAAGCATTGGATCTGCAGTAAAGAGTTCTTCAGCCACACTGCGTGCCTGTTCAATCAAACGAATATCGGTGATGCGGGCCATGCGCAAATCTGCGAAGCCTGATTGGCGGTAGCCAATGAAATCTCCGGGACCGCGTTGTTCGAGGTCTTTTTCTGCCAAAACGAAACCGTCATTGGTTTCAGTCATCACCTTGAGGCGTTCATTTTCGAGAGAGTCTTCGGTTTCAGGGATCAAGAGACAAATGGATTGCTCGTCGCCACGTCCGACCCGGCCACGAAGCTGATGAAGTTGTGCCAGACCAAAACGGTTTGCGCCTTCGATTATCATGACGGTGGCATTTGGGATATCCACACCGACTTCAATCACAGTTGTCGAAACAAGGATGTCAAACGCTTTATTTCTAAAGTCTTTCATGACCGATTCTTTTTCATCTGGCGTCATCTTGCCGTGCAGCAACCCCACTTTTAAATTGGGGAAAATCTCTTTTTGAAGAACTTCATGGTCATCCACGGCGGCTTTAACCTCGTCGTTGTCGCCCTGATCGATCAGAGGATAGACAATAAAAGCCTGATGACCATTATCGATATGCGTTCTGACCAATTGGTAGGCGCGTTCACGCTCCAATGGACTTAGCACATAGGTCTTGACGGGCTTTCGGCCGACAGGCATTTCATCCATGATGGAAAGCTCAAGATCGCCGTACAATGTCAACGCAAGCGATCTGGGGATGGGTGTGGCCGTCATGACCAGCAGATGAGGATTAGTGCCTTTTTTGCGTAATGCAGCTCTCTGAGCCACACCAAAGCGGTGCTGCTCATCAATGACGGCGAATTGCAGGTTTTTGAACTGGATCGGATCCTCGATCAAAGCATGCGTGCCAATAATGAGTTTGATTGAGCCGTCCATCAGACCTTGTTTGATGATTTCACGATCCTTGGCGCTGGTATCTCCAGTGAGAAGGTAAATTTCATCACTTTTCAGGGGGGTGTTTGGATTAGCGTCATCCGCCAGGAATTTTTGCATGGAACGGTAATGCTGTTCTGCCAGGATACTGGTTGGAGCCATAATTACCGCCTGACCGCCTTTTAAAGTGACAATGGCGGCAGCAAGCGCGGCAATAATGGTTTTACCCGAACCGACATCACCTTGTAGCAAGCGGTTCATCGGGCTGCCGCTGGACAAATCTTTTTGTACTTCAGAAAATGTTTTTTGCTGAGCTCCGGTTAATTGGAAAGGCAGTCCCTCAATTAATTGGTTGACCTTTTCAGATTCGAGTATGAATTTTTCAGCACTTTGAGTAACCCAACTCTTTTTTTGCTGCAAGACACCCAATTGAAGTAAAAAGATCTCGTCAAAGGCAAGGCGGCGTTGCGCTGAATGAAGCGTCTCATAACTTTTAGGGTAGTGAATTTGGGTTAAGGCCGTGTTCAAATCAACAATATTGGCTTTTGAACGAATTGTCTCAGGAAGGAAATCAGTCACCCGGCTGGCATAGAAACTGACTGCCTCGTTGACTGCGGTGCGAACTATTTTTTGTGACAGGCCTGAAGTCAATGGATAAACAGGAATAATGCCGTTGGTGCTCAGATGACTTTGATCCAGTTCTTCAAAGCTGGGATCGTTCATTTGTTTGCGGCCAAGATAGGGTTCAACTTTGCCAGAGATCACCAATTGTTTGCCGTGCTGAAACTGATTGGCGAAGTTTTGAGCGTATTTACTACCCCTGAAGAAGGAAAGCCTTAGAAACCCGGTGCCGTCGCTGACCACAACTTCAACTCGAGAAAGCTCACGATTGCGAATTTTTGTCACTAAAGTGCTTTGGACTGTGGCGATAATGGTCAGAATATCGCCGTATTCTAGGTGGTTTATTGTCTTTAGCGTCGAATAATCGTCGTGGCGGCGGGGAAAGAAATAGAGTAAATCTCCGATGGTATTGACGCCTAGATTCTTGAAATCAGCAGCCCGATTTACACCAATCTTGTTGAGCAAATGGAGAGGGGCACTTAATCCGTGCGTGGGTTTGGGAGGAGGCGCAGAAGGGATGGGCGACGATCTGTGAAAATCATTATTACGGATTGGATTTTGGGGTTTAATTACCTGTGATTTTTCAATAGAAAGATTTGGTGCTGAAATATCATCTTCGATTAATGGTAGAAGTTCCTTGATTGATTGCTCTCGTTTTTCGGCTGAAGACCTGCTATAAGCAGCAAAAAAAGACTCGATTTTGGATTTAAGTTCTTCAGAGATGCCTTCTTTGATTAATTCAGGCCGCAATGCAGGCAGAAACTTTTCTAACCCACCGATGATGGCTCTGTTGGCGTACTTGTTTTGCACTTCCAACATGAGAATTTTGCGAATTTTGTCCAATGAAATCGGCATGGGTCTATTTTACCCTATGAACAGAAAATCCATTTTGCTTGGGGTTTATTCAGTTTTTTCGATGACCACCAACCCAAATCCTTTTGGTCCGATTAAGGAGGCAAGATAAGTATTGTGCGGATGTTCAGTGTAAATAGTATCAGGATAGTTTTCTTCAAGGTATTGCTTGACCAATTTTGCTTCCTGGATGGCAGGAGGTGTGGATTGAATAAATGAAACCTGGTAAAGATCCTCAAACTCTTCAATATATTCGATAAAGTATTCAATCACGCCGTGAATGTTTTTTAATTTGTCAATGGGAGTAAAAACGCCATCTTCAAGGCTAAAAATTGGCAGCAATGAAAGCATTTCGCCAACCACGCCCTGACCTTTATCAACAAAGCCAGCATTGTGCAAGTAAGAGAGACCTGGAGTGCAGAGCAACGTGTAAATGTGTGGAATTTGTTCGCGCAGAGTCTCTTCTATCAGCGTGCCATCAATGTTTTTTGAGATCATGTCCACGGCAGTTTGAACAAGAAAACCCTGACCAATGGATAGAGATTGACTATCAATCAAGTGAACAGCAGCACGCCCCCGATATTTTTTGAGAATATCCAAAACCGAGTTGTAAGCAGGATTGATCTCTTTTGAATGTAAAACAATAAACACATCATCAAAATGGTTTACGCTAGATTCAATAACCTCGCGAATCTCATGATATTCAGGAATTCTAACGATGGGTTCATGAATAAACGGCAACTGCTTTGGAAATTCATTGGTAATCGCCTGAGTTTTTCCTTTTGGATGAACAAAAGAATACTCCGTTTTAAAGTTGATAAAACGGAGGCAAATATTCTCTGGGAAGTTAACCCTGGTAAATTGTGCGGCGTTGTCAGCGATGATGCAGCTTGAAGGCATAAAACTCACTCGAGAGACATAATCAGTTGATAGTGGGGTTGTCCACCTTCGTGCACTTCAATCTCATGGTCGGGATACAGCTGGGTGAGATATTCACTGATTTCTTGAACATCGCTTTGTTCCATATTGTCGCCATAGAATAAGGTAATTCTTTCGCGGGAAGACATATCGGCTTTTTTGAGAAGCATTGTGCAGGCTTCTTTAACAGAATCACCAGAAACCAGTAATTTTCCATTCAATAAACCAATAATCTTGCCGACTTCAACATCAACGCCATTGAGTTCTACTGTACGTGTGGCGGTAGTAATTTCGCAGGTATCAACTTCAGATAAAGCTTCAACCATATCCGCAGCGATTTTTTCAACGTCTCCTTCAGGATCAAGGCGGAGCATGGCTGAAAGTCCCTGTGGGATGGTTTTGGATTCGACAACAAAAACGTTTTTTACACTCACTGATTTGGCTGTGTTGGCCGCCAAAACAATGTTCTTATTGTTTGGAAGAATGATGACATTATTGGTTGGAAGGTCTTCAAAGGCTTTGAGAATCTCTTCGGTGCTGGGATTCATGGTCTGACCGCCTTCAATGATGGCAGCTACGCCAAGGCTGGCAAGTATTTTTGAAAGTCCAAGACCAGGAGAGACTGCAACCACTGCGATATTACCTTCGTGGAATTCGTTCAACTGGTAACCGTTGGATTTGTGTTTCGAATTATCCATTTGGAGCTGAAGGTTTTCCATGGCAACTTTGGACCAGGTGCCGATAGAAGAGATGTAGTTCAACGGTTCATGGCGCCTGTCTGCTTCAACATGGATGTGCATGCGGTACATGCCATCACCCTCACCAACTTGCACAGATGTGCCGATTTCGGATAATTTTTCGTAGAAATTTTCAAGATTTAATGTTTCTGTGGTTGAAAAATCGATGACAACTTCAACATCCTGACCTTCTTCGACTTCATCCATGGTATCTGAAAGATCCATACTTGAAATGGGTTGAATCAAAACCGCTGAAGCATCAAGCGTTTGTCCCTGAATTTGACGCTGCATCCCTTCGAGGATAAAGAATAAGCCCTTACCACCGGAATCAACCACGCCGGCAGATTTTAAAATGGGCAATAATTCAGGAGTATATTTTACAGATTCATCCGCTGCAGTGACTGCTATTTTTAGCAATTCTTCAAGGTCAGTGGTCTTAACAGCAGCATTTTCAACAGCGATTGAAATATCTTTAATGACGGTGAGGATGGTGCCTTCAACCGGACGAACAACACCTTTATAAGCCGTATTGCGGCTTTCAGCCAAAGCGCGTGCAAAAATCTCATGATCCATTTCAGGAAGGCTGTCGAGGGCGCGGGCAAAACCACGCCAAATTTGAGAAAGAATAACACCAGAATTGCCTCTGGCTCCCATTAAGGCGCCTTGAGCAATGTCTTTAGCCATCTTGCCAATATTCGTTTCAGTGGATGCAGCAACTTCATTGAAGGCTGCCTGCATGGTTAAAAGCATGTTTGTGCCTGTATCTCCGTCTGGAACAGGAAAAACATTGAGGGAATTAACAATTTGTTGATTGGCTTTTAGCCAAAGCAGTGAGGCTTCAAGAAGTTTTTTTAATTTTTGGCCATCGATAGAAGTAATGGGTTTTTTGGAATCAGTCACAGTTGTACTCGTTTCAAGAGAAGTAGTTGTCATAATGATTTTCAGCGATAAAGAGTTTATTTAATCTGGATTGCTAATACGTAATCCGCGCACGTGAACATTAACCTGATCTACCGATAAACCAGTTGTATTTTCAACCTGATATTTTACATTTTCAGAAACACTTGAGGCAACAGATTTTATCCTTGTGCCATATTCGACGATCACAAAAATATCAATTTTCACATCGAGGCCATTGAACGCAATTTCAACCCCGTGGATGGGATCTTTAATTAATACATTGGATAAGCTTTGGGCAAAATTCTTGTCGGCCAAACCAACGATTCCATATGAGGAAAGCGCTGACTGGTAGGCAATTGAAGCAATAGCCCGGTGAGAGATATAGATACTTCCTAAGGTATTGTCGGCAAAGTTCATAAGATTTTCCTTGTGTTTATAACATTCTTTCTTGAAAAAAGATACGGTTTGTGATAAAATTCGACGTTGCTTGTTATGAATTCAATTGTACCCAAAATTAGTACGTAGTATTGAAAGGGATGTAAAAATGGCAAAGTGCGCGACTTGTGGCAAGGCAACTGTTTTTGGTCATAATCGTAGTTTTTCTCAGCGAGCTACCAATCGTATGTTCAAACCGAAGCGCCAAATGCATTCGTACCATGGTGAAAAGCAACTAGGTTTTGAATTGCTGACATAAAAATTGCGGATTGGTTGTTATGCCATCCGCGATTTTTTGTTTAAAGCAAACTGGCTCGCAATTTTTTAACGCCTAAATCGATGCCGGCAGGGTAGTGAAATATGGCGGACGCAGAAACGAAGGCGTTGGCGCCAGCAGTTTTCACTAATGAAATAGTCTCAGAATTTATCCCTCCATCCACTTCAATGATGGGAGGCGTCTGACATTTTTGGGCGAGTGCGAAGACTTTGGTGATTTTTCCAACAACTTCAGGAATGAATTTTTGGCCAGAGTAGCCGGGGTTAACGGTCATTACGAGAATCATGTCTGCATAATCTATCAACGGCTCAATGACTTCTGCCGGTGTAGAGGGGTTGATGGCTATCCCGGCTCTGCAGCCTGCCCCTTTTATGTAAGAAAGCGTTTCTCTAATATTGGGATTATTTTCTGGATGAATGGTAATGTTCGTGGCTCCTGCTTTGATGAAGGCATCCACCAAATTCTCAGGTTGTTCAATCATTAAATGGCAATCCAGAGGCAGTTGTGTAATTTTGCGGCAGGCTTCAACAATAAATGGTCCCATCGTAAGATTTGGAACAAAATGACCGTCCATAACATCGATGTGGATCCAATCAACGCCTGCTTTTTCACAGGCATTAATTTCACTCTGTAAATTTGCAAAATTAGCGGAGAGAATTGAGGCCGAAAGAATAAAATTCATGAGATTTAGCCAAACAAGGGTTTAATTGAGAACCAGATAAACAGCCAAAATGGAAGTAATCCGCCTACCAATAATAGACATAAAAGTTCGAGCCCAATCAATTTCCAATCCATAATATTTGAAGATTTATCTGTTTCTGGCGAATAATCTTCATAACTGATTTGGGGAGGTTGGTTATTGACCATCATTATTGGGGGCAAGGTTGCATTATTGCGCGCTGCAGCAGGGCGGCTGCGGTAGTTTTCAAGAATTGTGGCAAGAACGCTGCCGAGCTGATCTGCGGTGCGATATCTAGCGGCTGGTTCTTTGGAAAGGATCTTGAGAATTATTTGTTCCAGTTCTATGGGGCATTCAGGATTAATATCCCGGGGTGGAACAGGCGGCTGTGTCTGGTGCAAGCCGATCAGTTCATCGGTGGATTTCGCATTAAAGGGCAGTTTACCGGTAAACATTTCATACATTACCACGCCCAGTGAATATACATCAGAAGCCGGTGAAGGTTGTTCTCCCAAAGCCTGTTCAGGTGAGAGATATTGTGGAGATCCCCAAACTACTTCAGGTTTATTTTCTTCGTTGATCGAAGAGAGTGCCCGGGCGATGCCGAAATCAGTAATTTTGAGGCGATGATCCTCTGAAACAATCATGTTTTGAGGTTTTACGTCGCAGTGAACGATCCCAGCACGATGCGCATAGCCTAAAGCGTTGCAAGCTTGAATCATGAGTGGGATGCCTTCGTTGGCAGAGTAAAATCCCTTTTCACGAATGCGGAATTTGAGATCTTTGCCAACCATAAACTCCATCACTATAAAAATACCATGAGGGTCGATGCCAAAATCATGAACGGTCACAATATTGGGATGGGTGAGATTGGCCGCGGATTTGGCTTCTTGCTTAAAACGATCGCGAAAGCCTTGAAGTTCAGAAAAATCCTGACGGAGCAATTTGATGGCGACCGGACGTTCGAGCATCTGATCATAGGCCTCATAGACCAGAGCCATACCCCCTTTGCCGACTTGATGAATCAGCCGGTAACGATTTCCTAAGTAATGAATAGGTGCATTTTTGTCTGACATACACTGGGATTATAACATAGCAAGGTTTTTATCCAATCGGTTATAATTTTCGTATTATGAAAAAATTGCTATCTTTTATAAAAAGTAATCCATTATATATATTGATCCTGGCTTGCCCAATGGCTGTCATTGCAGAAGCTGCCGGGTGGGGGTCAGGTTGGGTGTTTGCCCTATCGGCTGCCGGGGTTATCCCATTGGCAGGATTAATAGGCGAGGCTACAGAGAGTTTGGCGGCACATACCGGCCCCAAAATTGGCGGTTTGATCAACGCTTCATTAGGCAATGCTGCAGAACTCATTATTACGTTATTTGCCATCAAAAGAGGCTTGTTGGACCTGGTAAAAGCCTCAATCACTGGCTCCATCATTGGCAACCTGTTGTTTGTTTTAGGGCTTTCCATTGTTGCCGGAGGACTAAAGAATGGAATTCAAAAGTTTGACCGCAGACACACGGTCAATTACACCATTCTTTTAGGCATCGCACTGGTTGGTTTAGTAACACCTTCTTTATTCAGCCATTCTACAGCTAGCGGCTTGGACTTAAAGGTTGAAGTGCTTAGCCTTTCGGTTGCCGGCGTAATGATCATTCTTTACATATTAGGAATTCTTTTTTCACTTAAAGCTCCAGTTGCTGAAGGAATTGGTACACCTGCAGAACCAGTCAAAAAAGAAACGCATCATTGGTCAGTTTCTAAATCCATTCTTGTGCTTGGACTTGCCACTGGCGGTGTGGTTTGGATGAGTGAACTTCTTGTTGGGAGCGTTGAGGCGGTTGTCGCTGGAACGGGCATGTCTGAGTTCTTCCTTGGTATTATATTGGTTCCCATTATCGGAAATATTGCTGAGCATTTGGTAGCGGTGAAAGTTGCTTTCAAAAACCAAATGGAATTGAGTATGGAAATTGCGGTTTCTTCGAGTTTGCAAATCGCACTATTTGTTGCTCCGGTTTTGGTTTTCATAAGTCTCATAATGGGAAATCCACTGACACTGGTTTTTAATCCATTTGAATTGGCTGCGCTAGGAGCAGCTGTTGTCATTTGTTATACTGTATCGGCGGATGGTGAATCCAACTGGTTGGAAGGTGCGGCACTTCTGGCAGTTTATCTGATCTTTGGACTGGCGTTCTTTATTTTTCCAGTTTAATGAAAGACTAATTGATGAAAACAGCGAAAGAAAGGATTTTCTGGGGCGCCGTTTTGGTTTGCATCCTTTGCGGTCTTTATGCCTTTCTGGCGTTGAATGGACTTTCTCATCAAAATAACATGCAATATACCCCCCAGGCAGCAATCACAATAATCCCTGGGGGGACTATCCCCACTGTTGATTTAGGTTTACTTACATCCCCAACGGCAACTGCTACCTTCAACCCTGAAGCAACAGGACAAAGCGGAATAAGAACAGGTTTATATGTTCAGATCACTGGGACTGAAGGGGCTGGTTTAAACATCCGCAATAACCCTGGAACCAGTTCTGAGTCTCTGTTTATAGCTAACGAGTCAGAGGTGTTTTTGGTAGTCGGGGGACCAATTGAAATGGATGGCTATATATGGTGGCAATTGAATGCACCTTACGATAAAAGTCGTCAGGGCTGGGCTGCAGAAAATTATTTTAACATCATCATTCCTTAACTTTATTTACGTAAATAGAACGAAAATTACCTTTGATGGTCGACAAAAGCGTAAATTGTAGGGTCCAATGTTTGCACTCCCGGTTAAGCAAGTTTATAATTTATGATTAGACGTATTTGAGATGGAGTAAAAACTGGAAACAAAACCTGTCACTCAATCCTTTGGCAATGAGCCTGGTGGAACAATGCAACTTACCGCCGGTGTGATCTTATCGAGCCGATATCAGATTCAAGATGTGATTGGAATCGGCGGCATGGGATCAGTTTATCGTGCAAGGGATTTGCATTTTCCAAATGTCGTCAAGCTCGTGGCAGTTAAAGAAATGATCAATAAAGCGCCTGATCCTCAGGTGCGTGAAACAATCGTCAAAAATTTTGAACGTGAAGCAAATATCCTGGTTACGCTTAACCATCCGGCAATCCCCAAAATCTTCGATTTTTTCTCTCATGATGAGCGTTCATATTTAGTAATTGAACTGGTCAATGGCAAGGACCTGGAAGCATTATTGCGCAGTTCGATAGAACCTGTTAAAGAAGAACAAGCAATCTTGTGGGCAATCGAGATTTGCGATGTACTGGAATACCTTCATACTCATAAACCAGAGCCCATTATTTTCAGAGATATTAAACCTCAAAATTTAATGGTCAATCAACAAAACCATATTGTTATGGTGGATTTTGGGATTGCCAAAATATTCACATCCAGTCAAAAAGGGACTATGATCGGCACTGAGGGATATTCTCCACCCGAGCAATATCGGGGAGAAGCCACCTATCAAACAGATATCTATGCACTGGGAGCAACCCTGCATCACCTGCTTACCAGAAGAGATCCAAGGTTGGAAGCGCCTTTTTCTTTTAGCGACCGTCCGATAAGAAAATTCAATTCAAACGTGTCACAAGATTTGGAAACTATTGTTGATACTTGTTTAAATTACAAACCAGAGGACCGGTTTGCTGATATAAGAGCGCTTAGGGAGTCCTTAACCTTATTGGCAAGAAAAACTGGAGTGCTCTCAAAAGTAGCTAGTGTTGAATTGATCACTAAAGATCAAAGTGTTAAACCAGTTTGGGCTTTCAAGTGTGAAGATGAAATCAGAGGTTCTGCAAGTGTTGACAGCGGATTTATCTATGTCGGTGCTTATGATAATAACCTTTACGCGCTGGATGCCAGTAAGGGACAATTTTTATGGAAATTTGCAGCGGAAGGTGCAATCCTTTCAAAGCCTCTGATCATAAACCAGCAAGCCTTTGTTGGAAGTGAAGATGGAAACGCATATCTTCTCCAGGCAAAAACCGGTAAGAAAATTTGGAGTTTTAAATCCGAAGGGCCAATTCGTGGATCATTAAAATCAGCAGAAGGACATCTCTTTTTTGGTTCTGATGATGGAAATTTGTATGCAATTGAGATTGCAACAGTAAGAAAAGCATGGGCGTTGCACACTGAAGGTGCAATCCGATCAACACCATACATCCACAATGATCTCATCTTATTTGGAACAGAATCCAATGAGTTCTTGTGCACTGATTTTCGCGGACAGGTAAGATGGCGTTTTTGGACCAAAAAACCAGTAACCTCCTCACCAATTGTTTCAGAGGGAATTGTCTATTTCACTTCAGTGGATAGTAATTGTTATGCGCTTGATGTCAAATCAGGATGGGTAATCTGGAAATTCAGAATGAGCAAGGGGTCTGTTTCAAGCCCGGCAATCATTGATCATTTTTTGTTTGCGGGCTCGGCGGATGGATTTATGTATTGTATTGATAAGACAAATGCAAAAGAGATATGGCGTTTCAAAACTGACCACCAGGTTAGCGGAAGTCCGCTGATCTATAAAGAAAATGTTTACTTTGGTGCTGCTGACGGTAAATTCTATTGTGTAGATTACAAAACTGGCCGTCAAAGGTGGCAATTTGTCACAGGTGGTGCAATCACAGGAACTCCTGTAGCTGCCAATGATATGGTTTATATTGGATCATCGGACAATTACTTGTATGCCTTCAATGCGTAAAGGAGAAGTTGTGGCAAACATCCTCAAAAAAATAAAAACCAATAAAGAATCTGGAGATATTGAAGCCACAATTCCTGCAAATACCCGCATTTCATCAAAAACACCTATTCAAACATCACCTTTAACTGAGGATAAAAGCCTTCTCTCTCCTGAAAATTCAAAATGCTGCCAACCTGCACAATTGTTGATAGGAAGCGGACAATCAACAGGAATGCAGCGAGATCATAATGAAGATACTCTCTTTACTTCCAGCACCGTAGTGGCCGATGGCACTCGTGATTTGGCATTGGGAATTGCCATTATCGCTGACGGGATGGGAGGGCATAAAAATGGTGCGATTGCTTCTGGAGTGGCCGCCAAAGTGGTTGCTCATCAATTGGTTAAGAAGGTTTATTCTCATTTTTTGGATATTCAACAGGGACCTTTCACTGATAGTATGCAAGAAATCATGGAAAATGCCATCAATGATGCGCATAAATCGGTTTTAAGATATGCTCCAGGTGGAGGAACAACATTAACCTGTGCATTAATCATTGGTGAACAAGTTACTTTGGGGCACATCGGAGACAGCCGGGCATATTTCATACATGCGGATGGTCGAATTCAAAAGATTTCCAAGGATCATTCTCTGGTTCAACGAATGGTAGAGCTGGAAGAAATTACTGAAAAAGAAGCGTCAATACATCCACAGCGCAATGTGTTATTAAAAGCAATTGGTCAAACTGAAAGTATATTTCCGGATATTCAAACTTATCCTTTGCCAAAGAACGGTTATTTGCTGTTATGCAGCGATGGCCTATGGGGAGTTGTGCAAGATGCAGAAATTCAGGAGTTGGTCAAAAACAGCAGCGACCCTGTATCAGTCTGTCAAGAATTGGTTGAAAAAGCTAATGCACACGGCGGACCAGATAATATCAGTGTAATTTTGGTGAGATGTTTGGGATAAACTTAGATGAAATCAGGTGAAACCTGGTATGAAATATTAGAAATATCCAGTGAGGCGAGTAGTGAAGAAATTCGACTCGCTTATTTTGAACTTGCCCGGAAATATCATCCAGATACCAACCCCGGAGACCTGGCAAGAGAATGGTTCTTTCAGATTCAACAAGCATACGAAACACTTAGCGACCCAAAAAAGCGCCATGACTATGACGAATCCATCCGCGGTCGAAAGATCCTGAAGGACACCATCGGCATAACTGTAAAATACAGTACTGCTTCAATCCCAAGATTGAATGAACCTCAGGTTATATATGCGATGATTGAGATGAATTCACTTGTTGATTTGGATCGGACAAAAATCCCTCAAAATCATCTCTGTCTAGTCATCGATAAATCAACGTCGATGAAAGGTTCTCGAATTGAAATGGTCAAGGAGAATATCATTCAATTCGTTGAAAAACTTAAGCCCACTGATGTCATCTCAATTGTTGCCTTTAATGATCGTGCAGATCTACTCTTGTCACCTACAAAAGTTTCAGACATTAATTTTATCAGCGAGAAACTTTCTGCAATAAAGTGTTCGGGTAGCACTGAAATATATACCGGATTAAAATCCGGTTTTGATCTGTTGTGGGGAAACAATACCGCGGGAGTTCGCAAACAATTGATCTTGCTGACTGACGGACACACCTATGGTGACGAAGAAGCTTGCTATGGGCTTGCACAAAAGTTGCAAAGCCGGGGAATCATTTTAAGCGGGCTTGGCATTGGACATGAGTGGAATGATGATTTTCTCGACCGATTATCAGGCTTGACCGGTGGAACATCAACGTTTATTTCGAGTACACAGGATTTGCGCAACTATATTCACAAGTTAAGTGAATCTGTTTCAATCACTGCTGCAGAAAACATTTCATATGATTTTCAATCCGATGAGGGCATCATAACAAATTATATGTATCGGTTGAGTCCAGATGTCAGCGTGCTCCCACTTGAAAAACCAATGCCTCTGGGAGAAATATATTTTAACAAAAAATCAGTCTATCTAATGTCTTTTACCATCCCCCCCGTACGACAAAAACAAACTACGGTGATATTGGTCAAGGGAAAAATCCGTTATCAACCTAGTGCTCATGCTGACCGTAAAATGAGATTATTTGTGAATCTGGCGTTGGGAGTGGAAGGTACTGAACCCAATCTAAACCCTCCTCAAGAAATTGTTGAAGCATTAGCACGAATATCCGTATATCAGATGCAAGAGAAAGCGAATTCTGATGTTAAGAATGGTGATTTTAATAAGGCGGTGGCACGATTGGGTTCAATTTCAACACAGCTATTTAAATTGGGAAACCCTGACATGGCACAGAAGGTCATGCAAGAAGCAGACTTGATAAAAACCAGCGGGAAATATAGCAAGGATGGCGATAAACAGTTAAAATATGGTACTAGAGCCTTGCTGTCACCGGAAATTGAAGAGAGAGTGTCATGATTCTTTGCCCGAATTGTCACAACAAGGAATTGCCTGGGGCATATTTCTGCGGAGAGTGCGGAACGCAGTTGATATCTCTTGAATTTCTAAACACACGAATGATCAGCAAGCCGACGGAAGATATCAATGATGTAATTTCTGGCTCTAATTCCTTTCCAACTAGAAAAGTGCTCCAAAAGCCAAAAGATCCGAACATTTCACTTCATCTAGTTGAAAGCGGAAAAGTAATCCATTTGAGTGATAAAAAAGATTTTACTCTTGGAAGGGCTGTAGAAGGTCAATCAATACTTCCTGATGTTGACTTGAGTGCTTTTGATGCTTTTTCGCTTGGCGTTTCAAGGATGCACGTTTCTTTGCGAATTTTCAATGGTGATGTTTATGTGATGGATTTAGGTTCTTCCAACGGCACAAAGATAAACGGTCAAAAAATTGTTCAGCATGTAGAGTATTCAATCAGTCACGGTGATTTGGTTACACTCGGTAGACTGAAGGTTCAAGTGCTATTGATAACGTAAGGGAGAGAAAATGCAGCAAATCATTCTGCACATGTTAAACGAAGATCCAGTCGTTTGTGAAGTCGATGAATTACCCAAGAAAAATGATACCATTCTGATTGCTCATAATCCGCGAAGAAGAGATGGAAAAGATTTAAGCTATTTGGAAGTAAATGTGAGTAGTGTAATCTGGCCAATGTCTCGAGTTTCATTTATCGAGGTTATGCCAGGTTCTGATGATGAAAAAATCGTGAGTTTTGTGAGAGAGTAAAAAATATGACAGAAGATAATTTTCGCAATAAATTGATCCTCGTGGTCGATGATGAAGAACGTATGGCGCGTTTTATACGCTTAAACCTGGAACATGACGGGTTTCAGGTTGTTGAAGCACACAAGGGTATGGATGCTATCAATGAATTACGTACCAAGATGCCTGATGTCATTCTTCTGGATGTAATGATGCCGGATATTGATGGATTTGAAGCACTTCAATTGATTCGAGAGACAAGTTCAGTGCCGGTTATCATGCTTACTGCCAAGGGTGAAGAAGACGACCGAGTAAAAGGACTTGAATTAGGGGCCGATGATTATGTTACCAAACCTTTCAGCCCACGTGAGTTGGTCAGCCGGGTTAGAGCAGTGTTGAGAAGAACTGAATCTGCCAATGCTGCCAGCGAAGGCGGTCAGATCAATGTGGATGAACATTTAAAAATTGATTTTGGCAGACGCGAAGTCAAGTTGGATGGTGAATTGGTGAAATTGCGTCCAACTGAATACAGACTGCTTTACCATTTGGTCCAAAACGCAGGGTGGGTCTTGACCTATGACCAAATTCTCGCAAAAGTTTGGGGCTATGAGTATCGAGATGAGCCACATTATGTTCGGCTTTATATTAATTATTTGCGTCAAAAACTTGAAAAAGATCCTGCTAATCCGATCTATATTTTGACTGAACGCGGTGTGGGTTACCGCTTTGTGGATTACAAAAAAGAAGGTTAGTTGCTCTTTACAGCTTGGTTTGAATTATTTCCAGGTTGATAATTATTTTTCATCAGGAGAATCTAATGATAAATGAACCAATCCATGTTACGGATGAAGCATTTGAAAAAACAGTAATGCAATCTCCGATTCCGGTGATTGTTGATTTTTGGGCACCCTGGTGCGGACCCTGCAAGGCAGTCGGCCCCATGCTGGATAGAATTGCCAAGGATTATGAAGGTAAGGTTATTGTTGCAAAGGTAAACACGGATGAAAATCCGCAGAATGCGATGAAAAACGAAGTGCAGGGTATTCCGACGATGTTGTTTGTGGCGAACGGAAAAATTGTGCACCGGCAAGTGGGTGCGCTGCCAGAAGCCAACTTACGCACTGCAGTAGATCAATTTCTGGAATTGGCAGGTAAGGCATAAATGTAAAAAAGAGACGCGATCGCGTCTCTTTTTTGATCTATTCTTCTTTTTGGCGTTCTATTTTGGCACCCAACTGTTGTAATTTTTTCTCTACCTGTTCATAGCCGCGGTCAATTTGATTGACATTTCGGATAATGGACTTTCCATTCGCCGATAATGAGGCAATCACGAGAGCCATACCCGCCCGAATATCAGGACTTTCCATTTTTTCGCCGGAAAGTCGGGTTGGACCTTGCACCATACAGCGGTGAGGGTCACAGAGGACGATTTGAGCGCCCATTCCCACTAATTTATCCGTAAAGAACATACGTGATGGGTACATCCAATCATGAAAGAGCACAGTGCCTTTGGACTGGGTGGCCACAACGATGGCAATACTCATCAAGTCTGTCGGGAATGAAGGCCAGGGCATAACCCCTATGTTGGGTATGGCGCCGCCCAAATCAGGTTCGATTTCCAACTTTTGATTTGAGGGCACGATGATATCGTCACCATTTTCCTGCCAGGTGACGCCTAAACGGCCAAAGACCAACTTGATCATCCCAAGATATTTGTTGCCGGCGTTGCGAATGGTGATATTGCCGTTAGTGACCGCCGCGGCGCCAATGAAACTGACCACTTCAAGATAATCAGGTCCAATGGTAAATTCGCCACCGTGCAGCGCATCAACGCCGTCAATTTTGAGTGTATTTGATCCAATGTGTTTGATCTTTGCACCCAATTGGTTTAGAAATTGACATAATTCCTGCACGTGGGGCTCAGATGCTGCGTTTCTAATGACGGAGCAGCCCTTGGCTCTAACACATGCCATAATTGCGTTTTCTGTGGCAGTCACACTGGCTTCGTCAAGAAGGATATCTGAACCAACGAGTCCGTTGGCTTTGAATTTGAAACTGCGATCATAAGTGATTTGGGTACCAAGCTTCTCAAGAGCAAGCAGGTGGGTATCCACACGACGGCGGCCAATCACATCACCGCCAGGAGGGGGTAGCTGCAGGTCTCCTGAGCGAGCCACCATTGGCCCTGCAAGCAGGATTGATGCACGAATTTTTCTACATAGATCAGGATCAAGGTCAGTTGGTCGAACTTCTTTTGCGTGAATTCTCCAGGTGTCTGAACCCAGATCGTCTACTTCAACACCCAGGCTCATGATCAATTTACGCATGGTTTGTACATCTTGAATATCGGGTACATTGTGCATGATGACCGGTTCTTCGGTCAGCAAACAGGCAGCCAGTAAGGGTAATGCCGCATTTTTATTACCAGCGGGGGTAACTTCTCCTTTGAGGGGGGTTCCGCCTTCGATAACAAATTTTTCCATCAGGTTCTCCAGTGGTGGTCGAAAAGATTATTTTCTGTATGCTGTGAATCGATGACGGGGTAATTATAACGTGAGTTTTCAATGGATTCAGGAATCGCTTTCTTGATTTAGTGTATACTCGACACAATTGAAGTTATTCTTTTTATATATAGAGGCCCTTATGATAGTCATTGAAACTGTTGACCTAAAATCTAATCAACAAATTAATGCATTTGTGCAATTTCAATATGATCTTTACAAAGGCGTTTCTCAATTTTGCCCACCTTTTTTCAATGATATCAAGCTGATGTTAAACAAAAACAAACATCCATTTTTTGAACATTCAGACGGCGAGTTTTTGGTAGCCAAACAAGATGGAAAGATCGTAGGCCGCCTAGGCATTTTTGTTAATAATCCATTCAATGATTATCACAAGACCAAAAAAGCTCAGTTTTATTTGTTTGAGTGTATCAATGACCAGGAAGTCGCCAATAAGCTCTTCGATTCTGCTTTCGCCTGGTGCAGGGAACGCGGTTTGGATGAGGTGGTAGGACCGAAAGGTCTCGCCGCTTTCGATGGATACGGCGTGTTAGTGGATGGATTTGAACATCGCCAAATGATGATCATGATGAACTACAATTTTGAGTATTATCCCAAACTACTTGAAACGGTCGGATTTGAAAAAGAGGTTGATTTTGTCTCGTGCTATGTGCATGCCAGCGATTTCAATATCCCACCAAAGGTAAAGGAAGTTTCACGCAGAGTAAAAGAGCGAGGCAACTTTAAAGTTTTATCTTTCAAAAGTAAAAGTCAAATGATGAAAGATTGGGCTGACCAAATTGGACAAGCCTACAACGACACATTTATCAATAATTGGGAATATTATCCGCTGAGTAAGGCTGAGGTAAAGCTGCTGGTTGATAATTTGCTGGTTGTGGCTGACCCCAAATTGGTGAAGATCATCACTTACAATGACAAAATCGTTGGCTTTTTATTGGCTTTTCCGGATATTACAGCCGCTTTGCAACGTCACGGCGGTAAGATTACTCCGTTTGCGCTGATTGATATTGCGATCGAGTTGAAAAAATCCAAATGGGTTTCCATCAATGGTGCCGGCGTGCTGCCAGAATTCCAGGGTAGAGGCGGTATGGCGTTGTTGTATGACGAAATGGAAAAAACGATCAAAGATTATGGATTTATCCACGGTGAGATGACGCAGGTTGCTGAAACCGCCGAACAAATGCGCAAAGACCTGATCAACCTTGGCGGCCAGCCCTACAAGAACCACAGGGTTTACCATAAGAAAATTGCCTAATTAGTCAAAAAAGACGATCTCAATAAGTTGAGATCGTCTTTTTCTAACTGCGGATTACAAAATATTGGCGCAAGTCTTTTACTTTGCCGGGGTCAATATCCACGACGAACAGACCTTCTTTATCGGCTGGCGCACGGAATAATATTTCACCATCAGGTGCAATTACGGTGCTGTGGCCTCCGTAAATATCATTACCGCTTTGGCCAACAGAATTGACTGCGATCATGTATGCCTGGTTTTCAATTGCGCGGGCTTGAAGCAAGACATCCCAGTGGTTTATGCGAGAAAGTGGCCAATGAGCAGACATCAAGAATATCTCTGTTTCATGCAGCCGTAGGTTCAGGAAAAGTTCTGGAAAGCGTAAATCGTAACAAATGCTCATTCCAGTTTTTCCAAGTATTGATTTGAAAGGAATAGGGGCTTCGCCGGCAGTGAAATAATCGTCTTCATGCATACGGGCAAATAAATGATTCTTATAATAACGAATTCTGGTAAATTTGGGTTGAAATGTATTAAAGGAATTGAAAAATTGGCTGTCTTGTTTCTCTATGAATGTACCGCAAATGGTGATCCCTGAAATATCTGAGATCTCTTGTAAATAGTTAATCAGTAAACAATTATTTTCTGTAGCATCATCAAGATGGTGATAATCAAACCCGGAAGACCATAATTCTGGCAGCAATACCAAGTCACATTTTTGTTCTTTGGCAGAATTAATCAAAGCTTTGCCCACAGCAACATTTTTTTGCATATTGCCATATTCAACATTCATTTGTGCAAGCCCAATTTTTTTCATCAAGATTCAATTATAATGGCGTTAAGGATTAAAAAATAATCGGTGACTTTGTGATAAAAACTATACAGAAGAATAAAACGATCATTCTGGCTATCTCAATTTTGGTATTGAGTATGCTATTAACCTTGCTCAATTTTCAATATACAAAATCCAATCCAGGTGGGGAAGATTTTTTAATCAATTGGTCTGCCACGCGCGGGTTCATGACACAAGGGCTTAGTCCATATGGCTCAGAAGCAAGTCAATCTATTCAAGATGAACTAAATCTTCATGAGATAACACGCACATTAGAAAATCCAAAATTTTCAATGCCATTGTATGGAATGCTTATATTCAGTCCTTTTGCTCTGATAGCTGACTTTGAAATTGCAAGAGCTGTTTGGATGACCTTTTTGGAAATTAGTTTGATTGCAATCATTATATTAAGTATGCATTTGACTTATTGGAAAATCAACCCGATTCTCTTAACGTCACTTTTCTTGTTCGGGTTATTTGGATTTCATGGAATTATGCCTTTGTTGGATGGCAGCCTGTCCATCCCGATCACATTAATGACATTAGGCATACTTATTACCATCCATAATAAACAAGATGAAGCGGCAGGCTTAATGATTGCCTTCACTACTATGCTGCCAGTACCGATCGGTTTGTTTTTAATTTTCGTGCTTGTGTGGGTTATTGCGACGCGCCGAGGGAAAATCATCGCCTGGTTTCTGGCTACTTTTTCACTTTTATTGGGATTTTCCTTTGCGGTCATTCCAAGCTGGTTGATCCAATTTTTAACAAATATGATTGGAGCATACCGCGAGTTGGATTCAGCTTCTCCTGGCGGAATATTAATCAACCGTTGGGGGGCAGTTGGTGAAAGATTTGCAATTGGAATTTCTATTGTAATTGGCTTAATACTTGTATTTGAATGGTGGCAGGCAGTCAAAGGCGGACAAAAAAGATTTATCTGGACAGCTTTACTCACTTTGGCGTTAGGTACCTGGAGCGGTATTAAAACAAGCCCGTTAAATTATGTGCTGCTTTACCCGGCATTGATTATGGGACTCGAACTACTATTTGAACGTTGGAAAAACAAGGCAAACGGCACTATTTTGATAATCCTGGTCGTGTTATTTCTGGGAAGTTGGTCCATATTTCTTTTGACCATGTCGGCCAGTTTCCAAACAGGGGTCAGCTCATTCTTATTTATTCCGCTTCCAATTACAACCATCGTTTTATTGTATTGGTCAAAATGGTGGGTTGTTAAATCCAATTCAGTTGACCTAAAGACTACTTTGATTAATCTCAAGTGAAATGAAAAAATCTGATTACGGCGTCTTGTTTTTGGTGGCTATGTTTTTTTTCAGCCTTCTGGCGACCTTACAAAAGATGCCAGGTTATATGGATGCTGAGTATTATTATGGGCAAGGTATCAGGCTTGTGCAACATCACGACCTTATCGAAACCTTTATTTGGAATTATCTCAATAATCCAACTGTAGTAATTGGGCAGGGTTTTACATTTTGGCTGCCGGGAACATCAATTCTGGCTGCACTCGGCATGTTGATTTCTGGAAGCACTCAGTTTTTCAACGCCAGATTGATATTTATTGCCATGGCGGCCTGGATTCCATTGATGGCTGCATTTTTTGCCACCAGATTCATACCAACAAAGAGAGCAGGTTGGCTGGCAGGATTACTCGCATTGTTTTCCGGGCTATATTTACCTTTCTTGACCATAACTGAAACCTTCACACCTTTCATGTTTTTTGGCGGGATTTTCTTTATCAGCATCTGGTTTGCAAACAAACAATTTTCAGAAGGAAAAAGGTTTCTCCCATGGTTTCTTCTAAGTGGTTTTACGGCAGGACTCATGAGTTTGATTCGCTCTGATGGGCTTCTTTGGTTGGCGGGAGGATGGTTTGGTATTTTTTTGATTTTTCAGCAACCCGTTAGAAAATTGGGAATGATTATTGTCAATTTGGCATGGATATTATTTGGCTTTGCAATTGTGATGGCTCCCTGGTTTATTAGAAATCTTGTCGAATTCAATGCGCTATTTCCGAGTGGAAATGGATTAATGCCGTGGTTGACAAAATATGATGACCTTTTCGTGTATCCATCAACGTTAATAAGTTTTTCCAGTTGGATATCATCTGGAATTGGCGTTATTCTGTTGGATCGTCTCAAAGCAATAGGCTTGAACCTGCAAACACTAATCGCGGCCGGAGGCATGATATTTTTATCCCCCTTGATGGTAATCGGATTTTGGAAAAAACGATTTTTCACAGTAATAAAACTTACTTTGGTGATGTTATCAGCGATTTTCGTTGCAATGACATTTATATTTCCATATGCGGGTGAGCGAGGTGGATTTTTTCATTCCTTGTCGGCAGTGCAGATAATCTTTTGGAGTTTGGTCCCTGTTGGGTTGGAATCCACCATTCATTGGGGAGTACAACATCGAAAATGGGTAACAGACCGCTCCTGGAAGATGTTTGGGACTGCACTGGTGGTGGTTGCATTTATTTTTTCGGCTTTATTGTTTCAAGATAAGTTGATGAATGGACCTGAGAGCGGAATTCCGTGGAATCAGACTCAGAGTTATTATGTATTGATTGACGATAAACTGGAAGAAATAACCGGTGAAAATAAAAACGTGATCATGGTTAATAATCCTCCTGGTTATACATTGGCGACGGGACGAGCTAGTATTATGATCCCAACAGGCGGGGCAGAAGCACTCTTAGGCGCAAGTGAACAGTATGGAGCGAGTTACCTGGTGTTAAATTCTGAACGCAAAGATATACAAGCGCTGGTCGATAATGAAGCTATATTGAACGATTATTTTCTTTTCATGTTTGAAGTGGCGGGGAATCGTGTTTATGAAGTCAACCGATAAAAGGTTTTCCAACATAATTAGCGATATTAAAATTCAGCGCTGGATTGTTATTTGTTTTACATTGATCATTGGCGGAATTTTTATTTTTTTGGGAAATAACCTCAATCAATCGGGTTTTCCACTGGATGACGCCTGGATTCATCAAACTTACGCCAGAAATCTTGCTCAAAGCGGATTATGGGAATACATTCCAGGCCAGGCATCTGCAGGTTCAACCTCCCCTTTGTGGACAATGTTATTAAGTATCGGTTTCATATTAGGTTTTACCGAACCCTATTTATGGACCTCAATCTTATCAGTTGCTGTTTTGATTGGAATCGCTTTGGTCATCAATGAGATTCTTCAACATTTCTTCACAGAATCTCCATTTTTTGGCTTGGCCGGAAGCCTTTTTGTCATTTTAGATTGGCATTTATTGTGGAGTTCTGCATCAGGTATGGAGACGCTTTTATATTCTCTTGCCAGTCTGTATATTTTTTGGCTGTTGATCAGCAGAAAGTATTGGGGCTGGCTGGGTGCGTTATGTGGATTAATTATTTGGATCCGACCTGATGGTGTAACCATATTGGGGCCCATATTCTTATTGATGGGAATTCAAATTATTTATCGAAAGTTTAATTTGCGCGATGGGTTTTTATTCTTTATTCCATTCTTGGCAACGCTTTTTGTATATATTTTGTTTATTTATTCAATCTCGGGATCACTATTTCCGAATACTTTTTACGCCAAACAAATGGAATATGCAAGTGTTTTGCAGCAGCCTTTTATACAGCGAATAGGAAAAATCCTACTTGTGCCGGTTTCAGGAGCAGGAATTTTTCTCATCCCCGGGTTTGTTGTGTCTATTTATCAAGCTGTTAAACAGCGAAATTGGTGGTTGATTGCAACAATCTTATGGTTTTTCGGTTATGGTGTCTTGTATGCATTGCGATTGCCCATGACTTATCAGCATGGTCGATATTTAATGCCCATGATCCCCGTGTTATATTTGATTGGAATTATGGGGTCAAAACAATTATTGAACTTGATTTCAAAAAACGAAGGTTGGCTACAGAGGATCAAAAAGCCAGTAATTGTAGGATTGTTTGTTTTCAATTTTATTTTTGCTATTAATGGCTTGCAAACTATCAGGATGGATATTCAAACTATTGATCAATTAATGGTAAAACCTGCGTTGTGGATTAAAAGTAATACTGAAAAAGAAGCCATTATTGCAGTCCATGACATAGGCGCCATGGGATATTTTGGAGAGCGTCAAATAATCGATCTGGCGGGATTAATTCAGCCTGAGCTGATTCCGATCATTCGCGATGAAGCAGGTATTAAACTTTACTTGACAAACGCGAATGCAGATTATTTGGTGGTTTTCAGAGATTGGTATCCTGGATTGGTTGATTATGGGGTTGTAGAAGAAAATTTTACAATACCTTCACTAGCTGGAACTGAAATGGTGGAAATCAGGAAATTACGATAATGTAATGTCTAAACAATATTAAAAATTCTTTATTCATAGTCAGTTATGCTATACTTTAACAATTAATTATTCAGAAACGTTTATCGCGGAGCATGTATGGATAACGATCCAATGACAATCGCAAATGCGAGTGACGATTACCAGGAAAAGTTGCTGGCTGATTTTGAATCCACAAAAGCTACTTTTACCGAAGTATCTGCAACCTTGAACCAAAGCCAGAATGAATTAAATCGATTGATGCAAATAAAGGCAAATGTAACCGCCCAATTGCAGCAACTTTCAGGGGATTCAGATACAGTTTCAAAAGCTGATATCCGAAATGGTTTTAATTCGGCAATGGATGCACAACAACGTTTGTTGGTTATGCGCGGACAGCTAGACAAACTTCAAGAACAAAAAAATGGACTTCAAAAATACCTGGCACTGTTAGAAAGCATTTTAGCATATCTAAATAACGGTCAAGCCAAGACTAGCGCTGTTCAAGAAAATACTGATAAGTTATCAATGCTTGAAATGCTGATCACTTCACAAGAATCTGAACGGCAGAAGTTATCCCGTCAAATGCATGACGGTCCTGCTCAAGCACTATCGAATTTTATAGTTCAGTCCGAAATTGCGACTCGAATGTATGAAATTGATCAGACTAAAGCAAAAGAAGAACTTGAAAAATTAAAACTTTCAGCGATGGGAACCTTCCAAAAAATCAGGACTTACATCTCTGATCTTCGTCCCATGATGCTGGATGATCTTGGATTGGTACCAACGATTAAACGTTATGTGATAAACCTGAAGGAACAGACAGGAGTCGACGTAAATCTAATCGTGATTGGTACCTATCGGCGATTAAAACCATATCTTGAGGTTTTTGTTTTTAGAGCTATTCAAGAATTAATAGGAAACGCCATCAAGCATAATCAAGACAATGTCAGCAAGATTAAGATTGATATCACAATAACACTTGAAAATAATCTGGTGAAATCCGAGATAAAAGATAATGGTAAAGGTATCAAACAAACTGAGATGCTATCTACAGGCGGGTTGGGGTTGAAATTAATTAGAGAAAGATCCCAATTATTAGGCGGCTCTTTAGAGGTTGTATCGTCTGAAAGTGAAGGTACCCAGGTTACATTAATAATTCCGGTAGAGGACGAACCGGTTGTGAATTAGAGTTGCCAAAGTCCGAAATTATTTTCATTGAGGAGAGAAAGAGATGACGAAGACAATTGGAATTTTAACAGGCGGTGGTGATGTCCCTGGATTAAACCCCGCCATGAAGGCCGTTGCTGTGAACGCCTTCGAGCTTGGCTACAAAATGGTCGGCATTCGTAGAGGATGGGGTGGATTGCTTCAATATAACCTCGATGAACCCTCCACACACGATTATTATGTAAAAAATCTGCATCACGAAGATGTGCGCAAGATTGATCGAACCGGCGGCACCTTCCTTCATACTTCAAGAACGAACCCCCAGAGAGTGAAAGCCAAGAATATCCCCGATTTTCTCAAGAATTCATCATATGGTAAGAAAATCGATGACGAAGGCACCATGGATTACACGGATTACGTGCTTAAGGTGCTTGAACACCTTGGAATCGATACGTTGGTAACTATTGGCGGCGATGATACATTGAGCTTTTCTGTACGTTTGAACAAAGAAAATTTCCCTGTGGTTGGCATCCCAAAAACCATGGATAATGACGTCTTTGGCACCGATTATTGTATTGGCTTTTCAACTGCAGTGACTCGTACTGTTGATTTCATCACCAATATGCGAACTTCTGTTGGCTCACATGAACGTATTGGTATAGTTGAACTCTTCGGTCGAAATTCGGGTGAAACAAGTTTGATCTCTGCTTATTTGAGTTATGTTGATCGATCCATCATCTCCGAAGTTCCGTTTGATGTTAATCGACTCTCAGAATACTTGATGGAAGACAAAAGAAACAATCCATCCAATTACTGCATGATGACTATCAGTGAAGGCGCCATCATGGAAGGCGGCTTGGTCATTGAAACCGGAGAAGAGGATGCTTACGGGCACAGAAAGCTGGGCGGCGTGGGTGAAGAATGCGCCGCAGAAATCAAACGTATTACGGGTCAAGATATCATGTACCAACAGTTGGGCTATTTGATGCGATCAGGCGCTCCTGATTCATTGGACCGCATGGTTGCCATGTCTTATGGCAGTCTGGCTGTTCAATTGATCAAGAGAAACGAAACAGGAAAATTAGTTGCCTTGCATGGAGGAAAATACACAACGGTTCCCATCAATATGGTGTTGGCCGGTCAAAAGCGGGTTGATGTCACCAGTTTCTATGATATTGATCAATATCGCCCCAAGATTCGTGATTTCATGGGCGTGCCGATGTTCTTGAGTTAGTTAATATAACAATCGAAACAAGGATAAGGAAACCCCTTATCCTTGTTTTTATAAGGACAATATGAGCAATAATCCACAAGTTATTCTTAAAAATCGTTACCAGGTGGTTCCGCGTACTTTGATTCTTGTATTTCAAGGTGAAAAAGTGTTGCTGCAAAAGGGGGCACCCAATAAAAAGATATGGGCTGGTTATTATAACGGCCTTGGCGGACATATTGAGCGTGGGGAGGATATTTTATCTGCGGCCCGCAGAGAATTGATGGAAGAAACGGGGCTGGAATGCAATGATCTTCATTTATGCGGTACGGTAATGATTGATGTTGAAGATACAAATGGCATTACGCTATTTGTGATGACTGGAAAACATACAAATGGAATAATTAACGATTCTGAAGAAGGTTCACTTCATTGGGTAAACGTAAATGAATTAACAAAAATAAATGTCGTTGAAGATATTCCTGAAATTGTCGAAAGAATTTTGAATCCGAGTTCAGAAGTCTTTAATGCTCATTATGGATATGATGCAAATGGAAACCGCATCACCACTTTGGGGTGATCAGGTCAGGTCGTTTCGTGCATAAAAAAGCACCAAAGTAGAGCCATATTCACGTCGGTCAAATTCATGAAGGTTGGACAAATTGACCTCCGTAAGTTCAACCGGATGAATTTGAACAATCACCCAGCCATCTTCCGTAAGTAAATCCAAACGTTGGTCAACCATTTGCAGCGCTTTGATCCACATTTCTTTGTATTGCGGGGGAGCTATATAGATATATTCGAATTTTTCGTTTTGTGGAGATTCAAGAAAGCGGAATGCATCCATTTGATGCACACGGGTGTTCGTTTCGAGCCGGGTTGTTTTTAGATTGGCTTTGATGATGTTTATGGCTGCAGTATTCAAATCCACGAATGTGACTGATCGGGCTCCGCGGCTGAGAGCTTCGATGCCGACGCTGCCGGTTCCGCCAAAAAGATCAAGAAAATTGCAATCAAGAATGTCTGAGCTAAAAATATTAAATACAGCTTCTTTGACCCGGTCGGTAATAGGACGCGTGATATCTCCGGGGACGTCTTGCAACCGGATGCCTCTCGCCTTGCCTGAAATAATTCTGGGTTGACCCATATTTTTCTTTCTACAATTCCACAGCTTGTCTAGCAGCCAGGATGTTTGAATGCGGGGCAGTGATGGGCAGCACACAGCCAGTGCCGAGGATGAATCGATTCGATTCTGTTTTCTCGATTGCATCTAGGGCTTCTTTGGTGACTGATTCAGGGGAACCGTTTACCAAAGTTTCCCACTGCCTTAGCCCGCCGCATACAGCGCCGGGGAAAAGAAGTTTTGCAGTTGATAAATCGGGAGGCGTTTCAAGGTCATGCCAATTGAGAACATCCATTGGATATTGGCTGATTTTGCCAAAGTAAACGTCATTTCCGTGCAAGTGAGCCACATTTAGCCACAAATCGTTTCCTTGCTCAAGAATTTCAAGATCGAAGGGGATGCCAAACTCATCATATTCAGCTGGACTCAGAAGACCAGCCTGGGCATGCTGAATTGCAAAAAAGATGCCGTCAATGCCTAATTTTTTAGCAGATTTGATAAATTCAAGAGTGGTTTCGGTAATGACCGCCAATGCATTTAAAACCTCTTTTGGGTTCAAACGCATGTGAATGGGAAGATTGCTTTTTCCGACCAGATTTTTGGCTTGAGAAAGCGGGTTGAAAATGGTTTGGATGATAGGAGTCCCTTTGGGGAGGCTTTGCCTGATCAATTTGATACATTCAAGTTGAGCAGCCAATGCTCCCTTGTTTGGAGAAAGCTGTTTTATTTTTTTCCAATCTTCGAAATGCTTAACTGGAAATTCAATGTATTCACATGAGCCTTCGGGATTACCACTCCATTGATCGCGAGAACCCCAATCGGCCACGCAAAAGGAAGACGACGGTGTGATTTTTACAAAATCAAAATCGTACGTTTCTTGAAAATTAACCACAGCGCGGGCGAGCAAGGCCGGCGATTGATCTTCAACAGGAAAATGCCGCCAGAGTGAAACCGGAACGCGATCCACTGTTTCACCAGCAAGGCATCGTTTTAATCTTTCTTCATGTGAAACCATAATTGACTCCTGAAGCCTGGTTTATGCAGGAACGTTTTTGAAAGTCCAAAAACGGTTGACCAAAAAATTCCACATCATGACAACAGCAATAACCAAGGCAAGAGAAACGTTGTGCCCGACAATGGTAGGGGTGAGTACGTTTGGAATTATTTTTGCCGCCAAGGGGATGAGCATTTTTTCAAGCCAGGCAAATAATGGGATTCTTATGGCAAGACCCAGGCAGCTCACAATCACAAACTGTAACAGTGGTTTATATATTGGAGTTTGGCGTGTTTCCGGATAGGTCCAAAAGCGATTAAGAATGAAATTGTTGATCACTGCAAGTGCAAAAGAGACTGTACTTGAAGCAATGGCTGCAACATGAAATACGATGGTAAAAAGATTGAAAATTCCAAAATCTATGACTGATCCAATAAGTCCAACTGTTCCAAATTTGATAAATCTTTTAATTTCTTTTTTTTTGTCCTTAATTAAACTCATGAACTCTCCAATGATTAATAACAAAAAACTTTTGCGAGTTTATTATGATGAATTATTTCCAGTCCACTTTACTGATGGACCCATCACCAGTGATTTGTTTGACAGAGCCGCCTTCAGTGTTCACCAAAATAAGATTACCTTGGGCAATACCGGCAAGAAGTTGATCTTGTGCCCATGTTGGGGACCATTTCAAGATTTGAGGTGAAAGCCCTTGAATCCCTTCGTCGGGGTAGTACTTGCGTTGATTTGAGCCGTCACGATCCATGGCTTTCAGGCTATAACGACTGGTTTCACTTTGGTCGGGCAGGATCGCAGCCAGATATGCAACGGAATAACGGCCGTCTTTATTTACAGGCGAAGGGGTTGGGTAGCAGAATAATCCGCAGTTTGGAACCAGATTGATCACTTTTTGTGCACCGATCAATATGACTGATAAGGCAGGGACCGTGATTGTGCCATTTGAAGAAGCCGGCAGAAGCGTTGTGAAAATGGATTGATCATCTGGAGACCACTTGATGCCGGGAACCCAGGCCCAATCGCTACCGGTGTTAAAAACATCAAATTCTGCCAAAGGGATCAGAGCGCCTGATTCAAGATCAACCAAGCCAATGGAATCTGGCCTTGCGTAGGCTAATTTACTACCATTTGTTGACCATTCGTAACTGGCTCCCCACCAGCCAGAAATGCCGCCTGAATTTTTATCGACAACCAATTTTGTTTCGAAGGGTTTGCCCTCAGCGTCAAAACGATAGATTAGCAAGTCGTTGTTTGCGTTCCAACCCGGGGCAGTTGGAACCGGTTCGACTGTAGAAAAAGAGATGGTTCGGCCTCGGCCAGGAACCCAGTCTGCATAGTTGACCACGTTAGTAATGCCTGTGTTAACGGGTTCAGGAGACTCAGATTTCAAGTTTACGACCCAAAGGGTATTGATGAGACCTTCTTCTGTAGAAAGTCGCGAAAAAAGCAGCCATTCACGATCTGGTGAAACCGAGAAAACCCGCCCATCAAGATCAGCCGTTGAAACCACCAAACGGCGGTTAATTGTGCTGTCTTCCATGATCCAGGCGTTGGATGCCGAAATGTAGGCAATGGTGCCTGAAATGGTTTGCGGTGTAAATGGCGATTGAACACCAATCATGAGTATTTCAGGTTTGGCTGCCTGGGTTATTTCGCTGCTGACAAAGGTTCTAGATGTTTCAATGCCGTTTTCGAAAAGAATGCGAAAGGTGTTTTGCTGAATGCCGTTTGCACCAGCCTGGATAAGAACGGACTGGCCTTCAGGAAGGGATTCGTTCTTGACAGTTTGTTGTTCAAAAGGAACAATGGCTTGCTCAATTGAGAATTCTTCTGTCACGCGTGTAATGGTTATGGTTGTGTTTTCTGATAGAAGGGTTGTACTTATCGGATTGGTTTTATCAAGTGCATTCAGTGTTACCCCTGCAATTTCAATGGCTTGCTTAACACTGCTGCCTGATGGAACACTGAGAGATTTTTGTGCTGCATTATCGACAATAACAACATTAATATTTTTACCGGTGGTTAAAATATCACAACCGGATAAAAGTATTAAAAAAATCAGTGATAGAAGGAAAAATTTTCGTGTCAAAATAGTATCAAACCAATTATTCGATTATAATGAAGCGCTCAATTAAATCTTAACTTTGCAATTATAGCATGACTGATCAATCACCTGAAATTACTGAAACAAATCACCTCCCGCGCATTGAGGCACTTCTCTTTGTGGCGTCTGGCCCTGCCACGGTGTCTCAGATCAGTGAAGCGTTAACCATCCCGACAAAGGAAGTTGAATCTGCACTGGTGCAACTTCAACAGGAGTATTCCGGCCGAAGGGGAATTGCGATTCAAAGTAACGGAGGACGCTTTCAACTTACCACGGCTGCTGAATATGCAGAGGATGTAGAAAAATTTCTGGGTATCGAATCCACCCAGCGCTTATCGCGTGCAGGGCTCGAAACCATGGCAATCATTGCATATAAACAACCGATCACAAGACCTGGAATTGATGCAATTCGAGGTGTCAGCAGTGACGGTGTGATAAAGAGCTTATTATCAAAAGGGTTGATCCAGGAAGTAGGCAGGGCAGATGGACCAGGACGTCCGATTTTGTTTTCAACAACAGTGGATTTCTTACAGCATTTTGGTCTAAATTCATTGGAACAACTGCCACCTTACGAAGTGGATGAACCCGAATCAGAGCAACCCAGAAACACCCTTTTGAAGGATTAAATAATGGTTGAAGAACGAGTACAAAAAATTCTGGCGCGCGCCGGATACGGTTCGCGCAGAGCCTGTGAAGAATTAATAACCACAGGCCGTGTAAAAGTAAATGGCAAGACAGTTCTATTAGGTGAAAAAGCTGACGCAACAAGTGATGCGATTACAGTTGATGGAAAAACGCTTCCCACCGAACTTCAACTGCGCTATATTGCTTATTACAAACCAAGATTTGTTTTATGCGATAAAGTTTATGATGAAGACACCAGGCGAACAGTATTTAATATGGTCGAGGGTGCTTCTGATCTTGCAGTGGTCGGACGACTTGATTATGAGAGTGAAGGGTTGGTAATTCTCACCAATGATGGCGAGATGGTCAATAAATTGACCCATCCGCGTTATCAACATGAAAAAGAATACCGGGTATTAGTGGCTACTCATCCCGATGTCAAGCAAATGGAAATATGGCGTCGTGGCGTTGTTTTGGAAGATGGACATAAAACTTCACCTGCCAGCGTCACTGTTGAAGGAAATGCAGGCAAAGGCACCTGGATCCGTGTGATCTTGAAAGAAGGCCATAAACGTCAAATCCGTGAAACTGCAAAATTGACGGGGTTATTTGTTGTCAAGTTAGTGCGAACAAGAATTGCATCATTGAGACTAGGGAATCTGAAAAGCGGTGACTATCGACCTTTGACCAGTGAAGAGATCGAAGCGTTGAAAGACACCTCAAGACCGCCAAGACTTATGAAAACGCCACGGAAATATGGTTCCGCAAAACCACATGTGAAATCAGACCCTGAAGAAGCAACCAAGCGTAATGATTTTGCAAAACCGAGACCCAGCAGCCGTGCCCCTCGTAGTGCGGAAATCGGCAATGATCGACCGACTGGAACAAGAACACCAGGGTCACATTCAACAGGAACCAGGCCTTCTGGTACCAGACCCACTGGAACCAGGTCTTCAGCGACCAGACCTGCGGGAACGAAACCGACGGGTGGACGCCCCACGCGAAGTACCACCAGCACTTACAGCAGCGGTTCACGCAATACTGATACCTTCAGCCCAGAAGAAAAGAACGCTTTTCATAATGAGAAGCGCAGTTCAACGCGCAAGCCTGGTGCTCCTTCTGGAACACGCAGCCCCCGTAACTCGAGCAGCACTTCGACTCGTGCGCCGCGTAGTTCTTCACACGGTCCGAGCAGCGGATCAACACGCACCAGCGGAACGAGAAGCACGACCGTTCGCAGCCCAAGAAGAACCACAAAAAAAGAAGATTAAGGTAAAAGAAGTGGCGGTTCATGACCGACACTTCTTTTATATATTCATGTGGTATGCAGAGTCTTTAGATTCTGGATTTTATTTTGGATCCAACTTTTCTGATATCGTGGTCAACAATTCTGGTGATAACGGGGCAGTTTTAGCCCGTTTACGAATATATTCCTTGAGTTTATCTGCCGTGACGGCTCCACCGGTAAAACCTTCAGAATTTAAGGTTACTTTGTCATTAACAAAGACCAAAATGGACTCAGGAATAGTGCTACCAAGATCAATACCCTTCTTTTCAAAAAACTTGGTGATATCCGAGACTGCATAATTGGCATCCAAATCTGGACGTCCAAGGCTGTCTCCCCCAAAAGTTTTCAAAAAGAAATTTCCGCCTGCTTGTTTCCAACGATTCTTGGTTGCATTGTAGGTAATGGTGCCGGGTTGGTTGTATGGCAGCAGGCAATAAATCCCGCTTGGTCCGACCAGCAGATGGGGAATGTTGGTTGTGAAATGATATAGGGTGTATTTATCATCCATGCCTTTAAGGGCGGCACTGATTTTTTGATCAGGGCGGGGCGGTTTGCCAAAGCGGTTCATGTAAAAATTGCCAATTTGGAAGAGTAAGAAACCGACAATCAATGATGAGAAGGTTAAAGGCAGATATTTACCATCCACATCTTTGAACGAAAAATACATACCGACACCGAGGACGGCCACAGAAGCCAGGGAGGTGATGTTGCCAATTCGGGTATTTCGTTTGATTAGTTTATCATTTGAGACTATTTTCATGGTTAACCTTTATCTTCTGTTGAAAAAACAGATTGTGACAATTTATCCTGAATTTCACTGCGCATGGAATCCATCAGACCCTTATCAATGGTGCTGCGAGCCAGTTTAACGGCCGAGATGAGTGCCCGGGCATCTGAGCGACCATGTCCAATGAAAACGAGGCCGTTGACGCCCAGCAGGATGCCTGCGCCGGTTTCGGATGGATCCATCATTTTCTTGAGCGCCGAAAAAGCCGGTTTGGCCAACAAATATCCAATTTTGCTCAAAAAACGAGAAGAAATGCCTTCTTTGATCATATCGAGAATCAATTTAGCTACTGCTTCACTGGATTTGATAAATACATTGCCAGAAAATCCGTCTGCGACCACCACATCGACCTGGCCTGAATAGACTTCTTTGGGTTCAACATTGCCATAGAAATTCAATCCGCTTTTTTGAAGCAGGGGATAAGCATCTTTAACCAGTTGGTTGCCTTTACCGGCTTCTTCACCATTTGCTAAAAGACCGACTTTGGGGGTGGTAGTATTGAATAGTTTACCAGCGTAAGTGCTGCCCATGACAGCAAATTCAAGCAAGAATTCAGGGCGGCAATCGGCATTTGCGCCGGTATCCATGAAAACGCACTTGCGATTTTTAACGGGGATGATGGCTGTCAATGCAGGGCGAGAAATACCCGAGAGGCGTTTGAGAATTGTAACAGCATTAAAAAAGGCAGCTCCTGTATTACCAGCAGTCACGAAGGCCTCTGCTTTACCCTCCTTGACCAGGTTTAATCCGACCGCCATGGAATTATTAGGTTTCTTGCGGGCAGATTCAACTGGTTTGTCGGTCATTTCGACAATGTCAGGGGCATCGAAGACCTGCAATTTGATGTGATTAAGACCAAGTTTGGCTTGGTGTTGATTAATAATCTCCTGGCTACCAACAAGCAAAACATCTTCACCTGATTTTTGTAGTTCCACGGCTGCTAATATTTCGGGTTCAGGATAGTCATCACTTCCCATTGCATCAAGAATAATTGTCATGATTTCCTCTTCTTTAAAAAATCTTCGGTTGGCATCGGATATGCTTGACACTACCACGTTGCCAGTTATAATAGTCAAGTTGTCGCGCTGGTGCTGGAATTGGCAGACAGGCAT
>PHBW01000033.1 GCA_002840715.1 Chloroflexi bacterium HGW-Chloroflexi-4
GGTAGGTGGAGATGGGCAGACCTTGTTCTAACCAGAGGTCCTGAACATTGGAGTTGAACTGTTGGGAAACATCAACTTCGCCGGCGGCTAAGGCAGTGGTACCAGCAGCGTTGTCTTTGTAGATGATGTGTGCCAAGTACTTGGGAGCGGGCAGTTTACCCCACATGGAGGCGTCCTGACCCCAATAAGCGTCGTTACGAATGAAAACGACCTTGGAATCATCAGCAAAGAATTTTCCGTAAGGACCAGAGTAGACAACATCTTCAGCAACGTCGGCCATGAAAGCGGCGGCATCACCAGCGGTGCGGGCTTCCAAAGCTTCGGTCCATGCTTTTTGGATTACATAGTTGCTGCTCAAGTATGCCTGAACAAGCAGAGGATTGATGGATTTGCCATCATCGCCCAAAACAGCTTGAACTTCGACAGTCTGAGGATCAACAGCGACGATGTCAGCAATATATGCACTGTTTGCGGCGCCGAATTGGGTGTTATATTTCACGTGGGAAGCCCAAGTGTATGCAACATCATCAGCGGTCACAGCAGAGCCATCTGACCATTTGGCAGCAGCGTTAAGTTTGAAGGTGATTTTGGTCTGGCCTTCATCCCAAGCGAAAGGACCATCAGCCAACAGAGGATATACCTTGCCATCCATCATGTTGTAGATATAGGGGGTTTCGAACATGGGAACGCGCGCATTATCTTGCTGGGCAAGTCCGAGGGCGTTGTTACAGTTGGAGCTGTAGGGGTTCCAGCAGACAACTGCACCCCACTGCTGACCATTGAAATACAAGGTCTCAGTGCGGGGGAGGACGGTATCGCCAGCTACAACTTCAGCGGCTGCTTCACCAGAAGCTGCAGGAGCTTCGGTAGCGACGGGCGCTTCGGTGGCCATGGGGGCTTCGGTGGCCACAGGTGCTTCAGTAGCTTTGGCGCAAGCGCTCAAAGCCATCGTGAAGACAACAATAATTGTCAAAACAAACATCAAACGTTTCATTTCTTCTTTCTCCTTTTATAGTACGGGTTGGAAAATATCAGACCTTCCAAAAGCATAAATGTTTAGGTTTACCACCTCCTTCAAAATCAGGATGTTAATTAAGAAATTATTGAGAGAATAAATTTTGGCACGAAACCAATCCTTAACATTCTACTCTCAAATCATACCTCGATATTTGGTCACAATTATTAAAGTTCTAGCATTCTAATATATTGCCCAGACTTTTAATTCGTATTTACAGCTATCCGAGACATAGTTCTTCTGGAAGATAATATTTTCTGGAAAAAGTACTTATGGATTTTCCTTTGGACGCCGTTGAATTATTTACTGAATCAACGATCTCCCCCCTTCGGGTAACATCCTTGGAACTTTCATAAGTATTATCCACCTGAAATAAGGTGGCGTATGGTGTATCAGCTTTAAGCAAGAGCGGCATACAATCCTTTTGAGCTTCCTCTTTTACCGAGTAGACACGTTCGGAACCTGGTTACTGCCGATATATTTTTATTATTTACTTTCTTTCTGCATCCATTGCAGGGATTTACCCAAAAAAACTGTAACAGTATCGTCGATTTCCATGAGAGCGCTTTCAACGAATATTGGTATTATATGTATTTTTTTTGGAAAAGTCAATCACTTCTTTAATTTTCCCGATATTTTGATTACAAATAAAAACGGAGTAAATTACTTTGACCAATAATAAACCCTACGACCCTTGTTTACCAGTGACTTTCTAATTAATTGATTCCAAAATATGACCGATCCGGTTAACAACAGAAAAAATAATTTGTATTACCCTCGATTGTATTTGAGAAAAAATCAGCCTGACAAAAACTCCAGACTGATTTTTTCAATAACCTGATTACAGATCGTTGTTGGTTTTTACGAAATCGAGAATATCATTGATCTTGCAAAAAGCCAGACCGGTGACAGTGTCAGCACCGCCGTAATAAATAGCAATACGGCCGGTTGGTTCATCATAAAGTGACGCACATGGGAACGCAACATTGGGGGTATCACCCACACATTCATACAGCGACTGAGGCGACATGAGATATGGACCGCCGCGGTAGATCACCTTCCAGGGTTGTTCGAGATCAAGCAGAGCTGCACCGTAACTGTAAACAAACCCGTTGCAAGAAGTTAAAACACCGTGATAAAACAACAGCCAGCCTTCAGGGGTTTCAATAGGCACAGGGCCGGCGCCCACCTTCGTGCTCTGCCACCCACCTTTGGTTCCCATAACGAAACGGTGTTCACCCCAGTGGATCATATCGGGACTCTGGCTGATATAAATATCACCAAAGGGTGAGTGGCCGTTGTCGCTCGGACGGCTGAGCATCACGTATTTTCCATTTATTTTGCGCGGAAAAAGCACACCGTTGCGGTTAAAAGGCAGTAGTGCATTTTCAAGAAAGTGAAATTTTTCAAAATCATAGGTATACCCTATGCCAATGGTGGGACCGTGGTAACCATTGCACCAGGTTACATAATAGCGATCTTCCAACCAAACCACACGTGGATCGTATCGATATTGATACTTTCCAATTTCAGGGTCATCACATTGCCAGTCAATGGGTGCATCTTCTAGTTTCCAGTCGTACCCATTATCACTGAAGCCGCGGTGCAAATTCATCTCGCGTTTTTTATTATCACACCTGAAAACCCCTGCAAATTTTCCATTAAAGGGCACAACCGCGCTGTTAAAAATGCTGTTTGAAGACGGGATCAGATCCCTAGGGACAATCGGGTTTTTCGAATATCGCCAAATGATTTCAGAATTGCCGGCGGGGCGTTCTTGCCATGGAATATTGGGTAAAGCATTAATACCAGACATATAAAGTCGTCCTTTCTTGATATAAATTGGTTGGAATCAGAACCTGATATTGACTCTCATCCGAATTGATGTATACTCTTTTTGGAAGCGCTTCCATTATAACATATACCTACAAACCATAGCAATTGTTGAAAAAATATGAAAACTCAATTGGACCACAGCTCAGGAAATCTCACCCTTGATGATATTGCAAGGCTGGCTGGAGTATCCCGCACGACGGTTTCTCGTGTGGTCAATGAACATCCAAGTGTGAGAAGGGATGTACGCCAGCGGGTTTTGGATATTATCGAAGAACACCATTTTCACCCCAATGCTGCTGCCAGAACCCTGGCCATGCAGCGGTCTTGGACCATTGGGTTGATCCTTCCTCACAGTGTCAGCACCTTTTTCACAGATCCCTACTACCCCAACCTGTTGATGGGCATTGCCAAAGCTTGTAATCTTTACAACTACACGCTCGCTCTGTTTTTGGTCAGCACCAAAGAAGATGAAGTCAACGTCTTTCCGCGTGTCGGACGCAAAGGCTTTCTGGATGGTGCAATCGTTCAATCAGGTCATCACGGAGATCAGGGCGCCATAGGAAGAATGGTTGACAAGAAAATGCCATTAGTGGTGGTGGGCAGACCCTTCAGATCAGATAACGTCACTTACGTGGATATTGATAATATCAAAGCCGCAAAATCTGCAGTTACCCATCTATACAAAACCGGATGCAGAAGAATTGCCACCATTACCGGCCCCATTGACAGCACGGTGGGTATTGACCGTCTTGAAGGCTACCGGCAGGCCATCAAAGAAAATAATGGACAGGTAAATGAATCGCTGATCGCGGAAGGAAACTTCACTGAAACCGGCGGCTATCTGGCCATGCAGAAATTATTACCTTTTAAGCCGGACGGCGTGTTTGCAGCTTCAGATGTGATGGCTTCAGGTGCCATGAAAGCTGTTGAAGATGCAAATTTGCACATCCCTGAAGATGTTTCATTCATCGGTTTTGATGACCTCCCCTCCGCATCCTATGGCAGTATTCAACTTTCTACGGTCAGGCAAAATGTAACAGAATTGGGCTTGAAGTCGGTTGAAAGTCTGATCGAACAAATAGAAGACGAATCGATAAAGCCTCGCCAAATTATTTTGGATACAGAACTTGTTATCAAACAATCCTGTCGCCCTTTGAAAGAATTACATAAATCAGAATAAATTAGTTTTTGTCTATGCTTCAACCTGATACCAATTGTCTTTACATTCGTTATCCATTAGAATCAATCAGGTGCTATGCATCATAGCATCTTCTTCCAGATCGACCAATAAAATCCGTCTTTCCAACGGATTTTATTGGTTTTTTAGGCAACTCTCGTCATATGACGCAAGAAAACCCAATGTTATGAATTCTAAAATACTCTTAAAACTTTTCGAGGTTAATACAATACTCCAACAATTATTTGTAATTACACTTGTAATCGTTGGAGTAGTAATAAAAAGTGATAGATTTTTTGTAATTGTTAACTTACTTTAAACACCATCCCAAACTTAATTCCTCAAGTTTTTCTGAAGTAGGAACACCTTCTCTGGACCATCCCATGTTCTCATAATGTAAGTCTATTGCCTTCTCCAGTTTATCAGCATCCACTGCCACACCACTGGTGGGTCCAGACCCCTTCAATGGCACAAAGAATTTTTCAGGCAATTTATCGTCTTTACGCGACAAACCTTCTCTGATGTTAAATATCCGCATCATATCAATTCGACGCTCACCTAATTTCATTAACTCCTCTACGGTAACATCCCAACCTGTACATCCTTTTACCAGATCAACCGTTTCAGCCGGTCCAAACAAGGTCCAGGCAGGGCCAAAAACAAATTGACATAAAGTAAGGCTGTCGAGCATGCTATAAAAAGTATGCGTAAGGCTTGCAAACTTCACCTTTTCTGGCCCAAAATCACCTGCTTCAGGCGGATTGGTTAAACCGAGCAAGGCAAGTCTTTCAAAATAAAGTTCTGCGCCTCCAACTTCGTACATCCAGTCGTGTTCACTAGATTGATGATCTGCACCAAAAGCATTGACTGCATAGATGAGTGCAAGCGATTTTTTAGCTTGCGGCATGTGGGCAGGTGCTTCTTCATTTTTTACCGTAATAAGAAGCTTTTTGGCTTCGGCTCCCCAAATTTCTGCTGCTCGAGCTGAGCCTTGAGAAAGAGTAATTCCGAGAGGCGTGGATTTATTGACAACTTGATTGAGGACCTCAAGCATCGCCGCTGTATTGCCAAATTTCAACTCCAGTCCGCCAGTTTCTTTTTCTGAAATCATTCCCTTTTCATAACACTCCATGGCAAAAGCGATGGTTGCACCACAAGTAATCGTATCAACACCGTAATTATTACAAATTTGATTCGCGTAACTTACAGCTTCAAGATCAGCCGATCCACAATAAGAGCCAAAGGTTCCGATCGTCTCATATTCAGGACCACCAAATACGGAGTCGACTTTGTAACCATCCTTTTCTGCTTCTACAACCCTCTTACATCGAACTGAACAAGCAAAACAAGTATCAGTTCTCTTTAAGATGGTTTCAGTCATAGTCTCGCCAGATAATCTAGCAGCTTCTTCAAACTGCCCTTCAGTGTAGTTCCTGGTTGGAAAAGTGCCCGCGTCGTTTTGATAAGCCACAACTGATGCCGTACCATGCTTCGCTAATCCGTCGACATCCGGGTTTTCGCTTACATCGTGAGCACCTTGTTTTGCCAAAGATGTCAACAATGCGGGGTTTGCTAAAGAAACTTTTTTTGTTCCTCTAACAACTACTGCCTTTAAATTCTTGCTGGCCATTACAGTGCCCATGCCAGTACGGCCATTATTTCGACTCATCATATTTACGATACTCGAGAACAAAACCCCTTTCTCGGCTGCAGGTCCTATTTGAGCAACTTGCACTTTTGGATCATTCAATTCGGTTTTTATTAAGGCATCAACTTCCTTGGTTGTTTTTCCCCAAAGATGTGAAGCATCGCGAATTTCCACTTTACCGTCATTTATCCATAAATAGACAGGGTCGGGAGATTTACCTTTAATTACAATGCCATCAAAACCAGAAAATTTTAACTCTGCCGGAAAAAATCCTCCAGCCTGAGAATCGCCAATCCCTCCCGTCATCGGAGATTTTGCATTTACATTTATCCGACTTTGACCGGGTACAGCAGCTCCCGTTGTAACCGCGCACATAAAGGTTAATATGTTAGCGGGAGAAAGAGGGTCGGTATGAGCAGGGAGTTCTTTGAGGATGTAATACAATCCCATCGCTCCACCTCCCATGTATGTTCTATAAAAATCCTCACGCGGGTTTTCAATTTCTATTTCTTTGGTTGAAAGATTGATGTGAAGAATTGAACCAGTATACCCAAAAGACATTTTTCCTCCTCAAGCGACGATAAATTATCAGGGATATTTTTATTGTACAATAATGAAAGGAGTTAAAGCAATCATTTTTAAACCATGAAAATTAAAGTTATCATTTTGGGGTCAACAAGAAAATTTACCGATGAAGACGAGTTCTTCATTGAACTTGATTCTATGTCAACAGTAAATGATGTTGTTCAAAAGATTGTTGAATTAAAACCGAATGTACACAAAGTGATGAAATATCTATCTGTTTCAGTAAATAACACTCTTGTCGCACGAAACCATCAGATTTCTGACAATGACGAGATAGCGTTTTTTTCTCGCCCCGGTGGGGGATAAAAAACAGTTCATAACCATTTTGCAAAATCAGAATAAAACTTTTATGCCGCAAACCTGTTCTTGGAATTTTTAGCTAACCTTGATGGAGCTCGGGGGCAGATTATGTGTTATCCATCTCTTCCCACCGCTGATAGGCCTGTATCAATTCCTCTTCAATTTCTTTTAATCGGGCAGCCGTTTTGGCAATATCGTCCGCATCTCCCTGATAGAACGAGGCATCGGCCATACGCTTTCCAATTAATGCCTGCTCTTCTTCCAAAGCTTCAATGCGCGCGGGCAGTTCTGCCAACTCTTGCTGCTGCGCTTCGAGAGCTTTTTGTTCCTTGTAACTCAGTTTGCGGTTTGAATCCACTTTGACATCAGGTTTTGGATTATATGCACCCGGCTTGGTCATCTTGCCCGACGAAATAGGTTTCTGGGCAGCCTGACTTTGCCTGATCCAGTCATCATAACCGCCAACATATTCGACCGCGTTACCTTGACCATCCAGCGCAATGGTGCTGGTGACCAAGTTATTCAAAAATTCACGGTCATGACTGACCAGCAGCAGTGTGCCTGAATAATCCAGCAGTAAATCTTCGAGAATTTCAAGTGTATCGATATCCAGATCGTTAGTGGGTTCATCCATGATCAATAGGTTGGTGGATTTGGCAAACAACCTTGCCAACAGCAGTCGGTTACGCTCGCCGCCAGAGAGCGCGGTGATTGGCGCTTGCAACCGTTCCTTGGAAAATAAAAAATCTTCCAAATACCCCATCAGGTTGCGGCTCCTGCCGTTGATCATGATGGTATCCCTGCCCTGACCTACATTATCCAAAACAGACTTGGATTCATCGAGCTGAGAACGCAGTTGGTCAAAATAAGCCACTTCAAGATTAGTGCCTAATTCCACAAGCCCGTTATTAGGAGCAAGTTCTCCCATCAACAGTCTCATCAAGGTCGTCTTGCCGGAACCGTTCGGGCCAATGATACCCACTTTATCGCCGCGCTGGATGATGGTGGAAAAATTCTTGATGATCGGTTTATCATCGTAGGAGTAACTCAGTTTTTCCGCTTCGATCACCAATCTGCCTGAACGTTTGACTTCTTGTAGCTGAATCTTGGCTTTGCCTGCGCCTTCACGCCTTTCGCTACGCAGTTCACGTAATCTCTTTAGTGCGCGGACCCTGCCTTCGTTGCGCGTACGCCGTGCTTCGATACCCCGCCTGATCCAGGCTTCTTCTTGCGCCAGTATTTTGTCGAATAGCACATTGTGCTCGGCTTCATTTTCAAGCATGGCATCTTTACGTTTCACAAAGGTGCTGTAATCACAATTCCAATCAAACAACCGCCCGCGATCCAGTTCCACAATCCGATGGGCAATACGCTGTAAAAACTGCCGGTCATGCGTGACGAAGAAAAGCGTTCCGCCCCAACGCACCAAAAAATCTTCAAGCCAGGCGATCGAGTCAATATCCAGATGATTGGTAGGTTCGTCCAACAGCAGCAAATCAGGGTTGTTGACCAATCCTCTTGCCAGCAGAACCCGCCGTTTCAACCCTGCTGAAAGCGTATCAAAACTCGCCTCGCCATCCAGCCCCATGCGTGAGATCACCTGATCCACTTGAAGCTGCCGCTGCCAGTGCTCGTCCACACTTTTTTCTTTGCTGTCAAAGCCTGACGAGACAATATCGTGAACGATGCCGGTCATACCGAGCGGCACCTCCTGCGGCATATAGGCTGTGCGGACGTTCTGTTGCCGCGCCACCTGACCTGATTTCGGCAGAATATCGCCATTAATCAGCTTCATCAGTGTGGATTTTCCCATGCCGTTGCGACCCAACAGACCGATCCATTCACCGGCTTCGATCTGCAGATTGACCTCTTCTAACAGCAAGGGTCCCCCAAAACCCAGACTGACATTTTGTAAACTAATTAACGCCATAAACTCAAATCCCAAAAACAGAATAATGTTCCGAGTGAGAGATTATATCCGTTTTGGAGCCAACTTTGCGGGTTTAAACCTTTTGATGCTTCTTTTTTGCGTCCTTTTTTGAAAGCATCCGTCTATTTATTCAAATCAACCTTAAAGGAGCTTTTAAAATGGATTTCATCATCACTGTTTTTCTAAAGGCATTTTCACAATTGGGTACTTCGCTGCTTCACAATTGGCCCTATCTGCTGATCAGCATCGTGGTAGCGGTCGGTCTCAAGGTCGTCATGGACCCCCAAAAAGCATCTGAATTTCTTTTGAAACATAACAAAGTGGGGGTTTTGGGAGCTGTCGCGGTGGCTGTCACAACCCCGTTTTGTTCCTGCGGCACCACAGCTGTTCTTCTTGGAATGATGGCCACCACCATGCCTTGGGCACCGATCATTGCGTTTATGGTTGCTTCGCCGTTGACTTCTCCGGGAGAACTGATCTACAGCGCAGGGTTGTTCGGCTGGCCGTTTGCAATCTTCTTCTTCGTTTCCTCAATACTACTAGGGCTGGCAGGCGGATTGTTCGGTGACATCCTGGACCGCAAAAAATGGCTTAAGAACCAGTCCCGTTTTGAGGAACCCGCAACTAAAAATATTTCTCGCAAGATTTCGAGGGCCGCCCCTGCCTGCGGATGCACTCCCCAGCCAAGCAACATCATCAACCGGCCGGTCAGCGTGGGCAACACCACTTCGTGCTGCGGACCTACTGTCATGGTTCCTTCTCTGTTACCCGCCGCCTGTGCTTGTGGATCAACGGCTTCAGCCGCCCAAACCACCCCATCTTCATGCAGTTGCAGCTCTGCGCCCAAAGACGCCACAATAAAATCGTTGACTCCAAAAGAGCGGTTTACCTTGCAGATTATATCGGAAGCTTTCATGTCCACTGCACCCAAACTGCTGCTCATGTTTGTCGGCTTTGCTTTCATTGGCTTCTTCCTTAACGGTTTAATCCCCACTGCCTGGATTACGACGCTCTTTGGTTCAGGAAACATCTACAGTGTGCCGCTGGCTGCCACACTTGGCCTGCCCTTCTATATAAACACAGAAGGATCGCTGCCCCTAGTCCGTGCATTAATCGATGGCGGCATGAGTCAGGGCGCTGCATTGGCATTTATGGTTACTGGGTCAGGCACTTCTATCGGTGCCGTCATGGGTGCCCTGGCCATCGCCCGTTGGAAAGTGATCGTTGTTGTGATCGCGACGCTTTGGGTCGGTTCCATCGTCTTGGGATACGGATACAACTTAATCCTCGCTACCGGTTTATTCTAAGAAAAATCAACTTTGAAAAAGGAGTTGGCTGACTGCCACCTCCTTTTTTGGTTTTTAAAAAATGATATGATTGTGAAAAACATCAGGGACTATTTACAAACATGCAAACCTTGGAATCCATCTGGGAACAAACCAGTTCTAAACTGAGGACTTTCATTTTGCACCGCGTGGAGGATGAAGCCGCTGCCGAGGATCTTCTTCAGGAAGTCTTTTTACGGGTTCATCAAAACATGTCCACACTAAAGGATTCAGAAAAGTTGGAAAGTTGGCTCTACCAGATTACACGCAACGTGATCATTGATCATTACCGCTCACGCCGCGTCCACAGCGAACTTCCTGAAACATTGGCCGACCCTCAGGAATTAATAGTCGAGGATGATGCAGTTGCAGACCTGTCAGGCTCCATGTTTGAGATGGTTAACGAACTTCCCTCCCCCTATCGGGAAGCGTTGCTCATGACGGAATATGAGGGTCTTTCACAGCAGGACCTTGCTCTAAAAATGGGCATTTCACTCTCCGGAGCTAAATCACGCGTTCAACGTGCAAGGCAAAAAATCAAAGACTCCCTACTTACCTGCTGTCATTTTGAATTTGACCGTTACGGCCGGGTGGTTGATTATTGGGAAGCCTGCTGTTGCTGTTCTTCTCAAAGTTGCTGAATTGCGAATTTTCTTCTCCATTGAAAAACGTCAAATTTTACATGAAAGAATTCACCCCCGGGTAATCTCCGGGGGTGTTGTGTAGAAGAGATGTATGGCGCTTATGCAGACTGCAAAGCCTGGTCAAGATCCCACAAGATATCTTCAATATCTTCCAGCCCGATGCTCAAGCGGATGAACTCAGGACTAACGCCAGCGGAGCGCTGCTGCTCTTCATTCAACTGAGCATGTGTGGTCGTGGCGGGGTGAATCGCCAGACTCTTGGCATCGCCCACATTCGCAAGGTGGCTGAAAAGCTTTAGACCTTCAATAAATTTCTTACCTGCTTCAGACCCGCCCTTGACGCCGAACCCGAGGATGGCGCCAGGACCTTTGGGGAAATACTTTTGTGCTGTTTCATAATACTTACTGCTCTTCAAACCGGGATAAGAAACCCACTCCACTTTGGGATGTTTTTCGAGAAACTCTGCCACCTTTTGTGCATTTGAGACGTGCCTTTCCAACCTAAGACTCAGAGTTTCAAGCCCTTGCAAGAAGAGGAAGGAATTGAACGGCGAAAGGCAAGCGCCAAAATCACGCAGAATTTGTACGCGCGCCTTGATAATGAAGGGCGGAATCCCTGCCGCGGCCAGGTCGGCATAGACCAGCCCATGGTAGCTGTCATCGGGTGTATTGAAATTGGGAAAGCGCGGATTGCCCTTCCATTCAAAATTGCCGCCATCCACGATCACACCACCAATGGAGGTGCCGTGCCCGCCTATGAATTTGGTGGCTGAATGCACCACAATGTTGGCGCCCCACTCAAAGGGTCTGAACAGATAGGGTGTGGCAAAGGTGTTGTCGATCATCAGCGGAATGCCATATTTCTTGCCAATAGCTGCAACTTCCTCAATCGGGAACACATTAATCCCGGGATTGCCCAGCGATTCACCATACAGGATCTTAGTATTGGGTCGAATGGCTTTCCTGAAATTTTCGGGGTCTGAGGGATCCACCAAAGTGACTTCAATTCCCAAGCGAGGGAAGGAATAGACAAATTGATTGTAGGTGCCGCCGTAAAGGGTAGAAGCTGAGACGATATGATCCCCGGCGCCAACCAGGGTGAAGATTGCCTGAAACTGGGCGGCATGACCTGAAGCCACCGCCAGTGCGCCCACGCCACCTTCAAGATCAGCGACACGTTGTTCAAACACATCACTGGTGGGGTTCATGATGCGCGTATAAATGTTGCCAAATTCTTTCAAAGCAAACAAATTGGCAGCATGTTCGCTGCTGTTAAATTGATAAGCAGTGGTCTGATAGATGGGTACTGCGCGTGAGTTGGTGGTCGGGTCGGGTGCCTGGCCGGCATGCAGTTGACGGGTGTTGAATCCAAATTTTCGTTCAGTTTTTGTGAGTACCATGATGTTTATCCTTTTTAGGTTAGAGTTATTTTTTTAAAATCCTGAAAACTGTATGGTGTACGCTTCGCATGTCAGATTTATCCATTTTTCTCCTTTTCACAACCCAACCGATGAAAACTGTTTGAATTGCGACAAATCGTAGGGTGTTTCCTGATAGACGTAATAGTTGATCCAGTTGGCAAACAATAAATGCGAATGCCCGCGCCATCGCACAACCGGCGCCTTGCTAGGATCATCGTCGGCGAAATAATTCACCGGTATCGCGATGGGCAAGCCTGCCTTAACATCGCGGTCATACTCAGCTATCAATGTAAATGGATCGTATTCAGAATGACCGGTGATGAAAACCTGCCGACTTTCTGGATGCGCCACGATGTAAACCCCAGCTTCTTCAGATTCTGCAATAACCTTCAGCCCTGGCACTTTTTCAATGTCTTCACGTCGGATTTCCGTGTGCCGTGAATGTGGAGCATAAAAAACATCATCGAATCCGCGAAGAAGCTTGACGTTTTTCTCCACCACGTGGTGTTCGAAAATGCCGAATTGCTTGGCAGCCAGCGGATATTTAGGGACGCCAAATTGATGATAAAGACCCGCCTGTGCCCCCCAGCAGATATATAAACGGGCAAATACGTGCGTTTCTGCCCAGTCCATAATTCCAGTTAATTCTTTCCAGTAATCCACTTCTTCAAAAGGCAGTTGCTCCACCGGGGCGCCGGTGAAGATCATGCCGTCAAACATCTGGTCTCTGACCTGGTCAAAGGTCTGATAAAAATTAAGTAGGTGTTCTTCCGGCGTGTTTTTGCTTTGATAAGTTCCCGTTCGCAGCAGGGTGACTTCCACCTGCAGAGGGGTGTTGCCCAATAGCCGCAACAATTGTGTCTCGGTGGTGATCTTGGTGGGCATTAAGTTGAGCAGCGCAATCTTCAGCGGACGGATATCCTGATGAGAGGCGCGGCCTTCATCCATCACAAAGATATTTTCGTTTTGCAGTGTTTCAAAAGCGGGCAATTGATCGGGTATCTTGATTGGCATATCAGTTCCTTTTCAGAAAAAATAAAAACGACCTCATTTATGATGATAAGAAGAGGTCGCATTACATAAACTTGATCTCCTCTCATCTTCCAGAACCTTCCTGCCGGAGTTGGCACCTTGTTCATTTTGAACAGGTTGTCGAGGCTTCATAGGGCCGGTCCCTCTGCCTCTCTGGATAAGAGCGATGCACTATTCATTTGTTGTCTTGTAGGGGAAGTTCATGAACCTCCCTTACTTATTATAAAAAAAGTCCGGGAGCATTTTCCCGGACTTTCATTTTCTTGGGTCAGCTCCTCATTTTGCATTATCGGAGCTCTACACTTTTTTGGTCAGACCGCCTGGAAACAGGCATGTCATAGAGTGTGTTAAAGCTCCTCGCTTCGGCACATCATGCACATGACCATCATTCTAGTTACTTCCAGTCGCTTTGTCATATCAATTTCACCTTATTAGTTGAAAATATTACAACTTTGAAAGACCAAAGTCAAGTACCCAGGTGAAATTTTAAGATTTGTTATTGAAAAAGTACAGATAAGGTTCAAAGATTTTAAGGTTAAATCTTACTTCGGCGATAGACAAAGAAATAAACGGCCAGAGGCCACCAAGCGATCGCAAAAATTGGATAGATCGCCCAGATCGTGTGAGGCGAAGTAACCCAATTAGTTACAACAAATAATGCTGTGGTAAGTATTGCTCCTGCAATGGAAAAGCTCAGTGCTCTCCCAGGTTTACCAAAAACGATAGTTAAAGGCCACCATAAAATGGCGAAAACTGGATAGATTGCCCATGGGAAGCCTGTGAACACAAACAGGTTCAGCGCAATGTAATAAACGATTCCAATTGTGCTGGAAATTAACGTAACATCCAGTTTACCTAGGTGTTTTTTAAGAAACATGGCAGCCGGCCACATCATAATGGGATATAAGGTGAACAAAACCCAAGGGCAGTTGGGAGTTTTTGTGAAATTATCAAAAGCCAGAAACCCAATGATTATCAACGCCCCCAACACTGAAAAAAATCTCATTCTTTCAAATTCACGAAAATAGGCGCTCAACGGCCACCAAAACAAAGCAAAAACCGGATAATGGCACCAAAGGACCGAAGGTGTAAAGATCACATTGACCAGGATAAAAAAGGCACTCAGAATGATGCTACTGATCAATGAAAACAGCTTGTAATTTCTAGTGCCAAAGAAGATACCCAAAGGCCACCACAAGATTGCCGCTGAGGGAATAAGGAACCACGGGAAATTCCACGAGGTAAAGTAATTGGTTAGAAACAAGAAAATGATAGTGAGGAGGCTGCCCACCAAAGAGAGATTCAATGCCGAACCTTTTTTTGAAAAAAGCACTCCGATCGGCCACCAAAGCACTGCATAGGTTGGAAAAATAAACCATGGAAAGCTTCCACCAACCGTAAAGTTGATATATGCGGCAAAAAGAATAATGATCAGACTGGAAGTAACGGAGAACGCAATGGCGTTACGATGTTTTCTCGTTTGAAGGGTTGAATCAGGCATCTATACTCTCCTCTTTTTTATTCTTTTCACGCAGGGCATGAAAAAGCATAGCGATTGGCCACCATAGTACAGCAAAAGTTGGATAGACAAACCAGATAAATTTTGGAGAATAGTAGAGGTTAATAAATAACATGAGCCCAAAAATGAGGAAAAAACTGCAAATCGAGAAAGGTAGTCCAACCGCAACATCCTTATTCAAATGGATCCATCTGAAATACAGAGACATCGGCCACCAAATAACCGCAAAGGTGGGGTAAACAAACCAAATTGTTTTTGCTGAATAATAAAAATTAATAAACAGGAAAAGACCAATGATTAATAATGCACCCCAGATCGAAAAAGCCAGAGAAAGACCGGCACTCTTCGTCTTTACAAGCTTTGCACTAGATTCAAGTTCCTGTCTCAAGTCTTCAATGTCGCCAAAATCGTCAAGGGCATTTTTTACAGCTTGTTCTCTTGTCTGTCCTTTACTCACCAGGTCTTCGACTTTTTCATTGAGGTTTGAGGTGACCTCCTGAATAATTTCTTGTTTCCGTTTATTGTCGGTTACTGTCTCAAAGAGTTTGTTGATGTGCATTTCAAGTTCGTTCATTTCAAATCCTCCATAAAAATATTGATGACGTTGCGCACTTTATGCCAGTTACTTATCTCTTCTTGCAGAAATGCCTTACCTGAAGGCGTAATCCGGTAATATCTGCGCCTGGAACCAAAGGATACATCTCCAAGGTAGGTTTCTATTAGTCCTTTTTTAACCAAACGTTGAAAAACAGCATATAAGGTTGCTTCCTTTATGTGAAATTCATTGTTGGTTCGAACCGCAATTTCATTGGAAATTTCATATCCATAACTATCCTTTTCGTAAATCAACCTTAGGATGATTGCATCCAAATGCCCTCTGATAATATCGCTGCTGATCAATGACATGCTACCTCGCAATTCGTATTAGAAATAATACTGTCTGGTATTACTTTATCTGATAGTACTCTATCATGCAGTACTCTATCTGATAGAATAATATCAATATTGTTCTCGAATGTCAATCTTTTTTAAGGTTATCCTTTGTTCAAAATAATATTAAAGCTGGGCTATTCATGTAAACCTAAATCTAATATCCGAGAATATGAATATGGTGAAATTTTTCTCATGAAAAATTCAACCTCTGATGTATAATTGTTGCATTAATCCGCTGGGTCTTCGTATCACTCAAACGGTTAAACCCATAAACAAAGTTTAATTAAATAGTAATGATTGATAAACATCGCTCCCCCAAAAGAGTTTACAATATTGGAGCGTGTGGAGGCATATTAGTGAAAACTCAGATCACTACCATTCAAAAGAACACTTTGGTGATGAAATTCGGCGGTACTAGCGTGGGCACACCTGATGCCATGCGCCAGGCTGTGTCCATCGTCAAAAATGAAAAAGCGCAGTGGAAAAACGTGGTCGTGATCACTTCTGCTTTGAGCGGCGTAACCGACACCCTGCTCAAGATGGCTTCTTGTGAGACCATTTCCAATCCAAAAGCATTGGATATGTTTGCCCTCGAATTAATCCAAAAACATGATGAAATCGCCAATGCGTTAATCCACGAACCCGTCCTCTTTCAACAAACCATCCAGGCGATCAATGAAGTGATCAGCCAGGTGGTTAATCTTTGCAAGGCTATTGCCGTATTGGGTGAATCAACCCCGCGGGTGATGGATACGATCGCCTCCGCAGGAGAACGTATGTGCATCCATCTGCTGGCTGCGGCGCTTAATTCCGCTGGCGTCCCCGCCACTGCCATCGAAGCCACTCGATTAATCGTCACTGACGAACATTATGGCGATGCACATCCTGATTTTGCGCGCACCAAGAAAAACACCTGCAAGGTCCTCAACCCGATCCTCGAAGGCGGCAAAGTGCCTGTGATCACCGGCTTTATGGCTGCCAGTGAAGCGGGCACCATCACCACACTTGGACGTGGAGGCAGTGACTACTCGGCTGCCATTATCGGCGCTGCACTTCCCGCAGACGATGTGTGGATTTACACCGACGTAAACGGCGTGATGACAGCAGATCCCAGGCTGGTGCCGGATGCCTCAACAGTGCCCGTATGTTCCTTTCGCGAGATCGCTGAACTGGCTTACTACGGCGCCAAGGTGCTGCATCCCAAGACCATCCGCCCAGTGATTGAAGCCGGCATCGGTTTACGCGTGTGCAATACCTTCCAACCCGAACACCCCGGCACCCGTTTGGTCTCCGAACTGGATGCCCAGCATGATGTCATCAAAGCCATTACAACCGTGCGCGGACTCAAATTGATTACGCTTGAAGGACGCGGCATGTTGGGCGTTCCGGGTGTGGCCGCCAAGACCTTCGAAACGGTTGCCCGGCTGGGCACAAGTGTGCCCCTGATCACGCAGGCATCCTCCGAGCAGAGCATCTGCTTCGCCGTGCCAAGTGAAAAAGCGGACCAGGTGATCGCAATGCTTTCAAAGTCTTTCGCCCATGAAATCGAAAGCCGCGACATTGACCGCGTATGGGCTACGGATGAAGTCGGTATAGTTACCGTCGTGGGAGAAGGCATGCGCTCCACCCCGGGTGTCGCTGGTCGTGTTTGCACAGCCCTTGGAGATAACAAGGTCAACATCGTTGCCATGGCCCAGGGCTCCTCCGAAGTGGCCATCTCAGTGATGGTCAATGCGGCGGATCTTCAACCAGCGCTAAAAGTGCTGCACAAATTAATCAATCATTCTGATGCCGCCTGACTGGCACATCGGTGAAACCGAGGAAAATTATGTCTGATCGAATTCCAGTCGCCGTATTGGCTGCCACAGGCAGCGTCGGCCAGCGTTTCATCCAGTTGCTGGATGGACACCCGATGTTTGAAGTGGTGGCGCTCACCGCTTCTGACCGCAGCGTCGGGCTTCTTTTTTCACAAGCCTGTCATTGGATTATCTCAAGTGATATGCCCGAGTGGGCGCGCAACATGATCGTCAAACCCACTGAGCCTTCTTCAGCAGCCGTGCCCTTGGTCTTTTCAGCCTTGCCCGCGGATGCCGCGAAAGAGGTCGAACCTGCCTTTGCGCAGGCTGGCAGCATGGTTTGCTCAAACGCTTCAACCTACCGCATGGAACCGGATGTCTCGATCCTCTTCCCCGAGGTCAACCCGGAACAGGCACACATCATCCCCATTCAACGCCGTCTGCGCGGATGGTCTGGCGGCATTATTACCAACTCCAACTGTACCAGCACCGGTTTGACTGTTGCCTTGAAACCGCTTTATGACGCTTTCGGCATCAAAAAAGTGTTTGCCGTCTCCATGCAAGCACTTTCAGGCGCCGGCTATCCGGGCGTGCCCTCGCTTGATATCATTGATAATGTTGTTCCTTACATCAAGGGTGAAGAAGAAAAAGTGGAGATTGAGCCGCGCAAGATGCTCGGCCGTGTGGAAGGCGACGCCATCGTCAATGCCGATTTTGCAGTTTCAGCCCACACCAACCGGGTCCCCGTAGTGGATGGACACACCGTGGTCTTTTCGGTGGAACTGGGTCAAAAGACCAGCCTCGAACAGGTGATGGATGCCCTGCGCTCTTATCAGGCACCCGAAGTCAGCCGCGACCTGCCATCTGCACCCAAACCCGTCATCGTCCTGCGTGACGAAGCCGACCGCCCTCAACCCCGGCTGGACCGCATGACCGGTAGAGGAATGGCCACCGTGGTTGGGCGTGTGCGCCCGGATTCTATTTATGATTACAAAATGGTGACCTTATCCCACAATACCATCCGCGGTGCGGCTGGCGGCTCGGTCTACAACGCCGAACTGTTGGTCAAACTCGGTTACGTGAAGTAGCAAGGATTAATAATGACATCATACTACGGCGTTCTTGAAACCTACCGTTCCTATCTGGATATCCCTGCCCACACTCGCACGGTCACCTTGTTGGAAGGCAATACTCCGCTTATCCCCATGCCCAAACTGGCTGATTCTTTAGGTGGTGGATTTGAACTCTTTGTCAAGTTCGAAGGCATGAATCCTACCGGCTCTTTCAAAGACCGCGGCATGACCGTGGCCATCAGCGAAGCTTACGGACGCGGCGCTAAAGCTGTGATTTGTGCTTCCACCGGCAACACGGCTGCTTCTGCCGCCGCCTATGCCTCGCGGGCTGGCATGCGCTGTATCGTCATCATCCCTGCCGGCAAGGTTGCAACCGGCAAACTGGCTGGAGCAGTCGCTTACGGTGCTGAAGTCATCCAGATTGACGGCTCATTTGATGACGCTCTCAACCTGGTGGTGGCCATCTCTGAACGCCACCCCATTGCCCTGGTCAACTCACTTAACCCATACCGGCTTGAAGGTCAAAAGACTGCCGCCTTTGAGATTTGCGATGTGTTAGGCAAAGCCCCTGATTGGCTGGCGCTGCCTGTCGGCAATGCCGGCAACATCTCGGCTTACTGGATGGGATTCAAACAGCTTCACGAACGTATCCACACCACACTGCCCCAGGTATTGGGTGTTCAGGCTGAAGGCTCGGCACCGCTGGTGCTCGGCCACCCCGTGGAACATCCCGAAACGATTGCTACCGCCATCCGCATCGGTAAACCTGCCCGCGCTGAACAAGCCCTTGAAGCTGCCGAAGACTCAGGCGGCAGCATCATTGCGGTCAGCGACGATGAAATTCTCAAAATGCAAAAACTGCTGGCTTCCAACGGCGTATGGGTTGAACCCGCCTCCGCTGCCGGAGTCGCCGGTCTGGCACACGAACTGGAACGCGGTGCGATTGACCTCAAAGGCAAGGTCGTGGCCGCCGTCTGCACCGGGCACGGCATGAAAGACCCCGATATCATTACCAAAGATATGCCCAAGCCTCATATACTGCCCTCAGAAATGAGCGCCCTCGAAGATTATTTAGCCAGAGAGAAATAAGATGCGCCATCTCATTCGTGTACCTGCCACCACTGCAAACCTCGGACCCGGCTTTGACTGCCTCGGTTTGGCGCTGGATCTATGGAACGATGTAGAAGTGGAGGCCGCAGGCGATTCCCTCACCATAACAGTGGAAGGCGAAGGTGCTGGTAAAATCCCGCTTGACCGCTCCAACACGATTTACAAGACCATGCAGTTATATGCAAACAGGCATCACAAAACCCTGCCAAAGGGCATCAAACTACACTGCCGCAACCGCATCCCTGTTGGTTCGGGCCTGGGATCAAGTTCAGCCGCCATCGTTTCCGGCATTCTGGCAGCTTCCGTTATCTTGGAAATCCCTCAAGACCTTACCGATCAGCTGGAATGCTCAGCAAACATCGAAGGGCACCCCGACAACGTCGGTCCATGCCTATTAGGCGGCCTGGTGGCCGCAATCCTTAGCGACAATAAAGTCATAGCCCGTAAACTTGAAGTTGCTTCGCTGTCACTGATGATCGTGGTGCCAGATTATCACTTCCCCACCGAAACTGCACGTGCAGCCCTGCCCAAAGAACTTCCGCGTCAGGACGCCATTTTTAATCTCGGCCATCTTGCCCTGCTTACTTATGGGTTGGGTAGAGGGGATCTCGATCTGCTTGCATCCGCCATGCAGGATAAACTGCACCAGCCTTACCGCATTCCCGTCATCCCGGGCGCTATTGAGGCTATTGCTGCCGCAAAACAAAACGGCGCAGCGGCCGTGGCGCTTTCAGGCGCCGGACCCAGCCTTTTAATTGTTTTGCATGGTGACGGTGATCGTGACAAAGTTGGGCAGGCAGTGACCGAGGCTTATCGAGTCGCAGGGTTGACCTCGCACATTTTCTCCCCAGAAATCACCCTTTCAGGGGCATCAATTTCTGTGATCTCGTAGATTAAATAAAACGGTAAAGGAATTTCTATTCCCTTACCGTTTTTGTAATCAACATTCGGTTTTATTCTGTTACTTTTTCAACCCCTTCAACACTCTCTCAGGTGTCAATGGCAGTTCGCGGATCCACACACCCGTGGCATTGTGCAGTGCATTAGCCATGGCCGGGGCGACTCCATCAATTGCAATCTCAGAAACGGATTTGGCGCCATATGGACCACTGGGCTCATCAGTCTGAACAAAGATCACATCCATGATCGGCATTTCGGCCGCTTTGGGTACATGGTATTTCACGAGGCTCGGATTGAGCGGTTTACCTTGTTCATCAAACAACATTTCTTCGGTGAGCGCAAATCCTAGACCTTGAGACATGCCGCCTTCCACCTGCCCGGCAGCGGTGATCGGATTTATTACGCGCCCGCAATCCACAAGCATCAAAAGACGTTCAACCTTGATCTCGCCTGTTTCGGTATTAACTTCAATCTCGGCAAACTGCGCCGAGGTCGGTGGCGGGCTCATCGGGCTGGTATGTGACGCAGTCGCCATGATCTGGTGTTGGTTCTGCATATGCAGACTGCTCAGACCAATATCATTGAAGCTTACGCTTCTGCCGTCCGCGGAAGTCACCTTGCGGTCGTTAATTGTAAATTGGGTGCCTTTGGGTAATTCGAGCATCAAGGCGGCTTGTTCCTGCAATTGTTCCTTGATCAGTCTGGCAGCTTTGAGTACCGCATAACCGCTAATGTAAGTGGTGCTGCTGGCGTAGGCGCCCTTGTCAAAGGGGGTGAAATCTGTGTCTGAGGAATACACGATGATGTCATCCAGTGGGATGCCCAACTCTTCGGCGGCGATCTGACCGAGGATTGTGTCAGAGCCGGTGCCCAAATCTGTGGCTCCAATCAACAGGTTGAACGAGCCATCGTCATTCATCTTCAGTGTCGCGGAGGCCATATCGAGGTCAGCGATGCCGCTGCCGTGCATTGAGATGGCAAAACCGATGCCCTTGCGGATCGGTCCGCTCTGGTTCTGATACTTCTCGCGTTTGGCTCGATAATCGGTGGCTTTCGCGCCAATATCAACACATTCTGCAATGCGGCTTGTGGTCAGGGTCTGTTCAACGCCTTCACGGCCTTCTCCCAATTTCTTGGAGAGGTTCATGGCATCGCCCACTTTAATCCAGTTTTTGCGTTTGAATTCAATTACGTCCAGACCGAGTTTGTCTGCAATCTCTTCCATCAGCACTTCAATGGCATATTCGCACTGCATCGCACCATATCCGCGGAACGCACCTGCGGGAGGAGTATTTGTGTAAACCACGTCGCAGTTGAAACGGATATTATCAGGGTTATATAAGGTTAATCCTTTGAAGCCGCCGACCATATTGACCGTCAAAGCATGGCAGCCGTAGGCGCCGGTATCACCGATGAGGTTCAATTCAGCAGTGCTGACACGATCACCCTTGATACCGATCTTGTAGCGAATTACCATGGCGTGCCGGCTGCGAGAGCTGATGAATTCCTGTGTACGGGTATATTCCATCTGAACTGGTCGTTTCGTCTTTAGTGTCAAATGGGCGCAAAGGTCTTCGAGTATCATCTCTTGTTTGTTGCCAAAACCACCGCCGATGCGCGGTTTGATCACGCGAATCTTCTTGACCGGCAGGCCGATCAGCGGTGCCACCATGCGGCGAACGTGGAAAGGCACCTGTGTGCTGGTGCGCAGCACCAGACGGTCGTCTTCATCCAGGTATGAGATACACACATGCGGTTCAAGGTGTACGTGCTGCTGTTTGGGAGTGTGATACTCGCCTTCAAAGATGTGGTCGGCTTCTTTAAACCCTTTTTCAATGTTGCCATAATCAGCTTCTATATGACAGACCACATTGCGTTTGGCGTCAAAAATACCTTCGGTGTCAGTCTCGGCATGCACCATCGGTGCACCGGGTTTCAAAGCTTCTTCAGGGTCAATGATCGCCGGCAACACCTCATAATCCACTTCGATCAAACTTAAGGCATGTTCAGCTAATTCAATCGTTTCGGCGGCTACAACTGCCACCCTGTCTCCCACATGCCGCACCACATTATCCAGGCTGACCTGATCGTAAGGCAGCGGCTGCGGATAACTCTGTCCGCCGGTGGCATATTTGATGCGGGGAATGTCTTTGTAAGTCAACACCGCATGAACACCGGGCAAGGCACGCGCCTTGCTTGCATCAATATTACGGATATTGGCATTGGCATGCGGACTGGTCAAGAGTGCACCGTAGAGCATGCCTTCCATGTGGATGTCGCCAGTAAAAACAGGCTTACCTTCTGCCAGCTTTTTGCCATCCACTTTAGCCTCGCCCTGACCAACCACGGCTTTTAACGGCATTTCGGCTGGTGTCAATACAAGCGGCGGCAATGGAAGGTGTTCTTCTTCTCGGCGATAAAAGGCTTGAGGAAGTTCGGTTTGAGCCGCATCTTTGGGCAGCAGCCCCTCGATATGCACGTAAGGCTCAGGGGTTTCTCCGCGAAGATAAGCTGCGGCACGTTTGACCGCCGCCACACCGCGCACGTACCCTGTGCAGCGGCAAATGACGTTATTGATGGCTTTACGGATCTCATCTTCATTGGGATCCGGATTTCGATCGAGGAACGCCTTGACTGTCAAAATTTGGGCGGGGGTACAAAATCCGCATTGGATGGCGCCGGTTTCGAGGAAGGCGCTTTGGATGGGATGCAACTCACCATCCTTGCTCAGCCCTTCCACTGTAAGAATCTCCGTACCTTTGACATCCAGTGCTCGAGTATGACAGCTTTTAATGGGTTTGCCATTCACCAACACAGTACATACGCCGCAGGATTTTGTATCGCAGCCTGATTTAACGCTAAAGTAAGATGCCGCACGCAAGGCATCCAACAGACTTTCATCCTGCCCCACCATCAACGTCTTGGCTTCCTGATTGATCGTGACCTTTAGTTCGGATTTTGAGTCTGACATGAGATTCAGTTCTCCTGATATATTGAATTGGAATTTCGGGGTTTTAGGGTTCTATGGCAATTTATGCGTTACATGCTACACCCTCAATTATACCGGGAATTGCCTTCAAGACAATAGTTGTCTGACAAACAGGAAAAGCTTGACAAGTTGATGTAAAATGAAATCCTTGATTGGGCTTGTATTCAAGAAAGAGGTAATCGAATGCGAGAAATTGCTGAAGACATCAAAAAATGGAAAAATCAAAATAAATCTATTGCCATTGCCACCATCGTTAAAGCGAACGGGTCGCCCATGCGCCCCATAGGGTCAAAAATGGCGGTCACCACGGACCAGCAGATAACCGGATCGGTGACTGGCGGATGCATTGAAGGCGCGGTTTACGAAGAGGCTCAGGAAGTTTTAACTAATGGAACACCTAAAACGGTTCGTTTCGGCGTCGCCAGCGATCAAACGCCCTGGGAAATTGGCTTAAGCTGCGGAAGTTCTCTGGATGTTTATATTGAATCTTTGAAAAGCGCCTCATGGCAATCCCATTATTCTTCTATCCAACAGAATTTGGATGAAAATCAGTTGTTTGCAGTAGTGACGCTGCTAAATGGAGAAGACACAGGTGCCAAACTGCTAGTCTGGCCAGATGGCCGCACTCAAGGCAGCTTCGGCAGCCCGGATCTGGAAGGAGCCGCCCTAAATGCCGCCATGCAGCAGCTCATGACGCGCGACCCTAAAGCTGTGAAATTATCAGATGATGTTGAGGCTTTCATTGATGTTTTCCTCCCCCCCTCTCGTTTGATTATCGTAGGCGCAGTCCACATCGCCATCCCCATGGTGGGGCTGGCAAAAGCATTGGGTTTTCGCACCCTGGTAGTGGATCCGCGCAAGCCGTATAACAATCGCGAGCGCTTCCCCGAAGCGGATGAGTTGATCCTGGAATGGCCTTCTGAAGCAGTAGAAAGGTTGAACCCTGATCAGGGCACATTTATAGCGGTGGTTAGCCACGATGACAAATTGGATAACCCCGCGCTGGCTGCAGCATTGAAAAGCGAGGCGGCCTATGTGGGCGTGCTTGGCACCAAACGCAACGTGGCCAAACGTCTGGATGCCCTACGTGAACTGGGCGTCGCAGAAGAACAACTTGCCCGCCTGCATGCTCCCATTGGACTTGATATCGGTGCAGTTCAGCCCGAAGAGATTGCCCTTTCAGTTCTGGCCGAGATTGTGGCTATACACCACGGTTTGGAGCGCCAGGGTCAGATCCGCCAGAAAACCATACTATAAAAATCATCTCCAGCAAAATGAGCAACCCTGACAGGTTGCTTTTTTATTAATTAAGCGTCCAATAGATCAAGGCGGAGCGCCGGCTGCCAGGCCAGATATATTGATCATCTTGCTTGATTAATCTTCGATGTAAAAGATCGCGAAGGTAATCATCATTTTCGCTTGTGCCCAGAAGCCCCATGCGCTCTTTGATCTCATGCAGAGCAGATTCCTCACTTTCGCAGGCAATATAATGCTGTCGATCAGATTCTTCAAATCGCACATTGGCATTGATACCCATTTGCAGCAAAATGTTATAAGCGATGGTGAAATTGGGAGAGTCGTGCGGTTGATGCCATATGTGACGGCAGGCTTCGGTGATTAGCCCATCGGGAGAAGGTGCACGGATTAAGAGAAAACACATTTTTCTGGCGCATTCCATCATCCTGGTGACAAATTTGACAAAATCATCACACTCATACATGGCATGAGAACAAAAAACGTAATCATGCACCGGTACTTTGACCTGAGGCCATTTGTCCGTAACGATCTCGATATTCCCGGAATTTTCTTCTTTAATATTTTCAAGTAAGACTTCGCGCATCGCAGAGGAAGGTTCAACTGCGGTGACCTTTGTCATTTTTTTTGCAAACTGGATCGTCCATGCGCCGGTGCCAGCGCCGATATCAATAATGGTTGAATTTGGCTGAATTGTCTCAAACACAAATTGGCGAGAAACATCTAGCCTGGCCCATTTGGACTTGACCCGTTGATCATAATTGCGTGCCTCAACAGCCCAATAATCAGTCTCACCATTTGTTTCAATACCTTTGCTTTTATTTCCGCACCTGACTTCAACAAGTTCGCGCCAAAGAACAGCCCAATCAGTGATCGTTTGCATCTCTTCTCCGAAGATAGTTTTAGTAATAATGTTTTTTTCGCTTGATTGTACAATTCTTTTTAGCTTTGGCAGGTAAAAACTGTAGGTGAACCCAAATTACTATCGTGTTTCAAAAAATAATTTTTACTTTTACCAAGATAATTCGTTTTTTTGTTTTGATAAATTGGAAACAAAGAAAACGACTCCTTATTAAATATATTTTTTTAATTTCACTTTGGTTCGTTTTGATTTGTTTTTTATAAACAAATCCATAAATAATATCCTTATTTTTTTAAGATTAAAAATAAATCGACTTGCGAACAGAAATTATTGAATGGCTTTTCCAACTTATATACTTCTAATATAGAATATACATTCTATATTAGAAGTATATATCAAGTGTCAAGTAATGTAAAGCAGGAACCCTTCATTTCTACGGGTTAAAACTGTATCCACTTTCTTGGAAAATTTTCAATAAAATAACCATGCAGAAGAAGTTCTTTTCGGCTAGAATAAAAATGTTTGGCCTCTAATAAATATAAGAAAGGCACACCATGACTGAATTATTACCCGTACGCGAAGCACAAGATAAAATTCTGGAGATATTTCAATTGAGGCAGCCTGAAGTCTGCAAGGTGGAACTCGCCTATCATCGGATTTTGGCTGAAAACATCACTTCACCCATTGCTTTACCACCCTTCAACAATTCCTCCATGGATGGATATGCCGTGCGCAGCGAGGAAACAAGAGACGCTTCACCGGCTTCGCCTGTAACCCTACCCGTTAGTTTGGATATCCCTGCCGGTTACACGCAACAAGGAGTTCTGGCAAAAGGGACTACCGCACGTATTTTAACCGGGGCACCCATCCCAGAGGGCGCAGATGCCGTCATCCCCGTCGAAGACACAGATCAATACAAAAGGCCACAAACAGGTCCCATGCAGTTCACAGTCAGTTTTTTCAAATCCGCCAAACCGGGTGACAACCTTCGGCGCGCCGGCGAAGATGTACAACTTGGCCAGTTAGTGCTCGAAAGAGGCCGGCGTCTGCAGCCCCAAGATATTGGTCTACTGGTTTCCCTGGGAATCTGCGAGGTAAAGATTAACCAAAAAGCCCGCATCGCCCTCTTTTCCTCTGGGGATGAATTGTTATTACCTGGTGAACACATGTCGCCTGGCAAGATCTACGATTCCAACACCTATGTTTTAACCGGTCTTTTTGAAGACGCAGGTGCAGAGGTTACCCATCTTGGTATTGCAAAAGATAACCCCGAAAGCGTCAAGAATACGCTTGATCAGGCATTAAAAAATCCACCGGATTTGATTGTTAGCTCGGCCGGCGTCAGTGTGGGTGCGTTTGACTATGTGCGTGAAGTGATCGAAGCCAATGGCAGGCTCTCGTTTTGGCGGGTCAATATGCGCCCCGGTAAACCTGTGGCTTTTGGCAATTACAAAAATATCCCTTTCATCGGTCTGCCAGGAAACCCGGTTTCAGCCTATATTGGCGCACAGGTATTCGTGTTGCCCATCATTCGAAAAATGAGTGGACTAGCCCACCTGGATCAACGGTGCATGCAGGTAACTTTACTGGATCCTCTTGAATCTCCAGATGGCAGAGAATCTTATTTTCGCGGAGTCATTAAAAAAGAAGATGGTATTTATAAGGCCTCGTTGACAGGACATCAGGGCTCTGGCAATTTATTCTCACTCGTCAAAGCGAATTGTTTACTGGTTGTTCCGGCTGGCGTTAAAAGGATCGCTGCAGGCGACACAATCAATGCCTGGGTATTGGACACTGAACTTGATTAGATATTCTTTGGAAAATTTACTCGCCCGGTTTGGGTGTATAGTGGCCCTCAATCCAGGCTTCACCGGTCGGGCTGACTTCTTTTTTCCAGACAGGCACGATCTCTTTTAACCGGTCAATACCGTAACGTGCTGCTTCAAATACCCCATTATCACGATGAGATGCCCCGCAGGCGATCAAAGTAGTGGGAGTTTGAGGTTTTAGTTTTCCAATTCGCTGCACAATAGCGATGCCCTGGATGACCGGCCAACGTTGCCTGATCTCTTCTGCAACCTGCCGCATTTTATTCTCTGCCATGGGTTTATAGGCTTCGTACTCAAGCAGACTGGTCTCACGATTTTCGCGTTTTGTCTCACCTCGAACCACACCGGTAAACAAAACCACCGCTCCGGTCTGCGGAAGCGTAATCAGATCGGTCAATTCATTCAAATCGATTTCATCTTCAGTAATTGTAATGATCAAAGGAAATTCTGACATTTTTACCCCGGAAATTGGTTGATCACATCACCGGATTGCCCGCCGTGTTTTTCGAGCAACCTGACTTTTTGAATCACCATTGTCTTTTCGACTGCTTTAGCCATATCATAAATTGTCAGAGCTGCTACAGAGA
>PHBW01000034.1 GCA_002840715.1 Chloroflexi bacterium HGW-Chloroflexi-4
TGGCATCTTTAGGTATTGGTGAAGTGGTTCTAGGTTTTGCAAGTCTTTCATTTCTTGGAATCGGAACGGAAATTGGATACGCTGACTGGGGTCAAATACTAAGTTTTGCGAGAAACTGGATTACCAGTCTACAAACTTATTGGTATATCGTAATTTGGCCTGGATTAATTCTTGTTTTATTTGTGATGGGGTGGAACCTTGTAGGTGATGCTATGCGCGATGTGCTTGATCCACGGATGCGCGGCAAGTCATAATTATATTCATCCTTGATCAGCATGGGGTAAAAAATGTTTATGAAATGCGGGTAGTAGTTAAGAACTGCCAGAATGGGCTAAATATTATGTATCCGTTTAACCCAAAAGTTTATATTGATTAAATGATTCGTTGATTATTTTCTCGAATTAGGCGCATAATTAGATATTCGGGAGGATTTTTTTGTGGTCATCAAACAGTTGTTGACAGACCAAACCATTGCGATCCAAGACCTTGCACAATGGGAGCTGAAGCGTGAGAGCATCCAAACGTGCTTATTCGAAATTATGGGCAATCCTCCGATAAAAAGGAATACGAGATCTATTCTGGTTGATCATGTAGAAGTGTTGCATGACTATGTAAGAAGCAAAATATCCTATCTTGTCGGTGATGGGGATAAAATCACCGCTTATTTGTTGTGTCCAAAAGAAATCTTGAAACCAGCGCCAGCAATACTCGCCTTACCTCAGACTGTCAAATGTGGAAAAGATGAAGTTGCAGGCTTAGATGGAAATCCTGATTTTGCGTACGGACACGAATTGGCTATGAGGGGGTATGTGGTCTTGGCACCTGATTATTTGACAGCAGGAGAACGCATTTACACCGGTAAAGAGTGTTTCGATTCCGGCTCTTTCTATGAGCAATACCCAGATTGGTCAATGGTTGGCAAAAACGTGGAAGATTCAAAATCAGCTATAGATGTGTTGTGTGATCTTGAATATGTTGATGTTGCGCGAATAGGGGTTATCGGGCACTCTCTTGGCGGACATAATGCAATTTTTGCCGCAGCCCTGGACGAGCGTATTAAGGTCGCAATAAGTAATTGTGGTTTATCGGTGTTTTCAGAAGAAGAAGAGCGGATGGAGTGGTCATTAGAAGATGGGTATATCTATTTTCCCAAACTGCGTCGGTATTTCGAGGAAAACGTTGACCCGCCTTTTGAGTTGCACGAAGTCGCCGCATTAATTGCACCCAGACCTTGGCTGAATATTTCATCCTATTTTGATATGGCTTATGGAAATCAAGAGTTTCTTGCTGAGGTAGGAATTCAATTTTATCAAGTGTACAGTCTTTACAAAATGGCAGATGCTTTTGGTTATTTCATGCACGGAAACGATCACAGCTTTCCGAGATCAGCAAGAGATTTGGCTTATGCATGGTTAGACCGATGGTTGAAAGTATAGGCACACACAATGGCACAAAATGCCGTTTCCATTCATTAATTCAAGAGGCTTGTAAGTAATCCATTTTTGCTGTCCTCAATGCAAAAATATAATTAGTATGGAGGAATTATGTTTGTAAATATTGAAACAAAACGTTTGCTCTTGAGGTGCATTGACCAAACCGACAGAGAGTTTATTTTCGAAGAATTCCAAAATGGTTTTATTAATAAATACTTATTTGACGAAGAGCCAATGACAAAAATTGAGCAAGCAGATGACCTAATTGGTTTTTATAATATGAAAGAGCCAAGAAATCAAAACCGATGGGTACTCATAAATAAATTTGAAAACATTAAAATTGGAACTTGTGGATTCCATCTTTGGGATACCGACATGAAAACTGTGGAAATTGGGTTTGAACTTCTCCAACAATATAATGGACAAGGATTTATGACAGAAGCCGTTGAGGCAATTATTGAATTTGCGCGAAATAATATGAAAGTAAACAAAATAATAGCCATCGCTTTTTTTGAAAACAGAAATTGTAAAAGTTTACTGGAAAAGTTCGGATTCCAAATTGTTGATAAAGAAGAATGTGAATTTAGAGGAAGCATGTATTTGCATGATGTGTATGAGTTAGTACTTATAAACGGGTAGTGTAATTTATTTTTTTATTGCTAACGAAAAAACGCATAGGCAGCATGTGTTCAATTTTGTGGTGCTAATTAAACAAACTCGAAAGCAATATTTAGTTTTGACCTTTGAGGTTCAAACACATTCTGCCTAATGCGGTTTTCCCAACCTTGGTCTTGGCATCTTTAGGTATTGGTGAAGTGGTTCTAGGTTTCATTTCTTGGAATCGGAACGGAAATTGGATAAGCTGACTGGGGTCAAAGACTATGTTTTGCGAGAAACTGGATTACCAGTCTGCAAACTTATTAGTATATCGTAATTTGGCTTGGATTAATTCTTGTTTTATTTGTGATGGGGTGGAACCTTGTATGTGATGCTATGCGGGTTGTGCTTGATCCACGGATTCGCGGCAAGCCATAATTTTATCGTAAAAATTCAAGATAAAACAAAAACCCCGCATGCTCCATCACATCTAGAAGGAATTACCAACTTGCGAGGTATTGTTATACCGGTTATTGACTTACAAAAAAGATTTAGAATGCTTCCACAAGAAGTTACAAGTAAATCTTGCATTGTCGTATCCAATGTAAGTGGTACTAAGGTTGGCATGATCGTTTCCGAGGTTTTTGAAGTATAGACCATCGACGAAAAATTGATCGAATCACCACCGCAAATGATTAATAAAATCAATTCTGAGTATTTAGTAGGAATTGCAAAAGTCAATAATCGCTTGATAATACTTCTTGGTCTTGTTAAAGTACTAAACGTTAATGGATCGAATTATGTTGTCATACATCTGATAAAAAATTGTAATAAAATTTTTTGGCACATGCTCGGTTGAGAGCAATTAATAGATATATTCACTTTAAAGAATTTGATTAAGATATAGGAGATATTATGGAGTTCGTTTTTGACTCATATTGTGGCGTGTTTTGTGGCGCTTGCCCAATCATGTTGGCAACAAATGCAGGGAAATTGGAACAGGATAAACAATGCTTTGGTTGTAAAAGTGAAAAGCCCACCGGTTATTGTAAAACCTGTGGGATCAAAGCATGTGCTAATAAACAAGGGATTGATTTTTGTATCCAATGTACCCAAATGACTAATTGTGATCTTTTTCAAAAATTTACTAGTGATCCGGTCTACCAATACGGGCAATGTGTAATAAAGAACATGGAAAAAATCCAGATTATTGGTCTGCAAAATTGGCTTGAAATGCAAGCTAAACGTTGGAGGTGTAAGAATTGTGGTGAAACACAATCCTGGTATCAAGAATCGTGTCCTCGCTGTGGTCAATTTGTTGAAAACTACAAGGCTGATTTATAGACTTATGATTTTGTAGATTTTTCTTGTTTAATACCAAATTGGAAGCATTTGCAAACAAAGTATTCCAGTTATTTGTGATAATTCAGTTTAAGGGATTTATTAAGGTTATACATAGTATTATTTTTGAATTTTTGAGGTCGATATGAAATGGATTTTTTACCCCATAAAATATTATTTTTGGCACGAGACTTTACGGATTGACGAGGATTTCTGATATTGATTTTTAATGAAATTATTTGCAATCGAAATACAATTTCTGAAGGTCTAATTCTATATTTGACCGGGAATAGAAGCATGAAGTTAACAAACCAATTTACTGTAAATTCAGAAAAAAAACTTTAACCTCAACAAAGACAGAGTCAATTGATTATGATTGAAAAGACCCTTCGGATAATCCTTTAAAACAATGAATGGTCAATTCATCATTCGACATTTTTGGATCTGGCGGGCTACAATTCGGCTAAAAAAGATATGAGAAACGATGGTGTATGTGCAAGAGCTAGGATTAGTAAGAGACCTCATGCAATTACTTTTTGACAAGTGGCTTTATTATTTTTGCAAAAGAAAAATCTATCGTTGGTACCTCGGAATTCGCTGCGGGATGGATTTATTTCGTCGAGACAATTTGTTCTCGTTTTTTGGGGTTTCATCTTATTAAGGATATTTCTGACAAGCTGTAGTTTTTTAGGCTCCGCATTATTACAACAAAAAATCAAGGAAAAATTTTAGTTTTTGTCTTAGATTAATGCAAAATTTCTTTCCATTCCCGTTCCTTCTAACTTATTAAAATCATGAAAATAGTGTTACGGTGATATTTACTCTCTTTGTCTGATTTTTTGTTAGTCTTTTGAATGGACGATACCCAACCTTTTTGACAACCTAATCGTAATATATATGTGAGCGCGCAAACAATAATGGAGCCAGAATGAATGATGAAAAAGCGATCCTCCAATTGAAAAACGGAGATATCAACGGACTTGAATATTTAATTTCAAAATACCAAATTAAGGCAGTTCGAGCAGCGTTCCTCGTGACCAGAAATAAGGAAATGGCAGAAGATGTTGTTCAAGACTCGTTTGTAAATCTTTATAAACGGATCGGACAATTTAATGATAGCAAACCTTTTGAACCATACTTCATGGTCTGTGTTATGAATGCGGCCCTAAGTGCAACTATAAGAGGTAATCGATTTCAATCCTTTTCGCAGAATTTTGATGAATCTGACTTTGAGAAACTACTGTATAGAGCGGATTCAGTAGAAAGTCAAGTTGAACAAGCTCAAGTAAGAGTTGATATGTTGTCTTTATTGACTAAGTTAACTCCACGCCAAAGAGCGGTGGTAGTTCAAAGATACTACCTTCAAATGTCTGAAAAGGAAATGACAGAAGCCTCTCAAACAGCACCCGGTACCATTAAATGGTTGTTGAATAATGCGCGAACCAGGCTGCGTGCCTTAATCGAATTAGGAAGGAATGAGGAATGAAAAACACAAAATATTCCAAATATTTAGATTCGTTGGTGGAAAGAGACATTCCAAACAACCTTGATCTGGCTCCTGACATTCTAAGAAGAATACAAAAAAGTAAAGGAGTAATAATGAATAAACGTACAAAAGTATTGATTCCCAGTACTTTAGTAGTAGTTTTCATGGCATTGGTTATTCTTACAGTGCCCGCGGTAGCAGATACTCTCCAAAAATGGATTGGATATATCCCAGGTTTTGGTCGAGTTCAAGATAATAATATTAGAGTGCTCGTAGAACCTCTGACTCAAACAATAAATGGCGTGACCATAAATATTGACGAAGTAGTTGCCAGCAGTGATAAAACTTTGGTGAAATATTCGTTAACAGGTATTGCACTACCATTTGAAACACAATTTATCACATGTCCAGATTCACTTGAAGCTTCAATGAGTCTTCCTAATGGTAAAACTGTAAAAATGCTTACTGCTGGCAGTGAAGGAAATTACCAATTTACGGCAGAGTTCACTTCAATTCCTAACGATATTGATCAAGTTGTGTTTGGCCGAGAAATCCAATTAAGTACTGAAGACGGTTGTTCTCCCTTGGTTTTTTCACTGCCACTAATACTTAATGTTAACTCCCAAGTTGAATTAACAGCAATTCCCTTCATTGATCTCCCAACACAAACTCCAGAGGAGTTAACTGAAACAAATGGTAACAACTCATCAAGTATTGGAAGCATGAGTGCTAGCCAGGCAATTCCTCTACAAGATGGATATATTTTACTGGGTTCAATAAAGATTAATTCTGTGGACAACCTTTCTTCATTTGTGCTTAATGGTTATATTGAAGATATCAACGTCCTTGATGCAAACAACAAAACGCTCGGCACAGAAATTGTACCCAATGACTTTCTGGTAGAAACGGAAAATTTAGATAACGACATAATTAACTGGGCATTCCTAATTAATTCGGTAGATATTGCATGGCCAATAACCATTACGGTTAATTCAGTACCAATGGTGACAGAACGATATCCTAATGCAACGTTTCTTGTGGATGTTGGCAATAATCCTGAACCAGGGCAAAAATGGGATATTAACAAGGATGTACAGATAGGTCCGAAAACAATTCATGTCGTTTCGATTGAGAGAAAACAAACTGATTTCGGTAATGGGTATGAAATTACTTGTATCTCAGATCCTAGCTTCATGGGTTCAGTAAATGTTGTTGGTGATAATAGATTCGGCGGTGGTGGTGGAGGTGGTGGAGGTGTTGGTGGCGAGACACTGACTTACTGGTCCGGTTTCATGGGTGAAGTTCCAACAGGCATATTAACTTTGGAATTGAAAGGCCAAGGAGTTGAAACAATTAAAGGTCCATGGCAAGTCGTTGTTGACAAACCAAATAACTAACATTGTGTTTAGATTATTTCTACTTATTTAGATAAAAGAGATTCCCGATAAAACACAGGACTCACAAAGTAAGTCTGAGTCCTGTGTTCTTCCTTATCGCTTTTTATCACAGATTTCTTGAAATCTGTGATCAGAACAAATTCCATAATAGAAAATATTATTTGACTGGAATCGTATTTATTGCATAGGAAACGTAACCTTAATTGGAGAAGGATTGACACAGATCCAATTTCCGGCAATTACTAAATATCGTAACAACAACTAAATAAATTATTCAAATAATTGAAAATTGCGGCAAATTGTTTTTGTGTTTATATCAAAATTTTTGACCAACATCTAAATTAATCACGTAATTCAACCAATAAAACAAACCAAGTGGTTTATAATTCATTCTTTTGATTAATTAGGCATATTTTTTTTAATCAATGGCAGGAGGAATAGTGATGGGAATAGGGCAAACATTATTAATTTTCTTGGAATTTATTCTTGGTTTTGGATTATTAGTATTTATTCATGAACTAGGGCATTACTTGACTGCTAGGTTAAATGGGATTGAAGTTACTGAATTTGGATTTGGTTATCCGCCAAGATTGTGGAAATTTGGCAATATTGGCAAAACCGAATTCAGTCTGAATTGGATCCCTTTTGGTGGTTTTTGCAGTTGGAAGGAGCATACCAACGAAAATGAGATTGTCCCTGGAAGCTATCAAGCAGTAAAACCTTGGCGCCGATTAGTTACAATAGCCGGGGGTTCAGTTTTCAATTTGCTGTTTGGAGTTATTATTTTTGTTATCTTGTTTACAAAAACTGGCGCGCCTAACCAGCAAAAGGTCGTTATTGATTCTATTACTAGCCAGTCTCCAGTCGTTGATGTGTTAATGGTAGGAGACATCATTGATCAGATTAATGGCACGCCTATTAATAGTGTGAATAAATTTTCATCCATCGTGTCCGTGAATCTTGGAACCCAAGTTGAAGTTGTAGTCATTCGTGATTCAGAATCCATAAAAACACTGATTACTCCACGTATAGATTTTCCTTCAAACGAAGGTCCTTTAGGTGTAAAGATAATAAATCCTATTGAGAAAATAAGGTTTTTTTCAGGCAATTTTCCTGGCACTCGCCACAACTGTTGACCAGGGAGTTCAGATGATCAATATGCCGGTAAAACTAATTACGGGCCAAATCGCCACAGATCAAGCTCGAATTGTTAGCGTTAAGGGGATTTATGACATTTTTTCACAAATGCAAAAAACCAATAATGAGCAAGAAGCGAAGAACCAGTCTAATCAATTTCTTTACACTTTTTGGTTCATGGGAACAATCTCGATTGCACTTGGGTTCACCAATTTGCTGCCAATTCCTGCGTTAGATGGCGGAAGGATACTATTTTTGTTGCCAGAGTTAATATTTAAAAAGAAAGTAAATCAAGTGATTGAAGCTCGAATTCATTCGATAAGTTTTGCATTGTTAATTTCACTTATGGCAGTATTGGTTATTTGCGATTTCATAAACCCGGTCGCATAAATAGTTGTTATATGAAACCTGGAACGGCTAATTATTGAAAATATACAAAGATGTAAGGAAAAAATGAAAAATAATTTTAGAGTGTTGATTATAGCTTTTGTGATCGTTCTTATTGCTTTGAGCATTCTTGCAATCCCCTCAATTGGAGATCCTATCAAAAAAAAGATCTGGAGTAATCCTGAAAATATACCTACCTTGATAGAAACCACTGCAAGTGTTCAAAATGAATTTGGATCATCAACCTTTGAAGAAGAATCAACCCAAGAGGTTGCCGACTCGCAGGTATTTACAGAAGATCCAATAAAGGCTGAGGGAGAGATAAAAGTCACAAATATTTTCTATGACGATGATCATCTACTAATACAAGGAACCTTATTATTGGGTCCGAGTAATTTGGCTGTTAATCATGCCAGAGGTTTCTTCCCTGACACCATAGTTCGTGACGCAGTCAATAATGTCTACATACCAGAGATAGTTATTGATGATAAATATTTAGATATTGATGGTTGTAATGGACAAACGCACGATTGGGTTTTTCAGATAGAAGCTGGTTCCATAACTTGGCCTCTCACGATTACGATAAACTCAGTCCCTGCTGAATCAGAGCCTTATGCCACATCATATTTAAATGTGGATGTTGGAAACAATCCAAAAATTGGACAAAAATGGAATGTTAACAAAGATATTCCATTAGGTCCAAAAACGGTTCGGTTTGTTTCCATTGAGAGAAAGCAAACTGATTCAAAAAACGGGTATGAATTAGTATTAATTCAAGATTTTGACCTTTCCTTTTTCCCTAAGATCGTTAGCGGAGCAATTTCTGATAGTAGTGGGCATGGCGCAGGATTACACGGGGAACCATTTTGGTATTTCCAAAGTTATCCAGGTGAGGTTCCCACTGGATTATTGACAATTGAGATTAATGGAACTGGAACGATCACCATTGTTGGACCATGGCAAATAACTGTACCCGAACCACTTTAGTCAGCTCATGAATCGTTTTCAATCGTAAATATTCAACAAGATATCGATTGCAGCTCGTATTCATTTGATAAGTTATAAATCGATCATTTCGTTTATGTCAGTTGTGGTGAGGATTTAATTCACAAGTATTAAGTGAGCAAACTTATGATGAAATTTAAAAAAATCGTGTGTGTACTTACTTTTTGTATCATTGTATTTACATACCAAAATGCGAAAGCTCAATCAGAGAATCTGAATTCCCAATTACCTCCTACACCTTCGGACCTGATAGATGCGGTTAACGATTTACGAATCGCGAATGGATTGCGTCCGTTAAAAGAGCATCAAGTGCTAATGCAAATTGCCCAGATTGAGGTGGAGGGTGTCGCCGCTGGAAATTTCGGACACTGGCGCCCAAACAATATCTCGTTAGGACAATGGCTGATTTCACTTGGGTATCCATTGGCAGGGGATTTATCCCTTGATGGATATAGATCAGAAAATTTTACTGCTGGCGTTGATCTTAGGGTCCAAGGTGTGATCCGAAAGTGGAGTGAAGATGAAGCTCACTTAAACACGATGTTATCTCCATATCGTACCGATATAGGTGTTGGAATTTCAACTTCTGTTGATGAGGTGGGACAAACAGTTTATTTCTATGTTCTTGAAACTGCTCTTCAAACTCAGGATAACCTTATGCAAAGCAAAGCCTATCCAACACTTACAGCTATCGCAATGAATCAAGGGGGAATGTACGGAGATGCAACACAGGCCGCCTTATCACTCCAAGTATCACAATATATCATTCCGGTTGTTCGTGCTACAGCCAGACCAGACGGTGATGTGATCCATGAAGTTAGAAACGGGCAGAGCCTGTGGAGCATTGCCATAGAGTATGGAGTCAAGATCGATCAGATCCGTCAATTGAACAATTTGCCTTCAATAGATATATATCTTGGTCAAAAGTTATTGGTACAAAAGAACGCTACCCAACAACCAACCCCAACACCCGCTATGACCGCAACTCCCACTGTTGAGATGAGTAAAACACAAGAGCTGAACTTATCAACTATTACAACCACCCCTTACCCGAATGAGGAGCACATTGCTCAAGAGAAAAGGCCGAACAATTTAAGTTTTGGTGTAATGGCTATCTTATTATTTGGTGGGTTGTTTTTTGTTTTTGCCAAGAAAATGCTGAATGGGATAAGATGATCTTTCTTCCCAATTAACTAGTTCAAGGAATAAACGCATGGTTAAACCAAAAACGACCATTGCTGGTCGCCTGGAAAATAGTAGCGGGGCTCAGATTAGAACTGAGGACCTCCGGGTTACGCCAGCACCCAGCGCGGTGTGAGTAATGCTCCTGAATCCGTGCCGTTTGTGCGTCGGGTTCTGCAAAACAGCTAAACTGACGAACGCTGGTTCACACTTACCTGGCATGCAGCAGTAGTTGATCGATATTCAGTAGTCCTTTTGCCTGGGTTCGTCAAGTCCCTTTTTAGTCTTTTTATAATTTTCTTTATTTATACCCGCTCTAATTGGGCGCGATGTATAATTAATTTTAGAATGTCTGAGCCACTTCTCCTCACAAAACTTTATGTTCCGCTACCTCGGCCAAAAATTGTTTCCCGTCCTCGCCTGATCGAGCGGTTGAATGAGGGAATGCACTGTAAACTGATTCTTATCTCTGCCCCGGCTGGTTTTGGAAAAACCACGCTGGTAAGCGAATGGCTTGCTGGTTGCCAGCGACCGGTTGCCTGGCTGTCACTGGACGAAGGGGATAACGTCCCCACGCGTTTTCTGACTTACCTCGTGGCGGCATTGCAGACAATTGCGCCGAAGATCGGAGTGGGAGTGTTATCTGCCCTCCAATCGCCTCAGCCACCGCCATCCGAAGTGATCTTGACCACCCTGCTCAACGAAATTACCACTCTTCCAGATCATTTCATCCTCGTTCTGGACGACTATCACGTAATCGATTCCAAACCGGTTGGCAATGTCCTCACGTTTCTGCTCGAGCACCTGCCTCCACACATGCACCTGGTCATCGCCACTCGCGAGGATCCAAACCTGCCCTTGGCTCGCTACCGTGTCCGGGGTCAATTGACCGAATTGCGCGCTGCCGACTTGCGTTTTACCCCCGCCGAAGCCGCTGGTTTTCTCAACCAAATGATGAGCTTGAACCTCTCCGAGAAAGAAATCGCCGTACTGGAAGCCCGCACCGAAGGCTGGATTGCCGGCTTGCAATTGGCCGCGCTTTCCATGAAGGGGCATCAAGACACCACCAGTTTTATCCAATCTTTCACCGGCAGCCACCATTTCGTGCTGGATTATCTGATTGAAGAAGTCCTGCAACAGCAGCCAGAAGAAGTTCAGACTTTTCTACTGCGAACATCCATCCTTGATCGCTTATGCGGCTCATTGTGTGACGCTATTTTGGGTTCTCCTTCTGTTTCCGGGCAGGAAACCCTGGAATATCTCGAAAATGCCAACCTGTTCATTATCTCTTTGGATAACGAGCGGTGTTGGTACCGCTATCACCATCTCTTTGCTGATTTACTGCGCCAGAGACTGGGAAAACCCAAAGAATTCGCCGATTTCCACTTGCGTGCCAGCCAGTGGCATGAAGAGAACGGCGACTTGGGCGCGGCGTTTCACCACGCCATCGCAGCCGGGGAATTTGTCCGGGCGGCGGGGTTGGCTGAAACGGTCTGGCAGGGCATGAATGGCAGTTTTCAGTCTGCCGCTTGGCTGGGCTGGGTGAATATGCTGCCAGATAAGCTGATCCGCACCAGGCCTGTGCTCTGTACCCAGATTGCCCAGGCATTTACGGATACCGGCGAATTGGAGGCCAGCGAGTTGCGCCTGCAGGACGCTGAACGATGCCTAGATGGTTCGGACGTAGAGAACGAAGCGCAGCTTAAGCCCCTGCCAGCAATGATCGCTTTGACCCGCACTTACAACGCTCAGGTGCAGGGCAATTCCGCCGCAACGTTGAAATACGCCGAGCTGGCGCTCCAACTCATCCCCGAAGATGACTTTGACCGGCGCGCCCAGGCCACCACTATATTGGAGGTCACCTATTGGGCCAACGGCAATCTGGAGTCGGCCATCCGGGGGATTGGTGATTCGATGAAGAGATTGACCCAGCTGGGCAATCTTGTCTTCGTGGTTGCCAGCGCCTTTGCTGTCGCCGACCTGCTGGTGGGCCTGGGGAGTCTGAGCGAGGCCGAGCGGACCTATCAGGATGCCTTGCAAGTGGCCGCCCAACATAGCCCGGAGGCTGAACACATCACTGCCCACCATCATCTCGGTCTGTCCATGATCTACCGTCAACGGGGAGATGACACCCTCGCCGCTCATCATTTGAAACGAGCCGCCGAATTGGGTTTGCAAACCACCCTGGTGGATTGGCTGTACCGCTGGCATGTGGTCCAGGCCCAACTGAAAGAGGCCGCAGGCGATCTGGAAACCGCCCTGTCTCTACTAGAGGAGGCTAAACGGGCCTATATCCAAACCCTCGTGCCTGACCTGCACCCCATTGCGGCCCAGAAAGCGCGCATCTATCTCAAACAGGGGCGGCTCGATAAAGCCCGAGCGTGGGCAGTAGAAAGCGGGCTTTCACTGGCAGATGAAGTCAGCTACTTGCATGAGTTCGAGCACCTCACCCTGGCACGGCTGGAAATCGCCAACCCGCAGGTCAACACCCTGCTCACACGCCTGTTGCAAGCCGCCGAAGCGCAAAAGCGCCGGGGCAGCGCACTCGATATCCTGCTGGTGCAGGCGCTGGCCTACGAGGCGCAGGGCAATCGCCCCCAGGCTCTCACCTCGCTCGAACATGCCCTATCCCTGGCGGAGCCGGAAGGCTATGTTCGTATCTTTGTGGATGAAGGCAAACCGATGCGAATGTTGATTGAAAAACAATCGCGCAATCGTGACCATCCGCTGAGCGGTTATGCGGACAAACTCCTGGCTGCCTTTACACAACCAGTGGCTGCGCAAAAATCAGCAACACATGCACTGCACCAAGCGCAGCGAGGGGCAAGTGTCATTCATCAAAAAGTAGACATGTTGGAGCCTTTGAGCGAACGCGAGCTGGAAGTGCTCAGGCTGCTTCGAAGCGAATTAAGCGGCCCGGAAATTGCCCAACAACTGATTATCTCGCTCCACACTCTGCGAACCCACACCAATAACATTTACAATAAACTGGGGGTGAACAACCGCCGGGCGGCCGTCCGCCGCGCTGAGGAACTCGATTTGTTATAGCGGATACGCAATCATTAACTCTGACCCTGGCAAGTGGTTTGAACCACTTGCCAGGGCTTTTTATTTCCACAACAACCTCCCGATCAAGAATCAACACATCAATCAACACATATAGTGATGACACCTCACCACATCGAGCAGTATCCTTTGGGCAGATAAACAACGAAAAGAAAAACACGAGGCGCATGATGAGTGACAAACAAACATTCGACGAAAAACATTACCAAAATCAATACTACGAAATCCGCCTCGAGGGACACCTGGACGACCGGTGGACAGACTGGTATGAAGGCCTGACTATCTCGCTGGAAGAGGACGGCGATACGCTCTTAACCGGACCCGTGGTTGACCAGGCCGCGTTGCATGGTTTGCTTAAAAAAGTGCGTGATTTAGGCATGTCATTGGTCTCAGTTCGTCCTCTCGGACCCGACCCCTCGAATACTCTCCCCCTTCGGGGACTTCGCGGGACTGGACAGGCGGATAGGTCAGATGTCAAATAGTAAATGGATAGAGCTCCTTGGAAAGGTGGTTTGCCTTTGATAACATTCCCAGCCCATTTCAACTCCTGGTAAACGGGTGGCGACCACAATTTTATTCAAGTCCAAATTAATGAAACACATCCTTATCGTTCAAGAAGGAGATAAAAATGAATACAAACAAAGAGACTGCAAGAAATCTGTTGGATGTGAGAATAATCCTTGCAGTACTATGGGTAGCTGGAATGTTAAGTAGTTTAAATGGGGATACGTACCGCTTATCTGCGGCTACCGGACCTATCGGAGGAAACCCTAAATGGTTGTCGGTGTTCGCGGCGGTGATAGTGGGTCACGTTTTTATGAGTGTCTTGACCCTGACATTGAAGTCTCCCGTGAGTCGTTGGGCAAACCGCATTATGGGCATATTCTATGCGGTTATTACTCTTGTTTATTGTTTTATGGTTCTTGTATCGCGATCTGCTGGTTATGAGATAGTTTGGGCCACAGGCCAACTTGTGTGTGCCTTACTGGTTGTTTGGTACGCTTGGAAATGGACTAACCCCGAAGGTTAGCCCTGATTTATGATGCCGGTCAAAAGAATTAGGAGAAAAACCATGAAAGCGATTGTATACACAAAATATGGACCGCCAGATGTTCTTCGTCTCGAAGAAGTGAAAAAGCCTTCCTTCAATGAAGATCAAGTGCTGGTAAAAGTCCACGCAGCATCAATCAATGCGAGCGACTGGCACTATTTGACTGCTGATCCTTTTCCGATGCGTTTGATTGGAAATGGAGTGTTCAAGCCTAAAAACATAATCCTTGGTGTTGATGTTGCAGGGTGTGTTGAGGCTATTGGGAAAAAGGTCAAACTCTTTCGGCCAGGAGATGAAGTGTTTGGAGATATTTTTGGTCAGGGAAACGGCAGTTTTGCAGAATATGTTTCTGTCCCTGAATCCACTTTGGCAATAAAGCCGCCCATGGTTTCATTTGAAGAGGCTGCGGCGTTACCTGTTGCAGCCGTCACTGCCCTGCAAGGCTTGCGCGATCAAGGGCATATTCAACCCGGGCAAAAAGTTCTGATCAACGGGGCGTCTGGCGGGGTGGGGACGTTTGCGGTGCAGATTGCCAAGGCGTTTGGATCGGAAGTGACTGCCGTTTGCAGCACCCGGAATTTGGAGATAGCGCACTCGATCGGCGCAGACCACGTCATTGACTACACCATAGAGGATTTCACCCAAAATGGACAGCAGTATGATCTCATCCTTGCGGTGAATGGCTTTCATCCGCTTTCCGCGTACAAGCGTGCTTTAACTCCCAAGGGCATTTACGTTTTCATAGGAGGATTACCAAACCAAATATTCCAGTCACTCTTCCTTGGACCTTTAATGTCAAAAAGCAATGGCAGAAAAATGACAAGCAAAATGAAAAAAGCAAATCAAAAAGATTTGCTTTTCATAAGAGATCTTTTGGAAGGCGGAAAGATCAGACCGGTTATAGATGAATGCTACCCGTTAAGTAAAACAGCTGAAGCTTTTCGGTATTTTGAAAAAGGTCACGCCCGAGGCAAAGTGGTTATCACTATCGCGGAACAGGAGAAATAAGACAATGGATATAAAAATTCTTCTATCTGCAACCTGGGTAGTTGCCACGCTAATTTATCTTTATGGTGATGTTTTGCGCATCTGCAGCGGCGACTTGGCAAAAAAACCGATGGCCGACAAGAATTTAAACCAGTTCGTTTGGCTAGGGATCGCGGTTCTGATGTTGACGCCCATCTTGATGGTTTTCCTGACACTGGTAATGCCCCAGCCTGTGAGCCGTTGGGTGAATATTATCGTGGCTGCCTTCTTCTTCCTGTTCAACCTGGTTGGTCTACCCACTTATTTATCATTATGGGACAAATTCCTGATTGCAGTCAGCATGGGTTTCAATGTGGTCACGATTTTGTATGCGTGGAATTGGAGTTGAGTTTTATTATTTGCTCATCCTGAGCCAATTTTAGCTATCAAGTTATATAATATCCTGCCACAATCCACCGCGGTATCTTGACCACGCTTGCTTAGAAAATGAAAAATCAGAGACCGACGGAATCTGGTTCACTCTTAGTAGCGGGGAGTGGATTCGAACTAATGACCAAAAGGTTACGAGCCTGAATCTTGAAACCGAGGACATACGGGAAATATTTCTACTGGTTTTTGTCTAGCGAAGACGCTTCTTTTCTCTTAAAAAGGCCTGGGCTGTAATGGTCGTTTAGTTTGCCCTAGCAAGAGGACAATATAGATATTCCTATGGTTTTAGATAATCAAGACGTCCAGATCCCCACAACCTATCCATATGGATAGGTTGTCAGGTTAAAAACCTACCGAAATTGGTATATTGCGATGAAATCGATGAAATGATACGCTTGATCTATCTCGAGTAGAGAATCATTTAGCTGTAAATAAACTATTTCTCTTCTCAACTAAATAACCAAGGAATCAACGCATGTTTAAACCAAAAACGACCATTGATGGTCGCCTGGAAAATAGTAGCGGGGGTGCGATATGAACATTCGATCTCTGGGTTACGCCAGCACCCAGCGCGGTGTGAGTCAAAGACCTGAATCCATGGCACAATATCCCAGTTTCATCAGGATTTGTGCGGCGGGCTCTGCAAACCCTGGCACTGCCCGCCAGGGCATGTGTCAGCCGACCTGACGAACTCTGGTCTACGCTTGCCGGGCACGCTGCGGTAGCTAATCGATATTCGTATAGTATCTGTTTTACGTGGGTTCGTCAAGAACTTATTCTTTCTTTGGTCTTTCGGGCCCTCAACTAAGGTGCGATGTATAATTAATTCCAGAATGTCAGACTCCCTTATCCTTACGAAACTTTACATTCCTCCTATACGGCGGGCAATCGTTCCACGCCCGGCTCTGATTGCACGATTAAATGAAGGACTAGCTACAAACCGCAAATTGACCCTCATCTCTGCTCCCGCCGGTTTTGGCAAAACCACGCTCGTCAGTGAGTGGGCATCCAGGTGCGGCAGACCGGTAGCATGGCTATCGCTGGATGAAGGGGACAATGATCCCACACGCTTTCTAGTTTATATCGTGAAGGCGATGCAAACCATCACGTCAAAGATTGGCGCAGATGTGGTAGCCGCCCTTCAATCTGCCCGGCCACCGTCTTCCGAATCACTCCTGACGTCTTTGTTGAATGAGATCGCCGCCCTCCCGGACAAATTCATCCTCGTCTTGGACGATTACCACATGCTTGATTCCAAGCCGGTTGACCAGGCGCTCACCTTTATGGTGGAGCACATGCCTCCGCAGATGGTTCTGATTATCGCTACCCGTGAGGATCCCCAGTTGCCCTTAGCCCGCCTGCGGGCCCATGGACAATTGATCGAGCTACGTGCCGCTGATTTACGCTTTACACCCACCGAGGCCGCTGACTTTCTCAACCAAGTGATGGGCTTGAACCTCTCAACCGATGACATCGCCGCGTTGGAAACTCGCACCGAAGGCTGGATCGCCGGCTTGCAACTGGCCGCACTGTCAGTGCAGGGACATCATGATGCCGCCAGCTTCATCCAATCGTTCACCGGCAGCCACCGCTTTATCCTGGACTATCTGGTGGAAGAGGTTCTACAACGCCAGCCTGAACGTGTCAGCAGTTTCTTGCTCCAAACCTCTATTCTCGATCAGTTATATAGTCCTCTTTGCGACGCTGTTACTGAACAGACGGATTGTAAGGAGATGCTGAAAGCACTCGAGCGAGACAACCTGTTCGTCATTCCGCTCGATGATCAGCGTCAGTGGTATCGCTATCACCATCTATTCGCCGATGTTCTGCTTGAACATCTGATGGGGACGCAACCGGAGATGGTAGCTATTCTCCACAGTCGGGCGAGTGAATGGTATGAAAAAAACGGACTACCGCACGATGCCATCCGCCACGCGTTGGCCGGCAAGGATTTCGAGCGAGCGGCGAGCCTGATCGAACTGGAGATTCCAGAAACGCGCAGGAACAGACGAGGAACCACGGTCACGGAGCTTGGCTGGCTAAAGGCACTCCCTGATGAACTGGTCCGCTTCAGGCCGGTGCTCTGTGTTCACTATGCTTACGCATTATTTGGTGGCGGAGAGGTCGGTGGCGTTGAACCCTGGCTGCGGGATGCCGAACGCTGGCTGGACTCAATGGGCGATACGACCGGGATGATCGTCGTGGACAATGGGACATTTAAACGTCTCCCGGGGATGATTTCCATGCTCCGCGCCGCGCGCGCCCTGGCCAGGGGCGATATGCCCGAGACTGCAAAGAACGCTCGACGAGTGCTTGATCTCGCATCTGAGGATGATCACCTGATGATCGGTGGGGCAGCCTCACAGTTGGGGCTCGCTGCATGGACAAGCGGGGATCTCGATGCCGCCCGTCAGATGATCGCGAATGGCATGGAACATGTGCGGCTGGCCGGGTACATCTCTCCAGCCATCGGCAACGCCCTTACCCTGGCGGATATACAGATTGCGCAAGGCCTTCTCCGCGATGCAATGACCACCTATCAGAAGACCCTAAAGTGGGCGGAAGAGGCGGGTGCGCCAATCCTGCGAGGAGCAGCAGATATGTACGTGGGCATGAGCGCCATTCAGTGTGAGCATAATGATCTGAAGACCGCCACGCAACATCTGCTCACCAGCCAGGCGCTGGGTGAACTTGCCAGCTTACCGCAAAACCCGTATCGCTGGTGCGCGGCGATGGCGCGTATTAAACAAGCCCAGGGCGATCTGGACGTTGCGCTGCAATTACTCGAAGAGGCCGAGCGCGTCTACGATGCCAACTTCTCCCCGAATGTGCGCCCGATCACGACGCGGAAGACCCGGGTATGGATAGCCCAGGGTCGCTTGGGTGAAGCCCTGAGGTGGGTGCATGATAAGGGACTCTCGGCTGATGATAAACCCAGCTACCTGCACGAGTACGATCACATCACTCTGGCCAGGGTGCTCCTAGCCCTCTATCAAAACGGCCACACAAGCCTCTCTATTCAAGAAACAATGAGGCTGTTGGAGCGCTTGCTGAAAGCCGCAGTGGAACGTGACGGGATGGGCAGCGTGATCGAAATTCGGATATTGCAAGCAATGGCTTATAACGCGCAAGGTAACCTTCCTGATGCACTCCTGTCTATTCAGCAGGCACTTGCATTAGCGGAGCCACAAGGTTACGTTCGCATATTCCTTGACGAAGGACCAAGCATGATGGAAATGCTTCGTGAAGGAGTCGTACGCGGAATTATGCCAGACTACACAGGTATCCTTCTGGCAGCATTTGAAACGGAGCAACTGGGTAGTGCAGGCGAATCTCCTCTCCCCACCCCCCTGGCTGTGCTCCCGAAAGGACACCGGGACGGTGAGCCTCTTACCGAGCTGCTAAGCCAGCGTGAGCTTGAAGTTCTTCGAATGTTCAAAACCGAGCTTTCCGGGCCGGAGATCGCCCGTGAACTCGCGATCGCCTTGAGCACAGTCCGCACACATACCAAGAGCATCTACAGTAAACTCAATGTCAATAATCGCCGGGCGGCCGTCAAACGGGCGGCTGAGTTGAATTTGACCTAACCACTTATAAGCTTTGCCCAAGTCAGGAATCCATTTAGCCTTGCCAGATAAACTGGCAGGGCTACTTACATCCCCAGCCTCCTTACTCAAATATCCCCACAAATATCCCCACTTATGGGGAAGACATCCCCCCACATTAATTGTTATATTGTGGCTGAAGATAACTACGAATGCAACACTATAAGATCAAGTCATGTAGGGAAAAATATTTGAGGCATAGAATGAGTGAAAACCACACATCCCCGCAGGATCATCACGAACCAGGGGTATATGAAATCCGAATCAAGGGACACCTTGATAACAAGTGGACTGACTGGTTTGAGGGTCTGACCATCACGCTGGAAGACAACGGCGATACGCTGTTAACCGGCCCGGTGGTCGATCAGGCCGCATTGCATGGATTGCTCAAAAAAGTGCGCAACCTGGGAATGCCATTGGTCTCGGTCAGTCCTGTCGAACACGGCGAAGCGAATCAGTCAAATTTCAAATCCTAAATAGGCGTAGGTGGCTTGTTTACGCCAAAATCAATCACAAAAAAAGGAGAAAGAAATGAATACAAACAAATCGACTACCGGAATTGATCCAAGAGTAAAACTTTCGTTGTTATGGATATTTGTAGTACTGCTTATGGTTTATGCAGATATTGTTTCTTTACTGGATCCCACTTCTCCGATCCGCGAAGTAATGGCGGGAGCTCCATTGCCCGCGGGTGGTTTGCTGGCGGGCGCATTATTAATGATAATTTCAATTTCCCCGGTTATGTTGTCCTGGGTTTTGAGCTACAAAGTAAATCGCTGGGTAAGCATCATCATTGGTGCATACATGATTGTATATATCGTTATAGGTGGGCACGGTTTGTATTATGTGTTGTTTGAAACTGTGGAAGTTGCGTGCATATTACTAACTATCTGGTTTACTTGGAAGTGGAAACCAGCCGATGCGCCTAATATCGGTTGATGTTTTTCTGCAAGAAATCCATCGGTCTCGATAAGCGAGACCGATGGAATGAAACTCATCAACGTCGTTCAATAAAGGAGATAAATAAAATGAATACGACCAAAGTAAGGACCCGTGGGTCAGACAGAAAAACTGCAGCAATCGTGGGCGTGCTATTCATCCTGGGGACGGTTCCAGCCCTGCTGAGCCTGCCCCTCATGCAAAACACGGTAAGCGCTCCGGATCATCTGATTGCGATCTCCACCAATGCAGGTCAGATGATCCTCTTCACGGCGATTAAATTCTTCATGGGGATTGCCTGTGCCGGTATTGGCCTGGCGCTGTATCCGGTCCTGAAGAAATTCAACGAAGGCCTGGCGATCGGTGCAGCTGGCTTCAGGGTGATCGAGGGAATGACCAGTGTTGTTGGTGCTCTTCTCTATATTTTTTTATTGGCGCTGAGCCAGGAATTCGTGAAAGCTGGCGCTCCGGCAGCATCGTACTTTCAGACCGCAGATGCAGTGATCAATGCAGGAATCGGATGGTTTAGAGATGTGGCCATGCTATTAACTTTCGGTATCGGCGCCTTGTTGTACTATATTGTCTTCTATCAATACAGACTCGTTCCCCGATGGCTAACCGTTTGGGGTCTGGTTGGAATCACATCGACCATGATCAGTACTGTGTTGGTAATGTTCCATGTCATCGCTCCCTTCTCCACAATCCTGATTATTTTACAAATGCCGATCTTGCCGCAGGAACTGGTTTTGGCGGTCTGGCTGATCTTGAAAGGATTCAATCCGTCGGCGGGTGCTTCCAGGACTGCGTGAGTAGATACGAATTAAGGAGAAAATAAAAATGTTAAAAAAAGGTTCGATGGTTCTGTCAATATGGTGCGGCATCAACTTCATGCTTGCCTTTATCATCCTTTGCTATGTAATCGTGCTCGGAAAGGATTCTCCTATTTTGCAGGTGGCTTCTTTTTCAGAAGTTGAAATGGCCAACCTTAGTTCCAAAACCATTGCAGCGCTCAATTGTTTCACGATCCTGTACAACTCCTGCTCGCTGATGGTCTCCATATTGACATGGCCGCTCATCCGCAGAAACCTCGCCGCCGGGGAAAAATGGGCTTTCTGGCTGCTTGTTGGGGTCATCGGATTCATTGAAGCTATGGCTTTTCTCGCTTCATCGTATATCGGAAATGGGCGCTGGCAGGTGAATGTTGTTCAAAGTTTTCTATACCTTACAGGAATAGGCCTGTCAGGATTTTCTATCTTCAAAGGAGTAAAAAAATGAATTCAATTATGAAGATCGCAAGAACCGCCGGTGTGTTTTACCTGCTTTACGTGGTCACCTCGGTCATCGCCAACCTATTCGGGAAATTCGTATTCGTGGAAGCACCGGTCACAATTGATCACATACTGACCCATGCAACGCAATTCCGTATCGGTTTTGTGATCAACCTCTTCTCGGTCGTTTTGTTCCTATTGGCGGCGTGGGCTTTGTACGTGCTGCTGAAGCCGGTGAATAAAGATTTAGCTTTATTGTTCCTGTTATTCAATGTTGCCGGTTTTGCGGTCTGGTTATTCAGCTCGCTTTGCCTTTTTGGCAGCCTGGTGATCCTGAATGGAACTGAAGCCATCAAAGCCTTCCAACCGGATCAACTGCATGCTCTGGCGGTGTTCTGCTTCGGTTTATACAAAACTGGAGTCTTTATTGCCCAGGTGCCTTACGGGGTCTGGCTCTTTCCGCTCGGTTACCTGGTCCTTAAATCGGGATTCCTTCCAAAGATCCTTGGAATGCTGTTGATCGCGGATGGTATTTGCCAGTTCGTTTATGTCTGCCAGCGATTGATCCTCCCCGATCTCGCTGTCATTGCATATCCCTGCCTGGTGGTTAGTTTCATTGCTGAAGTCTCACTGGCGATGTGGCTTGCCATTAAGGCCGTGAAACCTCGCTTGTCCGTGAATCCGGAATAAGGGAAAGAGTAAAGGTGATGAATAAAAAAGGAATTTTCAAAAAGGTGTTGGTGCTGACTCTGGTGGGAGGTATGGCTTTTTGGCTGGCAAACTTCGCCATCTCGCGGACCTCTTTCGCGGCGGATTACCGGGCTGCAATGAACATTTCTTATTACCCAATGCTGCTCGAATCCCTGGTCGGAGGTCTGGTCATCGGTTTATGGGTCAGCTATTTATTGGTGCGTTTCTACAACCGGATCCCATTCAACAATCCGATCCTCAAATCCGTCTTACTGAGCTCGTTGATCCTGGTCTTCGTCACCATCACTCTCAGTGGTCCATCAAGTTTCCTCACCACAGGGAATATCTTAAGATATTTCATTCTGGGCACAAGTTTTAATGTGATCCGCATCACCGCCCTGGGTATCGCCATTGGTTTTGTATGTAAAAAACAATATTCGGCAATCAAACCCTCTGTTGTGATAACCACTCCTGCAGGTTTGGAATAAGGAAACAGCCATGCAAATCAGGATAATAGATACTGCTAGAGCACAGAGTTCTCGAGAATTATCGAAGAGACTACTTGCATTGACTGCGGCAGGAGGTGCAGCATTCTGGATCACTGACTTCTTAATGGCAGTTTCCCCTATTGCTGCAGCCTATAAGGCCGCGTTCTCATTCTCTTCTCTGCCTGCGGCCCTGGTTGCAGCGCTGGCTGGCGGAATGGTGATCGCATTTAGCGTCAGTTTTTTTCTGTTTCGGTTCTTTGGCAGGCTCCCCGGCAAAAATCCCTTTTTCAAGGCATTGATTCTAAGCTTTAGCGCCATGGTCATGATCGAAGTCCTTTCTGCCCTTGGAGACCCGGCTCATGCCTCCGTCTACCTCCTGCTCGACACAGCAATGAATGCTCCCAGGTTTCTTGCCCTTGGATTGGTGATAGGCTATTTTTTTGAAAAGCAAAACAGAAAGGTTCAATTATGAAAGCAATGATCTGCCCCAGATACGGTTCACCGGATGTTCTTCAGCTCCGGGAGGTGGAGAAACCTACTCCGCAACCGGATGAAGTGTTGATCCAGATTCACGCAGCCTCTCTCAATTCGCGCGACTTGCGAATGCTGCGCGCAAATCCGATTTTTATGCGGCTGATGCCTGGAGGTCTTTTCCGTCCCAGAAACAATATCTTTGGAGGTGACTTAGCTGGGCGGGTTGAGGCAGTTGGCCGTAATGTCAAGCAGTTTAAACCGGGTGATGAAGTCTTTGGATTCTTGCCAAGTTCAACCGGCAAGGGCACCTTTGCTGAGTTTGTGTGTGCCAGCGAAAACCTGTTGACACTGAAACCCGCCAATCTTACCTTCGAACAGGCGGCAGCAGTACCCTTGGCGGCGATGACTGCCTTGCAAGGGTTGCGTGACAAAGGCAACATAAAACCAGGGAAAAAGTTATTGATTAATGGCGCTTCTGGGGGTGTCGGAACATTTGCCGTGCAGATCGCCAAAGCATTCGGAGCGGAGGTCACCGCGGTGTGCAGCACAAAACATCTTGAATTGGCTCGTTCGCTCGGAGCAGATCACGTCATTGATTACAAGAAAGAAGATTTTACCCAAAACGGGCTGCAGTACGACCTGATCCTGGCTGTAAATGGATACCATCCTATCAAAGATTACCTTCGCGCTTTGAATCCAGGTGGATTCCATGTTGTTGCCGGGGGTTCCATACGTCAACTCATCCAGGCGGGGAGCAACAGAATAAGAATTTCTCAAACCAATGACCAGAAAACATTTGTTCTTTCGCTGAAACAAAACCAGGAGGACCTGATCATTATTAAAGATTTCCTTGAATCCGGGAAGATCATACCGGTTATCGATAGATGTTACCCATTAAGTAAGACTCCTGAAGCTTTCTGGTATTTTGAGAAAGAACACGCTCGAGGAAAAGTTGTTATTCGTGTGCTCTGAACTTTTAGTAATTTATCCAATGATTGAAGGATGTGAGTAGAAAATGACTTATCGAAGGAAAACTGTATTGATTCTAGGTATGACCTCATTATTTATGTTCAGTCCACTGGCAATGAGCCTTTTTGGGCGTCCAATCCCGCTTTTTCAAAATCTTGGCTTTGAGAGGGGATCATTCGCCCCCCCTTTGGCTTGGGTGGTCGCTACGGCTGTAGCAATCGCTTATATCTTTTACACCATGAAAGTCATCCCTTTCGTTTTGGTCAAACAGAAGGAAATCTCATTTTTCAAATTGCTAGGGGTTCTTGCAGCGCTCGTTGGCGGAATTGTTGAGGAAGTCTTTTTTAGGCATTGGCTTATGGATATGCTCATGGCAAGAGATGTCGGTCTCATTCTCCAGGTCATCATATCCGGCATTGTTTTTGGAGTAGCCCACACTGCATGGATTCTTTTCAAAGGCGATTTTAAGTTTGCGATCCCGGCAATTCTCTCTACCTTCATCTTAGGGTGTTTTCTTGCCATCGTATATCTTGTGGGTGGACGCAATTTGGGACCTTGCATATTTGCACATGTACTGATCAATATCGTTATCGAACCTTGGCTTATGTTGTCCTCAGTCTCAGGAAAATGGAGGCCTAACAACTGATTCCTTGTCATCGTAATTGGAGACTACAAGAAATATATCGGCTAGGAACAATTACTGAGGTTATTGCGTCTATCAACAATCAAGAAATGGAGAAAAAATGAATAAGTTACTAATGCTGTTTACAACAATTGGATTGTTTTTCTGTCCAACACTAGCCGCCTGTACTTCCAGAATACAGGCACCTGAATCAATTACGCTGGATACACCCCCAGCAAATATCCCAAATCCCGCGTCAGTCTATTGCGAGCAAAATGGGAATAAACTTGAAATTGTCACCGCCGCGGATGGCAGCCAATCCGGTGTATGTGTTTTTCCGGATGGCCGTAGCTGCGACGAGTGGGCATATTTCCGTGGGGAGTGCGGTATGGAGGCCATGGAAAATCCCAAGCTTAGCCAAACCAAAGAACCGACACCTAATGCCAGTGGTGGTTATATGCAGCCAGGTACTTCTGAACCAATTGAAGACTGGTGGGGTATCATCAAGAGCACTGACCCCGGTGCGCAATATGATGATTATTTTGAGAGACAGGATCTTGGTGGATCAATTTACTTTGGAATTAATTCATTGGACCCAGAGGTAGAAACGCAGATCGAAACCCTACGCGACAGCGGCAAGATTGTGCATCTATATGGAACATTGTTCAGTAATGTGCCCGATTACAACGGCTCGCAGGTTCAGGTGGACCGCATTGTTGTTGAAGATTAACTAAAAACGATATGCACTCATTGAGTAATAATTGGGAAAGTGATTCAACGATTCTCAGTTTGAACAATGAATGGATTCGAACCCCTGACCACAAGGTTACGAGCCTGAATCCTGAAATCGAGTGCATAAGGGCTGATGGTGAAGCTGATACTTAGTGAGTTAAGACTCGTCTTTTCTCTTTCTTTGAGCCTGAGTGGAGTGATCTATTCTAAGCGGTAGCACAAGGGCATTGGGAATTTTCTTGAATTTTTCTATAATAAGTACGCCCAAATCCCCAAGACCTATCCATATCGATAGGTTTTGAGGTTAAAAACCTACCGATATTGGTATATTGTAATGGAATTACTGGAATGATACCCTTGATCTATCTCAAGAAGAGAACAATTGAGTTGTCAACAAACAATCTCTTCTCAATTAAATAGTTCAAGGAATTAACGCATGTTTAAACCAAAAACGACCATTACTGGTCGTCTGGAAAATAGTAGCGGGGGTGCGATTCGAACGCACGACCTCCGGGTTATGAGCAAAGATCCTGAATCCGTGCCATTTGTGCGGCGGGTTCTGCAAATCAGCCAAACCGACGAACGCTGGTTATTGCTTACCCGGCACGCAGCAGTAGTTGATCGATATTCGTATAGTAGTCCTTTTACGTGGGTTCGTCAAGTCCTTTTTCCTGATTTCCTAAAGCAATATTTCCAATTCAATTTAATTAAATCCACTTTCGAGTGGGGAGTACACCCTCCTTAATTCGCAAATAACGTTTTGCGTTTGTAGTTATTAATTTCCCATACATGGGTGTTTCACAATCTCAATAAATGCCTGCATAAGGTAAGGGTCAATTCTATTCCCCTGCCAATCTATTTGCGCACCTACTTGCCGGCATTTTTTAGAAAGTTCGGAGTGTCATTGAAGATGCCAGATAAGGATTTTGATTACTTATTCCCTCAAGCAAAAGCTAACCCGGTTGAGCTTAGGGGATATGTTTGGAAAGTCATAGTGGATCCAACCCGCAATGATGATGATCCAGGTATGTTTTTCGGGAGATTATTTCGAATGATCGATATCCGACTCAATCGAGACGAGAAATCTACCTGGCCGGAAGGGATTATTTTTGAGAATGTGACCTCAGGTTGTCGACTCACTTATCAAAATGGCTTATTGATGGATCTGTCGAATTCCAAAGTGATTCAGAAGAAGCCAAGAGTACGTGATCGTAGCCGGCGTTCATTATGCAGAAGTGACATAAAGGGTAAACCCATGACCAAAAAACCAAATCAAATTTCCTCAAATAGTCAGATGCGCCGGTTTGTATTGATTCGGGTGGAAGATCTCACCGGTGTATCAGGTACTGGCGAGGTTGCTGAAGGAACTGTATTTAGCAGTGGTTTGGCAGTCATTCGATGGCTCAGGGAACCTTTTGCTATGGGTGTTTATCAAAATCTCGATGATGTCATTTCTGTCCATGGTCATGAAGGTCGAACCCAACTGCAATTTATAGATTAAGGAGAAAACAAATGACCACAAAGATTATCACCATTTCCAATCAAAAAGGCGGGGTAGGTAAGACAACCACTGCTGTAAACCTGGCACATGCCCTTACTCAAAAAAATAAGCAAGTGTTATTGATTGACCTTGATCCTCAAGGGCAATGTGCAACCAAGCTTGGCATGGATAGTCAGATGGGAACCTATTATTTCCTAACCACCCAACCAGATTCTCCAACCGAAATTACTTTTATCCGTCAATGGGTTCGGGATACAGGACGTGATTCCCTTCAATTGATTGCAGGAAACTCAATGACTTCCGCTGCGCAAATGATGTTGGGTGTCCAAGATCAACCGATCTCCTACATCAAAGACCTTCTCAAAACTTTCACGAAAGACCGGTTGGACTACATCATTTTTGACACCTCCCCTTCTGTGGGTGGTTTGCAGGAACGTGCGATTTGGGCAGCAGACCTGGTGATCGTTCCAACAGCGACTGAATTTGCGTCTTTGGATTCGTTAGCCAAAACAGTCACGACCATCCAGACCTTGAGAGACAAGAAGAACTGGAAGGGGGGATTGTTGGGAATTTTACCGACCTTCTTTGATAGCACCAACGAGTCACGCGACTCAATGCAGGACCTACAGGTGACATTCAAAGAGAAAGTAATTTCCCCGGTACACCGGGCGACCGTCTTGCGCGAATGCTGGTCGGAAGCAAAGACTATTTTCGAGTACGCTCCGGAAACGCGGGCTGCAGAAGAATACAAGTCTTTGGCAACTCTTGTATTGAAATATTAGAGGTCAGGATGCCCAGGCGCGATGCATTCACAGATTTACGTGATCCTCTTCCATTGACTGATGGTGAGGAGAATAAGCCGCATGATCCCACAATACTCATACGACAACCATTGGATTTAATTCCCACAGCAGATCTCAAGAAGAAAAGATTGCGAAAGTGGGAACTGATTCATCGGTTTGAAACCGTGACCTACAGGGGAATTCCACGGCAAGTTGTGGAGCAGATTGTTGAAATTGCTCAGCGTCTTTCGGTTCCCAGGGATGAAGTTGTCAGGGCATTCCTTGAGTACGGAGTAAAACTTTACCGAACTGAAAAACTCAGTCTTTTTGCGTACCCCAAAGCCCAACGGATGACGCTGTTTCCGGAAGGAGGTCAAGGAAATCCTGTTTTGCCTTCTCAAAAAAATACAGACCAGAATTGGTTGTCGGAAGCATTTCCTGTTCCCGAAAAGAAATTAATGGCATCCAAAAAGAAAAAATCCAAGAAAGGCCAAGATACCATCCCCAATTGGGAGATGCGAGTAACTTTCAGAATCCCGGCTCTATTAAAGGAAGATGTTCGAGCTATTGCAAGGGAGCACACCTTGCCAGTCGGAGAAGTTGTTTGGTTCTTCGTTATGGAGGGTACGAAAGTTTTTCAGAATGGAACCTTACACCTTCAACCATCACCCAAGACCATTAGGAAGACTTTGTTTCAGGAAGGATGTTAATGGCCTCTCTGCTTTCCTGGAAAATCTACCAATATTTTTTCCAAGCCGAGAACTACGTCTGCGTCCATGCTGACGTGCCGCAGACGTGCAGCTGACACGACGCAGACGTTGACGCAGACGGAGCCGCAGACGTTGAATGAACAGGAAGCCCATAGAGGGGTCTTTCCTGTGGTATTTTTATCGATAGGGATTTCTTTTATGAATGCAGTCGTTGAATTTTCACCGGAAAAAGCCTGGCAAGCAGCAGTCGCTAACCTCGAAGTGGATATGTCGCGGGCGACTTTTAGCACCTGGGTGAAACCAACCCACCTGGTGGAATTTTCAGATGACACTTTTGTGATCGGCTGCATCAATGCTTATGGCCGCGATTGGTTAACAGATCGACTGACCACCACTTTGCAACGGTTCCTTACTGGTGTCTTAAACAGAGAAACTAAAGTTCGTTTTGTGGTCTTTGAAAAGGAAGTTGATGATGAGGATGATCTTGCTCATGAAGAAAATCAAGATCAAGGGGATGACGAGGAAAATCCTATTGAGCTGGATATCCACTATAGCTCTATCCGGAATATCCTGTTGGAACCCGGGCGGGTGGTTCGCTTACCAGTATATAACTTGCGTTGGCTGCCGTATGTCGGTTCGCAAGTTATTTTCCTGGTGATGGCATTGTGGCAGGAATATTATCTGGCGAGTGGCGGAAAAGGACGAAAAGGAAGTTGTAAAGTTTCAGTACGGGCTGAACGGATTTGTCAGTGGGCTGGGATCAGCCGGGCTCAGTTTTTTCGCTTACTACAACCTGGTAGCAGCCTGGGATGGTTTACACGAAAAATTGACACTGATCATGAAGTAGATAAGCGCTCAGGAAGGGCGAAAAAGTCCTCCAACAAATATGAACTATTCGAATCCCCGCTGACACCTGGGGACGCTGAAGACTTGAAGGCTTTTTTACTTTCTCATGGGATACAAGATTCCCCTCAGTCCGCGTTGCAATTGGCTATCAGCACAAATCCCAAAGAAATTTTCCAATATCCGGTTCGACAACCTTCGGAAGAATTCAGCAAAATGATTCCACATCATCAGACCGTTCAGGATGTCATTAGAGAACTGGTTGGGTACCGGCTCGATGGAGAGCTTTGCAACCTGGCGGACCAGCTTGCTGACCGCCTGGTAACACAGGGAGATTTCATCCTGGTCAGTTGGTACTTCCTGAAACATTGGTTACCCGTGCTAGGCGAAGACGCAGCCATGTTTGTTCTGATTTTGCGTAATTTGTGCTACTTCAATGATGAGACTGGCGAGATCCGAGATGAGGTCTGGATGGATGGCGGCTATGAAGCCATCGCAAACCGGTTAGGTATAAACAACCCGCGAGTGGTGGCGAACTGGCTGCCTGTCCGGATAGGGCGAGGGAAACGGAAAGACGAATTGAGTGAACGCACGGTTGAAGAGCTTTCTCGCCGGCAACGACTACAAGACTTGCTGAGCTTGTTTGTTGAACGCACCGATCACCGGATCAATTCTGAGGGCAATTACGGTTGGAAATTCAAGGTGCAGCGGGTTGATCCTCTCACATCACAACACCAAACAATCCAACAGGCTACTTCATCCCTTTTTGCAAAAGCTGAAAATCAAGATGTTCTGGCTGAACTTGATTCCTGGATCAGTTATTTAGACAATGATTGTTTTGAGACTGTCAAAACGAAGCCAATGGTTGTTTTGAGACTCTCAGATTTAACCAATGATTGTTCTGAGACTCTCAAGAGTATCCTCAATGATTGTCTTGAGACGCTCGACCTGCAAGCCAATGATTGTTTTGAGACCCTTTTAAAGATTCTCAAAAGCTTTAAAGATTCCCTAAAAGATAAAGATACCTCCTCAACCCAATATTCTTCGAATTCGCGAAACGATCCTTCGAGCCAATCGGTGGCGGTGGTGACTGATTCGGAGGGAAATTGGTCTTTGGACAAGCTTTTAGCTCGCGCAGACAAGAAAAATCAGTCTGTTCTGATCGAGCAAGAAAAGAGCGCAATACCCTTCGTATCCTGGATAATACATGGCGCTTCCCAACCCGGCATCCAGAATCCGTATAGTCTGGCCATTGCCAAGCTGAAAGAAAATCCTGGGATCAGTGCCGGCGGAGCCAGTGATCGCCTGGCTGCCATATCGCCTCGTGAACTTGTTCGTCTGATTGAGCATTCGTTCTCGTTTTATTCTCCATCCGATCGGAACTGGCGGATGCTTTTTGCGGAGGCGAAAAGGGATCGTATACGGCTCCTGGCAGATTCATTGGGATTGGTTCTGGACATCGAGGAGGAAACAGGTTGGATAAGTAATTAAGTTGAGCATAGCCTTCGAGGGCTTTCGTATTCAAACAAACATTCATGAAGAGGAGAGTACAAATTATGGCACAAGGCAATCTAACATGGCAGCGTGGTGACATCACCGGGGATATCTATTTTGATTATTTGCGTCCCCAGAATCAAGATCCCATCCCTTATGTTCGCTTATATCTGATGATCGATGGCAGCCCGGAATCGAAACCGGTGAAGGGATTACGGGTACTGATTTACGGCACCCTGGCCGAGTTGGTGTATGGACATGTTCAAAAAGGCAGTCGGATTGGGGTGGAAGGACATATTCAGTTGCGTTACCGGCCTAATATAACCACCCCTGTTTTCGAAGTCGTTGCTGAAAGAATTGAATTTATCCGCAATATCGATTACGAGCGAGGCAAACAGGTGATTGCGGATTTGAAACAAAGGGAAAAACGAAACTCTGCTGCTTCCGACATGGAAGTCATCACACAGATTCTTGAAATTGGAGAATTTAGTCATGACAGTGATTAATCAGAGTGATCCAGAAATCCATATTTCAGAAGAAAAGCTGCAAAAGTTAGGGTGGATACTTTTGAGTCTGGCTGTGATTTTCACGATTATCGGTGCCTTTGTTTCCCCATTGGATGAACAGGGGAAGCCAGTTCTCTTGCTGCCCGAGGTTAAGGCGGTTGAGGATTACCGGAGATCTGCTCAAACATGGATATCTGAGCTGACTGTTTTGGACGGTGAGATCGCGCGCGTCATCGCTGCTGAACAGCAAGGAGATCTCTTTTCGCAGTCCAGGTCTGCACAGCAGACTCTCCAGCATGCGGTTGAACTTGCCCAACAGGTTGACCGCACCCGAGTGCCTCCAATCGGTATGGGATTGCATGAGCAAATGCTCTCGACCACTCTGAGCTACCTTGAGGCTGCCCGCAGCGCTTTGCAGTGGATCAGCGCGCCTGAACAGAAAAACCAGGACCAGGCAATCCAGATTTTGGAAGATGCGCGCCAGTTGAAATCAGAATTGGAGAAAAATAAGTGGTTGATTTCACGTTAGAGGAATTCCAACGGAACCAGTCAATTCGAATCTCCAGAGACATTATCGGGCAAAGTGAGGAGCACGAGCAAAAAATGCAAACCAACGCCCAGAAATCATGGGAAAATGCCCATAAGCAACTTGTCGCCCTTTTGAGGTTTCTGGATCAGGATTACGATGAATCCTGCGAAAAAGCGACCCGTCCGTTGGAATCCTTTAGCGATGATGACCTGGCATATTTGATTCATGTCCGACTGCGTGCTATGCAAGGGTCAGCATCGAAGAAAATTGAGCCCTTGGAAATAAATGAATTAAAACAGCGCTTGAAAGAACTCAATCAGAAATATTCCGATCTGGAACAAGAGCTCATTGCAACACAGGAATCGAAAAGGAACATACAAGCAGAGAAAGCAGCACTGGAAGCCCACTTAGCTGCCCTTCGACAGATTCAGAAAGATGATGTAGCCCAGAACATTCAAATCCAAAAAACAAATATTGAAGAATCGAGGGACCCTACGCCAGTTCCAGTTTGGGTAAAAACCTGGCAGTTCACCAAGAACTATGAAAAAACATCGGCGGCAATTCTTGTGATGGGTGAAATGGGGATTGCTTTACGACCATCCATCATAAAGCAAATGGCA
>PHBW01000003.1 GCA_002840715.1 Chloroflexi bacterium HGW-Chloroflexi-4
TCATCGCAGTTGTGGTCATTGTCGTCCTGAGATTATTGGGACCCCAAATTGGTGGAGTATTCAGCAAGATTAATAACTCGTTATCTGCTGTTTAATCAATTTAGTATTAAAGCACAACAAAGAAAATACTTCTTGATAATTATCAAGAAGTATTTTCATATTGTACTTTTTTCTAGGGATATACCAGCATGTTTTCGGATGCGGGTCAACACTTTTTGTTAGTCTTACTTGACTGCGAGGATGAAGAGACCGGGGAAGTTTGTCACAAACTCGACCCGAATTAATTCGGTTTTTTTTACGCCCTCAAGAATAATTCTCAGCTCAGAGGGTTCCTCTTCATGCAACGAAGTGATCACCGGGGTGCCATTATCTTCTTCGGCGTAGGCTGGCAATTCAACCCAGTCGCCGGCGCCTTGTTTCAATGGACGGTTTCGCTATTTGCTCCCTGAAGTCTTCTGCCGATTCACTGCGACAAAGTGATCAAATCACAACTTCAGATCATTGCATCCAGAATAATCAATTGAAAAATCAGATAATTGCTGTCTACATCTAAAGTGTTAACCCAGCCGGATTGCTCCGGCTGGGTCTTGAAAAGTATTTCATTATTTCGGTAGAACTACCAGCACAGGCACGTTGCTATTGCTAGTAGTGCCATTGCCAAGCTGCCCATAAGTGTTCTCACCCCAACACATGGCTGTGTAGCCGGTGCCGCTTAATACACAGGTATGGTGAGCACCCACTGCCAAAGCACGGGTAAGCGCCAGGTTCTTGACAAGGGTTGCAGAATCTGAATCTTTGTTGGTTCCATTACCCAACTGTCCACTGCCATTTGAACCCCAGCAAGATACAGTCTGATCGCTGTTAATCGAGCAGTTGTGATCCAAACCGCTACCAACTTCCAAGGCAGGCAAGGCGCCTACCACAAGAGCCGAGGTAAGATCGCTGCCCCAGCATTTGACTGAACCATCAGCAGAAACTGCGCATCCGGTTTCACCCCAACGGTTGGCTGAAATGGAGAGTGAGTTCTCGAGCAGTTTGACAGCTTCAGCCTGAGCCTTTACCCATTCAGACACACTACCAAGTACATCACTTCCGAGCAAAAGACCTTGTCCGCCCGAGATTTGTGCCAGCATGGCGGTTAGTTTGGATTTTACCGGGCTGGTTTGGTTGGTAGTGGTTCCATCGTTGAGCTGTCCGAGGTTGTTCTTGCCCCAGCACCATACCTCTTGATTCATCAATTGTGCACAGGTGAATTCTTCACCGGCAGTGATGCTGAGCACCTGATCTGGTAGCCCGGTGACTTTAACCGGGATTGAACTATTGGTGGTTGAACCGTCTCCTAACTGACCTGAACTGTTTTCACCCCAACACCAGATCTCTCCTGAGGCGGTGAGTGCACAGGTATGTTTGCTGCCAGCGGTCAGGTTAAACACACCGGTTAGGTTCTTGACGTAGACGGCTTCAGATTTGTCGACGGTGGTGCCATCGCCAAGTTGACCAGATTCATTCAGACCCCAGCAGACCACCTGTCCATTATTGTAGGTCATGCAGGAGTGACCCAGACCTGAGACAATCAAAGTGCCACCGGTTACGGGGATCAGTGCTCCACCGGTGACTGGAATGGCCAGGGCCGGAGTGGGGGTGGTTACACTAACGGGGGTCACACAAACCCCGCCAACAACTATCATTCCTATTGGTACCGTTGCCTGGGGAACATCACCGATTGTGCAAACAATAGGCGCGCAACCAGCCTCGGTATTGACTGCCATGTAACCTTCCGGCATGGAAGCGTAATCCACGTTATCAATGGTACAAATTATGGGCGCACAGCCAGCCTCGGTGTCGACAGCCATGTAACCTTCCGGCATGGAAGCGTAGTCCGCGTTGTCAATGGTACAAACTATGGGTGCGCAACCAGCCTCGGTATCGACTGCCATGTAACCATCTGGCATGGAAACGTAGTCCGTGTTGTCAATGGTACAAACTATGGGTGCGCAACCAGCCTCGGTATCGACTGCCATGTAACCATCTGGCATGGAAGCGTAGTCCGTGTTGTCAATGGTACAAACTATGGGTGCGCAACCAGCCTCGGTATCGACTGCCATGTAACCTTCCGGCATGGATATATAATCCACATCACCAATGGTACAAACGATGGGCGCGCAGTTTGCATCAGTGGAAGGAATCTCCGAGTTGTATTCACAAGGAGCAGGGCATTCTGGATCATTATAAGGAATATCGGGGTTGAACTCGCATGCGGGTAGCGGGCAAAGTGCCGGATCTGTACAACCCGTTTGTGGGATGGGCAGCTTCAAGAAGGTCAATTGGGTGTTGCTGGGTGAAACGATCTTCTCGCACATACCGGAGGTGGGGCTGACGCGTTCGCCAGAACGGCAAGTGGGTGCTCCATAGTTCTTCTCGCATTTTCCGGAGGCACCATTAATTGTGTAGCCTGAATCACACGAATAACTCTTAGTTTTCTCGCATTTATCAGTCACAGTGTTTAACGAATAGCCCGAATCGCAAGATGGAGTCCTTGGTGAATAGCCTGACCTCTCACATTTATTGGTGGAGCTATTGTATGAATAGCGGTAATCACATTCAGGTGAGTGTGACTTTACACACAAATTCTGTGTGGCATCATAGGAGTACCCAGTGGAGCATGGATTTTCCTGGTCTACACAAAAACCGTTTAGTAAACTGCCATGGGCACAAGTTGTCGGGTTGCTTGCACCTTGACCAACCGGCCACAGGAACCACAGTTTTTGGGTAATGGGCACGGAGGTACCAAAATCCTGAATGTAGTTAAAAATGGGATTTGTCAGATCAGTAGAACTGTGCGATTTATTCAGCAACTTCCAGAATTCATATTGCTCATTCTGGTTGCTCCAAGCTGGAAGATCGCATTTACCCGAACCGGAATTGTAAGTTGTACCGGACGGGCAAACGGGAGTTCCGGCTCTTTCACATTTTTGGGTGGAACTATTATAAGTTCCGCTGGAACAATAATTCTTCGCAGATTCATGCCAACCCCATTCATAATACCAGCACTTTCCATCCCAAGAAGTATGACCTGGTTGGCAGGCTGGATTCTTGGTGCAGACGCCTCCAGATTCACTGAACCCTGGCGGGCAATCCAGATCCGGATCCATAAAGGATAAGGTTATCTGTTCAGACATGCTTGCACCAATGATCAGGTCGTTGATTTCATCATTGGCATTTGTTCCGTAATAGCCCAAAACGGCAGCACTTTTGGGATTCTTTAAAACCATGCGATAAATCTTGCTGGTATCGATGGAGATATTTGGTTCACCGCACTCCCATTCATATTTAGTATCATCAGAGTGATTAGCATCTTGAACATTTGTCCCACCATCCACGATTTTAACATCTGCAGTTATGGTAGCCTCAAGATTGGCAGGGTTTGCCAGCATTAAGGCATCACTAAGGTATCCGTTTGGCATGACAGTAATTTCATCTGCATAAACACCATAAGTGGCATTAAAAGCCGCATTCAAGATTAAGGCTCTAATCGACGCAAAGCCATCTGTATATGATGAAATTACTGAGCTATCCGCAACACCAGAAATGGTATTAAAAGCCATGAATGACAGTCCTGAAGTAGAGACCGTTACTTCTTCATCATAATAACCGCTTTGAACATAGAGTGTTGAATTTTCAGGTATGACCGTTAAAGCGGTAGTAAATGGTGCTGCAACTTGGTTACATACTGCCACAAAACTGGGGCAGGTACCTGTCATGCTGGTGTAACCTATCCATTGAGAACCATTCCAGAAGAAGGGGTCGCTGTTAGAAATAACATCGGCTGCTTCCTGGCTGGCCATGGGTAATTCGTCGCCGTTCTCATCAACAATAATGATTTCTTCAGTAGTTAATACTTCGACGATTTCAGCCACGGCTTCTTCAACCACAGGGGCTTCAGTAGGCACTGCGGTTTCAACCACCACTGGGGCTTTAGTAGGTACTGCGGTTTCTTCCACCAATGGGGCTTCGGTAGGCGCTCCGGTTTCTTCCACCAATGGGGCTTCGGTAGGCGCTCCGGTTTCTTCCACCACAGGCTCTTCAACAACCACCTCGGTGCTTTCCACCAGCGCATCCGTAGGGATTGCGTCCTGGGCAAGTACGTATTTGGGCGTTGCCAAAGCTGTGATCACAATGATGATGAACATAACCTTGAGTAACTTTTCGATTGACCTATTCATCTTCCTTCTCCTTTTAATCTAGTCGATAGCTTTCACAATAATGGTAGTTTTCCAATACTAAAAACAAAATAATTTTGAAATATAAAAATTTCAAAACTACCAATAAATAATATTTAATTTGTCAACCAATAAAAGGAATTTTGGAACTCAACAGATAAATTTAGTAATTTTTGATACTATATTTATTCCCACCAATAAATTTGTACTTAAACAACAAAAACCGACCAACAAGGCCGGTTTCGCAATTGACTCCCCAAATCCATACTTCTTTGCAGAAGTGTGCGACCAAACATAGGATGTGGATCTTTGCCGCCAAACTTAAAATATTTAATTATTTACCATTAATGTTACTTTAGTATAACGATTTTTTTACAAAAATCTAGAGTAATTTAACGCCTTTTTTATGGATTTTTTGTAGTAATTTATTATACAACACTTCAATTAATAATGTTACAAGCAATTTTTACTGGCCGAACCATTTGCCATCAAACCCATTTCTCAATACAATAAGATTATGACTGATGAAAAAGGCAAGCCCAACCCCACCCGTTCAAGGCAGCAGATCGTATCTGCCGCACACCGCCTCTTTTTGGAACAGGGATTTCACGGCAGCACAATGCGGCAGATCGCAAAAGAATCCGGCATGGCGCTTGGTTCTCTTTACAACCATTTCGTGGATAAGGACGATCTCTTCAGAGCTGTCTTTGAAGCCTATAACCCCTACCCTCTTCTCTTGTTGGCACTTGAGAATTCACAGGGTTCCAGTGCTGAAGAACTCGCCCGTACGGCTGCCCGGCGTCTGGTCACCCAACTTAACGCGCGTCCGGACCTGATCAAGCTGGTCTTCATTGATGTGGTTGAATTTCAAGGCAAACACCTCAGACTTGCCTGGCCCCAGGTTGCCCCCGGCATGGAGAAATTCGCCCTTAAACTCAAACGCGACCCCTCCGCTTTGCGTCCTCTCTCCAACGACGGCTTGCTGCGCGCTTTCTTTGGCCTGTTTTATACCTTTCACATGACTGAAATGCTGCTGGGCAAACCCCCCGACCCTGATTCTCAAGCCGCAGCCCTGGTGGAACTCACCGAAGTCTACCTTCACGGGATTATTACAAATTAAACCTAATAAACGAGTGTTGATCAGATTCATTACAATTCACCTATACGCATTTAAATTATGGATTTGATATTTGGACGGGATCCAGCACTAGATCGATCACGCTGAAGGATTCTGCGCCATGAAACAAAGCAGCGCAATCATTCACCCAGAAACCTTCATTATCTGAAAGTTCCAGAATGCCGGCCAGGCTTTTCTTGGCCGGCACAACTAATTGAGTCTCTCAAGCAGATATTCATTCACCTGCTGTTGCCAAAAGTTGCCGCGCAGCAAAGAAGCATAACAATAATCATCTTGCAAGTATCGTGAAGTGCTGCCAATCAGCAAAATGGCAACCAAAGCTGCAGTGAGTATCAATCCAAACAAGGTGAGCAGAAGCGGGTAAAATTTATAGGATGATTTCAAATTGGTCATATCAATGGCTCTGTTCGAGATGCCTATGAATAACACAGACCACAACTCAAAAATCTGAGTTTTTGAAAGGTGAGAAAACATGCCCAAAACACCAATACCAATCGTAATTGAGCCTTATTGCCCAGACTGGCCTGAGATATTCGCCAAAGAAGCGGAATATATTCAGGGTTTAAATGGCAGTTATATCACCGTCATCGAACACATCGGCAGCACATCCGTGCCTGGTCTTGCAGCCAAGCCGATCATCGATATGCTTATCGGAGTGAAAAGCCTTGCTGACTCACCACTCATCATCGCTCCTCTTCAAAATATTGGATACATTTATGTGCCTGAACATGAAGTGGATCTACCCGAACGCCGCTATCTCTACAAGCAAAATAATGGCGAAGATACTTTTCATCTTCACATGGTTGAACCCGGGAGTGAATTCTTTAGCAGACATATTGCTTTCAGAGATTATCTGCGTTCTCACCCTGATGCCGTTGCCGAGTATGCTGCACTCAAATTTAAGCTCGCCCGAGAATTTGGCTCGGATCGATCCGGCTATACAGACGCTAAAACAGAATTCATCCAAGGCATAGAGCGCAAAGCAAAGCGTCAGAACTTTTAAACCAAAAGAGGAGAGAATACCTCCCTCCTCCTTTGGTAACTGAAGCCAGGTCAAAGCTTCACGAGAAATTAGCGAGTTCCTGTAATAATATCAATGGTCAATTGGTCCAGCCGTTCATACTTCAAGCCGCGGCTGGCTATCTTAACCCGATCAAAAGATTGCGCTTTTAGTCCATCTGCTTTGGCTTTGGAGTATTTTCCTAGGAATCCAGACATGGCGGCATCCTGATCATTTATTTCCGCTAAAAGGGCTTGCACTTCAGCATCAGAATTGAATTGCTGTGCTTTGTCTTTTAGCAGCAAGTAAGTGCGCATGCATCCGCGTGCAAAATCTTTAACCCCTTCAAAATCTTCTGTGCGGTAGGCATGAGCGTCAAAGTGGCGAGAGCCGTCATACTTGACGTCTTCAAGGAATTTAACCAGGTGAAAATTGGCTTTGATATCTCTTGAACCAAAACGCAGATCCTGATCGTACCGTCCGCCGTATTGATCATTTAAATCGATATGCCAGAGTTTTCCGGCTTCCCAGGCCTGGGCTACATTATGCATAAAGTTGAGACCAGCCATGGTTTCATGCGCGACTTCGGGGTTCACTCCCACCATCTCGGGATGGTCCAATGTGGCGATGAAGGCCAGCATATGGCCGGTGGTAGCATTATAGATATCAGCTCGAGGTTCGTTGGGTTTGGCTTCAAGCACAAATTTGAGGTCATACTTGTTTTCGATGGCATATTCGCATAAAAAGTTCATGGCTTCGCGGTTGCGCTTGATGGCTTCCACAGCGCTTTTACTCGAATCTGTTTCGACGCCTTCGCGTCCACCCCAAAAATCATAGATGGTGGCGCCAAATTCAACCCCCAGGTCAATGGCCTGCATTGTCTTTTGAAGAGCATAAGCGCGTACTTTGGCATCATTGCTGGTGAAAGCGCCGTCTTTAAAGATCGGATCATAAAAAAGGTTGGTGGTGGCCATGGGTACTTTAAGCCCGGTGTCATCCAGGGCCTTGCGAAAGTCCTTTTTGATGGCGTCAGCCTGTGCTGGGGTGGCATCAATCGGAATCAGGTCGTTATCATGAAAATTCACGCCATACGCCCCAACTTCACTGAGCATATAGACCAATTCTGCAGGAGTTTTTGAGGTGCGCACTTCTGCCCCAAAAGGATCACGCCCACGGCTGCCTACTGTCCACAATCCAAAGGTAAATTTATCTTCAGGTTTCGGTTGATAACTTGTCATTTTATATCTTCTTTCATCAATTTCAATAATTAATTTGAAGAATTAGTTGGAACTCTTCTTGAAATAAACATCCACGATAACTGCCACAACCAACACCAGACCTCTTAAAACATATTGCCAGGCAGGCGCCACGTTCATCATTTGCAGACCAGTATTGAGACTTGCCATGATCAATGCCCCCACCAGAGCGCCAAAGATCGTTCCTGACCCGCCCAGCGTGGAAGTGCCGCCGAGCACACAACTGGCAATGGCATCAAGTTCATACCCCTGCCCTGCTGCGATGGTTCCATAACCTACGTATGAGGCTAAAACTACACCTCCTATGCCTGATAAAAGACCCATCAAGGTAAAGACCAGAAAAAGTTGTTTTTTGATGTTGATACCTGAAAGTCTGGCAGCTTCTCGATTGCCGCCAATGGCATAGGCATATCGTCCGAAACGCGTATTGGTCGAGATGTAAGAGACGATGATGGCAGTGATGGCAAGTAGAAGGACCGGAACCTGAACACCATTGTATTTATTCACCACAGCGACATAAACTAATACCAATAGTGAGAAAAACGCTGTACGCAACATGTCTTGATAAAAAGGTTTTAGCTCAAAACCATATTTTCGTTTTGTGCGGCGATTCGCAAACATCAGCAAAATTAAAAATGCGACCACCACAATTCCCAAGATCCAACCAATGGTCGGTTTGAGGTAACCTTGAGCAATGTAACTAAAACCGGGTTGGTTGGCAGCGATCGTTTGTCCACCGGTTGCCAAAAGAATACCGCCATTAAGGATAAACATGCCACCGAGGGTCACAATAAATGCCGGAACACGTAAATAGGCAGTGACATAAGCTTGATACATGCCGAACAAAGTTCCAACAAGCATGGATACAAACACGGTCAGAACGGCAGACAAAATCGGTTCATTGGGAATCAGTTTGAACCATACATCACGCTGAAAGAGTGCTGCAATAACAGAGACAAAACCGGCAAGTTTTCCAACCGAGAGGTCGATACCACCAGTCACCATAACCAACACCATACCCACTGCCAGGAAACCTGTAACTGTCATCTGCCTGAACAAGTTGGAAATGTTTTGGGGCATGAAGTAACCGCCCTTGGTGATAATGGCAAAAACACCCCAAATGGCAACCAGGGCAATGATAATGATATAAGTTTGAATATTTTTGCGAAATCTTTGGCCTAACTCAGAGAAATTCATTGTTCACCTCTTGAATGAAATTAAAACGGTTTACGCAATGCCGGTTGCCAAGGTCATGATTCGTTCCTGGGTTGCCTCTGCGATTTCCAAAGTGCCATTGGAACTGCCATGGCACATCACCATGATCCTGTCACTCATTCCCAACACTTCTTGCAAGTCGCTCGAAATCATGATGATCGAAATCCCCTTTTCGGCGAGTTCGTTCATCAGTTTGTAGATTTCGAATTTTGCGCCAACATCAATTCCCCTGGTTGGATCATCCATAATTAATATTTTTGGACCAGACATCAGCCATTTTGAAATGACCACTTTCTGTTGGTTTCCACCTGAAAGTGATTCGGCGGGAACAAGTAGGCTGGGTGTTTTAATGGCAAGCTCTTTGGCAAATTTTAGACTCTCGGCAAGTTCTGCATCCTGATCAATTCGCAGAAAGGATGCGAAGCGATCCAGATTTGGCAGTGAAATATTTTTTAAGATGGATTGAATCAAAATAAGACCATGGCGCTTTCGATCTTCTGGCACCAAACTAATGCCGTGTTTCATGGCAGAATTCCCGTTTTCTATTTTGATTTCCTGACCATACAGCTTCATCGAACCTTTGGTGATTTTTCCATACTCCCCAAAAATGGTCATCACCAATTCTGTTCGTCCTGATCCCATTAATCCTGCAATGCCGAGAATTTCTCCTTTTCGTAGATTGAAAGAAACCCCCTTAAGTACTTCGTTCCCTTTATCTGGATCTTCTGCAAAGATATCATCAACTTCAAAAATCACATCACCAGGTAAACGGTTTCCTTTGGGAAACCTTTCTTTCATTTCGCGTCCAACCATATATTGAACTAGTTTTTCTGAGGTTAAACTTTTAGTAGGTTGAGTTGTAACCACTTTGCCATCACGCAAAACTGTTACGCTGTCTGTGATGCGGAAGAATTCTTCAAGTTTATGAGTGATATAGATACAGGTAACCCCATGTTCCTTTAATGTTCCCAGAATTTCCATTAATTGTGTCACTTCTGCTTCTGAAAGGGCGCTGGTGGGTTCATCAAGAATCAGAATTTTGGCGTTCTCAGAAAGCGCTTTGGCAATTTCGGTCATCTGCATTTTTCCGACGCCAAGGTTTTTCACCACATCCTGTGGATGTACATCAAGATGATACTCATTCAGAATTTTCTGGGTTTCTGAATAAACGTGGTCCCAGTTTATTGATCCTCGTTGAACGGGTTCTTTTCCTAGGAAAATATTTTCTCCAACTGTCATCCCCGGCACCAGGGTTAATTCCTGATAGACAATTGCAATTCCCTTTTCAGCAGCTTTATGAATGGCACTGCCCTCCAACTTCAAAAGCTCTCCGTTATAAAATATATCGCCTTCATAAGTATCATGTGGATAAACACCCGAGAGAATTTTCATTAATGTGGATTTTCCCGCGCCATTTTCACCACACAACCCGTGGATCTCTCCACGATGAACCTGAAAACTGACATCATTGAGTGCAACCACACCTGGAAACGCTTTGGTCACATGTTGAATATCGAGAATAACATTTTCGTCCATCGGCAAAATCCTATTTAGTACTTTAATATGTGAATAATCTATCTAGTGTAAAGGCGAAAAACCGGACCTATTAAATTATTGAACTCTTGAAAATTCAATACAGTTTTACGCCTTTCCACTAACCCTTTTTGGTGTTACTTCCGCGCCTGATAAGAGGTCTCAAGCGCGGAAGCTTTCTTACTTACAAACTAAATATATTTTCAAGCCTGATTAGGGTTTTGGCGGTAATTGATCAGCAGGGATATCACGATAAACTAAATCGTAGGGTTGAAATCCGCTAACCACGATTTCTTCATAAACATTATCTTTCGTCACCTGAACAACAGGCAGGAAGACGCAAGCCATATCGCCAGCAAGAGCATCGTCACCAGTTAAGACACTGAGAGCAATATTTTGAACACCTTCAATGGCTTTGCCCTTGATCAGAGCATCCATGGTGGCAACGGATTGCGGAACAAGAAGGCGGAAGTCTTTGTAGACAGTGACAGTCTGTTCGCCTTTGACGATACTGTTAGCGCCGTCTGCAGTGGCATCCTGTCCAGAGATGGGTACAATACCGGCCAATCCCTGAGCTTTCAAAGCAGTCAATTCGCCGAGTGCAGTACCATCATTGGAGGCAATGACTGCATCAATCTTGTTTTGATTGGCAGTAAGTGTGTTTTCCATCTGAGCAAGGGCCTTCGCGGGATCCCAATTCTCTACCCAGAAATCGGCAACGACTTTTATCACACCGGAGTCAATGTAAGGTTGGATGACTTCCATTTGACCGTTACGCACCAAATGGGCATTGTTGTCGGTTGGAGATCCACCAGACAAAACAACCTTGGCGGGATTATCAGCGGTCCAGGTGGTACTGCCAGGCAGACCCAAAGCGGTCATAACGCCGAGAGCTTCCTGACGACCAACTTCAGTGTTATCAAAGGTCAAATAGGCAGAAACGTTGGCGGTTTTAATCAAGCGGTCATATGCGATCACTTTCACACCGGCTGCAACCGCTTTATCAACCGAGGTAACCACAGCGTCACCATCTTCAGCAATGATGATCAAACCTTTGGCGCCCTGGGCGACCATGTTGTCAATCTGATCATTTTGCAGTTTGACATCATGTGCGGCTTCCTGCACAACAACTTTGTAACCCAATTCTTCGAGTGCTGCTGTGAGCAGTTCAGATTCGGGTTTCCAGCGTTCGGTGGCGAAATCTGAGAAAGATAGACCTATCAAAATAGGTTCGGCAGCAGCAGGTTCAGCGGCTTCTTCACCAGGTTTCGGGGGAAGCATATCTGCGGGAATGTCGCGGTAGACTGCTTCATAGGGTTGGAATCCGCTAACAACGATCTCTTCATAAACATTGTCTTTGGTCACCTGAACAACAGGAAGGAAGACGCAAGCCATATCACCGGTCAAAGCCTCATCACCAAAGAGTGTTTTGAGGGGAATGGTCTGAACACCTTCAATGGCTTCACCCTTGATCAGGGCATCCAAAGTATCAACTGATTTTGGAGCTAATAAGCGGAAATCTTTGTAAACAGTGACGGTCTGTTCGCCTTTGACGATGCTGTTAGCACCGTCTGCAGTGGCATCCTGACCAGAGATGGGGACCTTGCCGGCCAATCCTTGGGCCTTCAAGGCAGTCAATTCACCAAGTGCTGTGCCATCATTGGAAGCAATTACTGCATCGATTGCATTTTGTTGAGCAGTAAGGGTATTTTCCATTTGAGCGAGGGCTTTCGCGGGGTCCCAGTTTTCAACCCAGAAATCAGCCACAACTTTTATCACACCTGAATCAATGTAGGGTTGAATCACTTCCATTTGACCATTTCTGACCAAATGTGCGTTATTATCAGTAGGTGAACCTCCAGACAGTACCACTTTGGCGGGATTGTCTGCGGTCCAGGTAGTGCTTCCAGGCAGGCCTAAGGCGGTCATGACGCCGAGGGCCTCCTGGCGGCCAACCTCTGTGTTGTCAAAGGTCAGGTATGCAGAAACCTTGTCTGTTTTGATCGGGCGGTCGTAGGCAATCACTTTCACGCCAGCGGCAACAGCCTTATCAACAGAGGTAACTGCAGCTTCACCATCTTCAGCCACAATGATCAAGCCTTTTACGCCCTGTGCAACCATGTTGTCAATCTGATCATTCTGCAGTTTGACATCATGTGCGGCTTCTTGCACCAACACTTCATAACCCTTCTCTTCAAGCAGCTTGGTCAGCAGTTCAGATTCGGGTTTCCAGCGTTCGGTCGCGAAGTCAGAGAAAGACAGACCGACTTTTACTTTGCCCTCAGGAGCAGCGCCGCCGCCGCAGGCACTTAAACCTGCAGTGAGCATTACCAACACCGTGATGAGCATGAAAATACGTGCTAAAGTCCTTTTCATTTTCTTTCCTCCAAAAGTTGTGAACGGATAGGTTTTGGTACGAAAATACAGTTGAAATATGGGTAGAATTCTTCCTCCTTCCTAAGTTGTGTTTGGTACGATGTAGGCAATGATGTGTGAGTTAAGTCTTTATTAAAACCGCTGGTTCCAAGATTACATCAGAGCAGGTTCGCTCAAGATATCGTCAAGAACAAGGGTTATCGCACCCATAATACAGGCATCAGATCCATGAGCTGAGGGGATGATTCTAAGATGTTCTCGCCCAGGAGCAAGCGTATTTTCCAAAACGATTCGTTCGACATCCTTAATGAATAACGGACTTGCGTTGTTTAATGCCCCACCCAAAACGATTACTTCTACATTGAATAGGTTGACAAGGTTTGCTATTCCGACTCCCAGATAGTAAGCGACCTCACGAATAGCATCCTTTGCAATCTGGTCGCCTTCCTTTGCAGCCTGAATAACATCATCAACGTTAATATTCTCCAGGTCACCCTTTGACATATCATGCAAAACAGAATTCGCTCCTTTGGCCAGTGAACGTCTTACCCGCTGTTCAACAGCCCGCGGTCCCACGAAGGTTTCCCAGCAGCCGCGTTTACCGCAGCCACACATATCTCCATTAATATCCAGGGTCATATGACCGGCCTCGCCGGCAAAACCAAACATGCCTCTGAAGAGTTTGCCATCCATGACAATTCCGCTGCCCAAACCGACGCCGGCACTCAGATAAATAAAATCTTTGACGTTTTGTACTGCTCCAAAATAATATTCCCCCAGGGCGGCTGCGTTGGCTTCATTTTCAACATAGATCGGGCAATCAAAATGGGTCGCCAAAATTTTGCGAATTGGAACGTTTTCCCAATGCAGATTGGGAGCCAATTTCAACAAACCGCCGGCGACATCCACCATACCTGGAACACCCACGCCAATGCCTAACAGGCGTGAATCTTGTGAAAGGATATAGTCGGCTCCTTGTTTGACCAGGGCCAAAACTTGTTCCATGATGAGGTTTTGACCTGTTTCAGGTTTCGAAGGTTGACGCTGGCGCCATAAAACATTGGCTGAAAAATCCGAAACCAATACTTCGATGTAATCCACGTTGATTTCAATCCCCATTGCACAACCGCCCCCGGGATTGATCTCTAACAGACGGCCTGGCCGGCCGGTGCTGGACTGGATCAAGTCAGTCTCGCGGATTAGATTTTCATTGATCAATTCGCTGATGATGCTTGAAACCGTGCTTGGATTCAAACCGGTCTCAGTGGCTAACCGAGCTCGTGACAGCGTTTTTTGAGTCCGGAATACTCCCAGGATAATCGCCCGGTTCATCCTTCTTACCCAAACTTGATCTGCTGTATTGAGCTTGGAGGTAATCATTGCCCCCTCAAAAAGAGAAAATGTACAAGAAGAAGAGAAGAGTTAGTTTATTGCCGCAATAAACTAACATCATAATAGGGAATTATTTTTAAAAAGTCAATAGGGAATTTCAGCAATCACTCAGCAGACTTATCCCCCCTTCCCTTATCCCATTATTGGGTGTACGCTTCATGTGAGTCTTACTTCTAAGTGAATTGGAGTGACCATGGCAAATCTGGATTCATTTAAAAAAGAACAATATCTCAACCTTGAAACCTTTAGAAAAACTGATGTGGGTGTCAAAACACCTGTCTGGTTTGTAGAATTTAACAATGAACTTTGTTTCACCACTGAACCTCAATCCGGAAAAGTGAAACGAATGCACAATAACCCCACCGTAAAGATCGCCCCCTGCAAAATGGACGGCACCGTCACCGGCGAGTGGCATTCTGGTGTGATCCGCTTCTTACAGAAAGATGAAGCTCAAGCTGTGGAAAAAATATATTCGAAAAAATATGGATTGATGAAAGCTTTGTTTGACCTGCCCAACATCTTCAAAAAGAAACCTGAACGAACGTTCATCGCAATAAAATTGATCTAATGTTTCTCGCAATACCAAATTTCTTCTCAACCTATTTCTTAAAATCCCCCGCGGCTTGAAACCAAAGGGGATTAATATACTAATTCATTCTTGACATAGTACTAACTTAGTAGTATTATCTAGTCATCATTATTTAGTTTTCAGAAAGGAGCACGCTTTGGACGATCAGGAAGTTACGATCAAAAAGTTTCAAAAAGAATTGAATTCTGGCATTGCGTCACTCGTTTTATTGGGTGTGATGGCAAACTCATCTGAACCGCTTTACGGGTATCAAATCGCGCGTCAGATCGGCGCTGGCCAAAAAGAGGGTTTATCCATGAAACAGGGAGCATTGTACCCAGTGCTGCGCTCGCTTGAAAACAGCGCCCTGCTGCAAAGCCATGTTGAACCCTCCATCTCGGCACCGCCAAGACGATATTACCAGATTACCCCCGCCGGAAAAACCGCATACAAGGAATGGAAAACGGTGTGGGAGCAAACCCGCGATTATGTGGATGCCACATTGAAAGGAAATCAACAATGAGTCAGAGCATTGAAAATTATTTAGCCCAACTAAAACTGTTAATGAAAGACTGCGATCCCGCCACCGTGCGCGATGCGCAGGCTGATGCCGAAGAATATCTACGCAGCGCCATTGCCATTGAAGGAGAGAATTCACCCTCCTTGGAGTCCATAATCGAGGAATACGGCTCCCCCGAAGAAACTGCTGCAGCATACCAAATGATGGAGAAAAAAATGAACCCTAGTTTATCACTGCCTCAACCCAAAACCGACCGCTCCTGGCTGACCCGCTTTTTTGGTGTCTTCACTGACGCACGCGCCTGGGGATCCGTGCTTTACATGCTCATTTCTTTGATAACCGGCACGCTCTATTTCAGTTGGGCTGTCACCGGAATTTCACTATCGGCTTCAATGATCATCATGATCTTCGGCATCCCGCTGGCTGCACTGATTTTTCTTTCCTTCCGCGGCCTAGCCTGGCTCGAAGGCCGAATTGTTGAAGCCCTACTCGGGGTGCGCATGCCAAGACGCCCGGTCTTCACTCGCAAAGACATCACCTGGGTGGAAAAACTGAAAGCCATCTTCGCCTCAAAGATCACCTGGTTTTCAACTCTTTTCCTGTTCCTTCAATTTCCCTTGGGCATCATCTATTTCGTGCTCTTCATTACCTTATTTGCCGTAGGTCTTGCTTTCATTGCCGTGCCAGTGCTTCAATATGTTTATCATCTGCCCATGTTCTGGTGGGACGGTGTCGGCCATTTATTTGAACCCTGGACCATGCCCCTCTTCGTTCTTGCAGGTATCATCCTCCTTACCACCAACATGCACATTGCCAAAGGTCTCGGCAGTTTGCATGCCAAATTGGCGCGCGCCTTGCTGGTGGCTGAATAAGTTAAAATAAAGAATGGAATAAAATCCCTGCGAAATCAGGGATTTTTTGTTATTATTTTTCAAGCACGATCCATAAGATAAAAAATTGAAACGGACCAACGTTACAATATTGTTGCCTTTCACAAGCACGAATTATTTTTAGAAGACCGAATTAATCACTCAAAAACCAGGAAATTAAATCAAGCCATGAAAAAAAAAACATCCATTCTCATTATTGCTGCATCGATTCTACTCTCTGTACTGGTGATGATTTTTCAATTGCCCGCAGAAATATTCGGCCGTCTGGAAAAAGTAACATCTTCCCGCCCTGATTACGGAAGTGACCCTATCGTCGTCCTTGCAGATGAACGAGTGTTCACTCTATTTGCAGCCCTGAACGCTGCAGGTTTTGATCGGGAATACCCCGGAATGTCAATGTCGCCCATCAGGCAGCAATTGCGTGAGGTTCTGACAGGCGAGTCCTTGCCCAGTACGGAAAAATTAAAACCGTTTTTCGACCGTATCCCCGATTATCATCTGATAGTCTGGATTCTGCAGCGTGGCAATCCGCCGGTTTTTGAACGCGCTGAACCTGGTTGGTGGGTAACCAATCGCGCGTCAAGGTTTAATGGATTGGAAGATGCTCTCTCAGAATTCTATTTTGAAGCAGATATTGATAAATTATGGCAGCTCTTTGGCCCTGCGTATCAAGCTGAAATTGAACATATTTCTCCATTAGCAAAACAATCCTTAGAGGATATTCAAACTTATATAAGAATTGATAAACTACCTTACAAGCAGATTGTAATTATTCCTAATCCACTGGATGCATATTACAGCGGAACAGGACCTCAAATAAACGAAATAGCCTATGTGATTGCTGGTCCGACGGAAACGGATCTCAGCCTAAAGGGATTGATTGAACACGAAGCGCTACACTCAGTTATAGGACCCATGCTCGAGCAAAACAAGAAAAATATTTCTTCAACCGTCGCAAAAGATTTTTATGATGTTCATAAAGACAACATGCCTTCTGGTTATGGTAACTGGGAAAGTATGTTGGAGGAATCCATAATCAGAGCCATAAACTTACGTATGATTAACGACGATAAAATGAGAAAGACTCAATTGGATCATTTGGAGGCAAACGGCTTTTTATTGATAAAGCCCATTGATCAAGAATTGGCGTTATTCGAACTAAGCAGAAAAACATTTGAAAACTATTTGCCAACCTTGTTAAAAAATCTTGAAAAAGTGAAACTCAATTAATCATGTTGTTACTACTTTTCTTATCTTGCCCCCCATTATTCAGGGGGATTATATTTTTCCAACCTGCAATTTTTTCACGCAGGCCTAAAGGCAATAATTGCATTCTGGCCTACAGGCAATTTATTCCCTTTGGCCAAGGGGCAAAATAATCCTCCACGCCAGAATTAAAAAACTGCACCCCGGCGAGGGTGAAAGATTTGCCTTAAGGCAGCCGGAGTGCAGAATTGTGCTTTCTTTGGAGTGCAAAAGGTGCACTTCTTAATCGTGCAGAATTTGCACCTGTTTCAATGACTACTTAATAACTACTTAAAGACAACTTAATAAACCTAACCCTTTTTCTTTTTAATTCGGATTAACTCATCCGGGAAAATCAAGTTCCAATCATAACGCGGACTGCGCGATGGTTGTTTGTATTTTCCAAGATCGATGATGCCTGAATGATAATCATTTAGAAAGCGGCCCAATGCCAGGGTGACCAGTTGGCTGGCAGGGATACGCAATTCTTCAGACAGAGCCATGATCTCTTCGCGTAAGGTTGGCGGAAGATCATAAGTGGCCCGCTGATCGCGGCGCGATTGGATCTTGGCGCGTTCACGCGACATCCGTTCACGCTCTTTGCGCGGAAGCTGGCTTTCTGCCTGGCGCTGCTGCATGCCGCTTAACAGATCAGCAACTGCGGGGTCCAGTGTTGTCCGCCGTTCAAATTTCTTCTCAGCCATTGATCACCTCCAACATGCGTGCGAGCACTTGTTTATATCCGCCTAACCTCTGCTTGCCGTTTTTGTAGCCGTTCATGGCAACCGAGTTTGGAGAGTAATCCCATAAAGTTTTGCCATAAGCCACCGTCTCGCGCACACGCGTATCCTGCGGGATGGGCGGCCAGAGATGTTCGCCAAAAGTCTTGGCCAAGTCTTGAAATTGCAGAAAGGTTTCTCGCGTGGTGCGGTCAAAAAAAGTGGGCAAAATACTGTAACCGCGGTAACGATGTCCGCTCTGATTGATCTCGGCCATGGTGGTCAAAATCTCCTTTACACCGTCCACAGCCAGAGCATCAGGCCGGGTGGGGATGACCACCCAATCTGCGGCGATCAACCCGTTGACGTGCAGCACATCCAGCGAAGGCGCAAGATCAAGCAGCACTGCATCGTAAGGAGCATCTTGCAGAATATCCGCAAGAATAGTTTCGCGAAAATCTGAGAGAGTGATCTGCCGTTTAACTTTTTCGGTCTGCTTGTCGCCTGATACCAGATCCAGATTGGGAGCGATATGCGTGACAACTTTTTCGAGCGTTTCATCCAGGCAGATTAATCGGTAAAGACCGGGAGATTTTTCAAGACCAAAAGACAAGGCTAGATGCCCTTGTGGGTCGAGATCCACCAGTAAAGTTTTTACCTTCATGCGCGCCAATCCGTCAGCGAGGGTGACCGCGGTGGTGGTCTTTCCAACCCCGCCTTTTTGGTTTGCGAATGCAAAAATTTTCATTTAATAAAGTATCCTTGTCGCGGGCTGAGAGTTGCGTTGCGGACACTGTTGGATTCCGCGCCTAAGGGTCGCCCCTGTGTATTATAAAGGGTCACCCCCAGAAAATCAAGGGTCGCCCCTGACGTTATTTTCAATATTAATTTAGGGTCGCCCCTAGTAGTGTTATAAAGCCAGAAAGCGCCTGTTTTCCGCAAAATGGCAGTATTTGGACGTGCCTGATTTTAATCTGATAAAAACCGGAAATACGAGGTTTTTCAAAATCCCTAATACTTTGGAGGTTTCTAGAATTTGGAGATTATCAGAAAGTGTAACCGGGGTGACACATTACCAAATTCCGGGAAATAATCGATGTTTGACTTTTGATGCATAATCAGAATATCCATGTAGTTCTTCATGCAACATTTGATCTTCAAGTTTTGTTCGAATGATCATGATGATTGATAATGTCATTACCGGGATGAATGACCAATAGCTGTCAAGGATAATTGGCATCATAATGTATGACCAAAATCCACCGGTGTACCCCGGGTGTCTGATAAGTCTATAAGGTCCGCTATCGCAAACGGTATGTCCTCTATCGGTTTGTAATCGGACAACACCCGAGAAGAATGCATTTTCAATAAATGCCCAAGAAGAGAATACATAAGCCAAGATCATGATTATTATGGCGGCGATTTTAACTGCCAGCGGAAATGGTGCAGGCGTCCAGTTGAATTTTTCTTCAAGACCGGCGATGAGGGGCACAAAGATACTGCCAAATGCCAGTGAGGGTGCCAGAACCCTATCCCAGGATTTGGCGTCTTTACGGCTCATTGATTGTGCCCTTTCAGCAATGATGCCAGGGTGTTTGCGTGCAGCTAATAACCGACTTATGACGAAACCTAAGAAAAGTGTTAGTGCATAGATCCATGCTTCCCACCAGTTCCAGTGCCAGGAGATCAGCATGGGAAGTAAGGGCAAAATGATGACAACGATGATAAGTTGAAAAATGATTTTGCTGGAGTAAGTTTTCTTGTTCATAAGAATCCTCCCAATTCGAGTTTATTCCAAAAATATTAAAACTATGTCAGAAAATTCAATACAAAAGCAACAGTCACAATAGTGGATTGTTATGATTGAAATGGTTGATTGTGGTCCAGTTTGAAAGTGACTGTTTGAATAAAAAACTTCACCAAACCAAAGTGTAACCACGGTTACGAATTAGGTTCATTTCAATATTCTGCGAAATTGGTTGTTTTGGAGATTGTCTTGCAAAAGGTACTGGGTCCTTAAAGTGTAACCAAGGTTACTATATTAAAAACCCGGTAGATATCACCGGGTTTTCCTAATCACTAATCACTACTTTCTGTCCAGTCTGGCTTTGATCAACCTTGCCAGCTCCTCAAGCAGCATCAGTGAGTCTTTTCCATTGCCCTTTACCACTAATGTGTCGGCGATTTCATCCAGGGCTTCGTCACGGCTGAGTCGGTCGAGTTCTGAAAGGGTTTGCACGAAGCGCCGCATAGAACGTGCGGCTTGTCGCCCCGGTTCCGGCAGGATGGGTGTGGGTGGTTTGCGGTTGGTTCCTTCGTTAACTTGTGGAAGGGTGACCATCTCTGAAACTTCGTCAGAGGTCAACTGATTTTGAATACTCAAACGGATCATGCGATCCCACTGTTCGCGGGGAGCGGAAAGGATCTCGCGCAGAACACGTTCAGAAAGACGGTAGCGATCAGCCATATCCAATTGTTGGGTTGAGAGCTGCAATATGTTGAGCAGTTGCACCATGCGCGGACGTGTAAGCTGCATGATCGGCATCAGCTTCTCCCACAAGCCGGAGGGCATGCGCGAGTTGCGAGCTTGTCTGAAGAATTCGTAATCGTCTTCTACCTCCGGATCAGGTTCGATACCCAATTCGGCCAAAATTAAAGAAGCGACCTCGCAAGATTGTTCCACAGCGGAAGGTGGTTCAGCATGGCGGTTTTCAAGCACCTGACGTTGACGAGTAGGATGATCGACCACTTCAACGCGCAGTTGTGGTTCATCTGCGGCGCCGGAGGAGGCATATTGCAAACAGGCAGCCCAATAGCGGCGTTCGCCTGTTTCGATTTGAAAAACATAATCACCACTCGCACCGCTGACCCATTTGCCGGTGATGGATTTGATCTGGCCGTGTTCTTCAAAGGAAGAGCCCATCATCAACAGTTTTTCAATCTCTGCTGCGGCACCTTGATCGGCGCGTGCCAGTGCAAGCCATTCCATGGCGGCCTGATAGCAGTTCAATCGTCCGCTGAAAAAATCAGCGCGCAGTGAGGGTGGTAGCATACGGCGCGGTTGAAAGCGGTCTGGAATCATCTGGCTGGGAGTCAGGCGTTCAATCCGCTCAACAGCAGGTGCTTGCGGTGCTTGCTCAATGATTGAAGGGGTCTGGATCTTGGTCTTTTCTGAAGCTGAAGCGGAAAGATCGTCAAAGGCGCTGAAGCGTTTTTTAGGTGGCATACAAAAACTTCCTTTTCAGGCACTCAGCCGGATTGGGTTTTCTTGAGAATCGTGTCAACAAGGTCTGCGTACTCATGGGTGGCTCGTGAGCTTGAGGCGATATTTTCAGCGGTGCGAGACCGAGGTGGACGGTAGGTGAACACGTCCATATGACTTGAGTGAGCATAAGCCAGGTCTGAAGCTTTGTGGATTGGAGGCAGTAAGTTGGTTTTGAAGCGCTGCTGCAACTCGCCCAAGATCTCTTGAGCTTCTGCGCGTTGTTCTTCACACAAGGTGGGTAGATAGCCGAGAATTTTCAGATCAGGTCGAAAGTGGGTTTGCACCTGTTCGATGGTGCGCTGCAGTTCGATCAAACCAGAGACGCCCAGGTAGCTGGTCTCAACCGGTATCAGAACGAAATTTGCGGCTACCAGCGCGTTAATCAGAAGGTCTCCGGTTGTGGGTGGGGTATCGATGATGATGTAGGCATAATCGGTTTGCACGGAAGCCAGTGCGCGCTGCAGGCGGGTTTCGTTGGCCATCAAAGCAGGCAGATCGCGGGCTGCCTTGATCATCTCGCCATGGTCTGAAGGGATGAAGAAAAGGTTGGGATGGTGGTCGCTTTTTTGAATGATGCGTTGGATCGAGGGTGGTGGGGTTTCAGTGAGCAGCTCTGCCAGTGAAGCTGGCAGTTTTTGCTGTCCTTTTTCAAAGGCGGTTGCCAGCAGGGCGTGTCCCTGGGGGTCCATATCCACCAGCAGCACACGGCTGGCGGCGCCGGTTTTATCTGAAAGGCGCAATGCTAAACCTGCGGCCAGATTGACTGCTGTGGTGGTTTTACCCACTCCACCCTTTTCATTTGCGATCGAAATCGTGATTGCCATGCGAGTTCTTTACCCTTCTTTTCTCGTATTTATTGATTTGAGAAGATTATACTCATTTTTCTTACTTCTGATATCATATTAGCATAAAATGATCGTCACTTCAACTAATTGCGCTAAATCACGTTTTAAAACCTATAATTACCGTAATTCTATTGATTTGATTCCGATTTCGTGCGATAATTCATGTGCAGGAGGAAGAACACATGTTTGATTCCATGAATGATAACGAGTGGCGCCTGATCCGGCTTGAACGTCTGGGTCTGAAAGAGGATCCTTTTAAGCTTTCAGCCGATCCGCGCTACCTTTACCTTGGCCCGGAGCATCTGGCAGTCTATCGCCAGGCACAGGGTGTCATTTCTCGCCGCCGAGGTTTGGCCTTGATCACCGGCGACATGGGTATGGGCAAGAGTTCACTTGCCCGGCGCCTCTATGACGTGTATGCCTCCGAAGAGAACATCGATATCTGCTACATCCATACTGCGGCATTCAAATCCGCCATGGATGCAGCCCGACAGATTTCGCAGACCTTGGGGGTACCACCCCAACGCTCTTTCCAACGCCAGATGGAGGGGTTGGAAAAATTCATGGCCGATGCCTATGCTGCCAACCACAATGTAATTGTACTGCTGGATGACGCGCAGCTCATGGAGGGCGAAGCACTTGAAGTGCTGCACCGTCTTTATAATTTTGATTACGACGCCAAGGTGGTTCAGGTGCTGGCTTTCGGTCAGTCTGAAATGTCTGGTGTGTTTGAACTTAATAAATCAGTCAATGCCCGTGTCTTTGTGCGTCTGGCTTTGCCTCCCCTCACCCTCTCGAGTGCGCTGCAAATGGTCGTGTTCAGACTGCGTGTGGCCGGACGATCAGAGCCGTTGATCAATGATGATGCTTTTGAAGTCTTGTACGAAAAATCCCAAGGGGTGCCGCGCGAGATTATTCGCCTGTGCGCCCTTTCGATGGACCATCTGCTGCAGAGCGAAGATTCCATGATCAGTGTGGAAATCGCTCGGAAGGTGAAATGAGTATGGCTGCTAACACGAACTCCAACCGGAGTGCCTGGGTTCAACTCTATGAGGCCCGCAGTGTGCCAAGCGAACCTGAAAGCCGTTCGCCAGGTCGTCCGCCGGGTATTGTGCCGCGCCGTAAGGTCGGCCTCACTCTTTCGCAGGGTGAAATCACCGAAATTGAACATTGGCAGGATCGTTTTTCCAATTTAATGGGACGAAAAGTGTCTGTTGGCGAAACGGTCGGAATACTGGTGCGTATCTGTTCAGCACGCCTGGCCAATCTCGAAGAAGAGCTTGATACCCAGGTGCTTTCGATGTTTGTGGAAAAATTAGTAGGCGAGGAGTGAATTTTTTCTACCGGAAACCCCCGGGGTTTTTGGAAGAAAAAATTACCAAATCAAAAGAAATTGGCAACCAAATCGCCCGAAAGAAGATGACAGGAAAGTCTTTTATTAGCTGAATGATAAATAGGAATACAACGGCGGCAGGCGGGACTGCCGTGATTCAGGAAAGGGTCTGCATGGACCAGCCGGTACAAAATCGATCATTGGGAGTAAACCTGCCTGGGCATAAAGAAGCCTGGGAAATGGTGCTCGGGGAGCTGCGGCATGATATGTCGCGCGCTCTCTACGAGACCTGGGTTCAACCCCTGCGGTTGGTCGGTTATGAAAACAAAACCTTTACAGTTGGGGCATACAACTCCTACGGCAAGGATTGGGTGGAAGGACGCCTTAGCGCCCAAATTACCCGCATCCTTGAAGGTCTATATAACGAGCCGGTTTCGTTTAAAGTAATCGTGCAAAATGGTTTTTACAAAGGCGGCGCCAGCTCACCCTCTATGGGCACCAAGCAATCAAGTTTTCAGGGTGGGAGTCAGTTTATAGAACCTTCGATCCAAGTCGAAGAAGACGAACCCCCACAAATAATTTCAACGAAAATTGACTTTTTTGAAGAACAAGATGAAACCGCTGTGGGTGCAGCGCCAGTGAACGATCGTTCACGCAAGTTTATGCTGCAACGCGCTTACGGCAGCGAACGCGCAAGGCTCATCCAGCCTGAGCGCGGCATGTTCCTCACCAACTACTTTTTCAATAACTGGCTGCCTCTGATTGGGCATTCCGCTTTTACTGTCATCCTGGCCGCCCGCTCGCTGTGCTTCTGGAACCCCATGACCGGCGAACTGCGCAACGTGGTCGAAACCGAAATGGGGGAACTGGCCGAAAGGGCCGCAGTCTCTGTCCGCACCGTCAAGGATGTGCTCAACAACGAACTGGTGCAGCGCTACTTCCTGCGCTACCGTGTGCGCCGGGTGATGACCTCCAACGGCGTCAGAACCGCCGGCATCAGCCTGCAGGTGCGCATGGACGATCCGCTCACACCATTGGACCAGGTCACCTCCGGGTTGATGGAGGAAGAGGAATGGTACTTCCCCGAGTTTTCGGGGGAGAAGGAATAGAAGAATACAAAAAAAGGATCCTTTTCACTGAGAAGGGTCCTTTTTTTATTTTGTATTGAATATTTGACGATATAAAAAATCTTTTCTATTTGTTTAATACAAAAACGCTTGTGGATAACGCCGGGATTGTGAATGATCCGTTGGAAGCGTCATATGCTGAATTTTTTACAATTGGATCTACAGAATCAACAAGCACCGGGTGTAATTGATAAGCCTGATCAATTAATGTTTCTTCAGTGAAGGTAATGTTTTTCTGATTTGAATTATAGAAGACCAAGATATTACTATATTTGGGGTCCAAATCATTCGTATCTTGAATTCTCATGACGATCAAACCAGGAATTTGTTTGGTGCCAGTATTATAAAAACTTACACAATTAGAAACCTGTTCTGCAGTAGTCAATCTAAACAGAGGTGAACTTTTTCTGATCTTAAGATATTCATTGAATACATTTGATGCGAAAGTTATCTGTGTTGGACTTGGTTTAAGCTGGGTGTTGGCGAGAAGGGGACGGTAGATATCCCAATTGTTTGAACCTTCTATGGGCAAACCGATTCCCCAGTTATTGCTCTCATAAGTCCAATTGAGGGTATTGAACCAATCTCCTGAGTCATATGAATTATCATCCAACGATTTTGAACGCAGCATATCTTCTCCCGCATGAAAAAATGGAATACCCTGACTGAACATTGGAAAACTCAAAGCCAAGTTGTTCATTCGGATGCGGTTGTTTAAATTTGTATTGGCTGCCGCTTTAACTTGAATTGCATCAAATAGTGTTTGATTGTCGTGAGCAGAAACATAGGCGATATTTTCTTGTGGGTCCAGTGTATAACCCGCCTGCAATCCACCATATAAGATATGAGTCCCGTCGGCTAAATCACCATTTGAGCGCTTGATCACATAGTTTTCCAGATTACCAGCTAGACTAAGACGAATCCAGTCAGAATAGTCAAGCAGTTTTTCGAGTTGGTTGCCTGGTTTTCTTGTTTCAGCTGCGTTAGGATTCATATACAGACCTGTACTGAATCCCTGCAGGCGTAAATCATCGAATGGATTTCCTCCCCTTACTGCGTCTCTCATTCTGTCGTTGAATACGCCAATTCCCGTCCCCCCTATATTCAATTGAGTGGCGTTGATTCCGCGGGCATTTTTTGCAACCTCTCCAAAATCCCACCCTTCACCATAGATATAAATGGATTTTCCGTCCACTCCATCATTTTCAAGGGTCAATGCATCCAGGGCAGCCCTTACGGCTTTCATATTGGAAAGCATATGGTGTCCCATTAAGTCAAATCGGAATCCATCTACTTTGTATTTGGTTGCCCAAGTGATAACCGAATCAACCATCAGTTTTTCCATCATTTTATGTTCAGTGGCAGTATTTTGACAGCATGTGCTGGTGGTCACATTTCCTTCGGTATCCAGTCGATAATAATAGCCAGGAACGATCTTGTCCAATACAGATTTGGGGTCTTGTCCGGCTTGAGAAGTGTGGTTATAGACCACATCCATCACCACACGCAATCCGGTTTCATTTAAAGCTTTGACCATTTCTCTGAATTCTTCGATTCTTGTAGATCCATTTGGATTGGTCGCGTAGCTGCCTTCAGGAACCGTGTAATGGTAGGGATCATATCCCCAGTTGAATCCATCCTCTCCTTTGATCAATGAAACGGCAAGCGATTGTTGATCTGAATTCGAAGGATAGTTTCTTAATAAGGTTTCATCAACCTTTAGCCAAGTGGAATCGTCTTCATTCACGGTCGCGATATCGAACACAGGTAAAAGATGAATGTGTGTTAATCCAGCTTCAGCCAAAGAGGTCAGGTGTTTCATTCCATCTGACTCAGTAACCGTAAAAGCTATGAATTTTCCACGCAGGTTTTCAGGCACAGTTTCATCATGTACACTGAAATCGCGAACATGCATTTCATAAATCACTATGTCTTCAGGGTTAAGAAGTTCCGGTTTTACGAGGTTGTCCCATCCTTCAGGTTTTAATGACAAATCATCCAAATCTACCATTTGACTTTTCAAACTGTTTGTAGAAAGACTGAAAGAATAGGGATCGGTAACTAGATTTTTTTCAATTTTGCCTGTCTTGGGGCTAAAAACTTGAACTTCATACATGTAAAATTTATTCTTCCACTCTTTTTCGCCTTTGATACACCATACACCAGAAATATCATCGCGAATCATCGGGTAAAATTTTCCGACTACAGCACTTGAATTTTCATAGATCCTGACACCAACAGAGACTGCAGAAGGAGCCCACAATCTTAGGGTCGGGTTTTGCTCGTTAAAATCTACACCAAGCAATCCTGAATAATCATATATTGCATCAAGTACGCCTGCAATTTGAATTCCTGAAGCATCCACCACTTTCCCTTTATTATCACGAACAACAACCGCAATTTGACTGCGCAAGATATCGGGGATTTTTGAAAAATCGTCCTTTGCCAGTTTGAAAGCAGAGAATCCAGAGAGGTACGGATTTTGATTCAATACGTCATTACCTGGACCGGATTTACTGAAAGTGAGCGGAATTTCTTCACCACCAGTGATACCGTCCGAGGTCAATTCAAGAGTTGCATTGGCTGAATAGAATAAAGAGTATTTATATTTGGAGGAACCCACAATATTCCACAAAATTGTACCTTGATTGACCCAAATCGCTTTTTGTTTTGCAAGACTTCCCTTGGGGGCACCGGTTGTGCTGATAATTAATTGTTGTTTAACCATGTCGAATCCAAAATAGATTTCATCATTATCCTTAGTAACTTCAAAAGTTGTAGATTCCCCGGTTGTACTATTCGTCTTTTGGGTAATAAAGAGTGAGACTGAATAGGTGCCTGCTTTTAATGCCTTGGTCGTGAAAGCAAAATTACCATCTCCTTCAGGGTCCTGAAGCCAGGTTCGCATACATTCAGGATCATTATTTTTTTCACAACCTAATTGGTTTTGAAAATCACCGATAACCACCGGAATCGGCGTATTGTAATCGTCAGTAATAACATGAGTCAGGTGATCGTAATAAAAAGTTACCTCAATTTGTTGATCGACAACTAGAGGAATATCGGCTCCGCCCCTTGAAGCGTTCTTTCCGAAATTTTCATCCCACGATCCATTAAGGGCAACCTTATATCGCGGACCTTTCTTATCTTGATCGTTGCCTGGTGTGACAACGAAGGTTGCTTTCCAAATATTTGAAATGGGATCAAAAACTAAATTTGTTGTTTCACAACCTGGCATCCAATCTCCACTGCAACCCAATTCTGATTGCATGGTTCCTGCAATAGTGGCTGAATCAGGTTGATTTATTTCTTGAGCCGATGCTTTATTGATGGATCCGGGGAAAAATGATGCAAACAAGAAGGATAAAATGAAGCTGATTTTTGATATTTTTCCAATTCCAACCATTCTTCCACTCCTTATAGCAAGATAATTTATTTTCTTAATAAGATTACGGGTTTTCCATTAACCTATTATTGCATCGTTTTTAAGGGCGTTCCATAATAAAATATTACCTGAAATGAATGAAAAAGATTATGTAATAAAAAAGGTATCGATCATTTTTTGTTTTATCTACTATTCAGAATTTGGACAAAATGTAATTATTCATTAAAAAATGTGCATGTTTAAGTCTAATCTGGACAGTATAAAAAGAATGTATTCTAATTATCAAGGTTACTTTTACTATTAATGTAAAACATATTTCTTTATTGGTTGGAGTTTCTTTATTTGTAGGGGCGGGGTATGGATAATAAATGGCATTTGGAAAACACCACCAATCCCATCAATTTGATTATTGATGAGTGTTTGATCAGGGGTCCGCAAGTTTATTTATTTCGTGGAAAAGAAATAGCTGTAGTAATATCACTCAAAGAATATAGAGAAAAGAGTATAAATAATAAATTGCCCTATTATTTCTTGTCACCAGATAACCATCGATTGATAAAACGAAATGGAGAAAAAATTGCGGTTGTTCTTCCATATTCCGATTTTAAGGAATTAAACAAGAATAGGGGAACCCTTTCAAGTTTTTTTCGCAAATCACCGTTATCGCTGATTGATCTTCGGCGCGACCATACCATTACCCCCGAGGATCTACTAAATTGAAATACGTGTTGGATACGCCCTTGCTAGTGGAAATATTGCATGCAAAACCTGATGATTGGATAACTCACTGGATTGATGCTATTAATGAAGATGAAATTTATCTGAGCACAGTAACGATCAGTGAAATTAATTATTGCATCGATAAAATTGATGACGGTAAACAAAAAGAACGTTTATGTACTTGGATGAAAAAAGAACTATTACCCCGCTTTAATGGCAAAATCATTCCAATTGATGAAGAAGTTTTCAAAGAGTGGAAAGCATTGGTATCAGAATTGAAAGCTGTTAACAAACCTTTATCAGCTTTCGATGGATTGATTGCAGCCACAGTCCGTGCAAAACGATTGGTGCTGATCACCTACAATCGTGAAACCTTTTCAGCGACTGGCATTGAAGTCTCAGATCCGTGGCAGGGATAAAAGTATTTTTCGACATTCAGTCTATTTTTCGTGACGTCTTTGCAATATCCTGAAAGAGATAAATCCAACCAGTAATGGAAGCCATAAAGTAATGGCGCGGTAAGTAAAGGTGATTAATACGGCCTTGCCAAAAGGCACCCGCAGGGTGGCTAAAATCAATGGGAAAAGTCCTTCCACCACGCCGACGCCACCTGGGGTGGGGGAGATGTAGTAAAACAGTTGGCTAATGCTGAATCCACCAATAATGGTTCCAACAGAATAGGGAACATTCAAAGACATAAAAGTAAAAGCCAGAACGCAGATCAAGATGGCTTTATTATTAAGTGCGAATAAAAACGGCCAGATCAGTTTCTTGGGTTTGGCGCGAATGGTGGAAATGCCGTCTGCAATTTCAGTTGAAAGAAAATATGCATTACCCACGTTGATCAGGTCGCGGTGAAAGATACGTCTTACTCTGCGGTTTACCCATCGTGAAAGACCTGTCAAAAGAAGTCCAAGACGACGCTGCGATTTATATCCCAAATAGAGGACGATGCCGACAGCCAGTGCAATGGCCAACATAAACAAGGCGGCCGAGATTTCACCAACCGCCAAATGTCCGCGGCGCAGCAGCACGACAAAACCGACGGTGACCACACAAAGCAGTGAAGCATACTCATAAAGCAAATAAAGAATGCCAACCACCAACACCCGGCCAGAGGATAGTTTGCGTTGTTTGGCTGAATCGATGATCACAGCCAGACCGCTCATTCCGCCGCTCGGGGCGATCATGCTGATAAAAGTGGATGCCGTAGTCAGAAGAAACAAATTCCAGCGTGTTTCTTTCATGCCGACCAATCGGTAAAGCGAGCCGTAAACTGCAGTTGCATTAAATAAACAAATAAACTCAAAGATAAACGCCACCACTAAAAAAGGAAAGTTTCCCAGACGCAGCGTTTCTATGATGGTTTGAATTTGTGTGTAACTGACCACTACATACATGATGGCAAGTATGATCACGATCAACTGGATGATTCTTCTCATTGGCAATCTTTGCATTGATTTCCCTGATAATTGTTTTTGGCTGCCTAAATTGAAAATTAACTATAACTTTTTTCTTAAAAACTGGAAAGGTGATGATTTGTCTTGATTTACATAAATCAACCTAATTGAGTTGGTTTGAAGTAAAATCGTTCTTGCGGCGATGGAGTCCGCCCGTAACCGCCTCGATACTGATGACTCCTGATTTTCAATATGGAGTTCATCACATGCGAGACATTCTAATCATTGGTGCTGGCGGTTTTATTGGTGCGGTTTTACGTTACCTGGCAATTCTTTCGATGCAGCTTTTTAAAACGAAAACGCAAATTCCCATGGGCACCTTGCTGGTAAACGTGGCAGGCTGTCTGTTGATCGGATTTTTGGCAGTCATGGCTGAAAACAGCAAGCTAATCTCAACGGATACCCGTAATTTTCTGGTGGTAGGTATTTTAGGCGCCTTTACAACTTTTTCCACTTTTGGCTATGAATCAGTCTTTTTATTGAAACACGGATTGAACTTCCATTTTGCATTGAATATTCTCTTGCAATTGGTGTTGGGTTTTGCGGCAGTCTGGGGTGGAATGGCTTTGGCAAGATTATTCCAGATTAGGCTTTAATTCAGAGTTCGAAACACTCAAACTTGTGACAAAAATCACTATATACTTCAATGAGTATTGAAGTATTATTACGCCATGGAATCAATCTCAACGGATTTGGATTATCTTTCGAGTGTTTTTAAAGTGCTCAGCGACCCAACCCGCTTAAAGCTGTTCAGCATGTTATTAAACGGTGTTCACTGCAACTGTGAATTGGGCTCACTCACTGGGCTTTCAAATAATCTGATTTCACATCACATGCATGTATTAATAAATGCAGAATTGATCCATTCAAGACGTAAACCTGATGATGCTCGCTGGATCTTGTATTCAGTGGATCATGAGAAACTTGGTCAACTTCAGCAAATGCTTGCAGTTTTCATTAATCCAGAAATACCATCCGAAAGAGAACCGGTTTGTCCCCCTTGTAAATAATCAATAACAATCTGGAGGCATTATGAGTAAGTTTGAAAAGTATTTATTTGTCTGGGTTGCTTTATGTATGGGTGTTGGGTTATTGCTTTCTCAAACCATTCCCGGAATTGGCGAGACGATCGATTCATGGCAAATCAACGGCATATCCATTCCCATTGGCATTTGTTTATTTTTAATGATGTATCCGGCGCTGCTCAATCTGCAGATTTCTGAGATTAAAAAGCTGCGCAAGTCTCCCAAGCCGATTTTTCTGACCCTTTTTGCCAACTGGATCATCGCGCCGATTGTGGCGGCTGTTTTGGCCAACATCTTCCTGAAAGGTTATGAACAATTAATGGTGGCCATCATTCTGTTGGGGTCCAGCCCCTGCACCGCCATGGTGCTGGTTTGGGGCAAGCTGGCCGATGGCAACCAGGAGCAAAACGTCATTACCACCAGCATCAATACCATCACCATCATGTTCCTCTATGTGCCTGTGGTTTCACTGTTAACCGGCATTCAAAACATTCAAATTGACCGCTGGGCTTTATTAGTTTCCGCCCTGGTCTTTATTGGTGCGCCGTTGGTGATTGGCATGATCAGCAAGCATTTGTTGATCAAGAACAAAGGTGAAGTTTGGTTCCATGATACTTACCGGCCGGCTGTAGGTAAGGTAGCCATTGGCGCACTTTTGATGACCTTGGTGATCCTCTTCTCATTGAATGGAAAAGTCCTGCTTGGTAATTTTGATTTGCTTGGTTTGGTTTCCATACCGTTGCTTCTCGGTTTTGTGATTGTAGTCGGTATAAACTTGCTGCTCACAAAACTGTTTGGGCTGCGCTATAAGGAAGGCATCATCACAGTCTTGATCGGTTCTTCTAGTCATTTTGAGATTGCCATTGCAGCGGCAGTTTCAATGTATGGCGTGGGGTCACTGGCTGCCCTGGGCACCACTATGGGTCTTTTCTGGGAGGTTCCCATTATGCTCGGACTGGTGCAGCTGGGAAAATATCTACGCAAGAAAAATTTTTGGACAAAAGAAACAACAGCAGCAATGGCTGCAGACTAACGGAGAAGGATATGTTGAATATAAAGATTTTAGGCGGCGGATGCGCCAACTGCAAACGGCTTGAACAAATCACGCGCAAAGTAACCGAAGACAACCAAATCGAAGCTGAATTTGATCATGTCACAGACTACGCCGAGATTATGAAATTCGGAGTGATGAGCACACCGGCTTTGGTTGTAGATGGTAAGGTGCTCTGCTCTGGCCGCATCCCGACCGAAGCTGAAATCACCGGCTGGCTGAAAGCTGCTTAAATTGATTTCAAATTCAAATTTACCGATCGAAGCGAAACCCTCATTATCTCTGAAACAGCTTTTGTTTTTGAGCATGGTGGTTGTGGGTTGGGTTGTTGCGTATAGCTATATACAACCTTTAGCCAACTGGCTGACTTATGGCTTGTTTGGTCTTGCGCAGGGTTCTCACCTGGGTGAGTCGATAGCCTTTTTCTTGTACGATGTACCCAAGATTTTGCTGTTGCTCTCTGGCATGATTTTTCTGATCTCGATATTGCGAACTTTCTTCAGCCCCGAACGCACACGTAAGATGTTGGGAGGCAAGCGCCAGGGAGTGGGCAATGTGCTGGCAGCCGGTTTGGGCATTGTGACCCCATTTTGCTCTTGCTCGGCGGTGCCCCTTTTTATCGGTTTTGTGGAAAGCGGCATCCCGCTCGGTGTGACTTTTTCATTCTTGATCGCTGCACCCACCATTAATGAAGTGGCTGTGGTCATGCTCTTTGGTCTCTTTGGCTGGAAGGTGGCCGGCTTGTATGTGGTGACCGGGCTGATCATTGCAATTTTGGCCGGCATGTTGATCGGAAAACTCCACCTTGAAAAAAACGTTGAAGATTTTGTCTGGCAGATCCAATCTTCGGGCGGGGGAGTGGTGGAGCATCTGACCTGGTCTGATCGGCTTACCCGTGCCTGGCAGTCTGTGCGTGAGATCGTCGGCAAGGTATGGCTCTATGTGATTGTTGGCATCGCTGTCGGCGCCGCCATCCACGGTTATGTACCCGAGTCGGCGCTTGTTGGGATCATGGGAAAACAGGCATGGTGGAGTGTACCCGCCGCTGTATTGTTGGGGGTGCCTTTGTATTCCAATGCAGCCGGGGTCATCCCCGTGGTTAGTGCGTTGATGGAAAAAGGAGCCTCGTTAGGAACAGTGCTCGCCTTTATGATGTCTGTGGTCGGATTGAGCCTGCCAGAGATGATCATTCTGCGGCGGGTGCTTAAACCCAAATTGCTGGGCATTTTCATTGCCATCCTGGCAGTCGCCTTTATTCTTACCGGGTATCTGTTTAATATTATCCTTTAGAGCTACAAATCCCCGCATACTTGCGGGGATTTTTGATTTAAATCAGGGGTTGACTTACTCCAAAAAAACTATATACTATAAATAACTCTGTAGTACAAAGTAATTAGTGAAATGGAGAAAAATATGAATAGCGTTCTGAATCTCAAAGAAATCGAGAAACGGGCTTTCCGATCCACTTATCAAGATGGGCTATGGGATATCTACTACGGCTTGGTTGTTATTTCTATGGGATTTTTTATCTATCATCCGAAAACGGGATACAGTTGGATAAATATAGCTATGATGGTTGGTTCATTATTAATTGCCTATAGTCTGTTTTACTTGGGTAAAAAATTTATCACCTTTCCAAGATTAGGCCAGGTTGTTTTTGGCGAAACCAGAAAACAAAAAAAGCGACTAATGATTCTTTTCATTAGTATCGTTGTATCTTTTCAGGTCTTGCTTTTGTTAGCTACTGCTTTTGGATGGAAATTAGGATTTTCCGAAGGGAGGCTGAACGAGCATCTCCTTGTCTCTTTGATAGCGTCGCTGATTGTTTATGCAGGAATGACTATCATTACTTACTTTTCGGATTTCTTGCGTGGATTCTATATTTCCTTTCTCATGGCGCTGGCAGTATTTCTTATGGTGTATTTCAACCAAATCATCTATGCAGTAGCGATCGGTTTGATAATCGTTATTCCTGGAATTGTGTTGTTGGTTCGTTTTCTTTATCGATATCCACTTATAAAAATTGAGGATCACCATGAGTGAAAATCCCGATCAAACTGAAAGATCGAATTATTCATCCATCGATCGGGTGCTGCACGAACCCGCACGCATGCAGATCACAGCTTTACTCTATATGCTCGAAAGTGCTGATTACACTTTCGTGATGAATCAAACCGGCCTGACCTGGGGCAATCTTTCAGCCCATTTAACTAAACTGGAAGAAGCTGGTTATTTGCATATTGAGAAAAGTTTTAAAGGCAAACGGCCCCTTACCATGCTGCGCCTGACGGATCAGGGAAGAGATGCTTTTCGGGCATACGCGAAGAACATGCGATCACTATTTGATAACTTCCCGGTTTAACTATGAATTAAGTAAGATTATAAAACACACCTTTGTTGATTTCTTTTCAATAAGGGTGTGTTTTTCTTTGCGTTTTACTATTTTACTCCAGCCATCTTTTCGGTTACTTCTCTTAATTTTTGCCAGGTTGCCTGGTTGTATGAATTCTTGTTTGAGGTTACTTGTTTATTGTTTTCATCCCAATAACCTCCGGTGCCCTTTTCGAGTTCAGGGGCTGCTGCAAGATAAACGTAAGTCTCTGCCTGTCGTTCAGGGGTGATGGACATTTTCCGTTTGAGATTATATATTTTTCGCATCCATACTGGCAGGTGGGTCAATCGGTCATCGGGCAGGGCAACGTTGGTCACCCGCACACAATTGACAGTTACACCTGTTTCTTTGAGTCGCTCAGCCAGATCGTAGGTATACATAACTTGGGCAAGTTTGGCATGGTAATAGGCGTGCTGCATGTTGAACTTTCGTTCACCGTTCAGGTTGTCAAATTCAATATCCAATAACGGATACATCATCAGCCCTTTGGATGCCACTGTAATGATACGGCTGGGAGCGCTTTGTTTGAGCAGGTCCAGCAAAAGGTGAGTCAAGAGCACGATACCCACATGGTTTGTGGCGAATACCTTTTCAACTCTGTCTTCGGTTAGCTCTGGCGTTTTTAAGGTATGGTCAAAGTTGGCAGCGTTGTGGATGAGCACGTCCAATTTGCTGTATTTGGCTTTGAAGGCAGCGGCAAAATTTCTGATGGAGGTCTGTGAAGACATATCCACCTGCATTAGATCAACCTTCCAGCTTTTTGATTTTGCCTTCACGTCATCCAACGCTTTTTGGCCGCGTTCCACTGACCGGCAGGCCATCACCACGGTAGCACCTAATTTTGCCAGTTGGATGGCAGCAGCTTTTCCGATGCCTGAATTGGCCCCGGTGACGATAATGGTTTTATTTTCGAGGTTATAGTTCATTTTGATTATCCTTTATTTGCGATCCCGTTTTTGAGGATCATGATGACTTGTTGATAAAGCCTCTCTATTTCAGAGAGTTGAGCCGGGGTGGGTTTTCCTGTGTTGTCTATGGTGTTATCTGTGAGTGACTTTGCAGAGACAAAGTTGCCCATTTCTGAAAGCGCAGACACAAAGATGAAAGCGGCAGTCTCAGCATCAATATCGGAAATAATTTCTCCGCTGATCTTGCCCTGGTTGATCAGGGTTACAAAATATTGAATAGTGGAGTGTTTGCCTTTGATCAACAGATCTTCAGGCAGGGGGGATTTTCCGCTGGTGGCTTTGTAACCGATCTTTGCCAATTTTGGATGTTGAAGCTCGAAATTCGCCATGACTGAGAATAAGGCAAGAAGAGACTCAAAAAAGGGAAGCGGTTTCTCTTGTTGGAATGCTTTAGCCATCATTTCTGCTTTTGTTTGCGAGACAAGATCAAGCAAATATGAATAGAGATCACTCTTATCATTAAAATATTGATACAAGCTGCCCTTGGCGATACCGGCATTGGCAACAATTTTTGAGATGGAGGCGCTTGCGTAATCATGCTGAGAAAATTCATCTACAGCACAATCGATGATTCGTTGTCTTTTGTCTTCAGGCAGGTTTTCAAATGTTTGCAGCGGCATTCTCTATCCTTTGATTGTGACTGACCAGTCATATGACTGATTAGTCATATTCTACACTTCTTATGCCGAATGTCAAGACTTGAAAATAAGTATAGAAAACAGGATTAGGAAATAGGGTAAAAAGAACATTTAGGTTATATCCTAAATGACCGTCTATTCGGTTAAAATTCTCGTTTTATTTTTTATAGTTATCGGCTCGAGGTGAAAAAGTGAAAGGAAAAGGAGAGAGCACTGTGAATTTTCAAAATTGTTGCAATCTTGTGCTCACTCCTGCCTTTCCATAGACCGAGAACGACCTTGAATAAAAAACTGGATATGAGACTCAATATCCAATGGTGGCATAAAATCATTCCCTGCAGAACGTGCGATCATTGATGAATAAATTAATGGTCCAAGTAGGGATGCAACACTATGATTTACATTTTCTTTCCTCAACACGCCTTCTTCTTGGTATTGTTCAAGAAGTTTGCCAATCGAATGATATAAACCCAATGCATTTGAAAAGGAATCAGCTAACTCAGAGACGCGGTTGATTTCGGCAAACAATGCTATAAAAAAGTGTTCATACAAAACCACCGAAGCTTTATACGCTTGAAGCACCCGGCTGAGGTCGGCCTGTAGATTTCCTGTGTAAATTGTCGCACTTTGGAAGCCGGTCTGCATAACCAATGAGCCTATCGTACGTTTGACAAGATCAGCTTTACTGCCATACTTACGAAAAAGCGTTACTTCACTCACACCTGCCGTTTCAGCAATCTGTCGTGTAGTTGCTCCACTATACCCCCGTTCAGCAATAATATTAATAACTGCCTGAAATATTTGATTATCAGCGATTATTTTTGGCATTTCCTGCTCCTAAAAAGATTATAGCATATGTAAGTATTGACTTACAATAAAATTAATGATAAATTATAGTAAGTGATTGCTAACAATAAAAGAGGACTGATGAATCAATTTAGTAAGGTATTAAAAACCATAATGGGTGGAAGTAATACAAAGCCTTCATTGGATAGTATGTTAGCCTCTTTCGATAGAGAACTGGATAACTTTCAAACCCTGGTAAAACCCGACTCTAGATCAAGACCGCGTACAGCTTTTGACAGTCCTCATTTGACCTTCGATGATATGTATATGTCGAAGCTGACCCTTCGGCAGATACTCTCCTTCCTGCCTGTAATGCTACCGTTACGCATGCGCATGATCCAGAGCGCTCGCATGTATGATGGGAAATTCCAGCCTGAACATTCTTCGGCTTCACCCGAATTTCTAACCGCGCTAGAGAAAATGGCTTTTTCAGCAGGAGTTGCCGATATCCGCTACGTTCGTGTTCCTCGAAATACCATATTCGCACATAAAGGTATCCCTTATGAATATGCTGTGATTTTCACTGTAGAAATGGATAAAAATAGATTTTCGAAGGCACCAAGTTTTGATGCCTTTCTGGAAGTAGCCAGAGGATATGGCAACCTTGCTCGAATTGGCAATAAATTAGCACGTTTTATGAGGCACAACGGATTTGCTGCATACCCTGGAACTGCTCTTGGCGGAATAACTGATTATTCTCAACTCGGTGAGATTGCCGGCTTGGGTGCTATTGGTTATCATGGTTTATTGATCACTCCCAATCAAGGTGCTCACCTGCGTATAAACACAATCTATACAAATATCACAAACTTGCCAATTCAGACTGAGAATAAACATATATGGGTTCGAGAGTTTTGCTCGATGTGCAAAAAGTGTATTAGGGGTTGCCCTGTTCAGGCGATTTTCGAACAACCCAGAGTAAATGAAGATGGGGGAATTCAGTGTATTGAGCATGGTGCCTGTCGTGACTATTTCAACCAAAATTACGGCTGCGCAGTTTGCCTGGCAAATTGTCCTTTCAGCGAAATGGGCTACGAAAAGGTCAAGGTTCGTTTCAAAGGTAACCCCAAAGCGCCGCAGTTCCATATATAGGTTGATAGAAAAGCTGTTGAAAATAAAGATGGAAAGGAATTATTGGTATGAAACGCATCTTGCTCTCTGAAAAAATCAAGAAAGCGCCCTGGTTTCTGACGATTGAACCATACTTGCGAAAGCAAGATCACCCAATAGCAAGCCATTCAGAAGCACGCCATCCGAGGATTGTGCCATTATTGGTGATTGATTACGGCAACCTGGCGGCTCGATTTAAGCATATGCGTGATGTAGGCAAGTATTTGTTAGGCTCGGTGCGTGGGATGTGGAAAAGTGCCTACAGCATTCGCCAAAACCCGTATAAGGGGAAAAAGAATATCGACCCTCAAACTCTGTTCGAGGTTGAATCCTTTGCAAAAAGCCTTGGTGTTGCCGAAATTGGGTATTCAATTGTCAATCCGCGCTATATCTTTCGCGACTTTCGTATCTTATTTCCTAATGCGATGGTATTTACGATAGAAATGAATCGGGACAAAATTCGAGAAGCCCCCTCTCTTTCTTCTTACATTGAGATCTGGCGAACTTATTATGAAGTTGGCGTTATTGTGAATAAAGTAGCCGATTTCTTGCGCCAACGTGGTTACAATGCCCATGCGGGTCCAGCAGTTGGGGGAGACGTGAATTATGTTCCTGTGGCCATTGACACTGGTTTGGGTATATCAGGAAAAAATGGGCTTCTCATTACACGCCAAAACGGTCCTCGTGTGCGCTTGGCAGCAGTATACACAGATATTGAAAACCTGCCATTTTCTCAAGAAAATCAACATCAATGGGTGCGTGAGTATTGTGAATCCTGCAATATTTGTGTTCAAAAATGCCCGGCAGATGCAATTTTTCCAGTTACAAAAGTTCATCCAGATGGTGGTCCTACTTACATTGACCATACCAAATGTGCCATGCCATTTTCTAATGATAATGGCTGTACACTTTGTATCAAATACTGCCCTTTCGGAAATGTCAGCTATGACAAACTAAAAACAAAATTCGAAACAAAGACATCAATCTCTGCAAATTAGTCAAATAGTCGAATTTCGCAAGAAGCAAATCTCATTCCTTAACAAATGACCACACTCCCTTTCAATTTCAAGAGAGTGTGGTTTATATTCATTGTCACATAAATAAAGGGTTCCGTTAAGTGTGAGGAAAAATTCTTTTAGCCCGCACCTCATTCTGCCGGGATATAAGCCAACCCCGCCATACCTGTAAGCAGCCCATTGTAGAAAGCACCCGAGATTCGGTCGCCATTGGGTGCCAGCCATTCATATATTGCGACCATTTTGTTATCGTCCGTTCGGAAATATTGTTCACGGAGAAAGCCTGGAGATTGCAGAATATTGGCCATGACCGCATAGGGGATGACATAATCTTGTTGGTAGATGGCATCCAGTTGTTCGTAGGTTGCCCGGGTCACTGTTGCCAAACCGAAATCGTCAGGGTAGGTGTTAGATGATAGACTCTTTTTATACACGATGCCGTCAGTGGTGACACTGATGTATCCTTTCATCCCCACAGGACCCATCTCATAAATAAAGGTGTCGGCATGGTCTGGGCGGGGCTTCCAATTCTCGGTGCTTTTGACACCTTTGATGGTCATGATCTTGTCGAGATCTTTGACCTTGGTCTCGTTGACGATAATATTGATCCATCCCTGATAAACATCATCGGCCATCCATCCTGAATAGTTGGTGGGTACGGGCAGATTGTCATTCACTGCTATGGCTGTTTCTTCAACACTGGTGCTGCTGTTTGGATCAGGATTGGATGATGTGATGGACTGACCTGCCATGGTCATGCCAACCAGTTCAACGGCGTCAATTTCGTTATAGCCGGTTTGAAGCACCGATTGGTCAATATAGACCACCACCCGATCAATATAAAGCGGATCGTCCAATTCGAGCGTGATGGTCATCAGATCAGGGCAGTTTTCGACATATTCGGGCTCGCCGCTCCAGGCGATCCAGGCTTCGCCGTTCAGATCAATGATGTCTACTTCAACCACCTGGGAGGGATTATAGGATTGATAAATATTAATTTCAGTCGGGCTGACCGGAATGTCATATATCAATTCAATCGAATCAGTGCCGGATGAAGAGCTTGAAGCCCAGGCAAAACTGTTATCACCACACGAATCAACATTCGGTGCACCCGTGGCTTGCGAGGCGGACCAGTCTGTGGACGAGTATTCTGATTCAGCATAAGCTTCACTTGCCCATTGGCGAATTAATTGGGGTTCTTCATTGACTTGTATGGGCGCTTCATTATTTTCAGTGGTAATCGCAGAGGAGGTTGAAGCCTCGAAAAAGGTAACTGAGTCAAGCAATTCATCATAAATTGGTTCAAGCTCTTTCCAATTTTCTTCAGGTGAAAGCGCCATCATGATAAATTCCTGTTTAGGTGTAAACATGGCCACAAAGATCTTGCCCTTGATCTCGACGCCGTTGTATTCACCTGACAGATCGGCCAACAATCCATTGACCCCATCCACTTTCGTTTTTTTGGCTTTACCTACCTCAATAGTGGTGGCCTGGGTTTTCATAGTTTCGAGCAGATCTTCATTGGTTAATTCCTGCTCCATGATGCCGCCCATCACCATCACACCTGGCCCGGTTTCAATGGACCCGTCCGGCGCGGTCATGTTGACAATTCCAATGGCGTCCTCAAAATTGTATCCATTGATCTTGCTGATGGTGAAACCGCCTATCTCGCTGCGGTATTCTTCACCTAATGGGGATGGGGTTTTCTTTCCCAGGCTGCAGGCTGCCGAGAGCATGATTAAAATGACGATTAAGATGGATACGGTAGTAAATCGTTTGTTCATTTTCAACTCCTTCTTGTTTATCCAATGGGTCATTTTGAAAATATCTTTTCCCAAGTGATCGGTCCGACAACGCCGTCTACCACTAATCCGTTTTCTTCTTGAAAGCGGCGCACGGCTTTATCGGTCAACTTGCCAAACATACCGTCTGGCACTCCAAGTTCTGAATATCCAAGGTCGAGCAGGGCGTTTTGCAGTTGCAGCACATCCTCGCCCTGCATGTTGGGATTCGTTAATAAAAGCGAACGGGTTAAGACAGGTTGGGTGGGTGAGGGGGTTGCCGTAAACACCGGTGTGGCAGTGCGCATCACAGGCCTGATCTGATAATTCTCAACATTGATGACTTCAACGTTGCTGCTTTCCCAGTAATACACCCACAGATGGTCAGATTCATAGACCATCAGCGAAGGAATTTCACCATTGAGCGGAATTGGGTCTCCAATGCTGCCATCTGGCGCATAACCTACTACGGATCTGGTGTCATTGTCTGCAACCCACAAAATACCGCCGCCATACACCATCGCGGATGGACTGCTGACGATGGGATCAAGCACGATGGTGACGCCGGTATTCAAGTTCAGTTGAGAGAAAGTTCCGTCATAATTGGCCGTCCAAACCAGGGTGCCGTCGGTTTCGGGCAGTCCATAAAAAAGCATGTTATCCGCGTTGGATTGCCTGCATGCGCCGCCAAGAGGATTGAATGAGGAGACGTTTGCTTCGCCCTGGTACCAAAAGCACTGGCCATCAAAAACCATGTTGCCGCTTGCCAGATAGCCAAACGGGCGTGAAACGAGCACCCTGCCTGAAGACGGATCAATCGAATAGGCGCGGTCATTGGCTGCCACCCAAAGCTGGCCTTTCGTCACCCCCATGCCGGTGGCAGGTGTGCAGTAACCGTCTGGGCAGCTTGCGAATTCAAACGGGGTTCGCGCCACACCGCTTTCAGGATCAATGCTTTGCAACAGCGGAACCGGATTACCCTCCGCATCGGCATTGTATAAAAGCCAGATTTTTCCGCCGGCGAAAACCATATTGTCAATTTGAGCGTATTGCGTCTCACACGTTCTTGGGCGGATGACACTCACGGCTTCGGCCGGGTGTTGGGCTGGATCAATGCGGATCAGGTAGTTTTCATACACGCTGCTGCCTTTGCTCACTGCCAGCCACAATCTTGAACCATCCCAGGTCATGGCAACGACATTCTGTTCAGCCGGATATAAAGTGGTTGTCCACGGTTCAACCGAGACAGTCACACCGCCAAAGGTCCAGTGCGGAATAGGGCTGAAAAGTTTTATCCAGGTTTCAAGGTCAGGGACGCCATCCGTTTTGGTCATGGTGTTCTTTTGAAATTGAATCAGTGCATCTTTGGTTTCAGGTCCAAAGGCGCCAATCGACCATTCTTCTGATCCGGGTTGGATGTACTCCAGCACAGCCAGCCTATCTTGAAGTGCATGATCGTCACACACAATGCTAGAGGCATCCACCGGAGATACCTTGCCCGGAAAGGCTGGCGGCAGATAATAAGGTGCAGGGTTTGAGTCAGCAAGCGCCCCGCGGGTGACTTCATCCACCACACCGGTGATCGGAAGATTGCTGAGCAGTTGAAAGTGTTTGACCGCGGCTTCAACCTGGGCGTCAAATACGCCGTCCAGCAAACCGGTCTCTGCATAGCCTAACGAGAGCAACTGCTGCTCGAGAGCCATAACATCTGCGCCTTCAAGTGAAATTTTGAGATCACGCGGTTCTTCTGGCGTCGCTGTGATAAGGGAACGCGTTGGGGTAGTTGTTATTTGAATGAAGGCCGGCAGCGGTGTATTCGTGGGTTGAGGAGAAGGTTGAACTTGTGTTTCCGGTTTGTTGGCACACCCAGAACCAATCAATAAAATAACGATAAGTAGCAGCATTTTTTTCAAATTCTTCATGAATTATTCCTTTCTTGTCACATTTCCCGATAAATGTAAAAGGTTAAGGCTAAATACCCCCTTGAGGAATTTAAAAATTGTTTGATAAGTAATTTTTTTAATAAAATAATACACACCTATCGTCAAATTTGCGTCAATCATTTTTATATTTGAAAAATCAATCTTGTGGTTTTCAAAATTATTCTCTTGCTGTACAATTTTTGCATGGATACCTACATGAAAACCGGCAGGGGAGAGATTACCCTGCGCCCCGCGCGCGTCACGGATGCACCAGCCTTTCGCGCTCTCAGGCTTGAAGCACTTCACAACCACCCTGAAGCCTTCAGCTCGGATTACGCCACCAATTTTGCTTTTCCCTCCACTTTTTGGGAGCAGCGTCTGAACGATCTTGGACAAGCCGGGTCGGTCTTCTTTGCCGATTGCGAAGGGGATCTGGTGGGTATGTGCGGCATCCATCGAGAGAGCTCACCCAAATTACAGCACTCCGCAACCATCTGGGGGGTGTATGTCAAAGAAGACTTCCGCGGAAACCAAATCACTGAAGGGTTGATCTCGCGCTGCACCGCCTGGGCTATGGAGAAGGGTGTCAAGGTGGTCAAGCTGGCCGTGGTTACCACCAATACCCGTGCCATCAAAACCTACACACGCTGCGGTTTCACCGTCTACGGCGTGGAACCCATGGCCATTTATCTCAATGGCAGCATGTACGACGAAATGCTGATGGCTTTGGTGTTGTAAAGGAAAGCTGTTGATGATCGATCCCAAAATATTGAACGCATTTCAAAAACTTTTTCCCGAATTGACCAACCCGGACCGTAAACCGATTAATTGGGCGGTCACCGGCAGCCTAGGCATGGTGCTGCAAGGCATGCAGATGGAGATCCATGATATTGACCTGCAAACCGACAAAGAGGGCGCATACGAAATTGAAAGACGATTGGTCAGATACCTCGCAAAATTGGTGCATTTCAAAGCGTCGGAGCGGATCCGCTCTTACTTTGGCGCCTTTGAAATGGACGGCATAAAAATTGAAATCATGGGCGATATGCAGCACAAACTCCCCGACCAAAAATGGGATACAGCGGTTGATTTGGCTTCTTGCCGCGACTGGGTGGATTTTGAGGGCATGCATATTCCGGTCATCACTCTGGAACATGAAGCGGATGCCTATCAAAAAATGGGGCGATTTGAAAAAGCTCAAAAAGTAAAAGATTTCATAGCGAAGAAATAGTACTGTTTTGACTCCTGTAGATTTCAAATCCGCGGGGGTCTGCTCTTCAATTCAAAAATCTTGCGGTTGAAGTTATTAGGATTTAATATAAAGAACTTGATTCTTTGAAGAAAGATTCTATAATCATTATTAGTGGGTTAAAAAAGCAGATCTCTTACTGGTATTCAACCAAGAGAAGAATTGCTTCAGGAGGGCAATATGAATTCGATGATTATGAGTTTGGCTGTTATGCTAGTCTTTGCCTTTATCGGCTGGCGGCTCTTTTGCTGTGTGAAATCCCCTCAAAAGTGGTGGGCCTGGATGCTGGTTTTCTTGGCTGTCGTTACAGCAGGTACGATTGGCGTCCACACTATTGTGGTGGGTTTCCCCGGGTTTGAGATGCATCTCAATGATATTTTGCAAGGTCTGGCTATCGGCGCCGTGACTCGTTTTATAATCAAGACTGGAAAATCCCGTACGCTTGCAGAAAAAGGCGTATGAAGAAAAAGGTTCTGGCTTAAATCAGTACACAATTCGGTTTTCCCAAAGCCTATTTATTACAGTAAAAAATAATAAACCCGTGGGGGTTATTATTACCCACGGGTTTATTATTAACCAATTCGTGTAAAATCATCATTATTCACATCTTCAAGGAGCACCCAATGACCCATCCCCTCGTGGACCAACTGCGCTTCACACGCAGCGAATTCAATCGCTGCCTCAAAGGACTCTCCCCCGAAGACGCAGCCAAACGCCTTCTACCCATGAACTGCATCTCCTGGAACGTCGGCCACCTGGCCTGGCATGAACAGCGCTATTTTGTCACTTACGGCCAGGGCGAAATTCTGAAGCCAGAACTCAACGACCTGTTTGCCTACGGCGCCCCAGCCAGTACCCCTGATCTGGACGAGATGTTAAAAGCCTGGAAGAAAACCACCAAAGCCGCGGATGCCTTCCTTGATACGATTACCACTGAAAAATTGAAAAGCTTCGTGGTCAAGAACGGCAAGACCACTAAATTTATCTGGGGCAATCTGTTGCAGCGCGTCATTTACCACTACTGGTATCATACCGGCGAGAACGCCGCCATCCGTCAGAACCTCGGACACACCGATCTGCCTCAATTTGTAGGGGACATTGACTCTCAAGCACCTTTTCGGGCTGAATAATCACTATGCCCGAATCCAACTTTCTGACCCGCATCGAAACCGCCCGCAGTGGCACCAACCCCACCATCATTTGCCGCGTCCCCTCCGGTTGGGTGGCACTGGCAGATATGCAATATCTGCGTGGATATTGCATCCTGTTGGCCGACCCGGTGGTTGAGTCGATTAATACACTTGACCACCAGGCTCGCGCCCGTTTTATGCTGGATATGAGCATTATAGGCGATGCCTTGTTGCAAGTCACTGATTCTTTCCGCATTAACTATGGAATGATGAGTAATGCGGACCCCTATCTGCATGCCCACATCGTTCCGCGTTATATGGATGAACCCGACGCGATTCGCCGCCATCTGCCCTGGTCGTATTCCAAAGAACAGATGGCTTCGAAGCCATTTGATCTCGAAAGGGATCGTTTCCTTATGGCTGAGCTGAAAGAAACAATTAAAAGTCATCTCAAGTAAAGTATTTGCAACCTTACTTCGACTATCTCCACTGCAAGAACACGGGGTATTACGCTTACGCAAGACCATCGGTTGTCTCTAAGGGTTGTAAACCCACCTACTCTGAGCGCAGGATGAGCTGCCAGTAGAGCTGTATTCTACTTTGTAATAAGCTTTTTATGCAAAAATCACATTTATATAAGGGCGGATTCTGATAAGGGGATAAATACCGTTACTCTAAATCTAAATTTCCATGTTAAAAAATATACACAAGCCATAACTTGAAAAGGTATCCAAAAAATGGTACATTTGTCCTATGAAAGTGCTGCGAGCCTATAAAACTGAACTTGATCTGAATAACCAACAACGAACCAGGTGTATAAAGCACGCTGGTGCTGCACGGTGGGCGTATAACTGGGGACTCGCTCGGAAAAAGGAAGCATTTGAATCTGGATTGAAAACACCCACGGCAATTGATCTCCACCGTGAATTGAACCTTCTCAAGCGTACTGAGATAGGTTGGATGTATGAAGTGTCCAAGACCGCACCGCAAGAAGCTTTGCGCAATCTTGATCGAGCTTTTGACCACTTCTTCAAACGTGTGAAGCTCAAAAAACAAGGGAAACTAAAAGGCAAGGTTGGTTTTCCTAAGTTCAAGAGCAAAAAGCATGGGGTTGGCAGCTTTCAAATATGGGGAGCGATTCATGTTCACGAAAAATCTATTCAATTGCCCAGGCTGGGTATTCTCCGTCTAAAGGAAGGCGGGTATATATCTATAGAAGGTGCTCATATACTAAACGCGACCTTAAGTGAGAGAGCCGGCAGATGGTTTGTTTCGGTCCAATGTGAAGTTGAGATACCAGAACAAATAAGGAGTGAAAAACCAAAATGCGGAGTGGATCTGGGGATTGCCAGAATGGCGACAGTAAGTGATGGAAAGTTTTTCGAGAACCCCAAAGCACTCAGATCTAATCTTGTAAAGATAATTCGACTCCAACGAACTGTTTCTCGACGGAAGAAGGGAAGTGCAAACCGCAAGAAAGCTGTACAACAATTAGCAAGAGCGCATTTACGAGTAAGTAATATTCGCAAGGAATCAATTCATCAGGTAACCAGTCTGCTGGCGAAAACCAAGTCAGTTGTGGTACTTGAAGATTTGAACGTTAGCGGGATGCTAAGAAATCACCACCTTGCTCAAGCGATCGCAGATGTTAGTTTTTACGAGTTCCGAAGACAACTGATGTACAAAGGTCAATGGTATGGATGTGAAGTCTTGTTAGCGGACCGTTTCTTTCCGTCTAGTAAGATTTGCCATTTTTGTGGGCACAAAAATGATGAACTTAGCTTGAATGATCGTGAGTGGGATTGTCCATCTTGTGGCACACATCATGACCGGGATTTGAATGCTGCTTATAATCTTGAATCTTTAGTGTCAACTACCGCGAGTTCCGCGGGAAGTAATGCCTGTGGAGAGGACGTAAGACCGGAAGATATTCAGGTTGACCTCGATGAAGCAGGAACTGAACTTCAATCTGCCAAGTGTAGATTTGAATAGGTTTCAGAGAACGGAAGAAAAAGAAGATGAAGTATCTCTGAGTTATTTGTGTGTTTTGCTGGCTGTTGCTGATGCCAGTTCTTTGACCGGGTTGACTTCTTCAACCGGGGCAGTGGATTCAAGCCATTGTTGAGATTTTTCGATGAAAAGTACCAATGGCCACAACAAGACATTCTTTAAAACATCCACCATAAATTGCAGCCATTGAAGCCAGCTATACCCTTTTGGATTAACCTGATCAAGTTGAATGCGGGTGACGATGATTCCCATCACTGCGTAGATAAACAAAGGTGTAGAAAAAGCAGATATCGAATCAAAGTTCATTGAGCACCTCTTTCTTTGTTAATCAATGCTTACATTCTAAAGGTTTCATTTGCTTTTGATAATTACCCGATAGGGCGATATTTTGAATCATTTTGGTCGCTGAATCATTGAAATGCAACACAATAAGTCAAAATAAGAATGAGTACATTACCCGTTCGGGTAATATTGGTTTAGTCCTCAACAGAAACTGAAATACTTAGGATCAATTCAGTAAAAGAAACAAGAGATCAAACCAGGTTGACCTCTAGTTTCTGAGAATTGTTAACAGGAACTTCGGCTTCGGTTACTCGAGCGCGTTAACCATATCGGGTGCGTAAGCTTCTGTGCCATGTTCGGTCATGTCGAGACCTTCCATTTCTTCGGCTTTGCTGACCCTCAAGCCAACGATACCTTTAAGAATGCCAAAGAAGAGCACCACACCGGTGATCATACACCAGGCAGCAACAGCTAACACGCCAATGGTTTGAGATAATAATTGAGCTGAATTGCCGGCAATTAAACCGGTGACGCCGTTTTCGGTGGCAAATAGGCCGACTGCCAGGGTTCCCCAGATGCCGTTCATCAAATGGACGGGAACTGCACTCACGGGGTCGTCAATTTTGAGTTTCTCGAGCAGAATAGCGCCGTAAACAACAACCACACCCGCAACTGCACCGATCACGATGGAATAAACAGGAGTCACGAAAGCACATGGCGCAGTAATGGCGACCAAACCGGCCAGCACACCGTTTAAGGTGACAGAAAGATCAGGTTTCTTGGTGATAAACAGCCAACTGATGATCATGGCCACCAGGCCGCCTGCTGCAGCAGCGATATTTGTGTTAACCGCCACCAGTGAAATGATTTCTGCATTGAAGCCATCCGCGGCAAGTTGTGAACCGGGGTTGAAACCAAACCAGCCAAGCCAGAGGATGAACACACCCAAGACAGCCAGGGTAATGGAATGGCCGGGAATCAAGCGGGGTTTTCCATCTTTGGTGAATTTGCCAAGGCGGGGACCGAGCGCTAATGCGCCGATCAAACCGAGCCAGCCGCCAACACTATGCACTACTGTGGAACCGGCGAAATCTTTAAACCCGGCGCCGAAAGGTAGGCTAGCAAGCCAGCCGCCGCCCCAGATCCAATGCCCTGAAATGGGATAGATGAAGGCCGAGATGAAGAAGGAATAAACCAGGTAAGACTTGAACTGGGTGCGTTCTGCCATTGAGCCTGAAACAATGGTTGCGGCGGTTCCTGCAAACACCAGTTGGAAGAACCAGAAGGCTAACAAAGGCAATCCGGCAACATCTTCACCGCCGGTCAACAAAAAGCCGCTTGTGCCGATCCAACCGCCTGCAGTTGAGCCGAACATGAAGGCATAACCGATCGCCCAAAAAGCAAGGGTGGCAAACACAAAATCGATAAGGTTTTTGAACAAAATATTGGTGGTGTTTTTGGCGCGGGTCAAACCGGCTTCAACCAATGCGAAACCGGCTTGCATCCAGAACACCAAAAAAGCGGTGACTAATACCCAAACGGTGTTCAAACCACGCGTCAGGTCAACCACCGCATCAGCGGATTGGGCATAGACTGGTTTACTGGTGATCAGCAAGGCAGCTATAGCAGCAGGGATGACAACCCAACTAAGCCATTTTATTGATTTAAGTGCAAACGATACAGATCTATTCATTTCAAACCTCCATATTTATGATTACAAGAATTTGATCAAGCAAACGGGTGGATCAATACCATCCAATTTGACTTTTCAATAAGACCAGTAACGAACTGACCACCATTGCGGCAAGCGTGGCTGGTACTGCCAGCTTTAACCACTTATTCCAACCCACCGAACCGTGATGTCTTTCGAGATAGCCGTAAGCCACCACGTTGGCTGATGCTCCGATGGGGGTCATGCTGCCGCCAATATCCACACCTAAAGCTAGCGACCAGACCATCAGGGATAACTCCGGCATGCCGGGGATGGCCGCCAGGTCTTTGAGCACGTAACTCATGGCCAGTGCCAACGGCACATTATCAACAATGCCGCTCAACAGACCTGGCGCCCAATGAAGTGTCATGATGAATAAATTTTGATTGGCATTTGCCAGGCTGGCAAAAACGGAGGCTAAACCTTCAAAAATATGAACCTTTTCTAGACCGCCAATCAAAATGAACAACCCGCAGAAGAATAGAATACTTTCGCCATCCAACTTAAGGATGACTGCTTTCTTATGTTTGTCACTCAGTAGAAAAATGGCTACAGCGGCAGGAATTAATGCTGCGACAGCCGCGTTGATTTCAATGCCAATAAGGTGACTCAACGGCATATGAAAGATCAACAAAAGGACGGCAGTGCCAAAACAAATTAATCCGATTTTCGTTAATTGCGGGTGAAGTTCTCGACGATTTGTAAATTCAATTTCCATAATGGTGTATTCCGTAAGCCATTGTTTTGAGGCTTTCAAGGCTTTGCGATTGATCAGGTAAAAAAGGCCAAGAATCAGCAGGGCGGTGATGATTGCAATTGGCCCTGTGTGGGTCGCAAAATCTGAAAATGAGAACCCCAGTGTCGTGCCCAAGATAACATTCGGGGGGTCTCCAACCAAGGTTCCTGATCCGCCGGCATTGGCAGCACACACCTCGGCAATCACAATGGGAATTGGATCCAGCCTCAATAAGTGGCAAAGCTGAACAGTTAATGCTGATAAAAATAACATCACGGTGATGCTATCCATAAACATGGAAAAGAAAGCAGCCATCAGGATCAAGACAACGAATAGGGGGGCAGGACGGTATTTTACTTTGCGCATAGCCGTGATTGCAAGCCAGTGGAAAAAACCTGATTCTGTCAAAATTGAAACCAGAACAAACATCCCAGCCAATAAACCCAAAGTCTCCCAGTTGATCGAATCAACCATATCTTTAGGGCTCATAACCCCGAATACGACCAATAAGCTTCCACCCAGCATGGTTACCCAGTGACGGGGAAACTTTTCACTGGCGATGGCTGCGTATACGATGACAAAAATTAGAATTGCTACCCACATGTGCTTTCCTTTAGGTTTAATAGCTCTCATTTTATGAATTTGATTGGGATTGTGGAACTACCCGATTGGGCGATTTTTTTTATGCAATAACCGACTTAGCCATCTATATTTTTATAGATTCACGACAATTATTACTTTGCATAACCCATTCGGGTAACAAATTGCTGTGGTCTCTTTCTTGCAACGTGTAAATAGAATTTAACAACTGTTATTTATTCATTGGTGTGTTTTTGAATGAAGGGGCTTTTTTATGGATAATTCACAATCAAGCGAAACTGAATACAACCGGGTTGATTACAAGAATCTTGAGATTAAAGAATCCAAAATGCAGATGAAAGAGTTCACCTCTTGCACATTTTTTAAATGCAATTTCACCGGCACTATTTTTCAACGGTGTAGTTTTCGACATTGTAACTTTCAAAACTGCGATTTGAGTTTGACCAATCTAAAAGACAGTTCGTTTATTAATACCCGTTTTGAAGATTGCAAACTCGCCGGTATTAATTGGACGCAATCTGAGTGGGCTTCGAGCAAACTTATTCAAAAACCAGCTGATTTTATCGGTTGTGTGCTTAATTATTCTTCTTTTATGGGGTTGAACCTAGAAAAAATACTTATGACCCATTGCATTGCCCATGATGTCAGTTTTGAAGATGCAAACCTGTCTTATGTGGATTGTACCTGCACGGATTTTGAGAACAGTCGCTTTGCCCACACTAACCTGACCTCAACGGATATGCGCGGCGCGAAGAATTACAACATTGATCCCATTCTAAATACGCTGAAAAAGACAAAATTCTCCATGCCCGATGCTATGTCTCTTTTATATAATTTGCCCATTATTTTAGAAGACATAGAATGTTAAAATAGGTACATGACAAAATGCTCAGTCTTTATCGCCACCTCCTTGGACGGTTTTATCGCCCGACCCGACGGTGATTTTACCTGGTTGGATACTTCCGCTCCGCATATCGAAGGAGAAGATTATGGTTTTGCCGAATTCTACTCCTCGATCGATGGATTGGTGATGGGGCGCAAGACCTATGAAACTGCCCTCGGTTTTCCTGAATGGCCATATGCCGGTAAACGGTTGGTTGTGCTCAGCAATTCTTCGATACTAATTCCTCCCCATCTTGCAAAAGATGTTGAACAAATGAGTGCTTCTCCCCACGAGGTGGTCCGGCAACTTGAATTAACCGGCGCCAGTCACCTTTATGTCGATGGCGGTCTTACCATCCAGGGTTTTCTAAGCGTTGGTTTGATCAATGAAATAACCATGACCACCATTCCGATCCTGCTAGGTAGCGGCATTCCGCTTTTCGGTCCGCTGGAGCGGGACATACTTTTGCAGATCATATCTTCACGGTCATATCCAAACGGATTTGTGCAAACCAAATATATAATCAGCCATTCAATTCCGGCTGATTAAGCCTATAATCTATAATTGCGTTCTGCTTTTGTAGATGAAGAGGAGTCATTGTGAAAACAACATTTACCACCACCATTCATCAAGTAGAAGGCCGGCCAGTAACAGGCATTGTAGTGCCCGAAGAGATTATCCTTGGTTTTGGTAAGGGTAAAAAGCCGCCTGTTAAGGTTACTTTGAACGGATACACTTATCGTTCCACTGTGGCCGTGATGGGGGGTGCTTATATGATCTCACTCAGCGCCGACAACAGGGCGGCCGCTGGTGTCAAAGGTGGAGACAATCTGGAGGTCACCCTCGAATTGGATGAAGAACCCCGCGTTGTTGAAATTCCGGCCGATCTCGCGGAAAAGCTTGAGTCGGTCGGTTTGACTGAAAAGTTCAATACTTTGGCATTTTCTCACCGCAAGGAACATGTCCGTTCGGTGATGGATGCAGTGGCACCAGAAACACGGACCAGGCGTATTGAAACAGTGATCAAGAAACTTTTATCCTGAATTATCGGCTTTCAAGTTCCATAGTTAAATCATTCTCTATCGGTTTGGCTTTTCGTAGAATGATCAAACCATAGACGAGCAGGGGCAGGGTAAACAAAATGGACACAAGCGCATTTTGTGCAGTGGTCTCGCGAGAACGTGTAAAGGTCCCGCCAACCGCGATGGCATTCAAGGCACCGAAAAAATCAAACAGGGTGTGTCCAAAGATCACAGGCCAGATCGAATTATTCCGTAGCATACAAGCCCCAAAGAACACCCCGAAGAATAAGGCGTAACCAGTTTGTGTGACAGCCGCCAGCAGGGAGTATCTTCCCATGGCAAAATTGACCAAATGGAGCAAACCAAAAAGAATACTTGAGACGATTACGGCCTTGTAGATACCCTTGCGAGTGGTACCCCATTTTTGCACCATGACGGTCATCATCACACCCCTGAAAAGGATCTCTTCCACAAACCCCACCGAGATATACAGCAGCGTATAGAGGACAATCAGGACCGGTTTTGAACCATCAATGACCAAGGTGCCTGTAAACACATCCAGACCGTTGACCACTGACAGAGCCAGCAATGGCCACATCAGCCAGAGTTGTCTCCATTGAGATGGGCGGGTAAATCCGGCTGCTTGAAGCAACCCCATTTTTGAAAGCAAGACGACGAGCAGAACACTGGTGAGCCCTTGTTCGACAATTCCGGTGATATAACAGGCACTTTGGTAATCAATGAAGTTCTTCAACCAATTTTCCACGGGGATCTCGGTAAGAACTGTTCCAATAATCATTACGACAAAAGCGAAGATTACTGGAAAACGATAAGACAACTTGCGTAGTTTCTGAAACATTTTTTCTCCTATTGCTTTCTGATTATGGTCATCCACCAACACTCTCAACGAAATTTTGGCAAAGTTTCGCCCACAGCAAGGAATTTTGCTGTTTATTGGCTTGGTTAAGTTGTGATTTTCAGAGAATGAAGATGAATGTTGTTACTAATATTTTCCAATCCATCCGGATACGGGATGAACATTCCTCTTAGATCCGAATAGCCATATCTCTGACCTTATCCTTGCTGAAATCGTCTTGCGAGCAAAATACTGCATCCCGCAAATTCCAGCAAAATGATGATTCCGGCATAAACAACAGGAAAGACGGTGGACAGCATCTCAAACGCGCCTGATAAGGTAATGATGTCTTTGGTGTTGATGGTGGGCAGAACCAATAACCCGTTTACCGACATGATGCCCATGCAAAGGGTAATGATTCCGATCAGCAGAAGTGAGCTCAGCAGGCCGGTTACAATTGTTGACGCTCTGCGGAAGAGGGTAATACTTCTGGCCAATATATAAGAAAACAGGATGGTACAGTCAATCAACAAGAAAAACAGCACCAGACTGGGAATTCCCTTGAGATTGGATCCATTGATAAAGGTTAATTCACCGGTAGAATAACGCGCCCAAAAAGTTGAAAGCTGCAAAATGAAGACACAGGTCACCAAATTGACCAGGCCAGCCAGCACAATCTTGCTGAGCAAAATCTTCCAGGTGGGCAGGGGATTTGATAATTCAAGTAGATGGCTTTCTCGTCCCAACCAACGAAGGCACGCGTTGATCGCCAGCACAAACCCTGCTGCAAACAGGATGAATCCCAGGATGCCAGAAAATGTGATCATTAAACTTGAAACGAAGTTGTCCCCTTTTTCAGGAATCACTGCCAGTAAAAGAGCGAGAACCATCCCGAAATAAACCAGTGAGTACCGCCGGAAATGGTCTTTAAGGTTCCACTTGAGTGTTTTAAGCATTTTCAAAAACCTCCAAGTAACATTCTTCAATGGATTGTCCCCGTGTCTCGCGCAGGTGATCTGCGGATTCAGATAACAATATTCGTCCGTTATGGATGAAGAGAAGATCATCCACGATAGCCTCCACATCTTTTACCAGGTGGGTCGATATCAAGACTGAACTCTCTTCGTTGACCCCGGCCAGGATGGTTCTTAAGATTTTGCCCCTGCCCAAGGGATCAACTCCGCCAATGGGTTCATCCAGCAAATATAGCCGGGCATTTCGTGCAAAGGTCAACATGATCAACACACGTTCAATCGTTCCTTTGGAAAGGTGTTTTACTTTTCCTTTTTCATCCAATTGCAGTGAGTTACATAGATCCCGGGCTCTGACGAGATCGAAATCGCTATTCATGTCCTTGTAATAATGGATGGCATCATGGATGCTCATCCAATTGAAGAGGGCGTTGGTGTCTGGCATATATGCCAGAAATTCTCTTGAACGGTAACTGGCAGGAGCTCCACAAACATCGATCGTTCCCCCGTCCAGATGGTAAAGCTGCATAATGCTCTTGATCAAAGTTGTTTTACCGGCTCCGTTTGGCCCCATCAAACCAACGATCCGTCCCGATTCGATCGAAAAACTCACCTGGTCCAGGGCCGGTTTTCCGGCAAAAAGTTTTGTGATCCCTTTTGCTGCGATGATCGTGTTCATAATTCTATGACCTTTCGAATGATCTCGACTATTTCTGTTTTTTTAAAACCCAGACTGTACATCCCTTGCAAAAAGCCCATTACCATTTCAGTTGACATCTCATGTTTCAGCTTTGATATGACAGCTTCATCTTCAGTGACAAAACTTCCAACACCTCGCTGGGTGGTGATGACTTGCTCACGTTCCAGCTCCGAGCAGGCTCTTTGCATGGTGTTTAAATTCACGCCAAATTTTTCTGACAGGCTTCTCACCGATTCAATCCTTTCACCTCGGGCAAGCACTCCTGTGACGATATCTCCTTTAATAATGTTCATTATTTGAAGATATATGGGTATTGTTGGGTTAAATTTCATACTTTCCCTTTTCTGTATTAGTGTACTATATAAATAGTACACTATCTAAAAAATGATGTCAAGGGTTTTATTTCATTGAGTTAAACCTCAAGCAATAAATGCCTATAATAAGGTATCGTCTATTCATGGTGATTGGAGAGAATTATGGCTAATCTTGACCGGATCTTAACCCTGACCGATAACAACATCCAATTCTGGCTGCGCACCATTGAAGAACAGGACCTGCTAAATGGCATGGTGGGGGTGAGTGCAGAAATACGACAGCGGGTGACCAATAACCTTGCGCCGCGTGCCAAAGTGGCTGTGCGTGATTACGTTGAAGCCCATTCAGATTTGAATCAACGTATCATCGACGCCAGCATTGCTCGTCTTGAATCTGCTTTAAATATGATCAGGTGATAAAAGCCAGGACTTAAGGATCATCAACCAATTTCCAACCGAGGCCTGAAAATTTAGGCGATTTTGATATTAACTGATTGAAGAGTTAAAGATATAATTTGGTTTGTTTCAGGGGCTGGTCTTAGTTCAGGGGATATTAATAATTCTTTGCCATCATAAAGTAGAACCTTGGAATATTTTATGGACCAACACTTTATTTTCTGTGTTCTATTCCGGTTCAATCCATATGTTTTTACTTGGTTTTAAAGGATGTTATGGATTCATTTGCGATCGAAACAAAATCACTCAATAAAGTATTCATCACAAAAACCGGATTCTGGAAGAATAAATCCAAATCGACCATGGCGGTTGAAGACATCTCTTTTTCTGTGGAACGGGGAGAATTGTTCGGTTTGTTGGGTCCCAATGGCGCCGGCAAGACCACCACCGTCAAAATGCTCACAACCTTGCTGCTGCCCACTGGTGGGACGGCAAAAATCCTTGGTATGGATGTCGTGAAACAGACTGCTGAAGTGCGCAAACACATCGGTTTTGCTTTCAGCGGAAGCCGTGGATTATATAACCGACTCACTGCTTTTCAAAATCTCAAATACTTCGCAGAACTTTACTCGCTAAAAGACGATTTCGCCAATAAACGCATCCCCATGCTGCTTGACCTGGTGGGGTTGGCCGATCGTGCAGATGATCGTGTTGAAACCTATTCCAGCGGCATGACCCAACGCCTGCACCTTGCCCGCGCCTTGCTGCATGACCCTGAAGTACTTTTTTTGGATGAACCCACCGTCGGTATTGACCCGGTCGGGTCACGTGATTTACGCAAGACCATCAAAAACTTGCTCTCATTGGGAAAAACCATATTACTTACCACACATTACATGGCCGAAGCTGAAGAGTTATGTCACCGCATCGCCATTGTTAAAAAGGGCAACATCGTGGCCCTTGATACCCCAGATGCACTCAAGCGTCGTATCAGTGGTGAATCTGTGATTGAGGCCAGTATTCAATCTGATCAAATTCAGGTCCTGATCGATAAATTAAAGGTCTTGGATCAACGTACGGTGATAACCCATGACACGACCACCGAACCTGAAAAATTATGCATCCGCACCACGGAGCCTGGGCGGGTTTTGGAACTGCTTTCACCCTACCTGAATCCTCAATACATTCTTAATCTTGAGGCGCGCTCTCAAACGTTGGAAGATGTCTACATTGCCATCATTCAGGGAGACCAGGCATGACCCATTTGCGTTGGGGGCTGATCAAACAACAAATGTCGGTTCAATTCCTGGTTCGCACCATGAACCCGCTTTCATTGGGCTTGTTTGTCATACAACCTGCAGTTTTCTCAGCGGTGGGCATGCTGCTTTCACGTGCTGCGGGTAATTCAACACCTGATCTTGTTTATAGTGTGATTGGCGGCGGCATAATGGGCATGTGGAGCGGCCTGGTGTTTACATCCACTTTTGATATTGCCGGCGATCGGCGCAATGGCATGTTGGAATTGATCGTTGGCAGCCCCACCTCGCTCAATCTGATCGAATCCATCAGAACCTTTACCAATGTTCTTTCTGGGCTGTTTAGTTTGGTACTGGCATTCATGGCAGCCACCTTCATTTTTGGCTACTCGTTTACTGGGGTCAACACTTGGGGAGTAATTGTTTCATTACTATTATTGCTATTTGCCATGTGGTCCATTGGCGTCTTTCTGGCGAATTTTCTTGCCTGGTCGCGCCTTTCTGGAACATTTGTCGATTACCTTGAAATGCCCATCGCTTTTATATGCGGATTCATGTATCCCATTCGAGTCTTGCCGGTTTGGCTGCAACATATTTCAGGCGCTATTCCCATCCGTTGGGCGCTCGAGGCGATGAATGAAAGTTTGCTCGGGTCATTTGACCTGAAATATTTGACCATCCATTGGGCGATGACCATTTTCCTCTCTCTGGTACTGATCGCAATCACCACCTGGATGCAGGTAAAGGTGCATGACAAAATTCGGCTTAGCGGCGAATTGAGTTCGATATGATCGATAAATTTGTTCATATCATTCGTATCTATTTTGCCGAAGCGTGGCTGTCTTACCAGGGACGTTTCGCCATCACTTCTCCCTTTGGCTACATCGCTGGAAAATTGGGTTTCCCCTTCTTTCTGATGCTCTTTTTTATTTTTATGGGTAAATATGTGGGTTTCAGCGACCCCCTTTATATCGTGATTGGAAATATTCTACTCATCCCGGCTTCAAGCGGCATGGGCGGCGTCACCCTTGCCATCAGTGATGAACGGCAGTGGGGCACCCTTTCTTATGTCTTGGGCAGCCCGGCACCGCGCGGACCTGTCTTTATGGGGCGCGCTTTTTACTATATTGTGGATGGATTTGTGACTGCCTTGTTGGGGTTCGGCATCGCCGCAGGTATCTTTGGTTTGGATTTAAGTACTGTTAACATCTTTTTACTTATGATTTGCAGTTTATTGATCGCGGTGACGTCTTCCGGGCTTGGTTTTCTTTTCGGCAGCATCTCGCTGGTCACGCGCGATGGATGGATGATCTTAAGTACCTTTCTCTCTTTCCTGTATATTCTGGTGGGGGTAAATTTTCCAGTGGCTTCATTGCCTATGATATTACAAAAGCTTTCATGGGGGCTGCCTCTCACCCGCGGCATTATGGCTGCACGACTCGTGATGGAAGGTGAAGGCTGGTCTTCGATCAGTTCACTGATCACAGGTGAGGTGCTGGTGGGTCTTGTCTATATTTTTATTGGATACTTTTTCTTTCTGTTTCTTGAAAAACGCAGCATGCATTCAGGCACATTGGATGCCATGTAATTTTTGAAATTAAGAAGAAATCCCTTCAATATTTAATTGAAGGGATTTCTTTTATTTCGTTTAGTTTACTTGTAAACCCAGATCTTTGCCTTTTCGCAGGAAGATCACAGCGATAACAATACCTGCCAATGCCAATCCGATTCCGAATTCATCAATGATAAAGGGTGTAATCTTGCCTTGAGTGGTCAGCGGAGTGAAGACAGATTGCACAAACACATTGTGACTGGCATGCATCATGGCTGCCGGCCACCAGCTCTTGGATTTTAGGCACAGCCAGCTAAACACAGTATTGATACCCAAGACCATGATAGTAAACATAAGAATTGAAAACCATTTTGGCACACCCGGAAGGTTGTAATCGGCAAACATAATCAATGGCATGTGCCAAATCGTCCAAACAACGCCGCTTATCAAAGTGGTTTTGGCAAAGGAAGTGACTTTGGCCAATTCCGGCACAAATAGACCGCGCCAGCCAATTTCTTCTCCAGCGCCTGAGAGCAAGCCCATAACGATACCGAAAGTAGCCATTTCAAGAATATAAAGCAAAACATATATCGTTGTGGCTGAACCGGTTACATTAAAACCCTGTTGAATGTCGGCGATGAATGCCGGGTTGGGCACGCCGCCCAAGCCGCTGATCCAGGTTATGCTGTAAACCACGAGACTATAAATAAGAGGAATCAAGTAACCCAACAACAGGTATTTTGCCTTGCCAAATTTCCAACCCATGCCGCGCAAATTTTTTTCGAAGATTAACTGGGTGATCATGCCCGAAAGTCCGGGCATCCACATCAGGGCAAGGGTAAACAACCCTCCACCGGTCTGGATGCTTCCTGTTTTTATGATGATGGAATAAAAAATGATTGACAAACCAAAAGTGATGACTAAAAAGGTAATGATCTTGCGAATGGATTTTTGATAGGGAGTCATTGGTTTTCCTTATTGTGAAAGTGATATTTATTTTACGTTTAAATCATTTTTTTGTTGTATTTGGTTTTTACGTATTGCGGAGTGTTAAGAACAAACAATCTTTTTTCCAAAAAAAGGTTTGGGTCCGAAGTGATTAATCGTGTTTTAATACCGGTTTTACTGAAATATTACTGATTTTGTCTGAATTCTTTTTTACAATTCTTAATGTAGTTTTTAGAGGTAAATGGTGAAGATTATATTAGCAACAATATTATTCCATTAACCATCACAGTTTTCATCACCCCTGCTGCCTGTTCGAATTACAAAGACCATCGTCAATGAATAGTGTTTTGAACAGTCACTTGTTTGTCTTTCAGTGTTGGCTCTTGCACCAAATTTTACAATTTAGCTCAATGATTTAACAACATTTTTCTGCTTCACAAAATCATAGTCTCCAGACTTCTTATTATTCGTTTGATTCAGTAAATTTTGGGTAAAAACAATGTCTAACTTCAAACAGAAAAAAGAATCTCTTTCAGTGGATTTAACAAGTAACAAGCTCACAGATATCATTTCAGTTAACCATCTTGCAGAATATTCTTATGATAAAGTGACGGATGAAGGTATTGATCTATCCAACATTCGCTTTACTGATTTGTTTGATATTGAAGACATTCAACGCATTCAAGATTCTTTCGCGCTTGCTACCGGTGTAGCCTCCATCATTACTGATCCAGAAGGCAACCCCATCACAAAACCTAGCAACTTCACACTACTTTGCAATGACATCATCCGAAAAACCGAATTGGGTCTTAAAAATTGCATAAAGTCTGATGCTCTGATTGGTCGATATAACCCTCAGGGAGCAATTGTTCAACCATGTTTAAGCGGCGGTCTGTGGGATGCAGGCGCTAGTATCAGTATAGGAAATAGCCATATTGCGAATTGGCTGATTGGTCAGATTCGTGATCAGAGTAAAACTGATGCTGAAATGTTGGAATATGCAAAACAAATTGGGGCAGATCCAACAATATTTAATGATGCCCTTCAGAAAATTCCAGAATTGCCCTTAGAGCGATTTAAAGAAATTTCTAATGCTCTATTCTTAATTGCCAATATGATGTCAAATGCTGCCTACCAGAATTTAAAATTGACAAGGGTAGTTGCTAGACAGAAAGGTATTGAAAATGAACTGCTCCTTTATAAGGAACAATTGGAAGTTCGAATTGATGACCGTACGAAACAGATTGAAAGATTAAATGATGATTTGGAAAAAAGCCTTAATTTTCTCAACAGGATAGTAGATACATCACCAAACCTGGTATTTAGTCTAAACCAAAATGACGAAATTACATTCTGCAATGATCAATTTATTCATGAATTTGGTGTTTCTGAAAAAAGAAAGGTAATCGGAAAAACCTTGTGTGATGTTTTTATAGGTATGGACCAAGGATTTTGTTCACACCTATTAGAAATTAATCACGATGGCAAAAGATCAGGTCAATACGATTGTGTTTTAAAGCTGAATCAAGGTATCCAAAAACAATACATGGCTAACAAATCGTCATTTATATCTTCTGAAAACATTCACCAAGAAAATATTTTTATCTTGATTAATTTAACAAAACAAAAGAATCAAGAAATAAAATTAAGCAACAGTGAACATCGGCTTTTGACACTATTTGAATCGATGCCGGTGGTGCTTCTTGAAGAGGATCACTCAAAAATAAAAGTCGAAATTGATAAATTAATCCGCGATAAAGGTGAGGGTGCGATTGAATACCTTCATTCCCACCCAGAAATTTCAGTGAAATTGGCAAAAATGATACAAATTACTGATTGTAATCAAATGGCTTTGGATTTTTATGGTTTTTCTTCCAAGAAAGACCTTTTTACTGAATTCCCAAAACGGATCTCTGAAATTGCATTATTGAGTTTTCATAAACAGCTTGAAGAATATATTCTCGGCAAAACAGAGTTTGAATCAGAAGATTTAAGAATGCGAACTTCAGGTGAACCAGTTTATGTAAAAATGCGGTTAAATATTCCGCCTGAAAACGTCAATGATTTTCGTCGTGTGCTTGTTTCTGTTGTGGATATTACAAAGCGAAAAAAAGCTGAGAATGCACTTGCATATAGTGAAGAGAAATTTAGAAGTGTCATCCAACAATCCGTAGATGGCATCATCCTGTTTGACTTGAACGGCAAGATCATTGAATGGAATCATGCCGACGAAAGAATTACTGGATACTCTATTTCAGAGGTTCAACCTTTGCACATTTGGGAATTAATTTCTTTATTAACTCAGGATGCAAGGGAACTGGAATATTTAAAAATTAAAGATAAACTTAAAGTAGACTTGTTTAATCGCGAATCACCATTACAAAATAAGATTATTGAAATTACCATAACTTCAAAATCAGGTGATAGGTTAATAATTGCTGCAACATTATCAACTATTGAAATTGGTCATAATATTGTCGGATGTCTCATGATCAGAGATATCTCAAACCTTAAGAAATCTCAAGCCGATATTCAAAAGTTGGCATCCGCAGTTCGCGAAATTAGTGAAGGATTGATTATTGCCAACCATCGTGGTGAAACAGAATACGTCAATCTGGCTGTTGAACAAATTACCGGATATTCAAGTGAAGAACTTCTTGGAAAAAATCTGTTGAAATATCTTCCAACATCTTTTACCGCCGAACAAATTCATGTACATGAACGAGGCCTTCAAGCAGGAAACATCGAACGCGGAAAAGTGATCTGCTCCAGAAGAGACGGTTCTCAATACACCATGCAATACAACATCGCACCAATCAGTGATGAACAAGGAAACCGTAACTTTGTCTCGGTAATTTCTGATGTTTCCCAGAATGAATTATTGGACCAGCAGAATCGACAAGCCCAAAAATTGGAAGCCATTGGCTCTCTGGCAGCCGGTGTGGCGCATGAAATTAACACCCCCACTCAATATGTAGGGAATAACCTTTTGTTCATAAAAAAAGAGTTTGACTCCGTTTTGGATATTTTAAATAAATCTACACAGTTAATCACTCAAGTACAAGCGGGAGAGCCGATCAATAGATTGATTGAAGAATTTCATCACGAAGAAAAAGAAGCCGATTTGGATTACCTTGCACAAGAAATTCCAAAGGCAATTGATGAATCTCTTGAAGGTATTGCCAGGGTCACGAAGATAGTTCAAGCTATAAAGGAGTTCTCACACCCCAGTATGGATGAAAAGACTCCCGTGGACTTAAATCGCGCAATTGACACAACCATCACGGTTTCACGAAACGAATGGAAATATGTGGCAGATCTGATACCTCATTATGATGAAAACTTGCCGTCGGTTCTCTGCTCTCCTGGAGAGATTAACCAGGTAATTCTTAACCTCATCACCAATGCCGCACATGCAATCAAAGATCAAATCAAAAAAGGAGTTTATACCAAAGGGTTGATTGAAATATTCACCTTTGCGAAAGAAAAATCTGTTGAGATTCATGTTAAAGATAATGGCAGTGGTATTCCTGAAGAGTACCGTGAAAAAGTGTTTAACCCTTTCTTTACCACCAAGCCAGTTGGTATGGGCACTGGGCAGGGACTATCCATTTCATACAAAGTGATAGTTAATAAACATGGCGGTATGCTGGTTTTTGATAGTGAAATCGACAGGGGCACTACTTTTATGATCACCTTGCCCCTTTCAAATGAAAATATACAAACCAACAGTAATTTGTAAAAAAACAAAAGGAGTGCTATTACGATGCTAAAAGTGTTATTGGTTGATGATAATCCAAACGTCTTGCATTCCTTCAAAAGAGCCTTGCATTCTGGGAATAATCAATGGAAGATTCTGATTGCAGAAAGTGCTGCTGATGCTCTCGAACTTATTGCGCTTGAGGAAGTTGATATCATTATTTCTGATTTGAGAATGCCCATTATGGATGGCGTTACTTTACTCGGAATTGTTGCTCAAAAATCTCCAGCGACCCTGCGCATTGCCATCACCGGCGATGCTGACCCTGCTATTTGCCAGCAAGCCACTCTCGTTGCTCATCAATTCATTGCCAAACCGATTGATCCGCAGGATCTTTCAAGGATCATAGATCAAGCCACCGGAGTAAGCAACCTGGTTGCAAAACCCGAGGTCAGGCGCTCGATTCTGAGGATCGCCAATCTTCCCAGTCAACCCGGGTTATACAATCAATTGGTTGCCGAGTTAAATAAACCCGAGGTAAACCTTGATTATGTTGCTTCAGTCATATCTCAAGATATCAGTATGACGGCAAAAATTCTACAATTGGTAAACTCGGCGTATTTCGGTCTGGCCCGTGAAGTAAAAGATGTCTCTCAAGCTGTTTATTATTTAGGTGTTGAGACGATTCGCGACCTTTCATTTTCCATTCACTTGTTCTCTCAATTTGATCAAGATTTGATTAATCGGTCAGGGTTGGCGAACTTGTGGGATCACTCACTTCGGGTCGCTTCCTGTTCCAGAGCAATAATGGCATCAACAATTAATGATAAAAAAGTATTAACCGGTGCTTTTACTGCGGGTTTGCTGCATGATATTGGCAAACTTATTCTTGGCACAACATCACCAGCGTTTTATAGTTCTCTTAAAAATGAGAGAAGTGATGCTCCAATTCACGATCTTGTTCGTGAAAAAGAAGAATTTGGATCCACACATGCCGACATCGGAGCTTATTTATTGGGATGTTGGGGGCTGCCTCAAGACATTATCAATGCTGTTCTAACCCATCATTCATTTGAAATTCTTGATCCCATGCGTTTTTCACCATCATTGGTTATTTGGTTTGCGAATGAATTTGTTAATTCGCATTCTAGGTCTTCTGATTTTTCAGGATTCAAGTTGACTGAAGAAAAAACGCAAAACAGGATCCTTGCTGATCATTATGAAATGTGGGTCAATGAATGTATAAAAATAGAATTAAAGTGAGGTAAATACAATGGCGACTATTCTAATCGTTGATGATGATGTAAATCTTTTACTTTCTTTTGAGCGCAACTTCAGACGAAGTTACACGGTGTTGACCGCTCCTTCAGGCAGAGAAGGACTTCAGAAAATTTCCGATAACAAAAAAATCGCTTTGGTTATTTCAGATATGAACATGCCTGAAATGGATGGTATAGAATTTCTTAGCCGTGTAAAAAAATTCAATCCAAGTATTACCAGAATTATGCTCACCGGAAAGGCTGATCTTAATGTTGCTATTCAAGCAGTAAATGAAGGCAGTATTTTTCGGTTTTTAACCAAGCCGACCACACCTGAATTGCTAGAACGAATCATAAATGACGGACTGGAGCAAAATCGTTTAATCAATAGTGAAAAAATATTACTCAATCAGACGTTAAACGGAAGCCTTGATATCCTAAATGAAGTTCTTGGCCTGACAAACCCGGTAGCATTTGGCAGAAGCAGTCGGATAAAAAAAATTGTGTCACATATCATGAATAAAACTGACCTTGAAAATACATGGCAATTTGACCTTGCCGCTACCTTTTGTCTAATAGGATACATCTCAATTCCTCAGACCATCCAGGAAAAAATCTATAAAAATATTGCCCTAGATAAAATCGAAACCGAATTGGTTAATAAGACTCCTCAGATTGCTTTCGATTTAATAAAACGCATTCCTCGTTTTGAATCAATCGCTGAGATGATTCTCAACCAGAATAAGCCTTATCATCAATATAAAAGTGCAATTGAAACGCCTGTTTCAATTGGTTCACAAATTTTGAAAATGGCTATTGACTTGGATGCTTTGATTACTTCGGGCATGTCTTCAGACGAAATAAAGTTGAAGATGATAAATGATGCTGAGCATAATTATAACCCTCACTTGACAGTGACTCTGCTAGATTATTTTGTTGATGTTGATTACTATAAACAAGTTTCGCTTCAAGTTTCAGAACTTAAGGTTGGTATGATTCTGGATCAGGATGTTTTTTCAAGCGCAGGTGCTTTGTTGTTGGTTAAAGGTCAAGAGATCACCGATACGGTTTTACCGCGTATTATAAATTTCCAACGTTATGTGGGTGTCCTTCAACCGATTCGTATCTTATGTCGACCTGAAGAACCCAACACTATTCTGAATGGATAATTTATTCAATTGACATGCCTGCCACAGCACCTGAACTGAAGGCGTATTGCAGATTGTAACCACCGCACGGTCCCACCACATCCAGCGTTTCACCCACCAGTGTCAGACCAGAGATTAGTCGTGAACGCATGTTCAGTGGGTCTACTTCGCTGACAGGCACGCCACCGGCGCTGACCTGGCAATATTCAAAACCGCGTACCCCCGTCACTTTAAAGGGCATTGAGGTGGCAATTTTTAGAACTTTTTCAGTTTGTTCATCATTCAATTCATTGATTGGCACATCCAGCGGGTAACCGGCACGGGCAATCAAGACCGGCGGCAATTTGGGTGACAATACAGACGCCAATAAAACGCGCAGAGGGGTGTCGGTGCTGCGTTTACGGGTGATCAGGTCGTGTAATTCCACCTCGCTGTTGAATAGCGGATTGAGTCTGAGCTCCAGTTTGACGTTGGACCGGGTCGAAATGTGGTGGCTTAAATCCATCACTGCCGGTCCGTTCAATCCCCATTCGGTCAGGATCAGGTTGCCGGTCGTTTCAGCCAGCAGGCTGCTATTTTCATATAAAGATGCGCGCGCATCAAAGCGAACACCTGACAGTGCTTTCCATGAGCTCATCTCACATGTGACAGGGGCGAGGGCTGGCACCAGTGGCAAAATACTATGGCCAAGATTTTTGAGCCACGGAAAAAGTTCTCCGCGGGACCCGAGGGTGGGGTAAGCCTTGCCGCCTGCAGCCACAATTAATTGTTTTGTCGAAATCGTTGCGCCTGTCGAAAGATCAAGTTTAAATTCTTCGTTTATTGTAAGGATTGCAGTTACTTTGGTGTTGAGAACCAGTTCTACATTCGCCTGACGAAGAGCATTGGCAAATGCATCCACCACTGTTTGCGCGGATTCAGAGACAGGGTAGCACCAACCGTCTGCAGTTGAAAAAGTGAGCACACCAATCTCGCGCAGAAAGGTGATCAGGTCTGCATGGCCAAAGCGCTTGAGCAGGGTTTCCATCCAGGTGATATCAGCACAGGAGTAGCGGCTGCCCTCCATGCGCTGGTTGGTCAGGTTGGCCCTTCCGCTGCCAGTCACCAGTAATTTGCGCCCCACCTGTTCGTTGCTGTCAATCAGTCTTACTTTATGGCCTGATTTGGCTGCAAACAGCGCGGCTGTCATGCCAGAAGGTCCAGCTCCAATGATGGTGATGGGGGTATCCATAAATAGATTGTAATGGTGGTATGGGCGAATTGGCAATATGCCTTTTTAGAAAACACTTAAAAAGTCAAACCCCAAAGAAGTTGGTTTTTGGGGTTTGATTGAAACAGCTCTGTTTGATTTGTTATATGCTACAAGCTATTCTTGATATGGGTATCGCATCCCTGGATGCAGGGTTGAAATCTTGAAACTTCCGTCATCCAGTTGGAGGATGCCCAAGAGTTCATACGGTGTGTAATCATCAAACATGATCTCGCTGCCATCCGGCTTCTCAAGAGTAACGATGGCATAGTAATCCCAACCTCTATCAAAGTCAGCCATTACTCGTACAATACGTTTGAGTGGAAGGCAGGGTACCTCATCCTCTTTACATAGTGCTGTAAAGGTTTCCGGCAGATCATCCGGGTTTAAGCCTGTAGCCACCACTTCTTCTCGTGCGTAGGAATCCAACTGGGTCATATCTGCAGCGGATTGATAATCTCCGCTGCTGATGACCGCGAAATAGTCCTGTATCAGTTTTTCTATTTTCTGAATATCTGGGGTGGGAAGCGACCACAATGTCATGTTCGTGGCTTCAAAACCGAGTCGCAGGAATGATTTCCCATCTGCTGAAAACTTGATCCTGCCCGGGTTAACTTCTTGTGTCAGTGAACCGATTACTTTCCCATTTTGCAGATTGATTACCTGTACGCCCTCGTAGAAATCAACCATATCTCCTGGGTTGCCAAAAGTTAACAACAGATCATTAGATGGGTTGAAAGTTATTGAGGTTACTTCTGTATATGGTGAGATGGTTATTTTTTTTTCGTTGCCTGATTCAATATTATAAAGTTTTACAAAAGAATCGTTCTCAATGAGGGTTGCGATAACCTTGCCGTCTGAAGAAACAGTCGCTTTGCCATTGCCTGCAAGGGGTAACCGAGCTAATTCAGTCCAGGTGTCAGTATCATAAACGATGACATCACGATCTGATCGTTGAGTATAGACAGTAAAGTGGTTTCCTTGAGCATTGAAAAAAGGTGAGTTCTGCCCCCAGAAGGCGCCGCTGAGGCGGATAATCTCACTTCCATCCAATAGGTTAAGCACCAAAAGTTCGCTCTCCGTTACGATGACGAGTGTTCTACCGTCCGGGCTGATGGAATCGAATGGCAACTGAAGCTCGTTTTTTGGTGTGTAAACTTCTGTGGTTAGGCCCGTGGCTCTGTCATAGCGCAGAACCTTACCACGGATAGAGAATATCAGCGTGCTGCCGTCCGGATTAAGATCCACATCCCAAATCTGACTGAGCGTATCTACAGAGATATCAAGGATGGGTTGTTCCAGGTAGGTGTCAATTAATAGTAGAAAATCCTTGCCGCCAGGATAGGAGGAGCAGTTCACAATACAACCGCCGATCGCAATTGTACTGCCATCAGCACTGTAATCCTGGGCATAGGTGTAAATTTCGAACATTTCTTTATTGAAATGTTTGGCAAGGGCTGAACCGTAGCTGATCACTCCGGTGAATTGGTTGAAATTCTGTGCATTGAAATCGAGAGGCATTGGGGTGGCAGTGGCGGTTGGCATTACCGTACTGGTTGCTGGAAGAGGTGTGTTGGTGGCAGAGATAAGTGTTGGGTTTTCATTTGTCGTGCTGGAGAGAGGGGTAGCAGTGTTTTTGGAGCTTGAGGGGCTGGCACAGCCAGCCATGAGAGACAGTATGACCAATGAAAGTAAGAACGTTTTATACATATGGACACTCCTGAGCGATAAAATTAATTAGATAATTTTTATCTTATTCAATCATAACACAGGGATATGGTAGATCTTAACATAACCACCTGGATAGTGTTTATTGCAAAAAAAATCAATAATTTTTCTTTATCGGATTTTTTTGTGATTCTTGCCGGAATAGTTTGATAATAATGGATTAATATTAACCATATGCCAAAACAAACCTTTCGCACATCTGATTTAGCCCGCGCGGTGGGCATTCATCCCAACACAGTCATGCGCTACATTGACTGGGGATTGATTCCTCCGGTGGAACGAACACCCACTGGCTATCGTATCTATACCCAGCATCATCTGGATTGTTTACGCTTAGCCCGATTGGTCTATTCCTCCTACTATCCCGGCAAAGCCCTGCGCGCCAGTGCCACAGGCATGATTGAATCTGCTGTGGCGGATGACTGGACCGAAGCACTTGCGCAAGCCCGCCAGCACTTGGCAATCGTTGAAATCGAAATTGAGCGGGCTGAATACACGGTGAAGTTGTTGGAAAATTGGGCAAGCCGTGCAAGCAACCTATCGGATGAAAATCAATCTCAATCTTTGACCATCGGTCAGGCGTGCGAGAAACTGGATGTGACCCACGATGTACTGCGCAACTGGGAGCGCAATGGATTAATCAGCATCCCTCGAAACCCTGATAACGGATACCGCCGCATTGGTAAAACAGAACTTGAAAGGCTGCGCATCATTCGCTTGTTGAGCCATGCCGGGTACAGCATCATGGCCATGCTGCGCATGTTCATCCAGTTTGACAGGGGCGAGACCCGCAACCTGAGACAAGTGCTTGACACGCCAAATCCAGACGAAGATGTATACATGGCTGCAGATCGCTGGCTGACGGTTCTTTACACTCAAAAAGAACATTCCATCAAGATTCTGAATTTCATCGAAGAGATCATCCAGCAGCATCACACTCAAAATCCATTAATTCCTTAATCCAAACTCTCCACTTGCACACCAGGGTTTTACAATTAATATGTAAAACCAATTTTTATCATGGAGCAATCATGGATTCTGTTATTTCACTTCGTAATGCACGCCTGCACAACCTTAAAAATGTCAATCTTGACATCCCTAAGAACAAACTGGTGGTCTTCACTGGCCTTTCTGGTTCAGGCAAATCCACCCTGGCCTTTGATATCCTCAATAAAGAGGGGCAGCGCCAATATCTTGACTCGCTTGGTTTCGTCACTGACCAACTCACCAAACCCCCGGTCGACAGTATCAAAGGGCTTTCTCCTTCGATCAGTATTGACCAACATCTCAACAACCATAGTCCACGTTCAACCGTCGGCACAGTCACCGAAGTCTTTACCTATCTGAGAGTGCTTTACGCCCGCCTGGGTCACCGCCCTTGCCCAAATTGCCGCCAGGATGTGCCGCCGCCTACTTTCGAATTCTCGGAAGATGAATGGATGGATGAGAACAACGGGAGCACGGAAGGTAACTTTCCTTGTCCGCACTGCGGAACGCCCATCGCAGAAATGGGTATGGCCAACTTTTCGTTCAATAAACCGGCAGGCGCTTGTGAGCGCTGCACCGGGTTGGGTGTCGTGCGTCAGGTCTTGATTGAAAGGTATGTCCATCTTGAAAAGAGTCTGGCTGATAACGCCGTGGATGGATGGGAAAGTTTTCATATTAATTATTACCGGCAGATTCTTGAGAACGCCGGCAAATGGTTTGGATTCGAATTCGAGTTCGACAAGCCGCTCAAAGAGTACACCGAAATACAACGCGATCTTTTATATTATGGCAGCGAGAGCCCGCAGTTTCGCAGTCACTTCCCCGGCAAAAAACCGCCCGCCACCAACAATCAAGGCCGGTTCGAGGGGGTGATTACCAACCTTTTGCGCCGGTATGACGAGCATGCCGAGAATGAGACCTACCGCGAGAAATTGGATCAATACTTCACCATTCAGACTTGTCCTGATTGCGATGGCACACGCCTTAAGGCTGAGAGCCGCGTTGTCACGGTCTTAGGTAGAACCATTATTGAAATTGAAAAACTGCCGCTCAACGAGCTCGATGCCTGGCTGAAAGGCTTGCCGCCGCAGCTTTCCACTCAGGAAATGTTGATCGCCCGTCCGATCCTCGATGATCTGGATGCCCGCGTCGGACGCCTCTTGGAAGTTGGGGTTGGTTACCTGACGCTTGAGCGTGCCAGCCCATCTCTTTCTGCCGGCGAAGCCCAAAGACTTAAACTGGCTTCTCTGCTCGGTTCTGGCCTTACCGGTGTGCTTTATATTCTCGATGAACCGACCATCGGACTTCATCAGCGCGACACTAAGCGCCTTGTCAAGGTACTTTACCGCCTGCGTGACCTGGGCAACACCATCCTGGTGGTGGAGCACGATCTTGAGTTGATCCGCGCTGCAGACTATATTGTGGATATTGGTCCGGGTGCCGGCAAAAACGGCGGACGCATCATAGCCGTCGGCACACCTGATGAATTGATGCAGAACCCCGATTCCATCACCGGGGCATATCTCTCGGGGATAAAATCGGTGCCCGTACCTTCAAAACCGCGTCAGATGAACGGTAAAGCGCTCACCATCAGCGGTGCACGGCAGTTTAACCTTCAAAATATCTCGGTCAAACTACCGTTAGGCGCACTCGTGGCGGTGACCGGTGTTTCAGGTTCGGGCAAATCCTCTTTGATCTTCGATATTTTGGATCGGGCTGCCAGGCAGCGCATGAACCACTCACTTGAGACAGTGGGGGAGCACGACAGCATTGAAGGCTGGCAGTACATCGATAAGGTCATTACCATAGATCAGGATCATATCGGACGCATCCCCCGCTCGAATGCGGCGACCTATTCCGATACCTTCACGCCCATCCGCGAGGCGTTTGCGGCAACTGCTGAAGCCAAAGCCCGCGGATTCACCCCCCGCCATTTCTCTTTCAATGTTCCCGGCGGACGGTGCGAACGTTGTGAAGGCACCGGCACTCTCACTGTGAAGATGCATTTTTTGCCCGATGTTGAAGTGCGATGTCCTGCCTGTCACGGCAAGCGTTTCAAGCGTGATACCCTTGCGGTGAAATATCACAGCAAAGATATCTCTGAAGTGCTTGATATGACCATTGCAGAAGCCCTTGAGCTTTTCAACGAACTTCCAGCGGCGCGTGCAAGGCTTGAAGTGATGAAGGAAGTTGGTTTGGGTTATCTGCAAATGGGGCAGCCTGCCACCACGCTTTCAGGCGGTGAAGCCCAGCGTGTCAAATTGGCCAAAGAGCTCGGACGTAAAGCCACCGGCAGCACCCTTTACCTATTGGATGAACCGACCACCGGCCTTCACCCTGCGGATACAGCTTTGCTGTTGGGTCTGTTGCAAAAACTGGTCGAAGCCGGCAACAGTGTGGTGGTCGTCGAGCACAATTTGGATCTCATCCGTGCCGCCGACTGGGTGATTGATCTCGGGCCCGAGGGCGGCATGGCCGGTGGTCAATTGTTGGCAGCAGGCACTCCCCAAGAGGTGGCGCAAGTAGCTGTATCTTATACCGGGCAGTATCTGAAACAAATGTCAAATCATTCGTAAATATTAAATAGGGAACACCATTATGGATAACACAATCATTAAGGTCAAGGAATTGACCAAAACCTACCGTGTGCCAGTTCGGGCAGAAGGGCTGGGCGCTTCATTAAAAAGTTTGCTCAAGCCGACATACAGTGAAGTCACGGCCGTGCAATCCATCAGTTTTGAGATTGCACAGGGTGAAATGGTCGGGCTGATCGGACCCAATGGCGCGGGCAAGACGACCACACTCAAGATGCTGGCCGGGTTACTTCATCCAACAAGCGGTCAGGTTAGTGTGGCCGGCTATGAACCCTGGCAGCGCCAGCCTGAATATCTTAAGCGAATCAGCATGGTGATGGGCAACAAGAGTCAAATGCTCTGGGATATTCCTCCTTTGGATTCATTCAGGGTATTGGGCGAAATCTACTCGGTGCCAAAAAATGAATTTGAACGCAACCTTGAAGAACTGGTGCAGCTCCTTGAGATGAAAGACCTGCTCACCAAGCCGGTACGCAATCTCTCGCTCGGGGAGCGTATGAAGTGTGAGTTGACTGCCAGCCTGCTGCATAAACCTTCCGTTTTGTTTTTGGATGAGCCCACGCTTGGATTGGATGTCTCGATGCAGCTTCGCCTGCGCCGCTTTTTGGCAGACTACAACCGCAGCAGCGGCACCACCGTCATCCTCACCAGTCACTACATGGCGGATGTGATGGCTTTGTGTCCGCGGGTGATTCTCATCCATCACGGCAAATTGCTGCACGACGGCGAATTGGGCTCACTTGCCCGGCGTATGATGCCCTTCAAGATCTTACGCATTACGCTCGGGCAGGAATCAATACCTGAAAATGGCGTCCCCCAACTTCCAGATAGTGTTGAGGTGCTTGAGGCTGAATCCAATCTTCTCAACCTGCGTGTGCCTCGTGGCGATGCATCTGCCATTACCGCCAAGTTACTTGAAACCCTCAATGTCGTGGATTTGATCATTGAAGATCCTTCCATTGAGGCTGTCATCGACCAGGTGTATTCGGAAGGTGCACAATGAGACGCGAAACATTCGTTTCTTCTCGCGGCGGATGGGCGTTGATCCGCTCCACCTGGCTGTCGTGGATGCAGTATCGTAGTTTCTTCTTCATCCTGGCTTTTGGCTGGATGATCCCTCCTTTGATTTACCTGCTGGTCTGGTCCACCGCGGCAGGGGAGGGCAGCATTTCAGGCATGACCCGCGGCGCTTTTGTAGCGTATTACCTGATCTTGATTCTGGTCAACCAGATCACTTATGCCCAGACCAACTGGACAGTGGGCGACCTGATCCGCTACGGACAGATTAACAAGGTGCTGCTGCGGCCGATACCCCCTTTATATGATGCGCTATCTTCAGAGATTGCCGGCAAAGTGGTCTATCTGGTTTTTGTGGTGCCTATTCTGGTGATTTTGGCTTTTGTGCTTAAACCTGAGTTGGATTTAACCCTGATCAACGGCTTGTCATTTCTGCCGGCTTTGATTTTCGCCTGGGCGCTGCGTTTCTTCTGGGGCTATTGGCTGGCGCTGCTGGCATTTTGGGCTACCCGTGCGGATGCCCTGCTGGCGTTGCAAGATTCATTGGTGTTTTTGCTGGCTGGGCAGGTGGCACCGGTGGCGCTTCTGCCGGGTGCTTTGAAAACGTTGGCGGTCATCCTTCCGTTTCGTTACATGGTGGCCTTTCCGGTGGAGGTGATCACCGGCCAGCTCACCCGGTCCGAGATGCTGACCGGTTTTGCCATCCAATGCGCGTGGATGATTGCGGCAGTGATTCTGTATGCCCTGCTCTGGCGTTTCGGTTTAAAACGCTACAGCGCTGTGGGAGGTTAGCATGAAACCCTTTCGATTAATTGGCAGTTTTATGCGCGCCTCCTTTCAGGAGGAAGCCGCTTACCGCACCAACTTCTTAATCAGTTTGTTTACCTCGCTGCTTAATCTGGTGACGGCCGTGCTTGGCATTTTGGTGCTTTACGGACAGATCGATTCACTGCATGGATGGACGCTTGCCAGCACGCTGGCGCTACTGGGTGTGTTTCTGGTCGTGAGCGCCGTGCGCGGATTGTTTATCAGTCCCAGTTTTGATTCGCTTTCAGGCATGGATGGTGAGATCTGGTCGGGTGCCTTTGACTTCACGGTGCTGCGCCCGGTGAACACCCAGTTCTTTGCCAGTTTTCGCAAATGGCGGCTTTTTGCACTGTTTGACCTGCTTTTGGGGATCGGAGTGCTGACCGCAGGCGTGATTCAGTTGGGCGTGACGCTTTCGATATGGAAGATCTTGTTCTTTTTGGCGATGCTGGTGGTGGGCATGACCATCCTTTACGCAATACTCTTGATCTTTGCCGCCCTGATCTTCTGGAGCCCAGGGGTGTTGTTCACCTGGGTGTTTGACGGCCTCTTTCAAATGGCGCGCTACCCCACCAATATTTATCCCGGCTGGCTGCGCATGGTGCTCACCTGGATCGTACCGGTGGGTGTCATCACGACCTTTCCAGCCCGCGCGCTGACCGATTCGATCACTCCGGTGGAGTTGATAGTCAGCCTGCTGCTGGCGGTTGTGCTGCTTGCTGCAGCCTCCATCCTCTTCAGGGTGGGCTTGCGCAAGTACGCCAGTGCGTCGAGTTGAAGATCCTTATTAACAACGAAATACACAAAACATAAAATCAAGAAACCTAATAAATTTCCGTTAGGGGCACTTGCCGAACGCCCCAAACGGTATTTATCTGGAAAATTGTGGAGAAAGAAAATTACATAATAAAGGATACTTTGAGGTCTTGGCGATTTCCCTGGTGCTCCCAGGCACTTGCTGCCAGTGCAAATGTGCTGCCAGGGCAAGTGTGTGAGAGAGAAATATTGCCTATTGACAATCATTTATGAAATCCCTATAATAATTGAAACGGTTCAATTATTATGACAACTATTCGTGACATCGCCACTGCTGCCGGCGTCTCAATCGGGACGGTCTCCAATTATTTAAACGATCCTCAATTGGTGGCCGATGAAACCCGTGAGAAGATCCATTCCAAAATTATTGAGCTTGATTTTCACCCTAGTGCAGCCGCGCGTAGTTTAAAAACCCGGCAAACCCGGCGCATTGGTTTGGTCCCTATCATTTCGCCTGAAGATTACCGCAGCACGGATCCGGGTGACAATGCTTTTCTTGAATTGTTGGCAGGCTTGAACTATATAGCGGCGGAAAACAGCTATTCCATACTAATCACGGCTGCTCCAAATTACGCCCAGGAATTGAAAACTTATGAACGCCTGATTGGTGAGGGACAAGTGGATGGCCTGGTGTTGATGGGCATCCGCTCACAGGATGAGAGAATTGAGTTTCTCTCGCAGAAGAAAATCCCGTTTGTGGCTTACGGCCGTTCTGATATCACTTGTGATTATCCGTACGTGGATGTGGACGGTGCTTCAGGAATGGAAATGGCCATTCGTTACTTAACCGGCCTGGGTCACAAAAAAATTGCGTACATCACCCCGCTCAACGGGCTGATGTGCACCACTCAGCGTTGGGAAGGTTACATCAAGGGTATGGCAGAAAGCGGATTGCCGATCAACAAGGATTATGTGGTTGAGGGCGATTTCAATCAACGGGCGGGGCAAATGTCTGCCCACTTGCTGCTGGATCTGCCCGAACCTCCCACTGCCATTATCACAGCCAACGATATCTGTGCTTTCGGCGCCATGCGCGCCGTTCAAACCCGCGGACTTCAGGTTGGCAAAGATGTATCAATTATCGGGTTTGACGATATCAGCCTGGCAGATCATTGGCAGCCTTCTTTGACCACCATTGCCCAGCCATTTAGAAAGATCGGTTTCGCTCTCATGCAGTCTCTGTTTTCGGTCATTTCGGGTGAAAAGGTGCTTCCCCAAATCATGGTGGAGCCGCGACTTGTGATCAGGCAATCCACTGGTGAATACTCACCGGTATAAAAATTTTAACCACTGATTGAAACGTTTCAAATCAATTGTGCCAGTTTAAGCAAAATAATGGAGGAACGCAAAAACATAAAAAAGAGTTAATGTTCAAAAGTTGGTAAGTTCATCAAAAAAGGTTAATAATTAATAGACACAAAAGGAGAAGAAAAGATGAAAGGTCGTTTGTCACTGGTTTTCCTGTCTGTTTTGATCATTATGAGTTTGATTTTGGGCGCTTGCGCTGCCCCTGCAGCCACAGAAGCACCTGCTGCAACCGAAGCACCTGCTGCCACTGAAGCCGCCACAGAAGCGCCTGCAGCCGAACCGGTTACCATCAAATATTGGCACACCATGAGCGATCCTGAAACTGCCAAGTTGGATGAGGTCATTGCTGCTTTTGAAGCCGCCAACCCCGGCATCACCGTGGAGCCAAGCCGCTACGCATGGGGTGATTTCAAAACTGCGTTGTTAACCTCCATCGCCGGTGGGGATGTTCCTGACACCGCTCGTATGGATATCGCCTGGGTTTCTGAATTCGCCAGCCAGGGTGCCCTTATGCAGTTGGATGGTGCCATGCCCGATTTCGACGCTATCGCCGCTTCGGTCTTCCCCGGCCCCCTCTCCACCAATAAATGGGACGGTCATTACTATGGTCTGCCCCAGAACACCAATACCCAGGTCTTGGTCTACAATAAGGCATCCTTTGAAGCCGCCGGTATTGCCAATCCGCCTGCCACCATCGAAGATTTTGTAGCTGATGCCTGTGCATTAACCGACGCCGCATCCGGAACTTACGGCTATGCTCAGGGCGGTACCTATTTCTGGGCACCCGCTCCCCTCTTCTATGCCATGGGCGGCAAGATCGTGGATGAAGGTATTACCACCGCAACCGGTTATGTTAACAGCGCCGAGAGTGTTGCCGCTTTCAGCATGATGAAAGACCTCTACGACAAGGGCTGCATGTCTCCCAATCTTTTGGGCGGCGGCATTGCCACGGACGCAGGCCAGGGTACCGGCATCTATGCCATGATCATTGACGGCCCCTGGATGGTGGATATCTACAAAGCCAACTACCCCGAACTTGATTACGCTTTTGCCCCGATCCCGGCCGGCGCCAACGGCACCAGTTCTGTGGTGGGTGGCGAAGATGTGGTCATCCTTGATGGTTCAGCCAATAAAGAAGCTGCAGCCAAATGGGTCGCTTACCTGATGAGTGTGGATGCACAAAAAGCACTTGCCCAGGTGGGTGTGGTTCCAACCATTGCCAGCCTCGCCGGCGAAGCTGACATGCCCGCTTATTTTGCCGTCTTCATGGAACAGTTGAAGACTGCCCAGGCCCGTGTTCCAAGCCCCAAATGGAGCGATATGGACACTGCCATCAACAACGCCTATCAACGCATTTTGAACGGTGATCAGACTGCACAAGAAGCCCTTGATCAGGCTGCCACCGAAATTGACGCTCTCCTTGCTCAATAGTACGGTTGCATAACATCGGAGCGGCCGGTGGTCCCTACTCCCCACCGGCTGCTCCACCACAGACCCTTTTTATACTGTAAACTGGAAAAGGCCACGTTGGTTGGTATACCACTCATTGGATGTTATTATGCGAAATAGTAAAGCCAGAAACCAAATCATCCCTGCCGTTATTTTTCTTTTACCCGGTTTTGTCTTGTTGGGTGTCTTCTTTATTGGGCCTCTGCTTTACTCGTTTCGTATCAGTTTTTTTGACTGGAATTTTGCCCATCCTGACCGTTCAGTTTTTGTGGGCTTCACCAATTACCTCACGCAACTCAAGAGTCAAATCTTCCATCGGGCGGTGCTTAACACTGCAGTTTATACGGTGATCACCGTTGCCATCAAAATGACCCTGGGGTTTGCCATTGCAGTAATACTCAATCAGTCCCTGCGCGGACGCACTTTCTTCCGTGTGGCATATTATCTGCCGGTGATCACCAGTTGGGTCATCGTCTCATTGCTGTTTACCTATATGTTCAGCGGCATGGGCGGTTTGGTCAATTATTTTCTCAAAGATGTACTGCACGCCATCAGTAAAAATATCATGTGGCTGGCGGATGACATTCTCGCGTTGGTGCCCGTGGTGCTGGTGGATATTTGGAAAGGCGTTGGCTGGGCAACCGTTATCTTTTTGGCTGGTCTGCAGGGCATTCCTTCTGAACTGCTTGAAGCCGCCCAGGTGGATGGCGCCAACCGCTGGCAGCGCCTGATGAAAATTATGCTGCCCATGATGCGCGGCACGCTAGTTTTTCTGCTGGTGGTGCTTGTGCTCGGTGGACTCAATGCCTATGTGCCCTTCCAGTTGATCACCCGCGGTGCACCGCAAGATTTGACCCATTCCATCCTCACGCTCATGTATCGCGCAACATTCTCGCGCATGGATTTTGGTAATGGGGCGGCCATTAGTTATTTGTTGACTATCTTCGTGTTTGTGCTTAGCCTGGTGCAGTTAAAACTGCTGCGTAAACCGGCGGGAGAGTAAGATGAAAAAATCACGGTTGACCTTGAGAATCCTGTCCTATTTCATCCTGCTTCTCGGGCTGGGTGTGGTGGCTGTGCCCATCTGGTATATGGTTTCCACCGCGTTTAAACCTCAAACCATGGTTTTTGAGTTGCCTCCGCAGATTTGGCCGAATCCATCCACACTGGATAACTTTGTTAAGGCATTGACCACAGATCACTTCGGCTTGTATTTTTGGAACAGCCTGAAGGTCACCTTGGCGACCACCACCCTCACCGTTCTAGTGAGCTCCATGCTGGCTTTTGCCTTTGCGCGCCTGAAGTTTCCAGGTAAGGAAATCTTGTTTTACGTATTATTGCTGGGGATGATGGTTCCTCCGGTCATGCTAATCATCCCACAGTTTATCGTGGCCCATAAACTTGATCTCTACAATAACCTGTGGGGTCTGGTGCTGGTGTACGTGACCATGAACATCTCAATGCAGACCTTTTTGTTGCGCGGCGTGTTTGAAGACGTGCCCCGCGATTTGGAAGAAGCCGCCATGATCGACGGCGGATCTCCCTTTACCATTTTCACCAAAATCGTGCTGCCGCTTTCCGGTCCCGGGCTGGCCGTAGTGGTGATCAACTCTTTCCTCTATTCTTGGGAGGAATACACCTGGGCGAATGTCAACATCGGCGATTCGATCAACCGCACCCTGCCCATCGGCATTGCACTCTTTCAATCTGAACACCTGACCGAATGGGGACAGGTCTTTGCAGCTTCATTGATCGCACTCATCCCTGTGGTGCTGATCTTTATCCTCTTCCAGCGTTATTTTGTGCAGGGCATCTCCACTACCGGGATTAAAGGTTAAGCCATGACTGATTCTGCTGCATCGCTAAAACTTCTCGATTTATATCCTACCCGCGGACTTTATAAACCCGGCGAGATGGTGCGCTGCATCCTTGAATGTGAGGCGCTTAATGCTTCATCAGTGGATTTCACGCTAACCTTCTCTCATGGTCCAAATACCATCAAGACTCGCAGTGAAACCCACAGTCTGAATGCCGGCAGCAACCAGGTGGATTTCTCGTGGCTGCCGCCTTTGGAAGCTCCCGCAGGTTACGGCGTTGAAATCTCCTGTCAGACAGATCATGCATCCCGCTTAACGATCCAAACCGCATTTGACGTTTTGCCCAGTTGGACATCTTTTCCTCGTTACGGCTACCTGACCGATTTCTCAACCTCCAGACAAGATGAAAAAGCCGCCATGCAGGGGCTGGCCAAGTTCCACATCAACGGATTGCAGTTTTACGATTGGCAGTATCGCCACGATCAACTGGTCGCGCCATCCATTGAGTACTTCGATCCTCTCGGCCGACCGCTTTCATTGGAGGCAATTACCCGCCTGATCAAAGCTGCTCATGAACATGGCATGACGGCAATGCCATATCTGGCGGTCTATGCCGCCTCCGCGGATTTTTGGCGGTCGCACCCCGACTGGCAGCTCTATGATCAGGATCACAAGCCCATCCCATTTGGCGAAGATTTTCTGGGTATCATGAACCCTGCCGATGGCACTTCCTGGCAGAAACATCTTTTGGAGCAGTGCGATCAGGTGCTCCAGTCGCTGCCGTTTGATGGATTGCATGTTGACCAATACGGAGATCCAAAAACTGGTTTTGATGCCTCAAGTCAACCTGTGGATATTGCCAAAGCCTTCGGCGATTTCATCAAAGCCGCAGCTTGGCGCCATCCTGACCGACCTGTACTTTTTAACGCGGTTGGCAACTGGCCGATTGAAACGTTGGCTGCCGCACCGGTCGCCTTTAACTACATTGAAATCTGGCCTCCTGACATCCAATATATCGATCTTGCACGCATTGTACGCAATGCCCGCCATCTCTCGGGCGAAAAACCGGTCGTCATCGCCCTTTATATGCCCGCGGAACGAGAGGTCAATCATCTTTTGGCTGACGCGATCATCCTGTCTGCCGGGGGAAACCGCATCGAGATTGGTGAAAACGCGCGTTTGCTGACAGACCCGTACTTCCCGAAGCATGAGGCGATTTCCGAGTCACTCATGGCCAGTTTGCGCTCCAGTGCGGATTTTGCTGTTCGCTACGAAGAGTGGATAGGACCGCTGAAAACAGAATCTTCCGCCCCTGATCTCAAGCTGCCTGATGGGGTGGAAGCTTTCTATCGTAAAGTGAAAAGCGGCGCCTCTCTCAGTCTGGTCAATTTAAAAGCTGAAGAACCGCTTTGCTGGAATACCGGGCATGCCAGACCGGGAGTCTTTGAGGCCCTTGTTTTGGAAATCCCCCTTGAGTTTGTTCCGCAAAAGGTGTGGCTGCTGGAACCCTACGTTTCTTCATCACCTCAACATTTGGGGCACCATCTGAATGGGGATAAAGTCAGTGTTGTCGTGCCAAACCTCGACCTCTGGAATGTGCTCCTTTTTGAACGTTAAACGCAATTATTTCTTTATCTGGAGTCTTTATCATGGATCTGTTTCAACACAGCATTAATGTTATTTTAAAAAATCAACATCCTGAAGGTGCTTACATCGCCAGCCCATCATTTGAAACCTATCATTTTTGCTGGCTGCGCGACGGCAGTTTTATCGCATATTCCATGGATCAAGTCGGGCAACATGCTTCCGCTGCGGCATTCTACCGTTGGGTTGGACGGGTGATCACGCGCTACGCCGCCAAAGTGGATGTGCTTGAGGGGATGCTGAAGCGCGGTGAAAGACCCGATCATACAGCGATTCTGAATACACGCTTCACCCTCGAGGGTTTTGAAGAAGCACGCAGCGACGAAGGGGAATGGGGCAATTTTCAGGTGGATGGCTACGGCAGTTGGTTATGGGGTCTGGCTGAACATGTCAAGAAGACCGGTGATCTGGCGCTGCTGCTTGAATTGGTCGAACCCATTAAAGCTTCCGTACGCTACCTTCAGTTGGTCTGGCAGCTTCCAAATTACGACTGCTGGGAGGAACACCCCGAATACCTGCATCCTTATTCATTGGCTTCCATCTATGGCGGGTTGATCGCCGTGGCGGCGTGGTCTGCCCTGCCTCAACTGGCAGATTGTACCCAACGCGCAGAGGCATTAGCCGGTGAGATCAAGCGCTTTCTAGCCACATATGCCATCCATGAAGGACGCTATATCAAGCATCTTCACCCTGCTCAAAAGGGACAATTACCAAAACCGGTTTTGAAAAGCGGCGTAGATGCGAGCTTGCTTGGTTTGGCATTACCTTATGCAGTGTTTGACTTGACCGACCCCATTGTTGAAACCACCATTCAGTCGGTTGAAAAGGACCTGCTTTTACCGGGCGGAGGCGTCTACCGTTATAAAGAAGACGTCTACTACGGCGGCGGAGAATGGATCTTGTTGACCGCCTGGTTGGGTTGGTATTACGCTCTGACCGGCAGGAAGGACCAGGCTCGCGAGATGTTGAAGTGGATTGAGGGCACCGCGGCACCCAATGGAGACCTGGCGGAACAGGTCAGCGACCACCAGCTTGCGCCGGAGCATTTTGAACCGTGGGTCGAAAAGTGGGGACCGGTGGCCAGCCCGCTTTTGTGGTCGCACGCCATGACGCTTATCTTGCAAAAAGCGATTGAGGGGTAAAAAAATGGGCGGGGTTAACCCCGCCCGTTATATCTTATCCGCCAGCCACTGGGGGGATGAAGTCGAGGCAGTCTCCATCGTGCAGCGGGGTTTGCATGCCCTGCGCGAGTGTGGATGCGTCATCGCCGTTTAGAAAGACATGCACAAACACCTGTGGCTGACCTTCATGATCCAGCCAGTGGGGTTTCAGGGCAGGCACCATCTCCAATACACGGTAGAACGCATCCAATACGGATTGGCCGCTGTCCATTTCAAGCGATAGGATGTTTTTGCCTGCCAGCATTTTAAAGGTGGCGATCAGGTTAACCGTTATCTTCAGCTTGACTTCCTTTCAACGACCATTGCGGCAAACTTTAGCCGCCGTGCGCCGCGGATAATGCCACCGCCTCGGGGAAGTCAATTCCCAGTCTCTTGAGCGTAGCCTGAGTGGGGACGCCGTCATTCGTCCAACCCCGGCGCAGATAGACGGCATCCATCAGTTGTTCATACTGATGCTCGCGGTGTTTTCTGACCAGGCTGATCTTTTCCTCCACGCTTTTGCCCTCGGGGTTGACCCCGATCACTTCGCGCAGTTGGGTGTCGTAGCGTTCGGTACGGTTTTCATACTCTTCGATGGTGGCCGGTCCGATCAAGCGGTAGGGCGGATAGTCGTGCTGTCGCGTGCCGAATCCCATTCTGAGGTTAAAAAGGCGCTGGAAGTTATACACTTTTTCTGACTGCGCCATCAAGTCTTCTGGCGTCGTTTTCTTGCCCGAAATGCCTTCATATAACCAGCAGTAATTTTCAACATGTTCAGGCACCTTGGCGGGTTCCTTGGCGGTCCTGTTCGAAACCGGGATGATATCGTTCCACGGCAGTTTGCACAATCCGTGCAGGCTGAACCAGGTGCGCCACACCGGGAAGTAATGCAAGGCCTCGGCTTTGGCTTCAAAGGTGGGAAGCTGCTTGTGCACCATATCCATAAAGATCAACCAGGCTTCGTCGTGCTGTGGACCCTTGGAGGCCATGGAGTAGCCGCCCTGTTGGGCCAGCGATTCGCGCGAGATGTATTCCGAAATCTCCAGACCCTTGATTTCCATGCCCATATCCTGAAGCTGCTGCGGATCTGCTCCGTAGCGTTCGGCAAAGATAGCCTTCATGGCTCTTACACCCTGCCCGACGGTGACGCCAAAACCTTCACCTCTGGCCATTTGATGCAGCAGTTCATAGGCTGCTTCCGCATTGCCCCAGGTTAATTCAAGGCCGCCGGTTTTTTGTTTGTCGAGGATGCCCTTTTCATAGCATTCATAGGCAAAAGCCATCGAATTGCCCACCGAAATGGTGTCGATGCCGTAGGTGTCGCAGTAGAAACACAGTTCGAGCATGGCCGGTGCATCAAAGATACCCAGGTTTGAGCCCAGCGCGCCCAGCGATTCGTATTCGGGGCCGTCAACAAACACGACTTCTCCCTGATACGGCCCGGATTGCAGGTGATAATGGGGCACGGCATGTGCGCACTGCAGCGAGCAGCCGTACCAGCAGCCGTCCGGTCCGCGGAAGTCAAACATGGACTTCCACACTTCGCCGTTGATCTTGTGGGCGTCAGGATCAGACCCGTAGCGGAAGTTTTGCACGGGCAGAATGTCAAATTTATTCATGATCTCCACCAGGTAGGGGGTGCCCAGGTGGCGCATATCATTTTGAGAGGCGTCGAAATCGGCGATCTCTTTGTTGATGCGTTTGCCCGCCGCACGGATCAGCTCCAGGTTGGCTGCGCCGTTGCTGTCGCCGCCGGTCTCGGAGTACTTGACCACGATGGCTTTAATGCGTTTGTCGCGCAGCACCGTGCCGGCTCCACCGCGCGCCGCCTGCTTGATGCGGATCTCTTGGCGGCGTGAATCCCAATAGCTGACGTTGACGCCGCACATGGGCACGTGCTCGGCGGCTCTGCCGGCAGACATGACCGAGATGGCGCGTTTGCCTTTGTCGGTTTCACCGCCGTAGAGATCAGTGAGCTGCTTGCTTAATAGGTGGGTGTTCACTTCATCCAGGGGGGCGGCTTCAATGCTGACCGTGCCGTTGTCGCCGTCAATGAAAATGACCACGTCTTCCTGTGCTTTGCCCTGCACTTCGAGGGCATCAAATCCGCTGAATTTTAAGTAGGGGCCGAAATAAGCGCCGGCGTTGCTGTCGATGATCGATTTGGTCAGGGGGGAGAGGGTCACCACGGTGCATTTGCCGCTGCCGGGGTAGGCCGTGATGCCGCCGATTGGACCGCCCGCCACCACCAGTTCATTTTGGGGGTCATCCCATTTCGTCTCGCCGTTGATCGCGTTCCACAGCAGCCAGAGGCAGAAGCCCTTGCCGCCAGTGAAAGTTTCTTTCATCTTTTGATCGACGGGTTTGATGGCGATCGTGTTGGAATCCAGATTGATATAGAGTGTGCGGTTGGCGTAGCCGTGCACCACCGGTTGAACAGCGTATTGAAATTCAGCGAGTAATTGATGAGATTCTTTGAGTTGGGTGATTGTGATCTGATCCATAATTCTCCATGGTTTGATTGAATAATCTTGCCCATAAATTATTGTGGTCGAAATTTTATGTAGATTAACTATATCAAGTTTTTCAATTCATAGTTAGATAACATTTGTAATTTATTTGGAGGGGGTTGGTCGCGTATTCTTCACCCCTTTGGTTGCTTGACAAGCCCTTCCAAGAAAATTTCTTGTATTTAATGTGTTTCGTGGCGCGGTTTATGCTCCCCACCTGTCCCCAGTTTTTTGGAGGTGAGCCATGAAATGGTGGGTGGGGTAAAAAAGACTTGTAAAATTCATGACAATAAATTGCGTTTTGCAAGTATAATTATGACATGGGATATGTTATTATCGAAATGTAACCATTTATCCGTTTAGTAGACGAGGTCACAACATGAAAACAATCCCACAAAACAAACTTAACGAAGATCTCTTTGTCGTTTTGAAAACCATTTTCCACTATGAGCGCATTTTCATCGAGCAGTTTGGACTCAAATTCGAAGAGATCTACATCCTTCAGCATCTGCGCCGTAACCCGGTAGTCAGAGTGACGGATATCTCAAGAGAGCTTCAGCTCCCCATGTTCACCATCAGCCGCCTGGTCTATCGTTTGGCCGAGGGCGGCTATCTCACCAAGGAGCAGGATTCTGAAGACAGGCGCAATTACTTCCTGCACCTCTCGGAAAAAGGTGAGAAAACCTTGAACGACATCGAAAACAGCACTTACAACCGTATTTCGGCCAATGTCACCAATATGACAGAAGATCAAATCAACGAATTGCTTAACCTGGCCAATCAACTTCACGTGGTATTGGGTGTTACAAAAGAGGTTGTTCATTAAATAGCTCGGAAAATATAACATTGTAGCGGACAAGGCACATGAAATCTTACACTGGAAAAGTATTATGGGTGGATTTAACCCACGGCACCTGGCAGGAAGAAACACTTTCAGATGAAATTTACAAGAAATATCTTGGCGGCATCGGTCTCGGTGCCGCGTTACTCTATCGCGACATGCCACCCAAAGCCGATCCACTTGGACCTGATAACATCCTTGGGTTCATGACCGGTCTGCTGACCGGCGCCGGCAGCTTCTTTACCGGGCGCTGGATGGCCGTGGCCAAATCTCCGCTCACCGGCACCTGGGGCGATTCAAACTGCGGCGGCACGCTGGCACTGGCGATCAAGCAGAGCGGTTATGACGGCATCCTCTTCAAGGGAGCCAGCGACCATCCCGTTTATCTCTACATTGATTCAAAGGGTCCGCAACTTTTGGATGCCTCACCATATTGGGGCAAAGATGCGATTGAAACTGAAGACCTGCTCATTGAAACGCACAAAAGTAAGAAGAAACCTGCCGTGGCGGCCATTGGCAGGGCGGGCGAGAAGCTCTCGTTAATCTCTGGCATCGTCAACGACCGCGGACGCATCGCCGGACGCTCCGGTCTGGGTGCGGTAATGGGTTCCAAAAAGCTAAAAGCTGTTGTGCTTGCCGGTTCAAAGCGGGTAAGGGCTCACGATCCCATCAAGACCAAATGGCTTTCTTTGAAGTGCAGTAGGGATGTAATGCTGCCGCTTCAACTGTTGCCCTCCAGACTGGTATCGATGTTCGGTTCGATCATTGGACATTTGCCCATGGGCATGTCTCAAAACGGAATCCTGGTGGCGGGGATCATGCGCAAATGGGGATCGGTAGGTACGTTGCCGGCCTCCGTGGGTATGGGTGACACGCCCTTTAAGAACTGGGCGGGTACCAAATATGACATGCCCGGCTTCAACCAGAAGGTGGATACCGATTTTATCCTCAAGACTGAAAAACGCAAGTATCACTGCCGCGAATGCCCGCTGGGCTGCGGCGGGATCGTGGAGTTGGAAGGCAAGCAGGCTGAAAGCCACAAACTTGAGTACGAGACGTCGGCTTCCTTCTTGACCATGTTGATGAGCACCGATCTTGAGCTGGCTTATGAGATGAATGATCTGCTCAACCGTGAAGGCATGGATACCATCTCGGCCGGGGGCTGTGTGGCTTTTGCCATGGAATGCTACGAAAAGGGCTGGATCACCAGGGAAGACACCGGTGGGAGTGAACTGAATTGGGGCAGCAGCGAGGCCATACGTATACTTCTGACTCAAATGGTGGTGCGTCAGGGTTTTGGCGCGCTGCTGACTGACGGTGTCAAACGGGCAGCCGAAAAACTCGTTCCTCAAGCGGCCGATTCGGCCATCCACGCCGGAGGGCAGGAGATCGCCTACCACGATCCGCGCCTCGACCCCGGCATGGGCTTGCATGCCAGTGTGGACCCGACACCCGGGCGGCATACCACCGGCGCACAGCTCTATTATGACCTTTATAAATTGTGGACGCGCGTGCCCGGGTTGAAACCTGCTGCGCTCTTCTATCCAAAGGAAACCAAGTTTGAGGCAGACGAGTATCGCATGAAGGGAGCTGTGGCAGTCAGTAACTTCACCCAGTTCTACAATGGTATGGGCATGTGCTACTTTGGCATGCTGATTGGTGTGGATCGCGTGCCCGTGTTTGAGTGGGCTAACTCCGTCACCGGCTGGAATCTGAAACCAGAAGAATATATGGAAATTGGACGCCGCATTCAAACCCTGCGGCAGATGTTCAACATTCGCGAGGGCATTGATCCACGCAAAATCAACGTCAGCAAACGGCTGCTCGGCGATCCGCCGCAAACAGCGGGTCCGAACAAGGGCGTTAGTTTTGATCTTAAGAAACTCAAAAAAGGTTACTGGAAAGAGATTGGCTGGGATGCCGAGACGGGCATCCCCACCACTGAAACGGTGGCTGAGCTTGACCTGACTGACCTGGTGAAGGTGGGGGGTGTTCTATGACTCATACCATTATTGAAGCCTGCACTGGCTGCACCGCCTGCGTTAAAATCTGCCCGGTGGCAGCCATCAGCGGCGAACGCAAGCATATGCATGTTATAAATGCGGCCATTTGCATCGATTGTGGTGCCTGCGGCAGGATATGTCCGAGTGCTTCAATCATTAATGAAGAGGGTGAACTTTGCCAGAGTCTTAAAAAATCGATGTGGTTGAAACCGGTGGTGCTGCAATCCAAATGTGTGGCTTGCGGTGCGTGCATCCAGGTATGTCCGACCAGTGTGCTTGAGTTTGATGAAACGAGCGGCGAACACGTAATACCGACCTTGTTTGATGAGAAAAATTGCATCGGCTGCTCGTTTTGTGAAGCCGCCTGTCCGACACACGCCATTGAAATGAGTGTTCCAGCAATGTCAAAGACTTAGCCCCACGAGGATGACCCATGAACATTGCCCCCAGCGTTGTGATGATCACCCATGCCAAACCCCTGGATTACACCAGAGATTTTGTCTGTCTGCCGAAGGAATACGGCACCCCCGCCTACGATGCGCGGGAAGACATTCAGGCTGTCAACGCAGCGGTGACCCAAAACCTCACTAACCTGGATGCGCGCGTGCACTTCACCGAGGATCTGCGCGGTAAGAAAGTGGTTATCAAGCCCAACCTGGTGACAGTGTTTCACAATCTTGGCATGGTGGGCAGCGATTATCCCGAGTCCACCGATCCGCGCGTGATTGATGCGGTGGTGGTCTTTCTCAAGCAGTACACTGACAAAATTGTGATCGTTGAATCTTCGGGCAAGGGCTTTCCAACCCCGACCGCTTTCATAGCCACCGGCCTGGACCGGCTGGCGAAGGTCCGCGGGGTGGAGCTGATGGTGCTCGAGATGCAGCCGGTGGATCGCTACCTGCTGCCCAAGGCCAAAGTGATGCGCGAGATCGTCGTGCCGCAAATTTTCAGTGAAGTGGCTAGGCATGAAGCTTTTTATATCTCCATCCCCAAAATGAAAACCAACCTTTACACCGGGGTGACCCTCGGGTTCAAGAACGCCATGGGCACCATCCCCTACAACCTGCGGCTGCGCAATCACAACCACGCCATTGACCAGAAGCTGGTGGATATGCTTCACCTCTTCAAGCCGGATCTGGTGGTGATTGACGGCCTCGTGGGCGGTGAGGGCAACTGCCCGGCGCCGGTGGAGCCGGTGCAGAGCCGGGTGATCGTCAGCGGCAACCATGCGGTTGAAACAGATAGAGTCGCCACGCGCATGATGGGTTTTGACCCTAAAACCATCGCTTTGATGCGCATAGCCGACGAAAACGGATTCAATGATCCAAAAGTTGAGGTGGTGGGTGAGCAGGTGGTGCTGCCTTACAAACCAGCCGACCCTTCACTCACTGGTGCATGGATGCGTAAGAACTTCCCCAACGTGCGGGTACTGGTGGGGCACAACAAAGGCCTCGAACCACAACCAGCTGGCGATGGATCGCTGAATCCAATCCAGGTATGTGCGCTCGAAAACGTTTGCCGCGGCGGGTGTCTGGCGACCACGCGGGTGGCGTTTGACTATATGTTTTATGAAGGTCAACCGCGTAGCAGCGCCTTTACCCTGATCATTGGCACAGGGCTGCAGCATGACGGCAAGGTGCTGTATTACGACGGAGGTGGCAAGCCCTACACGTTGGAAGATATTGCCAACCTCAAGGGGAATAAATTAGCTGTCGGCACCTGCACTGAAAAATTGAAGGGCATTGTGACCCGCTTTATTGACGGGTGCATGCCTTTTCCGAACTCTCCGCACATGCTGGTGCATCAAATGACCAATACCTTTTGCAAAGTGATGACCCCAAAAAACCATTACCTCATCCCCGCGCTGTTGGCCACTTTTGCGGTCTGCGAGGGGCGCAAGAAGAACCTGCGCAAGGGGCGGCGCATTGACATTCCGCTGGCGCACGCCGACCGCCTCTACGAGACCCGCGCACTCTCCGCAGCCGAGGAGGAGCAGGACTTCATCCATGAGCCGTATCCCGAGCTGACCAAAGCCGAGATCCGCCGACTGTGTGCGGATGAAAATCGCAGCATCCTGGCTACATTTTTGCCCTAAGGGGAGATGATGAACAAAAAACTTGCCTTCTGGCTGCTGGTTCAAGCGTCAACTATTTTGTTGTACATTATATTGATAGGTGGTGGGTACGCATTGTATCAACCTGCTTTGGGATGGGGCTTATATGCGGCACTCTTTGTTCTGCACCTTTTTGAGCTGAAGACCGCGCTGAATATTGGTCGCGAGAAGAGTCTTTCCACGCTGCGGGTGGTGGTTATGAACCTGCTATTTGGCTTCACCTGGTGGGTCCCGCTCAAACGAGGGATTATTAAGAAATAATTTCGATTTTTAAAGACCCTAAAGATAATTTTCTAGGGTCTTTTTCTTTGTGTTACTTTCTAATTACTGATCATACTCGCCGTATTCACAGCCGCCGAGGTCACCGTCGAAATCATCCACTTTGACGTAAGCGCCGCGGATCTTGCGCCATAAAGTGACAGACCCCGACGCATAACCGCCGTTCCACAAGGCATTATGACGTTTGAGTCCGTCTGGGTTCTCATAGTTTACATTGAGCATCGTCTCACGCGGGCACTTGAAATGGATCTCGATCTTGCCCTTGTTATTCCATGCAGTCAGGTTCCAACCAACGAAGTCCCTGGTGATGGGGCAGTCGAAGACCTGGTGCGGATTGGTCCAGAACTTGGAGAAGTTGAATTCAAACAACTCACCTTCATGGTAGAACGCAATGAGCATACGCCGAGGCAGGCTGACGCCAAAGACCACAGGCTGCGCGCCACCGCAATCCAGGGCAGTTTTGGCTAGTTTCTTGCCAGTGGAGCGGCTGGTGAAATTGTTGCAGTTCAGCCACACCCACGGGCTGGTGTAATCGCCGCCCCAGTTCTTGTCTTGATAACCGCAGCTTGTATCGGGTTCTACATTATAGAGATCGCCGTTGAAGGTGATGGTGCCGCTGTAACGGGTGTACATACCCGCGGCATGCCAGTACATCTGGAAGGCGTTGATGTTGATAAAGAAGGGTGAAGTACCAAACCCGACGGAGTAAGGAAGCACTTTCTCCGCTTTCAGGTCCCAGCTCATTTCGCCGGAATCTGACATATATTCGGGGTGGGCAGCGGCTTCTTCTTTGCTCAATTTGACCGATCCCTTGAGGTGGGTTTCATTGGCGGTGTGTGTGCCGATGCTGACTTCCATCTTGCTGAAATCCGCTTTAAAAGCTGACACGGGATAAAGGTTGTGAATCTGAGTGGCCGGCTCGCCCTCCGCGGTGCCCCAGCGGCCTGCCTTTAACATGGCATAGGAGGGTTTGAGACCCTTTGCTTTGTTTTCGGGCAGTTGCCCTGCGATGACTTTTTCTCCACCCAGGGCAGGGTTGATGATGTAGTACTCAATAAAGAAGGGTTGTTTTTGGCCAGTCTTGGTGTTAATGGCCACCAATGAATGCCACCACCAATCATATCCACGGCGTGCCAGCTTGCCCTTGAGCATATACCTGTTACGGTCGTCCATTATGAGACTCCTTGAGATAAAGATAAAGTGCGGATAGATTCATTGTAGCAAAAATAATTGCAAAATGCAATTAACAAATATCATATTGCAAGTAAATTTATTGGAAAATGAGATATAAAATAGATGTAATAAAAGTAGTAGTAAATATATAACAATAATAGATGTATAATAAAGATGTATGAAAAAAGAATTGTTAATACGTACACAGGTACTTATAGAACCCGAGCAGCTTAAAGCGCTGACTCTATTGGCAGAAGAGCAGGGCAAGAGCGTGTCCGCTTTGTTGCGCGAATGGGTCTCAGCCGGTTTACATGCCCAACGTCAGAAACGGTTGGCAGAGGCGGCCTTATTGCTTTCTGAGGCTTATTATTCAGACGGCGACCTGGTTGGGTATTCAAAATTGGACGGTGAAGATTTCTTTATGCAAAGGCAGGGCTGATGTTCCGCGGCGAGGTATGGCAGATGTCGGTGGATACACTTCGTGAAGCTGCGGAAAGTGATTCACGTAAAGTGGTAATCGTTTCGAGCGATGCAATGGGGGTGTTGCCTCTCAAAGTGGTCGTACCGCTAACACCCTGGAAAGAAGACTATGCATCCGCTCTGTGGATGGTGCGCATTCCGCCTGTGCTGCACAGCGGGTTGGAATCCCCGATGGCGGCGGATGCGCTGCAAGTGCGTTCGGTTTCAACAGCCAGGTTGACCAAGCGTTTGGGCGAACTGCCTGATGCACATGTTGCTCAAATCACAGCAGCCGTTTCAATTGTTCTCGAAGAGAAGGCTCAATTATTCGAAGTATAATCACTTGTTCATATAATTAAATCCGGAGTCAAAAAATGTCAAAATCCATAAGAATCATCTTCATCATCATGATGTTAACCGCGCTGCTCTTGAGTGCCTGTTCAAAAGTTGACCAACCTGCTGCTGCTATTGAAGCGTATTGGAAAGCCATGGCAGCAAAAGACAGCGCTGCCTTAAGCAGCCTCTCGTGCGCGGAGTATGAAGCCATCGCAGTTTCAACGTTGGATTCATTTATTACCGTAGAACTGGAATTAACTGGTCTTGCCTGCACCTCGACGAACAATACAGGTGATAAAGCGGATGTAACCTGCCAGGGTTCGCTTTCAGCATCATATGGAGCTGAAAAATTTGATTTTGACCTATCCAATAAAATCTTTGTCGCTTCAAACCCCGCCGGCGACTGGCTGATGTGCGGAGAGAAATAGTTTGCTGCGCCGCATCTTCTCCAAAGAGAACTTGTGGGCGCTGGTGTTCGCCATTGCCCTGGTGCTGTTGGTTATTGTAACGGCTGACAGTTCCCCATTGTGGATCTATCAGGGGTTTTAGATGTCGCTGACCAACGTTCTTATTTTGGTTGGGTTCTCGCTCGCCATTTTCACTGTTTCAAAATTTGACCGCACCCGAAAATTCCGAAATCCCCTGCTGCTTGTGTTAAGTACAGGGGTGATCTTTTGGCTGCAGCCGGCGCTGCCCATACGCGGATTGGATTTCTGGCTGCCGGTAGCGACACTAACCCTCGTTGGACTGGGTTGGTTGATGACCTCAAAAGCTGAGGAGCGCAGTCCACGCGAAAGTCTAATCACTGGTGGATTAGTGGTTGGCACGGTGGTGGTGATTGCCCTAACGCGTTACCTGGGTATGACCGGAATCATCACCCCGTCCCGTCCCCCGCAGACGCTTAATATTCTGATGGTGTTGATGGTAATGTGTGCGATCTTGTTCCTTTCATATAAGCACATGAAGGGTAAAACCGCTTTTCCATACGTAGCTGGCTTATTCATTTTATTGGTAATTTTCGCAGCACTAAAACTGCCTGTTCTGGCGGAGTGGTTGAGCGAAGTCCTACGCGGCATGAGCCGGCAATCCCGTGAACTCGCCTCCGCACTGGATTTGCGTTGGCTGGGTTTCAGCTACATCGCCTTTCGCCTGATTCATACTCTGCGCGACCGCCAAAACGGACGACTGCCAACTATGGCGCTTGATGAATATTTCATCTTTATGATCTTCTTCCCGGCCATCAGCGCGGGACCAATCGACCGCTGCGAGCGTTTCATTAAAGACTTGCGCCAACCTTTTATTCCATCTGCGGATACGCTCGGGAATGCTTCAAAAAGGTTGGTGATTGGGCTGCTGAAGAAATTTGTGGCGGCTGATTTGCTGGCCATGATTGCTCTTAACGCGGCCAATGCCGGTCAAATCAATTCCGGCGCTTGGGCGTGGATTCTTGTTTATGCCTATGCCTTTCAGATCTTCTTTGATTTCAGCGGCTACACTGATATTGCCATTGGCATGGGGTGGTTAATGGGCATAAAACTGCCCGAAAACTTCAATTCCCCTTATCTCAAACCTAATCTGACCCAATTTTGGAACAACTGGCACATGACCCTTACCCAATGGTTCAGGGCATATTTCTTTAATCCCCTCACACGTGCATTAAGGTCTGCCAGGCAGCCTGTGCCGGTTTGGACTGTTATTTTGATCACCCAGTTAGCCACTATGACCCTGATCGGTTTGTGGCACGGCATTACGCTCAATTTTGTGCTGTGGGGGCTGTGGCATGGGCTGGGAATCTTCATCCAGAACCGCTGGTCTGATTGGACCAAGCCACTTTCTGCGCGCATCCAGGAAAAACAAGTCTTAAACAGGGTTGTGACAGTATTCACAACTCTGTTGACTTTTCAATTTGTGGCACTGGGCTGGGTTTGGTTTGCGCTGCCATCCATAAATCTCTCCTTACAGGTCTTTGGCAGATTATTCGGGATGGGAGCCTAAATGATCACTCCCCGCTTCTTGCGTAATGTTTTGATCAAGGGTTTGGTGATTTTTGCTGTCATTAACCTGGTATGGGCAGCTTTCAACCCCTCGCTGGGCAAGCTCTCTTCATATAATATCCTTTTCGAAGGGCGCGAAAGGTTGCCTTTCGGCGAGGATTCTGCACGTGCATACAATCTCAGCCTGTATGATCTGGACGCCATGTTTGCATCGCATAAACTAGCCGGATCAACCAAAGCCACAAACGAGTTCCGCGTGTTTGTGATCGGCGATTCTGCCTCCTGGGGTACACTGCTTAAACCAGAAGAAACCCTGGCCGGAAGGTTGGATTCTGCAGGGTTGAAAACAGCAAGTGGCAAAGAAGTGAAAGTCTATAACCTGGGTTACCCGACCCTTTCTCTGACCAAAGATGTGATGATCCTTGAATATGCCATGCAGTACCAGCCCGATCTGATTCTCTGGTTGGTGACACTTGAGAGTTTTCCGCGTGAACGGCAGTTGTTATCTCCGATTGTTGTTAATAATCAACAGCGTGTAGCCAAACTCATTAACGGATATGGTCTTAATTTGACTCCCCCAGAGGGTACATCGTCCTTCTGGGATAAAACCATCATTGGGCAGCGCCGTGCACTTGCGGATCTGCTGCGCTTGCAGTTCTATGGGGTGATGTGGTCTGCAACAGGGGTCGATCAAACCTACCCGGCAGATTACGAACCAGCCGCCCGCGATCTTGAAGCGGATGATACATTCCGCGATTGGGCACCGCCGACGATCCCAGACGACGGACTGGCTTTAGATGTCGTTCACGCTGGCATGCAGGTTGCCGGCAAGGTTCCGGTTGTTTTGATCAATGAACCCATGCTGGTGAGCACAGGTGAGAACAGCGATAGCCGTTATAATTTCTATTACCCGCGCTGGGCTTACGACCAATACCGACTGGCTTTCAGCGAGAGTTGCTCCGTCAATTCTTGGCCTTGCCTCGACTTGTGGGATGTCGTGCCACAGGAACGTTTTACCAACAGCGCCATCCACCTTGATCCGCTGGGTGAGGGGATTTTGATGGAAGAGATCATAAAGTCAAACATTTTTTTCAATTATTAATCCAAAAAACCAAATTTCATGACCGAATGATTTGCTTGAAAGGATTAGACCAAACTGCTTCTACTCACGAGTGTTTACGAATAGAGAAGGATCTGTAGTTTTACATAAATTTCCATAGGATTTGACATTTTCTATAAAATTATCCATAATGAGAGTTCAGACTTTAATTAATTCTTAATTAAATAGAAAACAAAGGAGAGAAGAGTGAAAAAGAATACCCTGATACTTGTTACTCTACTGCTTGTGTTGGTCGTTGCACTTTCGGCATGCTCAAAGCCCGCTGCCATCAAGATCGCCACGGATGCCACATTTGCGCCCTTTGAATTTACGAATGACGCTGGCGACCTGGTTGGATTTGATATCGATTTGATGAATGCGATTGCTGAAAAAGCAGGATTTGAATTCGAATGGGTAAATGTTCCCTTTGATTCTGTTTTGGCAGGCCTTTCAGAATGCCAATATGATGCTGCCATCGCCGCGATCAGCATCAGTGATGAACGAAAACAAGCGATGTTATTTTCAGCGCCTTATCTGGATGCAGGTCTGGTGGTTGTGGTGAACGCTGAGACAACTGACATTGCTGGAATTGAAGACCTAAAGGGTAAAGTTGTTGCCGCACAACTTGGCACAACAGGTGAAATGGCTGCCCAGGAAATTGAAGGTGTGACTTATAAACCCTATGATTCTTATGAATTGGCTTTCCTTGAATTGGCCAACAAGGGTGTGGATGCTGTGATCGCTGATAATCCTCTAGCGATGGGCTATATTGCAGCCAATCCCGAAAAGATCAAAGCTGTGGGTGATATATTGAATAATGAGCAGTATGGTATCGCCATTTGCAAGAATAATGCTGATTTGCAGGCAAAAATTGACGGGGCTTTAAAAGAATTAATTGACTCTGGTTTTGTTGCTGAATTAGCCGGCACTTACATCAAGTAAATTAATCAGTTTAGTCTGCGGGAGATTTCTCCCGCAGACTTTTTAATTTTTCAGACCACTAGGGAAAACACATGGACAAGGTAGAAGACAAAAGAAACAAGGTCTTTGGCGGTAAATATTTTGACCGCTGGTGGATAATGGTTCTTGCTGTGGTTGCTCTTATTTTAATTTTGATTTTTGCACAACCTGATCCTTATAAGCGTATTTTCCTGTTTGTTCGTGAAGGCATTTGGACAACTGTTTATATCACCTGTGTCTCTTTTTTGCTGGTCATGTTTTTTGGGTTGTTTGTGGCTTTGGGGAGGTTATCCAAAGCAACCTTTATCAGAGGCTTATCCACCGTCTATGTTGAAGTGATCCGCGGCATACCCATGCTGGTGCAGCTCATATTTTGGTACTTTGCTTTTCCATCAGTGATGCAGCAGTTGGGGAATTTGTTTAATATTCAATCGATGATTGATTATCGTGCCAATGCTACAGCGATGGCGATTTTGGGTCTAACCGTTGGATACAGCGCATATATGAGCGAGGTTTACCGGGCTGGAATTCAGAGTATTTCCAAGGGTCAAATGGAAGCCGCCCGCAGCCTCGGGATGACTTATTTTCAGGCGATGCGTTATGTTATTTTACCGCAGGCGTTAAGAGTGATACTTCCACCAGTTGGGAATGAGTTCATTACGCTATTAAAGGATTCATCTCTGGTTTCAGTGGTGGCTGTGGCGGACATGACCCGACGCGGACGTGAATTCATGGCTGCCAATTTTATTCCCATCCAAACCTGGGTGATGATTGCCCTTCTATATTTGGTGCTAACCTTGTTGGCTGCAAGAGCTGTAACCTGGTTGGAACGTAAAATGAAAATGGAGAAAACATCATGACGCCAATCATCCACATCAAAGATGTGCAAAAAAGGTTTGGCGCAGTGCATGCTTTAAAAGGGATTAGCCTCGATATCAACCGCGGTGAAGTGGTGGTGATCATTGGACCATCAGGCTCAGGAAAATCCACTTTATTGCGCTGTATTAACCGTCTTGAAGAATTTAATGACGGCCAAATAGTAGTGGATGGTATACCGCTTGACAGCGCAGAGAACATTAACACAGTGAGAACTGAAGTTGGTATGGTATTTCAGCAGTTTAATTTGTTTCCACATTTATCTGTGATTGATAATATAACTCTGGCACAAAAAATAGTCCGCAAGCGAAATATTGTAGAAGCTGAAAAAGTTGCCCGTGAGCTGTTGGTCAAGGTGGGCATCCCGGAGAAGGCGGATTACTTCCCGGGACAACTTTCAGGTGGCCAGCAGCAGCGTGTAGCCATAGCCCGTGCGTTGGCGATGAACCCAAAGATCATGTTATTTGATGAACCAACTTCCGCGCTTGACCCCGAAATGATCCAGGAGGTTCTGGACGTAATGATGAACCTGGCAAAAGAAGGCATGACCATGGTGGTCGTTTCACATGAAATCGGTTTTGCCAAAGCCGCTGCAGATAGGGTTATTCTCATGGACGACGGGTTGATCATAGAAGAAGCACCACCTGAGATCTTATTTTCACAACCCAAAGAAGAACGCACGAAGGTATTTCTTAGCAAAGTTCTGTAATATTTCTAATAAGAACTGATTGTTTTTCACAAAATATCCGATATTGTTATCAATAACAAGATCGGATATTTTTTCCGAATTACTCTGCAACCGGAATTGCCTGATGTGTTAAATTACAATAAAATCTTTAGTTTGAAAACGACTTTCTGCAGATTTTAGTCATCACCCTCAAACGAAATACCTTTGAGTGATGGTGACAAATCCTTTATCAAAAGTATTAACGAAAGAAATATAATCTGAGGGGAACAAATCGAAAGCAAATTATGTATACTATTTCAATACACGATTCTCTGGCTAACATATGGTGTTAATAACAACATTAAAGAGAATAATGGTTTGAATAATGCACGATATGAGGAGGTTCACAGGGTAGTTGACTGAATTTGCAATTTGGACATGTAACTCAATCATATTATATTTAAGGAGATGCCCAATGCTTCATGAACCAGCCACACCCGCAGCAAAAGATCCTTCTGGCCCCTATAAAATAAAATTAGGGGTAAGAATGTTCATTGTCTACATGCTTTTTTATGCAATATTTGTGGCCATAAATTTGATGTTCCCGAAATCCATGGGGATGATTGTTTTTGCAGGTTTGAACCTGGTGACCGTTTATGGGTTCGCACTCATCATTGTTGCTTTGATTGAAGCCTTAATTTACGATTTATTATGTCGAAAAAAAGAGGCTTTCTATAAAAAGCAAGAAGAATCCACAGGAAAGGCATAACCCATGGCGATCACGATTTTTCTTGTATTTGTATTTTTTGTTATCGGTCTTTCATTATTTTTAGGCAATAAAACAAAAACATCCAAAGCATATTATGCTGCCGGCGGTAACATCCATTGGGGTGTGAATGGCATTGCCTTCGCCGGTGATTATTTATCAGCTGCATCCTTTTTGGGTATCTGTGGCATGATCGCAACGCTTGGCTTTGACGGCTTTCTTTATTCCATTGGTTATCTGGCAGGCTGGATTGTGGCGCTGTTTGTGGTGGCCGAGCCACTCAAACGACTTGGAAAATACACCTTCACAGATGCCGTGGATGCCAATTACAACTCCCGCGGGATCAAGTTAACCGCTGCCATCAGCACATTGGTCGTCTCAATTTGCTACCTCATCCCTCAGATGGTGGGAGCTGGTGTATTGGTCCAGCCTTTGTTGGGACTTCCGCATGCCTGGGGCGTGATCATGGTCGGTGCAATCGTTATCACCATTGTCGCCACCGCTGGTATGGCTTCAACAACTTATGTGCAATTCATTAAGGGCACGCTCTTAATCATTTTCTCGACCATTCTTGTTGCGGCTGTAGTCATCAGAGGTTTATCGACCCAACCCGACCAGGGTGGGACGGTGGAGTATTATCGCTATACTGATCTTACTGCTCAAATTAGCGGCGATGCGCTGATTGTTGATGACCCTAAATATACCGTCTTGGACCAACAAGAGATAAAAGGCGGCTATAAATTTGTTAAGCTGTCAGCAGATGGAATGGAAACATGGTGGTACATTTCTGAAACTGAATCAGGGCTCGTGCTTCATGAAACCCAATCAACTGTCATGAAGGCCGATGGTAAGTGGATCAATGGTTCGCTCGAATCTGATACAAATAAGCTTAGAATGGTTGGAAATCTGGAAAGAATTGACGGTGAAGGTGATGTGGAAACCGGAAAGCTTAACGTATTCAGTTTTCTGGCAAAGTTAAGTGATAAAGATACCTTATTCAGGACCTGGAAAACCGCTAATTTTGTTGACAGCTCAGAACAGAAAGTGACTGTCTACTATCCCAAACTTGTCACCGGCGACCAGTTCATGCGCCCTGGACTTAAATTCAAGGTTGAGGGAACTTTCCTCGAAAAACTCGACTTCCTTTCTCTGATGATTGCGCTCTTCCTTGGGACGGCTGCTTTACCGCATATTCTAATTCGTTATTATACGGTGCCAAACCCGGCCAGCGCCCGAAAGTCGACGATTGTTGCCATTGCTGCCATTGGATTTTTCTACATTCTGACTCTGTTCATGGGCCTCGGTGCTGCAATAAACGGCAGTATCAACCCTGCAGACAGTAACATGTCGGCGCCGCTCTTGGCAAGGTCGTTCAGCGAAATCTTGTTTGCGATTATTTCTGCGATCGCTTTTGCCACCGTCCTCGGCACCGTCAGCGGATTGATCGTGGCGGCATCTGGTGCAGTAGCACATGACCTTTTTGATCGCTACCTCAAGATAAAAATGACCGATCAGCAAAAAGTGCGCGCCGGAAAAATCACCGCTTTTGTGATAGGTGGAATTGCGATTTTGTTGGGCATCTTGTTCAAAGGCATCAATGTTTCCTTCCTGGTGGGGTTGGCTTTTGCTGTTGCGGCGTCAGCCAATTTACCGGCCATCATCATGCTGCTGTTCTGGAAGAAAACCACTGCTAGAGGCATTGCCGCATCAATCACTGTGGGCATCTTGTCTTCTCTGATCCTGATTGCAATGTCGCCTGAACTCTATACGCTCTATGGACGTAATCCGTTGGATGCACCAATACCCCTCAACAATCCGGGCATTATTTCCATCCCGCTGAGTTTCATCACCCTTGTGGTTGTCTCATTACTCACACAAAAGAAGAAAGAAATCGCATAATTCATTAAAGAGACTGGATGTTCTTGAGACGGAACATTCAGTCTCTTTTTTCTCAGGCAGGCATTGCTTTTGGTGAGGGCCTGAGAAAGATTAATTTCACAAAAGAGTTGTAAACTAAGCATATGGCACAAGAAATTTTGCTCAACTTGCATTGTCATTCAATGTTCAGCGACGGCGAATTAACGCCAGAATCGCTGGCTGAGCTGTTGGCTGCCAAAAATGTGCGCTATGCCTCGCTTACTGATCACGACACGATTGAAGGCCAGCATAGGTTTCAGACGGCCTTAAAAAAACTGGGGGTGGAGTTTATTCCCGGTGTTGAGCTGACCACTTTTCTCAATGGGCAGGAAGTTCATCTGTTGGGTTACGGCTTTAATGTGGATGACCCTGATCTGAACAGCACAATGCTTTCACTGCGGCAGTCCAAGGCGCTTGATAACGTAAGCATCGCCGGTTCAATGCGAAAAAGAAGTGCCAATCATATCGATTCTGACAAGATCCACCATAGAACCACCGTCCAATCGGGGACGATTGAGACCCGGGATGCGATCAGGCTGCTTCATCAAGCGGGAGGGTGTGTCTTATTGGCTCATCCTTTGACCATAAACAAAGACCCCGAAAAATTAATTCCGATAATCAAGAAACTCAAAGCTTTAGGTTTGGATGGTATTGAAGCCGTCTATACTGAATATTCGCAATCAGATCAAAAAATGCTACGGGATTGTGCTGATGCCGAAGATCTGTTGGTCAGTGCAGGCACCGACTTTCACGCAAAATTGCACGACCTTTCCGTTGAATTGGAACGCGAACGATGGGTCAAACTGCGTTCAAAGATATTTTCCGGCCAGGGTTTTTTGAGAAGCACAAAATCGAATTTCATCGATCAATCCGGGCATCAAGCGGCTCCCCATAAAACAACCGAGAGGCATCACCATTTTCAAAAACGCAGCTTTATCTTAAGAATATTTTTACCAACTTTCCTGGCGATTGCGCTGTTTCTGACAGCCATCTGGGTTTTTGTCATTCCATCTTTTGAAAATACATTGCTCGACCGCAAGCGTGAACTCATTCGCGAATTAACCAATTCAGCCATCAGTATACTCACGTCGTACCATAAAGAAGAATTGGCCGGCTCACTTTATCGTGAGGAGGCTCAAGCATTGGCCATTGATCGCGTGCAGTCTTTGCGTTACGGGGCCGAGGATAAAGATTATTTTTGGATTCAGGATCTCAAACCCACCATGATCATGCATCCTTACCGGCCAGAGTTGAACGGTGAAGATCTGTTGGATTTCAAAGATGCCCGCGGGGTGCGAATATTCGTTGAGTTTTCCAATTTGGTGCAGCGTGAAGGCGAGGGGTACATTGATTATGTCTGGCAGTGGAAGGATGATCCAGACCGGCTGGAGCCGAAGGAATCCTTTGTCAAGCTCTTTGAACCCTGGGATTGGATCATCGGTACTGGCATTTACATTGATGACGTAAATCAGGAAATTGCTAAAATTGAAAAAGACATCACCACGACTTCTGTGGTCGTCTCAGTCATTATTATTTTATTATTGCTTTATGTGCTTCAACAATCGCTGCAGATTGAAAAAGGCCGCCAAGATGTGTTGGATGAGTTAAAAGAATCGACTGAGCGCTATCACACGGTGATCGAAACCATGACTGAAGGCACCTTGTTGGTGATTGATAACCGTTGCAGGTATGCGAATTCAACCTTCATCAATATGATCGGTTATTCTGAAACCCAACTTCCGTTTTTAGATTTGGAAGACATATTGCCCAGATCGCCAGAAAATCAGGAAATTTGGGAAAATGTCGCTCAAACTGATGCAACAAAAGTCTCTCTAGGCAAAGCCGTGGATGGCTTTTTGCAAAATAAAGAAGGGCAGCTCATTGATTGCATTCTGATGCTTAATCCCATCCAATATGCCAATCAAGAAGGTTTCATCCTTCTCGCCAGGGATATTGCCCACCAATCCAATTTTGTGGCGAGTGACGGGTTATCAAAGGCCGTAAAAATTATTGATGTAGGCGTGTTTAGAGCGAGGGCTGTGCGGCGGGGCGTCTTCTTGGAGATAAACCCGGCAGGTTATGGACTGCTGCCTGAAGAGTGTAAAACCGATGGCGCACAACCTTCTTTGGCTGATCTTTTTCCTGACACCTTTGAATTTGACCATTTCATCAACGACCTGAAACGCAAAGGTCAAATAAATGAATATATTTTGAAGTTAAACGCCAGCAATGACCGGAGTTTGACGATCGCGCTTTCAGCCACCCTTGAACTGGACGAAGCCGGTCAGCCTTATTTAATAACAGGCATGCTCAAAGATGTGACGCAAACCCAAAAACTGCTGGCAGACCGAGAAGCACAAATCAACAAATTGCAGGCCTCTCTTTTGTTTTTCCATGAACCATTATCGAAACTCGAAAGAGCGTTGGTCACCGGCGAAACTAACACGACGATTCAACAAGTTTCAAAACGGATGAGTGACAAAAATATGTCGGCGGCATTAATTACAGCCGATAATGGTGATGCGCTTGGCATCATCACTGACCATGATCTGCGTGATCGGGTCATTGCCCAAAAAACGGATTCAAATAAACCAGCTTTTTCAGTGATGACTTCGCCCATCGTCAGGATCAATGAGAACGCCATGATCTATGAAGCCATCATTAAAATGGAAGAAAAAGGGGTGCGCCACCTGGCGGTCGAAAATGACAGCGGTCAGATCGTAAACCTGGTGGATTCAAAGATGCTTGCACAGTTTCCACGCTATGGGGCTTACATTCTGACCCAAGAAATTGCAAAAACCACAACCCTTGATGATTTGGTCACCACCAATCAGAGAAAAAACAAAGCAGTGAAGGTGCTTATCGAAAGCAGCCACAATGTCAGGCATGCAACCAGCATGCTTTCATCCATTTATGATGCTTCAACTGAGCGTCTTATTAATTTTGCTCTTGAGGAATTCGGTCCGCCCCCAACACCTTTTGCATTTATCGGTATGGGCAGTCAGGGGAGGCAGGAGCCTACTTTGGTGACTGATCAGGATAATGGAATTATCTATATGGCAAGTGCAGAGCATCAGCCATACTTTTTAGCCTTGGGTGAAAGAATTTCGCAGGGGTTAGACGCGATTGGCGCCAGTTATTGCGACGGAAAGGTAATGGCAAGCAACCCTGCCTGGTGCAAACCGCTGGAAGCCTGGAAAAGAGATTTTAACCTTCGAATTAACAACCCGGAAGCTCAACAAATGGTTGATCTTTCAATTTTTTTCGATTTCAGGTTGATCCATGGTGATATGCAACTGGTTCAAGATTTACGTAAACACCTTAGTCTTTCCCTTCAAGACCGCCATGACTTTTTCCATTTGTTTGCCAAACAAGCTCAAAAATTTAAAGCGCCGACAAGGGGCATAAGCAGTGGTTTGCTTGGCATTGGGTCAGTGGATTCGGGTGAACGTGAAATCAACCTGAAAGACTTGATCATGCCGATCGTAAACTTTGCCCGCCTTTATGCATTAAAGAATAATATTCAACAAACCAACACACTTGAACGGATGAGTATTCTTGCAGAGCGCGGAATTATCTCAACCAATACTTGTGATGAAATGTCAACCACATATGAGTATGTCTTGCTCATGAGGTTAAAAAATCAAATTTCACAAATTGATGAAAATCAGCAGCCTGACAATACTGTTCAACTTGGAAAATTGGCTGACCTGCACCAAACCCGGCTGCATGAAGCTTTGGCACTGATATCAGTTCTTCAAAAGAGAATTTCTTTTGATTTTCTTGGCGGGATTCAATAATTTGTGATTTGATTTAGGCATTGGCGCATATTTATTTGTCTATACATCCTCTTTCTTGACGCATCCTTCCGGCTGTTCTATAATTCCTTTTTCACCATCTTGCATTAAAGGTACAAAATGCCCATCATTACCCTGTTAACTGATTTTGGTTTGCGTGATACTTTCATCGGTGTGATGAAGGGTGTTATTTGCTCGATCTCTCCCAATGTACAGATTGTTGATTTGACTCACGAAATTCCTGCCCAGCGCGTGGTGGATGGTGCTCTTGCCATTGCCGGGGCAGTGCCTTACTTCCCGGCTGGTACGATTCATGTCTGTGTGGTGGACCCCGGGGTAGGCACGGTCCGAAGGCCCATGCTGGCTTCGATCGGTAACCAATATTTTATCGGACCTGATAATGGATTGTTCAGCCTTCTGATCAAAAAAGCAGAAGAGCAGACCACACCACCGATTTATGTTGCGCTTAACAAGACCCACTACTGGCTGCCTCAAGTATCAAACAGTTTTCACGGCCGCGATATTTTTGCACCTGTCGCCGCGCATCTGGCTAACGGGGTAAGACTTGAAGAATTAGGCGACCCGTTTGAAAATCCGATCTTGATTGATATTCCTGTGCCGCAGAAAACCACGGACGGCTGGCTCGGACAGATCATGCAGGTGGATCATTTCGGCAACCTGGTCAGCAATATCTCCCGCGAACAACTCGAACCCGGCAAAGGGGTTAATATTTCTGTGAAAAACACGTTGATTAAAGAAGTGGTCGCCACTTTTGGCAGCAAACCGGCTGGAGAGTTGATCGCCATGTTTGATTCAAGTGGTCATATGGCAATTTCAGTGGTCAACGGCAACGCTGCTGAACGTCTTGGTGCGCAAGCAGATGAGCTTATTCGCCTAACCTTCACTTCGGAGCAAGCTTCATGAGCGGCGATAAACCCCTGGTTATCGAAGACCTCAACTTTCGCTATCACAGTCGTGAAACGCTGGCTATCAAAAACATCTCACTCAGCGTGGATGCCGGCCAGGTGCTTTTGATTGCCGGTGCCAGCGGATGCGGCAAAACCACACTGGCGCGCTGTATCAACGGCCTTGTACCTCGCAGTTACAAGGGGGACCTCACCGGCCAGATTCTGCTCAACGGCAAGGATGTGACCAAACTTAGTCTGGCTCAGGTTTCACAAATCGTAGGTACCGTGTTGCAAGACCCCGAGCGCCAGATTCTCGGAACCAAGGTGGCCAACGAAGTTGCCTTTGGGCTTGAAAACCTCAGCCTGCCTCGTGAAGAGATCATAGAACGCGTGGCTGAGGCGCTTGACCATCTCAAAATTCCTCAACTCTTGAACCGCGAGACCTTTCATCTCTCGGGCGGCGAAAAACAAAAAGTGGCTCTAGCCGGTGTGCTGGCCATGCGCCCCTCCATTTTGCTGCTCGATGAACCCCTGGCTTCGCTTGACCCGGCCTCCGCTCAAGATGCACTGGATATCATCCGCAGCCTGGCGGATGAAGGCATGACCGTTTTGATGGTGGAGCACCGCGTCGAAGACGTGCTGAGAATCCACCCCGAAAACGCCATTTTCATGATGGATGGCCAGATCAAATATTACGGCCCTACCAGCGGATTTGATAAATCGGTCAATTATCACGAAGTAAAACTGCCCGCTGAAATGATCATCGAACGCGCGAAAGACGATCCTGCCCCTGAGCGGCTCACCACCCTGCGTAAAGAATCCGTGGTGGGCAGAGGCAAACAAATGGGCGAACCTTTGGTGAAGTTTGAAGACATTGCCTTTTGGTATGAAGAAGGCAGACCCGTGTTGCACGACGTTAATTTCACCATCAACCGCGGTGATGTGATTGCCGTGCTCGGTCCGAATGGGGCAGGCAAGACCACCCTGGTGAAACACGCCATCGGGCTGCTCAAACCCAAATCCGGGCGAATGACCATTGACGGCAAAGACAGCAGTCAAACCAGTGTGGCGCAGATCGCACAAACTTTGGGTTATGTTTTTCAAAGCCCCAGCCACATGCTTTTTGCCCCCACGGTTGAAGAAGAGTTGGCTTTTGGCCCGACCAACCTGAAACATTCCACGGAGGCAATTCCGCATGAAGTAGCCAATGCGCTTGAGATCGTGAACTTAAAAGGACACGAAAAATATCCGCCTCTTGCACTCTCGTTTGGACAGCAAAAACGGGTCAGTATCGCGGCCATTTTGGCAATGCAATCCAAAATTCTGGTGATGGATGAACCCACCGCCGGACAGGACTACAAGAATTACCTGGGTTTCATGGATTCCATTTTGCAAATGCCCGGTTTTGACGCCATCCTCTTTATCACCCATGATATTGATATGGCCGTGATCTATGCCAACCGAGTGATCATGGTCAATGATGGCACATTGGTTTGCGACGCCAAACCCGCTGAAGCACTCAAAGACTTTGATTTTCTGCGTAAGAACCGGCTGGTGCCCACATCACTGCTAAAGACCAACCTTGATCTTTTGCCCAAAACAGGTCGTTTTTATAGTGCTGAAGAGTTGGCGCATGTGGTACATTAATAATTGGCAGCACAACCTATAATTAGGTTTTTTGTTTGAATCAATTCGTCATAATTAATTTAAGGAGGATAGAATGAAAAAGTGGTTGAAAGTTGTACTTTCTTTGTTGGCCGTCCTGGCCTTCTTCCTGGGTGTTTGGTTGATCGGACGTTTGATCAACCCCAACCTCAACCTGGATGAAACCGCACTGCTGCGCTTCGTGTTCGTGGGCATCGGTCTGCTCATCGTGCTGGTGGTTTACCTGTTGACCAGTAAAAACAAGATGTGGGAAGTCGGCACCCGCCAGGTCGTTTACATGGCTATTGGCGCCGCACTCTTCGCCGTATTCTCCTATCTGTTTAATGGAACCGTCTTTGTGGTGCCTTCTGTCAGCCAGGTTGCCCTGCGTCCTGCCATTGCCATCCCAATGTTCTTTGGCTATGCCTTCGGACCCGTGGTCGGCTTCTTCACCGGTGCTGTCGGAAACATGTTCGGCGATGCCCTTACCGGCTTCGGTCTCTCTCCGCAGTGGAGTGTCGGTAACGGTCTTGTGGGTCTCATCAGCGGTATGGTTTGGCTCTTTGCTGACAAAAAGAAAAGCATTAATGTAGTGCTCCTGATCAGCGCCGTTTTGGCCGCTGCTGTCACCGTTTACTATTTCCTGAACCCCACCACCTCCAATGCCATGTTCTATGATGTGGATAACGGCATCTTCGGCGACGCTCAAATCTCAATGTTTGCCGGTGTTTCTGTGCTCATCGGTTTGGCCATTGTCTTGATCGTGCGTTTCGTGTTTGGCAAAAATATTGATGTCGCTGCTGCTGTCACTTGGTCAATGCTTGGCAATTTGTTGGGTATTGGCTTTGCCGCTGTCTCCGACATCTGGATTAACGGCTATCCCCCCGCGATTGCACTGGTTGGTGAGTTCCTGCCCTCCGCCGGCCCAAACCTGATCTTTGCTGCCGTACTGGTTCCGATCCTCGTAGCTGCTTACGCTGCGGTTCAGAAACAAACCGGACGTTAGATTTAATCAATAATAAGGAAGGTCTGAGAGGTGTAAGCTTCTCAGGCCTTCCGAAGTGAGTAAAAAAATGCTGGTTGCCTGGCGTTATGTACAACGGTATTCCTTAATCCAGAGCTTTGATCCGCGTGCCTGGGTAATTTTCTTTAGCTGTTTCCTGGCCGGAACAGTGATCTTTTGGGATTTTCGCTTTTTGCTCTTTTTCTTCTCCATCGCGCTGCTATTTGTGTTTACATCCCGTATTCCATGGAAGGATATGTCGCGCGCCTGGATCTTTATCATAGGCTTTATTCTGTTTTTTTCTATTCTAACTTTTCTTACCGGCCGCGGCGGTGTGGAGCTTTATCAGGGTGAGCATACGCTTACCAAGCTGGTGGCTAATTTCAAAATATTGGGCTGGACGCCAACCCTAAACATCACCGCTGAAAAAACCATGTACGCGCTCAGTATGCTGATCCGTGTGTTCAGCATTGCCAGCATGACCATCTTGATCCCTTACTCGTTTAACCCTGCGCATTACGGTATCATCTTCCGCGGACTTGGGCTGCCTGATAAAGTGGCTTATGGAATGGACCTGACCATGCGCTTCATCCCCACCTTCGGGCGCGATTTCAGCCTGACCATGGATGCCCAGAAGGCGCGCGGTTACGAGATCGAAAAGCTGGGCGGCGGCTTGTTCGCTCAGGTGAAGAAACTGGCTCCCTTGATCGTACCGGTCACCATCCATGCCATTGCGGGCAGCGAAGACATCATAGACGCAATGGACTTGCGCGCCTTCGGCGTTGGTCCGCGCACCTGGCTTGAAAAGCTGACCTACCGCAAGCGAGATTACGTTCTAATTGCCATCGGCGTGGTGATTTTGCTGGCATCCATGGCGCTCTCGCTGTTGGGTTACGGCAAGTTCTGGGTGCCAGGGTTTTTGTTAGGGTAAAACCTGGAAACGACGAAAGACACTAAAAACACTACAAATTCAATAGAAAATTAAAAAATAAAATTCTTATAGGGCTTTCTAGAAAGGGTGATCGGTTGGTCGCCCTAATTTGTTTATTAGAATTGTTCTTTTAAAAATGGAAATTATGCTACCATTTATGATAATGGAATGAAGATACTTTTTAGGGTATTCATTTTTCTACCTGGTTTCATTAAACCGAAGCGTTTACTTCAATAGAAAGTAAGGTTATGCCCCTATACAAACTTAGCCCGTCACAACTCACCTTTGCCTGGGATGAATGTCCGCGCTGCTTTTATCTGGATGTGGTGCTTGGCATCAAGCGCCCGGCCACTGCCTTCCCCAAGGTGTTCAGCCGCATTGACAGCTTGATGAAGCATCTCTTCACTGACAAACCGACCTCCGCGCTGTCACCAGACTTGCCGCCCGGCAAGGTAGGCGCACAGGGCAAGTGGATCAATTCCACGCCGATTGCTTTCGATGGACTTGACGCCTCGTGTTATCTCAAGGGTGCGTTCGATTCTGTGCTGGATTTTGATGATGGCACGCACGCAGTGATTGACTTCAAGACCTCCTCACCCAGCCCCGCGCATGTGGCCTTCTACGGAAGGCAATTGAGCGCGTATGCATACGCACTGGAGCACCCGAGCGAAAAGGGGCTGCGCATCAAACCTATCACAAAGCTGGGACTGCTCTATCTCGACCCGGTGGATATTGCTCATGGCAATGACCACAAACGCATCACTTACGGCGGCGAAGTCACCTGGCAGGAGATTCCCAAAGATGAAACTGGTTTTCTAGCTTTTATGAACAGGGTGTTGACTTTGCTGTCACAACCTGAGCCGCCACCTGCACCTGAAACTTGCGGTTTTTGCGCATATCGCGCAGAATCTCGCCAACATGGATTGTAAATAATGTGTATAATGCTAATTAGCATGTGCTAATTAGCATTTGCTAATTAGCCAAAGGATAATAATTATGATTGCATTTTTTCAACAGTTTACACCAGTCTTACAGGCTTTGTTTGCCACACTTTTTACCTGGGCAGTGACTGCCCTGGGGGCGGCATTTGTGTTTATCGGTAAAACCGTAACCCGCAAACTCTTGGTCGCCATGCTGGGCTTTGCTGCCGGTGTGATGATTGCGGCCAGTTTTTTCTCGCTGCTGCTTCCAGCCATCGATATGGCTGAGAGCACCGGGGTGCCTGGTTGGCTGCCTGCGGTGGTCGGTTTTCTGGTCGGCGGCGCTTTTTTGTGGGGGGTGGATAAACTACTTCCTCACCTGCATCAAGGTTTGGCCACCGCCCAGGCGGAAGGTATCAAAACGCATTGGCAGCGGTCAGTCTTATTGGTTTTGGCCATTACGCTGCACAATATCCCTGAGGGGTTAGCAGTCGGGGTTGCTTTTGGGGCCGTTGCGGCAGGGGTTCCATCCGCTTCATTGACGAGCGCCATTGCGCTCGCATTGGGTATTGGCCTGCAAAACTTCCCTGAAGGGATGGCGGTCTCACTGCCATTACGCGGAGAAGGATTGTCAAAAGGCAAAGCCTTTTTCATGGGGCAGCTTTCTGGCATCGTGGAACCCATTGCCGGTGTTTTGGGAGCGTTGGCTGTTTTGGCGATGCGTCCGATTCTGCCTTATGCATTAAGTTTTGCGGCTGGCGCAATGATCTATGTCGTGGTTGAAGAGTTGATTCCCGAGGCACAGCGCGGTGAAAGCACCGATATCGCCACCATCGGTGTCATGCTCGGGTTTGCACTGATGACCTTTTTGGATGTTGCTTTGGGATAATGGACCTAAAAATCGGACTATAATAATTTGTGGGATGATCAGAAATGAGATTCCCACAAATTATTTTTAACGAGGAAAATTAATATGACCGATAAAGAGGGTTTATTTTTTAAGTCCTTATATGAAGAAAACAAAACAACTTTGGTGTTTTTGCACGGCGGGGGAGGGGCAGGCTGGATGTGGCAGCCGGTGGTGGAGCGTTTGCCTGAATTCCACTGCCTGGTGATTGATCTGCCTGAACATGGCGGAAGTAAAGGAATCAAACCTTTTTCTATGGAACTTGCAGCACAAAAAACCGCAGCTTTGATTCGTGAGCAGGCGCATGGTGGCAAGGCAATTGTGATTGGACTGTCTGAAGGCGCCCAGGTGGTGGTTCAGATGCTGGCAACCTGCCCTGAAGTGATCGAAAGAGCAATCATCTCTTCTGCGCTGCTCTTGCCCATGCCCGGTGCCAAGATGTACTCTTCACACGGCTTAATCTCTGCGCTCTTCAAAATGTCAGTACCGCCTTTTCGCAACAGTGATTGGTGGATCAGACTTAATATGAAATCCGCAGCGGGCATCCCCGACGAATATTATCCGCAGTTCAAAGCAGATTTTCAAACGATGACTGAAAGCCAGTTCGTCAACCTGATGGTGGCGAACCAGACCTTTCGCATACCAGAAGGGATTGAGAACGCCAAGTTGCCTGCATTGATCCTCTACGGCAGTCATGAGTACAAGTCCATGAAAGACAGCGCCAAAATTCTTTCTACAAAATTAAATGGCAGCCAGGTTTATCAAATCAATCTGGGACAGGGTTCTACTTTGGCCAGCGAGCACAACTGGGCCATGACCGCACCTCATGCTTTTGCGGATACCGTTCGCAACTGGCTGAGTGCACAGCCTTTACCTGACGTTGTGACGCGTTTGGTATAATTCTCTATCATTTACAATCAGGAGCCCAATGAAAGACGAAATCATTCAAAAAACCGGTGTATATATTGCCGCAACCATCCTAAAACAGCCCAAGCGCATCATTAAACCAGATCAACCCCTTATCTCAAGCGGCTTGATTGACTCTTTCAGCCTGGTGGATCTGGCGCTTTTCGTCGAAGACACCTTCAGCGTCCATTTGGATGATTCTGAATTGAACAAAGATTTTTTTGATACGCTTGATCAACTGGCTGATCTTGTCGCTTCCCGCGCTTAATTAAATGACTACTTTTTCAGACCTGCTGCTCGCTTCTTATCATAACTGCCCGGATAAGGTCTCACTGACCGTGCTGCTGGCCGGACGCGAAGACCAACCCGTGACTTACCGCCAAATGGTGGAAGGTGCTGCGGTATGGACTAACACCTACGAGCAGCAAGGCGTTCAACCCGGCGAAGTGGTGGTGCTCATCTTGCAGCACGGGCTGGAATTGATCTTTGCCTATTGGGGCGCCATCTTGCACGGCGCCATTCCCTCGATCATGCCTTTCCTGACCGAGAAGCTGCAGCCTGACAGATACCGTGCGGACTTATCTGCACTGGTGGGCATCACCCGGCCGGAGTGCATCGTCACCTATCGCGAGTTTGAAGCGGAAGTACGCGCCGCCTTGCCAGAGAAGTCATCCGTGCAAAGGTTGATTGTTTCAGATGATCTTGTGCAAGGTGTCAATCTAGATGTAAAAAACGTCAAAGGTTTGCAGCGTTCTGAAACGGATATCGTTTTGTTGCAGCATTCTTCAGGCACCACCGGGTTGCAAAAAGGGGTGGCGCTGGCGCACGGCGCAGTGCTAAACCAACTCGAAAGTTACTCACAAGCATTACATATAAATGAAAAAGATGTGGTCGTAAGCTGGCTGCCGCTCTATCATGATATGGGGTTGATTGCAGGTTTCTTGCTGCCCATTCTCAAACGCATTCCGCTGGTGCTGCTTTCACCTTTCGAGTGGGTGCGATCCCCGGCGAAGCTGATGCAGGCGGTCAGCAAATACAAGGGCACCCTTTCGTGGCTGCCAAACTTTGCTTATAACTTTTGTGCCATGAAAACGCGAGACCGCGACCTGGAGGGGATTGACCTCTCAAGTTGGCGGGCTATTTCAAACTGTTCAGAACCGATGCGTTATGAAAGCCACCGCATTTTTCTAGACCGCTTCAAGACTTATGGCCTGCAGGCATCCGCTTTATGTACCTGCTATGCCATGGCAGAAAATGTCTTTGCCGTGACGCAAGGTGGCGTGGATGCAGAAGTGATGATCGATGAAATTGACCGCGACGCCATGCAAGGCCGAAAGATTGCAGTTCCAGCCAGCGCGGATGCTCCTTCTATTAAAATGATGTCAACGGGTCGTCCCATCCGCAACGTAAAAGTGAAAATAGTGGATGAAAATGGAAGCGATTTGCCTGACCGCCAGATTGGTGAGGTGGTGCTGCAATCAGACAGCATGCTGACAGAATACTATCACCGCCCTGATGCCACCGAAAAAGCGCTCAAAGATGGCTGGTATTTCACAGGTGATTACGGCTATAAAGTGGGTGAAGAAGTATTTGTTGCCGGGCGTAAAAAAGAAATGATCATTGTGGCTGGCAAGAATGTGTATCCGATGGATCTTGAGGAACTTGCCATGGAAGTGCCGGGGGTGCATGCCGGCCGGGTAGTGGCTTTTGGAGTTTATAATGAAATTGCAGGCACTGAAGATGTCGTCATCGTTGCCGAAGTGGATTCTACTGATCAAGAAGAACGAGATGTCATTGGCGATGCAATCCGTCAGACAGTCACGCGTGGATCCGCTGTGGCGTTACGGCATGTTTATCTGGTGGATGCAAAATGGCTTATCAAGACCAGCAGCGGTAAAAATGCCCGTATCGCTAATAAGGAAAAATACCTGCAAGAGAATTCCAATTGATTATTTTTATTATATGAGCATAAATTATTCATTCAATTACGAAAAATCTTAATAAGATTACACTACATTTATCAAGGAATAAAATTGAAAAAGTTTATTTTGGGTATTGTATTTGTTGTTTTAATCGCTGGATTTGCTGTATATGTGATGTTAAATAATGGAAAGTCAAAAATAGATGTTGATCTTACACGACAGAATGTGGTTTCAAAAACGGTGGATTACATAGAAACCATACCTAATTTGACTCAGACGCCCAAAATTACTCCAACGTTGACTTTTACGCCAAAACCCACTGTTAAACCAACATCAACTTTTACTCCTGATTACAGCCAGATTGAGTTTTTGAATTTTGACGCAGTTTATAATGCCAGTTCGAGGTTTGAGTTTGAGATGAATGAACTTACTGGCAATTATTATGCTTCAGGTCGGATTAATGATGGTGTATTAATTTCTTATAAATGCGAGTTTCGGACGGATAAACCCACTCATTTGGTTTGCTCAAGCGGTCCACTTCCATTTGATACAAAAGTTAACTTGCAACTCTATGAAGAATCCACCAATGAATTAGTTTTCAGCTATCAGATACTGTACAATTTTGTGTCTCATGGAGAAGTAATACCATCACCCACTGGGGTTATTTGTGAAGGTGAACCACAATGGAATGGCAAAATTCCAGCCCATCAATTGGGTGTGGGTTGTTTTGCCATGTCTTGTTGGCAAAATGGACAATATCTTTGGGGAACTGATAATACATGTCGAGAACCTTGGCCTTTTGTATGGAAATATGAACACCCTCTAAATATACCGACGCCATAATATCAAGAAGTCATACAATCATTAATATTTCTTAATGTCATAATCTGATGAAAATATTTACGATGCCTTTACATGTAAATCATTAAAGGCATCTATAATTGATATGCAAGGTGAAATTAGAGGACGATATTTCAGATTAATCGATCGCTTCATAGTGTATTGAAACCTTGATAAGGCTGCCTTTGTATGGTTCAAGAGTATAACAAAATTGCTACAACAGAATATGCATCGGCCGAAAGAATGGATCGGGAAGGCTTGCTCCATCAGTACCATCTATGGGCGGGTCAACTTCCGACAATGTTGATCGGCAATTCAATGCCCGGTTTAATCCTTGTATTAAATGAGTATAGGCAGATTGTTTTTTCCAATGATCAATTTACACAACTCGGCAATTACACTTCATTTGAAGATTATTTAGGGTTAAGGCCAGGCGAACTTCTAAAGTGTGGTCGTGCACTTGAATCTGATTTGGGCTGCGGCACAACCCGCTTTTGTGCCACCTGTGGTGCAGTCAATGCTGTTCTGACAAGCATTAATGGTATGAAAGACGTTCAGGAATGTACCATTCAGCGGGGTAAAGAAAATATACCTTTACATTTGCGCGTATGGACAACACCTGTAGATTTATGCGAAGAAAAATTTGTGATCTTTTCTATTCAGGACATTTCACTTGAAAAAGAAAACGCCAAGTTGTTAGAGCAAGTTCAAAGATTAGCGATCATGGATCCATTGACTGAAATTTATAATCGCAGGATATTTTTTGACGTGGCAAATCGCGAAATTGTCCGTTCCATACGCTACCATAATCCTTTTTCTGTGGTCATGATTGATCTTGACCGCCTAAAACAGGTTAACGATACCTATGGACATCCCGCTGGAGATGCAGTTCTCAAAGAAGCTGTAAGAGTGATAACGGCAAATCTACGCGAGATTGATACCTTTGCCAGGTATGGTGGCGACGAGTTTATTGTATTGTTGCCGGAAACCGGATTGGTGGGTGGACAAAAAGTAGCGGACCGCATCATGGCAGCAGGCGATCAAACGCTCTATACCTTCAAAGATTTCGAAATTCCGGTCGCTTTTTCTGCCGGTGTGGCAGAGTTTGAGTTTGAAGGAGACCATGATATTGACGATGTCGTTGCGCGTGCGGATAAAGAGTTGTACATCATCAAAAATCGTAGAAAACAAGGTCAATTAGATTAAATTGAAAATACGTACTTCTTGTCCAGAAATTAAATGGTGCGTATAAATAATTAGTTTTTTCCTAAGGTAAAGAAATTCTTCAAGTATTGATCCGTGTTTTATTCTTAGTAAACTAAAAATGTGTATTTGTATTGAAAATCTTGCAAGTTAGTAAAACTCAGAGAATTTGCTCTTGAAATTGACAGATGAATAATATTTTATTAATTCAACTATCGAAATACTTCTAAATCTTAATTATTTTAAAAAACTCCTTTGTTGTTCAAAAAACATTTTTCCTTATCTGTACCATGAATATGTCCCATTAACCAATCAGCAAGAATTTTATAAAACCTTATTATTCACTTTTTCATCTGTTGACTGAAATCTTTCTCTAGAATCGTTATTCTTGTTTTACTATAATCTATGGTCTTGGCTATTTATTTCTGCACCATAAAATCTAAACATAGTAAAAACTTCTTCCTCTGATTTAAAACGGTTGATAGCGTCATGTTAAAGATCTTTATTTATTTTTCCTAATATCTTTTTTGAGCCACTACTATTAAATATTCCAACTATTTTGTTCAAGAAAGATAATAATTTTTTATGTTGATCGTCAAATAATCTATGACAAAACATAATATTCTTCCTTCCATTCTGTCTTGTACATCTAATACTCTTTTGCTAATTGGAAAAGTAACGCCACTTTGTTACATTATTTATATAATTCCATTTATGATTTCTAAATTAGTTATTCAGATCATTTATTCTTATCATTTGCGTGACCTAAGAGAAGCCCTTATAATCAATCAATAATAACATTCCAAACTGGGAGAAGAGACTTCATGGTCGATCAACGTGTTGAAAAACTGGCAGATTTAATGGTCAATTATTCTTTGGGGATAAAACCAAACGAAAAAGTCTTAATTCGTGCACATACCGTTGCTGAACCATTAATTAAAGAGTTAAATAAAAAAGTTCTTAATGCCGGAGCCCATCCATTCCTTTTATTGGAGTTCCCGGGGATTGAAGGCGACCTGGTGAGGTACGGAAGTGATGAACAGATTGAATATATTCATGAGCCGATGAAGGTGCTCTATGGCACGTATGATTGCCTTATCCGTGTTCTGGCGGATGATAATACGCGCGCTCTTGCCAATGTAGATTCTGATAAAATGACGAAATTTGCCAAGGCTCGCGGTCCACTGATGAAGACTTATATGGATCGAGCCGCGAAGGGTGACCTGCGTTGGGTATTAACGGCGTTCCCGACCAATGCTTTTGCCCAGGATGCAGATATGAGCCTGGAGGAATACGAAGATTTTGTCTACGGCGCATGCATGCCTGATCAAAAAGACCCGGTGGGCTATTGGAAGCGATTCTCAGAGAAACAAGCACAGTTAGTCAACTGGTTGAAGGGAAAGAAAAACGTTCATCTGATCAGCAAAGATACAGATTTGCGGCTGAGCATCGAAGGGCGCACCTTCATTAACTGTGATGCCAGAGTGAATGTGCCTGATGGTGAAATCTACACCGGCCCGGTGGAAGACAGCATGGAAGGGCACGTCAGTTTCTCATATCCGACCATTTACAACACGCGTGAAGTCAATGGTGTGCAGCTTGATTTCAAAAAAGGTAAAGTGGTCAAAGCCTCCGCTTCAAAGAATGAAGAATTTTTAATTAAGACGCTTGACACCGACGAAGGCAGCCGTTATGTTGGTGAGTTTGCCATTGGCACAAACGAAGGCATTCAAAAATTTACCCGCCAGATTCTCTTTGATGAAAAAATCGGCGGCTCTTTTCACATGGCGCTCGGCAAGGGTTATCCTCAATCCGGCAGCAAGGCTAATTCTGCCATCCATTGGGATATGATCTGTGACATGCGCGAAGGCCAGATCTGGGTGGATGATGTGTTATTTTATGAAAATGGCAAGTTTATGGTGGAAGGTTAGCCTTTGATCAATATGGCAAAAAATGTTTTATAGATTAATTAATGCTTAAGTCTTAAAACTTAGGCATTATTTATTGCTTTTTTTGACATCATCATTGATAATCTATTGGTTTAAAACCTTATTCGTTTTCTAATTATTGTTTGAGTAGAGGTTACTATATGTTGAAGTGGTATTCAACCAGAGTAGGGTTATTATTTCTTTTCCGTATCTTACTGGCCATCAATATTTTATTTGGTTTTTTCTCGACAACACCACAACCTGTCTTTGCAGCAGCCGGATTAACGATCACGCCAATAACGTGGAACATCGTTGGTTTGGATTCAAATAACCCTGCCACTGGCCCTAACGAATTTCCTGTAGGTGTAAAAGTTTGTAATATAAGCGCCTCAACTTTAACTGTTTCTTCTACATTTATATGGGATAGCAGCGATCCGTATATCAATTTACGACCTGGATCCAAGACATCTTATACAGGGGCGGATGCAATAATTCTGGCTGCAGGCAATTGTACAGATTTCTATTATGAAGTCGAAATTACGCGCACCTCTGCTGCTTATAATCACACGCGAAAATATCATATAACTGCTTCTGCAGTTGGAGTTGATACAGTCAGCACGCCCATTCCTCGCGAAATATTTGTTGAACACCTGGTTTCTCAAAACCGAAATACCACTGATCACATTTCTTATGCAGAAGGAATTGCACCATCTTCCTTTACGGATGTTTATACCGGTGGCACAATGACACTTCAGGTTGGTAATACCTACACCATTAAATTGTATGGTGGTACAGCAACGGGTGGATATAACCAACTCGAGGAATTTGTTAGTTTACCCAATACGCTTTTTCAAATCATTTCTGCAAAATCAGATTATGCTGTAGATACTTCGCCATATGTAAGCAATCCAAACCCAAGCCTATATGGTGATGGTTGCCTTTGGGATAATGACCCCACCAGCCCATCATATCGTTCTTGTACAGGAGATGATGGCAAAATAGGTGGTAATTCGGTTGTTACAACGTATGTAGTAAAGATTTTGTCTAGTTCCGGTTCAACGATGATGTTGAACACCTTGATTTATGATTTTTCAGGAAGCAGTTTTCATTACAATGCCGATTTCGAAACCTCTGGCATCTTTGTTGAAGTTACTGATCCGGCTTTTGACTTAATTATTAGTAAAAGCTTTGTTCCAGCGGTGATAACAGCCGGAAGTACTTCCATTTTGAACTTCAGTATCACAAATCCGACTGCAGTGGATGTGTCGGATGTTAACTTTACAGATACACTTCCCACAACTCCAGGGGCGATGACAACATCGATTGCGAGTGCAGCCGATTATTCGACAACAAATTGCGGTACACCGGCTTTTGCACCAGGAAATAATGACACAAGCTTGACCTTCACTGGCGGAACCATTGCGGCAGGAGCAACCTGTGTCATTACAGTAAAAGTGAAAGTACCAGCCGACCCTACAAGCGGAACTTACATTAACACTTCAGATCCACTATATGTCGGCACCACTAATACTGGAAAAAATGCCACAGCATCTTTAACCCTTTCAAAGAGTGGAACAGGCGGATCAACCTGTATTAATACAGCAACTCTTGCTAAATGGACTTTTCCGACAGGTTCTTCCTTAACAACGCCTGCACAGGACATTTCACCAGCCGGATTAGTGACTGGTTCTGCAAATCAGACAGTCAATGGCGTTGCAGCTGCAACATCTGATTCTTACGTTGCTGACGGCACACTTGCCTGGATTACAAAAGGATATAGCTCTGCTCAAACGGTAAGTCAAAATACGACTTTTACAGTTCCTCAGACGGCGTCTCCGTACGGAGACGTGTCAATTTCGTTGGCTTATAAGGTCGGTAGCAGTTGGCCAGTCACGGCAAGAATCTACATTGATTCAAGCGCCAATGGCGGAGCCTATACAAGTATATTTAATCAAGTGATCCCAGATGTGGTTTATCATTCCATAGGAACCATCAAAGCAACGACGACAGGGTCAACAAATACAACCTTTCGAATTACAACTTCTGGAGCACAAAATAACCAGGCATTATTCTATATTGATAATGTAACCATCACTGCTTGTACAGAATATGGCAATCCGGAACCTCCAACCTTATCAAAATCATTTTCTCCAACAACAGTTCCTGTAAATGGGACTGCTTCAACCTTAACCTTCAACATTACAAATCCCAATGGAAGCCCCGTAACCGGTGTGGAATTCGATGACAATCTTCCGCAAGGACTGGTAATTGGCAATACTGTTACCACTCCTGCCTCCACCACATGTACAGCCGGTACAATTTCTGCTAACACTGGTGGATCATTGGTCACATTCAGATCTGGAACAGTACAACCTGCGGGTTGTGTAGTAACAGTGCCAGTAATTACTACCTTGGCTGGGGATCATATCAATACCAGTGGATACATTACTTCAACCGAAGGAGGAACGAACACCACTTCTTCTGGTTTTGGTACAGCGACTTTGACGGGCATATTGCCACCTGAAATTTCAAAAGAGTTTACTTCTCCAATTCTTTCAGGCGGCACTTCAACCCTAACTTTTTATATTACAAATCCAAATCCTGATTATGCTCTTACAGGAGTATCTTTCACGGATACTTTTCCAACATCACCTGGAAATATGGTGATTGCTCCCACACCCGGAGCAACTTATAGTGATGGATCAATTGATGCCAAGATCGACTGCGGTTCTGGCACGATCACTTCTCCTACTGCAGGTGCCAATTCCATCTCTTTCTCAGGGGGAACAATACCGGCTGATGGATTGTGCATAGTTAATGTTAATGTAACCGCGTCTACTGTTGGAACCTATACCAACACGACAAGTAACGTATCTTCTACGAATGGTGGAACCGGCTCATCCGCAAGTGCAGACCTGCGAGTCAATCAGGCGATACCAAGCATCAATCTTTTAAAACAGATATCGACAAGTGGAACCGGCCCCTGGTATAGTTTCTTAACGGTTTCTGCCGAAACGCCACTCTATTATCGTTTTGTCGTGGAAAATACAGGAAATGTGCCCCTCAATAATATCGGAATCAATGATCCATTACTCAATACATCAAGCTGCAGCTTCACGAATCCACTTGCGGCTGGATCTACAACCGAATGTGTTCTTGGACCCAGCCTGGCGTCTTCAACTTTGGGAACCTATCCAAACACCGCAAAAGCACGCGGTTCTTACCTGACAACTTATTATGAATCGTCTCCATCCACGGCAAGTTATGCATTGCCTGCCCCAGATTTAAGTTTAACTAAAACTAATGACATTGGTGGCAGTGTAACCGGAACAGATTCCTCTTTTTCATGGTCTTTGTTGGTAAAAAACAGCCGTTATGGCGATCCTGCCATTTTTGATTCTGGCGATGTCATTATAAGAGATTATCTCCCTTCAGGTCCAACCTATAATTCTACGGTTAGTGTAATCTCGGACGCAGTGGTGCCTACCGGGACGGGAACCATCACCTGTTCAATCAGTGCAGATGTGTTGACCTGCCTGGCACAAGGTGGAACAGTTATCCTCGATGCTGATGCCTCGTTTACAGCAGTGATTAATATAACTTCTGTAAACAATTCCGGAGATTTGGTGAATCCAACTGGTGGAGATTGTCTAGTTGATCCCGACAACAATATTCAAGAAAGCAACGAAACCAATAATTCTACTTCAGATATGGTCACTGTAAATGTGCCCGGTACTGTTGATTTGAGATTAACCAAGAGCAACTCTTCCAGTGGTCAAGGTTTGGTTGGTACTCCATTTACCTGGAACCTTACCATTTCAAATACCGGAACCGCCGATGCTGTTTTTTCTGCTGGTCAAACTATTCTTACTGATAATCTGCCTGGTAACCTTTCGTATGGATCTGCCACGGCAAGCGGTTTCTCGGGAATCACAAATTCAAATAAAATCTCCTGTAATATCGCAGGTGATCCCGGTGTATTAACTTGTTTCGCGAACGGTGATGCGGTTACGATTGCTCAAGGCGGTAATTTTACTGTCGGGTTTAATGTCACACCTGATTCTTCCGGCGATTTTACTAATACTGCCACCATTGATCCAAGCGATTATATTGATGAGAGTAATGAATTAAATAACGACAGTTCAAACAAAGTGACTGTGACTGCCTATGCTGACCTGGCTGTAACTAAAACCGATGGCGTTTCAAGTATCAATGGGACAGGATCGGCTTCTACAATTTATACGATTCTGGTGACCAATAATGGACCATCTTCGGTCACTGGAGCCGTTTTAAAAGATACCATTGGATCGGGTTTATCTGCCACGGCGGTAACCTGTACTGCAACAAGCAGTAATACTTGCGGTATTGAGCTGAATTTATCCAATTTGACGGGATTAGGAGGTATAACATTGCCTACTTTGGCTAATGGTGCCTTCTATGAATTCACATTAACCGCTGATGTAACAGCGATAAGTGGTAGTATTGAAAATTCCATCAGTGTTACAACACCTACTGGAACACTAGACCCAATTTCCAGTAATAATGCTGCCACAGATACTGATACTATTACCCCATCTGCAAATCTTTCGATGACAAAAGAGGATGGTTTAGATTCTGTTGATGCATATGATACAGTAGTCTACACCATAGTAGTGGCGAATGCTGGTCCATCATCGGCAAATGGGGCGGTTTTTACCGATCCCACAGTTTCAAATCTAACCATTTCAGAAGTGACCTGTGGAAGCGCTGCAGGCAGCGCAGCTTGCCCTTCTGTTGAAAATACTACAATAACTTTAATGAAGGGTAGCGGAATTATCATCCCAACTTTGCCCTCAGGAGGTAGTGTCACATTTACAGTGACCGGCACAGCAGGTGCCAATGGTAGTATCACCAACCTAGCTAGTATTTTTGCACCGTCTGGAACAACTGATACTGACACCAGTGATAATTCAGCATCTGATACCACGACCATCACTTCAGCGGCACCTGAACTTTCAATTGTTAAAAGTGTAACCGAGGCTGATTTCAAGGCCGTGGGAGATGTTCTTCATTATAGTTACGAGGTTACTAATAGTGGAAATATAGCCTTATCCGGACCAGTCTCTGTTAGTGATAATAAATCTTCAGATGAAAGCTGCCCCGATGTAAACACCCAGGGGAATGCTGACAACAATTTGGATGTTGGTGAACGCATCACCTGTACTGCGTCTTATACCGTTCAAGCAGCAGATATCACTGCCAAATCAGTCACCAATACAGCTTCTGCAACTGCCGATGGGATAACGTCAAATGTGGATAGTGAAACCGTGTATCTCAAAAGCATACACCTCGAAAAAAGTGTATTAGAAAGTATATATTCAGCCACAGGTCAAGTGCTGCATTATAGTTTTGTTGTAACAAATAATGGAAACCTATCATTAAGTGGACTGTTGACAATAAATGATGATAAAACCATTGATGAAAGCTGCCCTGCGATAACAACAGTAGGCGATAACGATGCATCACTGGATGCTGGCGAGCGTATCACTTGCACTGCAACTTACACAATCCAACAGGGTGATATTGATTCAGGAAGTGTGATAAATAAAGCTACAGCCTCGACGGATGGTGTTACATCCAACGAAGCAACTGTGACCCTGAATGCTTATCAAAATCCCTTGATTCACGTTGTTAAATCTTCAACCACGACTTCAATTACTGAGGCAGGTCAGGTTGTTCCCTATACCTTTACCGTCACAAATATTGGAAATGAAACATTAACAAACATCAGTGTTAACGACCCAAAATGTTCCACATCCATCAGCGAACCTACCGGCGATGAAAATTCGAACAGCAAATTGGAAGTCAGTGAAACCTGGATCTACACATGCGATCATACCGTGACTCAAGCAGAGGTTGACGCTGGTGGTAATTTATCAAACACAGTAACTGCCGATTCGAATGAATCCGAGTCTGACACAGATTCGCTTTCAATCCCTATTTCTCAAGATCCACAAATTGAAGTTGTCAAAGATTCAATAACTACTGCTATTACGACAGTCAATCAAAGTGTGCCTTACACTTTTACTGTATCAAATATTGGTAACCTAACCCTAACCGGAATTACGATAGGGGACCCGAAGTGTACCAGCGCCATCAACGGACCAACGGGTGACACAAATTCCGATTCGAAATTACAAGTCACTGAAACCTGGATCTATTCATGCAGCCATACTGTAACCCAAAGTGAAATTGATGCCGGAGGAAACCTTTCAAACACAGTTACGTTGGATTCAGCACAAACGTCTCCAACCACCGGAAATAAATCAATAATAATCACTCAAACCCCGGCCATTCATGTGGTGAAGAGTTCAAACACTACTGAAATTTCTGCGGCTGGTGATGTTATTCCTTACAAATTCTTAGTAACAAATTCCGGTAATCAAACATTGAGTGGAGTTACTGTTGCGGACCCGCTTTGTACAACTGAAATAGCTGGTCCAACCGGTGACACTAACGATGACCATAAACTGCAATTGGATGAAACATGGGAATACACATGCACTCATACTGTCACTCAAAATGAATTAAATAGTGGCGGCAAATTGTCAAATACCGTTACAGTAGATTCAACCGAGTCTGGAGCTGACACAGACACACTTGATATTAATAAAGCCCTAAACCCAGATTTTACACTCACGAAAACAGCTACTGAATCTACATACAATGCCATTGGTGATGTTTTGCACTTTACCATCACTGCTCTCAATTCTGGAAATGTTAGCTTGACCAGTGTTTCAATTTCCGATGCGGGACTAACCGGTTTGACATGTTCACCGACATTACCGGCTACACTCTTGCCGGAACAATCGCTGGTTTGTACTGGAACGCACACCATTGTTCAGGAGGATTTGGACAATGGATATTATCAAAACTCAGCCAATGCAAGTGCTACGCCTCCTTCTGGACCCGTAATTAATCGAAATGACGTTGTTACTGTCAATGCTGCTTCTAAAATAGGATTAGCCAAAGAGTTGGTTTCTGTGACACAGGTTCCAGGGGCAGCCGGTACTTGGGATGTTGAATTTGCTTTTCATATACATAATTATGAAAACACACAGGTAACTGATTTGCAAGTCATTGATGATCTTCTTGCGGCATTCACAGAACCTGCAACCATAGTTGATATTCGTGAAATCAGCAGTAACGAATTGACTGAGAATGTTAACTTTAATGGCAGTACTGATCAGAATCTTCTGGTTGGGGATGATACTTTAGCTGGTAGTGGAGATGCAACGATAAAATTGGTTATCAGGTTGATTCCTGCCACGAATGAATATAACAACAGCGCTCAGGTTCAAGCCGTTGATTCAAACGAAAAACCAATTGGAGATACCTCTCAAAGTGGCGATGATCCAGATCCTGATGGAAATGGATTGCCGGGAGATAATTCCACACCGACCACAATTTCTTTTTCGGGCAATATCTTTGATCCGCCTTATGGTATCAAAGTTTATGATGATTCGGGATTACCAGCCATTTTATGGACGATGGAATGGATCAATGATTCGAATGTTTTAGCAATTGATGCTGAAATTTTAGACCCAATTCCCTCTGGTTCAACCTACAATCAAACAGGTGGATCAAGTGGTTATGCTGTTCCTGTAGGCGTTCCAACAGATTCCACAAATATTGGTGTATCTTGTACGGATTCATCTGCCATCACGATCACAGAATTGTGTTACTTTGAGGGTCCAACATCCACATATCCACAAGGAAGAATCATCTGGAAGGGTACCATTGGTCCAGATCTTGGCGTAACTGATCCCGCAGTTGCCGTAAATGATCTAAAAATTGAATATTTTCTAACCATTGATAGTGAAGTGGAAGGGATCAATAATATTGCTCGTATTAACGTTGATCTTAATGGAGACGGCGTTATTAGTTCGGGTTCAGAAACTAATGTTGAAGAAGCCTCATCCATCTGGGGAACGATCACTGATCCTGAAATACCATCAGATAATGCAGATTCTTTATTGACAAGTAAATTGCCTGGGACTGGGTTTACTCCCAATCTCATTACACTTTTACCAAAACAACCTGAGAATCTTATATATGGTGCAATGAATGAATTAAGCCTTGAAATTCCAAAGTTGAAATTAACCGCAGATATTGTGGGTGTACCACTCAACAAAAACACAGGAGAGTGGGATGTGACCTGGTTGTCAACGCAATTAGGTTGGTTAAATGGGACGGCATTCCCAAGTGGAGATGGTAATTCTGTAATAACTGGCCATGTCTATCTTTCCAGTGGGTTGCCTGGTCCTTTCAAAGATCTTGGAACACTGGCTTGGGGAGACCGCATCATTCTTCACGATCAAGGACGACAATTTATATATGAAGTGAGGGAAGTGAAAAGCGTTCTTCCCAGCAATCAATCTGCATTTGTGCATGAAGAGCGGGCTTGGTTGACGCTGATTACTTGTGAAGGTTATGATGAAGAAACCGATACTTATGCTTTTCGTAAATTAGTGCGGGCGGTTTTGGTGTCGGTTTCAGACGAATAAGCAATTGAGACCTCCTGCTACTGATGCAGGAGGTCTCATACAAATCTCCTTTCTTTCTTTTTCAGTTTTTAATACTAAAGGTGTTCGAAACCCAAGAGCATTATTCAGTGGATTGACCAATGCTGCCATATTCACTTTAGGCGGATTTTCAATTGACATTTTCTTCAATTTGTTTGAGGATGTAAGCCAATTTCACATGAATGGTGACTTCGCCGACTTGTTTATTGATGTTGGCAAAAAATTCTTCCTTGTTAACACTGCCATCGCTGCTTTAATCCAGCTATTAATAAATAGCGGTGGGGTCAAAATTAATGCTTCTGATTGATGATATACCTAAAGACATGTATGGACTCCTTACAATCGGTGGCAAAAAAACACACCTGATAGAGGCAGGTATGTTTTTGCCAAACTATTTTATTGATTTCTTGTTATTCGTTTCCGAAATACTCCGCCAGTAAGTAATACCCATCTTTCAATCTATCTTTATATTGAATAGTGTCCCAAATGATCATTGGATATCTTATTGAGATACTTTTATTATCTTGAATAACCTGAACATCTATCGAATCAATTTGACGGGTCAAAATCTGGTCAATGGCAGTGGGAATAAAACTTTTTTCATCATATAAAATGGTCCGTGTAGAAGGATCAGAAATGGCCATTAAACCATAAGGTATTCTGATTTTGATTTTGTTTCTTTCATAATAAACCTGGTTTTCATTATTATTGAATTTACCAACTCTCAATTCACTTAAGTTTTGCCAAATTTCAGGAGTGATCATTTCATTGTCTACGACTACACTGGCGTTTGTGATCTGTATCATCGGTTCAAAATTCGAAAAACCAGTACTTGTTGAGGCATACTTACCTTCCATCCAGTTGTAGTCGGGATTTATAAGAAGCAAGGGATTATTTCCTAGTTGTAGTAAAAATTCATACACAGGTTCTTTTTCTAAATTATCCGAATAGGTGCTGATCGCTAATGAGAGGGGATCCAAAGCATCACAAGTTACTTTGCATCGAATTTCGAATTCTAGATATTCGACATTTTGTCCGATGGCGATATGTTGAATCGCGGAGTTTGCTTTTGTTTCTGAGTAAACCTCAACCATTTGGGGTTCATCTACTTCATAAGCAAGTAACCCATAATTTTGTTCAGGGTCTAAAACGTTATGCCAATAAATATGATTATCGTATGGGATCATATAATATTCAGTTGTCCAGGTCTTTTTTGCCCATTCATCCATCCATTCGAAAATGATGGCTCCTGAATATTTTTCATTAGCAATAGCTTCCGCCATTCGGATTATGTCTGAAGCTTGTTGTGTTTCATCTAGTCCACCATGATTGAGACCATCGGGATTGTAATGGGCTGTGACCGAACTTGTTGAAATACCAAATTCTGCAATCACTGCAGGATACTTGGAATGTTGTTGCATAAATTCTTGGAGATATCCTCCATAACGAAATGTTCCCTGGCTATCACGATAATTCGCATAGGTGGTCTCATTATTCATGAAATCAGGGTAGTTGGGATAAACATGATAGGCCCCAAAGAAGCCGGCAACTTTTTCTTGATTGATTCCAATATGGTTGATATTAACGATTGCTTTATCCTGATAGGGGGGGGATCCATCACCTGTCCATTCACCAGGATGTGATAGAGGGTCTAGTGTTGGCCAACTTACTATCGCAACCAGGGGGCGATTGTTATAGAGTTCTTCTTCCAGGGTCAGTGCAAAATCGCAGGATTCAGCCAGCCAGGATTCTGTGGGCGTAATTCCCGGTAATGAATGCAGGTAATCACCCGTAAAGGAATATCCTTTATTGAGCTCATCCGTTGCTAACACTTCATCTGGTTCTATTTCTCTACCAACGAGATAACCCAAAAGAAATGGTGATACGTCATAGGCATATATCCCGAAAGCTCTGAAGTCACGTTGAGGAATCTGAATATTTCCATGAATGGCATTAACGACGTACTCGATTTCTTGATGAAAAACTCTGTTGTAGTCTTCATCCAGCAGATTTAAATCTTTCGGGTTCTCTTCAGGCCATATTTCTTGAAGAAGAAACAGGGGATCAGGATTGTCATTATTAAAATCATATAAGGCTTGGTAAAAAGTTGGAGGAAGTAAAGTATAGATTCTGATGGTGTTTACATTCATGTTTGAAATTGACGTAAACCATTTCAGGTATATATCTTTTTCTTGCGGAAATTCGGTAAAGTACTTGCCAGGCAAAGCCGGGCCAAGGTTAATCCCCTTAATATAAAAAAGTTTCGTAATAGTAGAATTTGTTTGCAAGATTTCTTGGTCTTGTGTTGAAAAAAAGTATTCTTTTTCGAGTGGTTTCACAGAAACCAGGGTTTTATTGGTATCAATTTTCTCTTCTGAAGATGTAATAATTTTTTCTATTGTTGGATAATACCAGCGCCAAAAGACTTCTTCATTAGTGAACCTTGTATATATCATTTTGTTCTTCATTAAAAAAGGCATTATTGAGTAATTGAATGGGACATCAATTTCATAACTGCCAAAGTTGCCCGTAAAATAATATGCCTCATAAAGGTTGCGATTGATTTTATACAGTGCCGGGAAGGCTGAAGGCAAACCGGCTGCAGCGAACATTTCTTTTCCGCTTTTTAAGAGATTTATTGAAATCTCTCCTTTTTTTTCGTTGGTAGAGTCAGTAATTTCAAAAATACCTTGATAATTCATATCCAGATCATCGACATGCAATTTTACAGATCCTTTGTATTCAATACCTCTACGTAACACCAAGACTGCTTTTCCATCAGTGATAATAATGCCTTCACCAAAAAAGCCCCAGGGATTTCCAGTATTGGCAATGTAAAGTTGGATGATTTTTTCCGGAATATTCGTTATGTCATTTAAATCTTCATAAGTGGCTCCGGAGAAACCTGAATAATTTATTCCTGTTAAGTAATTGAGTTCCTCCATATCCTGAGGCGAATCCGAAACCTGGCTGTAAAGTTGTTCAAAGATCAATATATTGCCATTAATTTTGGATAGTTTTTCTTGGGACAACGAGTCTTTCCCATTAAACACCAGTAAGTTTGCCAGTTCATTTTCCGAATTTGTTAATTTGTTTGAATTTGCAATCCACTTAATACTGGACGGACTCGCAGAAGATCCTAATTCTTCAAGAACCAAAGATCCAGTGGGTTGTTTATTAAACTGTATTGCTGGAAAAACAACACAAAACACTAATCCAGCAGTGACAAAAATGACAATAAAGATCGTTAGATAATAAAAAAATCTCATTTTTAGCATGGCTTATATACCTCTCCGTTTTACCTTCCCCCAATCACCCTGGCCAAAAATGACTTGAAATTGTCCCAAAACACGCCAAAAACTGATCCATTGTCGCGGTCCAAAATTTTCAGCAATCGCTATTATTACCAATCTCGAAAGATCCCTAAGTGAAAAATATTGAGTCTCCCTCTCGGCAATGAGCAGTGCAACCAGTGAGTTTATTACTCCAATTAAAACCGCTGAAATAAACAACATGATGGCGACATTCGTATTTAGGATCCCCAGAATGCCTGCCAGAACAACCAGTAAATATCCCTGGATTTCAAAAATAGGACCTAGCGTTTCGAAGATGAAGAAATAAGGCATGGCAATTAATCCAATAACGCCATAACTTTTATGAAACATCATTTTCTTGTGATAGAAAAGGATATCCACCAACCCTCGCTGCCAGCGATATCGTTGGTTTTTAAGACTTTTTAGATCCTCTGGAACTTCCGTCCAGCAGTTTGCATTAAACGCATAGAGAGTGACAAACTTTTGTTTCATTTCTCTTAACATTCTGCTGATTCGTACGACCAGCTCCATGTCTTCACCAACTGTGTCTTTGTGATAAATCCCTTTCGAAGTTAGATATCCTCCGATGCCGATAATTCGTTCTTTTCTAAATAATCCAAATGCACCAGATATGATCAACATGCTTTTGATTTGCTGCCAACCAAGCCTTCCAATCATGAAAGCTCTCAAGTATTCAATTGTCTGTAACCTCGCGACAAGATTATTTGGCACATGAATTTCCTGGATTTGACCATTATCTACTTTGCAGTTATTGATGGGTAAGATATTCCCACCTAAAGCCGGCGTTTCGGCTGTTTCATCCAAAGTCAAGGAAGCGAGTTTTAACAAGGCTTCAGATTCTAGCAATGAATCAGCATCAATGCCGCAAAAATACTCATTATTTGCAACGTTAATTCCGGTATTCAATGAATCTGCTTTCCCTCCGTTGCTTTTGTCTACAACAACGAGGTTGGGAAGGTTGGAGTTTCGGTAGACACCTCGAACGGGGGCTGTTGATAAGCTTGTTTTATATAAATAATCAGTTCTGATTAATTGAAAGGTACTAATAAGAAGGTTCAATGTCGAATCTGTGCTGCCATCATTTACAACAATTAGTTCATAATCGGGATATTTTAGGTTCAAAAGGGATTTAACACTGGAAATTATGTTTTTTTCTTCATTAAACGCTGGAGCAACAATCGAAATTGAAGGAAGCATGTTCTTTCTGAAAAGCATTGATAGATTTTTTAGATTCCATAACTTGGCTTGATTTCTTACATTGAAATATGAGAAAATCATAAGAATTAAAGTTAATAATGTTAATGCTAAAGAATAGTAAATAACTACATAATTGAATTCAGTGATATATCGTGCTAATAAATTTATTAATCCTGCAGTAGCGAGAAAAGCCCAATGGCGGATAACAAAAATCGTGGGGAGAATGAATATGCCAAATGCAAGTACCAGGCTCATTGCAAATGAAAGTTTTTTGTCTTTATGATGAACTTTTGATGCTTTTTTCGGTAATATCGGAGAAAATCCACATTCTTTGAGGAAAGTGGGGTTAAGGTAGGTTCGTAATTCCTCACCAATTTCACTTTGCGGATTTACTGCATTTTTAATGATATCTACTAATTTGTTTTTTATATCCAAATCTTTATTAAGATTTATGAATCCAATTAATTCATTTATCCTGCCATTTTTAATGATTTGGATGATGATCGCTTTTGCCCGGTGAGCATTTTTTGTCAGCAACTGTAAAATATAGTAATCGATTCTATTTGAGAGAATTTGGGCAATTCTGTTTCGTATAATTTCATTTTGTTCGCTGTCAAACGCGTCTTCTAATAAATATAAGAAGCGCGGATTTTTTTCAACCATTTTGGTTAACATGTTGATGATCTGTTTTGTGTACTGATCATCAGAGAGTTTGGAAAAAAGTGTTTTGAAATTTGTTGTATTTATAACTTTTGATAAAGCCCAATATCCGTTATGTTTGACAATTTCATTTTCACTATTCCAGTATTTCTCAATTCCAAATTCCGAGTAATAAATATTGGACAATGTTTTACAAGCGAGTGTCAGAAGTGCATCCATATCTTCATCAAGATAGTTGACTTTATATTTCTTTAGTGGATCATCAAAGTTCTGATAGATCACACGCATTTCTTCTTTGATCGTATCAAAATGATCTACAAAGTAAAACAAATAGTTTTTTGTTTCATCTGAAAAAACAGCCCCGGCGTACTTTATAAACAACTCAATCCATTCAATGTGTCTGGTTTTGTTTAATCTGAGAAAGTATGGATTAAGATTGTTTCCAAATTCAAGGAGATGTGAAATAGCTTTAACTCTATACCAACGATGGCTTCCAAGCAAAGAGTTTATCATAATTTGAAGTGATTCATTGTTGTGTATATCAGTTAATGCGTTGGAAATGTAAATTTTTACGGAATAATCTTTTTCTATTTGCAAGGCATGCTCAAGAGCTATCCTGGCTTTTTCACTTCCAATTATGCTCAGATTTGTGCAAGCTTCTTTGCGCCTGATACTTTTTCTATTTTGCAGATATTTTATTTCCTGATTTTCATATAATAATATATTTTTGTTTTTATCATAAAGAGCAGGTTGTTCAAGAACTAAATTTTGCCGCAGATCTTTTAATTCTCTTAGTGTCTCTAGATTTGCTTTGAAAGATTTATTAATGATTGAGATAATTGTGGACAAGCGTCGGTTATTTCTTATAAAGATCTCTTCAATAGTTGAGAATTTGTTTAAAAATATCCTGGCTATCAACAGGAATACAATATAGACCAGTATCAGGATAACAATCAAAAGGGTATTCAGATTCATGCTCGATTATCCTGGATCGTCTTTTTAACAATTCCGATTAATTCAGACAAAAGATATGGTTTATGTAGAATAATGGTTACACCCAATTTTATGGCACGTTCAACGGTTTCATCATCCTTTTTGTACGACAGGTATATGAATTCGATATCCTTGGTTTTTGAATTATTCATGAGATTTGTGCGTAATCCAAAACCATCTAATTTGTTGAGCATTAGTTCACTAACAATGATGTCTGGTTGATTTTCAAGAGCAAGGGTAAAAGCATCAATTCCATTGTCAGTGGAAAAAACTTCTATTCCCTCTTTTTCCAAGAATGTTCTCAATAATGAGATGTTGGTTGAGTCTGTATCAACGATCAAAACTTTCCCGTTGTGTTGAATTCGAAATTCTTCATTGCTTTCAAAACAAACCTTGTTTTTTCCTGAAATTTCAGCGATTCTTAATCTTTCCAAAGCGAGAAAAAGGTAATTATTAACAGTAGTCTCAATTGAAGGATTATCCAACTCAATTTCATTCTGAAAGGCGATACCTGCGGAAATCGTTAATTCCCCCAAATAGAAATCATTGTTCAATTGTCTTGATCTGAATTGTTCAACCTTGTTGATTAGATCTTGTTTATTTAATCCCTTCAAATAAAGTGCAAAATCACAAAAATCCAACCGGTAGACGGTGTTTTGGCCAAACTCTTCTTTAAGTAAATAGGCCATATTATTCAACACAGTCCTTTCCTCCTGGTTTCCGTATTGAATTTTGTAATCTGAAAAATCGTCAACGTTGATGCAAACCAGTGCACCAACATCATGCCAGTTTTCTTTTTCGAGTTCTTCTATCAATAAGGATCGAAGGAATATTTCGTTATAGAGACCTGTTATTTGGCATTTCACCAGCTTGTTATTAGCTGCTTTGATCGATTGATCCAAAGTGGAGTTAATCTCTTTTAGATTTTTGTTTTCGACGATCATCTCGTCAAAGGTATTTACAAACACATCTGGTAAAGGCAAGTCGTAAGTTGCACTAAGAGTCTTAACAAAAGGTTCCAAAACCGATATCCACAAAATGCCTTTGAGTGTTTTTATCTCAACAAAGATCTTATTCCAAAGTGTTTCTCCATCTGTCTTGTAGCCAATTATTTTATCGTTCTTTAATTCTAAAGATTTTATTGACTTAAAAACCGAGTCAACCTCTTTTTTTGGATATAGTGACACGATCCTTTTATAAACTTCATTAAAAATCATTACATATCCACCAGATTGTTTTAGATCCGCCTTCACTGGAGTTAATAAGGTCCCACACTCCAAAGTTCGTAAGGCTTCAATATAATCGGGTATATTTGTATTGATGATCGACCCATGTTGTGGAAGTATGATGTCGATTTCGTAAAGAGAAAGAACATCCATGACAGGTCGTAAAATGGAGTTGGAAGGCATGTAATGTTCGTGAAATGCCCGCATTTTATCAATGTATTGCTCATCTGCAAAAAGGGTCTGGTTATAACTGAATGCTCCAAATAAATCACTTGAAAAAAGACTTTTGGTGACAACATCGAAAGTCGTAAAAGCCCCTGCAAAATGTAAATAAGGCGTGGATATAAATGAAAGTGTCCTCCCTGACTTTAATTGCAATCTCATCTTGTGTTCTTCGATGACATAGAAGGGGGATTTGATCGCATAATACTGGATGAGCGTCATTGCTCTCCACGAGGTAACGATTTGAGCTTGTAGACCTTGATTTTCCAGCAAAGGGACAGCGGAGCAAAAATCCGGGTCTTGATGATGTAGGACAATGTAACTGATGCGATCCAGACTGATCAGGTTTTTGATATTTTCCAGTACTTTGTCAATATCCAGAAGGGAGCCAGGGTCAAAGAGGACTGCTTCATCCTGATCGATAAGTAAATATGGATTACAGGCTAATCCATTTTGAGTGGTTGGATCACCAATGTGATAAATACCGGGTCTTATTTCAAGGTAAGCCATAGTCTCCACTCCATGTAAATTACAAACAATAAATAATCCTCTTGCTTCAAAAAACTAAAAACTCAATATATACTTTATACACCACCGTTAAGAAATGATAATAAAAGTTCCATAAGAAATCTTGATAACTTCATAATTGATTTTGATGTTTTAATAACTGTGAGTTTTATTAATTCGTAATATGAAAAAGATGTCCTTATTTTTGCATGTGTCAATTCCATTGTTTATTTTTGAATCGGCAAGAAGTAAATCCGAATTTCAGCTATAATTCTCACCTTGTTTCTAATATGAAGAATAAAGACAGGGTTCAAAAATGGCAGAAAAGCAAACATTGCAAGCGGTTTTATGGGATATGGACGGCGTGATTGTGGATACCTACGAGGGGCATTTTGTTTCGTGGAAGCAAGCCCTGGATGAAGTGGGGCAGGGCTATGACGAAGAGATATTTCGCCGTACTTTTGGCATGAACAACCGCTTGATCATGGCAACTGTGTATGGCCGTGAAATGGATGAAGATTTTGTCCAAAAGGTTAGTGACCGCAAAGAAGAGATTTTCAGGCGGGATATTAAGGGTTTGGTCAAGGTTCTACCGGGAGTGATGGATTGGTTGGAACGGTTTAAAGAGATGGATCTCAAACAGGCCGTGGCGTCTTCTGCACCACAGGCCAATATTGACGCGTTATTGACTGAACTCAATATCAGAGAATATTTCCAGGCAGAAGCGGCTGGCGCCACCCTCAAGGGCAAACCGGACCCCGCGGTTTTTCTGCTGGCAGCGAAGCTGCTGGGTGTGGATCCGGTCAACTGTTTGGTGATTGAAGACTCTATCGCAGGGGTGGAAGCGGCAAAAGCTGCTGGCTGCCAGTGCGTGGCGGTGCTGACCACCAACCAGGCCAGCGACTTAGGTAACGCGGATTTGATTATCAAGGATTTGTCTTGTTTTACTGAAGAGATGCTGAAGAGTTTGTTTTAGGAGAATACAAAACCACCCTGACAGGGTGGGTTTGTCGCACATTTAGGTTTGAACTTTCCCTTTTTACATCGGCGAAAATGAACCACTGCGTAAATCACGAGGACAATGATCAAAACCGTGATAAAACCAATCATCATGGTTAGCGGAGTGAGTCCCATTATTATTAGTCTTTTATTATTGTTCCTCGTTGCAGGAAGGGCAGCCTAAAAATATCAACGGTCACATGGTGAAGGCTGAACCATAAATTGCTTTGCACTTACGAGATATAAAAAGCCAGCCAGTGGTCATTAAACCCTGGCTGGCTTTCTTAGAAAAATAGGCAGAAGTTACTTTATATCCACCAATACAGCCCGCACTATCCGGCGGTAGAGGTATTCGCCGGTGTTTTCATTGAAATTCTCGCAGGTAATGAGGGTGATCCAGTCGTATTCTTCGTGTTTATTGACCACGTTCAGGTTATCAGGGGTAACCCGTTTATTCTCCCTCACTTCATAGATATATTCCTGACCATTAGCTTGAATGGTGATCTCATCGCCGAACTTGAGTGATTTGATATTGGTGAAGGGTGCAGGGTTGCCGGAGGCATTGGTGACGTGCCCGGTAAGCACGGTATTACCTGCCCAGGTTGGGTAGGCCGTGCCATTCAACCAGCCTATCTGCGCGTTGGTAAGCCAGGTAATATCCCAACCGCTTGTGGTTTGGGGCACTCCCACGATGGGCAAATCCACTTTGAGATCGGGGATTTGAAGACGCAGGGTATTCATATCGCTGTAGGCGGCAGATGCAGATTGACGGGGTATAACAGTTGTTATGCCAGGTGTAAAACCGGAAGAAGGTAATTTCACAGTGCCAGATACGCCGGTGCCATCTGTGCTGGAGTCTGTTGTGCTGGAAGAACTGGAACTTGAGGAAACTACTGTGAAGCTGGTGGATGAATCAAAAGCACCGTCGTTGAGTTTTCTGCCGGTCAGATTATTAATGGATGTTGTACCGCAGACCAATAAGTGATAGTGTCCGGAGGTCAAAGTGCCGGTGTTGAGGGTGGCGGTGAAAGTTGAATCATCGTAGGTCACGCTGCTAATGGTTTGCTGCACATCATCGAAAGCCCGGCCAAGCAGACAGGTAGTGGTATCGAAAACGCCATTGTCACCCTTTTCAACCAACAGATAATTGACGGGGTTATTGGCGGCACCGGTGCTGCCGTCGTGCAGGACGTCGTGATTGAAAGAAACCTGAATTTCACTATTTAGGATTGTTGAGCCATTCAGAGGTGCGATGATGCCGGTTTCCAGCAAATCCTGGGTAACTTCACCAGTCAAAGCAACGCTGAATGGGGTTTGGTTGGTATCCGTACTGCCAATGAGCAGGTTCCCTGTGAAGACGCCGGTTTGAATGGCTTCCATACGGACATTAATATCCTCCCTGCTTCCAGCAGGTATTTTGGTTGGAAAACTTCCTGTGAAACTGAAACCTGCGGGAAGAGAAAGGGTTGTTAAATCCAATGCTGCATTCCCATTATTTTGTATCGTCAGCGTGATGGTTACGGGTGTGGTCAACGTGGTGGTGCTAAAATCAAGCGAATCGCCATTATTGATGGCAGTGGCGCCATCTGATACTGAAATATCTACTGACGATTGGAGAGCGATGAACTTCAGATTACCATTGGTAGCATCATAATAACTGATGGCGGGGGTGCCATTCACTACTGCCATGGATGTATATATGCCAACAGATCCCACACTATCC
>PHBW01000004.1 GCA_002840715.1 Chloroflexi bacterium HGW-Chloroflexi-4
TGTCAGAACGTATTATCGGCACGGTCAAATGGTTCAACGGAACCAAGGGTTATGGTTTCATCTCCCGCGAGGGTGGAGAGGATGTCTTCGTACATTTCTCTGCTATTCAAGGCGATGGATATCGCAACCTCGAAGAAGGCCAGAAGGTTGAATTCGCAATCGAGAAGGGCCCCAAAGGTCTTCAGGCCAGCAATGTAACAGTCGTAAACTAAGTTTTCAACTGCACATTCAAACAGTCCCTTGATGACAAGGGACTGTTTTTTTTAACTCATATCCAGTTTATGTAAATCATTTGTAACCTGTTGAATTCTTGCCGTCGATGTTCCAATCTTGGTTCCAAGATTTCTTATTTCATTAGCAAGTAAACCAAACACTGATCCTATTTCAGTTTGATATCGCGAAATTGAATCAGCCTTCAATCCAATTTGCACAATTCCCGGCTCATCAATGCGAGAAACACCAACAAATTTAAACATTACAGAATCCATATCACGTTGTGCGATGGGTTGGGCGACAACCCCGTCAGTTTGTCCGATTAAGCTTCTAAACGCGAAAGCTTGTGCTTTAGGGTCATCTGGAAAACGCCATCCCAAAGCGCTTTCATGGTTAGATCCAACTGTAACTGCATCTGAATCTGTAATGAAAATATCGTCTACGCCGAGACGAGTTATTAATTTTTCAAGCTCTACGGTGTTTAGAGACAATGAACCTGACGAAAGAGAATCGGCAATCAGGCGGCAGATTGCAGTCATCATCAGGTTTAAAATATTATCCATCATAGTTCTTATTCCTGATGCAGCATGAGCGGATTCAATAGCTGCATTTATGGCAATCATATTAATCTCGGCTGAGACATTCTTTATCTCATTGCCAGCCTCTTTTTGCTCAATTAATAGTTTTTGAAAATCAGTTGTATTCGCCATTGGAATAAACCTTTAAACTGTAATGGAAACCTATTTGATTATGGACAAATTTATCGAATTTGTACGTAAATTAGAAGTTAAATATTCTTACTAAAACAATCTGTTTTATAAAATTCATTTATTCTTCTATCGCATTCCAATACCCTTTATCAAGCTCATCATCAGATAAATGGGCATAACGCTGGGTTACAGCGATATTCGTGTGTCTGGCGAGTTCCTGGGCTAATTTGAGGTTCCCTGAGGCTCTCAGAACCCTTGTGACGAAGTAATGCCTGAAAGAGTGGGGGGTGATTGTGCCCACGGCATCTTCACCTAACAATTCACGCACACGATCTGTGACAATATTACGGCCGGTTGTGGTGGTCATGGGCTTAATCTTTTTACCGGCGCCTCGGTCGTGGCGGGCAAAGAGGGGGAGGGCAGAAAGGGGTATTTTTGATCCGCCATCAATGGTTGTGCGAATTTTTAAATAGTCTTTTAGAGCATCTGTACTGCGTGTAGAAAAACGAATAATGGCTTGTTTATTGCCTTTGCCTATGATCATTGCTTTACCTTCGTTCCAATCCAGATCGCCTCGGCGTAAATTACAGGCTTCGTGTACACGCAATCCAGTATCCGCAAGCGTCATCAAAAATGCCCGGTCTCGAAATTTGATTAGATGATCTTGTTCATCTTCAGAATTCAGGAACTCAGGCTGATTAATAAGGTTTAGGATTGAATCAATATCTGAAGCTGGAAACTGCGGAAGCCTTTGACCAGGTTTACGAGCCCTTTGTTGAATAAGAAGCTTAATTCGCGGCAGGTTGACCGGTGTTAAATTATCAGCGGCCAAATAAGCAAAAAAACCGGTCACTGCGGTCAAATAGAGCCTTTCTGTGGTGGCTGCGTGGTTCTTGAGGGCTGTGGCCAGCATTACAATGGTTTCTTCATGTAAATTGGTTATAAGTGAATTGTCTGGATCGATTTTATTTATCCTAAGCGTTTCAAGGTAAAAAGACATTGCGTTGTTGTAGGTCGACGCTGTATGCTGACTGCGTGCCATTCTGACAGAATTGATATATTTTTCAGCGACAGAAGTAATCGTTTCCATGGGTATAGTTCCTTGTTTAATATTATAACATCATGTTTATGATAATATTACTTATCGAAACCATGATGGTGTTTTTACCAAATAAGGTATCCCCTATTCGATTTTTGGTGGTAAAACAAGAAATAACTGAAACGTATTTATTCTAAAATAAATTAAGCAACAATCGCCTTTTTTATATTTTTTCTATTGCCTATCTTTCCTGCCATTAATAGACCAAAGATTTTCACAATTTTTGGATCAAATTGTATACCAGATAAAGATTTAATATAATCCATGACAGTGGATTTATTCCAGGCTTTTCGATAAGGCCGATCTGAACAGAGTGCATCCCACACATCTACAACAGCGAAAAGCCGAGCAGCTATCGGAATATGTTCACCTTTAAGCCCTTGTGGATACCCTGTTCCATCCCATTTTTCATGATGCGAAAAAGGAATATCAAGTGCTTTCTCTAAAAATGCGATGGGAGAAAGCATATCAAAAGCTAATTTAGGGTGCTGCTTCATTATTTTCCACTCATGTTCTGTGAGTGTACCTGGTTTTAATAAAATTGCGTCCGGGATTCCCATTTTGCCCATATCATGTAACAACGCACCTCGCCTTATCTGAGTGATTTCTTCTTCATGCACACCAAAATTTCGAGCCAATTTTATGGTGAGATCTGTGACACGTTGAGTGTGTCCTTCTGTCTCGTGATCACGTAAATCCATCGCACGAGACCACCCTTCAATGGTTTTATCGTAAGCTTGTAAAAGTTCATTGTTTGACTGTTGTAAGTCCTTGAATAAAGTAGCACTTCCTATTGCAATGGCTGCTTGACTTGCAAGCGCTTCCATAAAATCCAACCAGGGTTGATCAGGGTTCAAGGCTGATCGATTGAAAATGTCTAGGACGCCAATTACTTTGTTTTGTGTAATGAGCGGAACTCCAAAATATGCAACAAAATGTTCTTCTTTTAATAGTTCTTTACGCCCATACTTGCCGCCTACTAATCGTAAATCATTAACTATAATTGTTTTTCTCTGCACAGCCGCGCGACCTGCGAAGCCCTCACCAAGTTGTAAACATGATTTGGTGATGGCATCTGTTTTGAACCCCTTCCCTGCAGAATAATTGAGAGATAATGTTTCTGAATTATATAAAAGGAAATCTGCAGCACTGACGTTAAGTAAACCAATAACATGATCCAATAAATTGTCTAATGTATTACTTAGGTCATCATTCTTGTTGATTGATACGTCAATGGCGTGTAACGCAGAAAACTGCTGAGCATCTCGAAGGGTTATTTCATGCAATCGCATACGGTTAATTGCATTTCCAGCAATTTCACATATTGTGGTTAATACATTAATTTCGTTTACCGAAATTTCACGTGGAATCAATACATTTACATTAAATGTGCCAATCACTTTTTTGCCGATTTTTATCGGCATTGTTACTCCTCCAACACCTGGTGGCGCCCATTTTCGTATATTTTTAGAAAGCCGCTTGTCAAATCGAATTTCTTTCGTTATATACGGTTCCCCACTCGATAAAACGAATCCATTTATTCCTTCATTTGGTTTTTCTGGGGGTATGGTTATTTCCTGTCCCTCATTCCATCCGCGAGTAACATTGATTTTTATTTCATTGGCAATTGGATCAACCAACCAAATTGCGCCTGTAGATAAATCCATAACATCTAATGTTTTATCTAACAGGAGAGGAAGCATTTCTTCGAGTGAATTAGCTATCCGAAGGGCAGCACTTACTGCGATAATGGCTTCCATTTCACGTTCTCGTTGTTTTTGTTCTGTAAATTCGTGTGAAATTATGCCTACATAATTATTCGAGTCAGTAATAAATTGAAATATGTCTATTTGGAGTTCACGAAATTTTCCGTTGGCATCGACAATTTTTGTTTAATAATGTTCTTTGGAACGCGTTTTATTTTTTGGAAATAAATAGCTCTTAATGTTTTTTTTGAATTCAGACAACAAATTTTTGTTATCATTTTTTTCAGGAGTTAATTTATATTGAACATCCCATAGCATATTGCCAGTTACCTGGTCTTTAGTTAAGCCTGTAATTTTTTCTTGACCGCGGTTCCATTCAATAATTTGGCCTTTGTTATTAATAATAATTATCCCGTCTGACGATTGTTCAACCAGACTGTGAAATTTTCCTTCACTTTGTAATTGAGCGTTTTCGGCTTGTTTACGTTTGGAAATATCTCGTATATTGCACTGAATTACGTCGACATTGTTAACTAAATATGAATTACTGACAAATTCAACATCTTTCCTGAGGCCATCTTTGGTTTTGAGTGGAAGATCTTCATATCGAATATATTTGTCTCTCTTTAACTCGTCAAAAGCATCCCTGCTAGCCTCAATGTCTCTAAACAACCCAATTTCCCAAAGTTGTTTCCCTATCAATTCTTTATGAGAATAGCCGAGCATTTTTATTAAAAAAGGATTTACATCATTAATTACACCTGTTTTTCCATCCAATATGAGAATGCCGTCTTGAGCAGTTTCGAATAGGCGGCGATATTGAATTTCTGAATATTTCAGCTTTTGGTTGAGACTAATTACAGTATGAGTCACATTGTCTTCTTTTGATTTAACCTGATAATTATGGGTATATTGGTTATCGTATATATAATTTTGATTTGAGAACTCGTCGATATGATATTCTCAAACAATCGCAATGGTTAGATCTGTTGACTTCATTGTACAATTTGATAAATCAACAAAAACCTAATAAAGTCTAAATAATTTATTTTCGAAAGGCATACTTACAAAACCTCCATGAATTAATATCGCGATACAATTATGAAGTAACTTAAAAAAAATACTTTATATTTGCATTAGCAACTACCTCTAGTTTGGATTATTTATGAATAGCACATTCTCCCTACCCTATGGAAATGCATTTTTAGAAATAAATTTAGTTGGAGAAAATGTAATCGAGCAATTTTTCCCGGCTGATTTGAAATCAAATAGCGATGTTTCAACAATGATAGAAATAGCTATACGCATTTCATCAAATTATATGGTATTTGGAAGCATCACTAACGAAACAACTATTGCGATAACGATTAACGATAAAACAAGACCTGTGCCCAACAACCTTCTCTTTCCACCCTTATTAAAATATCTATTGGAAAGGGGCATAAAAAAAGAAAACATCACGATCTTAATCGCCACTGGCACGCATATTCCCATGCCACCAGAAGAATTTCAGTTGCTCTTAAATACTGAAGTTTTGAGCGAATTCAAAGTAATTTCTCACAATTGTGATGATGACACCAAGTTAATTTATAAAGGCAAGACCTCTCGAGGAACGCCTGTTTTTGTTAATTCTTTGTACGATCAAGCCGATTTGAAGATTGTCGTCGGTGATATAGAACCTCATCATTTTGCAGGGTTCTCCGGTGGATATAAAAGTGCATCCATTGGTGTGTGTGGAAGAGAAACGATTAATCATAATCATGCCCTGCTTCAGGATCCTAAAAGTTGTGTGGGACTTTACGAAGACAATCCATTAAGACAGGATATAGAAGAGATTGGCGAACTCATTGGCGTCAATTTAGCTCTAAATGCGATCCTGAATGAAAGGAAAGAAATCCTGCACGTATTTTTTGGCCATCCAAAAGATGTTATCCTGGCCGGGATAAAGGTTATTAGAGAAACAGAACTGACATTAATTGATGAACCTTATGATCTTGTCGTAGCATCTGCCGGAGGTTATCCAAAAGATATTAACTTGTATCAGGCGCAAAAAGCGCTTACACATGCTTCTCTCTTTTGCAGAGACGGCGGTACTGTGCTATTGGCGGCTGAGTGTATAGAAGGTGTCGGAAGTCAAAGTTATATTGATTTCATGCAAGGCGTTTCAAGTCACACTGATGCTCAAGCAAAAATGGTTCAAAGTGGGTTTAGGGTTGGCCCTCATAAAGCTTTACAATTTGCACTCATCGCAAATCGGATAAACTTTAAGATCAAGACTGAGATAAACGATTCCTTAATGAAGGAGTTACAATTACTAAAAGTTGAAAATCTGCAAGAAACGATCAATCAGACTATCAGATCATATACGTCCCCACCCCGCATTGCTGTTGTACCATATGCCACAGCCACTATTCCACAACTGCGCGGAGGAATATAATGAATATGAATAAATTGCCCATTTTCCAAAATCCAAACTCTGATGGCGGGTCATTTTATTGGCCTGGCAAACCCGAACAAAAAACAGCAATTTTACTTCTTCATGGTTTTACGGCCACCACCGTTGAAGTACGCCCCATGGCGCAGTTTTTGAATGAACAGGGTTTTTCTGTGGCAGGCTCATTGCTGCCGGGTCATGGTGTTTCACCAGAAGAATTGAGCCAGACAAAATATACTGACTGGATATCTGCAGTAAAAACAGCTTACCAAGATTTGAAATCAAAACATCAAAATATTATTGTTCTAGGAGAATCCATGGGTGGATTGTGCACCCTTTGGTTGGCTGCACAACACTCAGAGATCAAAGGTATTTTGTTATTTGCACCTGCATTAAACATTCATAATCTATGGCAAACCCGCGTCCTCTGGCCTTATGTCCAATATAAACATAAGAAAAATATTGATCTTACCAGCCCTTGGCAAGGGTTTAATGTGGTTCCGCTGCGGGCGGCAGCAGAACTTCATCAATTTCAAAAACTGATAAAGCGGAGACTATCAGAAATTCAACAGCCTATTATAGTTTTTCAAGGAAAACTTGATAAAACTATTGATCCGCTCAGTTCAGTGGAAATCATTGAGTGGGTTTCTTCAGAAGAAAAAGAATTAGTTTGGCTGGAGGATTCTTCTCATTGTATATTGCTGGATAAACAAATGGAACTTGTAAAGCGTTTAAGTTTGGAATTTATCTTAAAATTAAAATAATAGTCTTTCGTTTCTCAGGTTGATTATTGGGGTTATAATTACCATGCGAAAAATAAACGGAGAAACTATGGATACAAGCAAAATGCCTATTGGTAAGACAACAATATCTCCTGAAGTACTTGTGTCGATCGCCCTATTGGCGACCATGGGTGTTGAAGGCGTCAGCCGTATGACACCTGTTCCAAGGGATATAAATACCTTGTTCAAAAGAGGACTTGCTGAAGGTGTGGCAATAACCATTGAAGATAATATAGTTTTTACTGAAATTTGTGTCATTCTCAAGAAAGGCGTTAAAGTCAGGGAGGTTTGCAAGCAAATCCAAAACCAGGTTTCACGCTCCATTTCAGAAATGGTTGGCATGGAAGTTGGTCGTGTAAACGTTCACGTTGAAGATATTGACTTTTCGGAATAATAAGATAAACCTATGAAATCTCGTACCAAGGCTCGTGGAATTGCCTTGCAAGTACTTTACGAATATGATTTAACTGCTCACCCTCTAGGCACTTCGCTGGAGGCTCGTTTTGTAGATGAAACCATTGATGAACAACTCCTCGATTTTTCGAGACAAATTGTAAATGGTGTTGTACCCATTATCCCAACGTTGGATGACTTAATAGCAGCCCATGCGCCTGAATGGCCTCTGGATCAGGTGGCCATCATCGACCGTAATATTTTGCGGATAGCACTTTGGGAATTTGGCGTATCAAAAGTAACTCCTGTAAAAGTGGCCATCAACGAAGCTATTGAATTGGCCAAAATTTTTGGTTCAGACAGCTCATCACGTTTTGTTAATGGTGTTTTAGGAAGTCTGGTAGACCATCTTACCGAAATCCAAAATCGATTTGCTGAAAATCCAACATCTTCTTGATATTATACGAGTGGCTGAAATGAATTTTCTTTTTCAACATAATCGCAAAATCATCTTAATCACTCTTTTATTATTTATTTCAAGTTCAATATTAACTTCATGTAGCTCTTTACTTCAACAACCTATTGAATCCATAACTTTTTCAGAAACAAAAGAAAACTACCCCAAGGCAGAGGTAGTTTTTCAAGTTCGGCTCCCTGCCCCCCTGATTGAAGGTGAAAAACTCGTACTCGAGATTTTGGATGATGTGACCGGGGTTTACTTCAACCCTTCACATTACGAGATGGCTAAACAAAATGATCAGGATTATTTTGTTCGATTGCCCCTGATCGTCAATGCAAAAGTAAAATATCGGTTTCTTCGGCAAGCCACGCAATCCATTTATGAATGTACAACCCAAAACACTCCCGTTCGTTTTCGGATGCTGTTGGTCAATGGCCCGCTTGTCATTCAAGACGCTGTAGCAGCCTGGTCTGATCAACCCTATAACGGGGCTGTTGGCCGAATTCGCGGACAATTGTTGGATCGGACAACAAACCATCCAATTTCAAATATGGCTATTTATGCTGCCGGCATGCAGACAATTTCAGCATCTGATGGTTCTTTCATTCTCGAAGGTTTGCCTCTTTGGACCCAAAATGTGGTCATCGCCAGTCTTGACGGGGCTTACGAAACCTTTCAACAAGGTGCGGTAATTTCTGAAGAAGCAACAACACCCATTCTCGTCAGTTTGACAAAAAGACCTTTAACCGAAGTGAAATTTAGTGTTAAAGTGCCTGAGGGTTTTTCTACTGATTTGCCTCTACGATTGGCTACAAATTTATATTCATTAGGGTTTTCGGAAACAGAATTGCAATCCGGATCAAGTTTGAGCGCTTCAAATTTACCGCCCTTTATTAAAACCGCAACCGATGAATATTCACTTAAAATAACTCTGCCCGTGGGTACTGACTTACGTTACAAATTTACGTTTGGTGATGGCTTCTGGAATTCAGAGTTGAGCAATAATGGTAATTTTGTGATTCGTGATTTGATTGTCTCTGAAACTTCCAAGGCCATAAATAAACGAATTGAATCTATTCAATCACCTAATAAAGGTGAAATCAAATTTACTGTAAGTGTGCCAACTACCACTCCCTCAAATGAGCAAGTCTCACTTCAATTAAATGCGTTTGGATGGATGGAGCCTTTGCCCATGCAAAAAACGGGAGAGAATCAATGGAGTTATACACTCTACTCCCCCACTCATTTGGTTGGAAATATATCCTACCGGTTGTGTCGAAACAATCAATGCAATGCTGCGCTTTCTGATCCCACTCAAGATGGAATGATCACATCGGCCCCCACGCCGCAAATCGTAACGTTGAACCTCCAAAATTGGATGTTTATGGATGTGAGCACCGCTCCAACCAGTGTTGATACAAATGGCGGCGGCTTAACACCACGGACGGATTTCATTGCTGGATTTGAATTAGCATCTGAGCTAAACAATTCCTGGAAAAATTCAATCAACCAGGGTTTAGAAGCCATCCGTGGCACCGGAGCCAATTGGGTCATCATCTCACCTACATGGTCAATCACTCATGTAAATCCGCCGTTGATTGAACCTATCCCGGGTATTGATTTACTTTCACCTGATCTGCAAGCCCTAACAGTTCAATTGAGTTCCAATCAACTTAACCCCGTTATCTTTCCAGTATTGGCTGATTCAACTTTAACAGACCAATTTTGGCTAAACAGTAAGCGAGACGGCGGTTGGTGGCAAACTTTTTATGACCGTTATCATCGTTTTATGATGCATAATGCCGATCTCGCTGCGAGTATTAATGCCAGTGCGTTCGTGATCGGTGATCCAAATATGAACCCGTCGATGAGCAATGGTCACTTGATAAACGGAGAACCTTCCAATTCCCCTGCTAATGCAGATAAACAGTGGAGTCAATTGATCACGGATATTCGAGCACGTTACAGCGGACCGATTATTGGTGTAATCAGTATTCCAAGTCAGATAAACACACTTCCTGCCTGGTTAAAAGATGTGGATGCTTTCTACATTTTGTTTTCTCCATCCTTGGTGGACTCAGGTGATCTTTCTGTTCAAGCTTTGGTTCATACTTTTGGTACAGCATTGGATTCTTTAATACAACCCATTGCACAGCAATTTTCAAAACCGGTCATTATTGGCATCAATTATCCATCTTCGTCGACAGCCTTAAATGGATGTATGGACATCAATGCCAATTGTCTTGAATTTCAAGCCAATCTGCTTGCTGAAAGCACCGTGGATCTTGATCTTCAATCCAGAATTTATAACGCTGCAATCATTGCAAGCGCCAATCGGTCCTGGATAAAAGGTTTCATCTCCAGGGGATTTAACCCGTTAGTTGTGTTAAAAGATCAAAGTTCATCAATATTTGGCAAACCCGCATCAGATGTTTTATGGTTTTGGTATCACTTTATTTTGAATAAATCATCTTAATTCAGGAGAACTAAATGCGACTAGACCCCCAAAAGACGGAATTTGATCTCGGATATTTGGGAAAACAAAGTCAAATCAGTGTTTACTGGAATTTATCTTCACCTCAACTCATAGAACAATCAATTATTAACAAAGAAGCTAATTTAAGCCCAACCGGAGCATTGCTGGTTAGTACAGGCGAATTTACCGGTAGATCTCCTAATGACAAGTACATCGTTAATTATCAGGAACCATCTGATCAAGAGATTGATTGGGGAAAAGTCAACCAACCTTTTTTACCTGAAAAATTTGATCAATTACTGGTAAAAGTGCTCTCCCATTTGGAAAGCAAGAATATATATGTTCAAGATGTCTTGGTTGGTTCGAATCCGCAGCATCAACGCAGAGTTCGATTACTCACAGAATATGCTTGGTCGGCGTTATTTGCCAGAGATTTGCTCATCCCTGGCATCGACATGTATGCGGACGGACCGGATTTTACCATTATTCAAGCACCGACTTTCTGCGCTGATCCACAGATTGATGGAACACTCACAAAAACATTTATTGTGATTGATTTTGTTAAAAGGATCGTATTAATTGGCAACACCCAATATGCTGGTGAGATCAAGAAGGCAGTTTTCACCATCATGAACCGGCTGCTGCCCGGTGAGAATGTACTGCCTATGCACTGTTCGGCAAATATTGGAATGCAAGGTGACACAGCGCTATTTTTTGGCCTTTCGGGTACAGGTAAAACCACCCTTTCATCAGATCCAGACCGGTTTTTAATTGGTGACGATGAGCACGGCTGGGCTCAGGATGGAGTGTTCAATTTTGAGGGTGGCTGCTATGCAAAAACCATTAATTTAAAAAAAGATCTTGAACCCATCATCTGGGATGCTTCACAGAGTTTTGGATCCGTATTGGAAAATGTTACCTTTGATGAAGATACAAGGTTGCTAGATTTCACTGATTCCAGCGTTACTGAAAACACGCGCGCTGCGTATGCTTTGGATAACGTTGCGCGAAGAGTAAAATCCGGTATGGGCGGCCACCCAGACCATATCTTCTTCTTGAGTGCTGATGCTTTTGGGGTGCTCCCTCCAATTGCTAGTCTCTCACCCAACCAGGCTGCTTATTATTTCTTATCCGGCTATACGGCAAAATTAGCCGGAACAGAAAGAGGTCTTGGCTGCGAACCACAGGCAACTTTTTCAGCTTGTTTTGGGGCGCCATTTATGCCTCTAAACCCAGTGAAATATGCCAACATGCTGCGTGAGAAGATTTTTGATCATCATTCCAGCGTTTGGTTGGTCAACACTGGTTGGACTGGTGGCCCTTACGGTATTGGATCCAGGATTAAACTGCCTTATACCCGGGCAATTATTTCTGCCGCCATCAAAGGAATTCTCGAAGAAGCACCATCTGAATATGAACCCTTTTTTGGACTCAAAATACCCGGCATTATACCGGGTGTGCCGTCTAAAATGCTTAACCCGGTCAAGAATTGGGAAAGCCCAGATAAATATGCTGAAATGGCTGAGAAATTAAAAGCCAAATTCAGAAAGAATATTGACCAGTATAAAGGCGAAATTGATAGCGAGTTATTAACCCTGTTATAAGATGGGCAATTTGGGAATATAGAAAGTTGCCAGTGCTCCTAAAATTAAAAATGGCGTATACGGAATCGTACTTGCCACTTGATAATCTTTTTTGATGGCTTTGACAATCATATAAATAAACGAATAGACACCACTGACCAGAATTGCAATGATTAGCATACCGATGACATAGGGCCAACCAACAAAAAAACCCAAAAAAGCACAGGCATAAACATCGCCAAAGCCAAGACCGGCTTCTTTGATTTCTTCTTTTCGAACCTTACCCAATCCACGTGAGAAGAAGATACCAAAGAAATATATCAAGAGCATGAGCAAAAACCCCGTAACGCCTCCGACCGTGGTCAATAATAACCCAGTCATGCTCCACTTATAAACCAGCCAACCGTAAAAAAAGAACAATACCAACCCAACAATGCTGGTTTCAATGAGCACTACATGGTGCTCTATATCAATGACCAGAATTACCCCCAAAAAAATCATGACAGGGATGGTCATCCAGAAATTCAAATTAATCAGCGGATAAACACCCACAAGGACAGCGGCAATAATTGATGTAATCAATACCAGAAAATTTCTGGTTCGAGGTTTTTGACCGCAATTTGGACACTTAAACGAGATCAGATACCCTTTCAAAGAAAAAGGGACTTCACAATGTGGACAAATAGGTTGACTAAACCTTCGTGTGCGCGGTAATACATCAGATAAATAATTGATCAACACCCCAACCGCCCCACCAATTACTGCATAGATAATGAGATTGATCATAAATTGCTCCAGATTATAGAAATATTGTGCTAAAATAGTTCTGTTAGGTTATTGATTTATCTTTCAGAGTATAATGCCGTATCAGGATCATCGCAACGATAAATATGAATTTTGACTCGTTGATTTCTCAGTTACGCAAAAATCCCCTCTTCAGAGAGAATATTTCTTTTTGGCAGGATCAACCTTCAAGGGTTTCAGATTTGAAACCTTTTCCTGAGTGGCTTAATCCAAGGCTGATTCACTCTCTGAAAAATATGGGTATTAAAGGGTTATATTCCCATCAAGCTGACGCAATAAACCGCATCCAAAAGGGTCAAAATGTGGTGGTGACCACGGGCACTGCCAGCGGTAAAAGTATTTGTTATCAACTTCCCATTCTCAACCAGTTATTGCATGATGGACAATCGACTGCTTTGTTGTTCTTTCCAACCAAGGCATTAACTTACGACCAATTAAAGTCATTCTCGAACATTGTTTTAGGCACCAATCTGATCCTTGATCCGAATCTTGCTGCCGTTTATGACGGAGATACGCCTGCGACTCAGAGAAGCGTGATCAGACAGCATACGAGAATTCTTTTATCCAATCCAGACATGCTCAACATTGGAATTTTGCCTCACCATACCAACTGGGCGCATTTCTTTGAACATCTGAAATACATTGTGATTGATGAAATTCATCTTTATCGAGGCGTTTTTGGTTCACATATTGGCAATTTGATAAGACGCTTGAAGCGTGTTTGCGAATTCTACAATGTTTCACCTCAATTTATCATGACCTCCGCCACGATTGCCAACCCGATTGAATTAGCCCAAAATTTGGTTGAAGATAATGTAAATCAGGTTGAAACGGATGGTTCACCGAAAGGCGCAAAGAGCTTTGTTATCTATAACCCTCCCCTGGTTAACCAGGATCTGGGAATTCGAGAGGGTGTTTTGGCGACCTCAAGCAAGCTTTCTGCTCTTATTCTTTATCATAATGTCCAAGCTTTGGTTTTTTGCGGCACCCGGCGCTTTGTCGAATTGCTGACCCGCGAACTAAAGGGAGTAAACCCCTCGCTTGCATCGACTATTAGAGGTTATCGTAGCGGATATTTGAAAAAGGACAGGCGCGAGATCGAAGAAGGGCTTAAAAACGGCTCCATCAAGTTGGCTGTTGCAACCAACGCACTTGAACTGGGTGTTGATATCGGTGGAGTGGATGCCGTCTTACTTGCGGGCTATCCAGGTTCTATTTGTTCGCTACGACAGCGCATAGGGCGAAGTGGAAGGTCTCAGAACCCTTCATTATCCATTCTGGTAACTTCCATGAATCCGTTGGATCAGTTTTTCGCGCGCAACCCTCAATACTTGATGGAACGTCCATTGGAACAAGCCTTGATCAACCCCAACAATCCTTTGATTTTGCTGCCGCATATCAAAAGTGCGGCGTTTGAACTGCCGTTTACTGAAGAAGAACAATTTGGCAGTTTAATATGGGAAGAATTGGTTGAATACCTTGATTATCTGGTGAATGAAGGTGTACTTCAACACAAACGTGGTAAGTATTATTGGCTTTCGGAATCTTACCCTTCAAATGATTATTCTCTGCGCAGCACAATGGCTGATAAAGTATTGATTCAATATGAAAATCAGGGTGAAGCAGAAACTATTGGTGAGGTTGATTACGCTTCAGCACTGTGGATGGTCCATCCAGGCGCGGTCTATCTTCAGGATGGGCTATCTTTCATTGTGAAATCGCTGGACCTTGAAAAGAATATTGCCACATTATCTGACCACCGAAGTGATTTTCTAACTGAGCCCATTATCAGTCAAGAAATAGAACCGCTTTCTGAAGTAAAACGAATGGAATCAGATATTTTTATATTGCACTACGGTGAGATTATGGTAACCTCACAAGTTACTGCCTATAGGCGCATTCAAAATATCTCCAAAGAAGTATTGAGTATTGATCCTCTCGAAATGCCTGCCCAAAAACTTCAAACCACCGGTTTTTGGATGGAATTAACTGATAAATGTGTTAATAAAATGCGGGCTGAAAGCTTGTGGTTATCAGATGCCAATGATTATGGCAGAGACTGGAAGAAAATATCTGAAGCTATTCGTAAACGAGATAATTATCGCTGTCAATCGTGCGGACGAAGTGATGAATCGTCACTTCTCCATGTTCATCACAAAATCCCATTTAAATGCTTTACATCAGTTGAAAAAGCAAATGAAATGGATAATCTGGTCACTTTGTGCCCGAACTGCCATAAGTTGGCCGAATTGAGCATCCGTATGCGCAGTGCATTGTCAGGGTTGAAATATTTGATGTCCAACTTGGCACCTTTGCTGGTCTTAAGCGAACCCTCTGATCTAGGATCGTATGCTGATCCTAATGCCAAATTTGCGAACATGAATCCTGTCATCTTAATCTATGACAGCATCCCTGCCGGAATTGGATTGGCAAGTTCTCTGAACGACCGCATACAAGAGTTACTTGATAAATGCCAACAACTAGTGCATCAATGCGAATGCCAGGACGGCTGTCCATCTTGTGTTGGGCCAGTCGCACAAATGGGTCTTGGCGGCAAAAAAGAGACCACATTCTTGTTAGATCTTCTGATCAACGGAGGCGACTAATGCCTTCATTGTTGGATCGTTTGCACACCCTTGGATTGAAAAAAGCAGCGGAAGTATCTTCGCCGCGACCCAAAGCCAATAAAATAAGCATGGTGGATGCAATCGGTAGTGGTGCAAAAATTCTGGAAAATCAACTTGGAAACGTTGTGATTGCCGAAAAATCATATCCGTATGGATATTTACATGGCAATATCGAATTCAAAGACATGGTTAAAGTAGAATCCATCCACAAAGCAGGACGCTTAAATAGCGGTGGAGAAAATCTAAAGAAAATGATTTTTTTGGATACCGAGACCACCGGATTATCAGGCGGTACAGGCACCTTGGCATTTCTGGTGGGAATAGCGCGGTTTGATGATGAAGGATTGAAATTAACCCAATTCTTGGTGGAAGACCCGTCTGAAGAAGCGGCCATGCTGCTGGAATTTGCCAATCAAACTTCAGATATCGAAGCGGTGATCACGTTTAATGGCAAATCTTTTGACATGCCATTATTAAAATCGCGCTATGTGATCAATCGGTTACCGATCCCATTTTCTGAGTGGGGTCACCTTGATCTGCTTCATCTTTCACGTAGAATATGGCGGCAGCGGCTGGCCAGCCGCAGCCTAAAAGACCTTGAAATCGAGATATTAAATATCCCCAGGTCTGATGACGAAGTTCCTGGTTGGATGATTCCTGAAATATATTTTAATTACTTGCGAACTGGTGATGCCTCACAAATTGCAAATGTCGTGTATCACAACGCTATGGATATCGTTTCACTGGCTGCACTTTATATGGCGATCACAAAAATGCTCGACGTGGATCTTTTTAACCAAAAGTTCCATAGTTGGGATGTATTCGCAATTGGTCAACTTTACGAAGCAATTGGTGAAGTTTACAAATCTATCTCCATATATGAACATTGTCTCTCTTTAATGGATATCGACCTTTCAAAAAAAATGGAAATTAACACCAGATTGGCAAAATTATACAAAAAGGCCTCAAATTGGGATAAAGCCAGGTATTTATGGGAAACAAATGGCAATAACGGCGATATAGACGCCTGTATTGAATTAGCAAAATATTATGAACATGAACAGCGTGATGTGCCAAATGCCTTTGTTTGGACTCACCTTGCGGAAGCCAACCTTGAAAAATCAGATATAGTCCGTTATAAGAAGAAGGTAATTAAAAATGAATTAAGAGTAAGAAAAGAACGACTAGAGAAAAGGATGATTAATGTTTCCGAGAAAAATTCGTGATGATGTAGTTTTTGTGGCTGAGGGCATGCTCGAAGCCGAATCAGTTAAATTATTGTTGGAATCGTTTGGAATAACCGCATATTTAAACCAGGAATCCGCAGGTACTGCTTATGGATTAACAGTAGGCATTCTTGGTCAAGTTGATGTGATCGTTCCCCCAGCCCAACTTGTGGATGCAAAACAAATAATTGCAGAAATGGAAGCTGGAAAATTAGAAGCAAATAACGATGATATTGACAGTTGATTATATATTTTGTAAAAAATGATTGTTGAATAATAATAAAAAGATTTTGGCTACGCGAATTAATTGTAAAGCATTTTAAGCTTTAAATAATCTTCTTCGGTGTCAGTGTCCTGAATTAGTCTTTGGTCATCCCAATTGATTTTGTGTGTTTTGTGTAGATCAAAAAGTACTCTCCCACCCTGATCCCCTTTTAATAACATTATGTCTTGCACGCAAATTGATTTAAATAGCGTAGGCGGACAAACTTTGCCGCCTACGGTTGTTGCAACAATTTCTATCTCGTCGTTACTGGCTTCTTCCAACAATCTATTTATTAATTCAGGTGTAACTTGAGGTTGATCACATAAAAAAACAATGAAACCGTCTTTGTGGTAATTTTCAAGTGCATTACAGCCAACTTGCATGGAACCGCTCTGCCCTAGTTGCCAATTTTCGTTTCTTGCAATTACGATTTTGTCGTCAACAATTGCTGCTTCAATTTCTTGATAATTAGCTCCTGTCACAACCACAACAGGGTCTAATTTTATTTGATGTGCAAAATCAACAAGGTGTTTTACAAAAGGTTTTCCAAACCAATCGAGTAACTGTTTTGGTCTTCCCAATCGCGATGAGCCGCCTGCAGCTAATATTATGGCAGCTATTCTTAAATCGGTCATTTATTATGTAAACCTTTATATACTCTTTCAGCAGTTAGAGGAAATTCATCAAACCAAACACCAGTGGCATTATGTACCGCGCACGCCAATGCGGGCGCTAATGGAAGTAATGGCATTTCACCAACACCCCTTATGCCCCAGGGACCAACTTTATCAGGATATTCAAGCACTATGGAATCAATTTTCTCTGGAATATCCATCGCTGTTGGTATTAAATAGGTGGATAATTTATCGGTTAGCGTTATGCCATCTTTTTGAATAAAATCTTCCATCAGAGCATAGCCTGCCGCTTGAACTAGACCACCTTCAATTTGTCCAATCACTTGTTGTGGATTGACAGCCTGGCCAACGTCATCTGCACAGATGATGTTGCTTATTTGCACCTTGCCGGTCTCAGAATCCACAGTGCACTCAACTACTTCCGCTACATAACCATAAGCGAAATTGGGCTCACATGCTCCCGTTTCAGGGTCAAAAGGCGTTGTCTTGGGCGCCAGGTATTTAAATTCAGCGATTGCTGGACGTTCCTCATTTTTCCATTTTTCGAGTGCTAATTCTGTTGCGCCTTTTATCGCACTTCCTGCCATAAATGTCATTCTTGAAGCACTAACGCTTCCAGAATTTTCAGTTTGTGCCGTATCTGAAGCAATCAATTCAACGATATCCGGTGACACATCCAGTCCGTGGGCCGCCATTTGGATAAATGCCGAATGAGCTCCTTGCCCAACTTCGGCTCCGGCATGTTTAAGCAAAACTTTTTCAATCTTTGAAGCTCCATACAACTCAATTGATGCCCAACAATTCTCCTGATATCCAAAAGAAAAGCCTATATTTTTGTATCCACACGAGAATCCAATCCCTTTTAGTATTTTTGATTTTTCTTTCGAAGCTTTTGAAACATATTGGTATTGCGACATGTCGTTTTTTATCCAACCAGCTTTATTGGCGCAAGCATTTATCGCCTCTTCAATGGTTATACCGGCCGGCAGCGGAGATTGGAGCGAGGTCGGTTCTCCTTCTTTGATCAAATTGCGCATCCTTAAGTCGATTGGGTCAATTCCCAGCATATCAGCTAGTTTCGCCATCTGCATCTCAGCAGAGAAGGCTGCCTGTGGGCCTCCAAAGCCTCTAAAAGCCCCATTTGGAATATTATTGGTATAAACTGCATATGAATCCACTTTCACGTTAGGTATGCTGTATGGACCGGTGCATAGTATTGTGGCATTGCCAAGCACTTTTGGCGATGTGTAAATATAAGCTCCGCCATCGGCAATAATTTCAATCTCGGCTCCAATAATTTTGCCTTCTCTGGTGGCTCCCCAACGGTTTTTGATGATGTATGGATGTCGTTTATGGTGTCCGACTATAGATTCTTCGCGAGACCAGATAATTTTTACTGGCCGGTCGATGCCTTTTTCTTTCAAACGCATTGAAGCCAATGCAAGTACAATTTGAACAGACATATCTTCTCGTCCGCCAAATGCACCTCCAATGGCAGGGTAAATGATGCGGATGGCATCAAGAGGTAAGTTTAATGCGTGTGCAATTTGTTCTTGATCTTCATGCACCCACTGACCACCTACAACAACTGTGATACGTCCTTCATTGTCATAGTATGAAATTCCTGCTTCGGGTTGAAGAAAGGCATGTTCCTGTACTGGCGTTTTATAAACACTTTCCACAATCACATCAGCATTTTTAAGTGCACTTTCAATATCACCTTTTCTAATCTTGAAATGGCAAAAAACATTGGTTCCACGATCAGGATGAATAAGTGGATGTGGGTCTTTCATAGCCTCAATCACATCACTAATGACTGGCAAAGTATCATACACTATCTTTATTTGATTTCTTGCCTTAATCGCAATTTCTTCAGATTCCGCGATGATAATTGCCACCTGGTCGCCAATGAACCTAACATGATCTCCAAATTCTTTATTGGAACCCGGTCCGCATAACACAGGCTGATCAGGACTTCCCAACCCGTATTCGTTATTGGGAACATCTTTGGCAGTATAAATTGCTACCACACCTTTAACTTGTTCAGCCTGGCTTGTATCAATTGACCGAATAATTCCATGCGGAAAACCGGCAAAAAGAATTTTCATATACAATTGGTTTTCGAAATTAATATCACCAGGGTACTGTGCTTCGCCAGTAACTTTACTTTTTGCGTCGATTCTTGGAATAACCTTACCTAATGATGGCATTTATAACGCTCCCTTTTCTGGGTAACGGATTCATTTAACATCGTAAGGACCGCGTTTGGGTGGTCCAAAAAATCTGTCAATTACAAAAGTAATTACTCCCATTGTCAGGAATAAAATCAAAGCAATAATAACTGTATAAAAAATGGTTACCCAAATTAAAGGATTTGGCAATTTTGATGCGATTAATGATTGTGGAATTAAGACCCACCTCAATGATTCATGTGATTTCACCAAAAAATCAGCTATAAAAAATGCAAATACAGGTATGACAACAATCATCACACAACCAATTCCTCGCCAAACTGGGTGAATTTTTTGCTTTTCTTTTTTGGTTGTTGGTGCGTTTGAATATTGGTTATATTTTGGCATCTATATATCCTTTATTCGTTAGCGGCTAATTCGATGGCAGAAATAATCTTGTAATAGCCTGTACAACGGCAAAGGTTGCCAGATATTCCTGTTTTGATTTCATCCACGCTCGGATGAGGGTTTTCTTCCAATAATTTCACGGCTGACATGACAAAACCGGGCGTGCAATAGCCGCATTGGACGGCGCCCTCGTCCAAGAAACTTTGTTGAACTTTATGAAGATCACCTTCAGGGCTGATGCCCTCTATGGTTGTGATATTGGAATGATGTGCCCTTGCTGCCGGAATTAAACAAGCCAAAACAGCCACTCCATCCATATAAATAGTGCAGGCTCCGCATTCGCCTTCGCCACAGCCTTCTTTTGAACCTGTAAGCAGTGCATTTTCTCGAATGAGATCCAAGAGGTTTTTTCCAAACCCACCCGTAAACGAGAATTCCTTATTATTAATGGATAGGTTGATTATGTTGGTTTCATCCAATTCAATTGAGTTAGTCGTTAACGGAGAATTAGAAGTTTGTTCTTTACCCCATAAAACAACTGGGTTTGACTTAATTTCATTTTCGGTTTCAATTGCTTGATGCAGCGCCCTTCTTACATGAACAGCGATCATGCTACGGCGATAGTCGCCTGATGCTCTAATATCACTGATGGGGTTAGCAGCCCTGCCGGCTAAGTCACCTGCTTTGTCAAATAACCCATTAGATATGGATTGATCAAGCAGACTGGCTTCAGCTTCTATCGCCCGAAAAACAGTAGGTCCAACTGCCCCCAAAGCGATACGTGCTTTAGTTATCTTGTTGCCCTCGAGTCCAATTAATACTGCACAGTTTAATATTGAAATTGCCTGAGCGTTTCTCAATCCAACTTTAATAAAACAGGAATATTCGTTCTTTTTTAAGGATTTAAAGTAAATATCCGTAATGATCTCATTTTTCATAATGGCGGTTTTTCTGACACCCATGAAAAATTTGTCAATCTCAATAATTCTTTTTCCATTTGAAGATGAAAGTTCAATTTTTGCATCCAAAGCCAGTAATGCAGAAATCGTATCGTTGGCAGGTGACGCAGTTGCTATATTGCCCGCTACAGTGCCCCGATTGCGAATTTGCGGGGAGCCAACCTGCTCACAAGCTTGATAAAGGCATTGTGCAAAATCTTGAATCAATGGTGATTTTAAACAAGCGCTATGTGTTGCGGTTGGTCCAATATGGATGTAAAGCTGATCATCCATCCAGATTTCATCCAACCCGCTCACTCTTGAGATATCAACAATCTCCTTGATACCGCTGTGCATTCCTCGTTCCATTTCAAGAACAAGATCTGTGCCGCCGGCCAATATTCTTGCTGATTCTGCGAATTTTTCTTTTAGTGAAATCGCATCAGTCAAGCTGTTTACGATGAAATATTTTTCGTACATCAATCATCCTCATTCAGATAAGTACAAGATAATCCAGAATAGTTTATCCTTCAAGAATACCTAGAACAACCGGCAATAATTGTTTCTTTCTTGAGACAACACCTTCTGCAATTCTCGTTTTGTCACCTTGAACAGCATAAGGAAGTTCGTCAAGCACCGCTGGCGGATTTGATAAAATTATCCGGCTGCTGCTTCTAACAACATCAGTCACCATAAGTATGGCAAAATCAACATTCTTATTCTCTCGCAATGCATTTAATGCTTTTGTGAGATCCTCTAAATGATCAGTTACTTCGTGCAAATCACTAACTTCGGCTTGAGAAATGGAAAAATTAAACCCACCAGCCTGATAAATCTTCATATCACTTTGTACCACATCTGTTGCGGCCCGATTTGCAAGACCTGTACTTGCCATTAGCACTTTCTTACCAAAGCTATCTTGAGTTTCGTCTTCAAGCACACTGCCCTTTACAAATGCCCATCGGGATAAACGAGCTGAAGCTTTGCGATCCCGTTCAGTTGTAGTTGGACTTGTAAGATTCAAAGTGTCTGATAATAAGCCTGCCAGCATTAATCCAGCTATTTTTGGAGGTGCACTCATACCAGCGTCTTCCATGCGTTCTGATACGAGTGTGCTTGTGCTGCCCACGATATCAACAGACATGCGAATCGGAGTATGAGTAGATGGATTACCTAATCGGTGATGATCCAATATCTCTATTAATTGGGCTTCTTCCAGTGAAGCTACAGATTGTTGCGCTTCATTATGATCCACCATAATGATTTGAATTCGAGGAGGATTTAAGAGATCTCTTTGACGACAGATACCAACATAGTGTCCACTTTCGTCAATCACAAAAAATTCATCGCCTTCTTCACGAAGAATTCGATCCACAACTTCTTTAATCTTTGTTGTTGATGTAAATTTTAATATTTTGGTATCTGCTGCGTCTTTGCATGGAGACTCAAGAATTTTTCCGATTCCAATATCATGGTTTTCAGGGTGAATACCGATCATTGTGGCTATGTAATTAAAGAGGCTTCGCCCATTAATCATGCCGTAAGGCATGCCATCCTCATCCAAAACTGGGGCAATTCCACCAGTTCTCGTTGAGATTGCCCAAGCCTGACTCAATGGCATTTCTTTTGTGGTTGAATCTAGTCTGCGAACGACGCTTTCAAACCTTGGGCTGGCATCGTTAATTAAAAGTGGGGGTTCTACTGCCAGAAACTTAAGAATCCAGGCCGTTTGGGCATTAATATTGCCAGCTCTGGCTGCCACGGCGTCAACATGGTCTCTTTCTCGTAACAACCATGCATATCCCACAGCCGAAGCGATGGAATCTGTATCAGGATTAACATGTCCAACAACATAAATCGGTGAAGCCATCAATGATCTCCAGTACTAAATCTATTTTTGTGCAAATGTATCAATCAATAGATGCACATCTCCGCCAACAGGATACAAAATCGGACATGTACAGCCATTATCCACATATTCTGCAACCTTTTTCTTCGCTTCTTGAGGGGTTCCAGATGCTGTGATTTTGTGTATCAATTCTTCTGGCACCAAGTGTTTGGCCTTTTGAATTTGCTCATGTGTAGCGGGCCATCCTAAAATGGATTGGATTTTTTCGACAACATCCATTGAAACACCAGAAGCCTTGGCAATATGAGGTTGTTGCGCCAAATACTGGGTTAACAATCCACGAGTGGTATCAATTGCTTTATCATGATCGTTATCGACAGAACATACAATCAATTGAGGCCGGTCGATCTGGTCCAATGTTTTTCCACTTTTTTTAGCGCCAGATGCCAATAATTCCAAAGCCTTGTGATTATATTCAGGTGGTACACAATAATTCAAAACAGCACCGTCTGCAATTTCACCAGTGAGTTCCATCATATTATCGCCAGTAGCGCCTATAAATATTGGTACATTTCTGGGTTCCCGGCGTCCGTGAACAACATCTAATTCAATGCCATGAACAGAAATAAATTCGCCGTCAAAACTTACTCTTTCCATATTCAATAATCGACGCAAAATGATAACCGTTTCTTTCATAGCAGTTAATGGTTTTTTGCGATCTATGCCTACGTTTTTTGCTAAAGGATCCCACCATGCTCCAATGCCGCATATGATACGATTTGGAGCGAGATCATCCAGGGTTAAGAATGTGGATGCAAGTAAACCAATGTTACGCGTCCAGTTATTAATCACGCCGGAACCGACTTTCAGTTTTTCAGTAACAGCCGCATAAGCAGCCATTGGTACGATTGCATCTCTTACCAGCCGGCTTTCTGCTTGCCAAACCGCTTCAAAGCCGCGGGATTCGGCATACTTCACATATTCGAGACCGTCTCTAAGATCATGTGCATCTTGAAGATAAAGCGCCATTCTCTCTGTCATACTTCCTCCAAATATTAATAAGCTGCAGTGCCAGTTTTTACTCTTTCTTCAATTTCTGTAAGTATTTTTAAATCTTCAGGAATATCCAAGTCCAATCCAAGTTCTTCGCTCTCAACAATTTGAATTGCCGCTCCCTTAATCTCAGCGGCACGAAGATGCTTACCAAATGAACCAGTACCATAATAAAAATCGATCAGGTCAGCCGGATTAATAAATAAAGCGTTTGTTCCATCTTTTCTTCGATCAGGAGCAATGATTAACTCAGGAGCTTCACCCGAAAGTGCTAGAAAATCCTTAATATGATTTGCTTTTACTAACGGAAGATCAGCCGGCATAACCAATATTTGATTGGCATAATACGCTTTTGCCACCATTGCTGCACGCCTCAAAGCTGTGTTGAGTTCGGGGTTTCCATCTTCAAGTACAGTTTTGGCATCGAAATCACGTGCCACTGCCAATGCCGCAGGATCACGACTGACAACAAGCACGGTATCAATCTCATGGATGGATTTTAGAGTCTTTAATGTGTTCACCAACATGGATTGGTTTAAAGTGGTTCGTTCGGCAACAGATAAAATACTTGAAAGACGAGATTTTCCCCTTTTTAATGGCTTTACCGGAACGATTGCCCACAGCGTCATGCTTCAATTTCCTTTTTTCAATTGAGACGCAAAATCGAAAACTTCTTTCGCCAGTCGTTCTTTCGAATATTTATCTTTCAAGATTGTATCTGTCAACATCGGTATTATACCGCAAGCTCGAATCAAGTCACACTCTGAACTATTTAAATTATCCAGAACAAAACCATCAATCATTCCTTGATAAATTTTTGCCACTTCAAATGCCGATGGCTTGATATTCATTTCGTGGAACATTTTTGCGGCAGGTCCTTTTAATGCTCTGTTGCCAACAATTGGGCTGACTGCCACGCAAACTTTGCTGCTGATCAACTGCTTCATATCTTCTACAGCCAGAATTGGTAGAATACTCAACCATGGATTTGAGGGACAAATAATCACGATGTCTGCGTCGTGGATGATTTTTCTGGTATCTGCGTTAATTTTGGCTGAATAAATTCCAAAAAAGCGATGTGAAATATATCTTGGCTCAAAATGATGTTTTACAAAATACTCTTGAAAAGGTAAATCACCATATTCTTGTGTCGTCACAATCGTTTGAATTGTCTCGTCTGACATTGGTTTTATTACAGTTTCTACACCAAGTTTTTTGCATAATACTGTCGTCGCCTCACTTAAGTTTAAACCAGAATTTAACAATTTTGTTCGCTCAAGGTGGGTTGCCAGATCGCGATCGCCTAACCTGAACCAATTATCAGATTTCATTTTTTCGAGCTCTTCAAAACAATTCCAGGTTTCGTTTAGACGACCCCAACCTGTTTGTTCATTGGATATTTCAGCAAGGTTATACATAACAGTATCCAAATCGGGACTGATGTTTAACCCGAAATGAACAAAATCATCGCCTGTGTTGACAATTACAGTCAAATCTTCTTTTGGTAGAATCTTTGCCAAACCATAAACAAGTTTAGCGCCGCCAACACCGCCAGCCAATGCAACAACTTTTGTCATCTAAATTCACCCATTATCTGAACAGGTCTTCTTCTTCAGGTCTAATTAACTCTTGCAAAACACTCTTACGGCTTGAGTATGGAAATCCTGTTACATGAATTATTGGCGTTTTTTCTGCAGCCTGTCCCATTAACAAGGATGCTCCAGCTGCCAATTCATCGGCAACTCCAACGGTTGTCACTTTTAACTTAAACCCGGATAAATCCTCATGTCCGCGTAAATCGACCAAAGCAGGCAGACCAGAAACACCGATGGTAACCCCAACAGTCCCATTGCGCCAGGGGCGTCCGTGTGAATCAATGATGAGAACACCTAATTCTTTATTTTCAAGCTTTTCAATTGCATTTCGAATATTCTCTGCCGATTGATCAGAGTCTTCAGGCAGCAACAAGACCCAATCTTCCGCCAATTCTCCCTGATCACTGAGATTTGAGTGATCGATACCTGCATTTGCGCAGATGAAACCCTTTTTGTGCTCAACAATCAAGGTATTAATTTTTGCACGAATGACCTTATTACTTTGGCGAAGTACCAATTCAATAAATCGAGGGTCTTTTTTTGTAATTTTCTCAAGCTCAAGCGCTTGCTCTGATGGAACAATATCAGAATAATTGACAAGTCGTCCTTCTGCCTTTGAAACGACCTTTTGAGCAATTACAAAGATATCTCCATTTTCAATGGAGATATTATGTTTCTTGCATAGATTTACGATCATTATTGCCAGATCGTCGCCATTTTGAACCATCGGAAAATCTGGTATGGCTGTATAAACCATTGATTTGGGTCTAACCGGCATACTATTCTCTATTAATTCCTGTGATTTTTATGCCAGCATTATGAATTCCAAACTGACTGTTCAGCCCAATGAGCACCGATGTGAGACCTTCAGCTACAACTGAATTTTCAATCGGACCAGCATCCCAACCGACCATGCCAGCTTTTTCAACAAGTTCGAGCACTACTCTTCTGGCATCCTTGGAGGTACCGGTGACTAAAACATCGCATTCGATATCACGATCTTCCATTAAGCGCTCGTAAGAAATATTTTGAAACGCTGATACTACTTGGATTTCTTCGCCAAGAATGTCCCTGGCTTCAAGGGCGGCACTGCCGGCAGGCGGAAGTTGTACCTTGCTTACTTTAGGCGGCACGAGCGGAACAGTGACATCAATTAATATCTTTCCTGTCAGGCATTCCTTTAATTCAGTCAGAATAGTCTGATGGGCAGCAAATGGGACGGTCAAAACAGCAAAATCACACCAATCCGCAGCCTGAAAATTCTGCAGCCCCGTAATAGGATTCCTTTTTTCACCCAACAAAAGATTCAATTCATCGGCCGCAATTTGAGCCTTTTCAATTTGCCGGGACCCAATTACCACTTCGTAACCAGCTTTTGCCCATCGATAAGCGAGGCCTTTTCCTTCTTTTCCAGTTCCGCCAATTAATGCAATTCTTTCAGCCATAAAAAAAATCCATTCTTATTAGAATTGTTTTGCGTAGCGTTGCCAAACTTCTGTAGACAGTTCTCTGGCTTTACTATTTACTTCTTTTTCATCAATTGTGGTCAATTGTCGGTCTTTCATTAAGATTTTCCCATTTATGATGGTCGTTGTAACCATTGAATCTCTAAACCCAAAAATTATTTGCCAGGGCAGATTTTCAACCGTTAATTCAGTAACAGGTTCATAATCAACCAGGATCAAATCTGCTTTTGCACCTTGCTCAATTATGCCGATACGTTCTCCACCAAAAAATTGTGTTACAAGGGCTGAATTATTGTAAACTGCCATATCCACGATGGTGTTAGCACCCATTCTTCTTGGATCTCGATTCCAACCTTTATGCGCAAGATAACAAGTGCGCCATTCATCCCACATTGCATTTGAAAAACCGTCATTTCCTAAACAGACTCGTAAACCAGCGCGAATTTGTGAATCTACATCACCCAATCCGACCGCATTGTTGAGATTGGATCGCGGCTGATGCGACAGCCACGTTTTGGTATCAATAAGCAGCTCAATTTCAGCATGATCCAAATGGACCCCATGTGCAAAAATGGATTTTTCTCCAAGAATACCAAATTTATTTAGTCGATTGATAACTCGCAGACCGGATTTGTTGATCGAATCATATTCATCCACCCAATGTTCAGCAGTATGAATATGAATTCCAGAATTTGTGGGTAATAAAGTACAACATTTTTCTAAAGTTTCTTCAGACAAAGTTAAACTTGCATGCATACCAAAAGTTGCCTTAACTAAATGGTCGGAACCAGCAGTATCAAGTTTCTTGATCATTCGAAGGTTTTCTTTAATACCTTCATTACTTTTATCCATTCCCCCACGATCAGTTACCTCATAGCAAACTACTCCTCTAACACCGGTCTTCAAAAAGGCTTCTTCTATAACATCCAGGGAACCATCAATGAAATTAGGGGAGGCATGATGATCGAATAATGTGGTTGTTCCATGTTTGATCGCATCAATCATACAAACCAAAGAAGAATATTTTACGTCTTCAGCCAACAATGATTGATCAAGAGGCCACCATAACTTTTGTAGAATTTCAGGAAAATCAGCCGGCGCTGGCGGCGGAATGTAAAGACCTCTCGAAAATGTTCCGTAAAAGTGAGTATGGGCGCAAATTAGCCCTGGCATTAAATACTGCCCTTTGGCATCGAGCACTTCTTCTTCAGGATATTTATAAACAATTTCCGTTTGATTTCCAATTTCTTTGATAACAGAGCCAGCCAAAACCACTGCCTGCCCAGTATCTATTGAATTTGGATTATTCCAACTGATAAGTTTTGCGTTAATAATGATCATAGGTCCTCTATTATGCTTGCCAGTTTTATTTTAGCATAAAGGATATAGTTCACGAGTAGGAGGAAATTTAGTTGTTAATGGAATATAATCAAGAAAAAGATTATAAGGAGACTCCTTTGGATACACGCAATTTAGCCATTTCTTATGCAACTTCAAACTATGCAAAATTCCTTAATGATTTAAAAGAACTTATCGCCATCCCCTCTGTCTCAACTGAAGCAGACAGAAATGAGGATGTTAAACAATGTGCTGAGACTATTGCCAATAGACTAACCTCGTTAGGAATTGAACATGTTCAAGTTTTAGCGACACCCAAACACCCGATTGTCTATGGCGATTACATGCATGCAGGCAAAGATCAACCTGTTGTCTTGATTTATGGACATTACGATGTCCAACCTGTAGATCCAATTGAATTGTGGAATACCCCCCCCTTTGAAGGCGTTAAAAAAGACGACTTCCTCTTTGGCAGAGGCGCTTCTGACATGAAGGGTCAATTTATAGCCTGCCTGGCGGCTGTTGAATCCATTATGAAAACGGGAGAATTGCCTGTCAACATCAAATTCATTCTTGAAGGAGAAGAAGAGATCGGGTCTCCAAGCTTGCATCACTTCCTGGTTGAGCATACTGAATTACTCAAAGCAGATGTTGTACTTAATCCAGATACAGGCATGATCGCACCTGATGCGCCTGCCATCATTTATGGATTAAGAGGGCTGGCATATTTTGAAATTCGAACCTATGGCCCTGACCGTGACTTGCACTCCGGCACATTTGGAGGCGTGATTCACAACCCAGCCCAGGTTTTATGTGATCTGATTGCCGGCATGCACGATTCAGATGGAAGAATAATGTTGCCTGGTTTCTATGATTCTGTCCTTCCCCTTTCTACCCAAGAGAGAGAAGAACTCAACCGTTTGAATATGAATGATGCCTATTATGCCTCCCAAGCCGGCGTCAGCAACGTAATGGGTGAAAAAGGTTACACCTCAATTGAAAGAATTGGCGCCCGCCCAACACTTGAAGTAAACGGCTTCCTTTCAGGGTTTACCGGACCAGGAGCTAAAACAATCATCCCATCCAAAGCCATGGCAAAGATTTCAACCAGGCTTGTTCCCAATCAAGACCCTAAAAAAGTACATGCCCAAATGATTGAATACATGGAAAAGAATGCTCCCAAAACCATCCGATGGGAAGTGGAATTAATCAGCACAGGAAACCCCAGTATCTCTGATATTAATCTTCCTGAAACGAAAGCCCTTGTCAAAGCATTTGAATCCATATATGGCGTCAAACCCGTTTTTAAACGCGAAGGTGGCTCAGTGCCGGTAACTGCTGATATGCAAGAACTGCTTGGAATAGATTCAGTGCTAACTGGTTTTGGTTTACCTGATGACAATATCCATTCTCCCAATGAAAGGCTTCATCTGCCCACCTGGGAAAAAGGTATTTTGACACTTATTCATTTCTTCTTCAACATACAACCAAAAGGAAGCGCGGTAGATTAATGAGCACAGATAAATTGAAGCTTCCATCATATGGAGGACAAGCCCTTATGGAGGGCGTCCTCATGCGCGGCTCAAAATATCTGGCTGCTGCCTTTCGTGACCCCGCAGGTGAAATCCATATTGAAACAGAAAAATTAAAAGGTCTTTACACTTCAAAATTAGTGAAATGGCCATTCTTCCGCGGATTAGTGATTATGTGGGATGCCATTGGTTTGGGAACCAAGTATTTAACCAAATCAGCCAATTATCAAACTGGAGAAGATGAAAAAATTGAAGGGCCAGCTCTTTTTGGCACACTTCTTTTTTCTTTTGTACTTGCTATTGCGCTTTTCTTTTTAGCTCCTGCCGGCGTGGCTGCACTCTTCCAAAAATGGTTTTCAATCACCCCTTTTACCACCAATATGATTGAAGGTCTAATCCGTCTCGTCTTGGTTATTGGTTATATATGGGCTGTCGGTAAAATGCCAGATATTCGCCGTGTCTTCTCGTATCATGGCGCAGAACACAAAACAATTAATGCTTTTGAAGCAGGCGCTGAACTAACCCCTGAAAATGTTAGTAAATTTTCTCTTCAACATCCGCGCTGCGGTACCGGATTTATTTTGATTCTGGTCATCTTTTCAGTGATCCTTTTTACTCTTATTGGACCGCTGCCAAATATTGCCATCCGCCTCGCATCACGCGTTGTTTTACTGCCCGTGTTAATTATGGTGGCTTATGAATACATGCGTTTCGTTGCCAACAATTTAGATATTCGCATCATAAGATGGTTGGCTTTTCCTGGTATGGCTATGCAAAAACTGACAACCAATGAACCGGATTTAAAGGTTCTTGAAGTAGCCATTACCGCGTTTAAAGCCATGTATGACTTGGAAAACGCCAAGGAAAATGAAGGATAAAAATATATTTAGATTGGTCTCGATTGGGTTCCTATCCGGAGTCGTCTTTTCTGGATTGGTTTTTATTACACTCAACCTAACACTCAATCACCGTAATCAAAATGAAATTGTAAAAATCAATTCAAGGCAAGTTGTTGAAACAATAACTGATTCACCCTTTACCGTAATCGAAAAGATCAACTTGAATCAAGCAACTCTCAACCAGCTTGTTACACTTCCAGGGATTGGTGAAGCAAAAGCTCGTGCCATCATCGATTTTCGAGAAAAATATGGTGATTTCGAAAATGTATCAGAATTAACCTACGTCTCCGGGATTGGAAATACTCTCATAAAATCCATTGAGGACATGGTTATAATCAATTGAGAATAAACCACAAGAGGAAAAATTATGTTGACCAAAAATACATTTGAAGATGCGTTGCATGATGCGATGCGCCAAAAAGATGAAACTGCAAAAAATACTTACAAAATTTTGCTTTCTTCCATCAAGATGCTTGAGATTGAAAAAGGCATTGTTGCCGACGATCCCATAATTCAGGGAATCCTGCAAAAAGAAATCAAGATGCGTCGTGAATCTATTAATGAATTTCAAAAAGGTGAACGAGCTGATTTAATTGAATTAGCTGAAACAGAAATTGCATTATTAGAAAAATTCCTCCCCAAGCAAATGAGTGATGAAGATATAAAAAAAGCTGCGGCAGATGCCATTCAAGAGACAGGCGCAACTTTGCCTTCTGATATGGGCAAAGTAATGAAAGTGCTTGTTCCAAAACTTGCAGGTCAAGCATCAGCCGATCGCATCAGCGCAGCCGTTCGTTCGTTGCTCTCATAAATCTGCAGTCGTGACTTCTTTGTCTGTTCGCTTGACTCAAAACAAATCGTACCGAAAATTTTACAGATTCGGGCTTCTAATCGTCTCTGCTGCTCTGGTTTTAGGCGCATTGGTACTGCCCATTGCTTTACGTCCGTCCTCTTTACCTGTTCAGCTCGGCGATGTTGCTCCGCAAACATTTGTTGCGTCAAAAACCCTGACATATGAAAGTACAGTCTTAACTCAAGCTGCGCGTCAAACCGCCTCAAACGCCATTTCAGATCGTTATCTACCGATGGATATTTCCATCTCAAGAACTCAGATCAAAAAAATACAAGATCTAATTAATAAAATTTCTCAGATAAGATCTGACAAGTCGCTGCAATATGAGCATAAATTTATTATGATGCAGCAATTTGAAAACCTCTCCCTTACCCAAAATGGAATTAATCAAATTTTACAGATGAGTGGACCTGAATGGGATGTCGTCTCACAAGAGACCATTTCTGCCCTTGAACGCTCTATGCGAAATACGATTCGAGATTATCAGGTACAAGAAGTACGCTATAATTTGCCTTCTTTGATCAGCTATACGCTCCCAGACCGTTTTGTCTACATTGTTGACGAATTGGCTAGCCCATTTGTAGTTGAAAACAGCTTGTTTTCTGAAAAAGATACCGAAGCAGCAAAACAACAAGCTATGGATTCCGTGAAACCAATAACACGTACTTATGTTCAGAATCAAACCATTGCGCTTAAGGGGCAAATAGTTAATGAAGAACAACTTGAAGCTTTACAATTATTTGGATTAATTAAACCTGCCAATAAAATTCAGGACTTAATTGCCGCTAGTTCAATTGTTGCTGTGTTGGCTGGTTTTATCCTTCTTTATTTCACACGCCGCCAAGTATCGCCCATGGGTGACCTTAAGAGTCTTACTGTTATCGCCTTGGGATTCCTATTTTTCCTTTATGGCGCAAGATTCTTAATTCCCAATCGAGCCATCATTCCTTATTTCTTCCCAATCTCGGCTTATGCTTTAATTTTGGTTACACTTTTCAACCTTGAAATCGGGATAATATTCTCCCTTGCTTTAAGCATTTTAGCGGCATATGGATTAACCGATTCGCTTGATTTGACTCTCTTTTATATGATTTCAAGCATAATTGCATCTTTAGCCATTGGCAGAGGACGTCGTATTTCAAGTTTCTTTATTTCTGCCATTGCCATTTCGATCGCAAGCAGTTTGGTTTTAGTTGCATATAAATTAACAGATCCACTTTCAGATTTGGTTGGCCTGGTTACTTTGATCGGTGTTTCATTTCTTAATGGTGTTGCGTCTGCAAGTCTTGCTCTATTAATTCAATATATTCTTTCTCAGGCGCTAGGTTTGGTTACCCCAATTTACTTGTTGGAAATTTCCCGTCCAGACCATCCGTTGCTTAAAGTATTATTGCAAAATGCCCCCGGTACATACCAGCATTCACTACAAGTGTCGAATCTTGCTGAACAAGCAGCGGAGGCGATTGGTGCCGACGCCTTGTTAACACGCGTAGGAACTCTTTATCACGATATTGGCAAAACAGCCAATGCTCCCTTTTTTGTTGAAAATCAGATCCCTGGAAAATTAAATACTCATGACGATCTTGATGCAGTCATTGCAGCACAAATAATTATTCAGCATGTGCAAGATGGTGTTAATCTGGCCAATAAATATCGATTGCCAGCAAGAATACAAGAATTCATGCGAGAACACCATGGAACTCAATTTACGAGATATCAATACAACCGGGCGCTTGAAAAAGCGCAAAATGATCCGGCAAAAGTAGATAAAGAATTGTTCCGCTATCCTGGTCCAAAACCACGCTCCAAAGAGACTGCGCTGGTAATGTTGGCTGATGGATGTGAAGCAAGAGCACGGGCGGAGCTACCAAAAACAACTGAAGATCTGGAACGTTTGGTTAAGGCGGTTTTTGACTATTGCCTTAACGAAGGGCAATTTGATAAGACAAATTTGACTCTGAAAGACTTGAAAATTGCACAGGAATCCTTTATTAACACACTTTCAAATACTTACCATCCAAGAATTAAATACCCTGAAAACATTTTGGAAAAAACGGAAAAAGCATGATATCCATTCAAATTAACAAAAAATTTGAAAACGAGCTTTCTAATTCTTTCCTCGAAGAGACTACAAAAAAAATATTATCCTATTTAGAAATTGAATCTGAGTCTGATCTTTCCATATTGATTGAGACTGATTCTCTTTTAAAAAAATTAAATCATACCTACCGCGGAATTAACCAACCCACTGATGTCTTATCTTTTGATTCAGATGAAATTAATCCAGAAACAGGGTTCACTTCGATAGGTGATATAGCCATTTCATTTCCTACTGCTCAAAAGCAGGCTATCGAAGCCAATCATCCCGTAGAAAACGAAGTCATCCTTCTACTTATCCATGCCATTTTGCACCTTTCAGGCTATGATCACAGCACTAAAGAAGAAAAACAAGAAATGTGGGCTGAACAGCAGGCTGTATTGGAACATTTAGATATCAAAATAAACCGCATCTCAGGTGATGAAGAATTTCATGATTAATATTAAAGCGATATTTAAATCTATCAAATTTGCATTTGAAGGTCTTCTTCATGTTGTAAAAACTCAAAACAACGCCCGATTTCATATTTTAGCTACTTTTATCGTTATCGGATTAAATTTCTGGCTAGAGATTAACGAAATCGAATGGGCCTTGATGCTCATTGCAATTGCACTCGTCTGGATTGCCGAATGTTTCAATACAACTTTAGAAAGCTTTTTTGATCTTGTGAATCCTGATCCACATCCTCTTGTAAAAAATGGCAAAGACAGTGGTGCTGCAGCGGTTTTAATCGCTGCTGCTCTAAGTGTGGCTCTTGGGATTTTAGTGCTTGGACCACCCCTCCTCCAAAAATTTCAATTTCTATTAAGGTAAAAATGGATAATCCAACAACCATGTTGTTTGGCACCGTAGGCACACCCATCTCAACACCAAAAAAACCGGGTGGAAGTATTGGTGCAATTCAAACACTTAAAGAGCTAAATTTAGGCGCATTGGAATTGGGTTGGGTTCAATCGGTCAGAGTGACTGAAGAGAAATGCGCTGAAATCAATAAAACTTCACTTGACTGCTCAATAAAAATAAGTGTTCATGCACCTTATTACATCAATTTAAATGCCGATGAAGAGGAATGGCCAAAATCTCGCCAACGCCTAATGGATGCCGCCCATTATGGCAGCCTTGCCGGTGCGACGGATATTATTTTTCACCCAGGTTCTTATTTCGAAAGACCTGCACAGGATGTTTTAAAGGTCGCTATCCCGAGACTTGCTGATTGTGTGGCAGAATTACGCAAGGCAGGCAATTTGGCAACGTTACGACCAGAAACTATGGGAAAATCAGCCATGCTGGGTTCGTTTGAAGACACACTTTCGATGAGTAAAGAAATCGAGGGAGTTTTGCCCTGTCTCGATTTTGCCCACCTGCATGCCCGGCCGGGAGATGGTTCAGTCAATTCTTCTGAAGAGTGGAAAACTTTAATCGATTTGTACGAAAAAGCGCTTGGTCAAAATTCCCTTAAAAAACTTCATATCCATCTAAGTGGAATTGAATATTCGCCAAAAGGCGAAAAGAATCATCTGCCAATTCGAGAATCAGATTTGAATATTAATCAACTGCTTGAAATATTAAAACGTACTGGTTGTGCAGGTCGAATCTTATGCGAAAGCCCCATCCTTGAAGAGGATGCCCAATTTATGCAGGAGCTTTGGAATTCTTTGTAGGGTTTATAAATAATCCCGCAAATTATGTTCCACTGCATAGGCGGCTGCTTCTGCTCGATTGCTGACGCCTAGCTTGGATAGTATACTGCTGACATAATTACGCACAGTTCCTTCGCCAAGAAACAACGCTTTTGCTATTTCACGATTGGTTCTTCCCTCAGACACCAGGAGCAAGACATGTTTTTCTTGCTGCGAAAGCGTAGAAAATGCAGAAGATTCTTCTTCTTTGACTGCTCTGCGAACTTCCTGAAAAACGCGCTGGGTTACGGCGGGATCCAACAAAGCTTCACCTCTTCCAACCGCTTCGATGGCCTTCATCAAATCCTCGGCTCCAATTTGTTTGAGAACATAACCCGATGCTCCTGCGCGGATTGCGGAAAACAACATATCATCTTCAGCATAAGAAGTAAGCATAATGACGCGAATATCCGGGAATTTTTTGGTGATCTCTTCGCAAGCTTCAATTCCCGATGTTCCAGGCAAACGTATATCCATTAAAACAACATCAGGGAGCAGTCTTTCTACTTGTTCAAGCGCTTCTTTGGCACTGCCGGCTTCAGAAATTACTTCAAATTGGGGGTGTCTTTCAAGTAATGATTTCAGCCCCAATCTTACAACTTCATGATCATCAACCAGAATAATCCGTTGTTTAGTCATGGTGCTCCTTTATTAAACAATCAATATCAGATATTATACTTGACTAACGTTAGTCCATGATTTCCAATGTTACCGGACAGTGGTCCGACCCTTGAATTTGGTCAAAAATAGTTACGTCTTTAACATTTTGCATAAATTGATTTGATACCAAGTAATAGTCCAAACGCCAGCCAATACCTCTGACTCGGGCATTCACCCTATAAGTCCACCATGTATATTGAACTTTATCTGGATACAATTGCCGAAAAGCATCAGTAAATCCATTCTCTAGATACTTGTCTATCCAGACCCTTTCTTCGGGAAGAAAGCCAGAAATCTTGCTGTTTTCTTTAGGGTTTGCCAGATCAATCTCATTATGCGCCGTATTAAAATCACCTGTAATTATGATGTTTCTTCCGTTGGCATGTTCTTTAATGCAAAGCTCTAATAATCGTTCATAAAAACGAAGTTTGTAATCTATACGATCTTGCCCACGTTGACCATTTGGAAAATAGATATTGAAGAGTAAAAAATCATTGAGTTTGCTTTGGATTACGCGTCCTTCTACGTCAAATTCATCCACACCTAATCCATTAGAATGCTCAATAACATTAACGCTGTCTTTTACATAGGTTCCCACCCCGCTATAGCCTGGTCTGACTGCTGAATTCCAAATACGTGTATATCCTGGAATTGAAATATCTTCCGCGTTTACTTGTTCTTCTTTTGCTTTAAGTTCTTGAAGGCATAAAATATCAGGATCAAGCAAACTAACTGAAGATAAAAAATCCTTTTTTAACACAGCTCTAAAACCATTTACATTCCAGGTTGTAATTTTCATCTCATGCCTCAATGTGGTACACTTTTACTTTGTAAGGCTAATTTTACATGGTTTATTACAGATGACAACACTTCTAATCAAAAACAGTTCCAAACCAAATCTTTCCATCCACACTAAAGTTGCAGACAACTTCTTTAGCAAATTGCTCGGGTTAATGTTTAAACAAAAACTTGAAGAAAATTCCGGTCTTCTGCTTTCAGACCGTTTTGAAACAAGACTAAATTCTTCTATCCATATGTTATTCATGAATTTTGATCTTTGTGTTGTCTGGTTGGATAAAAACTTATTGGTGGTGGATGTAAAAGAAGCAAAAAAATGGTGTCCGGCGTATTTTCCACGTTCGGCTGCCAAACACGTCCTTGAGACAGGCGTTTCCCACATCAATGACTTTTCCATCGGAGATCAACTTTCTTTTGAATATGAAAAATAAAATCACACTCCTCGTCGCAATCCTCTTATTAGTCTCGCAGTTTACTACGCCAGTCTACGCCCAAACAAACGAAGATTATCCTGAATACATCGTTCAATCAGGCGATACTTTAAGCTATATCGCTACCCTTTTCGGTGTTTCAATGGACGAAATTCAGCAAATAAACAATCTTTCTGATCCAAACAATATATATCCTGATCTTCGACTAAAAATTCCGGGGTATCCGGGGATCAAAGGGCTTCTCACACCAGTCATACTTGGTTTTGGAGAAACTTGGCAGAATTTGGTCATTAAATATCAGGCTGATGAAGATACTTTAATCCAAATTAATCAATTATTATCTCCCAAGACACTATTTCCAGGAAAAGACCTGCTCGTTCCGATCAATGAAAATATACCGCCACTTAATGCGGTTGCCATGATCCATGAATATGGATCTTTCCTGGAAAAAGCAGCCATTATTAATACCAATCCTTATCATCTACTTGCTGAAAATCGTAAAAATGACTCATTGGATTTCTATCCTAATGAGTTAATTTACGATAACAACCCAGGTCTCCCTACAACAAATGCAATTTCTAATGCCATTGAATCGATTTCAGTCACTCCCATGCCTTTTACACAAGGCGATACTATTTCAATAAAAATATCTTTACGAACCCCATTATCGTTATCAGGAAATCTTGATGGTAAATCGCTGACCTTCTATTCTGACGATAATGTCAATTATATTGCGTTAGCCGGTATTCACGCCATGGCGCAAACTGGAATAATAAATTTGACCATCAGTGGCTCAGATGGTCAAAATGAACTTTTTTCTACTTCACAAAATATATTATTGGTTTCAGGCGACTTTGATTCAGATCCAAACCTCGTCGTTGCACCGGAAATGATCGATCCAGTAATTACTGCACCTGAATTGGAAAAAATAAAATCAATTATTTCGGTTTATACGCCTGAAAAATATTGGGATGGAATTTTTCTTAGCCCTGACACCGATTACGCTCTTGAAATTGCTAATTATGATGCAAGAAAAGAAATTACTTCATTATATGGCACCAGGCGAACTTACAATGATGACCCAACAGTGACATTTCATACAGGTGTTGACTTTGGCGGAGGAGTCGGTTTGCCTATTGTAGCGACTGCCGCAGGGAAAGTAGTTTTTGCAGGTTTGCTGGATGTACGTGGGAATGCAACCATCATTGATCACGGCTTAGGCGTTTATAGTGCTTATTATCACCAAAATGAAATCTTGGTAAATACAGGTGATGTAGTTCAAAAGGGTCAACAAATAGGAAAAGTCGGCAATACCGGCAGAGTTGACCGTGCCAATGAATATGCAGGTGCTGGCGCTCACCTGCATTGGGAACTCTGGGTTAGTGGTGTTCAAGTCAATCCTCTCCAGTGGATAAATTCTGATTTTCCATGATAAAACCTAAGGTATAATAGAAATGTATGCGAATTAATTTGGATGGAATCAGGTATGACAATTAACGACTCATTTTGGACGAACTATCAATTTTCTGATAACGATCTAGATTCACTGTACAACCACCTTCTAGAAACCCAGATACCCTTAAATAAAAACGACCTGTGTGTTTTTCTAATCTCCAAGATTATTGAAAAACAAATTGATATTATTGCCAAGGAAAGGCAATCTGGTGCTATTACATATTTACCCAAAGACCAATACAAAACAGGTCAAACCCTGGTTTTTCCTGCAAGGAATTGGCAAAAAGGAAAAGTGGTTGAAGTTCGTAAAGGAAACAACCCTGAATACGCTGAAATGGAAGTTATTACTGTTGAATTTTCAACTGAAGACAAACTTAACTTTGCTAGTAACCTTATTGAGCATCCATTAAATAATCCCACTGAGACTATTGATAATGAATACTTGGTCTTAAATACAGTTATTGAAAAATATCGCGACTCGCTTGTAAGAAAACTGGAATCCGTTCTGATTAAAAACGAAGATCTGGTTTGTATTGCCGGCAGCTATTTTCCACGTGCCCTATTAGTGGATGTGGGAGTCGGTCATCTAAATCTTTGTGAAGCGGTTCTCGAAATGTACGGCGGCGGACCAATGAAATCACACGAATTGATCAGTCAAATTGAACTGCCGACAGACGTCAATGCCAATTTAACCGAGTTTTCTTTAAATCTCGCCTTGCAAGAAGATCCGAGATTTGATGAAGTTGGCCCTGCAGGTGAAACCCTCTGGTTTTTGAATAGACTTGAACCTGATGAAGTGCAAGAAACACCTGCCACCTTACGCAATCAAGTTGAACCCGTTGATCTGCCAGAGGAACTTGAACAATATCGGTCATTAGGTTCTGAATTATGTGATGAGTTGGAATTTGATTGTGATTGTGATGATGTTGAAGAGGTAACCATAAGTTTAACTTACCCACATTGGCGTGCTGGAACATTACCTTTAACAGCCAAACTGAAAAACCTTTTCCCCACAGCATATGAAACGCCGCGCGTGAAATTTGATTTTATTGATGGTCATAATCAATCCACTTTTGGAGGTTGGGTCGTAAGACCTTCAAAATATATTTTTGGCTTGAAAGATTGGTATCATAAAGAAGGTTTCATCCCCGGCAGTCTTGTGCATGTATCGAGAGGTAAACAACCCGGGCAGGTCATCATCCGTGCTGACAAACAACGAAATTCAAAAGAGTGGATTCGCACGGTTTTAGTTGGCGCAGATGGAGGTATTGTCTTCGCCTTGCTCAAACAAGTTGTCACCTGCATTTTTGACGAACGTATGGCCTTGGTCATCCCCGATGTTGCAGCCGTAGATAAACTTTGGGATACAAAATCAAGACAGCCGATTGAGAAAACAATCCAAAATATTATGCATGAATTATCAAAATTGAATCCACAAGGTCATATTCATGCTCAAGAAATCTATGCTGCTGTCAATTTAATCCGCCGATGCCCACCCAGTGTTGTGATCAATGTTCTATTCACACAACCTTGGGCCAATCATTTGGGCGATCTTTATTTTAGAATAGTTGAAAATTAATGCGAGAAAAATATGGATGAGCCTAAACCATTTAGTCTTATTAGACCTACTGTAGATACACCTTACCATATCGATTTCGACTGGTGGAAAGAGCACGACAACAATTGGCATGTCTTTTTAATCAGTTGTTTATGCGCCGAACATCAGGCTTCCTTTCAAAACCAAAGTGAAGGTGCTCTAATTGACTGGGTCGATCCCGTCACAGCAGAAATTCGTCAAGTAGATGGCATTCAAACTACTTTGATTAACCACTGTGTTAAAGAACCAGGTTTCTTGACCGCCAACACAGCAATGATTGATGCAATATTCAGGGTCTTTTTAAGCAACGGCAATCATCCCATGTCTCCACTGGAATTATCTGATAAAATTGGCAAATCCGCCGATACGATCCTCAAAACGATCTCCGGATTACAAGTTTACAAAGGAATTCGTCCTGCCAGGTAAGATTACAAGCCTTCGTAGCTCAATGGACAGAGCACCGGCCTTCTAAGCCGTTGGTTATGGGTTCGACTCCCATCGAGGGCGCCTTCCGTTTTCAAAAATTCCCATTTCCATTTCTTTGACTTTAGTATCATTTTTAGAAAATGATACAATGAAGTCATGGATTTATTAAACCTTTGGTTTTTCCAAAGTTATTATCCCTAAGAGGTTCGCAATGAAGAAGAACACCCCAATTACTCACAAAACAAAAACAAATTTACAATTCTATACAATGGATATGCATATCCATACCCCCGCTTCCATAGATTATCAATCTCCTGAAGTCACAAACCTTGAAATCCTTCAAAAGGCTGAAGCCAAAGGACTGGATATCATTGCCTATACTGACCACAACACAATTCATGGATACCAAAAATTAAAAGAAGAAATTGAGCAGCTTGAACTTTTGGAAAAACTAAACCGATTAATGCCTGATGAAAAAATCAGACTTCAAGAATATCGCCGTTTGCTCAACAAAATACTACTCCTTCCTGGAATTGAATTTACTGCAACCTTTGGATTTCACATTATTGGAATTTTTTCACCAAAAAAGAATCCTCGCGAAATTGAACATTTACTGCTCAACCTTAGTATTCCAGTTATTCAGCTTGATAGAGGAGATCCCGCAATCGGCTCCTCAGTGGATGTTATCCGTGCCTATCAGTTGATCAATGAAGCAGGCGGAATTGTCATAGCAGCACATGCAAACTCAACCAATGGCGTTGCCATGCGTGGTATCAATTTTGGTGGGCAGACTCGCATTGCTTATACACAAGATAAAAATTTGCATGCCCTTGAGGTTACTGATCTTGAATTGCAAAGCGGACGGACAACTGCAGCATTTTTTAACGGCACTAAGCCAGAATATCCACGGCGAATGCATTGCATCCAAGGGTCTGACTGCCACCGTTTACATACCGACCTTACCCGCAAAAAGAACCCCGGGGTTGGCGATCGAGTAACAGATGTCTTATTAGCCGAACCAACTTTTGAAGCTTTGAAAGAATTGTTTGAATCCAACGACTTTTCACGCACGCGCCCTCACCGTCATACAGAGGAACCTGTGTTTGATTTCATTCAGGTTGCACGAGACGAAGGCGCCAATATTATTCAGGATTTTCATGAAACTATGGCAGTACGCTCTGGAAAGCTATACGCAATCCTCATGGATATTTGTGCTTTTGCAAATACCAATGGTGGTACATTATTCATAGGTCTTTCATCAGATCCTCACAAAGAAGCGATCGGTGTAACCAATACTGACCAATCGATAAAAGCGCTCGAAAAGGAAGTTCAAAATAGGCTCAGCCCACCCATCAAGTTGGCGTTTGACGTACAGAAGTACAAGTCAAAAGAAATTATCCGTATCCTTGTTCCGAAAGGTGAGGATACTCCCTACGCTTTGGATGACTACAAGATATATGTTCGGGATGAGACTGAAACGAATATTGCTGTGAGGGATGAAATTGTAAATTTAGTCAACCGAATTCAACCCCCCGTTGAAGCATCACCCCAACCTGCTGCAGAGAAAGTCATTTCAACAAAGGTTGAAATGACTGTTCAACCTGCTACAACAACCCCAGAAAATGAGTCTGAAGATCCACGTACGGGTGTTGAAGTCATTGCGGTTGTTGTTAGGGGCGGCAAAAACTTTTACACGATGCGCGATTTGCGGAACGGCAATATTGTTAAAAATGTAACTCAAGCCTCCGCTCGCCGCTTATGGCATTATGCCATTACAAAACATGTAGAAATCGCAGCTAATCTGGAAAATTCAGATATTCAGTGGCGTGGAAATTATGGGCTCATTAAACAATATACACAAGGTAAAACTCAGCATTACGATTTCGTCTTGCGCCTGGATGATGGTTTTCGCTATTTCTTCGGGGTCACGCCAGACGGGATTCACGGCAATTGGAAAGTATTCTCGGCTGAAGAGGAATAATTTTGAGTATTAAGGTTATTGTTCTCACTGTTTCAGACAGATCATCAGCCGGATTGCGTGAAGACCTTTCTGGTCCCGAACTAATCAATACCATTAATGGTCTTGGTTGGACTTTGATCAACCACACGTTGCTTCCTGATGAAATGGATCAGATTTCAAGCTTTCTACAAAAAACGTCTTCTTCCGAAGTATGTAATTTGATCCTGACCACCGGTGGAACGGGTTTTTCCCCGCGGGATGTCACCCCTGAGGCTACCTTAGCCGTAATAAATAAAAAAGCTCTTGGTTTGGTTGAGTTGATAAGAAGTGAATCAGCCAAAATAAATGCCAAGGCATACCTTTCAAGAGCAGAAGCAGGAATTTGTAAAAACACTTTGATCATCAATCTTCCTGGAAGCCCAAAAGGTGCAGTCGAAAGCCTGTTGATCGTTGCCCCATTAATTCCCCATGCAATAGAATTGTTGGTCGATCAATCTGGTGATGTTCATCAAATTCAAAATAAATAATTTTCTAAAATAGAACCCTTTCACGTATAATTACATCAAAGAATTGAGGGTTTCATGACCAATCCAAGCTTTCACTTATTTCAACTTCAAAAAATTGATACAAGAATTGACACTCTGATCAAACGGTTGAATGAAATCGACCGAATGCGTAACGACAATTCTACGCGTTTGGAAATTGATAACGAATTAATGCAGGCAACCAATTCCCATGCTCAACAAAAAAAGAATTATGACGCCATTGAAGAAAAAGTTCATGCAAAAAAATTGAAAATTGAACAATCCGAGTCCTCCTTATATGGAGGACTTGTTAAAAACCCCAAAGAATTGCAAGACTTGCAAACAGAAATTAAATTATTGAAACAATCTGTATCATCACTTGAAGACGAACAACTTGATCAGTTGGTTGAAATGGAAGCCACTGAAGTTGAGGTTGATACCATTCAATTAAAACTCAAAGAGTTTGACGCCAAACTGGCAATCGAATTTTCAGCTTTCTTCTCTGAAGAAGCTGAAAAGAATATTGAAAAAGAAAAACTACTTCAAGAACGTAAAGCGGTCTTGGATCAGGTTAATCCCGAATTTCTGACAATTTATCAAACACTACGAAAATCCAAAAACGGGATTGCAGTGGCAGCAATCGATGACGGTAGTTGCCAAGTTTGCGGATCAACTTTAACACCGTCTGATTGCCAGATGGCAAAATCACCCTCACAAATGGCTTCGTGCTCCTCGTGTGGAAGAATTCTATACGCCGGGTAATTTGCAAAGTGGATTTTTATAAAAGCAGTGAATTAATTGTATTTTGATTTATGCCGTCAATAGATATCAGTTTACTGTGACTTGTTTTTCCTGAAATAATCTCAATACTTGTTGGGCTCGTTTTCAATTTATCAGCTAAGAATTTTATTAGTGATAAATTTGCCTTCCCTTCAACTGGAGGGGCAGTTAATTTAATTTTTATTGTGCCGTCTGCCATTAATCCCACAACCTCATTACGTGATGATCGAGGAATTAGTTTGATTTTTATTATGGATTTTTCGTGTTCTCCAGACATTAATCCCCTTGCGATAAAACTATAAGAGAAGTCTCAATATCAGGGTTTCTACAAGTTGAATGAGCAGCAATAAAGCGATGGGGCTTAAATCCAACCCACCGATTGGGGGAATAATACGCCTAAATGGATTCAATAGAGGTTGAACCAGCCTATCCAAGAAACTTCTCACCGGATGAAAAGGTGGCAAAATAAAAGAAACGACTGAGTCAATAATTACTGCAAACGATAAAATATCAAATAGCGTTCGTACAACAACATACACTGATGTCATGATCAAATATACCTTTATGCCTTCGTTTAATAATTTCTGTTGCCCATGATCGCTTCGCCTACTCTAACATAGGTTGCTCCGCATTTTATTGCAGTTTCAAAATCATTGCTTGTGCCCATTGATAGTTGTTTAAAATCATTTAATCCAAATTTCTCACGAATTGAAGCACAAAATTCATTGCATAAATTGTAACATGCCTCATTTTGTGATGGTTTTATGGCATATGGAGGCATGGTCATCAAACCAACGGTTTTAATATTAGGCAAACTAAATATAATTTCAAATCTCTTTAACAAAAGTTCTCTCTTCAGTAAACTGCTGGCATCAAAACCAAATTTCGATGTTTCGCCTGCAATATTTACTTCGAGCAGAACTTCAATCCTAGAACTCTTTTCGGCATAAAATCGATTTATCTTTTCAGCTAGCTCAACACTGTCAACAGAATGGATGCACGTGAATAGTGGATGCATCAATTTGATTTTTCTACTCTGTAAATGTCCGATCATATGCCACGCTGGAAGCAGCTCAGTTTTTATTCCATCAATCTTTTTAATTGTTTCTTCTGGATAATTTTCTCCAAGTATTTGTGCGCCAGATTGAAGCACTTCAATAATTTTGGCAGGGTCGTGCCCCTTGGTAACGACAATAAGTTGTACATCTTTTATCGATCGACCACTTTGGTCACAAACTTGACAAATTCTTCGTGTAACTTGGTTATATCTATCGTGAATGCTTTCAGGCATGCGGTTCTCCAATGGCAATGAGTGCCCCAAAACGGCCCGTAGCGCCGTTTTCAGCCCTATGACTGTACCAATCCTCAAGATTGCAAGCTGTGCAAATTTGGGCGCTTTCTATGGCTTTGATGCCTTGTTTTTCAAGTAAAAACTCATTGGCTCGCCATAAATTAAAATGGATTTTTCCATTGCTAATGGTTACAACCTGGTCTACATCTTCACCAAAAGTTAATAAAGCTTTTGCGTACACATCTTCTCCAACAACATAATGATCTGGTCCAATTGCAGGTCCGATTCCGGCAATAATGTCTGTTGGATTGACCTGATAATATTCTCTCATTGCCAATACTGCATCTTTGACAATATTATTTACGGTGCCCTTCCAACCTGCATGTACTCCACCAATCACCTTTTTTACCGGATCATAAAGAAGTATAGGCACACAATCTGCAAAGCGCATAAAAATAGTTAATTCAGGATTATTAGTAATGATTGCATCAGCCTTGGTATGGGGCTCATCCAAGGCGCGGGGCTGATCTGCACATACGACATTATTGCCATGAACTTGCCAAACATCAATAATGCTTTCTACTCTTCGTCCAAAAAACTCAAAGGCACGTTTGCGATTTTCAATAGTGTGCGAACGCTCATCCCCAACAGTTCCGCCCTGGTTTAAACTTGTCCATTGCCCAATACTGACTCCACCTTTTCGGGTGAAAACACCGTGTGTACAGCCTGAGAAACCTGGATTTTCAAACTGAAGAACTTCAAGACCATTCTTAATGAGTCGCTTCATCCGTAACCGACTTTGAGGTTTGATTGATTTTTTTAATAATGGCAAACTTTCGATGCAAGGTGATGCGAGTTTCTTTCATGCTTTCTTCCATCAATGGATACATGAACCATCCGGTACCTGCACCAAACAAAGCGCCTGTCAATACTCTCAAAAAAGGAGTGCTTTCCCGCATGGGAACCCAGGCTGGCCATCCCTCAGAAAGACTTGGTATTTGAGATACGCCGTCCAACGCGATGGGAATTAGCGCCACAATGAACCAGAGATACCAGGGAAGTTGTTTTATTCTTTTCCCTGATAATTGGAATATGAATCCAAATAAGGCAAGTGATCCATATATGGCAACATCACGCTCACAAATGGCTACCTTAAATCCCAATATGCTATCACCTACCCAATCACGCGCAAATTCCAGGTCAATCACAGTGCTGTTTGTAATTTCTTCATAAGTAATGAGGTTATCAATATTGGCTAATTCACGTGGGTAAATAGCCTGCTCGCCAAAAAGGAAAAAAGACCGAAAAGCAAGTTGATGGCAAACTACACGATAGACTTGATAAATAATATTGGCTGAGGTAATATGTCCGTTTTTTTCGAGTACTGGTGCCAAAAAAGGTAATGCAATAAATACTGACAAAATTAATGACAGAATGATCACATAAAATCTGGAAAAAAAATACGAAAAACGGTCAAGGTTGTTAATCGAAACACCATTCTTGACACGTTTCTTGTATGCTTCGTCTCCTGATGCCTCCAATCTTTCCTGCCGTGAAAGAGCTGATTGAGTGGCAACATTCAAATCAGTTTCAGAAATTGGATTGTGCAATACATAAGGACCAATACAAACTGTTGGCGTTTTAGTGCCATACTTATCAAGTAATTCTTTATTATTGTCGATACAAATATCTACAAACATTAAGCCATTGTGATCACAATGCCTCTGTAGATTAATTGCTGTCTCGGATTGGTCATAATCTATTTTGCTAAAAAAATAAGTTAGTGAGAGCATAATATCCAAACTAGGTAATTGAACCTAATGCTAATACACCAGTGAAATTCAATATTTAGTATTCAATCACCTGTACATGCGTGCCATCATAACCATCTTGTTCAAGTTTTCCTTCATAATACGGTGTGTCAGGCTGGCACCAGCGATAGATAAACTTGGAGTCCTCAGGCTTCATATTGACACAACCGTGAGACATCGGCGAACCCCAGGCATTATGCCAATATGTTGAGTGGAAAGCCACGCCTCCCGTGGCAAAAATGGAGGAATAAGAAACTGCAAAATCCTCATAACCGCTGGCTGCTGTGTTACCGCCTGCCATATGCAGCGAAACAAATTTTCTGTTGACCACATGATAATCCCCAATAGGGGTAGCCCAACCAGTTACTGCCTGCCCCTCATTATTGACAAGTGCTCCAGTTGAAACCTTGGCATAAAATATTTCTCTTGAGCCTTCAAATGCTGATAAGCTTTGATGTGTCACGTCTACAACAATTTTTTTATCAATCACTTCTGGTCGAATTGGAGAAAGATCTTCAGGTGTTATCGGTTGAAATGCTCTGGCATCAGCCCAGAATTTATCGCCATAAGATCCATGTTTTTCAAGAACATGATATTCCACAGTACCATTTTCCAATGTTCGAATACCATCAATCCATAAAACCTGGCTGAAATAAAATCTTGGCGGTAAAGTAACAGGAGGCGTCAAAAGATCAATCAATAACGGGGATTTTGGTGAATCACCATCCAGTGTCAAATCCACATAGGGAACCGTTACTTCGGCCCAAAATCCAGGTAACTCGCCATATGAAGGCAATGTTGTGATTGGCTGATTGGGAATATTTTTTACCGGTTGAACATCTGGAGCGTATATATACCCGCCATCGGTTTCGTACCATGAACGGGACCGATAATAACGCAAATCACTTGTACCCATCACTTCGCGATAGAGATTAATCACGTTATCTTGATAAAGAGTTTTAACCACGCTACTTTCGATATTTGGCTTTGACATCACATCGTATGTGGCAAACAGTCTTCCCAGATTCTCTCCTGAAGGGAATTCTGGTAGGTTGGCTGAAGCAAATTGAAGCTTTGGAAGTAATAATGCGCCAAAACCAGCTGCGCTTAATTTAAGAAAATCTCTTCGACTCAATGGTTTCATTTTTTTCTCGCTGATGAAGTTATTTATTCTACAATACCTGGTCTTTTACCAATTGCTTGGTCAAGTTAATCTCAGGTCCCCAATAGGTGTCGCCAGCAGTATACTTTATTTGTTCTCTAATTCGACTATACAAATTTGTTGTTTCTTTGCCCATTTTTCCATTTTGAATTCGCATTCTCAGGTCCAGTGCACGAGCAGCCATGTATAGTTCAATCCCCAAAATTTGTTGAAGATTTTCAATAATCATTACAGTATGTCGAGCGGCTGTCATGGCATTGGCATTATGATCTTCTTGTTCGGCCGAAGTTGGCAATGAATGAACTGAATCTGGTGTAGCCAGCGTTTGGTTTTCTAAAACGAGTGAAGCCGCTGTATATTGAAGCATCATCATGCCTGAATTTAAACCTGCTTTTTCGATTGAATCGACAAGCATCGGTGGAAGCCCCATATTCAACTTACCATCCGTCATTCTAAAGATTCGTCTTTCGGCAATAGCGCCCAACTCACATAATGCGATGGAAAGAAAATCCATTACGAGCCCCACCGGCTCTCCGTGAAAATTGCCTCCTGATATAGCATCACCAGGATCAAAAATCAATGGATTATCAGTGGCGGCGTTAATTTCACGTTCAACAATCCGTTGCACGTAATCAATCGTATCTCTGACACTTCCATGAATCTGAGGTGAGCAGCGCAGTGAATATGCATCCTGGATATTATCAGATGAATCAACAAAAGTACTGCCTTCAAAACTGTCTCTAATCTTCCTGGCTGATGCCAATTGACCTATTTGACCACGAGCTTGATGAATGCGCTCATCAAAGGCTCCTGAACAGCCTAAAAGGGCTTCTAGTGTGAATGCAATAGATCGGTCTGCCAAGTCAATTAAATAATTTGAATCATAAACAGCCAATGCCCCCATCGCTGCACTGAATGTGGCGCCATTATTGATCGCCAAACCTTCTTTAGGGCCTAAAACAATGCGCTTGATACCAGCCATTTCCATGGCTTGTTTACCAGTTAAGATCTGACCATCCATCTCGGCAAAGCCAGATTCGGATTCCAGATCGTTGCTGTCAGTAGTTAAAACTAGAGCCATATGAGAAAGCGGACACAAGTCACCGGAAGAACCCAAAGACCCCTGGCTGGGTACAACAGGGATGACTCCTTTATTTAACATTTCAACAAGTGTTTCGATAATCTCAATACGAACACCAGAAAAACCCTTTGCCAAAGTATTTGCTCTCACCAGTATGGCAGCTCTTGTTACCTCAACTGGTAAAATTGGACCTGTCCCCACAGCATGGCTCAGTATTAGATTTCTGCTAAGTTGATTTGCCTCTTCCCCTTTGATCTTTTTATCGGAAAAAATGCCAAAACCTGTATTGATTCCATAAACAGGTTTATCTGATTGGACTATTCTTGATAGCCTGATATATGAATCAGAAACCAGTTTTCTGGCATTTTCTCCGATTTCAACTTTTTCATTTCTTCTGGCAACTTTCACAATTTCTTCTATTGTTAACGGATGTTCTCCGAGAATCAGCATGTGTGTCCTTTTGTTGAAATAAGATTAATCTCGACCCTTAAGCGCTCGGGCAATTTCTCGCACGATATCTTTTTGTGCCAGATCATCCCGCTTGTCGTAAAGTTTTTTTCCTTTTGCAATCGCGATATCCAATTTTGCTCGACCCTCTTTAAAGTACATTTTTACAGGAACAACAGTAACGCCTTTTTGTCTGACCGCATCCCATAGTTTTCGAATTTCTTTCTTATGTAAAAGCAATTGTCTGTTTCGTTTGGGATCATGGTTGTTGTAGCTGGCAGGATTGTAATTTGCAATATGTGCTTCCACCAACCAGGCTGAATCTTCTTTGATCTCAACATATGCTTCCTGTAAACTAACCTGACCTGCACGTATTGACTTAATTTCACTGCCATGCAGCGCAATACCAGATTCAAAATGCTCAAGTAAAAAATACTCAAACTCTGCTTTTCGGTTTTTGGCTATAGATTTTGTTTCCATACCTGAATTTTAACATATTAGACAGGTAAATTCTGTTTTAGTTCATATTTACATCTTTCCCTGATCAGGGATTGTGTCTTCAATTTCATTCGCTATCTTCAAAAGCTCATTTGCAGTAATTGTGTTTTGGAAAATAGTCTGATTTTCTTTTGACCAAGATTCAAGAGGTTTCTTCCAATCCAATAATGCTAATGTATCAGCTGGATAATGACTTTGTCTTGCACCTATATTTACAACATCAAATTCCTTAAGCACTCTTTGCCATTCATCGAAAGGTACCAAATCGGGGGTAACCGAAAAAGTCGCCAATCCCGAGAAGAACACCGGCTTTCCTTTTGGAAAATATTGTGTCATGCCTTCAAGAAAACGGCATGAATCGATAGTATTAAAAATCAACCACAATGGCAGCAAATTTGAGTGGTCCACGATACTTGTATCAAACTGAGAAAACATCTCAACGACCACACCGGCCGGCTCAAGATTGGCTTTTTCAAGGATCTTCTTTTTTGCAAAAAAAGCAAGTTTTGAAAAGTTATTAGGATCCTGATATGAAATCTTAACAAATTTATATCCTTCTTCTTTACAAAACTTCTCTAAAGCCTCACCCAATCCTTCTTCACTTCCCCATTCGGATTCCGGGCCTTCCTCCAAAGGATAATCGTTCAACATCCAATGCAAAAAATCTAGTTTTTCTTTTTTTGCAAATTGATCTAATTGCCCATTTCCAAACAAAAATGCTTCATCGCTGATATCTCCCCACCCGCCAACTTGAAACACATTATGCGCACCAGTTCTAAAGCGCTTCCATTTGGCCCGTCCTTCAAGATAGACAACATCTCCGCCAGGAACCAGCTTGTTCCTAACAAAGACTTTATATTCTTCCGGCAAATCAATCAACTTAACACGCAAGTGATTGACTCTTTTAACTAACCAGCCATCATGAACAGGATCATAATGTTGAATTGACATAAGTTCGGGATTGTTTTTAGTGATTCTTTTTGCCAAATCAAGGCTCAATTTGTTATAGGCATTAACGTCCCCATTCATTGTGCCTGATTTTAAAGTCATTACAAACGCCTGAGGAAGAAACGGACCACCTAGGGCTAAAGAAAGATGGGCAGTTGTCCCTCCCATGCCGATCCCCATAATGACCGCTGGATATTTACCAGTATTGTCAGCATAATCACATAATCTTCCATTGATCAGGTCTTTGGTTTTCAAGTCCAGAATGTCATTATTCGTTATGGAATTCCCAGAATTGGCCCGGGGAATAACCCATTCAGCCACAGAACGCGGTAAATGCCCAACGACCCGAAGCAAAAATGCTTCAATTGTAGAAAAATGATAAACATCTGAAGACCGCCCCATAAGTCCATTTGCGACAGCTCTTGTAATGATTGGCGATGAACTTTCTTGGCTTTCGAGTAAAATGGACATTAACACTCCTTATTCATTTATGCGTTTTTATGAGGTTACCATCAAAAACAAAATTCGTGATCTAAGATCTTACGCTAAACAAACCAACATCAGATTGATTGTTGGTGCATTGGGATTACTGTTCTTTGTAGGGTTGGGTCTCATTTTGTTAATCTATGGCAAGGGTGCTGTGTTTACAGGCTTGTTGTGCGTCGTCGGCGGCTTGATTCCTGTTTTTCTAATCATCGCAGCATTGGCACTCATCGAACTGATTGTAAAGAAAAACAGGGACCAGTAATATTTATCTCGCAGAAAAATAAGAGAATAATGCCATCAACAATCCTAATCCAATTAGGACCAAAATAATCAACCCCACTGGAATGCCTGCAAAGGATTGACTATCAAAAACATCGAAAGTTGGAATAGTCAACGGCGCGGATGGAGTAAAAGTAGGCAATTTAGTTGCTAAAGGTGTCGATACGAATTGAGCCGCCAGAGTAGGATCAATCTGAAGAGTTGCCTTGGGCATAGGGGTTGGCGGAACTTCTGCAATTGGAATCTCACCGGGAGTTACATTCACATAATTAAAGTAAACCCATCCCTGTCCATTTGGTAATACTGCATATTTTACTAAATACCAATCTCCTCCAGGAGATTTTCCGATTACTGGCAACTCTAAATCCAGAAACATCTTTCCAATCACATCGTAAAATGTGCTTGGTCCAGATCGGATATTAATACCACCGCTCTCAGCTTTGTAGGATATCACTTTAGCAACGGGTCCAGATGGAGTACCAGTGACAGTGGGTACTGATCCGGTCGGTTGTTGAGCATGCACACTTTTTGTCTCAGATAACGTATATATTGTGAAAAGGAAAAGGGAACCAATGACCAACATTCCCAATATTTTATGTAACTTAAAATTCATAATTCTCCGAAGCTTTATATTTTAATAAATCTGATTATAATTCAATTATGCCACAACGAATCTATCACGGAAATTTCAGCAACACTGATCTCGCACAAGCACTCATGGCCGAATATTCCAGAGGTAATTTGCGCGTTCAACAGTTTAATTCTGGTGACACAGTAGTCGTACAGATTGCCACGTCTCAATATGCCAGCTCTGGCGGTTCAACCGCATTAAGTGTCTCCCTCCAAAATGTTGCGGATGGCGTTGCAGTTGAAATCGGTAAACAAGCCTGGTTGGGAATTGCAGCAAGCCTTGGGGTTTCGACAATAGCCGCTTTACGAAATCCATTGTCTTTGCTAAATCGTTTGGATGATATAGCTCAAGATATTGTATCTGTGCAACTTACCGATAGTGTTTGGAATGTTATTGATTCTACGGCCAGGTCACTGGGTTCAGGTTTTCAATTATCAGATCGATTGAATCGCTATATTTGCAATTACTGCAATACACCTAATCCGAAGGGTGAACCAACTTGCATTGCATGTGGAGCTCCACTTGGTGATATTCAGCCGCTTACTTGTCGCAAATGTGGATATATAGTGCATCAAAACGAATCGAATTGTGTTAACTGCGGTTCTGCATTATAAGTGCACTTTGTTGTTCCCTGGAGAAAAAAATGATAAAGATATTGGCAGATACCACATCAACATTATCCGTCGACGAAGCAAAAAGCTTGGGAATATATTACCTTCCGCAAATCATTGTGTTTGGTGAGAAATCATACCGTGATGACAATGAAATATCGACTGTTGAATTTTTAGACAAACTAAGAAAATCAACAACACTTCCAAAAACAGCCGCTCCTCCACCTGCTCTTTATACGCCAATATATGAAGAAATCATTAATAATGGCGATTCCGCACTTGTTTTAACACCCTCAGCCAAAGTAAGTGGAACCTTCCGCAGTGCCACAGTTGCCGCCCAAGATTTTCCAAATGCAGATATCACTGTGATTGATACTCAATTGATTGGTCCCGGTTTTGGTACAGTTGTTCGATTATCTGTGGAATGGGCCAGGCAAGGAGTTTCTAATGATGAGATCGCCAAACGTATTACAGATTACAGTCAACGTTCAGTGATCTATCTTTATGTTGATACACTTGAATATTTACACAAAGGCGGAAGAATAGGTACAGCCAAGGCGCTTGCAGGTTCCGTTCTACAAATCAAACCTATCTTATTGTTTAAAAATGGACAAATAAACCAGTTTGAAAGTCAACGAACAAAAAAACGTGCAATTGCAAGAATTATCGAATTGGTTGAGCAAGAATGTCCTTCTTCCTCAGATTCACACCTTTCAATTCTTGAAGCAGATGCCATGGATGACGCACTTGAACTTCGAAATGCTTTTTCCGCATCCTTGAATCTTAAAGAAATACAAATATGCGATTTGCCGCCTGCAATTATTGTCCATGCAGGCCCTGGTGTACTGGCTGCCAGTTTCTTTAAAAAATAGTTAATTTTATTTCGCTTAACTAATGAAAATCCTTTTCCAGGATGAGTCACTTATCGTTATTAATAAACCGGCCGGGTTATTAACCATTCGTGACGGCTATAATCCTGATTTACCAACTGTAAAAAGAATGTTAGACCTGAAATTTGGGCGCTGTTGGATCGTCCACCGATTGGATAAAGAAACCAGTGGCGTTTTAATAGTTGCTAAAAAAGAAAAAGTACATCGAGCATTAAACCTGGCATTTGAAAATAAACAAATTCATAAGATTTATCACGCAATAATATTTGGAATTCCCGCTGAAAAAGATTTTTTGATTGATTCCCCATTAAGGATTAATGGGGATCGCAGACATCGCACCGTTGTTGATAATGAACAAGGAAAACTTGCTAAAACCAAATGTCATGTTTTACAAGAGTTTGAAAATTTATGCCTTCTTGAATTACTTCCAGAAACTGGCTACACGCATCAGATTAGGGCGCATTTGTCTTCAATGGGACATCCAATCTTGGGAGATAAGTTATATCGGAATCCTTCACTTCCATTACTAGATTTTATTCAGCGCACTGCATTGCATGCATTTAGCATTTCTTTTGAACATCCGGTTCTAAACTCCCCGGTTACAATAACTGCACCGTATCCGGAAGATCTTATCGAAACTATAAATCTTTTGTCTAATAATTAAAAAAAGATCCGGAAAAAATTCCGGATCTTTTTTTGCTTTTGAATAACTTAGGCCATTACTACTTTTTTCTTGCTTCCTGCAATAGCCCAGATAATGGCAGCAACCAAGACAGCCACCACGATCCATTTATATGGATTTTCAACGAAATTGACGATCACGGGTGCAACAATAAGGCTAACCAGGTTCACAACTTTAATCATTGGGTTGAGAGCAGGACCAGCCGTATCTTTCAGCGGATCACCAACAGTATCACCAACGACTGCAGCTTTATGACATTCAGACCCCTTGCCAGTATTGGCGACAAGGTCTCGTGGTTGGTCTTCAACACTTTTCTTTGCATTATCCCAGGCTCCACCTGTATTAGCCATAAACACAGCCAACAATTGACCACTGACGATAACTCCAGCGAGAAAACCCCCAAGCGCTTCGACACCAAAAACCAGGCCTACGACTACCGGCATTAAAACTGCGATGGTAGCCATGGGAATCAACTCTTTTTGAGATGAAACAGTTGAAATGGCAACAACTTCAGCATAATCCGGTTTCTTGGTGCCTTCCATGATTCCAGGAATTTTGAATTGACGTCTAACTTCTTCCACGATCTTCATGGCAGCGCGACTAACCGATTTAATGGACAGGGAGCTAATCAGCCAGGGTAACGCAGCACCGAGGAGCAGACCGATGAATACTGTCGGTTCTGCAACATTGATGCCTTCCAAAACCTTAACATTAGCAACTTCTTGCACTTTCTTAACATCAGTGATGTAAGAAGAGAACAAGCTGACTGCAGCAATTACTGCCGAGGCAATTGCAACACCTTTTGTGATGGCTTTGGTAGTGTTACCCACTGCATCAAGATCTGCCATCGTCTGGCGGGCTTTTAGAGTGTTCTCATCAGTTTGACCATGCCAAGACATCTCGCCAATACCGTTTGCATTATCAGAGATGGGTCCGAAAGAATCCATTGCAACGTTATTTCCAGTGTGGCTCAACATGCCAATACCAACCATTGCGATACCATAGATAATGAACAATGGTTGTCCAACATAGATGAGTGTTGCAAAGAAGAATGCAACGGCAAGAACTATCAACGCCCAGACACTAGATTCCATACCTATTGATAAGCCAGAGAGAATTGTCGTTGCAGAACCAGTTTTTGTAGAATCGACAATCTCTTTAACAGGTGAGTATTTGGTGGAAGTGAAGTATGAAGTTAATGGGTTGAAGGCAACTGCCAGCGCAACACCAATAGTGGTTAATACGGCAAGCTTCCATCCGTCCGGTCCTCCAACATAAAGAATACCGACAATGAAAGACCAAACAACAGTGTTAACACTTGATACTTCATAAGATCTAAACATGGATTCTTCAGCATCATGTGCCCGCATGAATTTAATCGGGAATTTTTCCCAAATGGGGACTGTGAAGGTACCAAGGATTGAGCTGATCACGCCAATTCCACGGATGATCAATGGATAGACAATCCATTTTAAGCTGTGAGTAGGATCTTGACTCATAAGAGCCAAACCAAGAATCAAAGCTGAAACAATGGTCACTTCATAGCTTTCAAAGATATCTGCAGCCATACCTGCGCAATCACCTACATTATCACCCACAAGGTCGGCAATAACAGCAGCGTTACGTGGATCGTCTTCAGGAATATCTTTTTCAACTTTTCCAACCAGATCAGCGCCTACGTCTGCGGCCTTGGTATAAATACCACCACCAACACGCATAAATAATGCGAGCAAGGTGCCACCAAAGCCAAAGCCTAATAATGCATCTGGTGAAGCTTTACCGAAGATCATAAAGATAATAGTTCCACCTAAAAGGCCTAAACCATCGGTTAACATACCAGTATAAGTTCCAGCATAATAGGCAATCGAAAGTGCTTCATTGAATTCGCGTTTAGCAGCAGAAGCAGAACGAACGCTGGCCTGGATGGCCATGCGCATGCCTAACTGTCCGACAATTAAAGAAAAAGACGCTCCAAGAACAAAAGCGAGAGAGCGTCCAATTGCAATGATAAGTTTAGTATTTACTGGGAATTCCTCTACTGCTTCGGCAGTTGGCGTAACTACATATACAGAGAGAAACATTGCAATAAAAAGGATTCCAACTGCAGGCAAGATGGTTTTCAATTGTTTAGATAGGTAGCTTTCAGCCCCCACGCGGATCGCATCCCAAACTTCTTGCATCTTTTCAGATCCCTTGTCCTTTTTTAAGACCGAGTTCCTCAGCAACCAGGCGTAAACTAGGCTGATGAACGCGACCACCAGGACCCCGACAATGGCTATCTGCTCAAATCCATTTAGCCCATGTTTTGCAAGACCTAAAACATTCATTGCTCCTCCATATTATTTTTTTTATATGCTTTATTTCTCAAGCATTTTGGAATTTAAACTTTAAGCTTTTATTTTACTCCTATTCTTCAGTAAGTAAAGAAGAATGACATTTATTAATATTACATTAGATTATGAAATGGTTATTGACTTTTGTATTAGATTTAGTGTATATTGTTATGCGGTCATTTTTGGGCCAAGCCCTAAGCGGAAGCTTTCTTCCGCTTTTTGTACGCCTACTTAATAGTGTAAAGAGAAGAATATAGTTGCTATTGTAATTCTTACAAATTTTGTGTATTCTAATTTTGTGAAGCTGTTGTTTGATATTTTACTCGAACAAACACTTCCAGTTAAGGACTTTGATAATTAATGGATAACCCAATAATCAATATCGTTGAAGATGATGATGAAGAATATACCGCTATCGCCAGGTTGATTGAACTGGGGCGGCAAAAAAACTATGTCACCATTGATGATATCCTACACTTCTTCCCTGACGCTGAACAAGATGTCGAACAATTAGAAGAAACTTTTGCTGCTCTAATGAGTGCGGGCATTCCGTACCTTGAAGATGAATCGCTCCACGAAGAACCTTCTGATGAAGATTTAACTGTTAGCGAAGAAGCTGAAGAACCGCGGACTTTACTCTCAGACGACCTTGAAAATATTGACACTGATGACACAATCGGTCTTTATCTCAAGGAAGTCAGTCGAGTTCCACTTCTTAATGCTGAAGAAGAGGTTGAGCTAGCGCAACGTATTGAACGTGGAAGAATGGCTCGTGAAGAATTGGCTAAAGGTAACGTAAACAATAAGCGCCGCCAGGAACTTCGCAAGCTTATTGAGGATGGTTGGTCAGCCAGAGAGCACCTTATTACTGCAAATTCACGACTTGTGATCAGTGTGGCAAAAAAATATATGGGTCGTGGTGTTCCATTTCTTGATTTAATTCAGGAAGGAAACATTGGATTAATTAGAGCCACGAAGAAATTTGATTATCGTCGAGGACACAAATTCAGCACCTATGCTACATGGTGGATCAGACAAGCAGTAACCAGAGCCATTGCCGATCAGGGTCGTACGATTCGCGTGCCCGTTCATATGGGTGATCAAATCAATAAATTGTTAAGGATTCAACACCAATTAACACAGCGTTTAGGTCGCGAACCAACCGTTGAAGAACTCGCTATTTCTTTGGATGTTCCACCCAAAAAAGTAGAAAACATGATTCAAGTGGCCAGACGTCCGCTTTCTCTTGAAACACCAACTGATGATGAAGAAGATTCTGTTTTGGGTGATTTCATTGAAGATGATGAGGCTCCTCCTCCAGACGAAACTGCAACCTACAACTTATTAAAAGAACATCTTGAAGATGTATTGAACGGTTTACCTCCAAGAGAAGTCCGAATTTTACAATTGCGATATGGATTATTAGATGGTCAGGCATATACACTTGAAGAAGTTGGTCGAAAAATGGGTGTCACAAGAGAACGTGTTCGTCAGATAGAAGCACAAGCCTTAAGTCGATTAAGACACCCCTCTATTCGTAGAAAATTACGAGATTATTTAGGAGATTAAACTCATTGAGAAGCAGTTCCCGTCGGACTGCTTCTTTCTTATGTATACTCTTGCATAAAAATGTTGATTGTTGCATACTTAAGCACGAGGGCATGTGAATGATTTCATTAAAAGCATATAACCTGGAAGTTGAGCAACTTATCGACATTGGAATGTATGATGATGCCGTCGCACATTGCATCCATATACTTTCAACCTATCCAAAATGCATTGATTCCTATCGCAATTTAGGAAAAGCACTTTTGGAACAAAAAAAGTATCCGGAAGCATTGGATGTTTTTTCACGTGTATTATCTGCAATACCCGATGATTTTATTTCGCATGTAGGACTTTCAATAATTTTTGAGGATCAAAAAAAACTTGACCTCGCAATTTGGCATATGGAACAAGCTTTTGACGTTCAACCCTCAAATCTAGCTATTCAAGATGAATTAAAACGCTTGTTTGGACTCAGAGATGGTGATGCGCCAGCTAAAATTCGCTTATCGCGGGGAGCACTTGTTCGAATGTATGCCAGAGGGGAATTATTCCAACAGGCAATCACAGAAATACTCTCAATTTTACAGGAAGACCCCCGTCGTGTTGATCTTGAAGTAATTCTTGCTAAAATGCATTTCCTCTCAGGTTCATTTGAAGAATCAGAAAATGAGTGCAATCGATTACTTGAAAAAATTCCATATTGTCAAGAAGCAAATCGAATTCTTCAACAAATTGAAATTAATAAAAACAATATCGAAGCTGCATCAATTTATAGAAATCGACTCGTAAGCCTTGATCCATATTATCAATTTGCTGGAACTCCATTCTCTGAATCTGAAATCCCAGAATCAAAAGTTCAACTACAAAAGTTAAATTATGTATCAACAAGCAGTCCAGATGTTCATGTACCTGAGTGGCTGGAAGAAATTACGACTTCCTCAGGTAATAAATCGGAAGAATCCTTTACTTGGCTTTCTGATCCGATTACAACTGATGATGCTAACAAAACTAAATCCCCTTTTTCAGATATCAATCAATCCTTAGTCAATATGGTCGATAATAATGAAATGAAAAACGATGATGATATTCCTGATTGGATAAATGCCGCTGATTGGAAACCTGAAACAAATAATACTATTTCTGGCAGTGATGAACAAATTAGTTTCACACGACAAGATTCCCATGATGAAAATACTAAATTTTCGATGTCGGATTCTGATAATGCTAAACCTTCTAATGTAACAAGCGACGATCTTGCGTCATTATTTATCGAACTTAAAGAGGGAAAAATGGCTGATGACGAACTTACTCCAAATAACGATGATGCACAACAATTTCCACCTTCTGAATGGATGTCGCAATTTTCAACTTCTGAAAGCTCCTCATCAACCGATTCACTAGATCAGGATTTTCCAGATTGGCTAAAAAACTTTCAAGCTGAAGAACCTGAAAACTCAGTATCGTCCGAGGATATGCCTGACTGGTTGATAAACTTAAAACCTGAAGATGAATCACCCATTCAATTATCTGATGAAAAACTTGAATCAAATACAATTGAAGATAGTAATCCATTTGAAACACAAAATATTCTTAGTTTAGAACAAATTGAAACGAACGAGAACACACCAACAAACATGGAATCGCCATTTTCGACTTCCGACCAAGATGACGGTTGGGAAAGAATTGATCTTATTAATCAAGCTGATGATGAACTCATTGGTTCAAAAATTAAAACCGATAAATTAAAACCACTTTCTTCTGACGATAAAATTCCTGATTGGGTAAAGTCAGTAATGGTCAATCAAAAATCAGACGATCAAGCCATTCAAAAACAAGATTCTGATTCTGATTCTGACAATTCCGCCTTTTCTTCTGAATCCCCTGAAAAGGACAATTCATTATTTGAGTCAAGTGATACCCATAATACACCAGATGAAGGAATCATTTCTCAACAAACAAATGATGAATTGCTTGATTGGCTACGCGGCTTAAAAACAGAAGAGGAACCTTCATTAGAAAAAAATGAGGTTTTAAATTCAGATCAACCTCTTGAAATTGATGAACCTATGTTGGGGGTTCAGATGCAAAATGATAATGTCGAATCTGAGTCTAATCAAGCACAAGAAGAAGTGGACAGTATTTTTGAAAAAGTAACGAATGAAGAAGTATCTTTCTCACCTGAAAGTAATGCTGAGTCGGTAATTGATCAAAATGATCCATTGCCAATACAAACAGATAATACAGAATACCCCAATGAAATGATTGAATCTTCGTCGCTTTCGGAGTTAGAAGATATTATTGACACTCCAATAATTGATGATCCAAAAGTAATAACAAACATAGATGCATCATCAGAATCTATCCTTGAGTTGTTAACCACAAATGATTTCGAGAAAATCGAATTAAAAATTACTAATCTGTTTGCTGAAGGAAAAGATATTTCTCCAATAATCACTAACTTAATTTCAGTTTCTGATCGTTATGAAAATGATTATGCGTATTGGCAATGTTTGGGTGATATTTATTCAAAAAACAACCAATTAAATGATGCTCTTGGTGCTTATCAAAAATCTGAAGATATTTTATTAAAAACAATCTCAACATAATTGGAGAATATATAGTGGAAAGAACATTAGTTTTAATTAAACCTGACGGTGTAGAACGAAATCTTTCAGGGGAAATAATCAAACGCCTAGAAATGCGCGGCCTAAAAATAACTGCTCTAAAATTATTACTTGTAACAGACGAGTTAGCCCGCAAGCACTATGATGTTCATCATGGAAAATCTTTTTATGAAGGACTAATAAAATATATTACAAGTGGACCAGTGATTGCCATGGTTTTAGAAGGTCCTAATGCCATTAAGGCTGTAAGACAAACGATGGGCGCCACAAACCCTGTTGAAGCAGCACCTGGCACAATCCGCCATGATTTTGGAATATTAACCAGTCGGAATCTAACCCACGCATCAGATTCTCCTGAGAATGCTGAAATAGAAATAAGCAATTGGTTTACACCAGAAGAAGTATTTGAATGGGAAAGAATCCATGAAAATTTCTTCACGGGATTGAATTAACAATTCAACTTTTAAATAATTCTTTGCAAGAAAGGTTCTAATTATGAGAATTTATATTACAGGAATCAGTGGATTCCTAAGTATTAACCTTGTCAGGTCTCTACTATCCAAAGGGTATACTGATATTGCAGGAATTGATTTAGTCGATTTTGATTATCCTGAACGGAATAAAATTGATTTCTTGCAAGGAGATATTCGCGATAAAGAAGCGCTTGAAAAAAGCATGAAGGGTGCGGATATTGTTATTCACACTGCCGCTGCCCTCCCCTTATATACACCTGAAGACATTTATACAACAGATATTGTTGGTACAAATAATGTACTTGAACAAGCTTTACAATACAGTATAAAACGATTTGTTCATATTTCTTCAACTGCCGTTTACGGTGTGCCAGACCATCATCCCTTGTATGAGACCGATCGCGTTTATGGTGTTGGTCCATATGGTGAAGCTAAAGTTCAAGCCGAAGAAATCTGTAAAGGGTATCGCGAGAAGGGTATGTCAGTATCCATTCTTCGCCCAAAATCCTTTGTTGGCCCAGAACGACTTGGCGTTTTTGCAATTTTTTATGAATGGGCGTCCGAAGGCAAGAATTTTCCCAACATTGGCCCCGGCGATAATCTTTATCAATTGCTTGATGTTGAAGATTTGTGTCACGCAATTCATTCATGCATGACACTTCCTGAAATAAAAGTCAACGACACCTTCAACATTGGTGCTGCAATATACTCCACCATGAAAAATGATTATCAAGCAGTTCTTGATGAAGCAGGTTTTGGTAAAAAAATCATTCCATTTCCGGTTAAACCTGTTGTATTTGCTTTGAAAATTCTAGAATATCTTAAACTTTCTCCTCTTTATCCTTGGATATACGAAACCGCTTCAAAAGAGTCTTTTGTATCGATTGAAAAAGCACAATCTCAAATCAACTACTCTCCCATTTATTCAAACAAGGATGCATTAATTCGAAATTATCATTGGTACTTGGAGAATAAATCCAACTTAAGTGGTGGATCTGGTGTATCACATCGTTTGCCGTGGAAACAAAAAGCGCTGAAACTTTTAAAAATATTTTTTTAGCCTGGCCAATTTTCCACGAATAGGTATCAAACGCCTTGACGGAAGTTTTTGATTATGATAAACTTTTGTCAGTTCGGGGGCGTGGTGTAGCGGCTAACATGCGGCCCTGTCAAGGCCGAGATCGCGGGTTCGAACCCCGTCGCTCCCGCTCGAACTAAAAAGAATCCTCAACTGCGGATTCTTTTTTTTATATTTTCATCAACTCAATAAAGATATTAAATCAATATGTTCCATTTTTTTGAATTCCAATATATACTTAAGGTAGCATTTTGAAAAAAGGTTTATCAATTATTATACAGGTGGTTATTTAATGACAATCAAAGAAAAATCCTCATCAAGAGGTACCGGAGCCATCGGAATCGCCATTGTAGTTGTAATTATCGTATCAATCATCGGTATTTGGTTGGTAAAAAGCCAATCCTCCGATAAAGGTGCAATGCGTCAGGTAACATATATTGTTTATTCTGATGGCGGATATGCTCAAATTATTTATACAAGTAGTGTTGATGTCAATACTGCTCCGGCTATGATGACTACCCCGTTTACAAGAACGATTGCATTGCCTGTTGGTACCGAAGTATTTTTAACAGCAAGCAACCCCTCACAAAACGGTCAAATTTCTTGTGAAATAAAAATAGACAATCGTGAATGGAAATTTAGTAAGGGAACCCATCCAATAGATTCTGTTGCTTGTGGTGGTATTCTAAGATAATTAATTCATATAACATTAATTTTTTATCTTCTCGTCAGAAAATATTTTGGCTAAATCCAACATAATGACGAGAAGATTTTCTATTTTAACGATCCCACGAATAAAACTCGAATCAACATTGGTGGATAATTGTGGTGTATCTTCAATTTGTGCATCATCAATCTCAATAACTTGTGATACTGCATCCACAACCATTCCAACCTTTGATTCTTGAAGTAATGCAACGATGATCCGTGTATCAATACTATTATCAGTGGCCGGCAAACTTAATCGCTTCTTAAGATCAATAACTGGAACAATATTTCCCCTTAAATTAGTGACTCCTACCACATGTGGCTGAGCATGAGGTACTTTTGTGATGGCCTGTAACTTAATAATCGCTTCTACAGAAGATACTTCAACAGCAAAATCTTCATTGGATAATTTAAAAACCACCATTTGCGTACTCATATGCATGCTCCAGTAAATCTGATCATTTTATTTTGAAATTTCAGGTTTCGATGGAATTGCCATCTGCGCCGTAGTTTGCCCGTGTATTTTTCCTTCACGCAATGCTAAATGTATGTTAATCCCCGTTCCATCAAATAACACTGGAACAACAATTCGTGCAAAATCTAATGTTGAGATGGTGGCATCTTTGCCCAGTAATAATGTTGGTGGAGAAATCGTGGCTTCATAACCGGCGACAGAAAGTTTAACACTTGCTCTTCCTGTAATCACATTACCAAGTTCCGCAATTCCACTTTGAGCAAGACTATTAAAGGATGTGATATTTTCGCCAATCATTTTAGAAACTAATAACATGGCTGTGTCGTTAGACATGCCAAAATACACTGTTCCCTCTACTGTTCCAACAAGAGCTAGAATAACGGTAATGTCATCAGTCTTATATTCATTTTGCTCTAAACCAAGGCTTCCCCGTTCTGCAGTAATACCAGCTTCAGCTTTAAGAACTTCAAAAGCCGCTTCAATAAATGGATTTAAAAATTTTACATTCATTAGGTCCTCATTCTCGATTTTCTTACTTCGAAGCAGTGGCCTGTTTGATCAATGGCACGAAATTGTCATTCCATTCACCAGCCTGGCTTTCTCGTAAAGCTAAATGGATTACCATATCACCAAATTCACAGGATAGCGGAACAACAATCCTTGGAAAGTCCAAAGTTGATATTTGAACACCTTTACCAGTTATCATCGTGGGAGGTGAAATTGTAGATTGATATCCAGCATCAGACAACATAACAGTTGCGCGACCTGAAATCACGTTGCCAAGTTCTGCTACGCCACTTTGTGCAAGATTATCAAAAGCAGTAAATTCTTGATCCATCATTTTTGAGACTAGACTCATCCCTAATTTTTCTGAAAGACCAAAAAGAACCACTCCTTGAACCTGACCAACAAGGTTAATTAATACCGTCACTTCATCTGTTGTCATTGCTGATTTTTGAAGTGTAAGAGTTCCTTTGTTGAACATGACTTTTGCTTCTGCCATTAGAACTTCTGCAGCAGCATCAACAAAGGGATTTAGAAATTTTACATTCATGAATCTTCCTCCTGGTAAAAAGCGTCAACTGATAATTATCGCTTTATTCCAATAAATAATTCCGCTTCATTTACATATTCACTAACTTTTTCTATTAATGAATCCATCTTTTGTTGGTTAAATTCTAGTTTTTGAATTGCATAATCATTCAAATTATATTGAAGCCCATCAATACCAATACCGACACCCATTATCATCATTGCAGCGTCGGCAATATGAACTGCAGAAGCAATTAGGCTATGTTCTCCTGCCAATTGAGGGGCATGATGAAATTGGATGGCAGAAATTAGCGGATCAGCCAATCTCCACCTTTTAGCGATTTCAGCACCGAGGTCAGCATGATTTACGCCAAACAATTTGTTTTCAAGGTCTTCAAAGGACATATTCTTCCAATTTGAAAACTTTTGTTGTTCTTTTCTTAGTAGAAATTCAAATGCCAGTTTACCAATATCACATAATAATCCGGCATGATAAGCTGTTTCAGCGGCTTCTCTACCATAAGGCTCGGCTACAAATCTTGCACCGGCAGCAATACCAATCGAATGTCTCCATAATTCGCCCCTATCCAACCCATAGCCTGGAATTGGCCGCTCAAGATATGGAGCAACTGAAGCTGCCAAAATTATTGACTGAATGGTACTTTGCCCCAAAACGACTGTGGCTTGCTGAACGGTCGTGACGGGAAAAGTTAAACCATAATAGACAGAATTTGCCATACGCAAAATTAAACTGGTCAACACTTGGTCCTTGCCTAAGACCTCAGAAACACTAGACATGCTTGACTTTGGATCACGAATTAAAGCCAATGCTTTCTGTGCAGCCTGGGGTAATGGAGGTAGGTTTCCTACTTGGTTTACCAACTCATCAATGCTTACGCTCATTTATTATTCTCATCCGTCTTTTGATAAAAGGAAATGCCCATATTCTTAAGACCAAATTCATTTGGTCTTGGAATAATTTCTGTTCCACCAAGGAACAATATTCCACCAGAACGTAATGCTTTTTGAAATTTGGTATTCAATTGTGCTTTAACTTCAGTCGTAAAATAGATAATTACATTTCTACACACAATTAAATCAAAATCATCATCATAAGAATCTGTAATTAAATTCTTTTCTTTAAACTCAATTTTTTTAGTATGTTCTTCTTTTACGTAATAAGGAGGAAAATCCGCTCTAAAATAACGCGTCATCTGTTTTTCGTTTACATTTTTTACTTCGTCTTGTCTGAAAGGACCACCTGCGCGTGCTTTATCCAACGCTCCCCGATCAAGATCTGTTCCAACAATTGTATATGGAATTCCAGGATTCAATTCTTCCATAATCATTAGGAGCGTAAAAGGTTCTGCGCCTATGGAACAACCAGCACTCCAAATTTTTAACGATTTCTTATCATTTTTCGAATTCTTCACATAATCAATTAATGATGGCAACACTTGGTTTCGTAATGAATTCCATCTTTCAAAATCCCTAAAAAATTCAGTTACATTTATTGTTAAATAATCTCGAAACCGAGACAATTCTTTTTCTTGCGTTTTTAACCTTGCAAAATAATCATCCCAATTGGCGTCGCCCATACGAATGATCCATGAATCAAGGCGGCGCTTCATTTGTTCATCTTTATAACCCGTCAGATCAATATCCAACATTTTTTTGACGGTTGATCGAATTTGCAGGTAAACATCTTGTTCCATAACTTAAAATCCCGTATTTCTAATCTGATTTTCTCAAGTAACTCATGACAGCAGGCGCCATCTCATGGAGCGGCACAATTTTATCTACAACGCCGGCTTCAGTAACACTTCGAGGCATTCCCCAGACTACACATGAAGATTCATCTTCCGCAAAGATATACCCCCCAGATTCATGAATGAGGGTTGATCCACTTGTTCCATCCATACCCATCCCTGTGAGGATTACACCCACAACAGATTTTCCATAATGTTGAACAACAGAAAACATCGTTACATCAATTGATGGCCTAACGCCATGGACAGTTGGATTTTGATTAAGTGTAATTTTATTATCATTATCCAATACCATATGGAAACCACCTGGGGCAATTAATGCTTTTCCCACTTCTAATTGATCTCCGGGTTCTGCTTCCTTGACACGAATCTTTGATGCAGCATCCAGCCTTTCAGCAAGTGAGTGTGTGAATCCGACAGGCATATGTTGGATAATCAATATTGCTGCTGGAATATCTTCTAATTCAGGAACCAAAGTATTTAATGCTCTTGGACCACCAGTTGAAGATCCAATAATTAGAACTTTATCTTTGTTGGTTAATGGCCTAACAATTTTTGAATCGTTTTTTACGATTGACTTTGGTTGTTGCGTAGCAATCGGAATAGAAACAACTCTGGCATTCACAACTTTTAAAATTTTTGCAACAACTTCGTTCATAACATCTGAAATATTGACCTTGTTTTCAGGTTTAGCGACAAAATCAATGGCTCCCAAAGTTAATGCACGTATAGTTTCAGTTGCACCCTCTTTTGTCAAACTGCTTAGCATTATTACAGGACATGGATGATGTGCCATAATTTCTTTTAAGGTAGACAATCCGTCCAATCGTGGCATTTCAACATCCAAGGTAATAACATCAGGATGGAACTTTTCCAGAAGCTCTAAAGCTTCACGTCCATCTCTGGCAGTAACAATCACCTGAATATTTGGTGTGCTATTGAGATGCTTTGTAATTGAAAAGCGCATAAATGCAGAATCATCAACAACCATTACTTTAATGATTTTGCTTGCATCTACCATTGAAGTATTACGGCTTATATTCATTAATTAACCAACCAGTTTTTGAAGAGCTCCAACAACACGATCTCTTTCAAATGGTTTAACGATGAAGTCTTTGGCACCTGATTTGATTGCTTCTAGCACAACAGATTCCTGACCTAGGGCTGTGAGCATGATAACTTTCGCACTTGAATCAACGGCTAAAATTTCACGTAAAGCAGTTAAGCCATCCATCTCAGGCATGGTAATATCCATTAGAACTACGTCAGGCTTTTGTGCTTTAAACGCATTTAGAGCTAATAAACCATTTTCGGCTTCGATCACATCATAGCCATCGCCAACCAACATTTTGGAAATTCTTACACGTAAGAATTCTGCATCATCCACAACTAAAATCTTTGCCATCCTTTTACTCCTTCGTAAATAAAAAAATCTAAAAAACGGTTTCTTTTTCACCGATCATTCTGATTGTCATTTTTCCGTCCGCTACATAAACGCGGAACGTTCTTCCTATATTTCCACCAACATTTTGACTAACAATTTTCATTTTTTGTGTTTCTAAAACACTTTGTGCCACAGCTATATTGCGTGTACCAATATCAAATGTTTTTGAAAGTCCAGGAGAAGTTAACATATTTGCTCCTCCAGCCATGCGAATGATTAATCTGTCTCTAACAGCTCCTTTTTTTAACATTTCGTCAAAAAGCTTGTTTATTCCGTTGCCGACATATTTTGTTGAAGTAAGATCAGAACCATTTAAGGGTTCTGGTAATACAGCATGCAAAAGTCCTGCTATGCCTTTAACAGGGTCATACGCTCCGATCCCTACGCAAGATCCCAATCCAAATGCCACAAGTATTTCATCACGGTTTTGGCTTACCGCAATTTCACCCAAGCCAACGCCTACACTCGTTTCCATAACAGTAATTATTTAGCTCCGTATGCTAAAATGGTCTTAGGATCAGGAATGACCCAAAATTGTATTTCTGTAGACAATTCGCCTTGTACAAACTCCGCGTCAAACATTAAGACTTCTTCATTTTCTATACCTGCTGTGGCAATTACAATATCCAAAATCGCTGCACACATATCAACCATAACAGCCGGTGGCGTTGGTCTTACAGAACGTCCAGTATTATCAGAAACATAATTTAAGAAGTACGTACCAGTAATGTTTCCTAGTTCTTGCAAAGCGGATTTTTCCATTGTCCCTAAAGTAGTTGTTGTTCCGATCGGCTCCCCCATAATCATATCAACTAACCCAAAGGCTTTTTCGCATGGCATGACCAACATCATTTGACCAGCAATACTTCCTTCAGTTTTAAGATAAATGGCAACTGTTTCATCTTCTGGTCCACCAAGCATTTTTGAGATATCCAATAATTTGATCAATTTTGCACTGGAACTTTTTACAGTAAGTTCTTTTCCAAGCATGCCTGAAAAACCCTTTGAAGCATTCTCTATTCCTTCCTTTGAAATTTTTGTCAGAAGGTTGATAAACTCATCAGTAAAAATTGATCTTAGCTCGGTCATTTTTTCCTTTTGTTAATGGTTCGCAGATAATTTGATTAAACCTTGAACATCCACAATTAATGCAATTTGTCCATCACCCAAAATTGCAGCACTTGAAATACCCTGGATATCACCAATAACGTGCCCGAAGGATTTCACAACAACTTCTTCTTCACCAACTAAATGCTCAACAACAATACCTACTTCTTGTTTACTAGTTCTAACAACAACAACATATGAATAATGAGTTTTTTGGTTTTCTTCATTAAGATCAAAAACTTCAGCCAATTTTATAAGTGGAATAATTTTTTCTCGTAAAACAACAACAGATTTGCCATTAACAGTCTGAAACTCTTGATTGACCAATTTTTGTGTCTCAACAACAGTAACAAGGGGGATTGCAAAAATCGAATCTTGTACCTTTACAAGCAAAGTTGGCACAATTGCAAGTGTCAAAGGCAAAATTATTTGAAATTGAGATCCTTTACCTGGAACTGAATCAACAACAATAGATCCATTAAGTCGCTCAATGTTGCTTCTAACAATATCCATACCAACACCGCGGCCAGAAATATCAGTTACTTTCTCGGCAGTTGAGAGACCTGATTCAAAAATCAGATCGATGGCTTTTTCATCTGACATACTATCAGCTTCAGCTTGTGTGATAACGCCTTTTCGGACGGAAGCTGCTTTTATTCTATTTACATTAATTCCACCACCATCATCTTCAACAGTAATAACAATCCGTCCCTGATCATGGCGCGCAGATAAAATAATAGTTCCTCTCTTTTCTTTACCAGCTTCAACCCTTTTATCGGGTGTTTCAATTCCATGATCAACAGAATTTCTGATCAAGTGGATAAGTGGATCATTTATCTCTTCGATTACTGACCGATCCAATTCAGTTTCTTGACCACGAATTACAAGGTCAATTTCTTTACCTACTTTTTGAGCCATATCCCTGACCATTCGAGGGAATTTCTTAAAAACATTTGCAACTGGAAGCATACGGATATGCATTACTTCTTCTTGTAACTGGTCCGTAATCCTTCCTATATGAACAACCGCCTCAGATAAAATATTTGTGTTTTCGTTTCCTCTAAAATCACGTTCAAAAGCTGAATGAATCTTGATCAGACGGTTTCGATCAGTGATTAGTTCTCCGACCAAATTCATTAATGCATCCAAACGTTCAACACTTGTTCGAACCGTTCGATCTACTAAATGATCTCCACCTTTTGAGCTATCACCACCGGCCAATATAGCAGTTCTTTTTTGGTTCATTGTTTCTTCGATTGCTTTATCAACAACAGATTGAGTGAGTAAACCCATAGAGACCAATAATTGTCCGAGAAGTGGAGCGCTATCTGGTGGATAAGTTTTTTGTTTTTCAAGAACTGTTTGTAATTCTTCAGCAGTAATAAGATTTTTTGATAATAAAAATTCGCCCAGTCGAGATACTTCAAATCCTGGTTGAGCTGAGGCTTCTAAATTACCATCCTTACCAGTCGAGATGCCCAGAGAAATAACCTCATTTTTAAACACGAGCCTATCAATTTCAGGGATGTTAAGAATGTCGGTTTTAATATCATTTTCTGATCTACAAGGAATAATCCTTGCAGATAAATGTCCTACGGGTGCAGCACTTTCAATTGTTTGCTGACTAGGAACCAATTCAATAATTTCTCCGGCGCTTTGAAGGACAATAAGAATTTGAAAAGCACGAGCAGCCGAAGCAACGCTCGTTGAAGAAATATCAACTTCAATATGCAGTTCTTTGCCTGTATCTAATTCGGGTTCAGCGATAATTGCTTTATTTTCAACTTTTACCGCTTCAGGATGTTTTGTAATTTCCTCTTTTTCCATTGGTTTAGGAGGCAAAGTATTTTTACTGCCAGAATCGAGCTTTACTTTTTGTTCCCGCGAATCATCCATGGTTGATTCTAGAAAAGTTTTAAAAGATTCAATCATTTGCGGAACATCGCAAGCGCTATTTTCATTCGTAATTACTTCGTCCCTCAAAGACCGCAAAATATCAACGGTATCCAAACATAAATCGATTAAATTTGTAGAGATTGGAAGTTCACTTTTTCTAACGGCATCAAATGCATTCTCGAGAACGTGGGTAATTTCAACCAGCCTTTTATGACCGATCATTCCAGCCGTCCCCTTAATAGTATGAGCAGCCCTAAATAATGCCTGAAGCAATTCAGGATCCCTGTCATCTTGTTCAAGGCGGACAAGACCATCTTCTAAAGTAGTTAAGTGGTCTTCAGTTTCTGCTTGAAAAATTGGAAGTTCATCTTCACTAATATCAAAAACCATAGATTTTTCTTTCCACCAATCAAAATAAGTAAATACTATTTTGTATCTAGATTATCATTTTGATCCAATCAATAACGTAAATCATATATAAAAAGATCGGAAAGGATACATAAATCTATTAATTATCAACGTAATGACAATAAAGGGTTTACTGCAATCCCGTTCTTTCTAATTTCGTAATGCAAATGAGGACCGGTGGAGTTGCCTGTATTTCCTGATAAACCAATGATTGCTCCATCAGTAACGAATTGTCCCTTCTTAACTGGTATATTTGAAAGGTGTGCATAATAAGCTTTATAAACACCATTATCAATGATTACCAGATTCCCATATCCTTCTGTGTTCCAATCAGCAAATGTAACTTCACCTGTCATGGTGGCTTTGACTTTAGTTCCAACAGGAACTCCAAAATCAAGTGCAACATGCCCTTCATGACTGGTTTGTGTTAAAACGCCATTCACAGGATTCCCCACTGGTGAACCTACCTTAGTTGTAGCTGGATCCTCTTGTTCACCAAATAACTTGTAATACAACATACTTATTATTGCTGAGAATTGCTCACTTGAAGATGAGTTATGGTCATAAAGAATTGAACTTGAATTCATATCTGACATTAATGTTGCAAACAAATTGTGAAAACTTGCATTTTCAATCAATTCTGTTTGTTTGGAGATCAAATATCTGTTTAAAACAGGCAGAGTTTGATTATTAGTAGATAGAATCGGAGTAGTCATGCTTTTGATTTTATCCATTGGCAATGAATGGGTCAGTAAACTCAATGTAAAAATTAGCCTGAGTATGTATATTTGTGAATTTAATGTATAAGTATTTTTTATCTTGTCATTTATTTTTTTACTTATGTTTATCTTGTATTTACGCGGGCTTCAGAGAAGTTTTATTACACAATTTAACCAAATCAGTTAAATTAGTATCAGCAAGTATATGTTTGCTGATATCCGATCAATTTCAGATTGGTGTTTTCTATTGACACATAGCTAAAAAAGGTAAAAAATGGAAATAGTTATTGATGACCCTCAAATTATGGAATATGACATGGATGATTTGAAACAACGTAAGAATGAAGGCATTTCACATCTTGAAAACAATAATTTCAAAGAAGCTGTAAATGTCTACAAAAAAATCCTGGCTGATTATCCTGAGGATGTTGAATCTTATCTTCTATTAGGCGATCTTTACCTCGCTAATGAAGACTATCCTTCTGCGGAAAAGCTATACCAAAAAGCGTTATCACTTGAACCAAACAATGAAGTAATACAAAGACGGGTAAAACTTTCAGCTCTTGAACTCAATACTCATGCATTAGAAGAAATTCCCACTGATTCAGCCTCTGTCTCTAAAATGCTTCAAGATTTAACCGGACGCCCCAATCCGGTCAGTGAAGCAGAAATTCTTTCAGCAGCTTCGCTTCTAGACAATATTGTTCATGCACACAACCCCGCAGAAATAGTTGCCAGAAATCTGGATCAAATTGATACTCTGCTTCCTGCGTTAATAGAATTAAATATTCGTCAGGCAAAAAATGATCGGCGCTTTGACCTTGTCAATATGTTACAAGCGTTGAAAGAAAACATAGAATCATTAAAAATAGAGACAAGTGCTTCACCTAATCCCGGAAAAAATAATAATAAAATTGTGCCAACAACTACAAATGTTTCGATTAAACATGTTGTGTTTCTTGTGCCCGATTCAGAAAATCGATCAGAGAGAATTAATACCTTTCAAAGTGTCTTAGAAAAAAATGGCGTCGAAGTAACCTTTGCTGATTTTGAACCGGATTTTAATAAATCTGATATTGATCTTGTGGTTTCTTTCAATGCACATGTCAATCCGGCAATGATGGAAAAAATGGCAAGTTATTCTGCTCAGCACATTCCATTAGTGCTCGATTTGGATGATGATTTTGAATATATGCCCATAAATCACCCCGATTATACAAATGCTGGATTGGGATCGTTGGATAAATCTCGTTCTTATACAGCTGCAATGTTATTTGCCAATCTCATAACAGTCCCTGGTGAATCGATGGCAGACCATATAAGAGAAACTGGGTACAATGTTGAAGTCGTTCCTTTCGGGTGGTCAAAGAAAAATGAACAGTGGCAAAAGAATAATACATCTCGTACCAGTGTAAATATTGGTTTAATTGGAATTCAAGGGAATTTTGAAGACGTTCAAAAATATAGGCGTATCATAATTAGAATCTTGCGTGAATACCCTCAAACACGCCTTGTTGTATGCGGAGATCCAGTTACTTATAAGATGTTCGAGAATGTGTCTGAAAATCGTCGTGTATTCCTTCCACGCGTACCAGATGAAGAAATGCCTTATATATTAAGCCAAATTGATGTTTTGTTGCTTCCACTAAACTCAACCCCTTATCATTTGGTAACAACTGATCGACTTTTAGTTCAAGCAAGCGTAAAAGGGATACCCTGGATCGCATCACCGATGCCCGACTTTATTCGTTGGCAGGCAGGTGGCGTGACGGCAGAAAACCCTGATGAATGGCATAGCTATATGCGACAATTTATTCAAGACCAAGAATTGAGAGTTTCTCTCGGTCAAGCTGGTAAAAAACACGCACAATTACGTGAAGATATCATTATTGGTGAGCAATGGTATTCGCTTGTTAACAAATTGGTGTCAAAATCTAATAAATAAATTGGAAAAGTAAAGTGAATATCGTTTTTGTCACAACAAATGCCACTCTTTCCAAATCTACTAATTCCGCGTGGCGCGGGATTTTATTATTTAATGCACTTCGTAAAATGGGTTTACATAATGTTGAATTAGTAAATTCAGTTGACTTCAGCTGTCGCTCGAAAGAATCAACCATCGCGTGTAATAATTCAAATCTAATAGTTATTGAAGGGTCACCTGAATTTGATCTATTAAACACAATCAACCATTGGAAATCTCGTGGGAAAAAAGTAATTGTAGATATTCCTTTACTCTCTGAATCTTTTTGCCAAAATCTTTATCCAAAAAATGAAGGTTTATTTTCTATATCTCAACTCTATTCAGACTACCACTCCAATGAGAGCAAAGCATTAGACCAATCAGAGAAATTCCGATGGGGCCTACATCTGGCGGATTGTATTCTGGTTTCTTCTTTAGTACAGCAGGAAATATGGTCAATTACTGCACCTGTTAGAGTTATCCCGGAATTTATAGACTATGATTCTCTTCGAGACAAAGTAAGAATCAAAGATTCATCATTTATTGTAGCTATTAACACAAACTCTTGTGAAAAAGATAATTTTCTCGAATCGGTTATTTTAAGAATAAATGAAAAATATCCAAAAACAAAATGGTTAAATATAAGCTCATCAAGTGCAAAATTAGCGCTTCAAAATGAAGTTACATTAGCAGATTTTCCAGGTGGTATTTCAAACAACTGGCCAGACTTTTTACCAATTGTTGATTTAGGTTTCTTCTGGGATACACAAGTATTAAGGGGTTCATATTACCGAAATATGTTAGAGTTGATGAGCCTCCATATCCCCTGGATAATTAATGATTCAAGAGGTTATCAAGATTTATCAAAATATGGTTTAATAATTCATAATCATTTGAATTGGTATGAAATACTTGATCTTGAAATTCAAAAATCAGTTTTGCATATAAATGATTTAGATGAAGGCTATTTATATGCCATTAGTCAAAATACTGATGACCACATAAATGAAGTGTTAACTGCTTTTTCTGAAATTCTTAAAACCCCTTCTTAAAGGATATTATGGCAAACGAAAAAGATAAGAAAGACGATTTACACAAAAGAGATCAAATTAATGAATCCATGAAGCACCCGCTGATGGTTGAAATCCCTGCTGGTGAATTTTTAATGGGAACCAGTGATCAACAAATAGCAGTACTATTGGAAACTGAAAAATGGGCTGAAGAATGGGTTGAAGAAGGCATGTTTCAAGTTGAACAGCCTCAGCATAAAGTTGAACTACAATCATTTGAAATTGGACTTTATCCAGTTTCAAATATTGATTATTATTCATTTATTTATAATACAGGTCATCGCGTTCCTAAGAATTGGATTGGTTATCATTATGCTGATGGTGAAGCAAATTTTCCAGTAGCCGGGATATCAAAAAAAGATGCACTCGCATATTGCGAATGGATATCTAAAAACCTAAAAACAATCTATCGTTTGCCCAATGAGGCCGAATGGGAGAAAGCTGCGCGAGGAACTGACGGTAGAATTTATCCTTGGGGTGATTTTTTCGATCCATGGCGCTGCAATACACTTGAAAGTGCTAAACGTGCCACTACTGCAAATGGATCTTATTCTCCAAGTGGAGATTCAATTTATGGTATTGCTGATATGGTTGGCAATGTATGGGAATGGACAAGTTCGTTTCTGTTGCCTTATCCATTTAAAAACATATCAGAAAAAGAAGCTAATACAAACAAATGTGTCGTAAGAGGCGGAGCATGGTATTATTCTCATAAATTAGCTCGTTGTGCAGCCCGAGAAACAGTCTTAGCAGATTATGTATCGCCAGCATTAGGTTTTCGACTTGCCAGATCGATATAAAATCAATTTTGTTTATTTTCAGGAAGAATAATAGTGAATTGGGTGCCTCTTCCCAATTCACTTTCAACTAAAATACGCCCCCCATGTGATTTAATAATTCTATGAACGACAGACAAACCCAATCCGGTTCCTTTTAATGGGCTTTTTGTAGTAAAAAATGGTTCAAATATCTTTCCAACCTGATTTTCAGGTATACCAGGTCCATTATCTCTAATAGTGACAGTAAATTCTGCATCCTTATAGCGAGTGCTGACGATAATGATCCCTTCATTATCACCAATAGCCTCAATTGCATTCATGATGATATTTATCCAAACACTTTGCATATTTTCTTTACTGGCTACCAACATTGGAAAATCCTGTCCAGGATCAAAATTAATGGTTACAGGGTGAACAAGCAGTTCGTGTGACAATAAATTTAGAGCATTTTTAATGGATTCATTAAGGTTGATTGGTAAAAATTCATATAGTTCTTTTCGAGCCAAACCAAGCAAGTTTTTAACAACGTTTCCAGCCCTCTGCCCTGCTGTTTCAATTAGTTTTACAGATTCCATCCAATCTTCTTCGTCTTTTGGCAAATCTCGCATAAGTATTTGAGCATTTGCGATAACTGCAGCTAAAGGATTATTAATTTCATGAGCAACACCGGCAGCCAATTGCCCAACTGCAGCCAATTTCTCGCTTTGAATTAATTCGGTTTCTAAGTGGCGTTTTTCAGTGACATCCTGTTCGAATAAAATTGCTTGGATTACCAATTCGTTGTTGTCAAAAATAGGGTAAGTACTGATTTCCCATTCAGTAGAAGTATCATTGTCGCCCCAAAATCTTTGATTTCGGTTAGTTAATCCGCCATTATATAAAGTTTCGGCAACTTTACAACCAGGACATGGTGAATATTGATGATGTAAAGCTTCATAACAACGCTTTCCTACTAACAAATTTGGAGCTATACCCACACGTGTTGCACGACTTCTATTTATCGCCACCAATGAGTAATTACGATCAATAATATAGAAAGAAGCTGGAATGCTATCAAAGAGGGCCCTTAATGTATTTCGTGAATTTAGAAGTTCCCAACCGCTAGCTTCAAGATCAGCATTAGCAATTTTTAATTGTTGAATTAATTGATTGTTATAAATACTGTTGGCTAATGAAGTTGTGAGTGAAACCAATAATCCTTGATCAAAGGCGTCCAAAGGCGTATGTGGCGAGTTATAAATTGTAATCACACCCACGGTGATAGAATTTACAATTATGGGCGAACAAATCATTGACCGTTGCGTAATATCTCTGCATGAATCAGTTTCATAGTCAAAAAGTTGATCATTTAGAACATCAATGACTTGGTAAAAGAGGCTTTTTTCAACACAATTCTTCAATATTCCTTTTTCAAATCGTATGGTGTCGTTTATTAGCCATTCAGATCCAGAACCTACCATTCTTTTCTGTGCAATTGATGGGTTTTCAAGGTCAACAAGTACCAAGCCGGCCATTTCCCCTTTAAACGTATCTTTTATTCCTTTTAATATCCATAGCTGAACATCATTTAAGTTGAGTTCTGAACTTTGTGTTGCTGAAATAATTCTTAATGTCGTTAAATATTGTTCACTACTAATCGTGGTTACTTTAGTTTGATGAATGTGCAGCTCTCTTGCAATCATGTTTCCAACCAATTGAATTAATGCCAGATCGAATTCAGCAATTTCTTTTGAGTCCAGCACAATAATGGCTTGAATATCCTGTTTCCAATAAAGTGGGATTAATTGAAAGAAATCGCGTCTATACGATCTCTCTTCTCTGGATTTTCCTTCAATGAAATTTGTTATTTCGTATAAAAGATGGGCTGATATATCTCTATTACCATCCACCCATGAATCCAGTGGAGATAAAGTTAACCATATAGGCTCTCTTTTTTTATATGTCTTCGGTATGAAAATGCCCCCATTTTCCTGATTAAGCAGTTCCAACAAGCCCGGAAGTCCTATTTTTATGACATTTCGAAGTGAATCTGCCTCACTTAAAGCGACATCTAATTTTGAAACTAAATCCAGCTTATCGAGTTCAGATTCCATATTATTTGACAATAAAAGTATTTACCAATTTAATTAGTATCGGCTTTTATTGTGTATCCATATCCTGGTACTGTTTCAATAAAACTGGGCAAATGAGGATCAAGTTCAACTCTTTCTCTTAGGTTTTTAATATGAACTCGAACCAGATCTGGGCTTCCTGTATCTGAGGGATAGTCCCAAACTTCATCCAATAATCGATTTGGTGAAAAAATTTCTCCTGGATGACTCATTAAATGATACAAAAGGTCATATTGAATAGGTGTTAATCTGATTTTTACGTTGCCAGGGATGGATAATTCGTAGGTTTTTGTGTCAAGAATGTACCCATGTAATTGAATACAATGGATAGGAACCAACGGTTGTTGATCAGTTTTATTTTCTTTTGAACTATTCTTATTCTTTGAAAACATGTTGCTAAATGAAAATGGTTTATTGGTTGAGTCGATTTCTAATTCTTTTTTAACTGTTTTTGTTCTTCGAATAATCGCTTTAACTCGAAGAATCAATTCATCTAAATTAAATGGTTTTCCAAGATAGTCGTCTGCACCAGCATTAAAACCTGTAATCTTGTCTTCATCTTTCGTTTTTGCTGTTAGAAAAAGAATTGGTACATTTACAAGTAACGGATCGGCTCGCATCTCTCTGCAAACAGTATAACCATCCATGCCGGGCATAATAACATCAAGGATAACGAGTTCCGGAATTCTTTTATGAGCTAACTGCAGCCCTTCAACTCCAGAACTAGCCAAAGCGACTTTATAATTTTCTCTTCTCAGACATCGTTCAATAGTCCTTGAAACAATATCATCATCTTCAATTACAAGGATATTTGCCTGTTCCATCAATACCCTCCCTTTTTGATTGTTTTTTGTAATGAATCAGTAATCATAATACTATCCATTATAAGCGCCTGTGAAAAAAATTGCTACATATATTAGTAAATACTAAGCTTATCTATTAAATAATAATTAATAACTGTAATTTTAATTAATAATAATTATAATCAATTATATGAAAATAATAGAATTCCTCCAAACTGGCTAATGATTTTAAAAATATTACCGATAATATTTTTTTTAGACGCTCTTAACACTCCTTTCACGGTCAATTTACAGGTTCTACCCCATGGGTATGCTAAAGTATTCTCTAGCAACCCCGTATCAGGCGTTATTACCTGAAAGGTAGGATATCGTGATTCTTGTAACGCGGTTTGATGGTTCAACATTTTACATAAACGCCGAATTAATTAGGTCAATCGAGCACACTCCGGACACAGTGATCACATTGACCTCAGATTACAAAATAATCGTTCGAGATACTGCTGAACAGATACTTGAGAGAATTATTGCATACCAACAAAATGTTCATGGTGCTGGTTTTAATTACTCAATAAAACAAAACAATAAAGAGGACTAATGGATCTTTCATCCCTACTTGGATTGGTCGTCGGATTTGCTACAGTTGTTGTTGTCTTGATTTTAGATGGCGGTGAACCTGGACAATTATTTGCGGTTCCTCAAGCAATTTTGTTGATCTTTGTCGGCTCTTTATCAGCAACAGCAATTTCAGTTGGCGCCAAGACTTTTGCGGCCTTACCGAAAATTATTTCTGAAGCTTTCAGACAACACAAACACAACCCTAGTGAGGCGATTGAATTATTAACGAAGATGGCAGACAAAGCTCGTCGAGAAGGATTGCTTGCACTTGAAGAAGAAAGTAAAAAAATTAAAGACCCCTTTCTTCAAAAAGGAATTATGCTAGTGGTTGATGGCGTTGACCCGGCTCAAGTTAGATCAATTTTGGAAACCAATATTGAAAATCTCGAGGAGCGCCACAAAAAAGGGGCTGCAGCCTTTTCAGGTGCAGGCGCTTTTGCCCCCACCTTTGGTATTATCGGTACCGTTATGGGCTTAATGCATGCACTTGAAATGCTTGATGATCCCAAAAAACTGGCCGAGGCCATTGCAGGTGCTTTTTTAGCGACGCTGTGGGGGTTGCTTTTTGCTAATCTTATTTTTCTTCCCCTCGGAAATAATCTAAAAAATAAAAGTGCTCAAGAAGTGCATTACCGTTATCTACTCACAGAAGGTATTCTTGCTCTGCAAGCTGGTGAAAATCCACGTATTGTTCGTGAAAAACTAAATGCATTTCTGGCTCCCAAAGAAGTAAAATCTGACGATGGGAAAAAGAAATCTACAACAACGTCAACCGAAAGCGCAAAGGCATAATACATGAGTAAGAAAAAAGGACATGCTGAAGCCCACGAAAATGAAGAGCGGTGGTTGGTTAGTTACGCTGACTTTATCACTCTACTTTTTGTGCTTTTCGTTGTTTTATGGTCCTTAGGACAAGTAGATGTTGAAAAATATAAAATCCTTGCAGAGAGCATGAGAGCTGCATTTTCTGCTGGTGGAGCTTCTAAAGTTGTATCCAATTCAATTAGTTCTGGCGGTGGTGGAACTGATCCAAATAGTGTTACTGCTCCAATCTCAATTCCGGGCATGCCAGAAAAACCGCCCCAATCAGAAGAAGTGGCAAGCCAATTAACTGCTATGTTGAATGAGATGAATATGGGATCAGGCGTCAGCGTTCAAACGAATATTGAGGGTGTTCTTATCTCTCTCAGCGAAAGCTTGATCTTTTATCCTGGCACAGCAAATCTATATCCGCAAGGTTACCCGGTTTTGGATGGAATCATCGGTATGTTGAACTCGATGCAAAACCAACTAAGAATCATTGGGCATACAGATAATTCACCTCCAACTGATCCCAAATATAATAATAATTTCGAACTTTCTGTGGCACGTGCCAACGTTGTTGCTCAATATCTAATTAACAAAGGCGTTGATCCTGCACGGCTTACGATTTCAGGTAAAAGTGAATATTCTCCAGTTTTTCCAAATGACTCTGTTGAACATCGTTCATTAAATAGTAGAGCAGAAATCATCATCATTTATCCCGACACATCAAGCATTATCACCACGGGTGGTTCTATCCAATAATAAGGAATTAATATGGAAAATCCTAAAAAAACCTCAATATTGCCAAAAATCTTGCAGATATTTGCACTTGTCCTTATGGGTATTTTTTCATTGACGGGTTTGGCGGCAGCTTATATTATTTTTGCTCCAGATAACCTGCCAAAACCTTTTTATTTGCAATACAACTATCCAACTATTCCAGTAGTTGAATCGTTGTCTGCAGAAGGTATGGTACCCACAGAACCTGAAATTGATCATACTTATGTTGCAGGTGAAGGTATCATGATTAATACCGGGTCGAAGATTATTAATCTCTCAGATCCGCTTGGACGGAAATATATACGCATCACTATTGTCATCGAATTTGCACCGGAAGAAATTGCTTATTTTGAAATGCCAATTGAAGAAAAATCTACTTACATTGCAGAATTCACTTCTGAAGTAACAGCCAAATTGCCTATTATAGATGATGCAGTTGTTACACTAATTTCTTCAAAAACTTTTGACGAACTTTATACTGCTCAAGGAAAAGAAACTCTTCGTACTGAATTATCCAATCTCATTACTCAACGGTTGCCAGATTATCATATTCTTTCGGTATATTTAACTGAATTTGTTGTTCAGTAATTTGGAGAGTTATGCTCAGTCAATCAGAAATTGATGCCCTCTTAAAAGGCGCAATAGAAATTGAAGAAAAGGATGGCGGTGGAAGCGTCAACCTCGCTGAAATTATGGGCCAACCCAGTGGGTCGGCGCCAAGCAATAAACCGTCTTCTGATCCTTCCAAAAAGATTCAAAATTATAACTTTTGGTCTCCTGAGCGATTTTCTAAAGAACAAATTCGTGCTGTGGAACTTGTTCATGAAGATTTAGCTGAAAGGCTGGCTACATCACTGCCAACATTCATTAGGACAGCATTAAGACCGCGTTTGGTACATACTGAACAGGGTCGTTTTCATGATTTTCTAAAAGATTTACCTGAACAAAGTCTTTTCCATTTAATTACCCTGGCTCCCCTTCCAGGACAAATGATCTTGACCATAAGCCCAAATGTCTGCCATGTCATTCTAGAACAACGCCTAGGCGGAAAAATAGAAGGTGAACCAGTAGTCAGAGCATTAACGGATATTGACCAATCATTATTACGTGGTCTGATCGAACATATGTTGAATGACTTAAAAAGTGCCTGGAGCAAAGTAGCATCAATTGAGCCTCAATTAGACGACAGCACTGTCAACCAACATTGGGTTCAAATGTTAATGGGAAATGAACGAGTTCTATTGTTGACTTTTGAATTATCGATCAATATGATTACTGGAACAATGAATGTGTATATTCCGTTCAGTTCACTAAAACCCCTTGCTGCAAATCTGAATCCTGCGGTTTGGGTTACTGGTCGAAAAGAAAAACAGACCAATCCTGCTGCACGACAACTTACCCTTGATCTCTTGTATCCAGTGAAATTGCCAGTCAAGGTAACTGTTGGAAAAACAAAGCTTTCATTGGGAGATGTTGCGAATCTATCCATTGGAGATGTCATCCAAACAGACACTAATGTCAAAAATCCGCTAATAATGCGTGTGGCCAATGAAGACTTATTTAACGTTCAAATAGGAAAAGTTGGTAAGAATATTGCAGTGCAAGTAGTCTCTGTCAATCGTGTAGAAAAATTGTTTTAGGAAGAGGTCTCGATATGGATAATAATCCCGCAGTTTCAGATACTGTAACTTCTGGAAATAACGTACATTCAGCCAATATTGATATGCTGCTGGATGTTCCACTTACCGTAACCATCGAGCTCGGACGTACTGAAATGACATTAAAGCAAGCCCTTGAATTAAACCAGGGATCAGTAATTGAATTGAGTAGACTTGCTGGTGATCCCATCGATGTTTTTGTAAATGAACGACTCATTGCTCGCGGTGAGGTGGTTGTCGTGGATGATAGATTTGCCGTACGTATTACCGAATTATTTTCAAATACCACAAAGACCAATGGTCAGGGGGAGAAAGCATGAACAAAAGCAACGAGCGATTGATGGCAATCATTGTCGCTTTACGCAAACTACCACGTTGGGCCTTAATTTCAATAACAGTTGGGGTAATTGTTATTCTCGGTTTGGCTATGTTTTTGTTATTGCCTCAATCTTCTCCTTCAACTGGAGATGCTTCTTATCTCAATTCAACAGGTTTTGCATTTAGCGTTTTCTTAAAACTCGGTGTTGTGGTTCTGATCATTGCCGGACTTGCGATTTTAATTCGAAGAATGCAAGTTAAAGGACAAACAACCACTCAGAAACAAATAGGTGTTATAGAAACCGTTCACCTTTCGCCACATCGGACTTTATATCTTGTAAGTGTTGAAAATCAAAAGATTCTCATTGGTGCAACCGACCAAACCATGACAACACTTTATCAACTGTCTCAGAATCAAAAGGATGACACAATAAAAGAATCATCCCCCAATTTTTCTGATTTCTTAAATCAAGCAAATAACAGCCTCGATAATTAGATCAACTATGAAAATAAATCGTAAATTCATTCTTTTGGTTACTGTCTTATCTTTGGTTATGTTAGGTTTGACTTCTTGTGATACTTCGTCAGAATTATCTGCACCAGGTGTCACTTTTTCGGTTTCACCTGCTGATGAACCTCAGCAAGTAACAACTGGTGTTCAGCTTTTGGTCATGTTAACGGTGCTCTCTTTAGCCCCTTCAATTCTAATTTTAGGCACATCGTTCACCAGAATTGTAATTGTTTTATCTATGATCCGAAATGCCATTGGTACTCCACAGATACCCCCGAATCAAGTTGTAATTGGTCTCTCTCTGCTTTTGACCTTCTTTGTAATGGGTCCAGTATATACACAAATCAATGAAAATGCGATCAAACCATATATTAATAAACAAATCTCTCAAACAACAGCCATCAATAATGCCATTGAACCTGTCAGAGAGTTTATGTTCAAACAGACTAGGGAAAAAGATATTCAACTATTTATGGAAATGCGTGGTGATCCCCAACCTGTAACGCTTGCGGATATCCCAACATCGTCATTATTCCCTGCGTTTGTGATCAGCGAACTCAAAACTGCACTAACCATGGGTTTTTTGTTGTACATTCCTTTTCTTATTATTGACCTTTTGATTTCAAGTATTCTACTTTCATTAGGTATGATGATGCTTCCGCCTTCGCTTGTTTCGCTTCCCTTCAAATTACTCTTATTTGTTATGGTTGATGGATGGTACCTAATCACTCGTTCATTAATGCTAAGTTTTGGTGGTGCATGACATGGATGAAGCTTATCTTATTACACTTTCTCAAAATGCAATTACACTTATGTTGGTAGTTGCCGGTCCAATTTTATTAGTTAGTTTAATAATTGGTACTATAATTAGTTTGATACAGGCCGCAACACAGGTCAACGAAGTGACCATGACATTTATTCCAAAAATAGTTGGCATTGGTCTTATTCTGCTCCTGCTTGGTTCCTGGATGATGCAGCAGATTCTTGTTTTTACAGCCGGGATATTCAACAGCTTGCCCAACTTTGTAAAATAATTTTGAACATCAATCGGAATATATTATGTCAACAACAAAAGTAGACACGATCATCAGAAATGTTGAAAATTTACGGCCAATGCCTACAAGCATCACTCGTGCATTACGAGCAATAGAAGATTCAAGTGCTACATCAGTTGAGATTTCTGAAATAATTGGTCTTGATCAAGCACTATCTGCTTCTATTCTTCAATCTGCCAATTCAGTAGCTATGGGTTTTTCAACTGACTGTTCAAAACTCTCTGAAGCTGTTATGCGACTTGGTTTTAAAAGGCTAAAGGGTCTGATCCTTGGAATAGCTGCTGTTGGTCCGTTCAATCAAAGTTTAAAAGGGTACCGTTTCGGCGCTGGTGAATTATGGAATCATTCCATTGCCACAGCAGTATCGGCAGAATGGATAGCTCGTGAACTAAGATATCCTGATCCTGAAGAGGCTTATACCGCAGGTCTTTTGCATGATATGGGTAAACTTTTTCTTGATCAATTTGTTTTCTCAGATTACACTCGCATTGTTGATTTGATGCTTAAATACAAACTAACCCTTTATATGGCTGAAGAACAATTGTTGGGCATAGACCATGCCAAAGTTGGCGGTTTGATTGCTGAAAAATGGAATTTTCCAGTAGTATTGGTAGACGCCATTCGGTACCATCATACGCCTTCTTTTGCCCGGTCCAATCAAAGATTGCCAGCTATCATCAATGTCGCCAATTCATATTTTGAAAATACAGGCAATCAAAACGCCTTATTCTTTGAACGCTCAATTCATCCTGAGACTTTTCAAATACTAAATATCTCGAAGGAAAGAATTGACCAAATGCATGTTCAACTCACCAACTACATGCTCTCTTCCGGATGAAATGACAGCAAATCCAGTTCCTCTGGTCTTGGTTGTTGAATCTGATAAGGTTCAACGAGACTTAATACAGTTATGCCTTCAGCGCATAGGATGCGAAGTCATATCTACGCGCAATATTGGTCAAATTTCCACCATTATTTCAAAAGATCACCCTTCACTGCTTATTCTTGATACTTTCTTACCTGGATCCAGCGGTCTAGAAGTTATTAATGAACTTAATCAAAAAAAATTACTAAAGCACACTTTGGTCTTATTAATCTCAGCTTTTGGATTTTCAGATATTATCCAAAAAGCAAAAGATGCCGGTGTTCAAGAATTTCTTATGAAACCGCTTGATATTGAGGAATTTGCAACCAGAGTTAAGTTGATGTTAAAAATTTAGTATTTTCGGCTGTTTTTTAATTAACTTTAGCATTTTTTACGTTTTCTTTAGATTCACTTCATCCCACCTTTACTGACAAAACTATTGGGCAGGATTATCCTCATTCTAGAGGTAACCAAACTATTTAATATGTTGATTTCGATTGCCCAAACCCAGATATTCTTTCTTGTTCTCACCCGTGTGATGGCTGTAATTATTCACATTCCCAATCTGGGCGGTCAAATTATCCCCAATCAGATCAGAATCGCTTTAAGTTTGGTTTTAGCAGCGATCCTAGTTCCTTGGACAAATCCTCTCGGCGTTGATGCTGAAAGCATGGCACTAATACCATTTGCTGCAGCAATTTTAAAAGAAATCATAATAGGAACGTTAATTGGCTATGCTGCCATATTAACCTTTGCGACTATTTCCATCGCAGGTGAAACCATGGGCATTGGCAGTGGTTTTGGATCTGATAGAATTTTTAATCCGGCTATTGAAGCATCTGTAACGCCTATCGGTCAATTATTTATCGTGATTTCAACACTCTATTTCATGGCGATAAATGGGCATCATATTGCCATTGCTGCTTTGCAGAAATCCCTAACTTTAATTCCAGTTGATACTCCACTTCCCATTTTTTCAGTTGATACATTAATGCGTTCAACTGCTCAACACATTGCGATAGGCATTCAAATCGCATTTCCAATTTTTGCAGCACTATTATTGACAGATATCACATTAGGTTTGCTATCAAGAGTAGCACCTCAAGTTCAGGTCTATTTCCTTGGACTACCGATCAAGATTGGATTAAGCCTTTTTGCTTTAGGTTTATCTCTTTCAATTTTCTTTCCGTATTTGCGTGATCTTTTTACCAATCTTGGTTCACGCATGCTAAGCATGGTCGCTTTTTGAGGCTAGATGGCAGATAAAACTGAAGCCCCAACTCCAAGACGGTTAGAAGAAGCTCGCGAAGAAGGCCGCGTAGCCAGAAGTATTGAATTAAACTCCGCCGCAGTATTGATGCTTGGTCCATATCTACTTTTGGGACCAGGCAAGAGCCTTTTTCAATGGGTGAAAACATACCTGGTTGAAACCATAGCAGCATTATCTACAAAAGAATTAACAGCAATAGCTGCCCGTGAACTCTTTATCCAACTTGCTTTAGGCATTCTTCCAAAATTAGCAGTTATTCTCGTAATCATATTATTGACGGGCGCAGTAATAACATTAGCCCAGACTAAATTCCTATGGTCAACTAAAAGATCCAAATTTGATTTCAAAAAGGTAAATCCAATTCAAGGTTTTAAACGCATTTTTTCAGGCCAGGGGTTAGTTGAATTGGCTAAAGCCTTACTAAAATTAGGCGTTATCGGTTGGGTTGCATTCTCGTTCTTAAAAGGCAAAGTGAATGAATTAGCCTGGTTGGGAAATGTTGATCTTCGTTCTGGCATCCAATCTTTGACAGATCTTGCTTCAGCTTTAGCAGTAAGAGTGGGCACTACATACTTGATCCTCGCAATCGCAGATTATGCATACCAACGTTATCAATTCATGAAATCAATGAAAATGTCAAAAGAAGAAATTAAGGAAGATTTCAAACGTTCTGAAGGCGATCCCTTCATGCGTGGACGTATTCGTTCACAACAAAGAGCCCTTGCCCGAAATCGTATGATGTCGAATGTACCGAAAGCTACGGTTGTTATTACCAACCCGACTCATATCGCTATTGCAATTGAATACAGCGGAACAAACATGTCAGCGCCTAAAGTATTAGCCAAAGGGGCCAATATAATGGCTCAACGAATCGTAGATATTGCACGTGAACATAATATTCCCGTTGTGCAGAACATTCCTTTAGCAAGAACTATATTCAAGACTGTTGAAATTGAACAGCAAATCCCACCTGATCTTTATATTGCAGTTGCGGAAATTTTAGCCTACATATATCGGCTGAAAGGCCGCATACCCCGCCCTGCAAAAGCGCAAGCATAAATAAGAGGAAAACGAATGACTACAACTACACAAACACCTGCTTCGACATTTAGCCTTCGGAAACTTCTTGGTCGCAAAGATATGGCAATGGCAGTGGGCCTTGTTATTATCGTTTCATTGCTGATTGTTCCATTACCGGCACCCATCGTTGACGTTTTAATTGTGATTAACCTTTCGATTTCAATTGGCATTTTATTGCTTACCATGTATATCAAACAGCCAATGGAATTTTCGGTTTTTCCTACAGTTTTGCTACTCGTTACGCTTTTCCGCTTAGGTATTAATATTCGGACAAGCTACTTGATCCTCTTGGAAGGCAATGCAGGCGCAGTCGTGGCTGGCTTTGGCAACATGATTATCGGCGGCAATTATGTGGTTGGCGTAGTTATTTTCTTAATCCTGATGATCATCCAATTTGTAGTTATCAATAGCGGTGCTGGCAGAGTTGCAGAAGTTTCAGCAAGGTTTACCCTTGATGCCATGCCCGGAAAACAGATGTCCATTGATGCTGATCTAAATGCCGGGTTGATCGATGAAGTGCAAGCACGTGCACGTCGCAAGTCCATTGAGTCTGAAGCTGATTTTTACGGTGCGATGGATGGTGCTTCAAAATTTGTCCGCGGTGATGCAATTGCAGCAATCATTATTATGTTGGTCAATATTTTAGCTGGTTTTGTCATAGGCATGCTTCAAAAAGGCATGGATGCCATGACAGCATTACAAAACTATGCCCTGGTTACCATTGGTGCAGGTTTGGCTGTTCAAATTCCTGCATTGTTAATTTCTGCAGCTTCGGGTTTAATAGTCACCCGTTCGACTTCAGAAGATTCTTTAGGAACAGATCTTTTCAAACAAATTTCAAACTTCAGCGTATTGACAGTGGGTGCTGTAATTATGGGGGTTCTGATTATCATCCCTGGTTTGCCAAAACTTCCATTTGTGGCGGTTAGTGCAGTACTTGGCGGAGCAGCATTTTATGTAGGTCGATTAAAAAGAAAAGAAGCTGAAAGTTTACCTTCAGTAACTGAGATTACAAAATCTTCAGAAGCAGAAACACCCGAAGATATGATGGAACTTATCGTTATCGATGCCATGGAATTGGAAATCGGTTACAGCTTGATTCCATTAATTGACGATGAAATGCCTGACAATTTACTCAAAAGAATCACAGGCATTCGCCGCCAGATGATGTCTGAATTGGGGTTGGTCCTTCCAGTTGTTCGAATTCGCGATAATCTACGCCTTCAACCTCAGGCCTATCGAATCAAAATTCGCGGACAAGAAGTCGCACATGGCGATTTGCTACTTGATCGCTTGTTGGCCATTCCCGGTAATGAAACGGATGAGGAATTAAAGGGTATTGAAACCATGGAACCTGCCTTTGGTTTACCAGCATTGTGGGTTTCTGAAGGAGAACGTGGCAGAGCTGAATTAATGGGCTATACGGTTGTAAACCCGGTATCAGTATTGTCAACCCATTTGACCGAAGTTGTTCGCTCACATGGGGCAGAACTTTTGAATCGGCAGATGGTTCAAGAAATGTTAAACCAACTAAAATCCAAGAGCCCTGCTTCTGTTGAGGGTGTCGTTCCTGAAATGATCAGCTTAAGTGATGTTCTCAGTGTCTTACGCAATCTTCTCAAAGAACGTGTACCAATTCGTGACTTGAGCGGAATTCTGGAAGTAATTGCGAATAACGCCAATATCACCAGAGATCCGGCTATTTTAGCTGAAGCTGTCCGTCAATCACTGGCAAACACAATATCAGGCATGTACCGTGATGATTCAAATACTCTCAATGTATTTACATTATCGCCGCAGCTTGAATCTGCCCTTCGAAGTTCTCTTGGTGCAAATGAAAATGGAGTTGGTTTTCAAATTGATGCATCATTAGCCCAGACTATATTGACCCACACAGGCGAACAAATGGAGAAGATGGCACAAAATGGCAATCAGCCAGTGCTCTTATGCCCACGAGAATTACGTTTGGCGTTTCATAAACTTGTTGATATGTCTCTACCGAATCTTGTTTGTCTGGCTTTCTCAGAAGTCAGTCCAGGCACTCGCGTAAAAGCTCACGGAATGGTCGAAATTGACTAAAGGAAAAGTAAACTATGTTAACTAAAACGTTCCGAGCACCGAATATGCTAATTGCTTTGAAAAACGTTCAGGCTGAACTTGGCGCTGACGCCATGATTATTTCAATGCGTGAAGTTCCTTCAGGTCCAATTTGGGCTGCCTGGAAAAAACCAGGAGTTGAAGTGATCGCCTCAAAAGCTCAAAAAGCTGAACCTGTTCAAAAAGTGCAGGAAACCAGAGGAACACCAACCCAAGAAGAATTAAAGAAAGAAATTGAGAATTTAAAATTATTGGTTACTGGTCAAAAAATTCAAGCTCCCAGCTCAAAACTTCCATTTGCAGATCTACAGAAAGGAAAAACACCTGAACCTTCTCTCAAAGCCGAATCCGAAGACACTCACTTCGATTTGGACGACTTTAAAACTTTACGTGAAGCCCCAACAAATCACTTGAACCTTATTGCAGAAAAAACAGAAGCCGCAATTGCAAAATCGAACTCAATCATCATTGATAAAAAATATCAACCTGAAATTCCTTCAGTACTATTGGCAATCAAACAAAGTCTGATTGATCAAGGTGTTAACACACAATTGGTCAACAAGATCATCGACACCAATCTTGATGCGCTTAGCCCTGCTATTTTAGAGGATTTTTCTCGTCTCGACCGGTTCATAAAACACCAATTATCTGCCTGTTTACCTCCCTCAAGAAAATCATTGGCGCTTGTTCCAAGCAAAGTGATGGCTCTAACGGGCATTAGCGGATGTGGAAAAACATCTTGTTGTGCAAAACTGGCCTCTTTTTATATGATCACCATGGGTAAAAAAGTGGTCTGGATTGAAGCAGATACTGTAAGAACTTCAGCAATTGCCGAAGCCCGCACATATGCTGAGACTTTAGGCATTCCCCTATTTCTAGCCTATACACCTCAAGAATTGGCTGAATTGATTGAATCACAAAAAGATGCAGATCTCATCCTTGTAGATACAGCCGGTTGTAATCCGCGTAATGAAGACAATGTTGTCGAACTTGGTTCATTTCTTTCTGTCATCCCCTCTGGTTGCACCTACCTGGTTGCTTCAGCTACAACAAAAGACCAGGATTTGAATCAAGCCGAAAAAACAATTAAACAATTTGGTCTCAAAGGCGTCATTTTAACAAAAACAGATGAAACTGGATCTTTTGGAGCAAGTTTTAACCTGTTGTGGCAAAGCAAACTACCACTCTACTTTGTTTCATCTGGACATCAAATCTTTGGAAATCTAAAACCTGGCAACCCTGAAGACATTGCAAGTGCAGTTGTCGACGGCGATTATCCTGAAAAATAGTGTAAAAAATGGCTAAAAAACAAACTCAACCACAAAAAACCTCTACTCCTCAAGGATTGAAACTTCCAGTCTTAATTGAGTTGGTTTTTACGCTGTCTAAATTGACTGTTGTATTAGTTGGCGTTATTGTAATGATACTGACCTTTGCAAATGGAAACCCATATTGGGTTGCCCTATTTAGAGGTGGCGTTACTGTTTTGGGATTAGGTTTGATCGTATGGTTTGCCTCATGGATAGTTTCAAAAGGTGTAATCGAATCAGCCAGAAGTATGCTAAAAGAAGCAGATGATCTTGAAACAGCTTCATCAGGAAATTCAATGGATACTAATGCATGATGTCAACTATTGATATTAACACTAAACAAACAACTGATATTGATTTATTAAATCAATTTCTGTCTTCACGTTCACCAATTCTCCGTGAAGAATTAGTGTTAAGACACGTTTCATTAATCCATTACGTACTCGGTCGGCTTGGCGTTTCTTCAGACATCGGAATGGATTACGAAGATCTTGTCCATCAAGGTTTGCTTGGTTTGATAGATGCAGTTGATCGTTACAATCCAGGTTTTGGCACACAGTTTTCAACATACGCAACAGTGCGCATCAGAGGAAAAGTTCTTGACTATTTGCGATCAATCGATTGGTTATCGCGAACTGCCAGACATCGCTCTAAATCGATCCAAAAAGCAATTCAAACCATAACCAACCAGACGAATGTGCCGCCTAATGAGCAGCAAATATCAGAATATCTAGGAATTGACCTTGATAAGGTACATCAAGGGTTACTCGATTCAAACAAGATCATTGTATCCTTGGATGCATTGGTAAATAATGATGAAGAAAGCGAGACTTCGCTATACGACACGCTGGCCGACGACAATCAAGAGGATCCAGCAGAAATTGCAACCGAAAACGATCTTAAAATCCGTATGGTTGGTTGTATTAAAAAATTATCAGAAAGAGATCAACTTGTTTTATCACTTTACTATTTTGAGGAATTAACCCTAAAAGAAATAGGAAAAGTATTGGAAGTCTCTGAATCCAGAGCATGCCAAATCCATTCACAAGCAATTTTGAATTTGCAAGCCATGTTATCGTAAGGAGTTATGATGTCAAATACCATTCCTGGTCTACTTAGCGACACATTGAACTTGGTCACTCTTGCCCGAGAGACTGCTTTGGTATTGGGAAAAGAAAATCAGGCTAAAAAGCTCACCCCTGTTGTTGAGGAATTACGAACAGCAGTATCTACAGCCAAAAATCCTACTGTCTCATCCGAACCAACAGGCATTATGGCCCAAAATGATTTTCAAACACTACTGAGCGCTGCCCAAAAGACCACCCCGACGGAGAGAACGATCCCCTCTTTGGGAATCAGTGAAAGAAACATGATTGTCAAAGCAATGGCTGAAGGCAGCATGCCCGATGTAGATATTGCAAGACAACTAGGCATGACAAGAGATGAAGTGAATCTTGTTCTCAATATAGGAAAAGCTTCATCAGCGAATTTGGAGGTGAAAAGATGATTAAAGGTCTCTATGCAGCCGCATCAGCAATGATAACCGGTGTTTATCGACAACAAGCTGTTGCACATGATATTGCCAATGTTGACACACCAGGATTTAAACAAATCTTGACTTCACTCAATGAATTTGACAAAACCAGTGCCTATACGCAATCAGGTTTGACTAACAAAGACCAAATCGCCTACCTTGGAAATATGGGTCTTGGTGTTATGGCTGCACCCGAAACCACTGATTTTACTCAAGGCACATTAAAAAACACAGATAGCCCATTGGATCTTGCCATTAGTGGAACAGGTTTCTTTAGAATTCGCACACCTGAAGGTGATCGTTTCACTCGTGATGGCCGTTTCAGTAAAGATGCCAACGGTCAATTAGTGACAGTGGATGGACACCTTGTGCTTTCTTCAAGCGGACAACCCATTAAATTAGCTGAAGGTAATCCAACAATTTCAACAAATGGTGATATTTATATCAATGGTGTTGCCAGTGGAAAAATTGGGGTTGCCTTTTTCGCTGATCTTTCGACACTAACACGAACTGCCGAAAACACGTTCACCAGTACCGCAACACCGGCTACTACTGGCGGTGGAACAGTGCTGCAAAGCACACTAGAACAATCTAATGTTGATTCGGCACAATTAATGACCCAAATGATCGAAATTTCAAGGTCATATCAAGCAGCACAACAAATGGTTCAAAATCAGGATGAATTGTTGGGCAAAGCGATTTCTACCCTTGGTAGAGTCAGTTAAAGAAAGCGAGGCACCCTATGTCACCCTCTCTCTTCCAGGTTCTCAATATATCCAGTCAGGATATGAATTCCAGAATTGCAGATTTAAGCAATTCCAGCAATTCACTGGCAAACATCAACACTACTGGATATAAAACCACTCGATTGAATTTTCAAGAACTTCTGGATGGAGCAACCCGTTCAGGTGTAAAAAGCAGTTCTTCACAAGTAATGAATACACAAGGAAAACTTCAAAACACCGGCATTTTGTCTGACGTCGCCATCAATGGAGAAGGTTTTTTCACAGTTACACTTCCTGATGGTAAACCAGCCTATACCCGTGATGGTTCATTCTTGTTGGATGAAAACAAAAAACTACTAAACGGCAGTGGATATCCCATCACTTTTCAAGGGACTATTCCACCAACAGCGACAGAAGTTACGATTGACCAAAATGGCACAATCCATGCATTGGTAGAAGATGCCTGGGTTACCGCCGGCACAATTCAACTTACACGTTTCACCAATCCTGGCGGATTAACAAATATTGGAAGCAATCTTTGGTCAGAAAGTTTCAACTCTGGAAAACCTCAAACAGGAGCACCTGGCACCATCAATTTTGGTATCCTTGTTCCTGGAACACTTGAGAGCTCAAATGTCAACATGGCAGACGAAATGACACATATGATAGTAATTCAAAGGTCGTTTCAGATGGCTTCAAAAGCTTTTCAAACCACCGCCGATATGATTGATAGCGCAATTCGCTTAAGAAAAGTGTAAAGTTTTGAAAATAGTGGCCGATGATAAGAGTACAGGTTGATGTTTTTTTGCCCTTATAGTCGGAGGTAGTGGAAGATGAAAATAGAAAATAACAACATTAGTAACGCAAATTTCAACAAAACAGAAGCGACGAACCAGGTAGAAAAGCAATATGCTACCTCTTCGTCCAATAACACTTCGGCCGTGTCAAATAAAGACAAAGCTGAGCTTTCAGATAATGCAAAATTGTTATCCAAGGCCCGCATTGCTTTAAATGAAACACCAGAAGTCGATCAAGCCAAGGTTGATGATCTCAAAGCAAAAATTCAAAAAGGTGAATATAACATCCCTTACGAGGATTTAGCTGAAAAAATGTACGCCAAGCTTGGCCTGAAATAATCAACCTGTGATGATTAGGATGGGCAAATGGAACACAACCCGCAAGTGCAAGATCTCCTCAATTCATTGGAGAATGTCTTAGTTCAGGAATTTCGCACGCTTCAATCTTTAATTGGAGCAACCAAACAAGAACGAGTTCTGCTAAACAAGAAAGACCCAGACGCGATCATGGCGATCGTTGAAGAAAAAGAAGGCTTGCTGGATCAATTTGGCCTTTTAGAAGAAAAACGCAGAATGTTCATAACTTCGATCGCGAATGAATTAAGCATAAAACTCGCTGATGTCTCAATCAATGAACTTTATTCCGGTCTGGATTCAGATGAATCTGACCGTTTGCATCGTTTAAATGACGGAATCACTATGCTGGTTCAACAATCCAGAGATTTAAATTATGGCAATCAGGCTTTAGCCCGCACAGCCTTAGAATGGTTGATTTCTGCCCAATCCTTCTTACTCAATATTACCAACCCAACAGATGGATACTATCCTCCTGGCGTCAAGCGCTCACTTGAGACTTCCACTTTTGGTGATATGGGAATGAAAGCATAGAGAAAAGGTCATGGCTAACTTACTTGCAAGTATAAATGTAGCATTAACCGCCCTACTTAGTCATTCACAGGCAACCACAGTGTATGAGCACAATGTTGCCAATGTCAACACACCCGGTTATCACCGACAAAATGCTAAAGTAACAGCAGGCCCAGCTGTTTCACTTTCTAATGCTTATTATGGCACCGGTATTGGCCAAATGGGTTCAGGGGTCTACGTTACAGCCATTCAACGCTATGCAGTTGATTTTTACGATACAAGGTATCGCCTTGAAAATCAAGAAGCGAGCAAATGGTCAGCTGAAAGTGAAATTGTTGCCCAACTTGAAGCGTCTCTGCTTGAGACATCTACCGATGGACTTTTGCCAAAGATTGAAGCTTATTTCAGCAATTGGCAGGCAGCTTCTGATGATCCGACCAATACCAGTGTTCGGCGGCAGCTCCTTGACAGTGCAAAAGAACTGGCAAGTTCAATTAATACCCGTTATAGTCAGATCGAATCAATTCGTTCCGAACAAGATTTACGTATTGAACAAAGTATTCAAGAAATAAACCTTATTGCAGAAAACATTGCCAGTTTAAATCGCGAGATCTCACGTGTAATGTCAATTGGTGATTCACCAAATGATTTATTGGATGCACGTGATGTTGCTTTGGATCGATTATCTGAAATTGCAGGTGCAACATCATTTAAACAAGCCAATGGCGAAGTCAGCGTTTCTATCAACGGACATATTTTAGTTGGTGGACACGACACCTATCCACTGCATACCGAGATTGATCCAACGAACGAAAATCTTACCAGGATGGTGTGGAGCGATGGTAAAGAAATGGTGCCAACTTCTGGCGAATTGGCCGGTGTAATTGAAGCACGCGACACCATTTTTGAAGACCAACGCACTGGATTAAACACTCTTTCCATGATGCTAAAAGATCAGGTAAATGCACTTCACTTTAACGGCTATGGTTTAGATAATTCAACTCAAATCAATTTCTTTGAAGGTACTGATGCTGGTAACTTTAAAGTGAATGAAGCATTAGAGGATGTATCTAAAATTGCGCTATCCTCTGCCATAAATCAACCAGGTAACAATGAAATTGGCCGGGAAATATTCAAACTCAGAACCACTGGCACACTAAATTCAGATACGATGACTTTTAGTCAATATTACAATGACCAAATTTCTAAATTAGGTTTAACAGTGTTAAGAGCCAAAACCAATGCACGTGATCGTTCTCTAGTAGCTCAAGCACTTATATCCCAACGTGAATCAGTTACAGGTGTCAGTCTTAACGAAGAAGCTGCCAATATCGCTAAATCTCAAAAAGCGTATGAAGCTGCGGCAAGAGTCATTAGTGTGATTGATGAAATGCTAAATACCGTCATCAACGGTATGGGCGCCGGTAGATAGGATCAATAATTATGAGAGTTCCTGACAGCATGACCTATAACAATGCCATACGCTATATGAATGAATCAAAAGCAAAAATGGATAAATTGGCCGAAAGAGCGACCACATTTAAGAATTTCTCTAATTCTTCTGACGATCCAAGTTTGGTATCATCTGCCCTTGTTTTACGCTCGAGCATACTTGTCAGCAAAGGTTATATTTCAACAGGTACCAATGCACAAGCCTGGATGGAAAACAATGAGACCTCATTTAATTTAATGAATGACCTTATTGGACAGGCGAACACGATTATGTTAAAAGGCGTTTCAGACACAGTAGGCGCTGAAGATCGTGCCAATGATTATGCCGTTCAAATTGCCCAAATTCTAAATCAAGCGGTATCTGTAGGAAACTCTTCTTACAATGACACATATTTGTTCGCAGGAAACATGGTAAAAACGAAACCCTTTGAACTAGTCACAGCCCTTGATGGTACTCTCTCGGTTGATTATTCAGGTGACTCAGGTTCAATGAAACGAGATCTTGCTCCTGGTGTTGTCGTTTCTATCAATACAGATGGAGTTGCCGCTTTTAATCCTTTCTTTGATGCATTAATTCTCGCAAAACACGGTCTTGAAACAAATAATGCCACCGAGATGAATACCGCACTGGCTAACATCAGTAGTTCACTATCAACCATGAATGTTGCAAGAACCAACAATGCAGCCATTCTAAGGCAAATTAAAACAAGCAACGAACATTTAACCACAACCCAAAATGAATTAAAGGGGTTATTATCAATCAAAGAAGATGCCAATATGGCTGAAGCGATCTCAATGTTTAATCTTCAACAAACCACCTATCAAACAGTGCTTGATGTTTGCGCCAGATCGATCTCTGCCCTCAATTTATTTGACGCATTAAGGTAAAAGGCATTTTTTATGCTGGTGCTTTCTCGGCGGACCAATGAATCCATTCAGATTGGTGATGAAATTTTCATCACCATTCTTGGCGTTGAGGGAGATAAAGTGAAGATTGGCATTACTGCTCCTCGTGAAGTTACAATCTTGCGAGGTGAAATTGTAGAAGCACTCAAGTCACAAGAAAAATTAAAAGCCCTCCTTGTTGAAGGGCCTGAACCTGATTCTTTTAAAAATTTACGAGAATTGCTCGAATCCGAATTTTCTCCAGAAAAATAATTATTTACGAATTCATATTTCGAAGAAATGCCTGTTCAGCTAAAATGATCTGGTAGGGTATCTTTTTTACAACCATAAACATGGCTGCATGTTGTCCGGTTATTCGAATAATTCTGCCTAAAACTTCGACAGTTGAATCATTATGAAGTTTTACTTCAGCGTGAAACAAATCTCCAGGAAGTTTTACATTTTCTTTTAATTTAAAACGAACCCCTGTTTCGCTTAGGTCCAAGATGTCAAATTGATTATTTCTAATAATCAAATTTGGATGATAAGTTTCAGGATAAATAATTCGATAATTTTGTCTTCGTTCATCGTTTTGGATATTTGTATCGCTCATTATATAGTCACCTTGCCAGTCTTGTTTTGGATTCGATAGATGTAAGAAAGAACTTCTGCAACTACTCTATATAATTCAGGTGGAATCGTTTGGTTAATGTCAATTTCCATCAGTGCAGCTGTGAGTACAGGATCATCTCTGATTGGTATTCCATTCTGCTTTGCAACCAAAATGATTTGTTCCGCAATTTTGTTCTTACCTGAAGCTAAAATCCGTGGTGCTTCATCCTTAATTGGATCATATCCAAGTGCAACAGCCTTTTGGTTCTCTTCATTACTATCAGTATGAATATGAAGTGAAGTCATATTTATACTCCAAGATCTATCGAAGAAATAGTGGGTAGAAATTTACCTGATTCGTCAAGATCCATTTCAAGAATTGTGTTTCCCAACTCAATCTTGCTAGTCTTTAAAGTATACCCGAGATTTGATAATCCCATCTTTAATTCATCTAATTCTTCTGAAGCTTTAGAACAAATTTCGTTATTTGATGCAGTAATTTCAGCAGCTACCATTTTCGAAACAATTGATAAATCCACTTTTATGGTATCAAATTCATTAAGGTCAACATGAATGACCAGCCTTGTATAATCCGGATTTATTCTGCTACCTTCTTCACTATCTTCTTCATGTGCTACTCTAATTTGAAGGTTATGAACATTATATTGTTGTACTTGATTCAAGGCATTGAAGCCAAACGTTATTGGCAAATCCAACTGAGTCCACTGACCTTTTGCTAAAGGCTGTTCCGGCTCAACATTTACGAAATGCGTCCATCGCATACCTTCGATAAACCTATCTATTGTATCTACCAATCTGCCCATGCCTGCATTGGCCAATTCATGTCTTAAACTGGCCAAATTAAATAAGATACCGTTTATATTGGAACCAGGATATTCTTTTGTTGATTGTGTTAATAATTTGCTAATTTCATTTTCCAATGATGAACCCAGCCCTTTGATCGAGATCAAGAGGTTTTGTTCTATATTTTCAATAGAGCCACCACTTTGGATTAATGTATTTTGGAGTGCTGATAATGTCGATCGAATCATTTGCTGGGTTTGTGCAGGCAATCCTGGCCGGTTCAAAGTTTCAGTAAGCTGATTTACCAAATTAATAAAGTTTGAAGTGACATCTTTGATCGAATTTTGAGCCAAATTCAAACTACCCTCTGATAGAGGCAGCCCGGCTGATTTTATCGCAGTTGCCAGTTGGACATCAGTCTGACTCCAGCCCGGAACAGCTTCTAGTACTTGCCGCATATCATTAATTAATTCTGGTGAAATTTTCAATCCGCGATTTAATGCAGCTTGAACAATGGATAGGTTTGCTGCATCCGCTGGCAAACCATACTGCTCCAACAACGCTAGACCAATCGAATTATTAGCTGCTGCTTTTTGACTTGTTGAATTTTGAGCAGGCGACGCTAATTGAAGTGTAATTTGGTTATTTGCAATTTCCTTGACAACAAAATTGGCAAAACGCCTATCGAGGAGTAATGCCAATTGATCGGCAGATGTCATTTTAGCAACAATTTGAACCCCATTAACTGCCAAAACAACATTTTCATTCGAGATGCTGATAATTTCACCGGCAATTCTTTGATTAACCTTCAGGAATTGATCTGCTCTTTCCTGAGAGGGAGGAAGATTTGGTTGGATTGGACCGGTGATATTCAACATCGCAAGATGGCTCTTTTTTTGTGACCGACCTGCATTTAGCAGGTCGGTCATTATTTTATGCTTATTGCTTGAGGTTTACCAATTCTTGAAGAATTTGATCAGAAGTCGTGATTACACGAGTGGAAGCCTGGAAACTGCGCTGGGCAAGAATCATGTTGGTAAATTCTTGAGCCATATCGACATTTGAGGCTTCAAGATAACCAGAAGATATTGCACCACGACCACCAGTGTTGGCAGTACCGATTTGTGGTTCACCAGAGTTCAAACCAATTTTATATTGGTTGCCGCCGGCACGCAACAAACCTGAAGGATTTGTGAAATGTGCCAGAGCAAGCTGACCCACCAATTGTTTCAACCCATTGGAATAAACCAGGTACATTTCGCCTGTATTCGGAGCACCGTATAATTCTGATACTGAGCCGGCTGCCAAACCATCCTGGCTGCGTGGTGAAAGTGTTGTGTCAGCCGATAACATAGTCAACTTGGAGAGATCCAGGTCAATGTCAATTGGATCCGCGCCATCAACTCCTGGAATAACCACTGGATTTGCAAGCGTTGAATTATTGTATCTTCCATCAGATGTAAATGTAATTGTTCCGTTTCCAGAAGAGCCCACAGGGTCAGTTACTGCCCAAGTCCACACTAATGGATCAGCAGTACGAGTAAATTGAATGGTGGGGGTGTGAGAGGCTCCCATTGAGTCATATACAGCAATCGTGGTAGACCTTGAAGCGGAAGTTTCGGCTGCAACAGAATGCGTGTACCCTACCGTTCCACTTGTAATAGACTGATCGGTACCTGGTGACCCTGAATGTGTGTATGTGAATGCCAAATCATTAGCTGAATTAGCTCCAAGACCAGCAGCCAAATTTATCGAAATACCATTTCCTAAATCAATTGTCGTTCCAGTAGTATTGTTATAGACCCCAGAAACCGCTGCACTACCAGATAACTGAACTGTATAATTGAAACCACTCGCTCCATTCGAAGTAGTAGTGTAAGAAACAGTATATGCTCCACTTGCTAACTCGGCTACGCCAATACCCAACGGAGACAATGAAGCCGAATATTGTGTTCCAGCGTTTGTAGTGGTCATAGTTGCAGCTAATCCACTATCCAAGGTAAAGGTTAAACCTCTTCCAACATCAATTACAGCTCCGGGATCGCCAGGGTTGGCAGGCGTGTTTTCGTATGTCCCAGTTATTGGTGCGCCAACACTGGTACCTGAACTATTCCGCAATTGTGCCGTATATGAATAACCACCTAAAGAATTGGCTGAGATAACCGTTCGTAGAGAATAGTTACCGCTCGCTAATTCAATGGTTGTGCTTGTCGGAGGAGATACTGCGGCAGTGTAATCTGTGCCTATATTTGTGATGTCCACATCTGCTGCAGCAGGTGAGATTTCATAGGGTAAACCTGAATCCAAATTACCACCAAGAGATGCGGCAGAAGTGGCACGGGCTATTGTTGCGTCCAAAGAAATCTGCATGGCCGTAGTGGGTTGATTTGTGTCGACTACCGTTGATGTTCCAGGGTTGATCATCCACCCCATGATGCGCATACCAGTGGAATTATTTACTAGATAACCGTCAGCATCAATTTCGAGTGAACCTTCACGAGAATAGCGGGTTTCTTGCCCATTGGTGTAGGTGAAGAATCCGTTTCCTTGGACGGCAAGGTCAGTACTTCGACCAGTAGATTGCATCATGCCTTGGGTAAAGGTTGGAGATACATAACCCAATTTTACGCCCAAACCGATTTGAGTCGGGTTGATACCACCGACATTTCCAATTGGCGCTGCGCCTGAGCTCATGATCTGAGCAAATTGATCCTGAAAGATTACTCGGCTGGCTTTGAAACCAGTGGTATTTGAATTGGCAAGGTTGTCAGAAATGACATCCAAAAAGGTTTGGTTTAAGTTTAACGAACTGATAGCTGTAAACATTGAGCGAATCATTTTACTCTCCTGTAGGTAAGTGCAGGCTTCCTCCAAGAGGGCCAGCCTGCATCTGAATTTTGATTAACTATTTTTCAATATTAATAGAACTGCTCTTGTCAATATCAGATGGATCGGCGAATACCACACTGTCTATCTGTGTGAAAACACCTTCTCCACGTGTTTTTGAATCAAGAGCTGTGACCACCATACGGTCACGCACATTGACGATAAACGCCATATCATCAACCATTACCAACGATTCTTTACCGCCGCGTTTTTCCGCTTTATCGATTGCATTTGACAATCTGCTGATGCCATCATCAGTCAAGCTGATATTGCGTGCTTCAAGTCTTTTTTGAGCATGATTTGAGAATCGTAGATTCTGAGTTTGTGATAAAGTCTCAGCAAAACTCACTCCATTGAGGCCATTTCCAGCTTTATTGACTGAATTGGGTGATTGAGAGGCTGAGGTCGGGATTATGCCCGGGTTGGATTGAATCTTAATCTCATCTGCCATAGGATTTATCCATTCGAGACTGAAACTATGGTTGATAGTTTTACATCTGTATCGCCAATTTGAACCAAAGTTTCGCCATTGTAGGTTGTCATTGAAGTTACAACTCCGGTGACAATTGCGGATGTATCGCTGGCATCAGGAACTGCGTTGATGGTTTTTCCGATCAAGCTGGATGCGTAGCTCAAAGTTTGTGAGGCATTTAATGCATTAATGCTTTCTTTAATCGCCAATAATGCATTTAGTGAATTTAACGTTGCAATCTGTCCCATCATTTCAGAGCTATCCATGGGTTTCATCGGATCCTGATTTTTTAGCTGCGTAAACAATAATGTCATAAAATCATCATTGTCGATGGCAGTTTGATCTTTTTTTGTCGTTGTGGTCGTGTTATAAGTCGACATAACCGTACCAATTGCACTTGTAGCCATTTTTTCTCCTAGACTCTATAATCCACAACTGAGGAAGTCAAATGAACACGTGGATCGTCTGAAGTGGACTTTGAGTTTTCTGATCTCTCATCAGGGTATGAACCATTTGAAAAATTTTGTCTATGGTCAAATGATTGTTGCTTTGTTGAATGATGACCCTGATTGATATTCAGATTTGATAGTTGGATACCGGCTTGCTCAATGCTCTGTCTTAACAAATCCATTTCGGATTTAAGAGCTTGTTGAGTCGAAACTTTGTCCGCAACCATTGTTACACCGATTCCGTCTTTGGTAGTCACAATTCTCAAATCGATGTGTCCCAATTCTTCGGGATATAACTGCAAACGTAAAGAGGATCGATTCGATTTAACCATCTGATCCAATTGGTTTGCAATCTGGTTGATGACTTCGTTCTTGGGAGCTTCCGCCAAGCGGGCCGGCTCACTGACTTGAGTTGTGTTTTGGACGGATGCACTTGTGATTGCAGCCGCAGGTTCATCAGGATTATCCGGTGGAGCAGTTTGTGGATTGGTGGATATCTCAGCAGATTTTATGTTTTTATCAATTGATTCTACAGTTTTTGGCGTTGTTTCTTGATAATTTCTCGCAATGCTGATAACCGACTTTCCTTCGGAATCTGAGCTGTTGGTTACATTAACCTTACCATTTTCTGACATTTTATGGCTTGGGTCTTCATTTACTGGGTTCAACTCAGTAGAAGTTTTTTCACTAACTTTTGCGGTTTTTTCCATTACTTGAGAAAAAACGATTTGGTTATCTGTGTCAACCTGAGACTCTTGTGTTGGTTCGGTCGCACCCTTTGAGGTGGATACACCACTCTGATTCGCAGTAGCCTGAGCATCTGGCAATACTTTTTCTAGTTTCAAATCATTTGTTGAAGAACCTTTTACAATATTCATTGGTTGAACTTCTTTTTCTAATGTTACTTCGGTTTTAACTGGTTCTTCCACGACTTCAATCTTGTTGTTTTCGGTAACTATAGATTTAGTTTCAACAGTACCGAAAATCATTGGATTTATTTCGGTTTCAGTTTTTTCATCAATTTGAAGCTCAGATTCTTCATATTTAATAGCTTTGTCAGATACATCAGATTTTTCTGTTTCTTCGAATTTTTTTGAATTGTTCGATAGTTGAACCTCTCTCTCATTTTTTTCAGAAGATAATTTTTTGGCAGTTGAATCTGCTCCATTCAATTTATCGATGGACTTTGAATCACTGCTTTTGCTAGCTCTGTCAGATTGTTTATCATTTACAATCCGATCAGATGCTTTTTGCAGTACAAGATCAAAAGGATCTTGTTCGCCAGCCTGCACCGCTTTCGCAGCCGGCTTTGTTGCATTCATCGTAACAGGCGGTGATGAACATGCAACGTCAACAACATTTTGCATTATTAGCCTCCTTGGGCAATTGATTTCAATAGGAGCAGCTTACTGCTGATCTCCTGACTGATCGCTTGGTATTTGATACTTGTTTCTGACATATCGATCAATTCAGTATCGATATCAACATTATTTCCGTCTTCCCGATATGTACCTCCAGCCCGATTGCTGGTGTTATAAAAAGACGACGAAGATGAACTTGAATCAAGATGCAATTTATTTGTTTTGGCCATTGAAACCATGCTTTTGGAACTTTTTAATGAACGCTGTAAGGTGGTTTCAAAATCAAGCTGCTTTGCGCTATATCCTGGCGTATCGACATTTGCAATATTGCTGCTAATCGTCTGCTGCCTTGCCGCCAAACCCTTTAATGCAAGCTTTGCGGCGCCGATTGCATCATCAGTAAACAACGAACTACTCATACTTCCTCCTCAAGATTGATTCTTGTAAAAACCAATCACTTTGGAAACATAAGACAATGTTTCTTGATAAGGCGGTATTCCATTATATTGATCAACAGCTCCTGGACCTGCATTGTATGCAGCCAGTGCTTTTTCAATATCACCACCATATCTCATCAACATCTTTTTTAAATATAATGTTCCACCATTGATATTTTGTGAAGGATCAAATGAATCTGAAACGCCAAGCCCATATGCCGTTGAGGGCATGAGCTGCATCAACCCTTGTGCTCCACTTGCAGAGACGGCAGTGGGATTGAAACTTGATTCTGCCTGAATAACTGAGCTTATAAGATTCTCATCAATTCCATATTTATCCGAGGCTTGTTTGATCAAATCAGAAAATGAATTATTTGAGTATGAATTCTTAGTAAAAGCATTTTCATTAGAGATCTCTTCAGATTCTTTCTCTAACAGCTTCATTACTAAATTCATCATCATCAATTGCATATTATTGTTAAATGAGGTGTCAATCATTTTGGATATCAACCTCCTGTCTTTTCTGGAAGTTTCGTGAGATATAAATATCATCTTGTTCTTTATTCTCGTGAATGACTTCCTTTTCTTTAAACTTCTTTATTTCATTACGTTTCAATATATCAAGTGTCTCTTCTGCTTGTCTTGCAGAAATCAATTGTCGCCTTTTACTCTCTATTTCAACCTGCAAATTTGCCAAAGCCAAATGGCAATTTTCCACGGCAGTGGTATGTTGATTCACATTAGCACGTAAATGAGCAACTGTAAAAAGATCCATTTCGCCTGTCATTTGCTCATGCAATTTGAACATCAAAGATTGTTTATTATTTTCAAGTGTTTCAATTTCGCTAAATATCATCTTTTCACGCTGTAACAACTTGCTGAACTCTATTTCAAGAGCTTCAGCCCGATTATGTCTCACATCCAATACTGTTTGCAATGAAAATTTAGGAGCCATTTTATTCTTCCTCTGATCGCATTACCATTAAGGTATTCAATGTGTCTTCAAATGGTGTTACATCGCGCATATTTTGCTGCAAAAACCCTGTTAGCGTTGGCATTACACGTATCGCAGAATCTATTTCATGATCAGAACCGTTAACATAGGCGCCAATGTTTATCAAATCTCTCGCTTTTTCATAAGTTGCAAGATGTTTACGTGCCTGACCTGCTGAGATTAGGTGGTCTCTGGATGTAACAGCAGGCATAACCCTGCTGACGCTATTGAGAACATCGATAGCTGGATAGTGATTTCTGGCAGCCAACTCACGACTCAAAATGATGTGTCCATCCAAAATACCTCTGGCGGCATCACAAATTGGTTCATTGAAATCATCACCTTCAACTAATACAGTGAAGAAACCAGTTATGGTACCAACTTTCCCTGCACCGGCACGTTCTAATAAACGCGGTAATAATGCAAACACAGAAGGTGTATATCCTTTGGAAGCAGGTGGTTCTCCAATAGCCAGACCAATTTCACGCTGTGCCATGGCAAACCGTGTCACTGAATCCATGAGAAAAGTAACATCCATACCTAAATCACGAAAATGCTCTGCTATCGTCATGGCTATCGATGCAGCTTTTAAGCGCACCAAAGCAGGTTGATCTGATGTTGAGACCACCACGACAGACCGGGCCAAACCTTCTGGACCTAAATCTCGCTCCAGGAACTCTCTAACTTCACGTCCACGTTCGCCAACCAGTGCAATCACACTGACGTCAGAACGGGAACTTCGCGCCAGGGCACCCATCAAAGTGCTTTTACCGACACCTGAGCCCGCAAAGATACCCATACGTTGGCCTTTGCCGCAGGTTAGCAAGCCATCAATAACGCGTACGCCGGTCACCAATGGACTCGTAATAGGGGCACGTTCAAGAGGGTGCGGTGGAATTGCATAGGTTGATACTTTTTTGACAGTATCCAGCTCAGGCCCGCCATCCATGGGTCTTCCAAGTCCATCCAAAACTCTTCCCAATAAGACTGTCCCAACTGGAGCTTTAAAAGACTTTGAAATTGGATAGACAGTACTTCCAGGTTGAATACCCTGCATATCTCCCAAAGGCATAAGTAAAACACGTTCTTCTTTAAATCCGATCACTTCAGACATAATAGTTACGCCGAGGTTGGTGGTGATCACACAAACCTCGCCAATCTGACAATCCAATCCTATGGCTTCAATAGTTAAACCCAATACCTGAACAACCTTCCCTGAATTTCGGGTTGTGGCAACTTCTTTCAAAGCTGATGAATAACGTGAAATATCAGGGAGCTCGATTTGCATTAATCGTCTCCTCTGTCAGGTTCTTCAACTTCTGAAAACTGCTCAAGTATCGCAGCAAGTTGAGTTTCTACTAATGCGTCAGCAGTTCCCCACTCTCCTTGTATATAACATCCACCTTGTTTGATGGATTCATTAGAAACAATTTCCACCTTGTTTCCAAGCACAGATGCCTGATATTCACGCCAATCAGGACCTAATAAAATTGCATCAGCCGGGTTCATATAAACCCGCAAATCTCCTAATGATCGTGCTGATTCCATTACAGAAGCAAAATGTTGCTGCAAAGCTGTATTGTCAAGTTCAACACCATCTCCAAACATTTTTTGTGCCATCTTCTTTACCAAATCCATAATCATGGGTTCGGCTTGATTCATCATATCTATTCGCCATTCTCTGGCGACATTGATGACAGAAGCTGCTGCTTGAAGTGATTCACGCATTTCAGCTTTTGCAGTCTCGATGCCCTTGTTATAGGCTTCTTGACCACGCCGTTCAATGGATTCATTCGCTGAAGTTAAGATCTCTTCAGCTTGCTTCTTGGCATCAAGAATAATTTGATCAGCAATCTTTCGGGGATTGGGCTGTTCAAGAAAAGGTTCCCAGCTTGATGTTGCAAAGCCTTCTTCTTCGGTTTTTATTGCTACATTGTTTATATCATCCGGCTGCCATGCTTGAAATCGAATATCGCCCTGCTCTGCTTTAACCAAATTCTTGGCTTTTTCTTTTGTTTCTCCTGGTTTTACTCCAAAGAAATTTATTGTACTCGAATAAATTAAATCATTCGAAAACAATTCTTCCTGTTCGAATTCAACAGGAGACCATGGAGTCAAATCAGACAGGTTTTCACCTGCCCGAATTATGTTACTGGATGATCTCATAATCTTCTCCACCACCAGCAATCACAATTTCTCCAGCTTCTTCAAGTGCTCTTACTGCATCCACAAGTCTTCTTTGTGAAGCATAAACATTTTTCGCCAATTGTGGACCAAGAATTTCGATTTCTTCTTGCAAATTTTCTCGAGCCCTTTCGGACAAGCATTTGAAAATCAGCTCTTTTAATTTGTCATTTGCAGCCTTCAAAGCGAGTGCGAGATCCGCTTTGCTGACATCTCTTAACACACGCTGCATGGTCTTTTCATCCAATTTACTCAAGTCATCGAATGTGAACATATTAGAATGAATTTCTTCAACGAGTTTCGGGTTCGTGGTATCAAGAGCTTCAAATATAGTCTTTTGAACACCACGGTCAACTTGATTTAGCATTTTAACAAGAAATGATACGCCTCCGGTTGCCCTAAAATCAGCTTCATTCATAACACCCGAAAGTTTGTTCTTGAGGTCTTTTTCAACAACTTGCACAACTTGAGGAGAAACTCGATCCATTCCGGCGAGCCGCAAGACTACTTCAATCTGTAAATCTTTTGGCATTGAAGTCAAAATATCTGCGGCCACTTTGGCTTCCAAATATGAAAGAACAAGCGCAATCGTTTGAGGCATCTCATCTTCAAGCAATGATGCTACCTGGGCTGGATCTGCACTACGCAGCATTTCAAAAGAAGACAATGTCTGATGTGCAGAAATTCTTTCAAGAATTTCTGCACCACGACGTGGACCTACTGCTCGCGCTAAAAGTTGGCGGCTATATTCCACTCCGCCGCCATGCAAACCCGTTTCTGCTTGAGCTAGCTCATATGCTTCTTGCAAAGCGATGCTTCGAATCTCAGGTGGAATTGAAGACGCTTTGGATAATGACATCAAAACGCGTTCAATTTCGCTTTCACCCAGATATTGCAGCACTTTGGATGAATTATCAACACCCAAGCTGAGCAATAAGACTGAAGCCTTTTCAAGACCTGTGGCTGTCACATAATTACTCATCTTTACTTCTCATCCTCAGCCAACCAAAGTTGGATAATCTCGGCGACACTAGCTGGAGAATCTTCACTCAATCGAGTCATTACTTTTTGCATTTGCTCATCTTCTGCTGAGATTCTTTGTTTTGGAACCGGCATTTCAACTTGAGTTGAAATGGTGGCCATTTGAGGCACTGGAATTGTGGGGCTTATCATGGGAGCCATTTGCGGAGCACGTAATGCATTATCTGATACGTTTTTCATCACAGGCACCCACGCATCATTTGAAGCCAATTTCAAGTTTTTCAATAATTTTTGTACATAAAGTAACAAGATTATAAAAAGTAAAACTGCTCCACCAATTTCACCATATTTAATATACATGCTGGTTTTAGAAGCGGCTTCCATTTCAGCGACCTGGTCAGTATAAAATGTTCTGTCAAACACTATTGATTCAACAGATAATGAATCGCCGCGCTCCGCATCGATGCCAACGGCTGCAGAAACAGCATTTTTTAACACATTTAATTGAGTGGGATCGGTGATTGAATCAACCAGAACTGATACTGAAATTTGTTTTATTTGTCCTGGCTCAATTAATTCGTGAGATTGTGTAGATGCCAGTTCATAATTAGTGGTTGTGTCCGTTTTTTGATAATTGGTAGAGCCTGTTCCGCCTGTTGCGGTGGCAACTGGAGTAGGCAAATTACTGGTCGCTCCTGGAACACCACCAGTAGTTGTTCCGTTTGTGGTGTAAGTTTCAGAAGTAACCGAAGAAGAACGAATTGCCGAAGGGGTTGGATCAAAGGTTTGAGAAGTCACTTCTCTTTGAGTCCAATCCAAAGTAACATTTGCTTGAACAATAGCTTTATCAGGACCCAATACAGAATCTAACATTTGTTGAGCTTTATATTGAATATCTTTTGCGGCGGCTAATTCAGCAGTGCGCCTACTATCGGTAACTGCAGCTGCTGCAGCGTCTGAGCCTGTTGTAGCACCTGATGCAAGCATATTTCCTTCGCTATCAACAACAACCACATTTTCAGACTTTAAACCTTCGATACTAGCTGAAACAAGATGCGTAATCGCGCGAACTTGACCTGAATCGAGAGCTGTTCCAGATTTGGTTTTTACCATAATTGAAGCAGTAGGTTCTTTTTGGGTGGAAGACAATAGTGTCTTTTCAGGTACAACGATATGAACACTTACAGCCTCAATAGCATTAAGGCTGCCTATTGTTCTCTCCAACTCGCCCTGAACTGCTCTTTGATAATTAACTTTTTGTGTAAATTCCGTCATGCCCAATGAGGTTGCATCAAACAACTCATAACCGACAGTCGTCCCTGTCTGGGGTAATCCGGCTGATGCCATTTTCAGTCTAACGTTATAAACTTGGTCAGATGGCACGAGGATTGTTGAGGATCCATCTAATTTATAAGATATTCCCTCTGTGGTCAATTCTTCTACAATTGCGCCTGCATCCGCTTCTGATAGACCGCTAAAAGCAACTGCATATGTCGTTTTTGTTGCCCAGGTTACTAAAATTGGAATTAGTATTGCGGCTGCCAGAACAAGTGCGATTAAGGTTACCTTCTCGCTTGTTTTTTGTCTTTTCCAAAAGGCTTGGAATTGTTGTACGATGGCATTCATAATGATAATTCCTTAATTTAGATGTTCATTCGCATTACTTCTCGATAAGCGTCAACTAATTTATCGCGTATTGCCATGGCTACACGAAAATTGACATCATTTTCAGTTGTTGCAATCATCACATCTGCTACATCGATATCTTTTCCGCTGGCAAGCTGCGTAACCAATGAATCAGCATTTGTTTGAGATTCATTTAATGAATTTAAGACTTGATTAAAGGTATCTCCAAGTGAATCTGCTTTATTAGTCGCAGTTGTTTTTACGCCCTGAGAAATTCCTTGTAAGCCTGAAGTAGTAAGTGGTGAAATTGAAGATATCGTCATTTTTTATCCTCTGGCTTTATCTGCCAATATTCAAAGCTTTTAAGGCCATATTTTTGCTGGCGTCAACCACAGCCAAATTTGCTTCATACGATCTGGTTGCAGATAACATATTCGTCATCTCAGTGACCAGATCAACATTAGGGTAAGTAACATATCCTTCTGCATCGGCATCCGGATGACTGGGATCATATACTTTTGCGCCTGTGGTTTGGTCAGTGACTATTTGAGCAATTTGCACGCCGGATTGACTTTCTGCAATCGGCATCTTGCTTGCCAACCTATTTGCAATAAATTCTGGCAGGCCAACCTGGTTTCCTTGTGCTTGAAATACAACATCCTGCCGTTTATAAGGTCCACCCTCTTCAGTGCTTGTTGTTTGCGCATTTGCTATGTTATTCGAAATTAAATCCAAACGCAGCCTTTGTGCAGATAAGGCGGCTGAGCTAACACGCATATTACTCCAAAAACTCATAGTGACTCCTCAACCAGCAACGGTTTACTATGGAGTCATCTTATCATGTGGGGGAAATTGATTCAGTAAAGGAGATATGAACTTCAAATAAAAAACGCGTGAAGGAATTTAATATCCAAATTGGGCACTCGATTTTCCAGTGCCCAAACCTTGTCTATTATTTTAAATCTATGCCGGTGTTTCTAAGGCGATCCTTGATGGTTGAACAGAGGTTGTTTTAACCGGCGTTATTTTTTTTTCAGTTTGAACCCAGGCATCTCTTAATTCGCTCAATGCAGAAATCGCACTGTTGTAATCACCTTGACGTATACAATCAAGACACCATTGATAAACTCTAAAAAGTCCTAAGGCCACATCTTGATATTCAAAATTCAAAGCATCACGCAAAACGCTAATGGCACGTGTAGCTTTTTCAAAATCTTTTCGTTCACAAGATTGAATTGCCAAATCATATGCCATCACAACTAAACGAAGCGGGCTTGCACCTAAAACGTCGTTTTGCCGATACTCTTGACTTCTGAAGGGTTGTTGAAACATTTTATTGCTCCTGCTCAGAATTATTGTTTCTTATACTTACATTATCGGCCAAGTTGATCTCAACTTTAGATCAATTTCGCAAAATATAAGCAAGAAAAATAATTCTTATGCAAAAATGGTTACCAAATCTCCACGGGTCAAATTTTTCAATTCATCCGTTGGAATGGTGCGAATGATTTGTCTGCTTGATTTATCCAATACAAGCACAGTTACATCATTCGTTTTTGCATCTACAATAAATTTCAACCGAACATCACCGTTCAACACAGGGGCAGAAGCTGTTTGTTCAGCAGCTTTACCTTGTTCAGTCGGTCTTTCTTTCTGAACAGTTTCACCATGAGTTGAAACCTCTACGGGTTTTGGCGCCTCGACCTGAATTGGTCCTGAGCCAAAATCTACTTGACCTACTTTGTTTACAGAATTTACTGACATTTTTCCCTCCGGCATCATGCCTGAGATCTTGAATCTGAATGTTACACTAACCAGGTCCTTCTGGTTAATAAAAACCTAAGCATAAAGACTTGCATAAAGTGATGTTACCCAGGCAGAATTTGTATTTTGAGTATTTGACAATAAATCCATCTGCGCTTGAACATCTGCATAATATTTTATTAATACCTGTTCCCGTGCATCCAACCTCTTATTCATACTAATAATTGAATTACCGACATCAATCGTCTTTTTTGCATTTGCTTTTATTAGTTGATCAACATAAGAAGTTGTTCCTGTATATTTATCTAATTTTGAAGTGACATCAGACATCACGCGATCCATTACAGATATCACATCTGAATAATTATTATTTAGTGCATTTTCCAACTTAGCATTGTTCGTTATTGTCATGTTTAATTGACTATCAACTGTAATTCCTATATCCTTAATCGATTTATAAACAGTTGCTGTTAAATCTGAGCTTCCCACGAGACTGAATAGTGAATTTCTCAAGTTAATAATTGATTGATCACCCGACAAGGATCCTCGTGTATATGTGTTGTCAGTATTCTTAGTAATGGTTAGGTTTGAACTAATGTAACTCTGTAATGCATTAAAATTAGTAATAAATGTATTTATCGCAGCTTTTTGTGACGTATTATCTGAATTAATATTGAGTGTTGCTGATTTTCCTTCAGCATCAGCTGCGAGGTTTAAAGTTACTCCACTAATGACATCTGTTAAAGCTGAATTTTGAGAACGCGTGACTAACAAGCCATTCACTTTAAAGGTTGCGTCACGTGCAGACTGCATAGGGTTTTTAAAACTTGAACCTGTTAAAATGCCGAGGTCACCTAAAACAGCACCACTTGCCTGGATCTCATGTGATTCGCCTGTATATTTTGAACTCAATACCATTTGTTTATTTACCACTGTAGCAATAACCTCATTGCCTGATGCAAAATTGCTTGAGTTTATTGCAAAAGCAATATCATTGAGCGACATACTTGATGAAACAACAACTTCAGCACCTTTTGCTTGATAATTAATGCTAGTTGCACCACTCAATTTACTTTTTTCAACAAAATTAGATGAGTCAGTTCCGAAATTAATATTTAATCCCCGGCCTGTTGAAAAAGTAATACCATCCGTAGGAATTGCCTGCCATGAATTAGTAAAATTGGTTGTACTATTGCCGTTAGCTATTTTTATTGCAGTGCCTTCGCTGTCAACAAGTCTAAATTGCCAGGTGCCAGCTGCGTTTTTCTGAGTTTCGATGTAATAAGTCCCATTTCCAATTTCTTTTTGTCCTGTAGCAATGGAATCGCTTGTATTTACTTGCGAAATGGTATCAGGAGATTGAAGAGTAACTACTGCACTGCGGTTTTGGGTTCCGCCAATATAGAAAGTTCCACTCTTAGCTAATGCCTGATCGGAATATTCTTGCTGATCTGAACGCACCCGATGCGCCAATGCCAAGCTTATCTCTGAAATATCATAGGATGATGCAACTGCACTACTAGAACTTGCTGCACTAATAATTGTAGTTCCTGTAGCAATATTCGAAACAGAAACAGTTCTTCCGGCTTTTAGTGTGTAAAAAGGATCGGTACTGATCAAAGCTTTTGATGATGTTCGCAATGCGTCCAATTTCGTTTTTAGTTCCGCATACATGGTTCGTTGAGTCTGCAACGCAGTTTGCTGCGCTTCAAGCTTAGTTAATGGAGCGCTTTCCATTTTAATTTGATAATCAATCAAATTTTGGTAAGTCGTATCCAGTGACGTAAGACTGGTCCCAGATGTGGATGATGAAGTTGTGGTCATTGTTTCACCTCAAATGAAGCATTTCTATTTTTCCGGAAAATCTGCTTCACAAACCGGACTTTCTTTAAATAACAACTATCAAAAACAATCTTTAATACCTATTCACATTAACGGACATATTGTGAAAAACTTTACTTAAAAATGAAACCAATTTTAGTTGCAAATCTTTTTACTATAATAATAAAGAACCGGCCTTTGAAAAAAGGCCGGTTCAATACGAAAAAGCTAATTACTTGAAGAGGGAGAGTAGAAATTGAGGAGCTGCATTAGCCTGGGCTAACATTGCAGTAGAGGTCTGCTGCAATATCATCAGTTTGCTCGCATTCACTTGCTCTTCAGCCATATTGGCGTTCATGATTCGGTTATAAGATGCTTCAATGTTGATCTGTGAAGACGAAACCTGATCTTCTTTGAAGGTTAATGAACCGGTCAAGGATCCAATTTTGGAGAGTTGAGAATTGACCAGGACCATTGCATCATCAATTTTCTTCATGTACGCCGCAAAGTCATCCGCATTTGACACCGCCACCGTACCATTTAATCCTGACAGTGCCATATTTACTCCAGCAGCAGATGCAGCTACTGAATGAGTATAACTGAAAGCGCCGCTTGTTCTTACTGCGTCGGTACCAGCGCCATCATCGAAGACAAATGAGTCGCTAACACCGGTAGCATTAGCAGCAATGCCGGTTCCCAAAGTAATTTCCAGAGAGTTTCCGAAATCAATAGTAGCACCTGCAGTAGTTCCGTCGTACGCGACAGTTACAGAACTACCATATGCAGCTCCAAGACTATCCAATAAAGTGGCTGTAACTGACGTGCCACCTGCCGAGATGGTGTAAGAAACTGTATAGCTACCATCAACTAATGCAACACCAGATGTTCCAGTGCCGGAAAGGTCAACAGTCATGCCAGTACCAACGACAGAAGTGCCAACGATGCTTGCAGCAACGGGATCTGTTCCAACCTGACCAGTGGCCAAAGCTACAGAAATACCATTTCCGAAGTTGATGGTTGCTCCAGCAGAAGCAGAATATGTACCAGTGACAGCACTACCTACTGCTTGACCAGCAAGAGAAAGTTGTGAAGAATAAGTATAACCATCAGTTGAATTGCCAGAGATCGTGGTCGTGACTGTATAGGAAGTTCCAGTTGCAGCTTCTGTCCCGGATGCAGCTACAGCACTGGCAGTATAAACGGTTCCAATGCTGCTTTGTGAAATAGTTGCGGAAGTGGCTTGAACAGCATCATTCAAAAGACCCAATGCTGAAGCCTGCATATCAGCCAGACCATATAATTTCGTGGTTTCGCCATAATCAGCACCAGTTTGGAAGGTCAATGCATTTGCCAGATCATTATAATTACCACCAATGAGTTTTTTGTCACTCCATTTGGTTTGAGCGACAATGTCGTTAATTTGATTTGCATAAGAAAGCAACTGTTCTTTAACGATTGCGCGCTCTTCGGTACCATTGGTGTCATTTGCAGCATTTTCTGTGATCATACGCATTGAGTTCAGGATGTCAGTCAAACGTCCTAAACCAGATTCTGCGACAGCCAAGAGGTTCTTGGCATCACCAATGTTTGAAAGAGCAACTTTCAAACCTTCGCTGCGAGACATCATTTTTGTAGAGATCGCCAACCCGGCGGGATCATCCGCAGCGCTGTTGATTCTTCTACCAGTTGCCAGACGAGTCTGGTGAATCGAAAGTTGTTTGTTGATGTTGGTCAACGCGTACAGCGCATTCATAGCGCCAATATTGCCAGCAATTCTAGTTACATCATTATCAGCCATTTCAAACCTCCATGTTTGAGTATTTCTATTTGGGGATCCTTCCCCATTTTATTTGAGCTGTTATTTTCAAGTATCGGTGTTCAGCTCCGATGTTCCGATACCCTTATTACTTCTTGAATAATCTTTTTTTTCTTCGATAAGCACACTCCATATGAATGTATCTTTCTACAGTCATTAACGGAAGAAGTATCAGAAACTTTAGCCACAGATCTAAATCATTAACAAATTCTAGGAATACCTTATCCATGAATTTAGCAACTAGTATAAAATTTGATATAGAGTACTTTGGATATATTTTTTCATATTGCTTGAAACACTAATATTCAGATCGATTAAGGAGATTTATGATTCCATCACAAGATGTTTCATCCAAACCGAGTGCTGATTTATTTATTGAAATTCGCAATAGATTATTAGCGCCCCCATATAAAGATGTGTTGAAAATCAAGGAATTTATAGCATCATTAGACGGTCAATCATCTGGTTTGATTGTAAATATTGAAGGCGTGGACCTCCTAATAAAATCAGTTATTGATGTGCATTTAATAAGTAATATCTACATCCAGAAAGTTTATGATTACTTATTTACTGAACCTACGATTGTTGTAGATATTGGCGCAAATGTTGGTTACTCGGCCATTTGGTTCGCAAAAAATGATTTTGTAAAAAAGGTTTATGCATTTGAACCAGTAAAACCCACCTATGACCAAGCATTGGAATCGGTTCAATTAAATCCGTCATTTAGTAATAAAGTTGATTTTCGCAATATTGGTGTTTCAGACAGGAATCAAACATCTTCTATACTTTATTTTAAAGATCACCATACGATATCCTCTGTATTGTTTACTGACCCTCGGAAAATCACTACTAGTGGAAAACCCCCAAGCAGTGTAACAATTGACTTAGTTAATGCGAAAACAATTTTTGATGAAATAATCACATACCAAGATCAACAGAATTGCAGAATGGTCATGAAGATTGATTGTGAAGGTTCAGAATATGCAATTTTTGATAAATTCGATACAAAAATTTGGAATGCTATTGATGTAATCCTTATGGAAGTACATGGAGAGCATTATCGAGATTTATTAAAGAAACTTGCATATCATGGATTCGAGGTGTTTTCAATTAATCACCAAAAACATCAGATGTTTGGTCATCTTTGTGACGTTTATGCGATTAAATCTTATAAAAATAAGCAATTATAAGAATTCTGGGACTAAAACTTACTGAATAAGAAAAAGAATAAGAGACTTATTAGAATTAAAAAAAGTCTCTTATTATTGAATATCAATTAATGTTTGTGTTACTTTTTTTGCCCAATATAATGTTCGATAAACTCTTTGAGACTCGACAACGCTTCAACAACTTCGTGTAAATTGAGAGCTTTTGCTTCCTGGATTTTCGTAATTACAAATTGTCTCAAATCTTCATCCAACCATGTTTCATGTTCTTGTAAAAAGGAAACAACATCGTTTGAATTCACAATTCGATTAAACTTTTCTAGAACAGGCAATGCGTTAGGATTCTCTGATTCTTTTGGTAACCAATTATTGAATATTTGCTCTTGAATTTCAAAAAAGTCAGGAATCTCAGCTAGTAAAGAACTATAGAAATGTGTAGCTGTAAAAAAATCATTATTTGCACCATAATAATCTGCCAAAAAACATTTCAGTTCATAATCGTGAGGTGCAGCTTCCAACATTTTTTTTGCGATGTCGATCGCTCTTATTCCTTGTTTGGTTTTGTTTAGCAGTTTAACTATACTTTTTCCTGCAGGTAAATAATTTGGAACGGATTTTAATATCATTTCTAGCAATACAATGGCTTCTTTAGTCCTACCCAAATAATCCAATGAAATTGCATGATTATGAATGGCAGGTAAATATGAAGAGGAAATAGCTTGGGCAGAAGCAAATTCTTTTCTGGCGTCTTCATAACGTTCAGTGCGAATAAATAACATACCTCTTAAATTTATTAGTACTGGATGGTTTGGAAATTCAGTTTGGGCTTGTTGTAGTGTATCCAGTACCAATGGAAAATTTCCGTCCTTGAAATAATCTCCAATTTTAAAAATATACTCACTCATTTTGTCATTGAGCGTAATCTTTTTATCTAGAGAACTTCTCAATTCTTCTACAGTCTTATACCCCTCTGGCAAATGTTTACTAACTGCGTGGAATTGTTCCATAGCTGATACTTGTTGATTTCTATGTTCGGCAGAACCAGGTGAGTTAAGATATAGCCCCAGTGTTTCAGCTAAATGATAAAACTCCTCTGTTTTTGCGATTCTTAACCAAAATTCATAATCTCCAGCTGAAGTATAAAATGGATCAAAATATCCATATTTATCATGAAGGCTTTTCCTCCACAGCGGCTGTGGACCAATGTAACAGTTTTTATACATCCGAAGTCTATCGAAATCGCTAAAAAGGTAATATCCAGTAATTTGACCGGTTTCAAAATTTGCATTTTCTTGTGTCGTAATGGCTACATCGCTGTATACGAGTGAAATTTTTTCATTTCCATCTAGAATTTTTGATAGTTTTTCAAGAGCATATGCCTGGTGGCGGTCATCAACATTCGCATTAGTAATGTATTTACCTCTGGCATGTTTTATTCCCCGATTCCAGGCTGCGTAAACGGTTTCCTTCTTTTCTGTCCTTATATATACAATATTATCAAATCGTGTCTGATAATCAGCCACAATACTTTTTTCATTTTGTTCAGATCCGCTGTCAATTACGATAATTTCCATTTCGTTGGCTATTGACTGAGCTTCAAGATCATCCAAACAGCCTTTTATAAATCTTTCTCCTCTGAAGGTGGAGGTGATGGCGGAAATTTTATACGGTCGATCAACAGAATTGTCAATTACGATCTCGTCTGGTAACGGTAAGTTGATAACTTCTGGTGGAACATCTTTTTTAGCAGGATTTAAAAATACTTCACGATAATCAACCTTTGGAAATTCAGTTAATTTACCTTCTAAGGTCGCATCATAAATGCTGCGATTATGATTTTTTAGGAATAAATTAGCTAAATGGTAGCCCTGCTCTGATCGGTCCAGATCAGGCAAATGCCAATGGGTACCTGTGTTGAAGTATTCAGGAGAAAAATGGTTCGGATCTTGACCGTTTGCTACAACTTCCTGGTTAGGTTTTCCTTCTGCGGTGTAATTATGGTCAACTCCAATTAAAAATATTTCTGAAAAACCAAAATAATAAGCCAGTTGCATACAGACATACGTTACTGTCCATCCTTCAAAAATGCCTTTATTCGGATCCTCAGAAAATATCCATTGGTTAAGGGAATCCAGAAAATGAAGTTTTGAGTTTGGTTTAAAGAATTTTTCACCACTTCTACTGAGAAATTTTGGGCTGGGTATTGCCATGATCTCATTAACGCTTTGCGAAATCACCAAGGGATTTACACACACGTAATAACTTGGTACAAAATCAAACTTTTCGAAACCCAAATAAATGCGATTTGTGGCAATGGTGAACTCATTTTTTAAAAATGAAAGATCCATTTTATTTAAACTTGGTCCATTACCTATGATGACACACCTTTTTCCAGCGTGAATATTATGATATTTTTCCATTGGACCCGGATTGCCGCTAGCAACACCTTGAGGTTTCGATTTCATTTATATCTCCAAACTTGCTATATAGAGTAAATGGTAATTAGTTTAGATATTTTGCCACAACGGCATTTACTTCCAAATCTTCTGGTACAAATTTTAAATAAAGCATCAAGGCAAATAAACCTTCCTTTGTCTGCCCCGTACTTAGCCAATTCAATCCAACCTTTTTTATTCCTTGAACTGGAGATAAACGTAATAGATTTGAAATTTGTTCAACATTATTTTGATAACTTGAATTACCAGGTTCTTTAATGTAGGCTTGAACTGCTTTTTCCAAGGCTTTATCGTTTTCTTTTTCTTTGAGTGCGATCAATGACTCAAGGTTATATGCAAAAGGAATTTCAGAATTTATTAATCTAGATTCATCAATTAATTTTTGTGCAAATTTAAGGTTGTTAAGTTGTATTTGACAATTTGCCAAATCCAAATAGTCTTGAGCTGTAAGTTCGCTTTTAGATGCCGCCCTCAGAATATTTGAGTATGTTTCAATATATTTAAGATTTTCTTTTGGGGTTTTTGCCAGAATTCGCAACTGTTCTGCAGAAAATGAATCAACATCTTCATAATGCTTATCATAGCTTTGATGTTCAGATTTTTCACTTTGGCTTTTCTGAATTTTTTTTGCTTGAAGATAATATTTCCTTGCTTTTTCATTCTCTTTCAATAACACACATGTTTCAGCCATCAGCTTTGAACACTCAACTTCGTTGTACTTATCAGGAAATAATACATCAGAAAAGGTTAACTTAGTCGAATATTTTTTTAAAGTCCAATCAAAGATCTTGTTTGCCCGCTTCCAATCTGCTCTATTGAATAAATAGATTTGCCCAATAAATTGCATCATGCACGAGTAAACATTGAAATCAACCTGAGCATCCAGAAGAATGTTTATAAGATCAATATCTCTTTTTTCAAAAACATATTGCTGACACAAAGCTATGTAAGCCAACCCCATATATTTAACAGGTGAAGCGTCGTCGGGTATGTCTTTTACGCCTCTTTCCAAGTCACTAATAGCGTCACCCTTTCGTGTGGTGTTTAGCAATAACAGTCCTCGAACCAGTCTTACGTAAAAATCTTCAGGGTGTTTCTCTAAATACTGTGTACAGACGCTAATATTTCTTTCGGTTTTTTTCTCCGAAGAACCGGCTTCCAGGAATTCATAACCAGAATGTAAAAAATCCACATTGGTTAAACATTGAACCAAGCCTAATTTGGCTGCACTAAGAGCCACGGTTTCATGAATAGGATAATGATAGATCACACCTAAATGATTTCGTATCAGACGAACATTTTCAACTGTTTGAACACCATTTCTCAATTTACTGACTGTCGGACACAAATAAATATCTGCCACACCACTATTGACGCAGTGAAGTAATTTCGCTTTTTCCGGTTCTTCAATCCATTCATCAGCATCGGTACGAAGAACCCACTCGCAACTTGCATAACTCAAACTTACATTTCTCGCTTCAGCAAAATCATTTGTCCATTCATAAAATTCAACCCTTGCTCCATAACTCTTTGCGATTTCAACTGTTCTATCGGTTGAACCTGTGTCGACAACCACAATTTCTTTGACAATATCTTTAAAAGACTCTAGACATCTAGGAAGGTCTTTCTCTTCATTTTTTACAATTAATACCAAGGAAATATCGGGGAATTTTTCAGGCCGTACTGAATTATCAAATCTGCGATAAATAGTTTTTCCTACAACTTTAGCACTTTGTTCGACAATTAATCTGGTCGCTGTGTCATTATCTGGATAATCTAAAAGTTCTTTAAAGGCAAATAATCTTGCTTGCCGCCGCTTATTCATTCTTAACAAGCATAAAGCTATACTGAGCTGCAATCCGCGTGGATTATTTTCATTCTGGTAAATTGAAAGGTACTGGTTATAAGCACCGACAAAGTCACCTTTATCATAGGCTTCTCTTGCTTTTTTTTGTAAATCTTTATCAGAATATTCAAAATCAGTTGACAAATGGTTTTTTAAGCTCATTTCATCCCTCGATAAATTCAGAGCGCAATATCTTTCGTTGAACAGTTAAATACAGTATCCCAAAAAAAATATCACTCAAAATTGGTAATAACCCAATTGTTCATTACATAAGAAGTATAGCAACATATAAAAACACATATATAAAATTACTATAAAAAGTAATATCGATTGGATATAAAAAGGGTAAATTTTTTCAAAAACTTGCCGATTATAATGGGTTAGGTATCGTTTATTTAGAAAAATCATATAAAAGGATTAATATGGAAACTTCTTCTGTTGTATCAGGTGGGTCAGTTATTGACACGTCTCCAGTATCCAGTGCAAAGGTAAATTGGAAGCAAGTAGGTGCATTTATTGCGTTAACCTTCGGACTTACATGGTCCCTGGATCTTGTAATCTTTCTCACTGGAGGACTAAATAATCCTTCTGTGGTTGTTGGTTTACAAACTCAGATGCTGTTGCCAGCGTTTTCTGCGATGATTTTGGGAATGTTCTTTTTTAAGGATAGCCCCATCTATATTAAGACCAATCGAACGACATCACGCTGGTTCATTTGGTACTTTATCATTTTTACCTTAATGTATCTGGCTGTTTTTATCGTTACATTATTCAATCCATCTGTGTTGTTTTCGCTAAATACCGTTTTGATCCTTCCAGGCATTCTTGGCTTGATTCTGTTAATTGTCTTAAGACTTGTGGGTGGAAAAAACTCCTTTTCAATTGTAAACATGGCAGGCGGAAAGCCAATTTTTTGGCTTTTGTTTGGTATGGGTATTCTGGCCTATACTGGTCTCCAAACAGTACTATCATGGTTGTTTAAAATGGGCACGCCAGTGGATATTGCCATGATGCAAGCGCAAGCATCGATTTCTGGTATGGCTTATCCATTGTTCATGGTCATTGTTGCTGCTCAAACGCTTTTGCTTGGACCCTTCCTTGGATTAGTCGTGACCTTTGGTGAAGAATACGGCTGGCGCGGTTATCTTCAGACTGCATTGATGAAGTTGGGCAAAATAAAGGCCATTATTCTAGTCGGTATTATATGGGGCGTTTGGCACATGCCAGTCATTTTGATGGGATTTAACTATCCGTTACATCCGGTTTTGGGAGCCTTCCTATTCATCCCATATTGCGTTGGTTTGGCCTTCATCCTGGGTTATGCAGTGTTGAAGTCAAAAGCCGTCTGGCTGGCTGCCTTTTTGCACGCTCTTTTTAACCAATCACTAAGCTATTTCATGGGAATGTTCTACACCCCAACTGACACCGTCACCTCTTTCGGTATAGGCTGGCCAACAATCATCATCCTGTTATTGATCACACTGCTCATCTTACGCGATCCAATTTGGAATAAAGCTGAAGACTAATCTTAGAAAAAACAACTCTCCAGAAATGGAGAGTTGTTTTTTTCTAGCTATTGGCTATTATGTTCTTTACTTTGATTATTTCTTCTTTTTTCTTCGACATTGACCATTTATACTCATCTGCCATGATATCGGCAAATTCTTCTATTACTTCGTCAGAAGCGTTGCCGAGCCACATAATGGTGGATCTGCGCACAAACAAGTCATCAAGATGTAAGGGTTTTTCATTCTTCAAAATATAAACCAATTCTCCTGAATTCCAATTGGGGATGGATTTTATCATCTTACCTTTGCTTTTCTCAATTTGATCAGCAATCTTTTCTGCACAGGTGCCGTAACGCGTCAATAATTCTCGTGCATATTCTTCGCTAAATCCATACTTTGAAACTAGGGTCTTGGTATATGCTTCTTTTTGAGTTTTGGTTAAGGGCAGGTTTTTACCTCCACGGATGGGAAGGCTTTCTGTTGACTTGGATTTTATTTTACCCAACCCAGCCATCACTTTCGCAGCCACTTGCTCGGAGAACGCCCTGAAACTCGTCCATTTACCGCCCACCAGGCTTAATACAGGGAATCCTTGAACCATATCTTCTTTGACACTGTGATCACGAGTGATCTGCCCCGTTGTTTTGGCGTGTTGATATTCCAATGGTCTGACACCAGAGAAGCGAAAAACAATCTGGTCGCGGGTGATCTTTATCGTAGGGAAGACGCGATCAACCAGGTTAATGAAGTATTCCTCTTCTTCAGGGGTACAATGGGCGTCGTCAGGGTTATCAATTGGCAGGTCAGAAGTACCAACGATCACCTTGTCATAAAATGGCAGACATAATACGATGCGACCATCTTTATTTTCAAAGAAAAATTCCGACTCTCCAACGGCTTTACGTAATTCATCGTTTTTTATGACGAGATGAGAGCCTTTCGTACCGCCGATGTATTTTGTTTTGACGCCGGCGTTCTGGTTGACGTAATCGATCCACGGACCAGCGGCGTTGATGATCATTTTTGGTTTCACTGACAGCAATTCGCCGGTTTCTTCATCCTTAATCAATACTTTGCCATCTTCAATTTTGTTGAAGGACGCATAGTTCAAAGCCTTGGCATGCTCACCTTCATCTTCACCATCGAGAATAATTTCAACGGTCATGCGTTCTGGCGAAAGGAGGTGTCCGTCGTAATAAAGGGCAGCATATTTGATATTCTCATTAAGGAAGGGATATCTCGATAAAGCTACTGATTTACCAAAGAATTTGTGGCGAGGGACGGTTTTTTGTTTTCGGGTAAATGAATCATAAAAGATGAGACCAATTTTGATTACCAGTGCTCCACGTTCTGAGGGTCGATCAAGAAGATTGACAAATTTCAATGGGGCATTCAACAATCCGGACCAAACCTTAAAAATCGGGATCACGGTTGGCAAAGGCTGAACCAGGTGCGGCGCATTCTCGATCATGCGGTTGCGTTCAGCTACTGCTTCTTCAACCAAACGAAATTCACCATTTTCGAGATATCGTATGCCGCCGTGTGCCATATGTGAAGAAGTGGCAGAGGTACCTGAACAGAAATCTCCCCTGTCAATCAAAAGCACATTTACACCGTTGAGCGCCAAATCTCTAAAAGTACCAGCTCCATTAATGCCAGCGCCGACGATCAGAACGTCAATTACAGGATTCTTCTTGATTACTTCAATGATTGATATCCGATCCATATTCGTCCTCGTTATTATTTATTCTGGCTTGTTTTTGTCATCAACAACCAGTTTACTTTTACCCTTGCCCAACTCAATTGAGCGTTCATATGCCGCCCAAATTGCACGTGAGATTGCGGTTCTAAAGCCAGCCTTCTCAAGATAATATAACGCTTCAGCGGATGTGCCGCCTGGTGATGTGACATCATTGCGCAGTCTGGCAGGATGTTCGTGATTTTGAAGGAAGAATTCGGCACTGCCGCGAACGGTTTGTGTTACCAGCTTTTCGGCTATACGCCGTGGAAAGCCCATGTGTACACCCGCGTCTATCATGGATTCCATAAAAAGGAACACATAAGCCGGGCCAGAACCTGATAAAGCCGTGGCCATATCCAGATAGCTTTCATCATCCACAAAGACTTCGTCACCCAGGGTTTTAATGATCTCGGATGCCATTTCTTTCTTTTCATCGCTGACCTGCGGCGTCTTCACCCAAACGGTAATACCCATGCCCACTTGCGCCGGTGTGTTCGGCATGGTGCGAATGATCTGCTCGACTCCGAGTTTTTCGTTCAGAGTCGCCAATGAAACACCGGCCATGATGGAGATGACCAACGCATCCTTTTTAATATTGCCTTTCACCGATTTTGAAAGGTGACTCAAACCCTGAGGTTTTACAGCCACGATGACGATATCAGCCTGTCCAATTACATCAGCACTGTCAGCATAGCCGGTAATTCCAAATTCCTGTTGAAGAACCTCCAATCGATCAGGCGTTGGTTCAACCACAATCAGATTTTCAGGCTTTACTTTTCCATCGTTGATCAAACTGGAGACGATTGCCTTCCCCATGACACCATAACCAATGATTGCAATTTTCGATTTATCCAACATTTTTGACTCCCTACACAATGATTGGATTATTATACTGATAACCGGAGTTTTCTACCTATCAATTCTGCGCAAATCAAGCGGATTCAATTGGATTGGCACAGCCATTTTTTCAGCCGGATATGATTGAAGCAAGGGCTGCAATTCTTTAACCGGCTTGTCTTCAAGCCACGCCCAACAGGTCTCTGCGTCAAAGATCACCGGCATGCGGTCGTGATACTCAGCCACCATTTCGTTTGGCGCCGTGGTGATGATGGTGCATGAAAAAAGCTCGTTGCCCTGATTATCCTCCCAGTGCTCCCAAAGCCCGGCAAAAGTTAGCACTTTATAATCTGCAAGCTGGAAGAAATAAGGCTGCTTACGGCCGCCCTCCGCACGCCACTCATAGAAACCGCTGGCGGGGATCAAGCAGCGCCTTCTGGCAAACGCACTGCGGAAAGACGGTTTTTCGATCAGGGTTTCTGCTCTGGCGTTAATCATTTTATTGCCAATGGAGATATCTTTAGCCCAACTGGGCACGAGCCCCCACTTAAAGAAATCAAGGCTGCGCTTCAAGCCGTCGGTGACCACCGCCACCCCATCCCCCGGAGAGACGTTAGGGTTGGGCTGCAGCTCGGCTGGCACGTCCGCCAAGCCCAGCGTGTCTTTCAACTCTTCCGGGTCGTACATGATTGCAAATCGGCCGCACATGAGCATCCTGCCTTTCGAATTTTAATGGCAATGTAATTGTAGCGGAGTGTGCCCACTGTTTCAACTCCTCGTTCTCGATGCCGAAAGGATAAAGCACGCTCGAAGCCGCCCTGGCCATCAGTTCAATGTATTTCTCCTTGTCGAGCCGGGAGGGATCCAGTTTTTCGCTGGATTCCCAGGCACTGACATCCTGTTCGCCGCGGGTGTAAATGAAGCGCATCTTCTGACCCGGACGCACACGCTTGCCGGTCTGCTCAAGAAGCTGTTTTGCCGCGCGGACTGCCGGCGTGGGCGACTTGTAAGCCTCGAGTTCGTGGGTGATACGGCAGGTCACCACCAGTTTTTCAACCGGCACCTTGCCCTCGCGCATGTCGGTCAGCGCACTGCGGAAAAGATTAAAGGCCTCATTCAGCCTTTCGGGCAGAGCCTCCAGGGAATAAGCCTTGGCAAGCGTATCCATCATGCGCGTCTGGATCTCACTCACCCAGGGAGGCGTGTCGCGCCGGCGCACCTCAATGCCGCGCACCTTCGAGGAGCCGTCTTGAAAGACACCGAAGTAGCGGTTGGCCACCGGAATGCGGCTGTCGGCTCGCGACGGCAGAAAGGCCACCCAACGGTAAACGCCGTCCAATGAGACCCCCAGCCCGGTTTGCTCGGTGATCTCGTTGAGTACATCCTGAAAGTCGCGCTTATTGACCGCACCGGGCTTTTTGAGCCACAGGGCATCCACAAAGAGGTGCAGTACCTCAAAGCCCATGGATTCGGCAATCTCCTTGGCGCGGATGAGCACCTCGCGTCCGCCGTTGGTGACTGCCTCGTGCGCTTCAATGCGCCCAAAGCGCGCGTTCTTGTAACCCAAAAAACCAAAGCACACCACCAGCAGCCATTTCAAGGCCGAGGCGCGCGCGGAATCCCGTTTGGCAATTGGGTCGCCCTTGCGCAGGTTGGCCTGGTTAAGCTTGAGCGCGACCCGCTTTTCGTAGAGCGGCTTGAGGGTCAGCGGCACCACCCCCAGCTCGTCGCTGGCCGGGACAATGCCGTTGGGCAGCGGCACCTCAGGAGAGATGTTGCCCTTGATGATGATGGCCGGGTACATCGAGATGAAGTCGATCTGACCGACATCAGAATGCAGGCCGACAATGGGCTGATAGATCAACCCGCCCCGGTCGCGGTGGATCAGATCCATGCCATTTTTGAACTCTTCTACCTGCTGTTTGTGCCAGGGCACGAGAATCTGATGTTCAAGCGCGGTGAGCATCTGCATGGCCGAGATGCCCGACCCCGGCGAAACGCGCGCGGCGCGCTCAATGGATTGGGCGGTAACGCGCGCCGATTCGAGCACACCATCGAGGCCGTAATCCTTCCACATCATGGCGTTGCGCTGGTCAATGTGGCAGCGCCCAAAAAGGTGCGCCTCTTCTGCGCGGTAGATGATCTGTCCGTATGAAAAGTAGGTCAGTTCTTTTTGCCAGCGCACATCGCGTTCAGCATCGCGGTTGAGATGCAGCGTCTCACCGGCCTGCTCTGACAGCTTCAGCAGTTCGGGGATGAGCCAGTTGTCGCCCCACTGGGTGAGGATGAAATCGGGGTCAACCTCATCCAGAATGCTGTTCAGGCGTGAAATCAATTCAGCGGGGTCATCGAGACAAAGGGATTTCTGGCGCTGTTGAAAGTGCAGTTTGAGGGTTTTGGGCGTGCCGCGCACGGGGTCGCAATCCGGCTCAATGGCGAGCGTGCGGAAGACGGGGAAGACCGGGGAGAGGTCCCAGCGGGTGTTGAGCACGCGCAGCGACTGAAGGTTGTTGTCATCGTCTGCTTCAATTTCGCAGAAAGCCATGGGGAAGGTGCCGTACAGGGCGGCATGCCGGGTGGTGACGCTGATATCCGAGTCGTAATAAGTGAGATGCGGAAACTGTTTCTGCACATCACGAAAAATCCGCGTCTGGCGGATGGGGTTGTCAATGACCGCCTGCAGCACAGGGATGGGCGCGGGCAGAAAGACGTCGCGCCGGGTCTCGCGGCTGAGCGAGAGCACCCCCGGCTGCTTTCGCAGGAACTTCCACAGCGAACGAAGCTGCTCGGCCTCGCCGGCAGCGTAAAAGGTGATGGGCATGGGCTGCCTGAGGCAAAGGCGCTCACCCTCTTCGGAGATGATCCACAGCCGCAGGCCGTCTGCGGGGTCTTCGTAAAGATCGAGCAGCCAGCCGCGAAGCGTGCTCACGTCAGGCGCCTTCCTGCAGGTCAACATATTCGGCGGGCGCATCATCCTCGTCAGGAGAAACGAATGCCGGCGCTTCGTCGGCAGGAGCATCCGGCTCCTGGTTGACCAGCTCCAGCAGCGAGACCAATCCGCGCGAGGGATGGAGTTCTTCGACCGGCAGCAGGCCGTTCTGCTCAAGCTTCAGCTCGAGCTGTTTGACCTTTTTGTAGAGCTCGAGCAGCATGGAAACCAGATAGATATCCATGGGATAGAGATTGCTGGCATAGGAGGCTTCGGCCACGTGCGAATGCGAGAGGGCGATCAATTCGTCGATCAAGACCTGATCGCTCTTGCGCAGAGCGCGCACGAAACGCCGGAGGGCCGCATCTTCTTCTACCCAGGTCTGGGTGGCAGATTGTATTGTGCGTCCCATGGCTACCTGCCCTCTCTGGGCAACAACGCCCCGGGGAAGAGCGCGGGCTGGTATTCAACGGGCGGCGGCGGATCGAGGGAAAGCTCCTCCCAGATGTGGGTGGCCTGCCCTTTGAGCATGCCGAGCAGCACCAGCCGCGGACTGGAAATGGAGAGCAGCGGCTTGGCGCTAACCACCACCGGCACCAAATGGCTGGTGCGCTGGATGCAAGTCAGGGTCTTTTCAAAGAGCATGACGCTTTCGTCGAGATGCACACTCTCATCCATAAAGGTGCTGAGCAGATCGAGAATCAAGATCGGCACCCCGGGTTCGGGGCGGATCTTTTCAAGCAGTGAAAGCACCTGATAGCAGGTAAAGGCGCGAGAGAGACGAATGTTCTTGAGCATGCCCGCCGGATCGCCGGTCAGGGTGCGCAGTTCTTTGGCGACGTGATACATGTTGCTGCGGTTGCCGCAATCCAGCATGTAGACGGGTCCGCGCAAGGTCAGGCGGGCGGAGAGGTCGAGCATGCGCCTGCCCCCGGCGTGCGGGCCGAAAACGACCAGCAGTTCGTTGGCGAGGGGTAAAGCGAGCTCAGAGCGCAAGTCATGTTCCATATCTTTATTATATAGAACATTTGTTCGTTGTCAAGAGGGATGGAAAGGCCGAGAGTGGAGAATGGAGAGTAGAGAATTGTATCTTTGTAAACTTAGTTGAGAAAACATCGTGACTTTAATTCTTTTTAACCACGAACCACGCAAAATAATCCTAATTACACAAAAGTAATTTATAAAAAATATTCGTTTTTGTTCTTTGAAAAATCCGAAAACAACTACCCTTCGCTCCGCTCGGGCACAGGTAAAACGAATCGATTTAAGTGTGATAAGTCATTAATTTTTTGATCTTATAGCTTTGCAGCAATTTTTAGAACAGGTAAGCGTAATTTTGTGGTTGGAAACGAATGTTCGTTTCTTTGAATTCGAATCCGACAATTTCATTGTGTTCAAGTGGGTATATTTTTAGTTCGTTTGTTCTATTTTGTCAAGGGATGGATTTGGCGTAGTGTGGGTTGCCAAAGATGGCAATATTAATATGCCATAATCATCAACGGATTCTCTTAGGTGTATCGCAATAAAGACGACCCACCATAAGTGTTCCTATTGTGATGACAATTCAATGTGATGGGTTCAGCAACCCCACTCGCTTCGATCGGGGGCGCAAAAGTCGCGCGGAACCCACCTTATTTGATATTTTCTTGCAGAAGGGTTTTAATCGCATCGGATGGATCGGGTTCCATGACCTCTAGAAATTCTTCCCAGCTCGCAATCTGTTGATTGTAGGTGTTGGTGTAAATCTTCAGCCCGGCAAAGAAGACTTCGTCGCCCAAAGCTTGACGCAGTTTATCAAGAAATACAGCACCTTGAAGATAGACGGCATTTATGTAGGCGCGCAGCTCAGTTTGGTCGTAGATGGTCAGGTTGACCCTGCCGGCAGGCTTATAGTAATTAACGCGGTAATCCCACCACCAGTTAGTCAGCTCGGGGTAGTAGCGCTCGATGTAGAGGTATTCGCTGTAGGTGGCGAGGGATTCGTCCAGCCAGGGTTCGAGGGCCTGGTCATTGGCAACGGCGGCAAACCACCATTGATGGGAGGTTTCGTGCACAGACAGCAGGGCCAGGTAATTTTGAAAGGTGCTGTCGTAGTTCTTGTAATAGAAATCGCTGAGATAATAGAGGCCGTCGTATTCCATACCGTCAGGGAAGTCGCTTTCGACCACGCTGAGGGTCTGATGCGGATAAGGCAGGCCGAACAGTTCTGAATACAACTGCAGTGCGCTGGCGGTGTAATCCACGGCTGCCTGACCGGCGACTTCATCGCCTACGAAGACATAACCTTTGACTGTGATGCCATCAATGGTGTTGGTGACCAGGGTGTATTGGTCGCTGATCGATAATGTAATTCCGCGCCTGTTTTCGGCGAGGATGTGATAGGTATCCAAATCCAAGGGGGCTGCATCCACGCTGGCGGCAACAATTAACCCGGTTGGATCGATCAGGTTGAGGGTCAGGTCAAAATCGGCACCCTCATAGACGAGATATTCACCCACCTCGGCCGGCTGATGAATGATCCAGCCGTTTTGCAGATCGTAAGGCGGCACAAATGGATACCAGTCAGAAAGGTTGAGCTGTTTGGCGCTATATCCCAAAACGCCGCCTTGCATTTTAGGATTCAAATTGTAATTAAGCGAAATTGAAATACTGCCAATCGCAGACAACGGCTGGGCTAATTGAAGCGTCAACATGACACCATCCAATGAGTAATCTTTCAATGTTGCATCACCAAAGACTTCAAGTGAATTTAACGAAAAAACTTTTGATTTGGCATTAGGAGGAACCACCAGCTTGATTTCTGTTAAGACCTGCCCTGTTTGATTCTGATATTGGATGGTTTGCCGCACAAGCAGACTATGCTTGTTATAATCGAGGTCAACTTCAAACCGATAGACGGTTTTATTTGAAGGTTCTGCGTTAACCGTGGGCTCGATTGTTTCTGTTACTGATTCGGTTGGCAATTGAATCTCGGTCGAAGTCATTTCAGCTGTTGAAATCACATTAGGTGTATTGGTAGCTTCAGCGTTTGGTGTGCTGCCCGGCAGTTTTGAACAGCCAAGCAAGTTCAATAATAATAGAAATGCAACAACAAATGTGACTATGCGCAACGTGCGAATTTTTATACTTTTTCTCATAGGACGATGAATAATCCTTTCGATCATGAGCCTTAATCATACCGCAACTGTATTCTCAATTGGCAATATTTCCATCGCCGGCAAGCTGATTCTGGCGCCGATGGATGGTTATTCTGACTCTCCCATGCGTTTGGTCAGCAAACAATTCGGCTCAGCTATTTCAATCTCGGAATTCATCAATGCGATTGATATCAAGCAGGGACACCCGCATCTGCTCAGCCAAATCAAGTTTTCTGACGATGAAAGGCCATTCGCCTATCAAATCTTCGACGACAAACCGGAGCGCATGCTGGCTGGCGCGTTGAAGCTGCGTGAGCACAACCCTGAATACATCGACATTAACATGGGCTGTTCAGCCAAGAATGTGTCGAACCGCGGCGCAGGCGCCGGGTTGCTTAAACATCCTCTCAAGATCGGACAAATCGTTGAAAGCCTGGTAAAACACCTGGATGTGCCGGTAACCGCCAAGATCCGTTTAGGCTGGGACGATGATTCGCTGAATTACCTCGAAACATCGCGCATCATCCAGGAAAGCGGCGCCAGCGCCATCACCGTGCACGCCCGCACTCGCAAGATGGAATATTCCGGCTCGGCCCGTTGGGACGCGATTGGTGAAATTAAAGCCCAACTCAGCATTCCGGTGATCGGCAACGGGGATGTAAAAAGTCTGGCTGATGCCGAACGCATGATGGCGCAAACCGGCTGCGATGCGGTAATGATCGGACGTGCTGCCATCGGCAATCCGTGGGTGTTCAGCGGCTCACAGCGCGAGGAACAGTCACAAACCGAACTGCTGCGGGTGGTGGAACTTCATCTGCATCTAATGGCAGAGCATTACGGCGAAAAGATCGGCGTGATGCTGTTCCGAAAACACCTCACCCGCTACTTGCATGGTTACCTGAACACACCTGAAATTCGCAAACATATATATTCATTGGAAAAAGAAAAAGAGTTTTTTAAAGCCATCACGAAGCTTGTCAATCAATCCCACCCAACGGAGACATCATGAGCAATTCAGCCTGGACCAACAACGTACCTTTTGCCATCACCGTGTGCGACACCAACGGTGTGGTGCTCGAGATGAATGAAAAATCTGCTTTATCTTTTTCAAAGGACGGCGGCAAAGAACTGATCGGCAAATCCTTGATGGATTGCCATTCAGAAAAATCCAGACAGATGATCAACGAGATGATGCAATCTGAAAAAGTGAATATCTATACCATTGAAAAACAAGGCAAGAAAAAACTGATCTACCAGTGCCCCTGGTATGCAGACGGAAAAATGTCCGGTTTGGTGGAGCTGTCAATAGAACTGCCGGATAATATGCCCCATTTTGTGAGAGGTTAGCCATGATCTATCATATTACGACCCCCGCTGCCTGGCAAAAAGGTCAACTCGCCGGACGTTATGAGCCGGAAGGATTTGAACTGGAAGGCTTCATCCACTGCTCAAAGCAGGAACAAATTGTCGGCGTTGGTGAACGCTATTACGCCGGTCAAAGCGGATTACTGATCTTGGGCATCAACCCTGACAAACTGACTGCCAAACTGGTTTTCGAGAACCTGATCGGCGGTGATGAATTGTTTCCGCATATCTACGGTCCGTTGAACTTGGATGCAGTGGAATCCACGGCTGCGTTTGGACAGAATGCCGCAGGTGGGTTTGATTTTCCAACCTTTTGGACGCCAATCCAATTATATTTTGAAACCTAATCAAGTTTGCAGCGTATATTGTGTATATTGATTTATACGAGGCGAAAATGACCACTGAAAATACACGATATGAAGAATTCCGCGTGGACGGCGAGGCACTGCTTTCTAAAGTGAAAGAGATCCTGCATGAAGGAAATGTACGCCGCATCATCATCAAGGATGAAAAAGGCGCCACCTATATTGAAATTCCCATGACGGTGGGCGTGATCGGCACACTGCTGCTGCCGGTGTGGGCGGCAGTAGGCGCACTGGCGGCACTGGCAGCCAATTTCACCATTGTGGTTGAAAAGACAACAGAATAAAGTAAACTCACACAGTTTGAGGACGAACCGGCTTTCTCTGGTAAAATAGAGCGGTTCGTCCCCGTGGCGCAATGGATAGCGTGCCGGCCTCCGAAGCCGTCGGTGTGGGTTCGAATCGCAATGGATAGCGTGCCGGCCTCCGAAGCCGTCGGTGTGGGTTCGAATCCCACCGGGGACACTCCTATACGCAAACCGCACCACTTTTCACCGACTCCCTGCATGGGAGTTTTTTTATACTTTGCTGATAATCTTCTAACACTTTATTCATGAGGCTGTGTTAATATTTTAACAATCGAAAAAGATTCATAAGGAGCAAAAATGTACCTAGGTGGTTACGGATTATATCTTCTCTTCAGTTTGCCTGCCCTGCTGTTAGGCTTATGGGCACAGGCAAAGGTCAAGGGGGCTTTCAATAAATATTCAAAGGTCGGCACGACCACCGGTCTGACCGGTGCGGAAGTGGCGCGGCGTATGCTAGACAGCAACGGATTGCATTCTGTGCAAATCGAAGAAGTTGGCGGCAACTTGAGCGATCATTATGACCCCTCCAAAAAAGTGCTGCGTTTGAGCACGGGGGTTTACCGCAGCCCAAGTGTGGCGTCTGCCGGTGTGGCAGCCCACGAGTGCGGTCATGCCATCCAGGATCTCGAGCATTACGGTCCGTTGAAGATCAGAAGCTTTATGGTACCCTCCGTGCAAATAGGAAGCTGGCTGGGACCGATCATCTTTATGGTGGGCCTGTTTATGTCCTCCTCAATGGGCACCACACTTGCATGGGCAGGTCTGGCACTGTTCACACTGACTGCCGTATTTTCACTGATCACCCTTCCGGTGGAACTGGATGCCAGTAACCGGGCAAAAGCCTGGCTGGCCGGCTCAGGGATCATTTATTCAAGCGAAAATGAAGGCGTCAGTAAAGTGTTGGATGCCGCTGCCTGGACGTATGTGGCGGGTGCTCTGCAAGCCGTCACCACAGTGCTGTATTATGCGTTTTTGTTGACTGGAAGGTCTTCTTCGAGCAGAGATTAATAAGTGATAGTCTATCAGCCAACACTTATATGAGAGTATGTTTAACCCCAGATACCGGGAATCTTAAAGCCAAGATTCCCGGTATTCTTATGAATCTACTCCAAATAGCAAAAGACCGAATTCCTTTTCAGAATTCGGTCTTTGATTAATCACAGACAACCGGAATATTTATATCAGTGCAAGAATCGGAAATCCAAAAACAGATTTCCGATTCTATTTATTAGCTGGAAGCGAGGCTGCGCTTGAGCAGGTCTTTCATTTCCAAGGCTTTGACGGCGCCTTCAACGGTGCAAGTCAGCGGATTATCGACCATGTAAACCGGAATGCCAATGGCGCGGGTCAGGAACTTATCCACGCCGCGCAGGAGCGACCCGCCGCCGCACATGGCGGCACCACGGTCAATGATATCCGAGACGAGCTCAGGCGGCGTACGTTCGAGCACTTTCTTGATGATCTTGACCAATTCGGTCAGGGGTTCCTGAACGGCTTCAACGATATCATCCGTAGTCAGAACCACCGGTCTGGGCAGACTGGTGACCTGATCCTGCCCCTGTACTTCCAGGGAAAGCTGCTGATCTTGTGGCGTGGCAGCGCCGATAGTGATCTTGGCATGTTCCGCGGTGGGCATGCCGATGATGACGCCAAAGCGCTTGCGCACATAATTAACGATGGCTTCATCGAGTTCCTGTCCGCCGGTGCGGGCTGCGTCGCCCGAAACGATGCCGTTCAAACTGATAATAGCGACCTGGTTGACCCCGCCTCCCAGGCTGATGACCATATTGCCTGAAGGTGTGCCAACCGGCAGGTCCACGCCGAGTGCAGCAGCCAGAGGCTGAGGCACCAGGTATACTTCGCGGCTGCCTGCGCCAATCCCTGCTTCATGGACGGCTCTGCCCTCCACGCTGGTGACGCCATAAGGCACGGTGATCATCATGCGCGGACGAAACAAACGCATCGGTCCGCACACTTTTTTGGTCAGGTATTTCAACAACGTTTCGGTAACTTCATATTCCGCGATCACCCCGTGGCGCAACGGACGAACCACTTCGATGCTGTCAGGAACTCGGCCTTCCATGTTTTTTGCTGCTTGTCCCCATTCAACCATCTTGTCTTCATCGACGATGATGGCAACCATGGTAGGTTCCTGCAAAAGGATTTGAGTTCCCTCTGCAAATATTGTATTGGTTGTCCCCAGGTCGATGCCCAGGTCCCTTGTTATGCCTGCCATATTTTCGGTTTCCTTAATGTTTTTTTGAAAATGCTTTTGGCAATCAAGAATGCCAAAAGTCCATCCAATTTACTATTTAGTCAAGCAGTGCTTCACTTGACACTTTATTTTACTTCATAAAAATGCAATTATTTGCTGTTTAGTTTTATGAACCTAATTGGATCAGGAAAAATATTGTAGCGCCAGTCGAATTCTTGATTCGATATCCTCAGGAGCGTTCTTGGGGATCATCTGCAAGGCGGTTTGAGCTTCAACCACGCTGTATCCGAGGCTGGTCAAAGCGGCAATCACATCGCTATCCACATCGCGGAGGATTGAAAGCGGTGATCCAGAACCCTTTTTGACTTTTCCCTGAAGCTGAAGGATGATGCTCTGAGCAGTTTTCTTGCCGACCCCAGAAACCCGGCTGAAGATATCGGGCTGTTCCTGGATGACCGCATTGGAGACTATTTCGAGAGACAATGTTGAAAGGATGGCTAGCGCCGTTCGCGGACCCACTCCGTTGGCGCTCAATAACAGTACGAACATTTCACGTTCTTCAATGGAGTCAAACCCAAAGAGTGTCAAAGAATCCTCTTTGACCACCAAATAGGTAAAGAGCGCAATCACATGGTGCAATTCTGCATCGCGGCTGACATTGGACGGGACGAAGACTCTGAAGCCAATGCCTGAGACGGTGACGACAATACTGTCTTCCAGGATTTGTGTGACATTACCCTCAATGGATGCGATCATAATAGCCCTCTCACTACTCTTTATGCTGCCAGGCGATTTCATATAAAACGATGGATGAAGCAACGGCTAGATTGAGTGAATCAGCATTCCCTGCCATGGGAATGGACACCACATCATTACAAATAGCTGCCAACGCTTCAGGCAAACCTTCACGCTCACTGCCCATCAGCAAAATGCCATTTTTTGGATATTGATACTGCCGGTAATCCGTTTTCGCAGAATCCGCTGTACCGGTCACCAATATGTTATTCTTCTTCACCCAATCCATAAAGGTTTGTGAAGTTGATTTAATGATTTTTTTTGAAAAGACAGAACCCATACTGGCACGGATGGCTGACGGGTCAAAAGGATCGGTACAGTGATCCAGGAGTATCACTCCCTCGCCGCCCATGCCATCAAGAGTGCGCAGGATGGTGCCCAAATTGCCGGGATCAGCGATCTGGTAAAGTGCAATCCAGATGCCGGGTAAGGGTGGAGTGTTTAAATCCAGTTCAGTCCATTTTTGTTGAGCGACAGCAGCCACACCCTGCGGCCCGTCTTTGCCAGAGATGGACTCAAATACTTCTTTGCTGACCTCCATGATCGCAACACCCTTGCATTCGGCTTCTTCCACAACTTCAACCGCTTTGGCACTGCCGATCAAATCGCGCGAGACAATCAATTGGGTGATCCATTCGCCTGCATTCAGAGCCTCAATGACGATGCGAACACCCTCGAGAAAGAAAAAGTTGCTTTCTGCGCGATACTTTCTGTCTTTGAGTTTTCGGATCAGTTTAATTTGTGGATTGGAAGTGCTGTTAATCATGTCCATATTATTGGGCCAATCTCTTTTTATAGCCGATTGAATGCAAATGGCAGATGGCAATTGCCAGTGCGTCTGCAGCATCATCAGGTTTGGGAAGCTCATTTAAGGCAAGCATGGTTTGAACCATGACCTGCACCTGCTTTTTTTCAGCCGCACCATATCCGGTGACAGCCATTTTTACTTCCTGCGGTGAGTATTCTGCAATCTCAACTCCGGCTTCAGCCATTGCTAAAAGTATGACTCCCCTGGCTTGCCCGACTGCCAGAGCGGTGGTGACGTTCTTCTGGAAAAACAATTTCTCCACCGCGCCTGTTTGAGGACGGTGGAGATTGATTATTTCGCTCATTTCTTTGAAGATGATTTGCAAACGTTTTTCAGCGGATTCTGAATGATTGGTCTTAATGACACCATATTTCAAAGCGCGTAAAAAACCAGTTTCATCTTCTTCAACGATCGCATATCCGGTCGTTTCAGTGCCAGGATCCACTCCCAATGCCAGCATCGGGATTACTCGGATTCGAGAGCCGCCATAGCTGCTTCTGAAATCTTGAGGTTTGAATAGACGTTCTGAACGTCATCCAGCTCTTCAAGGTTTTCAATGGTGCGAACCACCTGAAGGGTATCTTCAACGCCCAATTCCATCTCATTGGTGGGGATCATGCTTAGCCCGGCATCATTAGGCATTATGTTGGCTGCCCTAAAACGGTCACTTAGGGTTTTAAATGATTCAACCGGAGCTATGACGGTGATTTCGCCATCGTCTTCATTGACATCATCCGCGCCGCCTTCAACAGCCAGCTCAAAAACTTTTTCAAAATCGTATTTACTGGCATCAAAGGTGTAAGTGGCTGCTCGTTTGAACTGCCAGGCTACTGAACCCAACTCGCCCATGTTACCGCCAGATCGTGTTAATAGATGTCTAACTTCAGCAACTGTGCGATTTCGATTTTCGGTGACACATTCGATGATGACGGCAATGCCATTAGGTGCATAACCTTCGTAGGTCACTTCTTCGTAAACTTCACCTTCTTTACCTTCTCCTGCAGCACGCTTGAGGGCGCGATCAATATTATCTTTGGGCATACTTTGTGCGCGAGCTTTATCGATGGCCAACCGCAATCTAAAGTTTGAATCTGGATCAGCTCCACCTTCGCGTGCTGACATAACGATTTCTCTGGTCAGCCTGGTAAATATCTGACCGCGTTTGGCATCGGTTGCGCCTTTTTTACGTTTAATGGTAGCCCATTTAGAATGCCCTGACATATAGATATTCTCCTCAAGAGACGTAATTTTGGATTTTCATGGATTATACCATGCAATAAAAAACGATATTAATCCATTGCTGACTTCAATTATCGATAGGGGCGAGCTACTAAAATTAATCGATGTGTGTTGGATTTTTCAGGCCAGCAAGTAACAAGTGTCAAGCGCATGTCGTCTGTTTTGCCAAGCCAGGTGGCATTGGCCAGCTTAACATCCACAGGTTGGCCGCGTTCAAGCAGGATCATCTTATTGGCAATGACAAAAGAATATTTCCTGCCCTTGGCGTAGATATAAACGAGATCACCAGATTCCAAATCAATCAGTTTGCCAAAAACCTTGCCAAATTCATTGTGGTGGCCATTAATCACCGTATTGCCATTGGATCCCAAGAGAGCAGAATTAGGATGCCAGGCAGCCGAGAATTCTGAGGGCGGAATCCATTGGCCAAAGGTCTCACCTTCCACATCCGTGAAGTTGAACTCGGCGATTGCAATTGGTGCCACCAAACCAATCGAAGGAATTTCAATTTTGTCTGGGATGAGAGGAATTTCGAGTGCTTTTAATATCTCGGGGTGCACGAGATAATTAGTATTTTCAAGGCTGTTTTTTGTGTAAATGTTTTCTTTAACCGGTATAACGACGTCGACGGTTCCAATCTCTCCAGTTTCTGTAATTTCAGGCTTTATCCGTTCGACATACCGAAAGGCACCAGTGATTTCAGGGGGATCACTTTTAAAAAACGTGATTAAGTTGCCAGTCAACCCTGCTCCAATCAGCAGAATCCCTAGTCCGATATAGAATACGTGCTTCTTAGCCTTGAGTTTTTCAAGCATAATTGGAGTATATACCATTCTCGGGCGCGATTCTAGGAAACACGCCCGAGATTCATAATTAATCAGGATCTATTTATCTTTCTTTTTTACCAAAACCTTGTAGAACCAATCCAAGGCCGATAAATCCAAAACCGAAATTCATCATAATTTTTGATGCATTATTGAAGCCGTTTTCTTTCAAATCCATGCCGGTGACGGGGATGATCAATTGCTGGTCACCACCAGTTACTGGAATCGGTAAAGTTGGAACTATGGTCGGGGTCGGCGTTTCAGTCGGTGTATTGGTAATGGTTGGTGTGTTGGTCGCCGTTGACGTATTGGTGACAGTCGGTGTATTGGTTGGCGTGTTGGTAATGGTTGGTGTGTTGGTAATGGTTGGCGTGTTGGTATTAGTCGGCGTATTTGTAATGGTCGGGGTATTGGTCACCGTTGGTGTAAAAGTATTTGTCGGTGTATTGGTGATTGTGGGCGTAGCCGACGGTGTTAATGTGCCGGTTGGAGTATTAGTCGGTGTATTGGTGATGGTTGGTGTATTGGTTATGGTAGGTGTATTGGTAATAGTCGAAGTTACAGTTGGTGTATTGGTAGTTGTCGGCGTATTGGTCGGGGTTTCCGGCGTGTTTGTAGGGGTATTGGTCGGCGTTTCCGGTGTGTTTGTTGGCGTATTGGTCGGAGTTACCGGTGTGATTGTAGGCGTATTTGTTGGAGTTTCCGGTGTGTTGGTAAGTATGTTGGTCGGCGTTTTGAGCGTGTTGGTAGGCGTATTGGTCGGAGTTTCCGGTGTGTTGGTAGGTGTAATGGTCGGAGTTTCGGGCGTGTTGGTAGGTGTATTGGTCGGAGTTTCGGGCGTGTTGGTAGGCGTGTTAGTAGGCGTAACCGGCGTGTTAGTTGGGGTATTCGTGGGAGTTACAGGAGTATTTGTTTTTGTGGGTGTTTGGGTTGGGCAAATAGTGCCAAGGTTTATTGAACCTGAATTATTTCTTTCATAATTATCAACATCCCATCTTGAACGAATCGTTAATGTTATGGTTCCTGTAACAGCACCATCCACTATTTCTGTGCCCGTGACATTGCCATAAGCTGGAACTTCCGTTCCAAGACCAATCCCAGAAATATCATTCCGATTAATGCTAATTATGTATGCTTTATATCGATAATCATTTGAAACTTTCCATATAACTTTTCTTGTTCCATTGTTTAAACATTCTGAAATACCAGTGACGCTATTTGAGTGGGCGGATACCACCTTGGCCGGAAACGCATTAATTGCAAGAGAAGCAATAATTAGAGCAATGCCAAATATGTAAGAAATCTTGGCTAACCACCCTGAGTGTAATATTTTCAATATTTTCATATTAAGCATCCTTTATAAAAAACAATTACTTTTACATTACTAAATCGTTATTTTGATTATAACTACTTATTTACACAAATTACGTGATCTAGAGTAAATTTTTTTCATTTTAGTACATTATTTTTGATTTTTTTTACGCATTTTTTATACAACCCGCAACGATAATACTAAGGCAATTTAAAACATATCCATTTGTTAAATAAATAATTACAAAATTTTCATTCAAAAAGGCATCATAATTATTTATCCCTGCTCTTATTCTCTACGCTTAAAAGCGGATTCTTTCATTTCTAATCACATATCTTTAACTGAAAAACACGAGTGCAATTTCAGAATTATGCACTCGTGTTTCTTAATTCATTCTTATTAGAAATTATTTCTTCTTTCCAAAACCTTGCAAAAGCAAACCCAGGCCAATAAATCCGAATCCGAAATTCAACATAATCTTTGAAGATTTATTGAATCCATTGTCCATCAGATCCATGCCAGTGACAGGGATAATGAGTTGTTGATCTCCGCCAGTAACGGGAATAGGCAGTGTCGGCACGATCGTTGGTGAAGGTGTATTGGTAGGCACTTCTGTATTAGAGACGGTAAAGACTTGTGTACTAGTCACAGTTGAAGTTGAAGTTGATGTTGAAGTCGCAGTAAATGTTGCTGTGGGCGGTGGTGTGTTGGTCACAGTAGGTGTTGCTGCCTCAGTGGGCGAATTGGTCACTGTAGCCGTATTAGTCGGTGTATTAGTCACGGTTGGTGTGTTTGTTACCGTGGGTGTTGCTGAAGTTGTCAACGTTCCGGTGGGTGTGATGGTTGGGGTGTTCGTGATCGTTGGCGTGGAGGTCTCTGTGGGTGTGTTTGTTACCGTCGGTGTACTGGTTGAGGTTTGAGTACCCGTTGTGGTCGCAGTGGGCGTATTAGAAATGGTGGGAGTATTTGTCAAAGTTGACGTGTTGGTTGGTGTGTTTGTTATAGCTGTAGCAGTCTCGGTCGGAGTGATAGCAACTGTAGACGTGTTAGTAACGGTAGGAACAATGGTTGACGTGGCAGTTGCAGTGTAGGTGGGTGGGTTGGTTGCAGTGGAAGTGACCATATTTGTTGGGGTGTTTGTTACAGCTATTGTACTAGTAGGTGTTTGAGTATGTGGCGGAGTTGTTGTAAAAGTCAATGTTGAAGTGGGTGTTTCTGTAGATCCACAAATATAATCACCACTGTAAACACCAGGATTGTCAAGAGTAACGTTAATTCCGCCTACTTCTACAGATGCTGATTCAATATCATAATGACCATTATTTTTGTAATCAAAAAAATGCCACGCATTTCCGCTGCGGCTGGTTGGAGGAATTGAACCATAGTTATAAGTCAACGTACCCGGGGTTTGGCCATCAGGTACATTTAGCAACACAAAATGGACTTCTACTTGTTCATTTACGCAATAAATATGTGAGAGGTTCAGCTTATAGCCAATACCACTACTTGAACTTGCAAAAACCAAACTGGAAGGAAAAAGGTTAAAAACAACCGAAGATATAATTAATGATATTCCAATGATGTATGATATCTTTGACAACAACCTGGTACGATAATTTTTCATTTTTTCCATCCTGCTCTTATCAACCACACCCGTGAAACATCAAACTGGAAATAAGGTAAAAGTGTGGCCTCGTTTCTTTTTTTACTAACTTTACCTTATTTATCTTATTACCAAATAATAACAGATAATTGCCAGAAAAACAATACTCAATTTTCTAAATCATGAATTTCGTACTGAGTTGCGTAAAAGCCCAATTCCTTCTATTTCAATTTCAACTTCGTCACCACCAACGAGTGGACCGACGCCGGCGGGTGTGCCGGTAAATATCAAATCGCCAGGCAAAAGAGTCATCACGGTTGATATATATGCCACGATCTGTGGGACTGTGAACACCATTTCTCGCGTGGATGCCATCTGCCTTAGTTCCGAATTTACGCGGCAAGTAATCAATGTATCTGAGGGATCCAAATCCGTTTCTATCCATGGACCCACCGGACAAAAGGTGTCAAAGCTCTTGGCGCGGGTCCACTGTCCGTCTTTGTGCTGCAAGTCTCGAGCAGTGACATCATTACCAATGGTAAAACCAAACACATGGTTCAAAGATTGTTCAACGGGTATCCAACGGCCTTTTTTGCCGATGACGACGACCAGTTCCGCTTCATGTTCAACTTGTTCGCTTTGAACCGGCAGCACTATCTCACCGCGGTCTGGGAGGATGGCCGTCTGCGCCTTCAAAAAAATCAATGGGCTTTCTGGCACTTCTGCGCCCTGCTCTTTTGCGTGTTCTACGTAATTACGGCCTAAACAAATAATTTTGCCGGGTTCTACCGGAGGTAAAAGGGTGACATTATTTAATGAAAGAGTTGCTTCAAGCCTCCGATATTCACCAAAAATATCGCCCTCGACGACTCCAATTTGATCTTCGTTGATCCACCCCATGCGTATTGTTTTTTCTCTTGTGATGAATCTGGCGAATTTCATAACTACCAACTTTCGTGTGCAAAATTTAATTCGTATTGAAAAACCAATAAAAATACGAAACAATAAATATTACGATAATTCAATGGTAAAAAACTCAACCCGATTTCGGCCTGTGTTCTTGGCTTTATACATGGCAGTATCAGCGTTTTTGAGTAACTCATCAAGGTTTTTGATCTGCAATTGATATTCGGCGACGCCAAAACTTGCAGTAATGTTCATTTTAAGTTTTGTTTTCAAATCATCATTTTCAGCGATACTGATTCTGAGTCTTTCAGCTAATTTCATGGCATCTTCTATTTTTGTATTGGGCAGAAGAACTCCGAACTCTTCGCCGCCCAATCTGCCGACCGAGTCCACTTCACGCACGCCTTCAAGCAGAATTGCAGCTACAACCTGGAGAGTATAGTCTCCACTATCGTGGCCTAATGTATCGTTGATCAATTTAAACCGATCAATATCCAACATTATTACCGAAAGCGGCAAATGGTACCGCCTAGCCCGGATGATCTCTTCAGCGCCTTTGATAAAAAATGCGCGACGGTTGGCAATTTTGGTTAATTCATCAGTCATTGCAAGTGATTCAAGCTTTTCATTCAATTGTAAAATCCTATCGTCAGCTTGTTTCTGTCTGATAATTGTCCATACCATATTGGAAACATTTTCAATGAGCTCAACATCTTTTTTTGTGTATTCTGTTTCTTTATTTCCTACACCAATAACAGCTTCAATTTTGTTTTTATAAAATATAGGAACTGTCATTTCCCGAATTATTTCGGTGTGACCTTCAGGATATCCTTTTTTGCTTTTTAAGGATTTAAAATCGTTGTGAACGATAGACTTCTCTTGTCTGACACTATCAGCCCAAACACCAGCTTCATCCAGATTTCGATGCATGCTTTCGTTTTGCATTTTACAAAAAATATTTTTCGTTCGTGTTGACCATGCTTGATGTTCCATATTTTTCTCATCAACAATTACATGAAAAAAACTGATCTTACTTGATGTGAGTTCTTCAATCATATCTAATGCTCTTGTCATCAAATCAATGATGGAGTGGCTTGCAGAATACTCCCATAGTTCCAGCCTTAAATTAAGCAAACGTTCATTATTTTTTTGACTTGTTACATCTTGTAGTATTGAGATTAAACATTTCTCGTTGTTAATATTGATTGTTTCACCGGAATAAACCAGGTTTAATTTCTGACCATTCTTATTAATTCCAACAAACTCATATTCACGAAGCCTACCAAAAGAATCTATATGTTTCATAACATTTATTCGTTCACCTGGGTCTGCCCAAATTCCTAATTTTACTGTGGTACTTCCCAGTACTTCATTGCGATTATGGCCAACAAGCCTTACAAATGCTTCATTCGCATCAAGAATAAACCCATCTTCCATTTTGGTAATGAGCATAGGATCTGGACTGTTTACAAATGCTTTTAGAAATTTTTCCTGGCTGACCTTCAAAGCGGACTCTAATGTTTTGAAATCCTGAATATCCATTTCAAGCTTATGAACAAGCCGTTTATTCACCATCAAAAAGAAATAAAAAGTTGTGGAAATATAAATTACTTGAAAACCAAGAAAAATATATGGTTCAAAAATACCTGTTTTTAAAAAGTCATTGCCCATGGGGACAAAAATGGCATAAATGATTCTCGCTATCCCAAGTAGAACATAAAAAATACTAATAATGCGTAATTCTCTTACAAATACTCTAATAAATGGATCTTCAATGGTGAAAAGCATCCAAACCATTTGACCTATATAAATTACTATCAAAGTTGAAAAAAGAATTGTTCTGATTTGAAGATCAGGATTTCCATATACATACCAGGTTTGCAAACCTATATAAATTCCAAGTAGTATGAAATTATGAATTTGATTGAATTTGCGCTGCAGAAAAACAGACAACCCCATAAATAGGAACAATGTTCCAGCCGCCAAAAGAGTATTGCCGACCAAAATTGATAAAAAATCTGAAATAATGCCGCGCAAAGAGAGCAACAAGATGCCAACAAAATTCAATATGAAATTTGTCATGCATAAGCCCAGGCCGCCAAATCTTGAACGATTCTGACGCCAAAGGCTTAAAGTAACAACAGCACAAATGAGATTACAAAGGGTATAGCTCAGCAGTACGGTTCTTATGTCCAAGTTCAGCATGGATACCCCAATTTACGATTAAGTTTATTAACGCCTAAAACAATAATTAAAACCATTATACATAACTATCGGTTCAAGAAAGATAATTCTTGAACCAAAGAAACATAAGAATAATAAGGAAAAAGACTAGTGCCTGTACTAAAATAATGTGACCCAAATCATAAATAGCTGTTATCCTCGCCCCGAATAAATAAAAACACCTGGTGTACGAGGATATTGATAATGATTATGTGAAAATTGCGACTGAGCGTTTAGGATAAAAGTATTTTTTTTTAAGGAGCAGTCAATATATTACTGCTCCTTTACTTATCAACTACTTTCCTAAATATTTCCAGGTACAATATCCTGGATAACTAACAAACTCAACAGTAAATGCATTTTCAGGAACAACAATAACTGAACCATTTCCGCTCTCCATATTCATTTGCCCACCTTGACTATCCTTGGTCACCATATAGCAGTCGCCACCTATTGCTCTCCATTTTCCTGCAGCGACTTCATCACCCACTAACCAGACACCTTCTACTTTATCTGTTGTAAGTTCCGGATTTACCGTTGGTTGGGGAGTATTTGTTGGTCTTGGAGTTTAAGTTGGTTCAGGCGTCGAAGTATATGGCGGCAAAGTAGCTGTAATAATAATTGGAGGCAAAGCAGTATATGTTGAATATGCAGTTTGTGTCGGAATTACCGCAACTGTCATTACCACAGGTGTCTGAATTGCACTCACGGAAGGTGAACAAGCTACAAGAATTACAGAAATTAAGATTAGCGTTAAATATTTATACATTTTTCCCTCAAATATATTTGTATATCTTGAATTTGTTTTCTAGATTTCACCCATAGTTTATTGCCGACTTTATTTGTATACACTTACTCACCGTGAGTAGATCGATAATTACGACGGCGATTTGATTTTCAGTAACCAAGATTTTATTTATAATCAACCGGGGATGAGCTTAAGTCTTTTTGAGCCTCTCTCTTGGTGGGGAAGGCTCTGACAAACGCAATCCATTGCCAAGGATTTGTTCTCTGGTATAATGGGCGACGGACTGGTAGCTCAGTTGGTTAGAGCGTCTCTCTTACACAGAGAAGGTCGCAGGTTCGAGTCCTGTCCGGTCCACACGTTTGTTAAAACCAATTCTTGCGGTTGAAGATCCAAATCACGATCAAACTAACCGCCACAAACAAGCCAATAATTCCCAAATAAGCCCATGGGCGATCTCCAAAAGGAATTGTGACATTCATGCCGAAATAGCTTGTAATAATGGTGGGAATGCTCAACACAATGGTTACGGAAGCCAAAAATTTCATCACTACGTTCAAATTATTTGAAATAATTGAACTAAAAGCATTCATAGTGGAGGTTAAAATGTTTTCAGCGATGACGACCATTTCAATTGCTTGCTGGTTTTCTGTCACAACATCCTCGAGCAAGTCTTCATCCTCTTCGTAGCGGTGAAACAAGGCGGTCTTTTGCAGACGCTCTAGCATCAACTCGTTGGATTTTAAAGCAGTTTGAAAATAAACCAGGCTTTTTTGATATTTCAAAAGCTCAAGCACTTCACGGTTACGCATGGAGGCTTGAAGTTTATCTTCCACCATTTCAACGTGGCGATTAATCTGCCTCAAGTAAAACAGAAATTTTGTGGCAGCCAAAAGCAGAATACGTAATATGAACCGTATCTTCTTGGCTGTCGAAAACCCTTTATACCTTGATTTAAGCAGTTCGTTCAATATTTCGTTATTATGTTTGCATACTGTAATCAAGTGTTTATCGTTAAAAATAATGCCCAGAGGTATGGTTTCATAAGGCACATCTTCATTCTGCTTATCATCAAATGGAATTTTGATCAGGATTAATGTGGTGCCATCATCTTCTTTTTCAGTTCTGGGTCTTTCATCAAGGTCCAGCGAATAAGTGATATAGTCACCGGGAATTCCCAACTGCTTAATTACATCCATCTCTTTATCTGTTGGATCAATCACGTTAATCCAACACCCCTCAATGGCTTCTTCTATTTCAATTATTCCGGTTCGCTCATTGCCTTTGTAATAATTAATCATGTGTCACCTGCAAAGAAGAGTATTGGTTGAATTGATTTTACCTTGTTCAGGTCATAGAGGGAATAAACTAATGTATAATCTGTTTACCGGGGATGACAGGCTTCGACGGGCGAGGCTGGTCCCGGACGGCAAGCCGAGAGGTACCGAACTCGTAAAATCCGTAC
>PHBW01000035.1 GCA_002840715.1 Chloroflexi bacterium HGW-Chloroflexi-4
TCAATGAGATGGTGATCAGTCGCTGTTGTCCATCCACCAGTTTAAAGACTGGTACAGTTCCATGAATCATACCTTCCTGAACTACAACCAAAGAACCCATAAAGTGCTCAATATTTTCATTCACCTGGTATCCATCATAGAGGTCGGTGATATCTTCCAATAAGGTAAGCCAGTTTTCTTCCTTCCAGGCATACTCGCGTTGGAAATAAGGCAGGCGAAAGTGAATATCCCCGCCATTTGAAAAAACTTTGGCAATGCGAAAACTATCAGCTTCCATGAATTGATTCCCTTCCTGATAATAGGAGTAGAGGGTTAATCGGCTTCTTCAGCACTTGCACCCATACGATATTTGAAATCATAATTAATGATGAAATCGAGTTCTTCATCTGAAAATCCATAATGTTTTGCTAAAAGTCGATCAATTTCGTCAATTATAAATTTTGAGTATTTTGGGAAAAACTCATCATATGATACTCGTCCGGTTGTTTTGTATATTGTATTTTTTCGTTTGGAATTTTTCCTGAAGTCAAGATTGAGTTTTATTGAGTAATCAGACAATTCTTCTTTTAGTGAATTTGATAGTTTTGTCATATCCAAAGGGAAGAATTCTATCTCTCTCAAGTTAAGGTGACGACAATCAGACAATAGGATAAACCACCAATAGAATAATGAACTGTTTAAGACTGCTATAGCTGACAGGGCATTTTGCTCTGTTGAGAAAAATAGTTTTTTAACTTGCGTAGAAATTTGTTCTCCATTTCTCTCGTTCCAAAAATATGGAGCGAAGTTTGTTGCTCTGATCCAATATTGTGGTGCATTATGGAAAAATGCTGGATGCCCTCCGATTCTAACGAGGGATTTTCCAAGTTGAGTATTAGTTTTTATCTTGTTAATTATTGAAAGAGAAAGATTGGAGCTGACTTTCGGAATACTACCCTCGGTCGTATATCCAGAAATGTTGGCAAACTCGAGTTGCTGAAATAAAAAATCTCTTTGCTCAGAATACCAACGATTGTATTTTGTCGTGAATAATTTATGAGATATCTTATTTTGGATTGAGCTTTCAGATATGAGTATTGTTGCGCGTATATGCTCTAACCCTTCAAATAATCTTCCTGGTCGGTCGTCAAAATTTGAAAACCAAAGCGCGTTGCTCTTTTCCAAGCATAATTTCTGGAGCGGTTTCATCCTATCCGTGCAAACAATAGGAAGTTGTACAATCATACCTATTCTTCCCTCATTCAGACAAATAGAAAAAGATCGTTCAATCAAATAAGCGTAAAGATTCCCAGAAGTTAGTGTCTCATATTGGTCTAAAGAATATTTTTCTTTGATTTGGGAATATTCAATATATGGTGGATTTCCAATTATTGCGTTGAAACCACCATTCTTAATAATTCCATAAAAATCAACTAGCCAATGGAAAGGTTTATGGTTTTCAAGCCAAGGTAAATATTCGTTAGAGCTTGGATTTACATTTTTAGTTTTTGCTAGCGCGTGATTTAGCTCAATGTTAAGATTTTCCAATCGTTTTAATAGTGCAGATTTATCTTGAGAAGTTACTGAATTCATTTCTAGCTGATGTTTTTGAAACTGCAAGAAAGCGCGGTTGGAAAGATCTGCTTCTTCAATAATTCTAGACACGTGTTTGTTAATAGCATCAGATTCTAATAATGATGTATATTGCCCATGAGAATCCATTTGAAGCGCTGATTGCACTTCGTCAATTGTTGTATAACCAACAAGCGAATTTCCGGTCCGAATGTTAAAATCTATATCGGGTAGTGGCTCTATGTATAACGGGTCTTTCACTTGTGCGATCAATTTAAGGAAGAGACGTAGTTTGCAAATCTCCACGGCTTCTTCCATGATATCCACACCATAGAGGTTGTTAACGATGATCGATTTCAAAATGAAGTAGCGCTCGTTATGGTGCTGCTCCACCTGGTCCAATACTTCACGAAAGTCACTAAATTTTTCCGGTCGGTGTTTTTCGGTGGGTTGCTCCAGTTCAGCAATGAAGACATGCATACGCTCCAGGCAGGCTTCGTAAAGCGGTTCCAAAATATTGAGTGCGGCAAAGAGAAAGGCTCCCGAACCGCAGGTGGGGTCAAGCACTTTGATCCCGCGCAGGGCTTTCCAGAAGGCGCGCAGCAATTCCGGTCCTTCACTGGCTTCCACCATGTCCTGAGTAAACTGTTCAATATCCAGGTTATAAGTGATCAGGTCATTGACTTCATGAATTTCACCTGTTCCAAGTTTCTGAACGAGGTCTTCATAACGCATTCGCCTTGCCACAACTTCGCGCCAGGTCTCTGTAGGAAGAGAAAATTCTTCATTTGCCGGCTTGTTCCATCCCTCTCGTTTGGATACGTCATCTATTCCTGCTTGAATTTCAGCCGGCAGAGAAAGGTCGCAGTCTTTTTGGACAAAGGGAAAAATATAACGCCTGGGGTCAGAAGATAAAAAGCGCCAAACGGATTGCTCCCCCTTAAACGCGATGGCACAATCTTTTTGGGCTTGGTCAAGCAAATAAGGCAGGATGGTGGAACGGCTGATATACCCGGTGATGTCCTCTTTGGTGTAATAAGCTCCCATTTCTTTCTGGTTAATATATTTTTCAAAAATGTAGCCCAACACATCCGGGTTGATCTCGCTGTCGTTGCGCAGTGGTCGTTCATCCAGATGCCAGCGGTACTGGTCAAAGAAATCAAACACGCGCTCAAACGCAGCATCCGATATTTGGATCTTCTTTCCGTAGGCGATCTCAATTTGGTGCTGCTGGAAGATACCGCCATTCAAATAGGGGACATCCCCCAAAAGCCTCTTCATTTCTGGCTTTCGCTCGTCTTTGTTCATCGCAAAACCCTCAAAAAAGAGGGGGCAGAGAAAATCGCGATAAAAGAGGTCTTGCCCTTTGTTTTTACTTTCAATCAACTTTGAGCGGAGATAATTTTCGTCCCCGTTGAGGAATTGTTTCTTTTGGATAAAATACACGAACATTAATCGGTTCAGCGTGACCGAGATATACCAACGTTGCATCCCTTCATCCGGGATCCCTTTCAAGAACCGCGTAAAAGCTGCGTGTTCTTCTCGAAACCGATCATAAAAGCGGCGAGTGACTCGCTCAACATCAAACGTTGCCCGCACACGGCTCGCGACGTCAAAAATCCCTAAACCTTCTTCTTCTTCGAGCGTAAAAGCAAGCCCCTGAAGACGTTCCAGTAATGCCTGACCACTTTGCCCTTGATAATATTCATATTCGCGGCTGGTGGTTGGGCGACCCGGTTCACGCCGCACCCACTGCCACACTTGTTTTGTGTAATCCACGTTGGTAAAAATCAGAATGTGTTCGTGGATCATTTTTCGTAACTGGGTTTCTATTTTTCTTCTATCTGCGTAATTTGGGATTTGCCCTGATTCCAGGGGTGAACAGATCAAAACGGTTAATCCGCGCTTTTGGGCAACCGCGGTCAGGTGAAGCTGGTCGCCGTTGTACTGGATGTCTAGGTCAGAAGTGGGATGGTCCCAACCCATATCCTCAATGAAAAGTTTTCTAAAGTTGGAGGTTTGCAAATGTTGGCGAGCGCGGTTGAGATCAAATGTCATCTTTTTCCCTCAATTTATTTATTGAATAATCCCATCGAGCATATGATTTGGGGATCTTTTTCTTCCTGTTCCTCTGTAATAATACACAGTCGGTCTTCACTCCTGAGGGTGACAACCAACTCAGCTAGTTGAAAATCCTGAATTCCGCTGCGCAGCAGGCGGTTGAGTGTGTCTTTCGCACCTTCGCGCAATGGGAAGCGGTAAATATCATCGATTGTTTTCAACAACTCCTGGCTGACAAACAAGGTGCCTTTGTTTTCATCTGCAAATCGTTTCAGACGCTCATAGACCCTGAACCGTGCGCCGGAGGGCCGGCCTAATTGTCCGCCCGTCGATTTTTCGGTAGACAGGATCAGTTCAACACCTTTCCGGACTAATTCATGATGATTTTCCTGGCGGAGAATTGCTGGAGTATCCGGACTGCATTCTGCTGCGTGCAGGATCTCCAACTGGCTCTCGGTGACATTGTTTCCGGTTTGATCTACCCATGCTAATGAATCATTACCTTCGCCAGTACGTGCATATACCAGTACGCCAATTGGGCTTCGAGGTGGCGTTGAAACATGCTCTTTCGTTGAAAAAACCATGGCGGGCAATTCTTCAATTGTTTTCCGTAAGCCGGGGTTCTGAGTGATGGCATTGTTCCAGATCTGATAAGCATAGGAGGAGAGATCCACTTCATTGTCATCGTCTCCATCCAGGATACCAGCCTTCTCATTGTATAAATCAGCCACGATCTTATCATTGAGATCATCTTCAAAGAAAGCTTCATCGGTTCCAACGACTTCAGCATTTTCTTTGAGTCGCTGCCTTACTCGTGCTCGGAGGCGGATGATCTTCTCAACCCCTTCGGCGGGCAAGAAGGAATAACACAGGATTTCGTCTGACTTTTGGCCGATACGGTCCACACGGCCGGCTCTTTGGATGAGCCTCACGATAGCCCAGGGCAAGTCGTAATTTACGACAATATACCCATCCTGAAGGTTTTGACCTTCGGAGAGCACATCGGTGGCAACCAAAACGCGAAGTACTTGTTCAGGACTAATTTGCTTTTCCACTTCATTTGCGATTGGGCTAAAGCGCAAGGCAAACGAAGTCGGATCATCTGCGCTCCCTTCAACTCCCGCCAGTTGTGTTACGCCGCTGTCTTTTAAACATTTCTCAAGATAACGAACAGTGTCTGCAAATTGTGTAAAAATAAGGATTTTTTTATCAGAATGGGTTTTATTGACCAAATCCAATAACTTTAAAAATTTTGTGTCTTTTCTCCAATTCCATTCATGGCATTGCTCTAAAACCTGGATTAAATTTTGAGCATCTTCTCTCAGGTGTTTTTTCAGAGAAGGAATGAAAAACCCGCTGTTTAACCAATCAAATCGCTTCTTGTAAGTTCTTGCGTAGGACTCATAGATTTCTTTGGCTTTTTTCTGATAATCAGTTTCGGTTCGAACACCACTGGCAAAATTCCCTGCAATGGTCTCGTCTACCATTTCCTCTGGGAGTTCGTCTTCATTAGGGATATCAAAGAAATTTGTATCTTCGATATCTGCGTCGTTGAGTCGTGTATCCAAGAGACCAACATCCTGTGTCCCGATAGGCAATGGGAGGTTGTTCTCCAGAGCATGTAAAAAAATGTAATTCCGCAGAATATGGCGTTGAACGGATTCCAGAAAAACCTCACCGCTGCTTTCCATACGTTTGAATAGGTTTGTTCTGCAAAAACCCATCAATCGTTTTCCAGCGCGAGACAGGTTATCGAGAATTTCTTTTTCGCTTTTCGATGCCTGGTTTATTATTCTTTCATTGATGTAATTTCCTAATCCGTATCTCGGTAAGTTAAGATTGTTGATAGTGTTTACTATGTCGTCGGAATACAGCCTGGTATATTGATCGTTCGGGTCTGAGTCATTAACCTCAAACTTAACTGTTTTTGGGATACGGTTTGGAAAATAAGAACGACTGCCATCGTCAAGCGTAAGAAACCGTCGTCCAGAATCAGGATCAAGTTCAGCATAATTCTGAATGATGAAACTGCGCGTTCTGCGAACCATATAGAGCCGCATCAATTCACGCCAGTCGTCAGCGAATTCGCTTTTTTCGAAAGCGGCGAGCGTCCGGGGAGAGCATTGAAACTTGCGAATGAATTCAGTTTCTCCGAGCTCTCGGAGCAGTTTTTCCGGTTTTACTCCGAGTTCCTTATCCTCTGGAACAAACAGCCTGAGCTGATTAGAAAGATCCAGATATGTTTTATTGTAGGGGGTAGCTGAAAGAAGGATGCACCGGCATTCGTTTTTATCAATGTATTCACGGATGATTTTGTAACGTTTCCCTTCCCGGTTCCGTAGGTTATGGCTTTCGTCGAGGATGACCATTCGGTAGCGCTTCAAATTGGGCAATACTTGTTGCACACGGCTAACCGAAACCACTTTTGCGCGCATCCGATATTGTTCTTGATATTTCTCCCACATGCTGACCAGGTTCTTGGGGCAAAGGATTAAAGTTTCAAAATCTTGATCGTCTTCAAAAATCCGGGCAATTGCAGTTGCCATAAGGGTTTTACCCAAACCCACAACATCACCGATCAAAACACCACCTCGTTTATTGAGGTGATGCGCCGCGATCTTCACTGCAGCCGTCTGAAAAGCAAATAATCGATTGCCAAAATCCTTTGGGATGCGAAATTCGTTTAGACCTGCCCGGGCTTCCTGTGAAAGGTGATAAGCCATTTTGATATAGATTTGGTAAGGCGGAATGGTTTCTTCTCTAGCCCAACTCTCTTCAATTATCTTCGCTAATTCTTCTGAGATATCTACTGTTCCCCAATCATCCCAACGATCATCAAACCATTTAGACAATTTTTGGCTGGCGTCGCTATCCAGTACATCCACATTTAATTCACCCTGCGCAGAAAGTCCAGCAAGCGTCAGATTGCTGCTACCCAAATATCCAATAATTGGATTGAAAGTATCATTTCGGAAAAGCAAATATAGTTTAGCATGTAGAGGATGTTGAAGGAATAATTTTACGACCACTTTTCCGGTTCGAATCTGACTGGCTAATCTGCGAAGAGATATTTCATCCTGGTTTGTAGGAGCTCCTATCGTTAATTGATTTCGGAATTCCTCGGCTAATTTCTTTTTCAAGCGCAGTTTTGTCGAGTTATCCAAATCTCCTTCAGTTTTTAAAAATTGATAATATGTACGAAGTTCATCCTGGGGCAAGCGTTGCATACCAACAAGAAGACGGACACATTGGCCATCACAACCAGTCCAAGAGTCAATATGTTCTCCGATTTCGTTCCAACCTCGGAGATTAAAATAACCAACACAAAAATCAGCTCTATATGAAGCATTTAATGCTTCTCGGAGATCAGGAAGAAGGTGTAAGGCAATGTTGTCAAAGATTCTAGGCATAGTTTAGATTCCAATCGCTGAATAGCAACTTAGTTGGCTGCGGTTTGACTTTGAATTTCTCTTTGTTTTATCCAATCTAGGATTTTCTCTCGTCTGAATCGCCAATGTTTCCCCACCTTGAATCCAGGAAGTACCTTGTCTTGGGCAAGTTTGTAAATTGTCGAAAGAGGGATGCGTAAGTAAGTTGAGACTTCTTCAGCCGTCCAGAACTCTTTCATTTCGGCCATTTTCCCTCACTCTCGGTAACTAATAATTATCCCAGATACTCCAATTATTATAGCAAAGATAGAAAAATGTATATTCAAAACTTCTTTGAATTCGTAAACCTAAAAGTAAGTAAAGAATCCAAGATAGATTTGTAATCCACTTCATCTATATATGATGAATGAAATTTATTGTGGCAAATTAGCAATAATGAAAAGTTGTTGCAACCGAATATTTGTGAGTTCTATTTCCTCTTTTTTCTAGGTCTTCTCATTTCTTCCCCTTCACAATACGTTTAGCTTCCTTTTCAAAATCACTCAAGTAATTCCGATCCTGTTCGATGCGGAAATGGTCGTATTCTTCTTGAGCTAATCGGGTGGCAACTTCGTGTGACACTTTTCCAGGGTTGTAAAGAATGTCGTATTCATTGAATTCGAGGAAAGCATCCAGCTTTTGCACCCAATCCTGCATGTGCATTGGGATGGCTCGCTCGGCTTGATTTTCAGCATAATCGAGGAACATTGTAACAATACGTTCAAGGCTTTTTATTTCCTTTTCTGTCATGTAGTTCTTAGCAATAGTCACATCTGATTTGAGGATCTTACCTTTAGGAGCATTTTTCCAAGTGGTCAAGCCCATGTTCGGAAGTGACGCTTTGGCTCGTTCAGCAATGATCTCAGCTGCAGTCTTGCCAGTGATTGCCCAATGGAGTTTATTCTGTACGGTTTGGAAAAATAATCTGGTGATTTCAGCGTTGGCAGAATAATCAATGCTGCACTGTTCGTAGATATCAGTAATCTTTAAATAGAAACGGCGTTCACTAGCACGGATCTCACGTATCCGTTCGAGCAGTTCATTGAAGTAATCTGGTCCGAATCGTTTATTTAGCTTAAGACGTTCGTCATCAAGAACGAACCCTTTGACAATGAACTCGCGAAGTGTTTGTGTAGCCCAAATACGAAACTGGGTTGCCTTAAGACTGTTTACACGGTAGCCAACAGCAATAATTGCATCTAAATTATAAAGATCTACATCTCGTGCTACCGTTCGTTCTCCTTCTGTTTGAACTATTCGAAATTTTCGAATAGTTGCCTCTTCCTTCAATTCATTGGATTTGAAAATTTCTTTTAAGTGATAGTTGATAGTGTTTACTTCCACGTCAAAAAGTTCTGCCATGCGACGTTGACTTAACCAAAATGTCTCATCTTGAAAAACCACTTCAACTTTGGTCACTCCCTCAGGGGTGGTGTAAAAAATTATTTCGCCTTCTCGCGGGGTTGGATTATCTGCCATTTCTCATTTTCCTCTGTGCGATTTCACAAGTACATTTTTGCTTCTTCACAACAATTATCTTACATGAAAATTGAATAAGTGAGTATGCTTTGAAAATATTTGCCTAAAAATTTTCAAAGATATACTTCCTTTGAAAATGAATTTTCGTTGTCCCCCTTGGATAACGGCCTTTCACTTTGTACAATAAGACCAAGTAATCAACACAGATTATTCGTCGCTGAAATCGTTTGGACTTTCTTATTATCGTTGGAGCGACCTTGCCAGTAAATTTTGGCAGGTCGTTTTGTTTTCCACAACAGAAAGGAGGTGGTCTTAGGAAATAATCATTAGAAAGATAAAAAACATACGCCAGCCACGCCAAACCCTTAAGTGTGTGGCATGGCTGGCGGGTCTCAATCACTCATACTGAAAGGATTATGAATGGAAGAAGGAACCACCCAATTTACCAATTTGCTAACCGGCGAGGAGATCGCCAAGATTCTGCATGTCTCTCGCGCGTATGCTTACCAGCTCATGCGTCAGCGAATTATTCCAACAGTAAAGATCGGACGCAGCGTGCGTGTGCGACCGGCAGATCTGGAGGAATTTATCGCCAGGAATTTAGGACAAAACAGCCTAATTGCTGGACGTAATAGACAGAACTGATGTTCCAATTTGGAGAAAGGATGCTACAATGATTTGTAACAACCGCACCTTAATAAATGAATATCGAGAAAAACGTGGATTGCTGCCAGATGTTTCGCAACAGGAGGAAACAATGACTCAGCAATCCAGAAAAAGCAAAACCAGGCATCGTGGGCAAAATGAGGGCAGCATTCGACCGACTCCCAATGGAACCTGGCGGGCTTGGGTAACGTTGAAATCCGGGAAGAGGATCAGTAAGACACTTCCTACCAAACCTGAAGCTCGTGACTGGTTACAGCAGAAAATGATAGAAGCAGAAGAAGCACTCGATGCGGAGAAGACACTCGGAGAGTACATACTGGGGTGGTTTGAGAACCATTCCTCGCAGTTAAAAGAATCCACCCGCTGCGATTACAAGATCATCATTCACAAGTACATCCTGCCGGCACTAGGGGAGGTGGTTTTGAATACGCTGCACCGGTCGGTATTTGACTCGTTCTATACGAACATGCGAAGGATACCGGTAGGTGACACGCAAATCCGTTACATCCATCGCATTCTTCACAAGGCACTGCAGGACGCAGTCGATGACCGGATACTGACCTTCAACCCGTGTGAAGGAGCCAAGGCACCCAAGAAGCAACGCATCCATCGAGTCTACTGCCCGTTGAATGAAGAGCAAAGCATCTTATTGATGAACCAGGCGAAGGGAACACCGTTGGAAGTGCTAATCCACCTGGCTCTCAAGACAGGTATGCGGCAGGGTGAGTTGTTTGCCCTGAAGTGGGAAGACGTTCTCTGGGAGACACAACAGATACATATCCAGCGCAATTTGCAGCGCGTCCTTCGGGATGGCAAACAGGTACGTACCTTCAGCACTCCCAAAACTGCAACCAGTGACCGCAAGATCATGGTGGGTGAGAAGACGCTCAATGCGCTTAGGGCTCAACAAAGAGTAGTTCAGCAGAAGAAAGCGCTGGCTAAAAATCACTGGCAGGAAAACGATCTGGTTTTTCCTTCCAGCACAGGTACTCCGCTGAATCAAAGCAACGTTCTGAAACAATATGGTGAGATTCAGAACGCGGCAGGACTGAAACACATCCGGTTTCATGACCTGCGTCACATCGCCGCTTCGATAATGCTCAACCATGGCATCCAACTTCTGACAGTCTCCTACATTCTAGGGCACTCGCAACCTTCAACCACACTGAATATGTATGGTCATCAGTTTAGCGCTATGGAATTGCAAGCTGCTTGTCTGGTGGATGACATCTTTGATCAACCCCAACTTCAACCGCAAACTCAATCTAGTCCGCTGCCTGCGGAGTTTCTCTCAGTCTCGAATCTTAAAAAATGATTTTTCAATCTTAAGAAAAGTTGAGAGAAAATCAAAAAGTTTTGCACGTTTTTTGCACGTTTTTCTGCCCAAATATAGCGATCGGACGGCATAAACCACCATATATGCCGTCCGACTACCTTGCAACCCCTATATATTGGCGCCCCCGGCGCGGCTCGAACGCGCAACCTACTGATTCGAAGTCAGGCACTCTGTCCATTGAGCTACGGGGGCGATTGATAACAAACGTTCCTATTTTAACATAATTTTCTTGTTCCTACCCTTATTTACAACTTATTTCTATTTTTTACTTTTCAAAACGCCATAATTGACAACATCATTTTTTTGTTTCGTGCGATAATCATTTGTGGTATATTACGGCTTGGTTTTGCTTTTATCTTAAGTGGAATAAATCTTATGGATTAAAAAATGACCGATCAATCAATCGTCGACTCAGCAAGAAAAAGGTGGGGATTAATCATCATCGGCATTGCGGTTCTGTTGATTATCATACTCCTGGTCTCCCTCTTGTTTATTCCTGGAAGCCAAAAAAAATTTCCTGCTACCGAAACACCTCAATTACTTATTGTTCCGGTAATTAAAATTACACAAACACCACTTGAGTCTACAAATCAGCCAGACTCGGTCACTCAAACAGAATCGGCTACACTGCCAACGAGTGAGCAGCAACTGACAGTCGGCAGTTTTCGAATTTCAGATATTGATGGAATGGAGCAGTTATACATTCCGGCTGGTGAATTCCTGATGGGAACAAACGATATCGAAGCCAAGCGCGAAATAAGTGGCGGGCGGGCGTATCCCGAGATCCCGCAATTCACTTATTTTCTTGAAGCATTCTGGCTTGATAAGTATGAGGTGACCAACAAGCAATATCACAAATGTATGGAAGCAGGAGCCTGCACCGAGCCGCACCGCATCGGCAGTTATACTTATCCTGATTATTTTACAAATCCAGCATATGATAACTATCCCGTGGTATGGGTGAGTTGGTTTCAGGCTACTGATTACTGCGCATGGGCAGACCGGCGGTTGCCCACAGAAGCCGAGTGGGAAAAAGCTGCTCGTGGACCAGACGGACGCAAATATCCCTGGGGCAATGACCCATATTCCGCCGACAAGGCTAATATTTGTGACGTCAACTGCACTCGCACCCATCAACTTAACGCATTTGACGACGGATACCCCGATCTCGCACCCGTTGGTAGTTATCCTGCTGGAGTAAGCCCTTATGGTGTTCTCGACATGGCTGGTAATGTCTGGGAGTGGAACAGCACCGAAATAAGGGATTACCCCTATGATGCCAATGACGGGCGTGAAGATCCAGGTGGCATTGACGTTGAACGCGGATGGCGAGGTAGTTCTTGGGCAAATGGATTGTGGTGGTTGAGATCATCTGTCCGTTACCATGCTCTTGATTTCTATTCATGGTACGTGTTAGGGTTCCGTTGTGCTGCTTCAGCAGATTAAAACTACAAAAAGGAGGCTGAGAATTAAACTTCAGCCTCCTTTTTAATTATTATCCTAACTTATTTTCCAAACAGCGCTGAAAAGAATGCCTTCGTATTGACAGATTGCCCTGAAAGCAAATTCTGTGCTCTAAACATTTTTGATGCGCTTTGTATCAAAAAGATTGCTGTCAGTGCAATTAACACTGCTGCCAAAGCGGTTTGCCAGAAGGGCACCGTGGTGGCTGCCAGCCTGGTCATCATACTCACCGGTGCTGTTAATGGGAACAAACTCAGCACAACAGACAATGGCGAATTCGGTGCCTGAATCAGACTGCTGATGAACACCAGTGGGATAATCAGCGGCAGGATGACCACGGTGGTGGTCTGGCTGGCTTCACGGATGTTAGGCACAAGTGCGCCAAGCCCGGCCATCAAACTCGCATAAACTGCATATCCCAGAATGAAGTAGATAATTCCCCAAACCAGGATGCTTGGAGGAAGCTTGAAGGCATCTCCCAGTGCAAACTGCCTGCCTGAAAAGAGCAGCATTAAATACCCCGAACCAGACCATACTATGGTTTGTAAAAGACCCACCAAACCTAAAGCAATGATCTTGCCGGTCAGCATTTGTCGCGGTGTGACCGAAGTCATCAGGATTTCCATCATGCGGTTTTGTTTTTCGCTCGAAATATTGTTGAGCAGCAGACTGGATGAGGTCAAGATCACAATATAGAACAAAAAGGTCACAATATAGGGTAAAAAGAAAGTCAATGCATTTGAACTGCTCCGCTGTGGAGTCGCCGACAGTGAAACTTCCTTTACATTCAATGGATCTTGAACCCGGTAGGCTAGATTAATATCACCATCCGTGAGTGCGTTGGCCATGAGAGTTTCAATAGCGTCTGAATTCTCCATTCCGCCAATCGGGTTGTAATCAGGCCGCATATATAGGATTGTTCCCTCTTCAAGATAATCTTTTTCAATCACATAATATGCGCTGATCGTACCGGATTCTACTTCCTTCTTGGCGGCTTCTTCATTATCATAGCGCACTAATTTATCTTGATAGGCAACAGGAACTTCTTTTACCAGACCGCTCTGATCAATAAATCCTTCTGGTAAATTGGAGGTCTCCACCTTGGGAGAGAAAAAATCCGCAAGAGCATCAGTGTTGGTGTTGCCGGTGGATTTTTGAATACCAGAAACCACCAGCAGGATAATAAAACTCATCAGGGGCAGCAAGACAAGAGTCAGCAAGAAAGATTTTTTTGTCACTGCTGAAAGAAATTCGTTTTTTAAGACTAGCCATGTTTTAGACATTGATTCACCCATTCCTACGAACGACGAAACGCTTCTTTTAAAGAAACTTTTTTACCGTAGCGCAGCATACCGATACGGAAGATTTTGCCCGAAAGCCACAATGAAAACAAGGCTAAAAGCACCAATACAGTAATGGTGATCGAGGTTTGCCACCAGGGGATGTTCGTAAATCCAGCACGTAGCGGCAGGGCAATCGGTGCTGTTAGTGGGAACATACTCAATCCAATCGACAGCGGACCATTGGGCTTAAACATGATCTGGCTCACAAACCAAAAGGGCACCACAATAGGCAAGGTAAAGAAACCTGCCATTTGTTGAGCTTCCTGGCTTTCAGTGGCAGTTGCACCAATCGCGCCCATGGCTGCTGCGATCATCACAAAAGCAGGCAGCATGGTGCCGGCAATCAACCAGATGTATTTTCCATCGATGCCTGGCATGGTTCCCATATCAGGGATGAAGAGAGGGGCTACCTTTAATCCGATGATCAAAAAGAGGATCCACACAACCAATTGAGTCAGGCCAACCAGCAGATCGCCAACCACTTTACCGGCCATAAGTTGAGTAGGTGATACTGAAGTTACCAAGATTTCCATCGTACGGTTTTCTTTTTCTTCGACCACAGCCTGCATCAAATAGCCGCCGCTTATATTGACCGCGATTATGAAGAGAATACCTGCCAGCATGGGCAAAAGCATCACCATCCAGTTGTCAGCACCCATTTCACGAGAGCCATCTAGTGAGCGAACTGTGATGTTACTGCCGTCTGTAAGTCGCTCAAAAACCGGTGTTGGCATTCCTTTAACCAGATTATGCGCAACAAAATCACCAAAATCGTCTTCAGCATTTTCACTCGGTTTATCTAGGGTCGTCATGGTGACTTCACCAGTAGACAAGTAATTATCCGTTAAGATAAAATATGCTTGAATATCACCGGCATTCAGAGCTTCCTTTGCAGTAGTTTCATCAGTGAATGCAAGTGATTGAACTGGTGAAAAAATGGATTTCTTTTCAACAGGAACTTGTTGAGGGTTTTCAAGGATTTGATATTGATCAACATAGCCAACCGGCTTGTTATCAAATTGCAGCCAAACTGAAAGAAAACCAATAAATACCATGAATGCCACAAAGAGCGGCATGCTTAAAATGGCAAACACGAATCGCTTGCGCATCACATGGCGTTTATATTCGTGTAGAAAAACGAGCCAGAACTTTTTCATTCAGAGACTCCTTCATTTTTTACCACCTGAATGAAAATCTCATCAAGGGTCGGAAGGGCAATCTCAAACTGTTCCACAACAATATTTCGAGTGAGCAGTTCACGTAAAATATCTTGCGGTTTTACACCTTCAGCCAAATGTAAAAGGCTGTGGCTGTTCATTTTTTGAATTTCGCTTACGCCCGGAAGATCAACTGGCAGTGCTGAAGAGGAGCGCACGATTAAAGCCTCTTTGGCAAATTGTTTGCGAACACTTTCTAGCGTGCCATAGAGCATGGCCTTACCTTTATTGATGAGAACAATTCGGTCTGCCAATTCTTCAACCTGGTGCATCTGATGAGTGCACATAACAATGGATGTTCCGCGCGCGCGCTCTTCTTGCAGGATGTCTTTTACCATTTGTGTATTGACCGGATCAAGTGCACTGAAAGGTTCATCAATGATCACGATCTCGGGCTTGTGCACAAGGGTGGTAATGAGCTGTGCTTTTTGCTGCATACCCTTGGAGAGTTCCTTAACTTTTTTCTTCTTTGATGCATTCAAGTCAAATTTTTCAAGATAGTCGGAAATACGTTTTTGGGCTTCATGTTCATCCATACCTTTCAGCGTGGCTAGGTAGATCAAACATCTTTCTAGTGGAATATCTTGATACAATCCACGCTCTTCAGGAAGGTAGCCAATTTTGTTTTTCTTTTCTTCTGTCATCTGGCCGCCAAGGATGTTGACTTTGCCGGTATCAGGTTTAAAGATGTCTAAAATAATGCGGATGGAAGTGGTTTTACCAGCCCCATTGGGTCCGAGCAGACCGAAGATTTCACCCGGTTCAACTTCGAATGAAACATTATCGACCGCTTTTTGGCTTCCGAAAGATTTTGAAATTTGATCTACATTGATGGTTGACATTTTCTTATCCTATGAAAAATGAATTGAATTCTCTCGAAGCAAACACACACATATTTGCTTACGGAAAAATGAGGACTGGGTTTCACTTAATACCAATAAAGGAGGTCCAAATTTGAATGATAATTCATCTTTATATAAAATGGATTAGAAATCATGTGCCTTTTACAGGTAAAATATAAGAATACTATTTTCGGAGCGCTCAAATGACAATGACATCTCGTGAACGGGTACAAGCTGTTTTGAATCATGAAACGCCAGATCGCGTGCCTATCATCATGGGTGTCAGCAACGCCACAGGCATTAAGATACGACCTTATCGGGGTCTATTAAAGTTACTTAATCTTGAAGTTCAAGAAAAGTATATTTATGACTGGCCCGAACTCGGCACAGCTTTGCCCGATGAACGCGTGATGCAACGGTTGCATAGTGATGTGCGCGGCGTTCTTGACCGGTTTCCTTTAGAAGTATACCAACGGAATCAGAGTCGCCCAGAGCATTCACCCTTTTTTGACGATTGGGGCGGTGGACAAATGGAAATTGCACCCGAAGAGTGGTTTCCTGGCATAGCCCCCATTCCTGATGCCACCACCCTGGATGTTCTTGAAAATTATTCATGGCCAAACATGGATGACCCCTATCGAGTGGCGCACGTGAGAGCACAGGCGAAAGCATTGCATGAATCCAATCAATATGCCATCATGGCCACACCCTGGTTGATGTTCCCGTTTGAACGTGCCTTCGAAATGCAAGGCATGGAAAAATTCCTCATGAACTTGGCAGTTGAACCTGATTTTGCCCAGGAATTGCTCAACAAGAACAACCAGTTGTGCATGCAGTTGATGAGTCACTTTCTGGATGAATGCGGCGATTTAATTGACATTATCAAGATTGGTGATGACCTTGGCACCCAGGAGAGTCTGATGATCTCTCCGCGCATGTACCGGCGCATGTTGAAACCTTTGCATGCTGAAATGATCGCCATGATCAAGCAGAAAACCAAAGCAAAGGTGTTCTTCCATACTGATGGTGACGTTTTTGATTTGATCGAAGATTTCATCGAGATCGGCGTGGATGTTTTGAATCCCATCCAGACTTCAGCCGGAAAAATGTCAGACCTTGAAGGATTAAAGCAGCGTTACAACAAGCGCATCATTTTTTGCGGCGCCATTGATACCCAAAAAATTCTCCCTTACGGCACACCCGATCAGGTCAGACAGGAAGTCAAAAGGGTCATCAACATCCTTGGTAAAGACGGCGGCTATATGCTGGCAACTGTGCACACGGTTATGAATGAAGTTCCCCCCGAAAACATTCTTGCCATGGTCGATGCCGTGGAAGAGTTTGGCAAATACCCGCTATTGTAAGGGCGACCGACAGATTGTCTTAACATAAAAAACCTCCGCAGTTTTCAATCCTGCGGAGGTTTTGCATGTGTCTATTGTCGAATCTATTCTTTTTCGTACGGTTCGCCGTCAGCTGCAGGAATATGACCTTTACCAACCACACCTGCAAGAACAATGATGGTAGCCAGATAAGGAACCATCCCCAGGAACTCACTGGGAAGGGGAACTTGCAACAATGAAGCCTTTACCGATAATGAATCAAAGAAACCAAAAAGTAAACCGGCTCCCATTGAACCAATTGGGTTGTAGTTGCCAAAGATCATTGCTGCCAGGCCAATAAATCCTCTGCCAGCAGTCAATACTTCATCAAAGCGGCCAGAAGATCCTAAAGTGAAATAGGTGCCAGCAAAACCTGCCATCATTCCGCCAAGAATAACTGCCATGTATCGGGTTTTGAATACATTAATACCCAAGGTGTCAGCAGCTTTTGGATGTTCACCCACTGCTCGAACTCGCAAACCCCAGCGGGTTTTAAAGAGCATGAATGAGAGAAACAGAACCAAAATAATCATCGCATATACATAGATGTTGTGATGAAAGAGAATTGGTCCGATAAAGGGAATTTTGGAAAGTAATGGAATTTCAACCTGCGGGAACATGCCAGGCTCGTTCAGAAATTGGTAACTTGTTTTCTGAAGGAATTTGGAAGACAAGTAAGAGGTGATACCTGTAGCAAAAATATTAATCACTGTACCTGAAATAATCTGATTGATTTTGTATTTAATCGATAAAACGGCATGAATCAATCCCATCAAGCCCCCGGCTAAAATACCTGAAAGCATACCGATCCATAAATTGTGAGAAAGACTGGCAAAAACTGTGCTGACAAAAGCAGCCGTCAGCATCATACCTTCAATACCGATGTTCACAACACCTGAGCGTTCACATAATATGCCAGACAATGCACCCAGGGTCAAAGGTACGGCGCGAACAACCATCACACGCAGCAAACCAGCAAGATTGGTTTGTCCGCCTGAAGTTGCCCAGGTCAAAAACCCGAAAATAAATAAGATCGCAACCACCGCCAGAATGCTGTTGGTGATTTTGCCGAAACCGCGTACCACTTGAAACACACCCAAAAGCGCCAAGATTCCAGCAATGACATTGAGTGTGATTCCGGTGGAGAAAACCCAATCAGCCGTTTCATTTGAGGAACCGCCTGGGGCCATTAAGAAAGTGGTTTGCGCACCAGGTGTAATATTCGCGACAAAAACAAACCAGATAAATAGGGCAGCAGCCAGGAAAATACCACCCATGATTAAACGTCGCCGGCGTTCACGAGAGCGCATACCTTTACTCGTAGCAATTGATGGTGTAGTAGTAGTTGTTGTCATGGATGATTATCCTTTCCAACTGCGTAAGGATACAATATCCTCGGTATGTTTTGGTGTTTTCAGACGATAAATCGTGCGAATGATCGCGGGTGCCGCAATAAACGCCAGGATAAGCGCCTGTAAAATTGAGACAATATCAATCGGAACGCCTACTGTTAATTGCATGGAGCGGGCGCCATTTCGTAAGAAGCCAAATAATAATGCTGAGAGAACCACACCAAGTGGGTGACTTTTTCCTAATAATGCTAACGCGATACTGTCAAAACCGTAGCCGCTTGAAAAAGCGGGGATCAAACGGTGATTTACCCCTAGTACTTCATTTGCCCCAGCCATGCCAGCCAGACCGCCGGCCAGAACCATCGCAATAACAGTTCTGGAGGTCACGTTTATACCTGCATATTGGGCAGCGTTCGTGTTTGAACCAACCATACGCAGTTCCATCCCCCAGGTGGTCTTGAAGAGCAGCAAGTAAACTAGAAACGCCATCAATAAAGCGATGAAAAATCCGATATGAAAGCGAATTGGATTGGCAAACAATTGAGGAAGTTGTGCACTTTCAAGAATCCAGGGCGTTTTAGGCGTCACTTCAGTAGGGTCAGCCATGGGTCCTTTAAGCAGCCAATCACTAAATCTAAATGCAATATAGTTCATCATAATCGTCGTGATGACTTCATGGGCGCCTGTTTTTGCTTTTAAAAGTCCAGGAACGAAACCCCACATGGCACCGCCCAATGCACCGCACAACATGGCGACAGGAATGTGGATGATGGGGGGGAGCCCAGGAATTGCATATCCTGCCCAAACGCCTGTCAGTGCACCAATATATATTTGACCTTCAGCACCAATATTGAAAAGCCCTACTCTGAACCCAAGTGCTACCGATAGGCCTGCGAAAATATAAGGAGTGGTTTGAACCAGACTTTCAAAAAATGGATTGATTGCCCTGCGGATGAGCAGAGGATCTCCGCTGGCAAATGCCGCTTGGATTTTTTCCGGATTTCCGATTGCTCCGGTTAATAACGCGCCATACGTATTAACAGCAGTCATAAACGCTTTACCAATACCTGCGAAGAAAGATACTTTGAAAGCGTCATATACTTCAGGTGTAGTTACTGCAACTAAAACACCGCCTAAAATAATTCCGGTGAAGATTGCCAGAAAGATGACTAAAAAATTGCTCCTGGAAAATTCTTCCCAAAAAATTGCCAAACCATTCTTTTTACTTTCCTGTGGTTTTTCAGGGCTCATAAGGATTCCTTTGTCTTCTCAGGATCTACAATTGCTTAAAGGCTCATTTTTTCGGTTTCGCCAGTGATACCGGCCATCAGCAGACCAAGTTGTTCTTTGGTTGCGGTCTTTCCATCAACGATAGCGATGATCTTTCCGCGATATAAGACTGCGATTCTGTCTGAAAGCTGCATAACTTCATCTAACTCAGTTGAAACCAACAGAACTGCGCAGCCTTCATCTCGTTTCTCTAACAGTCTCTTATGAATGTATTCAATTGAACCCACATCCAGACCGCGGGTCGGTTGAGAAGCAATCAAGAGTTTGATTGGCCGTGAAAATTCACGCGCCACGATGATTTTTTGCTGGTTTCCACCAGACAGAGAGCTTGCTGTTGTAAAAACGCTGGGTGTTCTGATGTCAAAACTCTTTACAAGGTTTTCACCGGTTTCAATGATTACTTTTTGATCCAGCCAAATTCCTTTTGAATAAGGTTTCAAATAATATGTATTCAAAACCAGATTGTCAGAAATTGGAAGGCTGAGCACAAGACCATCCTTTTGCCTGTCCTCAGGGATATGTGCTGTACCCAGTTCTGTAATCTGACGCGGATTGGAATGTGTAATATCCTGACCATTTAACGTTACTGTGCCGTCAATTGGGGTCAACAATCCAGTAAGTGATCGTACCAATTCTGTTTGACCGTTGCCTTGAACGCCGGCAATACCCAGTACTTCTCCAGCTTTAACTTCAAAGTTGATGCTATCAATCGCAATCCCGCCCCTGGGATCAAGAACTTTCAAATCTTGCACTTCCAAAACGGTATCACCTATTTTTTGAGGTGCTTTATCGACTTCCAATTTAACTTCGCGGCCAACCATCATGTTTGCCAAATCATTCATTGAGGCGGTCTTTGGGTCAGTACTGCCGACAACTTTTCCACCTCGGATGACGGTAATCTTGTTGGCGCATTCCAATACTTCACCCAGTTTATGGGTAATGAAAATGATCGATTTACCTTGATCGATCAAAGTCTGCATAATCTTAAATAATTCAGTTACTTCCTGCGGAGTCAAAACTGCCGTCGGCTCATCCATGATCAGGATGTTAGCTTCGCGGAAGAGTAACTTTATAATTTCAACCCGTTGCTGTAAACCTACAGGCATATCTTTAATGTAGGCATTGGGATCAATATTAAGATTGTATTTATCAGAGATTTCTTGCACTTTTTTGGCAGCCAGGGAGCGGTCCAATACTCCCCCATACTTTGTAAACTCTTCTCCCAACATGACATTTTCTGTCACAGTAAAAACCGGGACAAGCATGAAATGTTGATGAACCATGCCGACGCCAGCTTTGATAGCGTCAATAGGCGATTTAATATTGGCTTTGATGCCATTCACCAAAATATCACCCTCATCAGGGTGATATAACCCATAAAGGATGTTCATTAATGTGGTTTTACCGGCGCCATTTTCACCCAATAACGCGTGAATTTCACCTTTTTCAACGGTTAGGTCGATATGGTCGTTCGCTAAGACACCCGGAAATCTTTTTGTAATTCCACGAAGCTCTAAGACAGGAGCCATGTATCCCTCATTCTTTTTAAGATTTAAAACGATTTTGAAGAATATTGTACCATAAGGGGTTGAGTAAAAATAAGGGAGCCAGTTCGTCACTGGCTCCCTTTGTTGTAATTGCTTATTAACTAGCGTGCAGGAACGGTGGCAATCTCGCCTGAGACAATTCCAGGGATCAAAGCTTCAATCTCGGCTTTGAGTTCAGCAGGAACCTGAGATTCCCATTCGGAACCGTAGGCAAGTCCAACGCCTTGGTTTTCGAGAGTCAATTGATAGACTTCTCCACCCTTGAAGGTGCCGTCAACAACTTGTTTGACACTATCATAGACGAAGACATCAATTTTCTTCAAAGCGGAGCCCAAAATGAAGGCGGCTTTGTCGGGGTTGGCAACAGACCAGTCATTATCGACACCGATCAAGAGACCAGTGTTGCGGTCGGCCATGGCGGCCAGGGTGCCTAAACCAACAGGTCCGGCAACGGGCATGATGATGTCAGCGCCTTCATCGAGGAGCTGTTCCTTCATCGAGGAGCTGTTCGCCAAGTGCACGGCCGTCATCAAGACTTTCGAAATTACCAACTTCCAAACCTTTTTGTGTTTCGGGATCCCAACCGAGCAGTTCCACAGCGGTTCCATGAACTTCATTGTATTTGGCGATGCCCATGGCATAACCATCCATGAAGGCCTGGGTGGCGGGGAAGAGGATACCAACATAGGTACCGACTTTACCGGTCTTGGTCATGCCTGCGGCGAGGTAACCGGCCAGGAAGGTTGCCTGATCGATCTTCGCAGCATTGCCGCGGACGTTGGTCTGGCTTAACCAATCAACATCTACGATGGCATATTTCTGATCGGGGTTGGCATCGGCAGAAGCGGTTACAGCATCAGCCAGTAAGAAACCAACGGGGATGATGATGTCACAACCATCTTCAATGAAGGTGTTCATGTTGACTTCGTAATCAGAAGCTTGCTGAGATTCGAGGTATTTTACTTCAACACCAAGTTCTTTTTCGGCTCTTTCAAGTCCAGCCCAACCAGTTGCATTGAAGGATTTGTCATCAATACCGCCGGTATCGGTGACTTCGCATGCTTTAATTTTTGCTTCAGCAGGTGCGGCTTTGGCGCATGCAGTTAACACAAACGCTACAACCATCAAGACGGACAAAACGACCAACAGCTTCTTGGACATAAATTTCTCCTCCTACAGAGATTAAGGGATCGTGGGTTATTTAGCCCACTCATTTATTTAGTATAGCGTCATTTATTCGTGGATGCAAGTATGCAAATCAAAAAACCCTCCAAATGTCTGACATTTTAAGGGTTTTTTAAGGTAATTTTTGTTATTAATCAGATTAATTTGACTAATTACGAAGCTTATTCACCGGCAACTTTCACTGCTTCACCACGTTTGACACCCAGCATTAAGACCAATGCAACCATCAAAAATAGCGGACCGAAATACATGGTGGTATTGTAATTGTTGCCACTCAGAGTCACAATCAAACCATTCAGGTTTGGTCCTACAATCGCTGAAAAAGTCGAGAACAAATAATATAAGCCGGTGAAGGTGCCAACCCGTTCAAGTGTAGTCAGGTCTACAACCATTGGCAGCGAATTGATATTGATGAAAGACCAGGCAATGCCTGCACCCATTAAGAACAAATTCACGGTGCGGATCATGCCCAGACCGGGAATCTTGACCAATTCAGTCACCAGGAAGTTTGCCGGCAATACCGCGATCATAAGAATCAACGCTGCCATAAGAACGATGCCGATGGAGATCGTGACCTTGCGCCCAATCTTGCTGCCAAGAAAACCTGCCACGATTGCAAATAATACGAAGAAGATGCCCATGTGTCCGGTCATACGTCCGGCGTCACCTTCGGGGATGCCCAGGCGTTTGGTGGCATACAGGGTCAAAAAGGCTTCAATTCCGGTATAGGCAAGGAACCAGAAAAAGATGGCAAAAAGGATGCGCAGACCGCTTTTATCTTTGTCGGTAAAAACTTCCTTCAAGCTCTGCAGCATGTTGGGCTGTTTTTCTGGGGCTTCAAATTGTTTGGGTTCCTTAATGAAGATGAACACAAGCGCAGATGCAACCAACACTAAAGCTGAACCCATCCAGAAGGGGAAGTTGACATTGATTTCATAGAGAGTGCTGCCAACCAGCGAAGCAATAATGGTGCCGAGACCTCCCATCAGATTGATGATGCCGTTGGCTTGAGACCGATTCTTTGAGGGGGTGATGTCAGGCATCAAAGCAACCACAGGTGTGCGCCAGAAAGCCATACTCAAGAGAAGGGTACTGGTGCATGCCACAAACAGCGGAAGAATCGCAGCTAATGGAATCAACCCGAAAGCAGCAGCACCGATTGGCGCCCCGATCAGAATAAAGGGCATACGTCGGCCAATTTTTGTCCGCAGCTTGTCTGACCATGACCCAACCACAGGCTGGATGAACAATGCGGCAATGTTGTCAAGCGTCATAAAGAAACCGATGAGTGCTGGCGATAAATCAAACTTGTTGGCTAAAAAAAGTGGGACGAACGCATTATAAACAGTCCAGATGACGCTGACACCAAAAAATCCAAACCCGAGCAAGAATATTTTTCCGTAGTTGAACTTTTTCATGGTTCTTCTCCTGAGTTGATGGTTTTTCTTTCTTTATCACTAAGTGGTGCATTTTCAAGCAGGTCGGGCCGGTGTTCAAGGGTTCGCTTAATGGATTGTTCCCTGCGCCAACGGGCGATTTCTGCATGGTTGCCAGACAATAATTCTGGTGGAACTCCCCATCCCCTAAAAATTTCAGGGCGCGTGTAATGAGGGTATTCCAACAATCCGTTTGAAAAAGAGTCATCTTCGGCGCCGGTTGGGTCTCCCAACACGCCCGGCAAAAAACGCGAAACAGCATCAATGATGATCATGGCCGGCAATTCTCCGCCGGTCAGCACATAATCACCCACCGATATTTGATCCGTGACCAGGTGTTCACGCACTCTTTCATCCACGCCTTCATATCGTCCGCAGAGGATGGCAATATGCGGCAGAGCAGCCAATTCTTTGGCAATGGCAGTTGAAAAAGGTCTGCCTTGTGGTGTCATTAAAATGAGCGGACAGTTCGGCGGTGCACCCAGCACGGATTCTACAGCCTCAAAGATGGGCGGCGCTTTCATCACCATTCCCCCGCCGCCGCCGTAAGGCATATCATCCGTTACATGATGTTTATCAGTCGTCCAATCGCGTATATTGTGAAGGTTGACTTCAATCAGTTGATTCTCTCGCGCACGTTGAAGAATGCTCGAATCAATGTATGGTTGTATGACCTGGGGAAACAATGAAAAGACATCAAATCGCATGAATCCATTCTAGCTAAAACCTGTTATCATGGCAAGCCAAAATTGAAAGTAAAACAAAAGTAAATCCATTTTTCGGTTTTTAGGGGTTCTTCGTTCTATTGACGCTCTATTGTTCCATTGGTAAGATAAATTCCTATGTATATTCGAGGCTCTAAATGGAACATGCAAAAAAAGCGCCGCAGGCTTAACCCTTTCGGTGTTATTCTGGTTGTCGTATTGGTTGGCGCGCTTATTTATTTTGACCGCACAGTCGCATCGACCATCCCGGCTTTATTCGTCTCAACTCCAACCCCAACACGTGAACCAGAATCTTTCATAACCGATGCCCAGAAACTTGAAGCAGAGGGTAAATATGCCCAGGCTATTTCAACTTATAATCAGGCTGTTTTGGCTGACCCGCGTAACCCGGCCAGCTATCTGGCTTTGGCAAGGTTAAATATCTACACTAATAATTATGCCGAAGCCATCAAAAATGCAGAAAATGCCCTCATGCTCAATAATAACAATGATACCGCGCTGGCGTTATTGGGATGGGCGTATGGTTTATCTGGAGATTATATTCAGGCTGAAAATAAACTCAACCAGGCAATTGAGATCAACCAATTTAATGCATCAGCCTATGCCTATTTAACTGAAGTTTATGTCTATGAGATGCAGGCTGGTCAGGGTGTGCTTAATGTTTTTGATCTGGCACGTGATGCATCCCGAAAGGCAGTCGAGCTGGCGCCTAATACACTCGATACACATCGCAGCCGTGGACTTTTATTGAACTGGACGGCAGACTACGAAGAAGCCATTGTCGAATTCGAAGCAGCCGTTAATATTAACCCCAATATTGCTGACCTTCATCTGGAACTTGGTAACAATTATCGTGCAGTTTATGAATATGATAAAGCCATTGATGAATATGGTAAAGCGGTTTCACTCAATCCAAATGATCCCACTCCCCCCACTTTAATCTCTCGTGTCTATTTCACCAATGGTGATTACGCCAAAGCCATCCAATATGCAGAATCGGCAATTGCCCTTAAACCCGAAGATCCAACCCTTCATGGCAACCTTGGCTTGATCTTCTGGAAAAACAAACAATATCTTGATGCAGTGGATGAGCTTCGTTTAGCCGTACGAGGCGGCACAACTGCGGATGGTGTTGCAGTCACCGGTCTCGAACTGGATTACAATCGCATTGGCGAGTACTATCAAACCTATGGTCTGGCGCTGGCAAAAACCAACCAGTGTGGTGAAGCACTTCAGATTGCCCAGGCAATAGCCACAGGGTTACGCAATGATGATGTTGCTCAATATAATGCACAAGAAGTGATCATCATGTGTGAAGCCTTGGCTAAATCAGGTGTTGCTGACCTTCCTACTGCCACCCCTCTTGCCACTGAAGAAATGACACTCATAGGAACAATCACGCCCACGCCTTAATCAACGTGGGCATAAAGAAGCAAATGATCGATTACAGCGACAAAAAGTTTATTTTCAGCAAACGCAAACCTTCCAATAATCCCATCAGAATCTTCATTGGATTAGTCATCATATTGGGATTAATGTTCGTCATGCGCGCAATTTCATCCGGTAAAATTGCGCCTATTTTATCGATTACTCCCACGCCCACTCGTTCACTTCAATCCTATGCACAAGAAGGAGAAGCGCATTTTTCAGCCGGTGATCTTGAAAAAGCTATTGCGGCATACAAAGATGCCGTGCGTGTCGAGCCTAATGATCCTGTTTTATGGGCTGATTTGGCGCGTATTCAGGTTTATTCGACATCCCAGATCACCATCGATAAAGATAAAAAAGCCAGATTGGAAGAAGCTCTTCAATCTGTGGAATCCGGTTTAAAGGCAAATGACGAGTTCAGCCAGCTTTATGCCGTCAAGGCTTTTGCGCTTGACTGGTACAGCGTGTCTTCAATTGCAGGAGAAAATTGGCAGGATTTCCTGATTCAAGCTGAGCAGGCAGCACAAAAAGCATTGCAATATGACAACACCAATGCTTATGCTCTAGCCTACATGGCTGAAATATTGGTGGATGCGCAGCGGTGGACTCAGGCACAGGAATACATCGACCAAGCTTTGGAGCGTGATCCGACTATTATGGATGTACACCGCGTTAATGGATTCGTGCTTGAATCTGTTGCGAACTATAACCAGGCCATTGAGGAATATAAAACTGCCATCAGTATTACCCCCAACCTTAATTTCTTATATATCTCTTTGGGCGCAAACTATCGTAAGTTAGCAAACTTAAGCGTAATTGAATCAGAGAAAAACAGATACTTTGATCTCGCGTTGGAAGCCTTTGATACAGCAGCTAAAATTAATTCCCGCCTGGGTGTCAAAGACCCCATTCCGCTCAGAACTATAGCCAATACATACGTCCAGTTGGGGTCGCCCTTATTTGCGTCCGCAAATATGCTGGCTGCCTTGAATTTCAAACCCGATGATTCAACTTCTTATGGAGAACTGGGTGTGATCTATTACAAGTCTCGCAATTATGAAGGCGCAATTCTGCCGCTGCAGTGTGCCGTCCGCGGATGTACTGCTCTCGAATCATGCAAAGTTCGCAGCGGTGGCGTGGACTGTACAGAAGAAGAAGCAAACAATCCTACCATCGTTATAGAAGCCTTGCCGTTAACAACTACAACGGTTATCTATTACTATATTTATGGGTCAGCGTTATCAGGCATGAACACAGCCACCACGAATTATTGCCAGTTAGCCATGCCAGTATTTGCTGAAATAACAGCCGGCTTTGGCGGAGACCCAACCATCATGGCAATTGTGGATGATGGCATTGCCATTTGCAGAAGTTCGTCAATTGATTCAACTTCCATCCCTGACACTGCTGTTTCACCGATTGAAGTTGAAACTACCATGCCAAGTTCGACTCTACTGCCATAGGCACGAATCATCACTTTTAACCCAGGTCGCAAAAACTTTGACTTCAGCAATAAATTATCGCAGCATGATCATGCAATCACAATTTCGTAAATGGTTGGTTACATCCTTGCAATTATTTTGAGTTTTGCAATTTACATGAGTCTTTCTTGGCGCCCATTTTGTTCGCGTGAGACAGATCGTTGGTAAAAAGCATATTCATAAACTCGGAATTAATGATTGCAGATATCCAGTTTGATGTTTTCGTACACATCTGATTTAATAGCTGAGGTGCTGAGTGAGTTCAGCGCTGTGAAATAATACTGAATACTTGCCTGGGGGTAGTTAGCGGTACCTGATATTTCATTTTCAGGGTTTACTGATTGTAACCATTCCTCATTGCTTCCGGTTGGATGGTACATTAATTTGGAAAACCAGGACGTTGTATGGTTACTGTCATTACGGTCCAATAAACGGTAATACACCGTGACCTGCGAAGCATTGGCTGAGGCTGGAACTGTAACGTAGAAATCCACCTCCTTTCGACCACAACCGGTACCACGGAAGTATATCTGGCTGGTATTAGGATGCGGATTCAGGAACCTTATCTTATCTGGACCTGGACGACGGGTTGCAGTTAAAGTGGGAGTTGGGGTTAATGTCGAGGTTACAGTGGGTGTAAGTGTAAATGTGGCTGTTGGAGTGTATGTGGGCGTTTTTATGTCCATAGGTATTAAAGTAACTGTAGGTTTGACTATCTCAACGACAACTTTAGCATAATCACCCCAATCCCCTGCGGATCCCTTGGCACGGGTGGCAATTGTGTATATTCCATAGTCCATCGGCTGCCAGTTATAGGTGAGAACAGTGTAATTCGTATCACCTTCAGGATTGGGGATTTCAGCAACAATGTTCCCATTAATAGTTAATTCACCGCTCGTTACTGCATTTGAATCTGTGATATGGAATACAATTATGTATGGGGCAAGTGGAAGTCGCATCCCATCAAGCGGAGCATCAATCCAGGATTGCAGGCGAACCTCGGAACCTGGTGGTGTGCTGTTCTTGCCACAGGCGGAAATCATTAACACCGAACAAACAATAAGAGTGAGGAAACAAAAATTTTTCATGGCTGCCCCACTTCCAACGTCGATTTGTCAGGTGGATTTTTGAAACTCCAGGTATCACTGCCTCCATTGGTGCATGGCACCCATGCCCAAGAACTGTCGGTACTGTAGCACATCTCCACTGCCTTCATGGTTGATGAGGCATCAAAGTAAAGGGCTTCAAAACCATAATAATTAGTTCCGCCAGTACATCCGGGCATTTTTAAATCATAAGAGCAGGGCAACAACACAGTGGTCATGACAAAAGATTCACCCGGTTCAATCCATGGTAAATTTAATCGGGCAGTATAATAAAGCGGTCCTGAAATTGCATCATTATTGAAAGTATTCTCTGCAGTAACAGTTATATCCACCATGTATTTATCCAGATCTGATTTTTGCACACCTAGGCTTGCAAAGTCAACTTTTCGCGTAATTTTTACACCAACCATGGCAGGGTAATTTCCTCCACCAGGTGCCGGGTGGACAATGATCGATGGATTCAGGCACATGGGTTCTTTACCCATAAAGTATGCCTGATAAGATGAAGTGCAGGCAGGCTGACTTGCTTGAGAACGTTGAGTCTTTAATTCTTCTTTTAGTTTTTCTTTGATCTTTTCTTTGCATTTTTCAATCTCGCATAATGCCTCAATTGCAGAAACGTCTTGTTCGGTATAGTATTTTTCCATTTCAATTGCAGAATTAACGATCCAATCTGCGGCTGATTCAGCTATCAGCTCGTCTGAGGATGGAGGATTCGCAGGAATTCCAGTGTAATATTGGATAATATACTCAAGTGCTTTTTTATTAAGATCACGACACTCTTGTGAGTTATAACACCAGGGGCCAAGCGTTGCAGAAAGCCATTTGGCAATTTCAGTTTTCCATAAATCCCAGACCCATAACATCTGATCGTACGCATCCATCGCTTGGTCATACATCGCATCTGCAAGGCAATGAAACGCGTTTTTTCCAGCGCAATCATCTTTGGATTCACCAACCAAAGGAGGGCAGACCTTCTGCCCTGGCTGAAAAGTTCCGGTTGGGTCTTCCTCAATGATCACACAACCCCAATCAGCCATGACTTCAAAATTTGGCGGAACATATGTGTCTTCAAGGATGTCAACAGTAACAATACTGGAAAGATTTGAAGCAAGTGGGGGCAATTCTGAAGGCTGTGCCTCTGTGTTGTAATGCATAACGCCAATATTGGTGTACCGGTTGAAACCACTCAACTCATGCCGGGGATATGCGCGCATAAATAGGGTGAACGGCTCACCAATCGCAACTTCATATTGAAACCAGTTGCTATCAAAATTCATAATATTACTCATCCCAACACCCCATTGGCCTGCGTTTTTTCCACCACTGGGATAGAGGATATATCCAAGTTCATATAAGTAAATGCCGGTATTATCTGCTTTCTTACTATTAGTGCAAAACGAGTAGATCGGCATGCTGATTCCACTCCACCAGTCTTCGCTCAAGTATGGATTATAGGCAAGCTGAATACACACATCCTTGATCGGTGAAATTGAAGAGGCTCGCCACATCACTTCATAAGCTTGTTCGTTGATTGGTTTCGAAGTGGAAAGGTTGATTTCTGGTAACCATTCACCACCTCCGTTTCCAGTACAACCTCCTTCACCTTCGACCGAACATATGAGCAAAATTGAGCGTTGTAGAGAGAGTTTGTAAGTACCGGCATGAACAAGTGCTCCACCTGACCAACCCCACAAATCTAATTCAATTTCAAGATCAGGGTCCATTCGCAAGGCGGGAACAGTATCCAGATAATGATATAAATTGAATTTGACACCAGATTCAGGCAGAAAATAGCGATTACCTTCAGGAACGCGCCAGGCTTGAGTCCTGCTGTTTCCCTTGACCTGTTGGATGTAGAAATAAGCCAGGTCGAGTGAGAAAGGCAACACCAGGTTTCCTTCATCATCAAGGTATGTTTCGGAAAAAGGTGATGATCCTCCAGCCCTTGATGGTTTTTTGCAGGTTGAAGGATTTAGCGGAATGGAAACAGGATTGCCTGGCACCTCTGCAGTTGAATTGAACGATGCAATGTAGTAAGTTACAACACCATATTGATTGGTATCTGAATATCCGGTATATGTGAATGCGTCAACATCCTTAAAGTCTTCAATCTTTGACCATGAGGTGATCCGTTCGAATTTTCCTCCATCTCTTGACCGATAAATAAAAAAGCCATCTTCATTCTTATTTATCGCCAAAGGGTCTATGGGATCATAATAAGCCGCTGTATTCTGTAAGGTGATCTTAACATCACAACCAGAAAAGTCGGCTTTTGTGACCGGAGGGGTTGGCGGAAAAATGGAACTAGACTCTTTTTGAGGTTCCTCAGTCGCTGAGGGATCGGGTGCAGTATTATCTGATGCATCATTAGAGTCGGATAGCACATTTTTCAACCAGTATTGGAAATTCTGATTTTGGGTGATTGGTGAAATGTTGCTATCCTCCTCCATTGTTTCAGGGAGTTTGGGGTTTACCAGCTCTATGGTTGGCGGTGAATCAATTGCAAAATCGGGCAAAGGTGCAAATTCTACTTCAGGTATTAAAAATCCCTGGATGATTTTCTGATTCGTGATTGGATCCGGTGAATTGGGAATATAGACAGTTTCATCCTCTGGGAAAACCATCGACGGATCAGTGAATCTGGGATTGGCTGCTTGGATTGCTTCAAGTTGAAGGCCAAGGTTTTCCGAAAGGTCTAAGAGGTTTTGACCAGAGGGAAGTGTGATTGGCGATAAACTTGAACTGCCGTCAGTGGCCGAAATTACAACAGGTTGCGAGATTCCAGTAAACCCAGCGGTATCAGTGGCATGAACGATGATAATAAACTGGCCGGTTGCACCGGGCTGCCAATGCCAGGTATCATAAAAAGTTGTGCTTTGAGTTTCAGGTGTAAAACTGCGTGACTCAAAAAGGGTGTTGTTAATATAGAGTTCAATGATTTGGATTGGATTATTACTGTCAATCTTGATTGACAATGGAATGTGAGAATTTAACGGCCATTCCGAGTTGCCCGAGGGGGTGTATAGACCAACATGAACGGCATGTGAGCCGGGTTCGATTTCATCCGATATTTTAGGCGCATGAAAGAAAAAAGAGAGGAAGATAATAGTTTCTGCTAATAAAAGAAACCCGAAAATAGAAAAAATAATGATGAAGGTTCTTCGCCCCATAATACCTCCCGGAGCAAGATATATTATTCATCATACTTCGCAATTAGGTGAAAATCAATCACGATTATTTTCAATGTCGTGCTATTGGATTTGAAATTTAAAAAACGCTGAAGTATTGAAATTCTATTCACAATTATTCTGAAAAATAAAACACCAAAGTTCCAAAAATTTGAAACTCCTGTTCATTAGGTTTGATTGACCTTTGCATCCCGGCTGTTGCAGTACATCCAGTAAAATATCAATCGATTGTTAATTTCTCAATTGATGGATCAAAGCAAGAACAACATGGATGGGTTTATAAAACCTAAAAACAGTAGGATAAAAATCAAAAGACTAATCAAGTCAGTAGATTCATTATGCTCTGCCATATACGAAAAATTATTCAATTGTAGATTGTTGTGGTGTAACTCACAATTCAACAAAAATTTGTTTTGCGGTTGCAAATCCCAACGTTACCAGGCTATTCTGCACATCCAAGGTGACCGTTTGATTAAATGGTAATACGTCTACGACCTTAACTTTTTCTCCGGGTTCAATGCGTTTCTCTTCTAAATAGGCCAGCAATTCTGGAATGTCTTCGGCGAGTTCATGAATTCTGCGAATCGTAACACAATCACCGGCATGTAGCTTTGTCAATGGCACCCAAGAGGCGACTGCTGCTTCATGTCCAGGCATTGGATTGCCATGCGGGCAGGTTTCAGGTTGATTAAGATCAAGTAATAACGCAGTCTCAACTTCATCAGAAATTGTGTGCTCAAACTCGTGTGCTTCATGATGAACTTTTGACCAAGACAGCATGCGAATCAACATCCACTCAGCCAACATATGGCGGCGCATTACTGTTCGGGCGTGTTGATCTCCCTGCGGGGTAAGGTGAGGGCTGTGGTTGACATCCATGGTGATCAAGCCGTCTCGCACCATCCGTTTTAAGGTGTTGGTTACGGTGGGGGCAGAAACCGCCAATAACTCTGCCAGGCGGGTACCTGTAATTGCTTCCCCGTCTCTTTCAGAGATATAAATGAGGCCTAAATAATCTTCAATGGTGGCACTGGCTTTTATTGTCATTTTTTCTCTCAATAAGTGATTAATATCATACTAGACAAAAACCTGCAAGTCAGGTTATACTAATTTTGTAGTTAGCATGTACTAATTATACAACTAAAACAAGGAAAAATCCTTGAATCCAACAATAATGAGGATTATCGATGACATCAATCATAGAATCCACTACGACACTCGCAGAAATAAAAACTGGAGAAAAGGTCACACTTCAAAACATAAAGGTCGGCCTCGAATTAACCAGCCGGCTGACTTCTTTGGGTTTGACTCCAGGGGCAAGTGTGGAAGTACTTCAAAACTATGGCCACGGACCTTTGATTGTCAATGTCAGAGGTACTCATGTGGCATTAGGCCGTGGTGAAGCTCGTAAATTAATTGTGATAGAAGGGGTGCAGGCATGAGCTCTGATTGTCACGATTGCGGATCAAAACAATCCATCAAACATCTTGCCGTCAAAGGCTCTCCGCTAATTGCCCTTGCCGGACAGCCCAATGTTGGCAAATCAACGATCTTCAATTTGTTAACCGGTTTAAATCAACATGTCGGCAATTGGCCTGGAAAAACCGTTGAGCGTAAGGAAGGAAAATTTAAACAAAACAATCGAGAGTATCGTCTGGTGGATTTGCCAGGAACCTACAGTCTGACTGCCAACTCGCCAGAAGAGCTGATCACTCGCGAATTTATCCTCACAGAAAAACCTGATCTGGTGGTTGCTCTGGTTAATGCTGCAAACCTTGAACGTTCACTTTACCTGGTTGCAGAATTGGTTACACTGCCAGCCCCTTTGATAGTAGTTCTGAATATGATGGATGTGGCAGATCAACAAGGTTACAACATAGAAGCCAATGTACTTGAAGCTGCTTTGGGTGTTCCTGTTGTGCCGCTCACGGCTACACAAGCAGCCAGCACAGCCGGGCTGGTTGGTGTGATTGAAAAAATGGTCACGTCTGACATTGTTCAAACCCCCAGAATGCCAGAGATTCGCGCAGACCATCAAGTAATACTAGAGAAAATGCAGACCCTTATCAATGGTTTTGTTCCTGAGCAATACCCGGTGAATTGGGTGGCTATAAAGCTCCTTGAGGGAGATAAAGAGATTACGAAACTAATGCAGTCGCTCGTTCCTCCTCAAAAATGGTCAGAAATACATGCCTTGCTCAAAGACCATGACGATGCCATGCTTGCAATTGCATCAGGCCGCTATGAATGGATCGGAAGACTAACCCGGGCGGCCGTCACCCATCCGCATGTTGGGCAGGTCAGCCTCACAGACCGGTTGGATAAATGGGCCGCTCATCCGGTTGGAGGGTTGATCACCCTCGCACTTATTCTTGGTTTGGTGTTTTGGTTAACTTTCTCGCTGGGCTCACCTGTTCAGGAGTGGTTGGATTCAACATTGGTGGCACCTTTTGGTGAATTATTAAGCATGTGGATGGCAGCTTCACCCGACTGGCTGCGCAGCATGGTGGTGGATGGGATTGTCGGAGGTGTTGGCTCAGTACTTACTTTCTTGCCCATCTTGATCATATTTTTTGCTGCTTTTGGTTTTCTTGAAGATGTGGGTTATATGGCCCGCGCCGCTTATGTGATGGATAATTTCATGCATTGGATGGGGTTGCATGGAAAATCTTTCCTACCTCTTTTCCTCGGTTTTGGCTGCAATGTACCTTCAGTGATCGGCACGCGTGTGATTGATTCATGGAAATCTCGGCTGCTGACGATCTTGTTGGCGCCTTTTGTGCCTTGTACCGCCCGTATGGCTGTGGTGGCTTTCTTGGCGCCGGCATTTTTTGGCAGACAGGCCATGTGGGTGATTTGGGGGCTTGTGTTTTTCTCTCTCTTTATTATGGTCCTTTTGGGAGTTATCCTCAACAAAGTGCTTTTCAAAGGCGAACGTTCTGCTTTCATCATGGAAATGCCTCTTTATCATATCCCCAACCTCCGCACAATTGGTTTATTGGTCTGGCAGCGCTCGATTTCATTTGTCAAAAAGGCTGGCACCATCATTTTGGTGATTTCAGTGGTGGTTTGGGCGCTTTCCATGCTGCCGGATGGCAATCTTGAAAACAGCATTTTGGCAAAAATTGGTCATTTTGTTGAACCGGTTGGCCGTTGGATGGGTATGGATTGGAAGCTGACGGTCGCCTTGCTAACCAGTTTTGTGGCCAAAGAGAACGCGATTGCCACCCTGGGTATCCTTTTCGGTGGTATGCAGGAAGCCAGTCTGGCTCAATCACTTGCTGCCATCTATTCATCGGCTTCTGCCCTTGGTTTTTTGACTGTGTCTCTCCTTTTTGTTCCTTGCGTGGCGACTCTCGCAGTCATCAAACAAGAAACAGGATCGTGGAAATGGACTATCGTAAACGTCGTACTCATGCTGGTGGTTTCGATTGGTGCTGGGGCAGGCGTTTATCACCTTGCTTTAGCATTAGGAATGTAAAATGCTTGAAAAATTATTGGATGAGATAAGACTTGGAAATACTTCTTCTCCTGCTGTACTGGCAGAACGTCTAAATCTATCTCTATCTATGGTCAATGCCATGTTGGAAACGCTCGAAGAACAAGGTTATCTTAAAGCAATGCCAACCGAATGCAATCCAGAAAAGCCGTGCACATCCTGTCCCATTTCCAATTTGTGCAGCACAAAGAATGGCGCAAGCCCGCGAATATTAGTATTGAGTCATCCCACTTAATTATCTTGCTGGTCAATTTACGAAAGTTGCAAACAAGATAAAATAAATCTTATTTGCTACTTTTGGGTTTAATATTAATACATAATTTTTGGAAATGCGTGAATAAGGAGTAGGAATGCAAACTTCAGAGAAGATCATGCAAGACCTCTTATTAATGGCTGATATTGAATTGAACGGAAATGACCCTTGGGATATTCAAATCAGAGATGAAAGGTTTTTTAATCGAGTGCTGCAAGATTCTTCACTCGGGCTTGGTGAATCTTATATGGATGGCTGGTGGGAATGTTCCGCAATAGATGAATTCATTACTCGGGTAATTCGAGCTCAGTTGGACCAAAAGGTTCGCAATAATACGCGTTACTTTTTTCAGGTCGCCAGAGCAAAATTGTTTAATCGACAGTCTGAAGAGAAGGCGTTTGAAGTTGGCATCAGGCATTATGATTTGGGGAACGAACTATATCAATCCATGTTGGATAAACGTTTAACTTACTCGTGCGGTTATTGGAAGACCGCGAAGAATCTTGATGATGCTCAAGAAGCAAAACTTGATTTGGTCTGTAAAAAAATAGGGCTGAAGCCGGGAATGACAATTCTTGACATCGGCTGTGGCTGGGGAAGTTTTGCGAAGTATGCTGCCGAGCATTACGATGTTTCGGTCGTTGGCGTTACCGTTTCAAAAGAACAACTCATCTTGGCTAATGAATTGTGCAAAGGGCTGCCGGTTGAACTTCGCTTGCAAGATTATCGTGAGGTACAGGGAAAATTTGATGCTGTTATCTCAATTGGATCCATGGAACATATCGGTACCAAAAATTACAAAACCTACATGCAGGTGGTGGATCGCTGTCTTAAAGAAAATGGCATCGCTTTGATCCACACCATCGGTAGTAACAAGAGCATCACCACCGGAGAACCCTGGACGGACAAATATATTTTCCCGAATGGTGTTTTGCCATCCATTTCACAATTGGGTGGTGCCATGGAAGGCACTTTTGTCATGGAGGATTGGCATAACTTTGGCCCTTATTATGACAAAACCTTATTGGCCTGGTACCGTAATTTCGAAAAAGCCTGGCCTAAATTGAAAGAAAAATATGGCAGTCGCTTCTACCGTATGTGGAAATACTATCTGCTATCCAGTGCAGGAGGGTTTCGCGCACGAAGTCAGCAGTTATGGCAAATGGTTTTTACTCAATTCGGCACACCTCAACCTGCATGCCGGATTAACTGATAAAGGTTTTTTCCATTCTAATGTGAATTAATTAATAATTCCTTAAAAATTTAAATTAGTCCTTGACTTATTTAAAATCGGTTCTATAATCAAAACAATTAAATAGAAAAAGCAATGACGAGGACGAGTACTCCTCACAAGGACGTTTCAGAGAGCAGGGTATTGTGGTGAGAACCTGTACGAACCGTGAAGATGAATGGACCTCTGAGCTGCAGGGTGAACGTGAAAACCAGTAACCCGCGCCGGGAATGCCGCCGTTATC
>PHBW01000036.1 GCA_002840715.1 Chloroflexi bacterium HGW-Chloroflexi-4
TCTGAATAATTTCAGCAGCGCGTTGGGCTGCCTCTTGTGCTCTCTCTGTAAAACGATCAAATCTCATCATAAGATGTTTGTCCTTTTTCTACTTATTACGGGTGATTATAGCATTTCAAGATCTGCGATTGGCATAGAATTATATAAGAGACTTATCAGAGTTTTATTATCGGGCGTCAAAACAGATTTGACCCTCAATTACTGTGAGTTGAACATGCAAGTTTGAGTCCAGAAGCACGAGATCTGCATCGTAATTTGGGGCAATTCGCCCTTTTCGGTCGTCCACGTGGATTGCCTTGGCGGCATTCAACGATAAACATATCCAGATTTTTTCAAGCGGCAAACGGGTGGCTGCTGCAAAATTGCGCAAAGCAGCATCCATGGTGAGGGTGGAGCCCGCAAGTGTGCCGTCTGCAAGCCGGGCAGCGCCATTCGCAAGTGTAACCGGCTGACCTTCAAGCGAATATTCTCCATCAGGCATGCCGACCGCACTGATTGAATCGGTGATCAAAATAACGTCTTGCGGCCTCTTTGCTTTCACAAGAATATTCATTACTGCAGGGTGAACGTGGATGTTGTCTGCAATCAGTTCGCAGCGCAATTCTTCGAGTGAGAGAGCAGCGCCGACCACGCCAGGCTCACGATGGTGAAGGACCCCCATGGCATTAAAGCAGTGCGTCACCAGGGTGACTCCCAGTTGAACAGCTTTTTGCATTTCAGCATAACTGGCAGCCGTGTGACCAGCAGCCACGGTGATATTGCGTTCTTTACAAGTCTTGATCAACCAATGATTCTCAACGATTTCCGGGGCGATTGCCACCAGTTTGATTAAGCCGCTATCCAAATAAACCAGCGCTTCGGCTGGTGTGGCTTTACGGATGTTTGATACGGATTGTGCGCCTGCTTTGAGAGGGTTTAACCAGGGACCTTCCAAATGGATGCCCAGGATGCGGGCGCCTGGTTCATCGCCCTTGACAGAACGAATGGTGTCAATGGCTGTTGAAATTTCGGTTTGACTGGCAGCATATGTTGAGGCCAGGAAACTCGTCACACCATGCCTGGCGAAAAAGGTTGAGATATTCTTGATCTCGTCGGATGAGCCAAACACAAAATCCGCGCCTACGGCGCCGTGGGTGTGCAGATCAATAAAGCCGGGAAGCAATGTGCCCCCATGGCAATTTATGGTTTTAACGGCAGTATGTTCTACTGAAGCGGGTGCATCGCCTGAGCCAATTGAATGAATGTGTTGTCCTTCCATCAAAAGCCAGCCGCTATCAATTTGTTTCTGTGCGCCGATTATTTTTGCATTGATTAAGAGAATACTCGTTTGATCTTTCATAAGATCATTTTAGTCTTTGAGAATGGGAGTGTCAAACAAAGTTATTTTAAATCACTATGTGAGCATTGGTGTAAAATTGGGTGCATGACCGTTTTGATAAATCCAGTCTCTCGAATCCGGGCCATCCGCTTGCGGGAGGACCTTCGGCAAATTGCCGACTTGATCGAATTATGTTTTTCAAAAAACATTGATCCCGAAGGGTTGGAATATATTCGGCATATCAGGCAGACAGCCAACAATTTCAGCGGATTAATTCTGGATAACACAACCCCCGAAAATTCACCGCTCCCATTTCATGGGTACGTTTGGGTGGAGCATGATCAAATCGTTGGTAATATAACCTTGATCCCGTTAAGAGCAAAAGAAAAAGGCAGTTATTTCGTCGCCAATGTGGCGGTTCATCCTAATTACAGGGGCAGGGGAATCGGCAAGCAGCTCACTGAGCGCGCAATCCGTCATGTACGTGAATACCATGGCAAACATGTTTACCTTCAAGTGCGTGATGATAATCAGGTTGCCATACAAATATATCAAAATCTGGGTTTTGAAGAGATCAGCCGCCGCACTCTGTGGGTTTATAGCCCCTCAACACAAAAATTGGTGAATATTTCTTCCGATTTGGAGGTGGGTGGCCGCAACAAAGAAGATTGGCCGCAGCAAAAATTGTGGCTTGATTCACTTTATCCAAAAGAGCTACTTTGGAATCTTCCGATTCGAATGGATAAAATGGAGCCAACCTTTTCAAATTGGTTGAACCGGCTGTTGTTTGCCGAATTTCAGCGTTCATGGTCAGTGCACAAAAATTCAAAATTGATCGGAGCTGTCACTCTCGATCACAGCAGCGACACACACGATTACTGCTGGATGGCAACTTCCCCAATCTGGGAAGATGAGGTGATTCGCAGTGTGTTTCCAGTGATCGTCCGCAAGGTGTTGTTTCCAAAGCGACTGGCAATAAATTACCCGGCAGGCAGGGCTGTAGCGTCTTTAACAGCAGTTGGTTTTCGTGAGGTAAACACCTTGTTGTGGATGAAACATAAGATTTCACCGTTGAATGAACCACAATTCGTTTAATTAACGACACTTTTTTCTGTTTTTTCCGTAAATGGATTGAAAGGATTACACCATGAATAAATTTCTGATCCGCTTATTGATTAATGCCGCGGCATTGTTTTTAGCTGTGAAGGTTTTAGAACCGCACATTCTGATGCAAAATGATGCCTGGTACGCATACCTGGTGCTGGCGCTTATTTTTGGGTTTGTAAATGCCATCATAAAACCCTTGTTGATGATTGCGAGCTGTCCAATGATCATCCTGACTCTGGGGTTAGGTACACTGATCGTCAACACGCTCATGTTTTTATTCGCCGGTTGGTTGGGCAATATCATCAATATTGGCTTTACCATTCCTGAAAACAAGTACTTATATGCTTTTCTCGGGGCTTTGATCGTCAGTCTGGTCAGTCTCATTTTGAATCGAATATTCGCTCCAAATAAAAGAGAATCACGATAATAAAAAAGTGGCTCTGGAATTTCCAGAGCCACTTTTTTATGATAATAGTATTTGTTATTCCGTAGGAAGAATGTCGAAGTTGGAAATCCAGAACAGCACATCGGGCTGCCATTCGAAAGCAAGGGTGCCGTCTGTATTGAGCAGCTGCCATAACCCTGTTTCACTCAAGATGGGCTGAGTGCCGGCCGGGATCAAGGCAGCAATTCCATCAGGGACGACGGGCACCCATTGTGAACCGTCCTCCGATAAATGATAGACTGCACTCCCCAGTGGACCATCCACCATACCGGTAGTCATATTAAAGGTCAGTGGACTGGTTGAAGCAGGTAACTCTGGCATAGGTTGATTAAGAGCTGTTGCAGCATCTTGCGGCATGGTGAATCTCAGCATATAGCCGTTATCAGCGTCGCTGACCCAAACCCTGCCCTGGGAATCTACAGCAATGCCGATGGGCATGCCAAAGCCGTCAATACCGCTACTGTAATCACCCCAGCCTCTGATGAAGTTGCCGAAGTTATCAAATTCAAGAATTCGATAAGCATCAGGATCGGTCACAAATACATGACCTTGATTATCGACATCAATATAGGGTTTGTTGTTAATGGATTGCCCTTCCCAGGCTTCAACAGTCCATTCACGCAAGTAGCCGTAATTCATTCTGTCTGAAAGGGGTTGGAAGACCTGGATGCGTTGATTCCAGGTGTCAACGACATACAGCAAGCCGTCAGTATCTATTGCCAGGCCGACTGGTTCGTCAAATTCGCCAGCGTTCATACCATTTACACCAAATTGGCTCAAGAAACCGCCGTTGGCATCGTAGACCAACACACGATTGTTGCCTGTATCGGTCACAAGTACCTGTCCACTGGCATTTACCACAATACCACGCGGTCCCCAAAAGGCATCGGGTGACTCAGCCGTACCTGCAGTACCCCACATGGTTATAAACTTGCCGTCAGCCGTGAATTTTTGTATACGGTAATTCCAGGTGTCTGCCACATACACTGACCCATCAGGTGCCACGGCAATTCCCCAGGGTTCATTGAATGTTCCACCGGGTGCATTTCCTCCCTGATCAACAGTTGCAAAGCTGCCCCAGGTGCTGATGAACTGTCCATCAGAAGTAAACCGTTGAATTCGGTGATTTCTTGCATCAGAAACATAAATGTCACCTGTGGGTCCTATAGCGAGATCATGTGCACCTGTAAACTGTCCATTATCAATACCAGTCGAACCAAAATACAAATCTGGAGTGAACATGGTCATAGAGGCGGCGTAAGGATCTACTTTTACCACAGGGGCAGAGGGCACCGTGCCGTAAGTCCATATGGATGACACCAAGCTTTTTTGGATGAACAGGTAAATGCGGCCTGAAGGTTCCCAATTTTCCTCAGTCAACGAGGAGAGGTTTTTTATTGCCGCGTACTTTGTATAGTCTTTGTTGAGCCAGATATCTCTAATCGCTTGAACCATTTCGGGGTTACGCAGTTCCGTCCACACGCTTTTAAGCGTCTGGTTCATATAATCTTGCATTGGCCACACCAGACGAATGTATCTAAACTCGTAATAATTGTCGTCCAAAATAGCGCGGGTTTTTTCGAGTTCGGTATCGTCTGAAATCACTATTGGATATTGTGTAAGATCCCGGGTAAGTTTGTCTTTTAACCACGTCTTGTTTGGATAATCACGGAAATACCACCAATAAGGATAAAGGGCATCACCGATATAGGCCACTTTGATATCCTTGCCGCCGGTTGTTCGCTTCGAGATATCCTCTACCTCTTCAAAAACATCCTTCGGTCCCTGCGCGCTATGCGCATAAACCAGAAATTCTTTGGCATTGTCGTAATTGATAAAGTTGGCTTGATAGGCTGATCGAGCAGTTAATAATGCCAGAATACCAAAAAATACAGCCACCATGGTTTTGACGATTTCTTTGGCTTGCCAATTCTTCATTAAGACAACAATACCCCAACCTGATAGTCCGAGCGCGAGCAATGAAAAAATGAAAGTACTCGTGGTTTGAAGTTGGGCAAGTTCCATGCCGGCAAATGGTTTATTGGGGCCGACGAGTGTACTGATGACACCAGAAAAACTGATCAGCAAGATTGGAAAGAGCAGCAAAGAAAGAAGGGATTTAAGATTCCATTTTTGTTGGGTGAGAGAATCCACCAAATATCCGATACTGAAACCTGAGACCAATAGCATGGGCAGGGTGATATGAACTGTAAGCCATGGCATTTTTTCACCAGCCACCGAATAGGCGATCAATGACATGACAGACCAATATAGCAGCAGTGCAACCACAGGCACCCGTTTAGGATTTTCATCCTCGCTTATCGTTGCTAGCTTACTGTTTATCTCAACTTCAGAACTTGCACTAAATTCAATATGGGTTTTTTGGCTAGATTCTTTTTCTTGCTTTTCAAAGTGATCAAGCGCTGCTTGTTCGACAGGGTCAATATTAGGTCTTGACGAAAATAGGTTACGCAGCAGCGCCAGGATAAGAGCCAGGAAGGCACCCATGGCTGCCAGATATTCGTACATTGGGATCTGAATAAATGAATAGTAATACCAGGGTTGGGTGCCCCGGTTTACGCTTTGCTGCGAGAGCCAATATCCCAATGAGCCGACCATGCCGGTGAAGAATCCTTGTCCGTTGGTGAACATGGTTGTGTACAAAATGGTGAAGATGGCATAGAAAATGGCTGCATTCTTAAGCCAGACCAGAGGTTTCCACAGCAGCCCTGCGGCCAGTGCGAGGACGACAGTAACAGCTAGGACTATGGATGTCTTAACCAATCCGGGTTGTGAATAATCCAGGGGGTTCCAGCCAATTAAATTGATTGGAAAGGCAATCAATTGAGGCATAACCATGGTAAAAGTCAGTATAAGCAAATCAATAGATCGAATATTACGAATGGTTTTCCAGCCCAAACCTAAAATGAGCAGCACTAGGGCACCGATAATGGCAGCAGCCGCCAACCCCACACTCACCAGCATAATGATATGAATCAACTCAGGAGAAATTGCGCTGGCAGCACCACTGATCGCTTCGACGTTTTCTTTAGAATTACGACTGTCAATGATGCCCGCCCCCAAAGCCAGACCCAATAGAAGCAGTCCAATTAGCATGATCAGAATGAAAACATCACGGGTTTGAGGTTTCTTCCATTCTTTTTGGGTGACATCCTTGATAAAAGCAAAAGCCAAAAAGATCAGTATTTCAGCGGTAAAGATGAATGAGGTTTCTTTTGTGCAAAAATACAGAGCAAGCACGGCACTATAGAGGTAAAGGGTGTTGTATTTCCCTTTTTCCATGTAATACAAGACTGCGTATAGCAAAATGACGCTAAATAATCCAACAAAAGCCTCGTTGCGGACGTATCGTCCGTAAAAGAGCATAAAAGGTGATATTAAAAAGAAAACGCCAGCCAATAATGCGCCGATTCTGCCAAGATATCTTTTCCAGGCGAGTAAAACGAAAACAACAGTTGCAATGCTGAAGAGCGCGGCTGGAATTCTTGAACTAAAATCAGAATCACCAAAAAGTGCATAACTTGCTGCCAGCAAATGAAACTGCATGGGGCCGTGGGTGACAGGATCGTGGCTGTATCCTTTGCCAAGATAAAGATCATATGAAGGCACAACATGATTGACTTCGTCATGAGCCATTGAGCGAACACCAACCATGTAAAAACGGCTTAGCACGGTCAATAAAATAATGACGGCAATCAATAGGTGTTCAATTTTGAACTTTTCAAAAAAAGTAAAAACGGGTCGATCAAGCCATGAATCTTTTTTGAGCGGGGTATTTGAGTTTTCCATTTATCCGACCTCGAACAATCCTTATGTAAGCTATTCCTGACTATACATGAATCCACATAAACTGACAAGACAATTTGAACCAAAAAAGATGAGGAAAGTCCTCATCTTTTTGTCTTTAACGAGAGTCAGAGGTTTACTTTCCAAGATTGAAAAAATTATAGACAGCCCTTGATAGGTCGCCATATAGCTGATTGCCGTCCGAGAATACAATTTGCTGAGGGCTGTTTATATACAGGGTCATAATGTAGTTGCCGCCTGGTGAATAAACAATTGCTGCATCACACATATCATAAATATAGTAGTCAATGGCATCCGTCGCCCAGCCGTGTTTATGAGCGATCTGTGTACCATCAGGCAAGCCGGACTCTATTAATGTGCCATTTCTATCCTGGGCAAGCAGAGAGATCATGGCGCGGCATTCATTCTGTGAAATCTTGCCCGGAAACGCCGCCGCAAAACTTCCACCGCCAGTTTGAGCACATTCGTATATATCGCTTATTAATGATCCCATTTCTGTTGCGGTGGTTTGATTCATTTGGTCAATTTCTAATTTAATATCGGTTCTTGAATTGGCAGGGGTTGAATAGACCTTCAAAAAGGGAGCGCCAATATAAAACATTCCTGCCAAATAAGTGTTTTGTAACCCAAGTGCTTCCAAGGTGTCGGTTACGAGAAGGGGCCCAAGGTTAGGCTCCAATACCGTCTTCAATAGTGCATCAGAAGCATCATTATCAGACAGAGTCATCATCTTTTCGAGGAGTGAAAAAGTCTCTGCGTCGATGGGTTCACCTTTGACGCGGTAAACTTCAATCATGATGGGTATCTTGATGGTGCTCAATGCCGAAAAGGCGATATCAGGCGGTACTTGTTCACCCGATTGATATGCAAATTGCATATCCTGACCGGTTTGCAGATCTTTGACATACAGTTCAACTGTTCCGGGGAAATCATTCGCTTTGATAACTTCACCAAGCAAAATTTTCAGATTGTCATAAGAAGGGCGAGAAGAGGTACTCTTTTTCACAGACAGATTGATTACACGGTCACTGGGTGATTTGAGAGCCATGCTTATCAATTCAATCGAGCGATCCACATCGAGACTTAAGCCTGACTTGCCAGCAGAAAAGTAAGTGTCGCCCGGGATTGGAGAAAAGGGTTCGGGGTCCTGGTCGTAACGGGCTGCAATTTCACTAACCAAAAAAGCACGCATCTGATCTGTATTGATCTGGGCACGGATGGGAATATCCTGCGATTCAGGAAAACGATTAAAAAGGTAATCCCAAAAGGCTGTCCAGAAGGGCAGCGATGCCCTGGCTTGATCAGCAGCAGCCATCATGCTGCTCAAATCAAGCGAAAAACCCAGAGTACCCGGTTTGACCTGAAAGCTGCTCTCGCCATAATGTAATTCAACCGGTACTGAATACGCCTGAGTGAGCCGGTCCGCCGCCTGATCAATATCCAGTCCCGAGACATCCACACCGGCGATGGTTGAGCCGGGGGAGAAAGATGACCTCAGTCGGCTGAAAACCACTAATTGGAAAACCAACAGCATAACACCGGCAGCAATCAGCGCCAGTGAAATCCATCTTGTTAATGAAAAGTTCCGTAAATGTTTCATATCCTGTACTCCATAATTCAAACAACACTTCCGATTTTACCAGATGGCAGAAGGATATTGACTGGCATGATAGGCGATTTGTCTTAGTTTGGATATACTTAAACCATGATCGTAAACCCTTTGGATCAAATGGATGCTCTTAGGACGATTTTTCCGTTTTCAATGCTTGATGATGAAGACTTGAAAAGCATCTGTCCATTTTTTGAAGAACTAACCTTGCCAGCAGGTGCAACCGTAATTTCTGACGGTTATCCTGCGGCTGATCTTTTCTTTATCCTTTCAGGCAAGGTAAAGGTGGTGTTGCATCAATCCAAGACCGACGAGGTGCTTGGCATAATGGGCAGCGGCGATCACTTTGGTGAGGATGCTTTAGTTGGAAATCAAACCTACCAAACCAGGGCAATTTGCACCACGGCAGCCACCGTTCTGCGCATAAGAGCGAGCAAAGCAACCACCATTGCGAATACCTTTCCGGATTTGCATGCGGCATTTTCATTATTCCAAAAAACTTATCAATTATCGTGTTCCCAACCGCTTTCCTGGCGGGCTGCGGACGAGGGGGTAGAACTTTTCAGCCGGAGGCATCCTTTCTTTCTTTTCCTGCGATTGTTCCTGGTTGGCGGAGCCTTTTTAGTGGCTTTTTCTTTTTTGCTTTTTTCAGCGATGGCATCACTTAATTATTCAGTGCCGCTATTGCTGCTTTCATTCTTGGTCTTGTTCGTCGGTGTAATTATCTGTGCCTGGTCTGGCTTGGAGTGGGGGAACGATTTTTTCATACTGACGCGTGAACGTGTCTGTGTGCAAAAGAAATTAATTGGATTCTACGAAAGCCGACATGAATCCCCGGTCAACGCGGTCCTTTCTGTTGGGGTCGACACTTCATTTTTTGGCAGAATCCTTGGATATGGTACTGTAACTGTTCGAACCTACACAGGAGACTTGCAGTTTAAACGGCTGCCTCACCCTTATATTATTTATGAATTTCTTGAAAATCGTCGTGAAGCAGCTGCGCTTGAAGCTACACAAACTGAAGAGCGAGAGATTCGCGAAGCCTTAACCGGTAGAGTGGACCGGCGTTCAGGTCATAAGTCCATACCAGAATCTGATCATGGCAGCCGCGAACGGATTAGTTCGTTATCTGACTTGATGGCTAATATATTCAACCTGAGAACAGAGCAAGATAATTCAGTCATTTATCGAACGCATTGGTGGATTTTATTCAAAAAAACACTTCTGCCGGGATTCATTCTGTTATTGGTCGTTCTGGCAGTCATTGCAAAATTCACTGGCTTTCTCAGCAGCATTCCTGAGTTGGTGGTTTATGTGAGTGCATTAGTTCTTGCTCTAGCCTGCTGGGGCTGGTGGATGTATCAATTTCAAGATTGGCAAAACGATGTTTACATCATCACTGACGACTTGTTGATTGATGTTTACAAAAAACCTTTAGGCATGGATGACCGGCGATCGGCTCCGGTAAAGAATATCCAGACAGTTGAGTTTGAACGCAAAGGATTGATCAATCTGCTCTTGAATTTTGGCACAGTCAAAATGAAGATAGGCAATGAAGAACTGACCTTTGATAATGTTTATCAACCCTCTGAAGTGCAGTCTGAAATTTATAAGCGTTATCGAGCGACGCTTGAAACTGCTAAAAAGAATGAACAACAAAAATTCGTTGAATGGATCAAAACCTACGAAGAAATCAAAAAAGAAAATCGACGAGCAAATGAAGACGAAAACGGGTAAAATTGGCTCTTGATTGACTAAAAAACGAGGTTTATGATGGCGATTTTAGATATTATTAGTGTTCCCGATCTAATTCTCAGGCGTAAAGCCCGCAAGGTAACTGATTTTGGCAAAGATTTTCAAATGTTGGTGACCAATATGATAGATACCATGCGCGACGCTCCAGGTGTTGGTCTGGCCGCACCTCAAGTGGCAATTTCAGAACGCCTGGTTGTGGTCGAGTATGCGGACGATGAAGACGATGAAACCGTCGAAAACGAAGACACTCCTGCGGTGGTAAAAAAACTCTATGTTCTGGTAAACCCAGAGATTGTTGAAAAATCGGATGAAATGGTTTTGGGTATTGAGGGTTGTCTTTCTGTGCCTGAACTGGTAGGTGAGGTAGAACGGCATGAAAAGATAACCGTAAAAGCCCTCAACAGGCATGGTCATCCCATCAAGATCAAAGCGGAAGGCTGGCTGGCGAGAATCTTTCAACATGAGATTGACCACCTTGAAGGCATCATCTATACCGACCGCACTGATAAAGTGTGGAAACCCCGTGATGACGAAGAAATTCCGCTTGATTAATCCATGTATCTGACCCATCTTTCGCTGACCAACTTTCGGCTTTTCTCCCGCCTGGATATGGACGTGCCAAGGCGGATTCTTTTGTTATTGGGATCGAATGCCCAGGGGAAGACTTCCTTGTTGGAATCGATATATTATCTTGCGACATTCACATCGTTTCACGCCATGAGCGACAAGCAGCTATTAAATTTTGTGGCTACCAGCGAAGAATTGACCGTTGCCCGTTTAGTGGCCGCCTACCAGCGCGGTGACCGGCAGCATAAATTGGAGGTGCGCCTGATCCAGGATTCAAATGGCAACGGTGGTTCGCGTTTACGCAAAGAGGTTCTTTTAGACGGCGTAAAAACGCCGGTAAATCAGGTTGTTGGACATTTCAACGCGGTGATTTTCTTGCCTCAAATGACGCGTATTCTTGAGGGCGGACCCGAAGAACGGCGTCGTTATTTAAACCTGGCTTCAGCTCAGGCTGACCCTTTTTTCACCCAGGCACTTTCAGAATATAACCAGGCTATTACACAACGCAATGCATTGCTTAAATTATTGGCAGAACGCGGTGGTGATGCTTCTCAACTGGATTATTGGGATGAGGTGTTGACCAGCCGCGGCGCACGCATTATGCATTCACGCATCCTCGCCATTCAAGAAATTGAACAACTGGCGATCAGAATTCACGAACAATTGAGTGGCGGTAAAGAAGTCATCCGTTTAAATTACCAACCCTCATATGATCCGTTGACAAAACCTGAAGGCCAGTTTAGTTTGCCCATGCAAACTTCTGCTCAACGTGATGGTTTTTCTCTCAAACAATTACAACAAGGATTTGCTGAAAAACTTAAGCAAGTGCGGAACGAGGAAATTATGCGAGGCGTAACCACTGTCGGACCTCACCGCGATGAGATGCGCATCATATGCAATGGCATAGATTTGACCGATTTTGGATCGCGCGGACAGCTTCGCACGGCCATCCTCTCTTTGAAGTTAGCCGAGGTGGACTGGTTGAAAGCAAAAACCACTCAATGGCCGGTGCTGCTTCTGGATGAAACCCTGGCTGAGTTGGATGTTGACCGGCGGCAGTTTTTGATGAATTATTTGGAGAAAGCAGAACAGGCGATCTTGACCACCACAGATTTAAACCTGTTTTCGACTTCCTTTGTAGAAAAATGTGAGCAATGGCAGATCACCAGCGGATCGGTGAGTATTTTGGATAAAGACCTATAATGGTTTTTTGGATGGAATGCCAACCGTGCGGGGGTAAAGTGCGGCAGTGGCGGCAGTCTTTTTGATTACTACAAGATACCGCTCTTCGACCACACCCGGAAGAATTACTTTTTCAATTTTCTGAAGTTCTGCTCCAAGTAGTTTTAATGCATTTTCGCTGGCTTGTGCTTCTGCATGCGCGCTTTCACCTTTTTGCGCGAGCATATGACCGCCGATTTTGATGAGTGGGATTAAATATTCTGAAAGGATCGGCAGGCTGGCTACCGCCCGGGCAAGCGCCCAATCATATTGTGCACGATGATTTGAAAGCCGCCCAACTTCTTCAGCCCTGAGGGTCAAAACATCCACATGGTCGAGGTGCAGGGTGTCTATAATATGCTTGCAGTACCCGGCTTTTTTGCCCACGGATTCAACCAACGTCAGTTTCAAGCCAGGATACATGATTTTTAAAGGAATGCCCGGAAAACCCGCCCCAGTCCCTACATCGATAATCCGTTCATTTTGCAGGGGTTTCATCACTTGCAGGCAGGTGAGTGAATCAAGGAAATGTTTGATACGAATCCCCTCCGCATCGCGAATGGCAGTCAGGTTGAATTTTTCATTCCAACTCATCAATTCGGTTTCATAGATTTCGAAAGCCTTCAGCTGCTGATCGGTGAGGGAGGAACCGGTATATTTTTGGATTTCAGTCATTAATGTGCGCATTTAAAAATTATACCAATAGTGGAAAATTTTCTTGAGAAAATTGAAATCGCTTTGAGATTAATTAAAATATTATTAAAACTCGTTATTGACATTTTGTTTTGGATTTTGTATAATCTCTACGTTACAAAAATCTTATGAAAGGAAGGCGCAGAGATATGGTTTATATCGACATTAAACTCACTTGGCTTACAATTGCAACCCTCAAAGGGTTTGTTGCTGTGGGTCCTTGTATAATTGCGCCTGTCCATCGTTAAGACTGACTAAACCCAGTTCGGCGGCCACGGTGCAAGACAAACTCCGTGGTCGTTTTGTTTAACCTGCAAAAGGCCCCGGAGAACCCCGTGGTCTTTTTTTATTCTTTTATTCTCTGGAGGAGGAAACATGTTGAAAGCTGATTCAGGAAGTCGTGTAACGGATTGAGTAATTCGATCATGGTCGTTATTGATTCAAGCAATTGTTCGTGTAACAGAAAAGGGAGGCCGAATATGTTGGACGCTATGACCAAATTCGGCGGTTATCGAGTGGACTATCTGCATCAGGGGCTGCAAAAAGACCAGAAAGCCTTTGCGTTCTATTTGCGGGCTGAAATTCTTTCTGGCGACAGTTACAGCCGTGAAGCCAAACGTCAATTGTATACAGGGCTGACTATCATCAAACAGCACTTGGAGTTCAAACATCTTGCCGGCATCTATTTGGATTTAGACAGCCTGGACAATCTCAACCGACCTGCATATATACAAATGAAGCAGGATATGTTGAATGGTATGTTCAAGCGGCTGTTTGTTTTGGATGAGAAAGCCATCTTGGGCAGCGTGGAGGCTGACCATGACATGCTCATGTTGTTCATCCAAACCCGCGGGTTTGAACTGTTCACTTGTAAAAATGGCGAGTGTCTGCCTCTCGAGCTTTTGAGAGTGTTGGAACCACTCGGGGTCTAATACATCGTACCAAACATTATAAGGAGTCAACATGATCGGAAAATCACTTTTTATCGGCGATTTAATCGAATGGACTGCCGTCAACCCTGAGAAGGATGCTGCAGAGCTTTCAATTTGGACGTCAAACCTCCAGTTCAGCAGTAATCTTTTTAATCATCCAGGCCGACCTTATGCGGTACATGAGATTAAGAAAAAAGTAAAAGAGCAGCTAAAAGAAGCAGACGAGAAGAAAAATGAATTCGTCTTTGCCATCAGAAAAATGGGATCAAGCGAAATGGTTGCCCTTTTGAAATTTGGCTGGCTGCAATTTTCACAGCAGTCCGCGCGTTTATTTTTGGATTTTGCTTCTGAGGATGCTTTGAGTCTTTACGGTTATGAAGTTGTCTCAATGGCTCTCCGATATGGCTTTATGGAAATGAGCTTGCACCGCATCTGGTTAATACTTTCAGGGCATCAAGAGAAGCAAATCGCACTTTTTGAATCGGCCGGCTTTCTTCGTGAAAATCAACGTCGCGAGGCAAGTTTTCATGATGGTCGTTTTTATGACAGCCTTGGGTATTCACTTTTGAAAACAGAATGGAAGAAGAGACAACAAGATGAGGTGGCAGCATGAGCAGACATTTTTTTGCCGGAAAACGCATTGAACTTACACCGATTGATCTTGAAAAAGATGTCGAAGTTTGGGAAACCTGGAATCACGACAGCGATTACCTGAGACTCCTCGATGACTTCCCTGCAAACCAGTATTCTGCACCTTTGATCAAGGAGTGGATTGAAAAAGAGGATTCGCCAAACGCGTTGTTTATGATCCGAACGCTCAAGGAGCAAAAAGTGATCGGCTTCATCGAACTCGCTGGTTATGATTGGGTTGCCCGCAATGCCTGGGTGGGGGTTGGCATTGGGGACCCTGATTATCGAAGCCAGGGTTACGGCACTGAAGCCATGAACCTGTTGCTTAAATTCGCTTTTAGAGGGCAAAACCTGCACAGGGTAAATTTGGGTGTATTTGCCTTCAACGCCCGCGCCATCCGGTGTTATGAAAAGAGCGGCTTTAAGTATGAAGGTCTCGAACGTGAAGCTATCTACAAAGATGACCAACGCTGGGATTGTCACCTGATGGGAGTATTGAAATCTGAGTGGGAAGCCATGCAGGCAGTCAGTTTGACTGATTAGTTTACACTTATATCACAACAGGTCGCCTTGAGAGATTGTTATTCGTGGTGACCTGTTTTCTTAAGAAGGCCATGTTATACTTTCAAAAAAATCAGGGATAAGACATGGCTAACAAAATAAAAACTGTAATCTGGGATATGGGGGGTGTGATCCTGCGGTCAGAAGATTGGACTCCACGCCGGGAACTGGCTGCACAATATGGAATGACCCTCGAGTCAATGCATGATTTTGTATTCGAAAGCGAAAGCGGCAGACTGGCAACCCTTGGGAGAATTCCTGAAGAATCTCACTGGAAAACTATTGCTGATCAACTTAACCTTGGTCCTGAAACGCTTAAGGAATTTCAAAAACAGTTTTGGGGAGGAGATCACCTAGATCAAGGACTGGCTGATTTCATCCGAAGCCTTAAACCTAATTACACCACCGCCTTATTAAGCAATGCATGGACGGGCGCCAGAAATGTATTAACTAAAAGCAAACCCTGTATTGACTCTTTTCATGTTTCAATATTCTCTTGCGAAGTGGGATTGGCTAAACCTGATCCAGACATTTACAAGTTCATTCTGCGTTTGTGTTCATCAGATCCTGAAGAGGCAATTTTTGTTGATGATTTTGCTGTGAACATAGAGGCTGCCAACAATCTGGGCATTCACGGCGTCTTGTTTAAAAATGCCAATCAAGCAATGAGTGATGTAAAGGCATTGCTCAATGGTATTGGTGCATAATAATGAAAAGCTTCAAAATCGGAGTAATTTCTGATACTCATGTGCCTGATCGATCCCCTGAGATCTCACAAGATTTTTTAGAGACTATAAAGTCTGAAAAAGTTGATCTTTTGCTGCACGCAGGCGATATCAGTGTTCCCCAAGTATTATCCTTATTGGAATCAATTGCTCCTGTAAAAGCAGTGATTGGAAACCGCGATTTTCTACTCCTTGGAAAGATCCCCATGGTGCTGCAGTTTGAAGTTTTTGGCGTTAAGTTTGGTTTAATGCATGGGCACATGAACTTTTTTATTTATTGGTTTGATAAATTCCAGTATATTCTGCGCGGTTATGATCGGGAGCGTTACACCAGCCGCCTTTCAAAAGCAACGCCTGATGCCAACGTAATCATTTTTGGTCATACCCATCACGCCGAGAATTTCTGGCAAAATGACATCCTCTATTTCAATCCTGGTTCTATCACCTATGGCGATACGCTCACACGCCAGCGCACCTGGGGTTTGATAGAAGTATATGAAAACGGGCAGGTAAGTGGTAAAATCATTTCCTGTGGTTAGGGTGGAGAACCATACAGACAATTGAATATAACCCCCCCGGGAGGAGTAAGCACTTCATCCCCGTGGGGTATTTAAAGGCGGTTGATTAAACCTTAAAATACTTGACCTTCACGATTTGTTTGATATAATTTAGGTTTGCATATCCCTGTCTGAATTATCAGAAGGGGTTAATATTCCCGTGCGCCAGGTTTAAGATCTAGGAGAAACCTATGGCTTCTGTGTTGCCAACCAAGTCTTACGCTCGTATCCCAGTTATTTTCCCAATGCCCAACCTGATCGAGGTTCAACTCGATTCCTTCCGACGACTAAAGGAAGACGGTCTGGGCGATCTTTTTCATGAAGTTTCACCTATCGAATCATACAACAAGGGGATGAAGCTTTACTTCCCTGGACGCAGCCCTGAAGCACAACAATGGGGACTGAAGTATTGGTTCGAGGCTCCCAAGCATTCAATGGAAGAGTGTGTGGAACGTGATTTGACCTATGCCAGCCCCTTATATGTTTCTGTCCTTTTGGCTGGTCCTGATATTCCGCAGCCTGTAAAGTCTGACATTTTCCTGGGAGATTTCCCTGAGATGACAGATAAAGGTACTTTCATCATTAACGGTACCGAACGTGTTGTGGTTTCTCAGCTCATCCGCTCACCGGGTGTCTATTTCGAAGCTCCGGTTGATCGTGCTTCTGGTCACCGTCTTGCGATGGCCAAACTGATCCCCGATCGCGGCGCCTGGATGGAATTTGAGACCCGCAAGAATGATTATCTCATTCTGAAATTCAACCGTAAACGCACCGTCCCGATCACCATCTTCCTGCGCGCACTGGCCGCAGTTGATGACCTTTTGCCCGGCGATAGCCCGTTGAAGACCGGTTCGGACGAAGAAATTATTTCACTCTTCAGCGATATTGATACCAATGTTGAACGTCAATTCATCCCTTCCACCATCCATCAGGAACCAGTGTGGGATCTGGCGAACGGTCAAACGGTTGCTGAGGCCGCATTGATCGAGTTCTTCAAACGTATGCGCCCTGGCGATCCTGCCAATCTTGAGAATGCCAAGCAGTTCCTCGAAGAACAGCTTTTCGATAGCCGCCATTATGATCTCGAACGTGTTGGCCGTTATAAACTCAATCAAAAATTAGACTTAATGGATCGTATCCCCGTGGCTCATAGAAGTGTGACCAAATGGGATATTGTCTACCTCGTACGCCGCATGATCCTCATTAATAATGAGATCGAAGACAAAGACGACATTGACCATTTGGGCAACCGCCGTGTCAAGACCAATGGTGAGTTGATCCAGAACAAGCTGCGCATCGGTTTGCGCCGTATGGAGCGCGTCATCAAAGAACGTATGTCCATCCGCGACCAGGATCAAGTTTCGCCGGTCAGTTTGGTGAACATCCGACCTGTCGTTGCTGCCTTGCGCGAGTTCTTTGGTTCTTCACAGCTCTCACAATTCATGGATCAAACCAACCCGTTGGCTGAGCTGCGTAGCAAGAGAACGTTGTCTGCTTTGGGTCCTGGCGGTTTGCGCCGTGAACGCGCTGGCTTTGATGTTCGTGACGTCCACCATTCACATTACGGACGTATCTGCCCGATTGAAACTCCTGAAGGTCCGAACATTGGTTTGATTGGTCGTTTAGCCAGTTTCGCCCGCGTCAACGAATATGGTTTCATTGAAACTCCCTATCGTCGTGTCATCAAAACCTTGAGCTCTGATGATCCCCGCATTGAAGGTCGTTTGCTGCGTGAAACCATCAAGGATGAAAAATCCGGTGAGATCATTGCCAAAGAAGGCGAACGCATTGATGCCAAATTGGCTGCTGCAATTAAGAAGACTAAGAAAACCACAATATTCGTAACCCCGTTTATTTCAGCAGAGGTTGAATATCTTTCTGCTGATGCAGAAGACAAGTATGTGATCGCCCAGGCAAACGCAGGCATGGATATCAACAGCGAGTTCATTGGTGATCAGATCTCATGCCGTTTCCATAGCGATTTCATCATGAGCGCTGCTGAAGGCGTCAATTACATGGATGTGGCACCGAACCAGGTTGTGGGTATCAGTGCTGCTTTGATCCCCTTCCTTGAGCATGACGATGCAAACCGTGCTTTGATGGGTTCAAACATGCAGGCCCAAGCCGTTCCATTGATCGATCCTGATAGCCCCTTGATTTCAACCGGCATGGAGAAATATGCCGCCATTGATTCCGGTCAGGTGTTGGTTGCCGAAGAAGAAGGCGAGATCACTTCAGTCACCGGACGTCAGGTTTTCGTCCGCAACGCTGAAGGTAAAGTTCGCGAATACAATCTGCGTAAATATCAGCGCTCAAATCAGAGCACCTGTATTGACCAGCGTCCGGCTGTGATCAAAGGACAGCGGGTTCACAAGGGCGACATCCTTGCCGATTCTTCTTCCACAGTTGGTGGAAAGCTTTCTCTCGGTCAGAATGTGGTTGTGGCCTTCCTCTCTTGGGAAGGTGGAAACTTTGAAGACGCCATCCTGATTTCTGAGCGGTTGGTGCAGGGCGATAAATTCACTTCTGTGCATATCGAAAAGCACGAAGTGGAAGCCCGCGATACCAAACTTGGTCCTGAAGAAATTACACGTGACATCCCCAATGTGGGTGAAGATGCCATCAAAGATCTTGATGAGCAAGGCATCATCCGCATCGGTGCTGAAGTTGGTCCTAATGACATTCTGGTTGGCAAGATCACTCCCAAGGGCGAAAAAGAATTGACCCCTGAGGAGCGCTTGCTGCGCGCCATTTTTGGCGAAAAATCCAGAGATGTAAAAGATACCTCTCTACGTATGCCTCATGGCGAACGCGGCAAAGTGGTGGATGTAAAAATCTTCACCCGTGTGGACAATGTAGATCTGCCCGCCGGTGTCGATATGATGGTGCGTGTCTCCATTGCCCAGCGTCGTAAGATCACCGCTGGTGATAAGATGGCAGGCCGTCATGGTAACAAAGGTGTTGTTTCTCGAGTGGTGCCTGTTGAGAACATGCCCTTCCTTGAAGATGGCACCCCCATTGATATCATACTCAACCCGTTGGGTGTTCCCGGTCGTATGAATATCGGCCAGGTGCTCGAAGTACACCTTGGTTGGGCTGCACGCCAGCTTGGTTTTGAAGCCGTCACCCCTGTTTTTGATGGCGCTGATGAGTACGAAATCGAAGCTGAACTCGGTCGTGCCTGGTTAATGGATTTGGCCTGGAAAGAATCAGGCGAAAAATCATGGGAATGGCTGAACAGTCAGGACTATGATCCTCAATCCATCCGAGATGATGATGAAGTGCGCTTGTTCTATCTTGAACAAGTTCTTGATAAGAAACAAGATATTGCGCGCATGGCCGTGGACAGGAATTATGCCCGCCGTGTGAACCTTGAACATTGGTTGTCAGAGCGCAAGATTGCTCCTGCATCCGTGTTGAAGTTCGATAATGTTCAGGTCGGAACACCTTTGTATACTGAATACGACCGTGACGCCATCAACATCTGTTTGCGCATCTGGCTCGAAAAACAAGGAGTGGATGTTTCCAAGATCAAAGATGCTGAAATCCGCCCGACAGCCGAACAGTATTCATTGAACAACAATATAGCTCTGCCGATTTTGGGCAAACAAGTGCTGCGTGACGGCAAATCTGGTCAACCTTATGATCAGCCTGTCACCGTTGGTGTCATGACCATGCTCAAGCTTCACCATTTGGTTGAAGACAAAGTGCATGCTCGTTCCACTGGACCATACAGTCTTGTGACACAACAACCCCTGGGTGGTAAAGCCCAATTCGGTGGTCAACGTTTCGGCGAGATGGAAGTGTGGGCGCTTGAGGCTTATGGCGCCAGCTATACACTTCAAGAAATGCTCACTGTGAAATCTGATGACGTCATGGGCCGTGTCAGTACTTATGAAGCTATCGTCAAAGGCGAACCCATTGAAGACCCAAGTTTGCCTGCGGCGTTCAGAGTGTTGGTGAAAGAACTGCAGAGCCTTGGGCTGGCAGTTGAAGCCATCATGGATAGCAAGGAAGTCATCCGCTTTGGTAAGGATGAAGAGAAGGTGAAACCTCCCAAACTGGATACAGGTTTGCTCGGTCTGGGA
>PHBW01000037.1 GCA_002840715.1 Chloroflexi bacterium HGW-Chloroflexi-4
CAGTGGGCCCGTTCACTGAACGGGCTTCTGTTAAATAGTTAAAATCAGGAGAAAAAACTATCAGTACTCAAACTTTTCGCGTAAATGAATTGATCCGGGTAAATGAAGTCCGCTTAATTGGACCGGAAAACGAAAACATTGGTGTAGTTCCGATCCAAAAGGCAATGCAAATTGCCCGTGATGCTGAACTGGACCTTGTGGAAGTTGCTCCCAATTCTGAACCCCCTGTCTGCAGAGTGATGGATTTTGGCAAGTTCCTTTATGAACGAACCAAAAAAGACAAAGAAGCCCGCAAAGCCCAGACCAAAATTGAGGTCAAAGAAATTCGGCTGCGTCCAAAAACCAATGAGCATCACCGTGGTTTCAAAACACGCGATGCCCGCAAATGGTTATTAGAAGGCAACAAAGTCAAAGTCACCATCCGCTTTAGAGGTCGCGAAATTACCTATCCCGAGATTGCACTTGAAGACTTGCGTGAAATTGCCCAGGAATTGGCTGATGTAGCCATCATTGAACAATCTCCCAATATTGAAGGCCGCACAATGGGTATGGTACTTGGACCATTAAAGTCACCCGCCAAGAAAAAGGCAGCCGAAAACCAGGATTCTGATTCTCAAGAATCTCAAACACAAGAAGCCTAAACGAAAAACAATTCTTCTGGTATAATGTGCGATTGCGCAAGCAATCGCACATTTTGTTGAGAGGAGTTCGCTGTGACTGCAAAGGTAAAAACACCCAAGTACAAACTCAAGACCCACAAAGCCACATCCAAACGATTTCGTTTGACCGGGTCTGGCGTCCTTGTACGCACAAAAGGCGGCAAAAGCCATTTACGCCGTCGTACACCGTCGCGCACAAAGGCGTTATTTGCTGAAATGGTCAAAGTCAAAGGCACCAAGACCATCAAACGCGTCAATCGTCTCGCCCCCAATATGGAATAGGCGTTTCAGGCTGACAAGTCATATCCGATTTAGTGCGTCTGTTGGGTGCATGCAACGGGTTGAAAAACCGGCGCCCAGGGGTTCGCAAAGGAGCATAGCATGGCACGTGTAAAAGGTGGTCCTCACGGACATCTTCGTCACAAGAAAGTATTGAAGTTTACAAAAGGTCAATTTGGCAGCCGACATTTACTCATTCGCCGCGCCAATGAAGCCCGATTAAAAAGCATGTGGTATTCAACCCGCGACCGCAAGAATCGCAAACGCGATCTGCGCCGCCTGTGGATCACCCGCATCAACGCTGGCGCTCGCCAGAACGGTTTATCTTACAGCCAGTTGATCTTCGCCCTGCGCAAAGCCAACATTCTGTTGAACCGCAAGATGCTTGCTGATCTCGCCGCACGCGAACCGAAAGCGTTCACCGCTATTGTCGAAAAAGCTAAAGCAGCGAAGTAAAAAAACCTCAACAACAATCACGGGATGGCTTTTCAAAAGCCATCCCGTTTTCATTATTGCAGGTAGAATTAACCCATGCCAAACACAGACTCTGAAATGATCACTTCCACGAAAAATCAGCATGTTCAGCACATCCGCGAACTTCTGGCAAAAAAATCGTCGCGTGAAGAGCACGGCTCATTTATTGTCGAAGGAGTACGCCTTTGTGAAGAGGCTATAAAATGCGACATCCCACCCAGGGTAGTGCTATATTCGGATGCCTGTTCTGCCCGCGGATTGGAACTGGTGCACCAAGCCGCTGCGGCGGGCAGCAAGGTGTTTGTGGTCAAGCGTGATATTTTGGACACAATATCGGATACAGAGACCACTCAGGGGCTCCTTATGGTCATGCAGACCCATCTACTGAGACTGCCAGACCTTTTGGATTTTGTGCTGGTGATTGATCAAGTGCGCGACCCTGGCAACATGGGGACGATTTTACGCACGGCGGTGGCGGCTGGTGTGCAGGCTGTTTTTTACACTCCCGGCAGCGTGGATGCCTGGTCGCCAAAAGTGGTGCGTTCCGCCATGGGCGCTCATTTTTTTGTGCCTATTGTGCAAAAAAGTTGGGCTGAGATTTCTGAGCTGTGTAAAAAGCAACAACAACCCCTTACTTCATATCTGGCTGAATCTGCGGATGGCAAACCCCTATGGGATGCTGATCTGAAAAAGCCTGTTGCCCTGGTCATTGGCGGCGAGGCTGATGGCGCCAGCCCTGAAGCTAAAACCGGTGTGAACGCCTTTATCAACATCCCCATGCCGGGCGGATTTGAATCTTTGAATGCAGCTGTTGCGGCATCCATCATTCTCTTTGAAGTAGTCAGGCAAAGAAATACATGAAAATTCGTTCAATTACCAGTTTTGTTGATCCGCAAATTGACCATATTAACTCAAAGCTTGAACCGATATCCGAGTTCAGCCGTGAATTGCATGCAGCCATTGAGTCTGAAGGCTTTGAGGTTGAAACCACCCGACTGGCAGTTTCACCGTTCCCAACCTGGTTGACCGGTTCTCTTGAAAAGCAGAAGCATTTGCTCCTGAAACTTGAAACGGCTGTTACTGCCTTGGGCTGGAATTATCTCTCGGTTGGTCCGGCTGACCCGCATCGTCCAGATTCTTATCAGTTTATTCCGGCTTTCCTGGCATCCACTCAAAAAGTGTTTTTTGGCGGAATTATCTCGAATAAGCGTGCGGTTTATCCTTCTGCCGTGCAGTCATGCGCGAAAATCATTCACGAAGCAGCAACGATTTCGCCCGATGGATTCGCCAATTTACGCTTTGCTGCGTTGGCAAATGTGCCGCCGCATGCACCGTTCTTTCCGGCAGCTTACCATATATCAGGCGAACCTGCGGCTTTTTCTCTGGCCATGGAATGCGCGGATGAAGCTTTAAAAGCTTTTTCATCAGCCAATTCACTCGATCAAGCCCGTACTCAATTCTTGTTTGCACTGGAATCGGCGGCCGATCGAATCGGTCCAATATGTGAAAGATTAGCACTAAAACACGATCTGGTTTTCAAGGGGTTTGATTTCTCGCCGGCACCTTTCCCTGAGGATTGGTGTTCGCTAGGCATGGCGTTTGAATCGCTTGGCTTGGAACGGATTGGCAGCACAGGATCACTGACCGCTGCTGCCTTCATCGCAGACGCGCTGGATGACGGCCGGTGGTTGAAAGTTGGATTTAACGGCTTGATGTTGGCGGTTATGGAAGATTCCGTGCTGGCCAAACGCGCTGCGGAGGGTGCGCTCTCCATCAAGGATTTGATGTTGTACTCCGCGGTTTGCGGCACCGGTCTGGATACCATCCCTTTACCCGGGGATACTTCAGTAGAACATCTTTCTGCCATATTGTTGGATTTGGCCAGCCTTGCCACCCGTCTGGGCAAACCGCTCACAGGGCGGCTGATGCCCATCCCTGGCAAAAAAGTGGGCGACGAGACTGATTTTGATTTTGGTTATTTCGCCAACAGCCGAGTAATGAAAACCGAGGGTCAAACCATATCTGCTTCTTTGATGTCCGCAGCCGAAATACCGCTAAAACCGAGAAAAATACCAAGTTAAGGACAAGCACGCGAAGTTTGAGTCTTTTTACTGGATGAATTGCCCTTATCCTTTAAGTCGCCGTGGGGGTTAGGGTTTCAGTCGGCGTTTCAGTCGGCGTTTCAGTGGGCGTCGGTGTCTCTGTCTCGGTGGGTGTGATGGTTACCGTTGGTGTCACTGTAATTGTTGGTGTTTGTGTGACTGTGGGGGTGGGTAATTGCAGGTTGAGCCGCAGGAATTTTTCAGCGTAACCTTTGTTGTTGCTTTTCATATACAGATGCAGGGTGACAATGCCGTTTTGTGCACCGGTCAAATCCCATGAGCGCAATTTTTGTGGAGATGCAGAAGCGTTGTTGGATTCAGCCAGGCGCATCCAGGCGGAGGGATTGTCCCCGTATCCATACTCCAAATAATAACTCTCAAAATTAGCTGTCGCATTAACTACAGCATAGACATCAAGCAGGTTTGCGGTGATTGTTTGCCTGTCTTCCAGTCCCACAAAGACCAATATCGGTCGGGGATCATCCCCTTTGCAGACTCTTGAGGGCACGAAAATCACCGGGGATGAAAATCCGTTTTTCTCAGCCCAGGCTTTGCCAGCCTCTTTCTCATTGATCCATTTGATTGCCCAGGGGTCGGTCACGTTGAGCACATATTTTTCGGCGGTGAATTCCTGACAGGCAGGCGATGCACTCAAATTCGTCCACGTATCCACTCGAGCGTTTTTCCACAAGTCTTCCTCTTTTGGCAGAGGCGGTTGGTCTTCGGCAAAAATTTCGCTACGCTGGTCAGGGCACCACTGCGATGGTTCGGTGCCTGATGCTGTACAAATAACCTTATCCACTATACCGTTAGGGCGGGTGAAAGAAGCAGGATTATTGTTGGTCAGGTACGGCACAGCATAGGTCATAAACTCAGCCCAGATCGGTGCGGCACCAGAAATGCCGGTGGTATTGACCATTGCGGAATTATCTGCATTGCCGACCCACACACCGACGGCTAAATCTGGCGTATAGCCGAGCGTCCAATTGTCTTTATAATCATTGGTAGTGCCGGTTTTTGCTGCCGCCGGGAAGGGCAGGTTCAGAATCGAGTTGGACCCAAACATTGGAGCGCGTGCTTTGGTGTCTGAAAGAATGGACGAGATCAGGTAGGCGTGCTCCTGGCGGATAACTTGCGTGCCGTTATCAATGGGTGCTTCAAAGATCAAATTTCCCTGATAATCTTCAATGCGGGTGATCGCCAGTGGGTCGATCTTCAATCCGTTATTGGCGAAGGTGGCAAAGGCAGAAGTCATTTGGAATAATGTCACTTCACCACCGCCCAGCGTTAGCGCCATGCCGTAATCATTGCGGGTGAGGGTGGTGATGCCTAAACGTTTGGCAAAGGCGATCACGCCGTCTTCACCAGCGATTTCCGGGTTGTCATAAATCCCAACATACTCCAGTGCTTTCACGGCAGGAATGTTATAGCTGTTGGCAAGTGCAGACCGTACGGTTACCGGACCGTGGAATCTGCCATCATAGTTAACCGGGATATAAGGCTCACGGGTGTCATCAGGGTTGCCGGAAGGGGTGAATTCACTTTGCACATCCCAGATCAGGGTGGAGGGAGTCCAGCCTTTCTCAAAAGCTGCAGCGTAGGTCAAGGGTTTGAAAGATGACCCAGGCTGACGAGGAGAGAGCGCCATATTAATCTGACCGGCAATCTCGTCATTATAAAAATCAGCCGACCCGGTCATGGCCAGAACTTCGCCGGTTGATGGGCGAATGGCCACAAGTGCCCCATCGGTTGCATGGTTCTCCACCAGACTGGCGACCTGTTCTGATACAATGCGGTCCGCTTCGATCTGCAACTGCGGATCAAGTGTGGTGTATACCTTGAACCCCGACCGATAGATGGTTTGATCGTCATATTTTTCTTCGAGCAGGGTAATAATGTAGTTTACCCAATGGGGGTAAACCATTGGGTTGGCTCGCTGCACAAAATTATAATTATCAATATACATAAAGGCGTCAGCCGCGGTCTGGGCATCAACACAAATGCGTTCTTCTATATTGTCAATGCGGATGCAGTTTTTCTCGGAAGATAATTCATACATGGATGTGATGGTTTGTTTATTGCGGAACAAGGTTGCCTCACGGGCTGTAAAAATATCATACACGCTTGGCGCCTGGGGCAGACCGGCCAAAAATGCCGATTGAGCCAGGGTAAGTTCACCGGCTGTGGTGTTGAAGTAAGTCTCAGCTGCGGCTTCAATGCCGTAAGCCAGATTGCCGTAACTGATCTCATTCAGATAGAGTTCAAGAATTTCATCTTTTGAATAACGTCGGGTTAACTCTGCCGCCAGAATGATCTCACGTGCTTTGCGCCTGACAGAAATTTCTACACGTTCCTGAGGGGTGAAAAATAAGGTGCGAGCCAATTGTTGTGTGATGGTCGAGGCACCTGAAACCACCTCGCCGCTGGTGTAGTTTTGAATCAAAGCCCGCAGCAAGGCAAAGACGTCGAAACCGGGGTGGTTATAGTATTCTTTGTCTTCAATGGCGATGGTGGCGGCGATCAGCGAAGGCGAGATTTGGTCAATCGGGATATAAGTCCTGCGCCCTGCATTGGGATCGATCATTTCATAAAGCAGTTGGCCATTGCGGTCATAAAAACGGGTGGTTTCAAACTGTGATGTTTTTTGTTTGATGTCTTCTATCCCCGGCAGGCTGGCGGCTATGGTGAAGTATTGGTAGACTAAAAATGCACCCGCAATTACCAGACCAAGTACCAACGCAAAAAGAAAAATCACCAAACCTTTCACTAGGCAGCCGTTGAGATTTATTCCCTTTTGGGGTTGGGCTGGCATTTTTCGGGGTTTGCGTTTCAATAATGCTGGTACTCCAGATTTAGTGGGTAACGCCGGCGGATTCATGGACTGAGCAAACGCGGTTGGAATAACCCTGGTGGCGCCTGAATCAGTTTCGTCAACATGATTGGGCAGAGCGTCTAAGGCCCCTGGCGGTGGGGCGCCTAAATCATCAGTTGTAATCGTTTTTTCGATGTTTGAAGTGATTGGGTCCACCATCAGGGTGGGCATATCTTCAATATCGTTTATTCCACGAGTGGCTTCTATCTGTAAAGTATATAATGGATCTGTGGGTTCACCTTCTGACGGCAAAGGGGCTGTTTTTTCTTCGGAGGCAGCTTCCGCATCTGGCGAAGCAATATTTCGCTTGCGGGTTGTATCTTCGTTTTCGTTGGACAGGTTATCGGTCAAGTTATCCATCTCATTTCACAAATTGGCATGTTTTGTTCATTCTAGCATAATTCGGTTGACCCTGATGGGTTATTCTCTTAAAATGCATTCATGATTAATAATCATCCTTACTATAAAGACCTTCGGCATATTATTGCTGCCGATCTTCGCTGTTCAACCATCACCCCAGAAGATGATCAAATCTGGGAGTTGGAAAGCACAAGGGGTGAACCGCCTGGATTGGCTTTTCAAACGACTTATGGGTTAAGGGCTTATGGCATTCGAGTTTTTCCTCGATTCAGTATCAATAAGGTTCCTGTCTCAAATCCACACTCGTTTTCGACAAGGCCGGTGATACATTATGCGGCCCCAAATTATGTTGAAATTCATTATTTGCCATTCTCCACATTAGACGTCATTCAAAAGACCTGGGTTCCCGACAGCCACACATTGATCTCACAGGTCGGGTTGACCAATACCAGTGCCGACCTTGTTCAGCTTTGGATGGAGTGGATTGTTCAATTAAATCCGCTGCTCACCGGTTCGCCCATGACATCAGTACAAATCAGTGTTAACACTGTATTACAAGGCCAGACAGGTAATTTGTTTCCGGTATTCCTGCTGACGGGAGGTCCGAGAGGTGATCTTTCGGCGTTTCCGAGCCTTGGTATTGATGTAACCTTGCCGCCACATGCCAGCCGGTATTTTTCTTGGGCACTGGCTACGCTCAATAACATTGAGGATTCATTTTATGCTGCACGCAAAGCCACATCTTATACCCTTGATAACGAACAGATCAAGATTGAAATGCTGCAAAAAGGCCAAACGGTCAGGTTTGATTTTGGAGATTCAAGTCTCAATCATAGAATGGAAGAAAGCCAACAACGTACTTTCCAACTGCTCCTTCCGCCATACCGTATCCTTAACAATAGCTGGTACGTAACAAAACGCAACCCGGAGCACGGCAATTTGCCCGTTGAAAACAGCAGCGGATTTTCTGCCGATTGGGGTATTCAAAAGATGACAGAAATCTGGGCGCTCAGCCGCATCCTGCTGCCGCTCAAGCCAGATCTGGTAAAAGGCATGCTGCAAAATGTGTTGGATCAACAGGGCGTTGATGGCACTGTTTATGCTCAAATTAACTGGAATGGCAAGGTGACGAATCTGGCAGCGGCACCACTTGCAGCATCTCTGGCGGCTGATGTTTTTGAATCCACTGGCGATAAGGAGTGGCTGGTTCATAATTATGCTGCTCTCATTCGTGCGTTAAAAATCTGGTTTCAACCTGAAAACGATCATGATCAAGATGGCTGGCCTGAATGGCAGCATCTTTTGCAAACTGCATTGGCTGATAATACAGTTTATGAACACAAAACCAAACTCGAAGTGCTCATTAAGACGGCTGAATGGCCCTCACTGGCTGCGTTGCTGCTGAATGAATGCCGCGCCTTAATTAAAATGACCAAATGGCTCAACGATCCAACTGATTTGGATTGGCTGGAAAGTCAGGTTCTGCAGCTCGGAAAAGCACTTGAGCAAAGCTGGGACCAAAATCGGCGTATGTTTTTGTTCAGAGATCAGGCCGGACATTTTTCAGCCAGGGGAAAAGTTCTACATAATTTTAGACAAAATGACGTAGCTGAAACCATAAGCGCTTTAAGCCATCCTTGCAGGTTGGTGGTGCGCATGCAAACCAGGGAGATCGATAACCGAACCATCGTTTGCCAGATAAAGGGCGTCATTAATCACCATAAAAAGACGATCACTTATTCAGATAGAGACTGCTATTGGGAAGATCATAACGGCCTGGCAGTGGGTAATGAAATTTTTTCGAAAGTTAAGAAAATCACAGTTAACGGCCTGAAAAAAGGTGAGAGTCTTATCGTGGAAACGCCTGATCATTTTTTTCAATCAGCCGAGATGATCATTCCTTTGTGGGCGGGAGTCGGTTCAAAGATTCAGACTGAAGCGCTCATCAAAGCTGGAAAGCAATTCATGGATTCAACAGATTGCGAAATTCCATTTTACGTAAAAATCATGTGGCTTGAAGCCTTAATGAATACCAACCATAAAGATTTGGCCAGCCAGTATTTCAAAAAATGGTTTTTGGGCTTTTCGCAGAATTCAGCAGATGCAGAAACCCAATCAGCCTCTAATGCGCATTATTCAGTGACAACCGGGTTGGAGCAGTTGCTGCCACTCAAAACGATCTTGCAACTGCTCGGTATTGAACGAATTTCTGACGAGGAGTTGATTCTCGACGGTTTTAATGATTTTTTCCCCAAGGTTAATGTACAATATAAGAAGTTCAAGCTTGATCTTGAATCTGGTCAAGCAAGAGTTGAAAATCTGAATGGAGAAAGCGTTTTAATCACGGAACCCGGTCCACACCGGATCAAGCTCTCCTGAGGAGGTGAAAGAAGAAGATCATGAAGGCCAAGTTCCACGAATTCTTAGCATGGCTGTAGTTCAATCACAGGATGCAGACATCGCCCAGGATGCTCTACGCGATATGGGAATGTTTGTCACGCGGTTGCCAAGCCAGGGTGCTTTTTTAGGCCGCCGAAACGCCACACTGCTTATCTGTTCGCCCAAAATCAAACTTCCAGAAATTTTGCAATCTTTGAAAGAAAACTGCAGACAACGGATTGAATATATCTCCGTTCCGCTCGAAAGTGCGCCGCTTCCGATGCCGTCTCCGACCCCGATCACTGTGGGTGGTGCAACCGTGTTCACATTGGATATAGAATATTTTGAGGAGTTGTAGACATGAAAATGATCATTACAATCATAAAAGATAATGATACAGATGCGTTAACCAAAGCGTTGACCTCTGATGGTTTTCGCGTCACAACCATTGCCTCCACCGGTGGATTTCTACGCAGCGGTGTGAGCACCCTCTTGTGCGGTGTTGAAGACGATCAGGTCAAAAAAGCACTCGAGGTTATTCACAAGGTCTTTCCGCCTCAGCCGGAGACCGAGACGAAACGCTGCACCCTCTTTGTGATGAACGTGGCTGATTCACAGCATTTCTAGAACTAGATTAATAAATGGGTTTGGAAGGGTGGGCTCGATAGTTGAGCTCACCTTTTTAAGTCCATTGAAGATTGTTCCATTTCTCTTTACGTCACATTAGAAGGCCAATGAATTGTTATTTCTCCTCAAACTCTTCCACATGATAGATCGAAACTTCGAGAACTTTACGCTTCCAAAGGTCTGAGGCTGCCCCCATTTTGGTGCATAAATGAGACAAAAAATCTTCAGTTTCAGGTAATTGCTCCCAGACCTGAGGTAAAAAGGTCGCCCTCCTGAATCCGTCTTTGAGGATCACCCCATCCACATTGGGTTTGAGTAATCCGGGCAGGTCCTCGGGTTTTTGATAGGTGAGCGGCGAGCTGGGGGTTAACCTTGATATTTCGATGTGCAGTTTTGAGATTTCGGCGCTTGTCACCGGCGGAAAGCGATAATCTTCAAGTGCTGCCTGCCGGGCATGGTCGCGCACGTCCTCTACGAGACTCTGGTAAGCCTCGAGCGAACCAATACAGCCCCTGAGTTGACTGTTCAGGGTCAGGGTCACAAAAGATGCCCCATTCTGTCTCAGTGAATCTGTAAGATCAGTGTCCCCCCAGGTGGGTAGAGGTTGATGATTGACAGCATTGACAATCGTTTGACGCGCCAAAGATAAAAGAAAGTCTTTTTCGTGGTCTGAAAGTGGATTTTTCATCATAACTCCAGGTGGTGATATTTGCGGTTGCCATAAATCAAAGCTAACGTTTTATCTTCTGTACGTGCCTCAAGCACTTCGCCTACCAGCAAGATGGAATTCGGCATCTCGAATTGGTGAACTACCCCACAAGCCAGCTCGCCTAACCCTCCGGCAATCACCGGGACGTTTTGCGCCAACCGCAGAATGGATATTCCGTTCATGCGGTCGCCATCATCCGGGATGACACCGGCGAATCGATCCGCAATGGGCTGCTGTGCTACCGCCAGCAGGGTGACGCCAAATAATCCAGTCTGTGTGATCATGTTAAAAGTGCGGGTTTGCTTTGCCAGGGTCACGCAGATGCGTGGAGGATCAATGGATACAGAGACAAGCGACCCGACCGTCATGCCGTGGATCTTGCCATCCGTCTCGGCGGTGACCACTGAAACCCCGGTGACCCAATGTCGCATTACTTCTCTCAAATCTTCCATGTTTTTCCAATCATCTGATGTTATTTTCCTGCAAATTAGTGTCTCTTATGAACAGTTTATACTTTGTCCCATAGATGAAGTCAAGCACAAATTGTGAGACAAATTTGGACTTTGGCATAAACCTTGCTATAATTCTTGAAGAATATGTCGAATATTAATGTATCCAACCAATACCCTGATGACGAAGAACAGGATGTTGAACAAACAACCTCTGCTTCAAGTTCTTCATACGCAGCAAAACCTGCTTCAATCCCCCGAGGCAAGTTTGGCTTGTTTTCTGGCATCCAGACCATCATCACCTATGCATTCTTATTTGCTACCCTTTTTACTCTCTTTACTCCGGATAACCTATTCTCGGGTCAAATGCTGACCCGTGTGTTTGAAGCCTGGCAGGCGAACCCGACCACCATGGCACCGCTTGCTACAGAAGCGGCCAGCATGGATGTGAATCGCATCGGTATCGTTTCAGGTCATTGGAAGAACGATACGGGTGCAATTTGCTCAAACGGACTCACTGAAGAACAGGTAAACCTCCGAATCGCCAGCCTTGTGCAGTCCAAATTGGCGGCTGAAGGCTTCCAGGTTGATTTATTGGAAGAGTTCGATTCCCGCTTGTCACAGTACAAAGCCATCGCCCTCGTCTCAATTCACGCTGATACATGTGATTTTATGAATGATGCTGCTACTGGTTACAAAGTGGCTGCAGCGCTTGACAGCGCTTACCCTGAAAAAGCTACCCGCTTGACCATGTGTCTGGTGGACCGATATGGAAAAGCCACCGGGCTGCAATACAAGACCAACACGACCACAGATATGACCTCATATCATGCTTTTGGCGAAATCAATACAGAGACAACTGCAGCCATTATTGAGGCGGGTTATCTCAATCTTGATCAACAAATTCTGACACAAAAACCTGATCTGATTGCACAAGGTATTGTGGATGGATTATTGTGCTTTATTCGTAATGAAAATGTGACTCCTACTCAAACCAATCAGACAGTAGTTCCAACCCTGACAAGCCCATGAGCGATCAATCAGTCTATCAATTAAGAGTTGCACTGGTCAATGCCCAAGTTGCGCTTCAGCAAAAAAACAAAATGGAAGCGAGACGATGGGCATCGATTGCGCTAAAAATTAATCCTGCGAGCGAAGAAGCATGGATGATAATGGGGGCGATTTCAAGCCCGTCGGCTAGTGTGGCTTATCTTAAAAAAGCACTCCAAATCAACCCCAAAAATGAACGCGCGGCAAAAGGGTTGCAGTGGGCTGAAGCCCGGATGGCTGAGTTTTTGGCAACCACCCCTGCCATTCAAGTTGTTGCGATTCCATCTGTAAAACCTGAATCATCGTCAGTGGAAGTTCCAGTTGTTGAACGTGAATTTATCGCCGAACCCATTGTGGTGGAATTGGTCAAAGAAGTTGAACTTCAGAACCAGGAACCTGAACCCACTGTTGAAGCCCCTGCATTGGAATCCGAATTACCTGTTGAACCTTCAATCGAGAAAGCGTTTATTCAACCTTCAACGGATACTCTTGAATCTGAACCTGAAATAGATGCCGACTTGCCTATTCAACCGCCGATGACAAAAGAGGTGGTTGAATCCTCACCTGGTGAAGTTGAATCTGAAGCTCCTGTAGAACCAAAAGATAGTTTTGAAACCACGAAGATGGAGCCAGATTGGGAGGCGCTTGATTCACTGGATTCAGAGCCTGCCTGGGAATCCATCGAACCACCAATCCCCCCTGTTGGTCCGACAGTCCAACCTCCACAAGACGCCGATTGGTCATCACTTGAATCTCTGGTATCAGAGCTTGATCAGAACAAGAGTGAACCACCGCCATTGCCGGTTGATAAGGTTGAAGAGACTCTGTCTCAAGAACCAGATTGGTCCGCACTCGAATCCTTGATGGCTGAACCGGACCCATATCCGTTGGACCCAGCCATTTCGCCGTTTGTTCCTGATGAAGAAACCCCAGTTTTGAACTCAGATTGGAAGCCGATTGCATTTGACGACCAATATCCTGATGAAGGTGTCCAAGAGTCACTAGGTGAAGATTTTTCAGAGCCCATTGATATTATGGCTCGCCTCAACGAAAGTGAATCTGATCGTCAACAAGAATTGATCTCTGAATTCAGGCCAGAAATCGAACCCGTTTTAGGTGAAGAATCGGTCACAATAAAACCAGAAAAGCCGAAAAAAGTAAAGAAACCGGCCGGTTATGGGTGGGCAGCAGCACTGATTATTTTATTGGTGCTAGCCGTTTCTGCAGTGGTGGTTTGGGCTGCATTACCTGGATTAATTGCACTTTCACGCAGCTCTGCGGCGCCGATTCCTGGCGGCTATCTTAACAAACCGTCCTTAACGCCGACGCATACCGTCACACCCACCGCGACATTGACGCCCACGCCAACCGAAACGCCGACACCGACAGCCACTGAAACACCGCTGCCGACTGAAACACCAACGGTTACTGAGACCCCCTGGCCAACCAACACACCCAAACCCTACGCGGCTCAACCAAAACCCGTGGATGCATCCTCCGATCTTTCTGGCCATTGGATTGATGTTGACCTCGGCGAACAGCGTCTTTATGCTTATGACGGCGATACACTCGTTTCATCTTTTTTGGTTTCGACCGGCACCTCGGCTCATCCGACTGTTACCGGCACATATGCAGTCTATGTAAAATACACCTACACGGATATGCGAGGCCCCGGTTATTATCTGCCTGATGTTCCCTATACCATGTACTTTTACCAGGGTTACGGCATTCACGGCACGTACTGGCATGATAATTTTGGCACTCCCATGAGCCATGGCTGTGTCAATATGCGTACCAGCGAAGCTGAATGGATTTTCAATTTTTCAAAAGTTGGAACTCCGGTTATTGTTCACTATTAAATCTCATGGCTGATTCATTCGATCTCAGACAATTTTCGCGGCGTGAGTTTCTACGCTTCAGCGGTGCAGCATTAATCTCTGTACTGGCATTGAATCGAACCTCATTTGCCTACGCTGATTCGGGAATTCAACAGAATTCAACCGCCCTTCTTGGCCGAATCACCAAAAAGCGTTTGGATTTATTTGATATCCCCTCCAAAAAGGGCAAAGTAATCCGGGAATTGGCGTTGGACGAAGTGTTATCCATCACCAATACTGCCATTGGCAGCGATGATTCAACCAACAATCGTATCTGGTACGAGCTCAATGGAGAAGGATTTATTCACTCAGGGGTAGTTCAACCTGTTGCCAACAATCCGAATGATTTGGTGACCGACATCCCGGCATCCGGGCTGCTGGCTGAGGTTAGTGTACCTTTCACAGATGCTGTTTATGACCTCCAAAATCCTGAAGAAACCATCAGACTTTACTTTTCGACCACGCACTGGATCCTGGGTGTTACAAAAGACAGCGCTGGAAAATGGTGGTATGAGGTCTTGGAAGATTTTTATCAAAAAAGTTATTATGTTACCCCCAAACATTTGCGTGTTATTCCGCTTAATGAATTGACTCCGTTATCACCTCAAGTGCCCGCCATTGAAAAACGAATCGAAGTGCGTCTGGCAGATCAATTGGTGATTGCTTACGAAGGCGATGCCCAGGTGCAGTTGTTCCGCTGTTCGGCAGGAGTAAACAAGGCTGATATCTCATTAACCCCCGTTGGTAATTTCACCACAGATTATAAACGTCCGTCCAGACACATGATCGACGGCAATGACCACCAAATGAACACCTTTAACTTACCCGGCGTTCCTTGGATCTCATACCTCGATGTAAATGGCATATCTTTCCATGGCACCTACTGGCATAACAATTACGGCGTGGCCATGAGCCACGGTTGCATCAATTTACCGCCAGACTCAGCCAAATGGATCTACCGCTGGACTAATCCGATTGTTGGCGTTGGTGAGCAGCGCGGGTATAAAATGATGGGCGGCACCAGAGTGACCATCAAATAAAAATTAATAAACTTCTAACACGAATCCAATCCGCTGGGGTTGGATTCGTTTTATAATTATTCCAAGGTGAATAATATGAGTAGAGAACCCTTATTTAAAGGTTTGGTCATTGATGAATACGACAACCCGGTAACCACCGGCAAGGTTGGAGAAGAGCCCTGTTACATTGTTAACGATGATGGTTTCATGCGCCACATACCCTCCGACCCCGTGGATATGGAAATATTGAAGTCTTTTGGTGAGCAGATCAGCGGTAATGAAGAGTTGATTGCCGAACAAGCCACCAAAATGATGGGACAGGATGATCTTTTCACTCATGCGATCATTGAAAACCAGTTAAAAAATATAGATCAACAATTTGCCCAGGTGTTGAAAATGGGTCTGCCCGAAGAAACACGTGTTTATTTAGGCATGATGGGTTTTAAAGTGGTTGTCAATATCCACGGCGAAGTGCTGCGCATCGATCAACCAGCAGCCAGGTCTGATGAAAATGGAAATGGTGACGATAATGGTGAGTAACCAATTGTCGTTAGTTCAGGAGATTTTGTCATGATGTCCGAGTATATTAAATCGGTCACCGAAAGTGATTTTGAATATGAAGTGCTGGCCTATTCGCAGAATACACCTGTGATCGTGGATTTCTGGGCGGAATGGTGCAAGCCTTGCAAGATGCTTACTCCCATCCTTGAGAAATTAGTCGATGAAGCCGGCGGCACCTTCAGGCTTGCCAAAGTGGATGCGGATGTTAATCCGAATCTGGTGTTGAAATACAGCGTTCGCAGCATCCCCACTGTATTGGCATTCAGCCAGGGTAGCCGCATCAGTGAATTTGCAGGTCTGCAGCCAGAACCACGGGTGAAAGAATTTATTAATCAAATTCTACCTCCCAGCCCAGCCAGCTTACTGGTGCAAAAAGGCGACAGTCTACTTGCAATGGGTGATCTTGAGTCATCGCGTCAGGCATACGACGAAGCGTTAAAAATCACCGAAGAAACCCCAGGAGCGCTGCTCGGGTTGATCAAGATTAATTTACTTGAGGGTAATGCACCTGCCGCCCGTGCCAGTTTGAGAGTGTTTCCGGCTTGCAAGGAATACAGCGAAGCCGAGAGGCTGCTGCCTTTGATGAAAGCCATGCAAGATGCTGTTAGTGGCAGTTTGCCTAATGACACAGATCTTGACCTTGCATTTCAAAATTCCTTGCGCCTTGCCTTACGCGGCAACATTCTTGCCTGCCTGGATGGCATGATGGATATTTTGCGAACGGATAAACATTTCAGGCGTGAACGCGGCAAAGAAGTAGTGTTGGCTATCTTGGATCTTCTCGACCAGGAAAGCGACCTGACTCGCCAATATCGTAAAGAACTGACGAATATCCTTTTTTAGGGACATTGTTACAAAAAAAATAATTAGCAAATCCCCCGTGGTTTTAAAACCGCGGGAGAATTTTTAGTCCATTATTATGGCGATTATTGTTCGACGTTTCTAAATCAGAAATTTAAATACAAACCAATAGACCATATTGTGCCAGGTAAAGCGGGTTTTCAAGCGCCATAGATTATCTTGCAACAAAGTCCCTGAAAAATCCACGTCAGCCATGCTCAAGATATGCACGTTGTCTTGCAGGTCTGCTGCATTCACCCCTTTAGGCAAGGCAAAGGTCAGATTGATTGTTTTACCGCCTTCAATATCGATAAAGTTATCTGATAACGGCGTATTTATACCGTCGATTTCGACATACGCAAATCGAGTGTAGGTGTCTGTCTGGAGGTTTAAACTGCCTGTCTCGCCATCCGCAGAAATTGCCACCTTAATGTTTGGTTTTTGCAATGAAGCTTCCTTATCAGCCACGAGCAAGTTGGATTGAGTGGAAATGATCTTGCCTTCGTCATCCAAAAGATCCAAAATCAATGCGGCATCCTGTTTCTTGAAAGCCCCTAAATGTTGTGCAAAAGGAATCGTTTCTACTTTATCAGCCCGGTTTCTGGCAATTTTCACCTGCTGGCTTTGGGTGTAAATAATATTGCCCGAGAAATCCACCAGACGCCACACCAGGCTGCCTGAAAATTCTTTGGGCAAATCGTTGATAACAGATACACTAGCCTCATTTTTATGCATTTCAGCAGAGACACAAACCATCTTGTTGAAGTGCTTGGCGCGATATTGAACCGCTTTGAATTGCTTTTGGTAATCAATCCCCGCCCATGAAGCCACCGGCCAGCAATCGTTATACTGCCAGTAGATTGCGCCGTTGCAGCGGCCTGAATTGCGCCGCCAAAATTCAGTGGCCATGCGCACTGTTTCAGATTGGATCAACTGCGAAAGGTAAATAAAACTTTCAAGCGTGGAGGGGTTGCGGTACTTCGAAAGCACATAAAACAACATCTTTTCATTGCCGCCAATCGATTTCTGATGAAGCTGCATGACAGGGTCAAAGAGCGTCGGTTTTTCTGCATTCGTAAAGCTGCGAATGGTGAGCATGTTTGGCAGGGATTCCACCCCAAATTCGGAACAAAAGCGTGTGGGGTAATTGCGAAAACTCTCAAGCGGCTGCAGGCCGTGCCAGACGTGCCACAAATGGGTATCACCGTCTTTGAGTGAGTTGGCTGCGATCTCAGGCGCGCTGGAGGAGGGGGAGCTTGACCAGTAAGGCGTCTGGCTGTCTTCAGCAGAGACCCACTCCTTTAGCTGGTAAAAGAAGAAAGCGTCATGACTCTTTCGCCTAGGTTTTTTGAAAGACATGCTCATCATTTTTATTTCATTATTGCCGCACCAGAGTGCCAGGCTGGCATGGTGGCGCAGGCGGCGCACGTTATCAATCACTTCCAGTTTTACGTTTTCAAGAAAAGTAGAGTCGCCCAGCGGATATTCAGCACAGGCAAAGGCGAAATCTTGCCAGACCAGAATGCCGTATTCATCGCACAATTCATAAAAAGTGTCTGATTCGTAATAGCCGCCGCCCCAAACACGCAGCATATTCATGTTGGCATCACGCGCACTCTTGATATAAAAATCCAGATCTTCGCGACTGGTACGGGTGACAAAACTGTCTGACGGGATCCAATCGCCGCCTTTGGCGAAAATAGGAACTTCATTCACCAGAAATCTGAAATTCCTGCCCCATTGGTCCGGTCCGTTATCCAGCCGAATGGTGCGCAGGCCGATGTGCCTCTTCCAGCTATCCAGTGGCGTTTTATTGTTTTTTACTTCAACCAGGTCTATCGCAAGGTCATATAAGGGTTGTTCCCCTAATCCGTTGCACCACCAGAGTTTTGGCTCATCTACAATAATTTTGAAGCAAGTATGCTCGGTTACAAGCGGCACAGTATTGGTGTGTTTCTTTCCTTCAGGGTCAATCAAGGTATAGATCAGTTCCAACGCCTCAGAAAAATCATTGTATTTCTCGGCATCAACACACACCTCCAATTCAACCTGACCCGCGTTGTGTTTTTGTTCAATGCTGAGATTGGTCAATCTGGCCTTGCTGTATCCTTCAATCGCAATGCTGCCATGGATGCCAACTGGCGCCAGGTTTGGACCCCAATCCCAGCCAAAGTGGCACTGCGGTTTGCGAATATGGGCGGCATTGTCTGCCATGCCTATGGCGAACAGCGGGTTTTCATTATTTTTTGCACGGATGTAAGGCAGCGGGCTGCTGAAATAGATCAATATCTCGTTTTCACCCTTCTTCAACAGGGGTTTAACCGACAGGCGGTAAATGCGGTGGGCATTTTCGCAACTGGCAATCTTCGAGCCGTTCAGTTTTATGCTTGCCAGGGTATCCAGACCGCCAATAACCAGTTCAACCTGATCATTTGTCAGCATCTCTTCATCAATGGTAAAAACCATAGAATAAATAAAATCTTTTTCTGCAATTTTGGTGGATGCTGTTTCGTTCAACCCCCAAAATGGATCTTCGATTTTGCCTGCCTGCATCAGGTCTAGGTAATTACACCCGGGAAGCTCTCCGTTGATGTTCCCGGACTTGCCTGCTTCTTGAAGCTGCCAAGTTCCTGCCAAATCGATTTTTTGCATTAGGTTCTCCCGCTTGATGATTTTGACGAATGATTACTGATAGAAGAATAGCATTTTTCTGTTATCATGGTGGCAATAATTCAAGCAAATTTGTAAAAATTCAAGGTCCATTATGTCAACTTCACAAGCCTTAAAAGAAATGAAAAACACTTTAATCTCGGGCTATGACCATTATTCCCGTGAAGACGAGCGTCATCTGATGAACCGGCTTCTCAAAGGGGATCTCAAGGTACTTGAGGCTTATGCATCAACCCAATTTGTTTTGGCCTCGCAGCCGTTACGTTCCACCAAGAATTTGCTCATTTGCCTGGTGGCAGTCACCTGCCGTTATGCTGCAGATATTGGTGCAGATGGTAAACGTTGTTTTGTACTCAGTGATTATTTCATCAATGAGATCGAAAAAATTGAAGATGAAGATCAGGCACGCGCCCTAGTGATGGATATGCTTACCCATTATCATGAACTGGTGCAGCAGGGCATGAGTAAAACCTATACTCTGCCAGTGCGGCGTATCATCCGTTACATCTACGAAAATCTTTATGAACCTTGTCGGCTAGAGACCGTTGCAGAGGCTGTTAAACTGCATCCAACTTATTTGTCTTACCTTTTCAAATCTGAGGTGGGGGTAACCCTTACCAGCTACGTGCGCAGCCAGAAAATGGAGGAAGCAAAAAAGCTGCTATCGAATACGGATTATTCCATTTCTCAGATCGCAGAAATGTTGGGGTATTCCAGTCTTTCCTATTTTTCAAAGGTATTTACAGTTTATTTCAACATTAATCCTAGCAAATTAACGATTTCATTAATCTACGCAAAATAGAAATTAAAAAAAAGAGCTGACGGACTGTCAGCTCTTTTTACAAAAAAACTTGACTACTTGACCAAAACCAGTTCACCCCAGGTGGTGGGATTGAATACCGACAAACCCGCGGCGCTTGAGAGCATGGTCATTTTTTTGTATGAATCCACATTATCATTGTCATCGACATTTACGGCAAAACCCAGCCGCATACCGGCGGATGGTGTAATGCCGTAGAGTGACCAGGGGATGGCCGCTTCAATGCGGTAAACCGTATCCGATTCCCACTGTTTTGAAATCACAACCTGGCTGCGTTTTCCGGCAACGTTGGAGGGGTAAAACAAGTAAGCCCCAGATTCTATGTCACCAGCCTTACTGCCTGCAGAAATGCCAAGCTGATAATCATCAGCACTCAGGCTGGAGGTATAAAAATCACCCAAAAGATTTGTGTCTAGCAATATCTCAACCGTGTCCCCATTATAAATGTTGCCGCCGGCATAAGGCTGGTTATATATATCATCTGTAATTTTAAAGCCCAGGTAGAGGTTGGTGCTATCCCAGGCGACGGCGAAGGCACCTTCAAGATCAGCATGATTAACCCAATTTGCTTTGCCCCAGGCGAAGTTAGGCATGGTGTATTTATTGGTTTTATCCACCCATTCAGCATAAGTGCCGTCTTGAACGGGGGCAGTACTGAGATAATTTGCATAAAGCTGGGCGTTTGATCTAAACGCTGGGGCAGTGGTAGGCGCTGTTGTGGCAGTGACCACTATTATGACCGGGGTTATGGTTGCCGTTTCAGTAGCTGTGGGTTCTGGCGTGGCGGTTGCCGGTTCAATGGTCGGAATAAATGCAGTGCTGGTTGCAATCAAAGGAGGTGTAATGGTCGCCGGAATATTATGGCTGGTATCAAACAGGGCCGTCAATGTCGCGTTGGGGGTTCCCTGTTCGTCAACCCGTGTTAGGGTATATCCGAATGGTAAATTGCAGGCTGATAGAAGCAGCACGCAAATCAACAAACTGGATAATAGTGTTGTGGTCTTTTTCATACTTCCTCCACTATAAGGTGAATCCATTGTTACCGAATACGAAAGTGCCATGTATTTTGTTGCAAGGTTCATACGAGAATTATAGCCGGATTCATGATTGCACTATTAGGTGGTTTGCCATAGCAAATTGTTGTTGTCAAAGGTTGTTTGCAACCTTCCAGAATTATGCAGAAAGGCCAAATAAGAGCGGATGGTGCTGCCGACGAGTACATATTGGTTCCAATCCATGTTGAGCTGATAATGATCGAATGTCAGTTTTAAGACGTCTTCAAACATCATTGGTTCCCGGCACCAGTCGAGCAATTTATCGCAGATTTCCAACACCTTATGACGATTGGCTACCACCAATGGTTTGATGTCGTGGCAGGCTGGGGCATGGGCAGGGATGAACCATTTGCCCTCGAGCATTTCGACTTTATCCAGGGTGGCGAGATATGCACCCACGTCATAAATGAATGAGGCATGGTACTTTTGTAAAATGTTGTCACCCATCATGCAGTCCGAAAGGAACCAGACACCATCATCCGTTTTGACGCCGAACATGCCGAAATAATGCCCTTCGAGCGGTAGAATTTCAAGCCCATCTGGAAGTGTGAAATCAGTAAGATCGTTGGCTTCAGAAGCCGTTGACATCAGAAATTTGTTGCGCAGTTCTTTGACCGGAAAACCGCCGTAAAGAAAAGAAGGTTCAAGAATCGGAAAGCGATTGAAACAGGCTTCTATCCCGCTGGAGTAAGCCGGCACATTCAAACGCTGTTGCAAAACCGCATTGCCGCCCACGTGATCCGCGTTGGAGTGGGTGTTGAGGATGAATTTCAACGTCCAACCTTGTTCGGCGAGGATTCCCTGCACCTTGCGACCGGCATCCTTGTCGTTGCCACTGTCGATCAGGCAGACTTCCATCTCGCTTAGTTTGTAAATGCCCATCTTGGCCGGGGATTCAATAAAATAGGTTTTTTCTCCAACCTGGTTCAGGTCGTACATGCGTTACCTCGTTGCTTTCCATTCTTGTTCCAGCATGGCATAAATCACATCATCACACCAATTGCCGCGAATAAGCACACTTTGTAAAAAATGTCCTTCACGCCGAAATCCAAGTTTCTCAAGCAATCGACTTGATCGGACGTTATCAGGGTCAACGGAAGCGGTGACGCGGTGTTTTCCTAATTGACCAAAAAGATACCCTAAAATCGCATTGACTGCTTCAAACGCGCAGCCCTGCCCTTGATATTCAGGCGCGAGGGTGTAGCCAATTTCCACTTGGGCGCCGTCCTCCAAAAAGTGCAAGCCGATATCTCCAATCAGCTGGCTGTTGTGTAGATAAACTCCCAATTGCAGCCAGGTATTGGGTGTGTTTGGAATGACCATCAAGTTTTGATGGATAAAATACTCAACTTCTTGTAGGCTGGGGGGATTCCAGGACTGGAACTTATAGACTGTGTCGTTACTTCGATAAGCTAAAAAGGCCTCTTTGTCTTGAAGGCTGAGAGTCTTTATGAATAATCTGTCTGTATTGATGATTTCAAAAAAGCTCATTACAATAGCCGATCTACCACTTATCCCGGTGGATCCTTTTGGCATTGAAACGATCTGTAGGTGTTTTGGTGTCAGTCGGATACCCCACGGCGATGATGCTCAGTGGAATGACGGTCTCTGGAAGTTCTAATAAGTTCTGCACAGGTTTTACCCTGTCCTTGTCTGGGTAGACCCCCAGCCACACCGCTCCGAGACCAAGGTCAGTGGCTTCGATCAGAATATTTTCTGTGGCAGCTGAACAATCCTGTACCCAAAAGCCTTTATTGGTTTCAAGAACCAAATCTCCACAGACAACAATCGCACAGGCTGCATCTCTTAACATTTGAGAATACGGGTGGAATTTTGGAATCTCATAAAGGATTTCTTTATCTGTGATCACAATAAAGTGCCAAGGTTGTTGATTACCTGCAGAGGGTGCCGCCATTGCAGCTTTTAATAGCAATTCAATGGAATCTTCAGAAATTTCTTGTTTGGTGTATTTACGGATGCTTCTGCGGTTGAAAATGGCATTCATGTATGGAGACTCCCTGATAACTTCTTTGAACGCGATAAAATCAATGATGTCTAAAATTATCTCATATCTTTTTGAAGGGGACAATTAAAATGACATGTAAACGAAAATCCACCTTTAAATTAATCTGAATTATTAAACGCTGTTTTTAAAATGTCAATACGTTTTTCGATGATCTGATGTACGAATTCACTTGATTCTGCGATTTCGAATCCATGAATTGTACCAATGGTTTCAATCAGCTCAACTTGTACACCGCTTTTTTGGAGCGCTTCAGCGAAATTAATGCCTTCATCGCGCAGGCAGTCGAACTCTGCCACTTCAATATAGGTGGGTGGCAGTCCTTCCAAGGAGGCAGCTTCAATTGGAGAAGCGTATCCTCTATCCGCACCTAGTTCACTTTTGAGATACAACTTCCACATTTTTTCAGTCTGGCGTGAATTCCATAAAGGTGTGTCAATGTATTGTTTTATAGAATCGGTTTCTTGTCTGGCGTCTGTTACCGGGTAGATCAGCAGTTGAAAACAGGCCGTCGACGTGTTTCTATCTAGAGCCATTAAATTGACAGCCGCAGCCAATGCGCCGCCGGCGCTGTCTCCGCCAATCGCGATCTTGTTTGCATCAATGCCGAGCTCCTGCGCATGTTGGTGTACCCATTCAAATGCGACGTAGCAATCTTCAGCGCCAACCGGAAAGGCAAATTTGGGTGCCAGCCTGTAATCAACATATACCACTTTACAGGGGGTTTTTAATGCATAGGTACAAACAAGGGTTTTCAGGTAAGGGGAGGCTTTCAAGACAAAGGCTCCACCGTGTAAATAGACCAGGCAAGGGGCGTCTCTTTGAATATTCTCGGGTTCATAAATGGTAATGTCAATCAATCCACCTTGATAACCCGGGATCGTGCGTTTGGTTGACTTCACGCCTTCATTCAGTTTGACCATATCGAATCCGGTTGAAATTACGCCGTTCAAAATGGGCAAGACCCACGGTGCCAACGGCAGTTGTATTTTTTCGTATTTGACGAAGTCAGCATGAATCTTGTATTTGCCCATTAATATACTCCAATAATCACAACTAAATTCTCGGCACTTCACTGTGGTCCATTGCTTGAGGATATTGAAATATACCCTTTACAGTGTAATTTGTGAATGTACCCAGCCGTGAGGGTTGGGTACATTGTGTAACTTTTAAATTGATTTTTCTTTAGTTCAGCAAATCAATGTCCATTATATATCATTCAGTGCTTTCTCTCGAAGTCCTTTGATCAAGACATACCCACCGATGAAAAACTCAAACTGCACGTAAGGGAACACAATCGCAAATGGGATTTTGACGCCGTACGCGATCAGGGGGATGCCAAATAGCACCAGGAACATTGACACCAACCCCCAGATGGAAATCCATGTGGGCAAGGCTTTGCTTTTGACCAGCAGATAATAGAATAAGAATGCTCCAACGCCGAAGGGGATCATGGCCATGCTGGAAATGAATTTTTCAACCTGAAGCAGCACCTGGCCCGTACTCAACAAAGAAATTTCACTGGTGATAAGATAGAGATCACTGGTACGGATGAGTGCATACGAAAATGTTTTTCCAACCAACAGCATGACCGCTTCTAGGACATAAAACCCCAGGCCGGTCATTGCCCAGGTCTTATTGTTTTTTTGCAGCAGGGTATAGAAAAGCACCCCCAGCCAGATGACTCCCATTACAGCGACGATATCCAAAAATATCGAAAGCTGCGCATTGAATGGATGCTGTGCCAGATTCAGCATGGTTTTGCCAATATCGGTTTTGTCAACCAGCGGGTCAAACAAGAAAACACCGCTGATAAATGGGGCGGCGGCTTGCAGCAAAAGCGCTAAGCCCAGGGCTAATGTAAATCTTTTTTTGATTGTTTTCATTTCTGTTCTCCTGAATTATGATTGAGTTAGTTAGGTTGAATTTTTTGACTTTATATATTACACTGTACAGTGTAGTTTAATTATTGTCAATGATAAATTACACTATTCGGTGTAACTTAAGTCACGGAGATTTCATCATGACCAATCAAGTGAAAACCAGAAAAAAAAGAGATACCCACGAGAAACGCCAGGTCATACTTGAGGGGGCAGTCAAGGTGTTTATCGAAAGCGGCTATGATGTTTCAAGCATGGATAAGATTGCCGAGGTGGCGGGGGTTTCAAAACGTACGGTTTACAATCATTTTCAAAGCAAAGAAAACCTTTTTCAAGCTGTGGTAAATGACTTTCTCAAACAGCGCGATCAGCAGAAACCGATCGAGTATTCTAAGACTCGCTCACTTGAAGAGCAGCTAAAGGAATTTGCCGAGGCAGAGCTTTATTTAATTGACGACCCCATTCGCAGGGGACTCTCAAAGTTTCTTACTTCAGTTTTTGTCATGGATATTGAGTTTGGAAAAAAGGTCCGCGGTCAGGTAAAGTCGCCGCATGAGAGTTTTATTAATTGGCTAAATTCAGCCCAGGCGGATGGCAAACTGCAGTTCCAATCGGTCCAACTGGCGGCCCAAATTTTCTACGGCCTGGTGGAAGGCTGCCTGACCTATAACGCATTGTTTAGTGATGGTGCCAGTTTGAAGTTCAAGGAACCGATTTTGACTGAACTGGTTTCAACCTTTGTGAGCCGCTATGGAGTTGAATAATATTCATTGGAATGTAAAACCATCAAAATCCAATTGGTAAACCATGCTTGATAAGTTAGGCACTTTCTTTTTTGGTTCCATTTCCAGATTTCACTTTTTGGAACATGAACAGTCCGGCTAAAATGATTCCACCACCCACCATGGTGGGCAGGGTTGGAATTTCACCAATGAGTAAAAATCCCAGCAAGGTGGCAAGAAACGGCGTCACAAACATGAAATTAGTGACGTCGCTGGTTTTTTCAGCTGTGGAAAGCGCCTGGCTCCACCATAGATAGGCAATCGCACTTGGGAAGACCCCCATAAAAAGGAGCGCAAAAATCTGTCGTGCCGATGCGGATACTAACTGCTCGGCGGCAAGGGGAAGATTAAAAAGCAGCAAAAGAGTACCTGCAAAGACGCTGTATGCAGTGGCTTGGAAAGCGGCGTACTTTTTAGTCGTGTGGCGCTGCAGCAGGTTATAAACGCTGATGCAGACAGCCGCCCCCAACATCCAAAGAATTCCTGCATTGATAGTAAAAACGCCATCCCAAAGTGTTAAAACCAGAATACCGCAGAATTCTATGGTGATGGCAATCCAACCCATCGCCTTGATCTTTTCCTTAAAACAAATGAGAGCCAATACAGCGGTTATAACCGGCGCGGTTGCGATGATGATGCTGGCTGTGGCTGGGGATATGGTTCCGGCACCAATATTAAAAAAGGTCATATAGATCGAAAAACCCGCTGCGCCGGAAACAAGGAACATGGGAATATCTTTAATCTCGGGCAAGTCTATTCGTTTGGCAAAGGCAAAGAAGAGGAATAATAACGATGCGCATAAATACCTGAGAACCCCGATTGACGAGGGTGAGAAATATTCAAGTGCAATCTTGGTAAGGGCGAAAGCCGATGACCAGAGCAGGATGGTTCCAATAGCATAGAGTCGTGATCGATTTTGATTTGACAAATTCATTCTGGTTCTTTCATGCAGCTTTTGTGTTTTTTGTTAAGGGTTTTGTTTGCAATTTCTTTCTTTTTGTATCATATGATTATGTACCACCCATGCTCGTTCTAGCGCCCAGCTTTGGTGTTCTAAAAATAAACATTTACATGCTTCATCCTTCGTGAGCCAAACAAGTTCATGGTCTTTTTCTTTAGGGTTTCCAAGGTTTTCCACGATATCTGCAAGATAGAAGAAACCAATTCCATGCATGTAATAATTCAGAGTATCAGACCAGTGGAATTTATCTGCTTTGCATACAAAATGATTCACGCTCACTAGCAATCCAGCCTCTTCAACGCATTCTCGGGTAATGCACTCTTCGTGGGTTTCATTATTGTCCAAGCCACCACCTAGTAAGAAATATCCTGTTGCGGTACGGATTATTGCTACCCTACCATTTTGGTCGAAAATGATGCAATAACCACCTACTCTATCGTGATATTCGATATTATTCAGTTTATTGCCAAAACTCTTTTCGAGTAATCCTTCATCATTGACCATTTGTCAACTCTCTTACGAGATATGCTATCGATTCCACATGATATGTCTGCGGGAATAAATCAAACGGGGTGACACTTTCCAGTAAATAACCGGCCGCCACCATTTTTTGCACATCCCTTGCCAGCGTGGCAGGGTCGCAAGACACATAGACGATCTGCTGCGGCGCGGAATCAAGCAAGGCGGTCATGGCAGTTGGGTCAATCCCCGCGCGCGGCGGATCGAGCAGCACGGCTTGTGGTTTTAAGTATAATTCGGGCAGAATTTCTTCGACCGCGCCGATATACAGCGAAACATTCTCGAATTCATCCAGGTTGACGGCAAAATCATTGCAAGACGATTCTGCCAGTTCAATCCCAATCAGGCTCTTGACCTTGGGGGCTAGAAATGCAGAAAACAATCCGGCTCCGCAGTAGGCATCGACAATCTCAGAATTATTATCCACCTTCAATATCTCAAGCACGTGCTTGACCATTGCCTCAGCCTGGGGTAGGTTGACTTGAAAGAAGGAAGCCGCCGAAACCCTGAAAGTGCGACCGAGCACTTGCATGAGCGAATAGTCTTCACCCGAGAGCAGCAGGTCGTCCTCCGGGCCGAGCAAGACCACCGAGAGTGGAATATCCACCGAAAACTCGGGCGGTTGCGGTGAGCTGCTTTCAAGTCCCACCAGCAATTCGTCATCAGAGCCGCAGCGGATCGACACACGCTGAATGCCCGCATCCGGTTCGAGTTCCAACTGCGGCCACAGGCTGTTGATCTCCTGCAAGGGTAGGTGGCACTCGCGGATCTCCACCACGCCGTTGGCGCCGGCGCGCTGGTAGCCCGGTATGCCAGTTGCAGATAGATGAAACTGCACAGTGTTGCGGTAGTTCCATGCCAACGGTGAGCCGATAATCGTTTTCACTTGTGGAGATTCAATTTTGCCGATGCGTTTCAACTGGTCGGTCACGATCTCTTGTTTCAGGGTCAATTGGTCCGCATAAGGCATGTGTTGATAATGGCAGCCACTGCACTCCATAAAATGCGGGCAGCGTGCTTTAATGCGTTTTTCGGATTCCCGCAGCACACGTTTGATGCGTCCGCGCGCGAAATTTTTCTTGCTGTCCACGATTTCAACTTCCACGCATTCACCGGCTATCCCAAAGGGTATGAAGATGGTTTTACCGTCGGGCAGCTTGCCGATGCAGTCCCCCCCGAAGGAGGATGCGGTTAATTCGATTTCATAAGTAGGGTTCATATCAGCACCTGTATTTTTAGTCGAAGGGAACTATACCTTAAAAGCAAAAAAAGTGGTCGAAAAGCATTGACTAACCTCGCAAGGTCGGGTAAAATTTTGCTCACATTCAGGAACAACGCGGGCGTGGTTCAGTTGGTAGAATGTCTCCTTGCCAAGGAGAAGGTCGTGGGTTCGAATCCCATCGCCCTGTTTTAACCCTGTGGGTTTGCCTATTGGCACTTCCGCTTCGCTTCTGCTCACACCCCTGCGGGGTGTCATGATCCCATCGCTCGCCTGATTAACAATTTCACCAAGTGCAATTATTGTTTACCATGGAGGTGCTGTAATCGGAATTTCTAAAAAACAGAAATTATGACTAGTCTGTTGGACTTTACATGTGATGGTGTTTTGTACTTTCAACTGATTTATATTTAGTTTATTAACCTTTTATCAAATCCGACACGCTTTGTATCCTATAGGGTTTGACGAACTCCTTCCGGCATGCTATCATAAAAGTGCAATTATTCTTTTATTTTATTCGGTACCTTAACAGGATTTATTCAGGAGCATTTATATGAGTGCTGATTTTATTTTTCGTATTTTAGGTATGATCGGTTTCGCAATTGGGGGAGCTTTCTGGGGTAAAAGTCTGGGGATTGCGGCCAACGTCAACCCCACAGCTTCTACCATGACAGTGGATCAATATGCTTTTGTGATCGGATCTGTGGGCGCCCTGGTAGGGTTGATCTTAACACCCTACATTACAACGCGCCCCATGCATGCGTTAAAGAAAATGCTTACCATCGTCTCGGCGCATTCGCTGCTTTCTGCCCTGGTGGGTTTGATTGCCGGTTTGATTGTGGCGGCTTTATTCTCGTTTCCGATCTCTCTATTACCTCCGCCGTTTGGCAAAATTTTGCCTTTTATCGCCGTATTGTTATTTGGCTATTTGGGTGTGTCCCTCTTTGTAATGCGCCAGGGTGACATTTTCACCATTTTCTCAAACTTGCGCGGAGGCGGTTCTGCCGCACCCAAAGAAGGCGGAGGCTGGGCAGATAACCGCAACATTCTGCTTGACACCAGTGTCATCATCGACGGACGCATCGCCGACATCACCCGCACGGGGTTTTTACCGGGCACATTACTGATTCCCCGCTTCGTATTAAACGAATTGCAATATATTGCTGATTCACCCGACAGCATGCGCCGTCAGCGAGGACGCCGAGGCATGGAAGTACTTTCTGCCTTGCAAAAAGAACCCGCCATGCAGGTGCGCATCAGCGACATTGATGTCGAAGGCATGCGTGAGGTGGATGACAAGCTGGTTGTACTAGCCAGACAGATGCGTTGTCCGATCTTAACCAACGACTATAATCTCAACCGGGTAGCCGAACTACAGGGCGTGACCGTTTTGAACATTAACGAACTGGCAAACGCTGTCAAATCTGTGCTGCTGCCGGGTGAGATCATGAACATCCGTGTCATCCAGGAAGGGCGCGAGTCTGGCCAGGGTGTGGCTTATTTGGATGACGGCACCATGGTGGTGGTTGAAAACGGACGAGAATACATGGATAAGGAAATTACGATCATGGTGACCAAGGTGCTGCAGACCGCAGCCGGCCGCATGATCTTTGGTCGGCCTGAAGATTTAAGCGCTGCAAATCACTAGAGGAGAACGAAGATGTTGAAAGTCTATAATACACTGACAAGAAAAACCGAAGAATTTTCAACCCTTAAACCCGGCCAAGTATCAATGTATGTCTGCGGACCGACGGTATATGCCAAAGCACACATCGGCCATGCCATGTCTGCATTGGTCTTTGATATCATCCGCCGCTATCTCGAATATCGCGAATACAAGGTCACCCACGTAATGAATTTCACTGATGTGGATGACAAGATCATCATTAAAGCCAACCAGCAGGGCATTGATCCCTTTGTGCTGGGTGAGATGTACATTCACGAATTTGAAGGTCACCTCAGAGATTTCAACATCCTGCCTGCCACCATCAACCCACGCGCCACGCGTGAAATGGATCAGATTTTAACCATGATCCAGGGTTTGATCGACATGGGCTTTGCCTATCCAGTGGATGGCGACGTTTATTTTAGAGTGACAAAAGACCCCCAATATGGCAAACTTTCAGGGCGCAAATTGGATGATATGCAGGCTGGCTCCCGCATTGATGTGGATTACCGTAAGGAACATCCCATGGACTTCGCTCTCTGGAAAGCAGCCAAACCAGGCGAACCTTCCTGGCCCAGCCCCTGGGGAGATGGAAGACCTGGCTGGCATATAGAGTGCTCAGCCATGAATCTCAACCATCTGGGCGAACAGATTGACATCCATGGCGGTGGTAATGACCTGGTCTTTCCTCACCATGAAAATGAGATCGCCCAGAGTGAATGCTTTACCGGTAAAACTTTTGCCACATACTGGATTCACAATGGCATGCTCCAATTGAGCGGCGAAAAAATGTCAAAGTCGATTGGCAACCTTGTCACCATTGAAGAGTTCCTCAACCACCATCCCGCCGATGCGCTGCGTATGATGGTGTTGAATTCCGGTTACCGCAGTCCACTCAGTTATTCTGAAGATATTTTGGCGCAGGCCGAAAAAGCCATTGACCGTCTGCGTTCAGCATTAAAACCTGCCCTGGGCGGGTCAACAGGTGCTTCAGAAGCCGTCCTTAAAACCTTGCAAACTCAAATGCATGCCACGTCAGCCGGTTACGTTGAATCCATGGATAACGACTTTAACTCTGCGGGAGCACTTTCTCACCTCTTCGAACTGGTGAGAGTCATCAACCAAACCCGAGCCGATAACGCGACCAATGAACAGCTTTCGCCTGCACAGGCTTTGCTTCTCAAGTTGACCTCCGCATTGGGTTTATCCATCGAAAAAGAAACAGTTAAGAATCAGGCAGTGGATGGATTTGTCGACTTATTAATTGAAATCAGAAAAGACTTGCGCGCCAACAAGATGTGGGCGCTATCAGATAAAGTGCGGGATCAATTGGCCGGGCTGGGTGTAATCCGCAAGGACGGCACCTCCTGGCACTGGGAGTAAACTTTGAAAGAATGGATCATCGGCCGTAATCCGGTCATGGAAGTATTGGTCACCAAACGCCGCGAAGTATTTCGGCTCTTGTTGGCTACGAATGTTGAAGAAAAAGGCCGCGTTGCTGAAATGGTCCACTTGGCTCGCGCACGCAAAATTCCGGTGGAACGAGTGGCGCGCGATAAACTGGCCAGCATGGGTGAGAACCCGCAGGGCGTGGCGCTCGAAGTGAGCCATTACCCCTATGTCGATATTTCAGACATCACCACACTGGCTGAACGCAAACAGGAAGATCTCTTTCTTTTAATGCTTGATTTGGTCCAAAATCCGCAAAACCTGGGCACTTTGCTGAGAACCGCAGAAGCTGCAGGCGTTCATGGTGTATTGATTCCACCGCACCGCGCCGCTGAAGTGACGCCTGCCGTGGTCAGCGCATCCGCCGGGGCTACCGAACATCTTCTCATAGCTCAGGGCAACCTGGTGCAGATCTGTAATGAACTGAAAAAGGACAACGTATGGGTGGTTGGCCTTGAAGGTGGTGAAGGTTCCAAACGCATTCAAGAGGTTCCGCTTAAAGGCCCCATCATTTTAATTGTCGGCAACGAAGGCGAAGGCATGCGTCCGTTGGTGAAAGAAACCTGCGATTTCTTGTTGAGCCTGCCTATGTTGGGGAACATCGAATCTCTGAACGCGGCAGTAGCAGGTTCGATAGTGTTATATCAAGTGGTACTTGAGCGGCAAAAAGATTAATAATATATGAACTTCATTCAAATGTTTAGAATTTTCAATAAACACAAAAATCTGATTTCTAAAATGAAATCAGATTTTTTTGAAATTCGTTATGTAATTTTTATTACTCAAGTTAATCTGAATTGAGTCACTATATTGTTTAACTCTTTTGCCAGCTTGGAAAGTTCATTGGCAGATGTTGTCACCTCATCCACCTGAGTTGACATGGTCTCTGTCGAAGCAGATACTTCTTCAAAGGAAGCATTGTTTTCTTCAGATATGGCGGCAATGGTTTCTATCGCTTGCATCATGTCTACTGATTCTGTTGCCATTTCTGATGTAGCTGAAGTGTTTTGTTCCACGACAGATGAGACTGAATCCACCGCGCTGACAAGTTCATTGGCTGATGCTGACATTTGCGTAGCTGCTGCAGATGCCTGTTCAGCCTGATCATTCACTGCTCCGGCCGCAAGGAGAATTTCTTGAAGTGAATCTCCTGCTTCATTGGCCAGGATGACACCTTGATCTACTTCTTTAGTTCCGCGTTCCATGGCCGTGATCGCTTCTTTAACAACATTTTGGATGGAGGCAATTAAAGTTCCGATCTCACGTGTTGCGATTGAGGATCGCTCAGCCAAGTTGCGTACTTCACTAGCAACTACAGCAAAACCCTTGCCGGTTTCGCCGGCACGTGCCGCTTCAATGGCTGCGTTTAAAGCAAGCAAATTGGTCTGAGAGGCTATGTCGTCGATTGTTATTACTATTTGACCGATCTGATCAGAATGAGAACCCATTTCATGAACTTTAAGGGTTGAAAGGTCAACGGCTTTCTTGATTGATTGCATTTTTGCCAGGGTTTTTTCAACTTTTTCAACACCTTCTTTTGCTGCGGCGCTGGCAGCGCTGGCCTGAGTCGCGACTGTTTGAATGTTTCCAGCGACCTGTGAGATGGCATGCGAGAGCTGATTAGTGCTATTGGCTGACTGGGTGACTGCAGTAGCTTGATCTACGGCGCCAGTTGACACCCCTTCTATTGATCTTGTGAGTTTTTCCACTGTATCCGCAGCCCGACTTACGGCGTCACTTTGGTTTGAAGTTCCTTGCGCGACCTCTTGGATCGTAGTCGTGATTAGATTTGTAACCGCTGATGCCTGTTCGGCTGATTTGGCCAAGTCTTCGGAAGTTTGTTGCACATAATCAGCGCTCTTAGCAACGTTACCAATAGATTGCCTCAATCCTTGAACCATTTGCTGTAATGCTAATCCTAGGTGGTCTTTTTCTCCCATTAATTCTACATTTGTGGTTAGGTCGCCATCGGCAATATCCTGCGCAAGAGATGTTTTCTCGATAAAGTAGACGCAAAGATCTGAAAATGCTTTACCGACCTCTCCTAATTCATCGTTTCTCAGGTCAATCTTGGCAGTTTCTCTACGGTCCATACCCGTAAACTCGGTGTCTCCCACAGCGAGATGCCTGGCGCCATCTGCAATCAAACGCACCGGTTTGGTGATAATTTTTCCGATGAAAAACCAGATTGCAATTAACAATAGCCCTAATAGTCCAACCGAGATACTAGTCGTCATTATTGTCTGGGTTCTGGCGATTCTCGTGATCTCTTTCATCGGATAAAACAACTGTAAAGCCCAGGGTGTATTTACATTGGAAAGTTCCACTGGTACCAATGCTTCAATTGAATCGCCATCTTTGCTAATTATTAATTCTCTTGAATTGATATGGTCAAGGTCGCTTTGATAATCGGAATAATACTCACTGATGGAATGTCCGATTTCTTCAGGATGTTGTGAAGAAGCCACAAGGATACCGGTGTTACTGAATATTTTCATTTGATTGACATTGCTGGTTTGAATATTCGAATCAACTTTAAGTTGTAAAGAATTGAGGGCTAAATCTACACCGACAATTCCGTAAAAAACACCATCAATGATTATTGGATATGTTGTGCTGGTCATGAATATTTGTTCATCACCAATTTCTTCGTAATAAGGTTCCATGATACATTCTGCTTTACTATCCATTGAACAAAAGTAATACTCATTTTGAATTTCTTCTTCAAAGGTAAAGGTGTCATATGAAAGTGACACCTTCCCTTTCTCATCTTTTATCAGATAAGGAGTAAACCGTCCATCCTCATCGCTTCCGGGATAGCCAATGAAATCATTGTCTTTATTATCAAACCCGTTTGGAATCCACGAACACCAAATACCAAAAAACTCATCGTTTTCTTGCAGAATTGGTGTCAACATTTTTATCACTTGATCTCTGGAGAATTGTTCAATGGCCCCGGATTTTTTTATTGCGGCTAGGCTTTGTGACAATGTGCGTGTCACACTCATTGATTTTTCAAACCAGTTTTCAATGTGTGTGGCTTCAAAGTGAGATTGAGCAAGAGCAATATCTTCAGCATTTCTTGCCTCAGATCGAAAAGAACTGATCGTAAATATAGAAATGATTATTCCAACAATAAATATGAGACTGATCCCAACAATAATTACCAACTTGCCTTGAAGGGTATTAACATGGAAGATATTATTTTTCATGGTTTTTCCTTATATGTCGCCCACCAATAAAGGATTTTTGCGAAACTCTCGCTTTATAACTTGTCTATTCATTATGCATAAAATCAGCCCAACCTCAATGAGGATGGGCTAAAAAAAAGATTAATAATTTGTGAAAGACGATGAACTATATTTTTACCTGATCCAAAGTGCCCAGGCGCCCCAAATTCCGATCATCACCAGACCAATAAAAACACGAACTACGATCGAAAGTCCGCAGCCTTTCAAGATGCCACCGGTGGATTTCAAACCTTCTTTGAAATCTTTTTTTCTGATCCACTCAAATACCAATATGGCCACAGCAGCGAAAAGCAGACCGCCAAATGGAGGCAGCATAAAGGTGCCCACAACGCCGGCAGTCAATGCCACCAAAATGGAGGGCCATCCTGCGCCTGTCTTGCGCGCCTCCTTGCCCATCATCAGGTTATCAACCAGATTGCCGCCGATCATCAACAATGTGATGATGCCAAACAGGATTCCTGACCACACGTTGAATCCATACACGATGCCGTAGGCCAGAACAGCCAGCCAGATGATGGTCAGCCCGGGGATGATGTAAAACATCAATCCGATCAGGCCAACCGCCATGACAGCGATCAATACAGGAATGAACCAGGTTGAATTTGCTATAGTATCCATTATTTAGTTTTACCGTATAAACATAAGAATAAAATAAATACCCTCGAAAAAACGAGGGTATTTGAAAAAAAAGTATAAATTAGGTTACTTGATTTCTGTTGCGCCGCCCATCCATGGCAGCAGCACTTCAGGGATCTTGATCGAGCCGTCAGGCTGTTGGTAGTTCTCAAGGATGGCAATCATGGTGCGAGGCATGCCCAGGCCAGAACCGTTGAGCGTATGCACAAGGCGGTTTTTGCTGCCATCTGCGGGTTTAAATTTGATGTTTGCGCGGCGGGCTTGGAAATCTCCCACATTCGACACAGAGGAGACTTCAAGCCACTCGTCACAGCCGGCAGCCCAGACTTCCACATCGTAGGTGATCATTGAGTTGAACCCAATATCACCAGTGCACAGCCGTTTGATGCGGTAAGGCAAGCCTAGACCCATGCAGGTAGCTTCGGCGTCTGCCAGCATTTTTTCCAACTCTTGGGCAGATTCCTCTGGTCGGCAGTAAGTATACATTTCAACCTTGTCAAACTGGTGACCACGCTTGATGCCTCGCACATCCCGGCCGGCACTCATTTTTTCGCGTCTGAAGCAGGGTGTATAGGCAGTGAATCTTTGCGGCAGAGTGGCTTCTTCAAGCACCTCGTCGCGATACATGCCGGTGAGCGGCACTTCTGCGGTCGGCACCATCCAGAAATCTTCTTCGATGTCGTGATAAAGATTATCGGCAAATTTGGGCAGTTGACCTGAGGCATAAAGCGTCTCGGCTTTGACCATGAAGGGGGTGTAGCGTTCATCATAACCCTGGCGGGTATGCAGGTCGAGCATATAGGCAATGACAGCACGCTGCAGGCGGGCTCCCAAACCATTCAGAATGTAAAACCTTGAACCGGTCAGCTTGGTGCCGCGGTCAAAGTCGATGATGCCTAATTTTGTGCCGAGCTCCCAATGGGGTTGGGGTTGAAAATCAAACTTGGGCAGCGTGCCGATGGTGCGCAGCACCACGTTCTCGCTGTCGTCCTTGCCGTAGGGTGTGGCCGGGTCCGGAATGTTGGGGATGGAGGCCAGCAGGTATTTTAGTTTTTCATCCACTTCGCGGACGGTTTCATCCAGGCTGGCGATCTGATTGCCAACCTCACGCATGGCGTCAATCTTCTTCTGGCGCTCCGATGGATCTTTGGTGGTGCTGATCTCTTTGGAGACCACATTACGCTCAGCTTTGAGCTTTTCCACCTGGGTTAACAGGTTGCGGCGGTCAATGTCCAGTGACAAAACGGCATCTACCGGGCTGGCATCCATCTGACGGTCGGCTAGGCTTTTCTTGATGACTTCAGGGTTCTCTCGAATGAAATTCAGATCCAACATGCTGCACCTCTCCAGTTAAAAGAATACGCCCCGTTCCTGTGCAGGACGAGGGGCGCTCGTGGTGCCACCTGCTTTTACCCTCAATCACGAGAGCCTTATTGGTGCGATAACGGCGCTTCCGGCCTTCTTACGATCATTAACGATCCCTGCGAAGGCGACCCACCCGGTAAGGGTGATCGAGGCGGAAAAGGTCTTTGGGCTTTACCGGCTCGCACCTTGCGCCGGCTCTCTGAAAAAGCGATTTGACCGTCTTCCTCGAGTAGGTCTGTTGGATAGATTATACCCAACCGGAAAGGTGTGTCAAGCTATAACATTATGAATTATTTTGATCATGACTCGTACGTTCATTATTACAAAATACTCCTCATCATGCACAGATGGTGAGGAGCATTATTGAGAAAAAAACATCTTATTTTACAGTTTTTAGTGAATCACCTTCCACAACACGGTCTGTATGATCATTGCCAATACGAACATGCCGCCATAGACACGAGTATGAATAAACGCCGCAGCCACATACCAAAGCGGCCAAAATTCTTTGGCTTCCGCCGGCATTTCACTTGGGCGCGGATGTGTGAAGACATGCACTATAGTCTGGCGTTCCTGCTTTTTGAGCAGCAGAGGTGTGACCAGCACCAGCAGCATGATCCATGAGTAATATTTCGGCATCAAGAAAATGGCTGCCACCGGTAGTATATACTGGAACGCCATCATTACAATCACTAGATTTCTACTGAGTGTTTCACCCAACAGTACGGGCAAAGTGTAGATTTTCTTTTCTTTATCCTCTTTGCGTTTGTCGATATGCTTGCCAAAGATCACAGTAACGGTGGCCAGTGCATAAGGCAGGCTGGCCAGCACGACGCCCCACGACCAAACACCCGAGATGGCATAGAATCCGCCGCCGATCATTAGCGGACCCCAAACGAGCAGGACGGTCAGTTCACCTAAAGCAATATATTTTAATGGCCACGTATAGAAGAGCACAAAAAGCGCCCCCGCAGCCATCAACCCCAACGTAACCAGCGGATTCCCCGGCTGCGGACTAAACTTTTGGGTCAGCACCAGTGCAAGCCCTGCCACAGCGGCGATGCCGCCTGTGACGGCAATGTAACCGTAAAGTTGTTTGATGGTCAGCAATCCGCTTTCGAGCGGCTGCGGACCGTATTGGGTGCGGTAGTAATTATCTTTATCCACGCCTTTGCGATAATCTGTCAGATCGTTAATCAGGTTATTGGTTGCATGTGCAAAAACTAATCCGATGATCACTAATACAAAACGACACCACGAGAAAAGTTGACCATTTGGGTAACCGCCAATGGCGGCCAGCAGACCGGCTACAATCGCCGAAGTCATGGTCATCACCAGCACAGCGGCGCGCGTGGCGATCAGCCAGCGTGAAACGATGTCGAGTTCGTCCCATTCATTTTTTGTGATACGGGGGATAACCCGCAAGGCTTTGATCCACATTTTGAAATTCATTAATTTCACCTCTTAATCTTTTAAATAATATCCAAATACTCCGATATATTAACACAAGTTTATGACAATTGTCACGGTTAAATTTATATTTCGTAAATTGGAGTTGATTTATTGTCGACGTGTGGGTGAAGGCAGAATGATGTGCCCTTCATTCGCTTCACCAAGTCGGGCTACTCCGACGGGCTTGGTATATGCACTCCATGCGGTATAAGCCGCGATCAGTGCATTAAGTTCAACAGGAGAAATGAGAATTCCTTCGGGCATTTGTCCGGTCAGCATTTTGTGGCGTGTGACCTCTTCAAAGAAGATCATTGGGTCGCGCACGTTGAGGTGTTCTTCTTGCAAGAGCAACTGCCGCTGAATGCGCCCCTCAAGTAACTTCACCGGGTTCAGTTTGGCGCCCAATAGTTGGGCGAAGGCAGCATCCGGATGGGTTTCCATTAATTGACGTTCGGCGCCGGGTGCAGGCCAGCGTTGAAAACCCTGGGCAGCCAGGTTGCTTGTAAAACGCAGCGCGCGTTTAAGAGCAGGAGAACAAGATTCATAAGTGTTCGGCATGCGTGTAGTGGAAAAACCGCGCATGAGCAGTTCATACTCACATTGCCGCATGCTGGTATATTTTTTGGAGAGAGGGGGAACACGTAATAAAGAGCGTTTGGACTCATCGGCCATTACGCCTTCATTCAAATTGATCGGAGAAGTAATTGCGGCAATGGCAATCGGGCAGGCGTCGAGTTTTGCCAGCCATTCGTCTTGTGTCACTTCGCCGCGAAATTGGATGCGTCGATTTTCATCCAATATGGCACAGGTAAAACTGCCGCGTGTGCCGCCCAGGTCAATTCCAATAAAGCGTGTTTGGCTGAGATCCATAAGCACTGAGTTTACCGGAAAAGGTTGTTTTTCGCAATCGAAACTGATGGTTGATATGTTCTATCATTCTGGATTACAATTAAGCACATGGATGAAACGGTATTAATTCAATCTGCAATGAAAGGCGAACTGGATGCATTCAACCGCCTGATCCTTGCTTATCAGGATCTGGCGTTTAATGTTGCCTATCGTATGCTGAATGATGAAGACCAGGCCGCAGATGCCGTGCAAAACGCCTTTATTTCTGCCTGGCGAAACCTTTCAACTTATCGTGGAGGTTCATTTAAAGCCTGGGTGATGCGCATGGTCACCAACGGCTGTTATGATGAACTGCGCCGCCAAAAACGCCGTCCGACAACTCCGCTTGAGCCGCTTGGCAATGAAGACCAGGAAGAAATGGATTCCCCTCAGTGGATGGCCTCAGACGACCCTCAACCAGAAACCACCCTCGAGCAAGCCGAATTGGAGCATGCTCTTGCGCACTGCCTTGACAACCTGCCCGTGGATTTTCGTGCGGTGGTTGTCCTCATTGATGTACAGGGGATGGATTATGAAGAAGTGGCACAGTCGACGCGCGCCCCTCTAGGTACTGTGAAAAGCCGGCTGGCGCGAGCACGTTTAAAAATGCGAGACTGCCTGCAAGGTTTTCAGGAACTATTACCCGCCCAATATCGTCTTGAGGGTGAGGTGCGCGAATGAGTGTGATTCTTACCCAAAAGGACTGGTTGTTAATCTCCGCGTATCTCGACGGAAGATTAACGGATGCTGAACTGACCGCCTTCAAATCGCGCCTTGCATCAGACACTGACCTTAAAATATCATTTCAAGAAATTTCATACACCCGCAGCCTGTTAAAGGCACTGCCGCAAAAACGCGCGCCGCGCAACTTCACCCTGTCTGCAGAATATTCAAAAAAAAGCGCCCTTAAGTGGGGATTGAACCGTTTGTTCGGTTTTGCCTCAGCAGCCTCAGCCGTGGCACTTGCGGTGATCTTTGCCTGGACGAATCTATTCACATTTGCCGCAAAAACTGCAGCCCCTGCACCTATGATGGCCGCCGTGCCCGAAATGGCCATGGATAATGCTGCAAGCGCTGAAGATGCTGCAGTCAGTACACCCATGATTATCTTCTGGGGGCGACCTGGTATAGGTGGTGGCGGAGGTGGCGATACTTCTTCCATGGCGACCGGTATGGGCGGATATGGCGGTGGTCCTGCAGAGATTGTGGAACAACCTGTTTCGCTGCCTGCCGCAACACAGATTCCTGAAGCTTCTGCCAAGGTGGCAGCCACGCAAGATCCATCGACCCTGATTTTAGGCCTTCCCTCAGCAGATACTGAAGTGGAAACACTGCAATATGATTCCAGCGAGGTGAATTCTTTTTCATCCCGTATACAGCCCTCCACCCTTTGGATGGTCGGTCTGGGTGCTGTGACACTTCTTTTCGCGATATTGGCGATCTTCCTGCGCAAGCGATGACCTCGCATACCCATTCGACATATAAGTTTTGCCCTTTATGCGCCGGTGAATTGGTGCTCAGGCTTCAGATGTCTGAAGAGCGCCTTACCTGTCTCAATTGCGGGTGGGTGCACTATGAGGACCCCAAGGTTGCAGCCGGCATTTTGGTGCTGCGTCATAGTGAAGTATCCCCAACAAATGAAGTTTTGCTGGTACGTCGCACAATGGAGCCTTACATTCGCCAGTGGAGCATCCCCGCCGGATTCGTCAATGCCTTCGAAGATCCACAGGCTGCCGCGGTGCGCGAATGCCGTGAAGAGACTGGTCTGGTGGTGCACATTGTGTCGCTGTTTGATGTGCTTTATGGCCGTGAACATCCTCGCGGCGCGGATATTCTTTTGGTTTATCGGGCTGATGTGATCGGCGGCAAGCTGGCTGCTGCAGATGATGCCGATCAAGCCGCTTGGTTCCTTTTGGATAACCTTCCGTCGTTGGCTTTTGAAAACACCCGCAAGATCTTTGAAAAATTGTTGAAATCGTCTCAATAATTACACAATAAAATAATTTGGTATGAATACTGCAACAGTAACCTTGTTGGATTGTAAATTTTTATTTAAGAGAGACTTCATGCCCAAGACCTCAAGTTCCCGTTCGACATATTCCAAGAAAAGCACTGCGCCTGCCCGTCGCGGATCTAAAAAATCTGCCAAAGGTTTTAATGTTGGCAACCTGACCCTTGATCAAAAGATTGATTTTGTTGGCGGGTTATTGGCGGTGATTGGCATCTTGAGTCTGGTAGCTTTTTTCGCGCGCAATAACGGCACTCTCACTATGTGGGTGGCAAAAACCATGGCCCAGATTGCAGGCTGGGGCGGCTTCATCATCCCGGTCGGAATGACCATTGGCGGACTTTATCTTGTGTTTCGCAATTTTGATCGTTTGCCCCGCTTGTCTGGCGGCCGCACCCTTGGAATCATCCTCCTCTACCTTAACGTGCTGGGCTGGATGCATTACATCAAAGGCGGAGGGTTGACCTCTGCCCGCGCCGGTTTGGGTGGCGGCATCATCGGCGCCGGCATTGATATTCTGCTTGGCGGCAGCCTTGGTTCGGCTGGAGAAGCCGTGGTGCTGGTAGCCTGGGTGATTGTTTCCATCTTGTTTATTGTTGATGTACCCATGCCGGTGCTCGCCGGTTGGATCTTCGGACGTCCCCGCAAGGTGCCGGCTGAACAAAAAACAATCCCCTATCCGCGTGAAAGATCACGGCCCTACACCCCGCCTGTTTACGCTCAACCCGAAATGCCCGATGAGGTTGAAGAAGCCGTCTTACCTCAAGGTTTTCGTTCTCTCGATCTGAACGGCGAAAATACGCTTGCCAACAAAGTTCGTGCACGTCGTGAAGATTATGTTCCTCCTTCACCGGTCAGGGTGACTCCGCAACCCAAGTTATCCCCCAAAGATGATTCAGGCGGTGCGCTGCCAACCGTGCGCACCGGCGTGACCGCAGCCATGAATGCCAAACCCTGGCCGATGCCCTCCATCTCTGATGTGCTTGACCCTGCCACCCCGGCCGGAATTCAATCACACTTTGACAAAGACCGTGCCCGCATCATTGAAGAGACGCTTGCTTCTTTTGGCGCTCCCGGGCATATTGTTGAAATCCACCGCGGACCGGCTGTGACACAGTTCGGCGTGGAACCTGACTTTATTGAAAATCGCACCGGCAGAACCCGTGTGCGAGTCTCAAAGATCGTCGGTCTCTCAGATGACCTGGCTCTCGCCATGGCAGCCAAGAGCATCCGCATTCAAGCACCGGTACCCGGCAAGGCCTATGTGGGCATTGAGGTGCCGAACACTGAATTGACTCTCGTCTCACTGCGTGAGCTGCTTGAGAATGAAGCCTTCAAAAAAATCAAGTCGACCCTGCGCTTCGCCCTCGGCAAGGATGTGGCAGGAAAGCCCATTTGCGCTGATTTGACCGCCATGCCTCATATGCTCGTGGCAGGCACAACCAACTCTGGTAAATCTGTGCTGGTGAATGCCATTCTGACCAGTTTGTTGCTCAACAATTCACCCAGCGATTTGCGCCTGTTGCTGGTGGATCCCAAACGTGTGGAATTGACGGGTTACAATGGCATCCCGCATCTGCTGGGACCGGTGGTCGTGGAGGCTGACCGCGTGGTCGGCGCTTTGCAGTGGTGTCTGCACGAGATGGATACTCGTTATAAGAAATTCGCCAAAGCCGGCGCCCGTAATATTGTGGACTACAACAAAAAGGGTGAAGAGCACATCCCCTATTTGGTGATCGTGATTGATGAACTGGCTGATCTGATGATGCTCGCGCCGGATGAAACCGAACGCAGCATCACCCGTCTGGCCCAACTTGCCCGCGCCACCGGCATACATTTGATCCTGGCCACCCAGCGCCCCTCGGTGGATGTGGTGACCGGTTTGATCAAAGCGAACTTCCCGGCCCGTGTGGCTTTCATGGTGGCTTCCAATATGGATAGCCGCGTCATCCTTGATCAACCCGGCGCTGAAAAACTACTGGGTAAGGGCGATATGCTCTATCAGGCACCAGACGCACCGGCGGCGGTGCGTTTGCAGGGCGTTTACGTCTCTGACCCCGAGATTCAACGTCTGGTGGATTCGTGGCGCGTGATTGCCATGAATTACAAGGCAGAAGGCGGTCAGGAACCCGACAGCATGATCATGGATCCATATACTCCCGGAACTCCGCTTAAACAAGGTGAATTGTTTGACGACGGCTCGCGCCCCAACGATCCACTGCTTGAAGATGCCATCACCATTGTGCGCAAGGAGCATAAGGCTAGCATCTCAATGCTCCAGCGCAAGATGCGCATAGGCTACACCCGCTCAGCACGACTGATCGATACACTCGAAGAGAAGGGCATCATCGGTCCACAGATGCACGGGTCTCAGGTGCGTGAGGTCTTGACTTTTGGCGACGAAGTTGAGGGTGAAGAGGAACCTGAAGAAGAAGCCGCATAAATACACCTAAATTTTGATTGAGTTTATAAAATCGGCAATGCCAAACGCATTGCCGATATTATTAAAAATTTGTGTTGCAAATCGCAAGTGTTGCAATGCGTTCTATTACTACCTATAATAAATTAACCAATATATTCTTTAATAAAAAAGTTGTTTTTGGAGGGGCTATGAACCGCCTTAAGAAACTTGTTTTCACAAGTGTTCTGGTTGTGCTGCTGATTGTTGGTTTGAGCTGCAGTGTGGTTCCCCAAGGGATTCAGGGATTGTTTGCCAGCAAGACACCCACGCCAACCAATACCGCCACCGCAACACCAACGCCCACTGTAACCGCCACACCAACAAAGACACCAATCCCACCAATTAAAGTGAATTTATGTGCCTTTCAAGAAGAGTGCTCTGATGCGCTGCCCATAAGAGATTTAATTTCGGCTGACGATGAGACCCAAGCACTTAACGCGGTAACGTTTGTCTATACTGAACCTCTATTTCTCAGCGTAGGTTGGGTTGTAAAAGACCAAACCATCTTGGAAGATAATCTGAAATACATAAAATGGTTTTTTAAGATCGATGGACAAGATTACTTCAGAGAAGATTGGTTGTCTCTTGGAGAAACCGTATTCGATGACGATCCTTCTAACGTATATCCTGGAATGTGGTTCGGAACAGTTATGGATGGCTGGAAGGTCGGAGAAAGACATACGGTTGAAATTGGTTATATTTTTGACGCGACCCTCTCTGATGGCTGGGACACCTATTATCGCGGAACGATCTATCAAGCAAGGTATTTGCTGATTCCGATGGAAAAACCCACAGCAACTCCAACTGCGACGGCCACGCGGACCAACACTCCTCGTCCAACAGCAATTCCCTATACAAAGACGCCCAAAGCAACCTTGGCGCCGACTCAACCTCCTTGTGATATTAATTCTTCCATCGAGATTGATAATTCGACGGGCGGCATCGTAAGAATTGATCTGTCTGGACCGATGAAATTTCATTTTGACTTACCAACGGGTCACACTTCGATGAAGGTCTGCCCGGGAAGTTATTCTTACAAGGCTTGGGGCTGCGGCGGCGCTTCTGATTCGGGAACTCTCAACACCGGTGAAACACATGAGTTCTACTGTTACTAGATAACCACTAACAATTATTTTGTCAACTACGCCCCGTTTTTTAAAAAAAACTGGGCGTTTTTTTGATTTCTTGACCGTCCATCCGTTATAATGAACCTCGCTCGGGTTAGAAAGGGCATTTGATGAAGATATCGAAACTCAAACAACTATTGTTAATTAGCGGTGGTCTTGCTTGTGTGCTGCTTGGCATACTGGGCATCTTTTTGCCTGTCTTGCCGACTACTGTTTTCTTTTTGTTGGCAGCGGCTGCATTTGCCCGTAGTTCAGACCGCCTCTACAACTGGATCATGAACCACCCCTTATTCGGAAAGTTGATCCGCAATTATCGTCTTTATCACGCCATTCCGCGGCAAACCAAGATCGTGTCGGTGTCATTCTTGTGGCTAACCATCGGCGCCTCTGCCATTTTTGCGGTTGAACAATGGTGGCTGCGCGGATTGCTGGTCTGCATTGCCATTGCGGTCACCTGGCACATTCTGGCGCTCAAGACCCTGACCGCTGAAATGCTGGCCGAGATCGCCCGCAGAGATGAAGAAGAAAAAAAACCTATTATTAAAGATAAAACCATTTTTTCCACGAAACAATCGAAATAAACCAAAAACATGAAATAAAAAACTAAATCCTATTACCATCCTATTTGACCGGCGTTGTGACCTCACTTCGCCGGTTTTGTTTAAGGTGATTCGTTCCTAAGTTGTGATAAATCAGAAACGAATAAAAACGAATCCACAAAGAACTATACTTATTTGTATAGGCGCCAGTTTCGTTTCTTCGAATTTATGTACGAATCACATCCCTGTTTTCTTAAATTATTTAAGGTTTGGTTCCTGCTTCAAGTTGATGATTGAAGAGAGAAAAATAGCACAAATGTTCTCTTAAGTCGAGGTTTTTCCTCACATCATTTTGCTTGAGAATATCTTTGAAGGGCTTGAAACCAACGCGTTATCTTCAAGACCTCCCCCGTGTATTTTTCGCATAATGTGCCCGTGTGATGCAGAATCCAAACAGGGTCATTGACGTTGAACATTATGAGCAATTGGAACTATCGTCTCCAAATAATTTGTATTGTCAGAATGGCACTCAGGTTAACTTTATTGCAGTTTATCCGATAATTATCTTAATAAATTAGTTGTTAAAGGTGCTTCAGTCGTTTGGGAGGGTTGTATGCGTCAATTTCCGGGTTTTTTATACAAACTGGTTGGTTCGATCCTAATCATCCTGCTGGCGGGCTGCAGCTTTCCTTCCCGCACGGTGGTAACCCCCGCCCTCACATCAGCGCCTTTGGTCAGCGAAACCCCGCCTCCCGTCATCCCTGAGCCGCCGCTGGCGATCAGCATCTGCTCGGTTGAATCGGAGTGCCCGCCCGTGGTCTTGCTGGATGACATGATTGGTAGGGTGGTGGAGGCAGGCACTTACAACGTCAGCATCCCCAATGATAAACCTGTGCGCGTTCGGGTCATGTGGTGGACGGCCAGCCCGACCATCATGGTCGATAATCTGGCACACATTCACTGGATCTTTGAGATCGATGGACAGGATTATTTTTCGCCAGATATGGTCGTGCAATACCTTGCGCCTTACGATGAAGAAAACAAAACCCAGGCCGATTCGGTTTCGATCTCTGCAACAATAGATGGCTGGAAAGTCAACGAGCCTCACACCATCCGCGTTGGTTATTATTTTGATGAATCTGTTAATGATGGCTGGCAGGATAATCCCGCCGGTTTTTCACAAATTTTTATTTATAACGTCACCCCTGTATTGCCAGAAACCCCAACCCCCGAACCTTGAGCAAAAAACAGACTCAAGGGAGAGTGTTAAAAAAGGCGACCTGTGGTCGCCCTTACAAAAAACTGATATCTTATAAAAAACCGGAAAACTAATAAAGTCTTCCGGTTTTGATGATTCTCGGTTCTCTGTTCCCTGTTCTCGTCTCTCTTAAAGACCAGCAGCTCTTTTCAAAGCTTCAGCGCGGTCAGTGCGCTCCCAGGTGAAGTCAACATCGTCACGGCCGAAGTGGCCGTAGGCAGCCGTCTTCTGGTAGATAGGCTTGCGCAAGTCCAGGTCGCGGATGATGGCGCCGGGGCGAAGGTCGAAGGTTTTGGCGATCAGGTCGGCGATCTTCTCGTCTGTAATCTTGCCGGTGCCAAAAGTCTCGACATTAATACTGAGGGGGTGCGCCACACCGATGGCATACGCCACCTGAATTTCGCAGCGGTCAGCCAAACCGGCAGCCACCACATTCTTGGCAACCCAGCGGCAGGCATAGGCGGCAGAGCGATCAACTTTCGTGGGATCTTTGCCAGAGAAGGCACCGCCACCATGACGGCCCATGCCGCCGTAGGTATCGACAATGATCTTGCGACCAGTCACACCTGCATCGCCCATGGGTCCACCGATGACAAAGCGGCCGGTGGGGTTGACATAGATTTTGGGCTGCTTGTCGAGCAGTTCCGCGGGAATGACGGGGTTGATGACATGTTCGATGACGCCTTCAGTGATCTCGGCATGTGAAACGTCGGGAGAGTGCTGGGTGGAGATGAGCACGGTATCCACACGCACAGGTTTGCCGTAGGCATATTCAACGGTCACCTGAGATTTTCCATCAGGTCGCAGCCAGGGCAGGGTGCCGGCTTTGCGAACTTCAGAAAGGCGCAGGCAAAGTTTATGTGCCAGGTAGATGGGCATGGGCATGAGGGTGGGGGTTTCGTTGCAGGCGTAGCCAAACATCATACCCTGATCTCCGGCGCCGATCTCGTTAAGTTCTTTTTCGGTCACTTCGCCGCCCTTGAGTTCGAGGGATTGATCGACACCCATGGCAATATCAGGGGATTGGCTGGCGATGGCGCTCATCACGGCGCAGGTATTTCCGTCAAAACCTTTATCACTGCTATCGTAGCCGATGCCTTTGACCACTTTGCGTACAAGATCATCAAAGTTAACGAAGGCGTTGGTGGTGATTTCACCGAGCACCATCACAAAGCCGGTCTTGGTGGCGGTTTCGCATGCCACACGGCTGCGCGGATCCTGCGTGAGGCAGGCATCCAAAACGGCGTCTGAAACCTGGTCGCAGAGTTTGTCGGGGTGACCTTCGGTCACAGACTCGGAGGTGAATTTGTAGCTGGGTGAATCCATGAAAGTGCTTGAAGCCA
>PHBW01000038.1 GCA_002840715.1 Chloroflexi bacterium HGW-Chloroflexi-4
GTTGAACCATTTGACCGTGCCGATAATACGTTCTGACATTTTTTTGCCTCCTATAGCAAAAACCACTTATGTTTTAGGACCTGTTCGTTCTCTCGGAGCTATCAAATAAAAACAGCCCTGGAGCTTTCGCCTTGGGCTGTCTATTATTACATCCAACAAGAACTACTTTGCATCCTACTTGAATATAACTTTATCATAGTCTGCATCATAAGTCAAGCACTAATTTGTCTTACCTTTAATTCTCCCCCATTAACTCTTTTGATTTCTTGGTTTGCTTGCCACGTTCATCAGTATTAAGGATGCGTTTTCGAATACGGAAATTTAGAGGTGTGACCTCTAGTAGTTCATCATCAGCCAGGTACTCAATAGCTTGATCAATACTCATCGTCAAAGGAGGCACCAATCGAATTTCAATATCTTTGTTCGAATTTCGCATGTTGGTTAGATGTTTCTTTTTACATACGTTGACGGCAAGATCGTCAGGTCGCTGTGTTTCTCCCACCACCATTCCTTCGTAGACATCAACACCGGCGCCGATGAATAAAACTCCTCTTTCTTCAGCGTTTTTCAATCCAAAAGTTGATGTTACTCCGGTTTCCCATGACACGATCGAACTAGTCGATCTGGAATTAATTGGTCCAGCCAAAGGCAAATAACCGAGGAAGAGTGAATTCAAAGTTCCCATACCGCGTGTGGCTGTCAGGAATTGATATCTGAATCCCAATAACCCACGTGTCGGAACTGTATAGGTCAAATGAACAGTATTATCCGGGTTATTGATCATATTAAGCATTTTGCCGCGTCGCCCGCCAAGCATTTCAACCACCGTCCCAACGGTCTCGGGGCTGGTTTCGATATGCAATTCTTCAAAAGGCTCCAGTAGATTGCCACTTTCATCTTCTTTGAAAATCGCTTCAGGTCTTGAAACTTGAAATTCGTAACCCTCTCGACGCATGGTTTCAATCAAAATTGCCAGGTGAAGCTCTCCCCTGCCCGCCACCTTAAAAGTATCTGCAGCTTCTGTTTCTTCTACACGCAATGCCACATTATTTCTAAGTTCGTCAAAAAGTCGTTCGCGAAGCTTACGTGAAGTGCCCCATTTACCTTCCTTGCCCGTAAATGGTGATGTGTTGACACCAAATGTCATTCGAACGGTGGGTTCTTCCACTTCAATCGATGGCAAAGCCACCGGATTGTCTGCATCAGCTAAAGTTTCACCAATGGCAATGCCTTCAAGACCGGCAATTGCCACAATTTCACCTGCTTCTGCCGATTCAACTTCAACTTTTTCAAGCCCCTGATAAACATAAAGATAACGCGTGCGTTCTGGTAAAACCTTGCCGTCTTTCTGCATTCTGGCGACTGGCGCACCAGCTTTCATTTTGCCTGCATGGATGCGGCCAACGGCGGTCACGCCACGATATTCATCATATCCAAGGTTTGTGACCAAGAGCTGCAGAGGGGCATCAACATCCACCTTGGGTGCAGGCACGTTATCAAGAATGGCTTCAAAAAGGGGTTCAAGGTTGGGTGAAAGATCTTTTGTTGTTCCAGATTGCTGTGTGATTGCATTTGCATAGATAATTGGGAAATCACATTGTTCATTGGATGCGCCTAACTCAACAAAAAGATCAAAAGTTAGGTTAACCGCCCTCTCGGCGTCAGCATCTTTACGGTCCATTTTATTGATCACAACAATTGCTCGATGACCCATTTGTAGTGCTTTCTTCAACACAAAACGAGTTTGTGGCATTGGACCTTCTGCGGCATCCACTAAAAGCAAAACTCCGTCAACCATATTCATGACACGTTCTACTTCACCGCCAAAATCTGCATGCCCTGGGGTATCAACGATATTGATCTTTACCATGCCTCCACGTTTTTTATCAGGGATTGTAATGGCTGTGTTTTTGGCAAGGATTGTGATTCCACGCTCTCGTTCAAGATCATTGGAATCCATTACGCGTTCAACAATAGCCTGGTTATCACGAAAAGTTCTGGCTTGTTTCAAGAGACCATCCACCAGCGTTGTTTTGCCGTGGTCAACGTGCGCGATAATTGCAATATTACGAATGTCTAACCGTTCTTTTTCCATTTACCATCATCCTATTCCAATAGCTCAATATACGACCAATTATAATATCAGAGGCTGCACAAATTGAACAGGGCGTATGCAACCTTAACCCATTTAAAACGTATTTAATAAAATGAAATAAACATCACATGAGTAGAAAACTATTATGACAGACAACAATATTCTTCAACATCAAAAAAGTTTGGGACTTGCCCTTAGCGGAGGCGGAGCCCGCGGTTTGGCTCATATTGGCGTCCTTAAGGTAGTGACAGAAGAAAACATACTAATTTCAAGTCTCGCAGGATGCAGTATGGGAGGTCTAGTCAGCGCCCTGTTTGCAATTGGCTATACCATAAAAGAGATAGAAAGAATTGCAATTAAACATACAACCTTGAGAGAAATGATCAATTTGGTTGATCGCACTCCCCGACGCCGAGGATTGATCCTTGGTCAGCGCCTCAGGAATTTGTTGGCACAATTAATTGGCAAAGACACGAATTTTTCAGATACATTAATTCCGCTTTCACTTAACGCTGTTGATTTAATTACTTCACAAGAAGTCGTGCTCACAGAAGGAAATCTGCTCGATGCGGTGATGTCAACCATCGCCGTTCCTGGTTTCTTCGCACCAGTAAACATTGCCAAAATGCAGTTGATTGACGGCGGTACGCTTAACAACCTGCCAGTCAAAAACCTGAAACCTTTTTCACCTGAAGTAATTTTGGCAGTGGATGTCCATCCAGACACAACGCGTGAGGTACCCTGGCAATTTGCAGGTCAAAAAGCCCGATTCCCCTTTCCATTACCAGATTTCTTCTTGGATTTTTATCGGGCGCAATTGATTATGATTACCAAATTGACTGAACTAAATCTGACATATGATAAGCCTGACCTGCTTATCAAGCCGAATTTGCCGCCTGAAATCACCATGTTTTATGGCTATCATAAAGCCGATAAAATAATTGCGCTGGGAGAAAAATCCATGCGCAAGAATCTTGATAAATTGAAACCTTTAATTTTTGAGAAATAGAGATTATTTGTTCTTCATCCCGTATTTTAACAAGATCAAATAAACACCAAACATGATCAAGCCAATTGAACCAGTGTTCTGGAAAAATCCAAGTGCATTGTCTGGATTGCCGCCAATATACAACCCTGCCCCCACCATCGAAAACACACCGCCTGGGATCAATGGCCACCAGGTGAATTTATGGGAAAATATTTTTGAAATTACAGTGATGAGAATCCAACCAAGCGCAAACCACACCAACATTGTTCCGGTTTGTTGAAGTCCATTTTGAGTAGCGGGTTCATTCCAGGCAAAAAATACGCCTGCTCCGATGGTTGACACCAATAATCCCGGAATTAGTAATCCAATTGCCCTTTTACGGATTCCCCACAACAGAAAAACGATTCCAATCGCAAGTGAAATGTAAAAAACATAAGTTAATACAGTGGGTCTTTCGATAAAAAAATTTATACTAACTGCACCCGAAATAGTAGAGACGAAGAGTGCCCACCATGCCAATGATTTTTTAATAACTGCAAGTGAAACAAATAACAACAACCAAGAAAATGAAAATATGCCAATAGCGGCAAACAATAACGTAAATGTTTTATAGTAAATCAGTTTTTGAAACATGATAAAGAATGCCGAACTTAGTCCAAACATGATAAAACCAGGAATGATCAATAATCTTCTTTTTGAGAGGATTCCCCATCCTAAAAGAATTAAACTGATAAAAACGGGTAAAGCAAGTGAAAGCCAGTTTGTTTTTATACGCTGGTCCAATAAAAACAATAAACCGGTTACAACTAAAACAACCCCAATTAATGGAGCGAATTGTTCCCAAGAGTGTTTGGATTGGTGTTTAATCTCATTATTGATCATATTTCTCTCACTAGATGGTTATTATTCCTAGTTCTTTTGCTTTTAACACTGCTTGCATACGATCTCTCACACTCAGCTTGCTCAGAATACTTGACAAATGATTTTTTACTGTTCCTTCTGAGATGACTAATCTTTCTGCAATTTCTCGATTGCTGGCGCCTGTTGCCACTAGTCGCAATATTTCAATTTCTCTTGGTGAGAGTGGATCAGCAAGGAATATATCCTGATTTCGCGGAGTTGGTTTTGAAATACGTGAAAATTCAGATATCACTTTTGCAGTTATAGAAGGCAATAAAAAGTATTCACCTTTATTAGCCGCACGAATCGCCTCGGTCAATTTATCAGAAGAGACATCCTTCAACAGGTAACCGACTGCGCCTGCCCGCAAACCTTCAAATACAGTCTCATCATCATCAAAAGTGGTGAGCACAATCACCTTTATCTTTTTTCCCAATTGCACAATCTTGCGAGTGGCTTCAACACCATCCATTACCGGCATTCGCAAGTCCATCAAGACAATATCAGGTGATAGATTGAATGACAATCTTAAAGCCTCTTCACCGTTACTGGCATCCCCCACAACTTCTAGATCAGGGTAAGCGCTCAATAAAGTTTTCAGTGCTTCCCGAAATAAAGATTGATCATCAGCTATCAGAATTTTAATGCTCATTTTGACTCGGTATGGTTATATTTATTTTAAACCCCTTTCCAGAGGACGTTACTATTTTTGTTTCGCCGTTTAGCAGACGTACTCGTTCTTGAATTCCTAACAAGCCAAACCCATGAGTGATTTCATCACTGCCAACACCATCATCAATTGATTCAAGTTCAATTTTATCTGGATCTGAATAATCCAAGGTTAATTTCACTACCGAAGCATTGGAATGCTTATTGGCATTATTAATTGTCTCCTGTGCGGCTCGAAAAAGTGTTAAATCTTGTTGGGCATTTACTGGTCGTGGGTTTCCTTTTATGACCAATTCAATTTTCCTATTTATTGAAGAGGCTGATTTGGCTATGTCTGAAATCCGTTGGAATAATGGTGGCATTTCTTCGGGGTCTTGTCTTAGTGCAAAAACCGAATTACGTACATCCAATAATGCCACAGACGAAAGATTTTGTGCGTTTTCCATTAAACTTTGCGCCTTTTTATTATCTTTGCTCAAAATTGCTCTCGCGGCTTTAATCTGCATATTGATCGTTGTCAGATAATGACCCAGGCCGTCATGAATCTCTCTTGCCATCCGGTTGCGTTCTTGGGTAATGGTAAGTTCTCTAACACGATCCGCATACTCACTGAGATGTTTATTTGCTTCAGAAAGTTCAGCAGCTAAATTTTCAAGCTTTAATCTGGCTCGCTGTTCTGTCACAGCCATTTGCGTGAAAATCAAAATAAAGACTTGCCCGGCAAAGAAAATAGGCACACTTGCCCAAACAATCGCAAATCTGGAAGAATATAGATAAACAGCCAGAATAAATGTCAGTATTATCCCGACGTTAGCTGCCAGCATCCAATCTTGATCTAACAGCATGGCCGTATGTGCGACCAAAGGTAACAATATAAGCGAATTAAACCCTGCTCCCCTCCCATAATAAACTATTAACCCGCCAAGAAGCAATTGAAGGGAAAAATAAATAATCTTGGTTGACATTGTCCCTTTTCTAGAGGTGTATGCGAACCCATAGATTCCATTTGTAATGTAAGCAATACCTAAAAGTATGATGACTGTGATCAAGAATGGGTCAAAAAGCGAACCATTGCTGAAAGCAGCAAAATATGAAATAAACACAACCAAAGCAAAAGCCAGGTCGGTTCCAGTATTTATCGTAAATCCAGAATTCTCTTTCCGCTCCATTTTGATAATTATAGCATCCTGGTCACATCTCACCCCCGGTAATGAGTCATATTCATTTCACCCTCTCTCGTCAAAAGCGTGCGCTGTCTGTGACCTCTTACACATTCGCCGATTCTACTGCGTGATTACACTTAATTTTAGAAATGGAGGTAAAGTGAACATTTTGATGGTCTATCCGCAATTTCCTGATACTTTTTGGAGTTTTAAACATGCTCTGGAATTTATCAATAAGAAAATTAACAACCCCCCTCTTGGACTTATGACTATTTCGTCATTGTTGCCAAAGTCCTGGGCAAAAAGACTCATTGATATGAACATTCACGCTCTTACCAACGAAGACCTGAGTTGGGCTGATATGGTGTTCATCAGTGCCATGGATGTTCAACGTGATGACAGTCAGAAGGTCATCCATAAAGCAAAATCCTTTGGCAAGAAAGTGATCGCCGGCGGACCACTTTTCACAACTGAATACGTCAATTTTCCAGAAGTGGATCATTTTATTCTCAATGAAGGTGAACTGACCCTCCCACTATTTCTTGCCGATCTTGAAAATGGTCTTGAGCCCAAACGTGTTTACAGTACGGATGAATATGCAGATATGCACCTAAGCCCGATTCCCGATGCCAGCTTGATCAATATCTTTGATTATGAATGCATGAGCATCCAATTCTCACGGGGATGCCCATTTCAATGTGATTTCTGCAACGTGACCGCATTATTAGGGCACAAGCCGCGCTTAAAAACCACAGCACAGGTGATTGCAGAACTTGATCAATACTATCGCGCCGGCTGGACCAGAAATGTTTTTTTTGTCGATGACAACTTCATTGGCAACAAAAAATATCTCAAAGAAGATGTGTTGCCAGCCATTATCGAATGGCGCAAAGGTAAAAAGGGCTTTACCTTTATCACTGAAGCATCAGTCAACATGGCCGATGATCCTGAGTTAATGCGTTTGATGAGCCTCGCTGGCTTTACAACCGTGTTTGTGGGCATCGAAACCCCAAACGAAACCAGTTTAATTGAATGCGGCAAAAACCAAAATACAAAACGAAATCTGATCGAAAGCATCAACAAGATTCACAATGCAGGCATTCAAGTGATGGCCGGCTTTATAGTCGGGTTTGATAACGATACACCAGCTATTTTTGATGAAATGATCAATTTCATCCAGGATTCGGGTATTGTGACAGCCATGGTGGGTTTGCTACAAGCCCCAGGAGGAACCCAACTTTATCACCGACTCGAACAAGAAGGCAGAATTCTTCATGAGATGTCAGGTGATAATGCTGATGGCAGCACCAATATTATCCCGGTCATGGATCCTCTCATCCTGAAAAATGGATACCGTAAAATTATCAACACCCTCTATTCTCCCAAATATTTATATCCACGAATAAAGACCCTGCTTAAAGCTTATCATCCTGTGAAAATGGCTGGTCAAGTGTATGCAAATGAAATTGCTGCGTTCTTTAAAACCATTTGGAGAATGGGATTAAAAATTGGAGAAGGACGCTATTTTTGGAATTTAATTTTCTGGTCAGTGTTTAACTGTCCCTCTAAATTTCCATTGGCAGTTTCTCTAGCAATATATGGTTATCACTTCAGGAAGGTAAACCGGATCAACCAGGCCAAAGACGCCATCCAGGCCAGAAAAGCATCTCAAAACATCAAAAAACATCCTTCACTTGAAAAACCTGTCACACAGGCAGCTCAATGACTCATATCAAAATCAATAATTACTGGATCGTGATCTGAGATTGATTCAGCTAGATCCTTAAAAGAATTTACATGAATAAACCTGGCCTGAATAACATCATCTGCCAGGTTTTTATTAATTAATATATAGTCCAATTCTTGAGCATTGCCTTCAAATATATATGAGTATCTTTCTTCATGCTTCTCAATCTCGGCCGTATTAAAAAATATATCTTGACTGAGTACAGATATCGTTGTTGACCAGGGTTGATCATTCATATCTCCCATAATGAAAATGGGCAATTGGGGATTTTTCATGTATATTTCTCTCAACTGGTCAAAGATCAATTGCGCTTGGTTTATTCTCTTGGTTTCTTCCGGTTTTTGGGGAGGTTGCAGATTACCCCAATCCGGGGTGTTGGCGCCTTGCGAGGATAAGTGCACACCCACCACAATAAATTGCTTATTGTTTTGCGAAAGCAGCCACACACGAGGTTTCCTCGTGCCATAAAACGCTGTTGACTGATTTCCTATCAAAAATGGGTTATCATTTAATAACAGTGTCCCATTATTTGCTGTTACTTTATTTGACAAAGAACGGCTTTGATCAAGAGTTATTCCTTTATCATTTCGAAAAAGTAAAACGGTTCGAATGTTTCCACCTTCCAAACCGCCATCTTGGTTGTTATCAGGGGGTGTATCGGAATATGAATATTCTGGTCCTCCAGCTTTGTGAATAGCCTCCAATAGCTTCATAATCGTTTTATCGGCTTTTACAACCCCGTCATCTATGCTGCCGCTGTTATCAGAGATTTCGTTTAGAACCAGCACATCCGGTGAATGGAGATGATCCACAATGTGACCTGCAATTTGTGAATATTTTTTATTCCCATCCATCGGAGAAAGATTTTCAACATTGTAGGTTGCCAGGGTTAAGCTTCCAGAAGTCGGTATATATGGCTCAACAGTTGTTTCTTTCCTGGCAAAATCTATTTGCGTAAAAGCAAGTAGTTTGAAATTTCCATACGAATAATCCATTATTCCTATAATTGATTCTTCAAACCAATCGCCAACATTGACTTCGCCGTCTGAATTCGATGGAAGTTTGATCATCAGTTTTTCAGGGTTGGCATCATTCTGTGTATTTACCAACGCACCCTGAATTGAAAGCAAATTTTCCGCTATAAAAACGGATGGCAGCACCGAGATTTCATCAAAAATATTACGATGCGCAACAACTTGTCCACTGCGAATTTCCACCAGCATAGATTCAAGACTTTCATAAAAATCAATCCCGTCTTGTTTAGGGTCAAATAATTTCATATCATCATTGTCAATAATCGCCGTTGGCATAAGGCCCAATAGATCATCAATCACAATTGGATTGGGTAATTGGTAATCTGAATAAAGGATTTGAAATCTTGCATTGTTAATCTCTGTTTGAGAAAGATTATGATCTTGAGGTGACCCATCTGTAAACTCTTCAACAACCCCATCCACTTGCACCAGATCTGCTAATAAAACTTGAGGATACTCTTTGGTGAATACAAAAATGGCTTCAGATGAACATAACTGGTCGTCAGACGTTAGCGATTGCATCGTAAATCCATTGGAGGTTTTATGTGTCACCACTCCAACAACATCAGCGACTCTTTGCCCCAAGTACGGAGAGGTATGACTGCACCCCTGAATATCATGAATTTCGAGTTGACCTTGAATATCACGAATATTGGTTGCACAGGCAGTTAATTCCAAGATCAACACAATCAAATAAATCCAAATTTTACGCATTTACACTTCCATCTTTTTCGATACCCTATTGTATAATTTTTCTGACACTCATTCCAGTGGAGGATTTCCATGACAAAATTTGTTGGCGCCATTGACCAGGGAACCACCAGCACTCGTTTCATTGTCTTTGATCACCAGGGTAACATCGTCGCCGTGGATCAAAAAGAGCATAAACAATACTACCCTGCTCCCGGTTTGGTCGAACATGATGCCATCGAAATCTGGATCAACACTCGTGAAGTGATGCTCAATGCCATGCGCATTTCAGGCCTTACTTCAGAAGATATCGCCGCGCTTGGGATCACCAATCAACGTGAAACAACAGTCCTTTGGAACAAACTTACAGGTCAACCCTATGGTCACGCCATAGTTTGGCAGGACACACGTACAAATGAAATTTGTAATCAATATGCACTTGAAGGCGGAATTGACCGTTTCCGTGAGAAAACCGGCTTGCCCTTATCTGTCTATTTTTCAGGACCCAAGATCAAGTGGATACTGGAAAACAATCCTGCAGCCAAAGATGACGCTGAAAAAGGTTTGGTATTATTTGGCAATATCGATTCATGGCTCATCTGGAATCTCACCGGTGGCATCCAAGGCGGCATCCATGTGACCGACGTAAGTAACGCTTCGAGAACCATGTTGATGAACATTAGAACTCTTAAATGGGATAAGGAAACGCTCGCAATAATGGGCATTCCTGCCAATATCTTACCCAAAATCGTCTCTAGTTCTGAGGTTTACGGTTACACCCAAAATACACTTGAGCGCGTTCCTATTGCCGGAGACTTGGGCGATCAACAAGCTGCTCTCTTCGGTCAGGGTTGTTTTCGTACCGGTGAGGCAAAAAATACATATGGCACAGGTTGCTTTATGCTGATGAACACGGGGGAAACACCTGTCATAAGCAAAAATGGTCTTCTCACAACAGCAGGCTATAAAATCGGATCTGCCCCTGCAGTTTACTGCCTCGAAGGCTCTATTGCAATAGCCGGCGCGCTGGTTCAATGGCTAAGGGATAATTTTCAGATCATAGATAAATCTTCAGATATCGAACCTCTTGCGCGAACAGTAGCCGATAATGGCGATGTTTTTATTGTTCCAGCGTTTTCTGGCCTATTTGCTCCTTATTGGCGGTCTGACGCACGCGGTGTGATCACCGGGTTGACACGTTTTGTAAACAAAGGGCATTTAGCCAGAGCAGCTTTGGAATCAACAGCATTTCAAACTCATGAAGTTTTGGATGCCATGGAAATTGATTCTGGCGTCAAGCTTTTGACACTGAAAGTGGATGGCGGAATGGTATCCAACGATCTATTAATGCAATTCCAGGCGGATATTCTTGATGTACCAGTTGTACGTCCGCGCATTACAGAAACTACAGCTCTTGGAGCCGCTTATGCTGCTGGTTTGGCCGTTGGTTTTTGGCAGAACACTGATGAGCTACTGGTCAACTGGCAAAAAGATAAAGAATGGACCCCTAACATGCCGGAAGAAACAAGATCGATTCAATATGCAAAATGGAAAAAAGCAGTATCGCGCACTTTCGATTGGGTTGAATAAAGAATCGTTTGTGCTTGACGCGGCCATACTTGACGGGTAAAATTACAGGCTGGTGTGAATGCAGCACCCAATCTTAGATAGAGCGAAGGTAACCAATACATCGGTGAGAGGCGCTCGAAGGAAAATGAAAATGGATAAGGTCGTAATTCATGCAACAAAACGAACGGTTATTGGCAAACAGGTCAGCGCATTACGTCGAGACGCAAAATTGCCAGGTGTGATCTATGGTCACAAAGTGGATCCCATTGCTATCACCATGGAATTGAAAGAATCCACCAGAGTTCTTAACAACACCACCTCCTCAAGCGTTATTATTATCGATTTGGAAGGTGTTGAATATGCAGCTTTGGTTCGTGAAAAACAGCGTGATGTTATGAAAAACCGTTTCATTCACATTGACTTCCAGGCCGTTTCTCAAACTGAGAAGATTCGTGCAGAGGTCAACATTGAGATGGTTGGACACGCTCCTGCGGTTAAAGATTACAATGGTGTTGTTGTTGAAGGTATAACCAAAGTCAATGTCGAAGCTTTGCCAAAAGATCTCCCCGAACGTTTTGTGGTTGATCTTTCAAACCTTAAACGTATTGGTGATTCCATCAGCCTGCGTGATATTCCCATCCCGGCGGGCGTAGAATTCCTCGATGACCTCGATGAAACCATCATCAGCATTAATAATCCTGCTGCTGAAGAAGTTGAAGATGTTGCTGTCGTAGAAGAAGATTCAGAACCCGAAATTATCGAAAAAGGCAAAAAAGAAGACGAAGACGCCGAATAGGAATCAAGTTTTTCAAACAAAAAAGCAGCAGGCTTTCCTGCTGCTTTTTTATTGAATTTCCAACAATTGTTGCGTAATGCGTGCCGTTAATCCCCAAAGATGTTCACCCTCAAAATCGTTATAATGAACTACTCTTCGGATAAATTGTTGTTCAACCAAATGATCCTGTTCATAGAAATTCAATGGGTCTGTCAGCCATTTTAATGGAATCATAAAAACACGTTCAACTTCATTAAAATTAATTAAGAATGTGGGTTCGCATTCCAATATTCCAACGTATGGGTAAACGGTAAAATTTGAAATGGTTCGTACCGGGTCAAGTCCACCCAAAATTCTGATACACTCCGGCTTAATACCGATTTCTTCATAAGTCTCTCGCAATGCAGTACTTACCATGGAGGCATCCTCTGGTTCGTATGCCCCACCAGGAAAAGAGACTTCACCTTGATGCGTTCTGACATTATTCGTTCTGCGCGTATAAACAATATTCCATTCGTCACTTACGTTGACAAATAAAATAAGTACTGCTGCTGCATTAACAAAAGAGCCACCAACCGATTCAACTTGGGTTTGACTTTTTAAGACTTGTGATAATTTTTTTTCAAGTTCATCCATTGTTACTTTTCTTCAATAAATTCTACTGCTTCAACAAAATCTTCCATGTCAGAGGGTTTTTCATCTTCAATCCCCAGTACACCGATTTCTTTCAGCAATTTTTGATCTGCCAAATCATGGTCAATAGTGACGGATCTCGCAAATATCAGATAGCCTGTGTGGGCAATCATTCGGTCAGTTGGTCTGAACCGGGAAGGTTCTATTTTGTAAAATCGCTGTGAAATATCACAGACATCAATAAATGCAAAATCGTTACGTCTTAGCGCCAATAATAAAGATGTAACCTGGTTCATGGTTGGAAGAATACTTGCAAAATATCCACCTGGTTTTAACGCCAATTTCACCTGTTTCAAATAATCATATGGGTTGGCCACATCAAGAAAAACCGAATCCACTCCCGTTTCATCGAATCCTTCACGAATATCACGAACTTTGAATTCAATATTCTTGGTCAATCCGAGTTTTTCAAGCCCCCGGATGGCAATTTTTTGGTTGGCTTCTTTGGCTTCGTATGAATAGATTTTTCCGTTGTCTCCAATGGCATAAGCCAAGGCAGTAGTAAATGACCCGCTTCCCGTGCCAGCCTCAATAATACGAGTGCCAGGTCTCACGCCTAATTGGATCAAAATGTATCCGATTTCTTTGGGATACATGATTTGAGTGGCACGTTTGGTATTTTTTAGAATATCAGGTAAAGAAGGTTGAAGTAAGAAAAATGGGCTTCCGTTATGGCTGAAAATCTGAATTCCCCATGGTTTTCCAATTAAATCATCGTGCTTGATCACACCCCGGTGAGTATGAAACTCACCGCCATCTGCTAAAGTAAAAATAAAAGATTTGTGGCTCAACCCCACCAATTGGATAAGATCACCAGAACGCGTACATGATTGCTCGATTTCAACAGACAATAGTCCTCCAAGAGACATTAACTTTATTTTTTATCTCGATTTTCCACACTCGCCATACTCAACCACCAACCACCAAACAGAAACACAATGGAACCAATCACACTTGCCCCCAGGTTAATTGGTCCCAGGGGTAAAAAATGCCAATTGGCAAGAAACCCTATTAAATGTCCCAGCCAAAAACCAGCTATGGCGAGCAGGTTATACATCAGCAGCCATTTCAAACCACCACCACGCCAAAAATGAAATACATTGCCCAACACTACCGCCATCAATATGCCCAAAATAACAGATGGAAATGTCATCTTTATTCCCTCATGGTGGATTGAATAATGCCGCTTCCCAGAACTTCATCTCCATTATAAAGCACTGCAATCTGGCCGGGGGTGGCATCGCGGACTGTTTTATCCATTATGATCTTTATTATTCCATTCTCCAACGATTCAAACCGACAAGAAACCGGAACAGCCTTATAGCGGATTTTTACTTCAGCTGTTCCTGATAAACATTCCGGTTTTCCTGAAATCCAATTAAATGACTTTGTCAAAATAATATTCTGGCCCAACTCTTCCTGCAACCCGATGATGACTTCATTATTTTCAGAATCCAAAGAAATCACATAATACGGAACTCCCAGCCCTGAACCAATCCCTTTTCGCTGGCCGATGGTAAATTGATCCAGACCTTGGTGTTCTCCCATGATTTCGCCATTCTTTTTCTTTATCAAACCTGGTTTTGGTTGAATGGTTCTATATTGCTTTAAAAAGCCTCGGTATCCCTGAGCACCAACAAAACACAGATCCTGTGAATCTTCCTTTTCTGAAACATTAAGAGAGTATTTGCGAGCCAACTCTCTGACTTCGGATTTTCGTAATCCGCCCAACGGGAAAATGGTGTGCTGTAACTGATTTTGTGTCAACCCCGATAATGCATAGGTCTGATCTTTCTTTTCATCCACACCTTTAACAAGATGACTTAATCCAGACTCGTCTCTTAGAATTTGGGCATAATGACCTGTTGCAATAAAATTCGCTCCCATTTTTGTAGCTTTATCAAGCAGTTCGCCCCACTTAATGGTCCGATTACAATGAAAACAAGGATTCGGGGTTAATCCATTTTGATAAGCTTCGATAAACTGATCAACAACATTTGTTTTAAACGACTCTTTAACATCAATTACATAAAACGGAAAGTGAAACTGGTTTGCCACTTCACGAGCTTGCGCAATACTTTCTGGTGTACAGCAGGCATTATCAGCCTGTTCACAATCGCCTACCCACATTTTGAGCATCATGCCTGTAACGTCATAACCTTGATCTACTAGCAAAGCAGCAGCCACGGAACTATCCACTCCGCCGCTCATGGCAACCACCACTTTAGTTCCCATTTTTTAACTGCTTTTCTTTGCGTAAATTTTTAACAACTTCAGGTAAGTCTGTTAAAAGTTTATCAAGATCATTTTCTGATGTTGATTTCCCCAATGTCACTCGCAATGAACCCAAGGCAAGACTAGGTTTTATTCCCAACGCAAGCAGTACTTCTGAGGGTTTTGGATTACCTACTTTGCACGCAGATCCCGAAGAGACGGCGTAGCCGGCCATGTCCAGAGCTATTAGAAGATCATTTCCAGATAATCCATCAAAAACGAAACTGGCATGATTTGACAAGCGATCTTTTATATGCCCTGTTAACTGACTCTCTGGTATAGTTCTTAATACATTGGTAATCAGTTTGTCTCGGAGCGCAATTAATCGCGAATTTTCAGCGTTAATGGATTCATTATTAATCTCGAGCGCCTTTACCATGCCCACAATTAAAGGAACGTTGCTTGTTCCGGCTCTAAATCCTGACTCTTGTCCGCCGCCAGTGATTTGAGGTAACAATGGTAAAAACTTCTTTTTGAAAAGCGCCCCAACCCCTTTTGGTCCATAAAACTTATGGGCACTGATACTCAAATAATCAACATCAAGATCGCTTAAATCAATTTTCAAATGTGCCGCCGCTTGAACTGCATCGGTGTGAAATAATATTCCATGCTCATGGCAAAGTTTGGCGGCTTCCTTAATTGGATTTATTGACCCAACCTCGTTGTTGCCGTAGATAATCGAAACCAATACAACTTGTTTGTTTAATTGTTCTTTTAATTGGGATAAATCAACAATTCCATTTTTGGCTACGCGCAGTTTTACTGAAATAAACCCTGATTTTTGCTGCAATTGTGCCGCCGTATGTCCAACTGCATCATGTTCCACGCTACTGATCAGGATTTTTGTCGCGCCATTCCGCTTTCGCTGCTCCAGCGCCGCCCCGCGTAGCGCGAGGTTGTCGCTTTCACTGCCGCCACTGGTAAAGATTACATCATAATCATCCGCATTAAATACTTTTTTTATATCGCGTCGAGATTGTTCAATTGCACCTTCAGCCAGTTGACCATAATAATGGGCTGATGACGGGTTGCCAAATTCGGTTCCAAAATATGGCAGCATCGCCTCAATAACGCTTTGGGCCACGGGAGTTGTTGCAGCGTAATCCAGATAAATCCTATCCAATTTTCCTCACAATGCGCATGATTATAGCATGGTTATACAAGCGTTTTTTTCAAATCAAACACTGATATAATTATCTAACAGAATTTAATTGGAGTGAATATGCATTCAAAAATCATTTTTGGAACTGACGGATGGCGTGGCGCGATTGCAGAAGATTACACTTTTGAGAATGTGCGCAGGTGTACTCAGGGATTTGCTGATTACTGTCTAAAAAAAGGATTTGAAGGTAAATGGATTGTGGTTGGCTACGACAAACGCTTTTTATCTGAGTTTTTTGCCCGCACCGTTTGTGAAGTGTTGGTTGGCAATGGCATGAAAGCCTATTTGACAGATGGAGCCACACCTACCCCTGTCATTGCTTATGCAGTTGTTGATAAAAAAGCTTCTGGGGCAGTAAACATTACTGCGTCACATAATCCCCCGGTTGATAACGGATTCAAAGTTCGCGATCCAAACGGCGGAGCCATTCCTCCCGATGATCTCAAATTAATTGAAAGCTTGATCCCTGATTCTGATCTAAATGTCAAACAATTAGCTTATGACGAATGTATCAAAAATGGTGATGTGGTTGTATTTGATGCTTCAGTCAATTACATTACTCATTTGGCAGATCTTATTGATCTTGAACCCATCAAAAAAGCCGGTCTGACTGTCATGGTGGATGCCATGTGGGGCAACGGCGCAGAATGGTTCACCCACTTGTTGAGTGGCGGCAAAACAAAGATCATTGAAATCCACAACACCCGCAATCCGATTTTTCCTGAAATGAAACGACCTGAGCCAATCCCCCCCAACATTAATGTTGGCTTGAAAGCAACCACAGATAACAATGCCGATATTCTCTTGATCACAGATGGCGATGCTGATCGCGTCGGTGTTGGGGATGAGAACGGCGTGTTTATCAACCAGCTTCAGGTATACGCTTTGCTTGCTTACTATTTGCTTGAAATTCGCAAACAGCGCGGTACTATTGTAAAAACTCTTTCCACAACCAGCATGCTTGAAAAACTTGGCAAACTTTATGATGTTCCAGTCATTGAAACTGGTGTTGGATTCAAGTACGTGGCTCCCAAAATGGTTGAAACTGATGCCATGATTGGTGGTGAAGAATCCGGTGGCTATGCTTTCAGAGGCAACGTCCCTGAACGCGACGGTATTTTAGCCGGCCTCTACATGCTCGATTTTATGGTCAAAACAGGCAAGAAACCTTCTGAGCTATTAGCTGAGCTCTTTTCTAAAATTGGCTCACATTACTATGATCGCATTGATACCGCATTTTCAGGAGATAAAGGTGCACGCCAGCAAGCCATTCTAAATGCCAAACCAGAAACGATTGGTGGCATTAAAGTGACCGGCTTAAATACGACTGACGGCTATAAATTTGAGTTAGAAGACGGCGGTTGGCTGCTAATTCGTTTCTCAGGCACAGAAGCCATAATGCGCGTCTACTGTGAAACCACACAACAAACTAAAGTTCAGGCTATTCTGCAAGACGGATTGCGCATCGCCGGATTGGCATAATTGTGCATTTTGTTGATACCCACTGCCACTTGAATCTTGAACAATTTCAAGAGAATATAAATCAAGTTGTAGAACGTGCACAAGTTGCTGGTGTTAATAAAATTGTTGTGCCAGGCATTGATATTGAAACGAGCCGCAAAGCTGTTGATTTAGCAAAAAAATTTGACTCGATTTATGCCGCTGTGGGTACTCACCCCAACGATGTAGATAAATTTGACGATAATCAAGTTAAGATTTACGAGGATTTGCTTAAAGAACAAAAAGTGGTTGCAATAGGCGAAGTCGGACTGGATTATTATCACCACCCAGAAAATGCAGTCCTTCAAAATAAAGTTCTGGATATCATGTTGTCTTTGGCCGCGAATTATCAAAAACCGGTGATCCTTCACAGTAGAAACTCTCTTGTTGAGCTAATGAGTAAAGTCAAACACTGGATAATGCAACAAGAACTACTTTCTGACCATTTTTATGGTGTTTTTCACGGGTTCGAAGGAACTGCAACCCAGGTAAAAGAAATCGAATCCATGAAAATGTTAATTGGAATTGGTGGACCGGTAACCTTTAAAAATGCAATTGATAAACAGATACTAGTAGAAGAAGTTGGACTTAACAGTTTGGTTTTAGAAACGGATTCACCTCTGCTTTCACCCCATCCTTTTAGGGGAAAAACAAACGAACCCTTCCGGATCCCCGTGATAGCAGAAAAGATTGCTTCAATACTACAATTACCAATAGAAATAGTAAGTGAAATAACCAACCAGAACGCACAATCTATATTTAGATGGGATGAAATCAATTGATTTCTACGATTACTACCTTACCCGAGATCCAGGCAGGCATTGAAGCAGTAGAAAAACTAATGCTCACCCAGGCAGATGAATATAATGGCGACCTCAAGTCCGCATTATCGCTATTGCTTTCTTCAGGCGGCAAACGAATACGACCCAGAATAATCCTTCTATTAGGCAGCATTCTTAATGCCAACCAGGAGACACTGATCATCCTGGCTTCAGCAATTGAATTATTGCATACAGCGACGTTGGTTCATGATGATTTGATTGATGGTGCTGTTCTTCGCAGAGGTGTCGCCACCTTAAATTCGAAATGGTCTGCCGCAGCCACTGTGTTGACCGGTGATTTCATTTTTGCCAGCGCAGCCAACCTTGCAGCCAAAACCAACTCAGTTGAAGTGATGAAAGTCTTTTCAACTACATTAATGACCATCGTCAATGGCGAAGTTAATCAACTTTTTAACTCCCGTTGCAATACCAGCAAGGCAGATTATTACCAGCGCATCTATGCAAAAACTGCTTCTTTATTTGAAGCAGCTACACATACGACTTCAATCTTGAGTCCTGTTTCAGCATTGGACCGAGATCGAATGCGTCGTTATGGCTACGAACTTGGCATGGCTTTTCAGATTGTAGATGATGTGTTGGATTATTCTGGTGAACAATCGGTGGTCGGCAAACCCGTTGGCGGCGATTTGCGTCAAGGTCTCGTTACACTTCCAATGCTCTACTTCATTGATTCAAACCCAAATAATGATGGTGTCAAAGAATTATTGCAGGGCAAGTGCCTTGATAATGATGAAACCATTGATAATCTTATCCACTCGATTGTTGCAAGTTCAGCAATTGAACAATCTATTAACGAGGCGGAACAATTTGCCAAACGTGCCCTTGATCTGATTTCAGATTTGCCTGCCTCACCCCACAAAGACGAGCTGGTTTATTTAACTGAAACCAGTATTGTTCGCAAAAAATAGATCAGGACCTTTAAAACAAAAAGCCGCATAAGCGGCTTCGGTAGTGCGCTGAGAGGGACTTGAACCCTCACGCCTTGCGGCACATGGCCCTCAACCATGCCTGTCTGCCAATTCCAGCA
>PHBW01000005.1 GCA_002840715.1 Chloroflexi bacterium HGW-Chloroflexi-4
CATCTTGACCTGGTTATTCTTGCACTAAAGGACGGACGATAAACATGAGTCTAAATCCTCTCCTCTTGACCACGGCTTTGCCCCTCGCGGGTGTTGTGGTGATTCTGCTGCTCAAAGCAAAATGGAAAAACGCCATCCGCTGGACGGCTCTGCTTACTTCTTTGGTGACCTTCGGGCTATCCCTCTGGATGCTCAGCCAGTTCAATGCTGCCGATCCTGACCTGCAGTTTGAGATCAATCAAGCCTGGTTTACACTGGGCGGCAATCCGATTGGCTTTCACATCGGTGTGGACGGCATCAGCATCCTGATGGTGCTCTTGACCACCTTCCTTACCCCGCTGGCCATCCTCTCCACCTGGAAGGCCGTAGAAGAGAAGGTTAAAGGCTTTATGACCTTCTTCCTGCTGCTTGAAGTCGGCATGCTGGGCGTCTTCCTCTCATTGGATATGGTGCTCTTCTACATCTTCTGGGAATTCACGCTCATCCCGATGTACTTCCTGATCGGTCTTTGGGGCGGCGAACGCCGCGTTTACGCTGCCGTCAAATTCTTCCTTTACACCATGGCCGGTTCCGTATTGATGCTGGCCGGCATCTTGTGGATCGGCTTGCAGTACGGCAGTTTCGACCTGACCCAATTGGTCGGCAGCGGAATGATCCCCGCGGCAGCTCAATTGTGGTTGTTTGGCGCTTTTGGACTGGCTTTTGCCATCAAAGTGCCAATGTTCCCGCTGCATTCCTGGCTGCCCGATGCACACACCGAAGCCCCCACCGCCGGATCTGTGATTTTGGCCGGTGTACTGCTCAAAATGGGCGCGTACGGCTTTTTGCGCTTCAATCTGCCGCTCTTTCCTGAGGCATCAGTGAAGTTGGCGCCCTGGATGGCTGCCCTGGCTGTCGTTGGTATCATCTACGGCGCACTGGTGGCTTACCGTCAGAAAGACGTCAAAAAATTGGTGGCTTATTCATCCATCAGCCACCTCGGCTTCGTAGTGCTGGGCACTTTCGCACTTAATCAACAGGGTCTGCAAGGTGCGATCCTGCAAATGGTCAATCACGGTCTTTCCACCGGCGCGCTCTTTTTGGTGGTGGGCATGCTCTACGAACGCCGTCATACCCGTCTGCTCGAGAATTTCGGCGGCTTGTGGAAGGTCGTTCCGGTGATGGGCACCCTGGCATTGATCACCATGCTTTCATCCGTCGGTCTGCCCGGTCTCAACGGTTTTGTAGGTGAGTTCAGCATTTTGTTGGGCGCTTTCAGCTCAGAAGCCATTGGCTCCCCGTGGTTCGGCGGAGTGGCTGCCCTCGGTGTCATTTTGGCTGCGGTTTACCTGTTCTTCATGTTCCAGAAGCTCTTCCTTGGCCCCGTCACTCACGACGAAAATCAAAAACTCAAAGACATCTCGGTGCGTGAAATTCTGGTGCTTGCGCCCATCCTGCTCATGGCTTTCTGGATCGGCTTGTATCCGAAACCGTTCTTCATGTTGATGGCGCCGGCGGTTGAAAAACTGACTGCCATCGTCCAATCTGCCGCGCTGTTGGCGCATTAACGGAAGGTGAATAAATGACCTTGAACGATTTCTACTCCATTCTTCCGGCTGTAATCCTGATTGTCTGGGCGCTGGTGCTGCTGCTCGCAGACCTGTGGCTCTCAAAACACACGCCTGTTGTCACCCCCATGCTCGCTGTTTTAGGCCTGATCGCCTCAATAGCGGCTTCGGTGTTTTACACCGGCAATGTTGACAGCGGCTTTAACGGTTTCATTCTATTGGATGGCTTCAGCCGTTTCCTGATTCCGTTGTTTGCAGTAACCGGCATTTTTGCCATCGGCCTGGCTTACGATTACCTCAAACGACTTGGCTTGCAGCGCGGCGAGTATTACACCCTGCTGCTTTTCAGCGTCAGCGGTATGATGCTTATGGCCACCGCCGGCGACCTGGTGGTCATCTTCCTGTCGCTTGAGCTGCTTTCCATCCCGTTATACATCCTCTCAGGGTTTGCATCTCCCAAGGCGCATTCTGAAGAGTCCGCTTTAAAATACTTTTTACTGGGCACCTTCGCTTCGGCGTTCTTTTTGTTTGGTGCAGCCTTCTTATTCGGCGCCTCTGCCACCACCAGCCTGAACGGCATTGTCGAAGCAGTAAAAGCCGGCAGCGCCAACAGTACTTTTATGATCATCGGCAGCGGTCTGCTGCTGGCCGGTTTTGCCTTCAAAGTAGCTGTGGTGCCTTTTCATAGCTGGACGCCTGATGTCTACCACGGCGCACCTGCCCCTGTTTCAGCCTTCATGTCAGTGGGGGCTAAAGCTGCCGGTTTTGCCGCGTTGATTCGTGTCTTTTCGTTGATCTTTCCGTCGCTGGCTGAACAATACATGCCCATCTTCTGGGGTTTGGCCGCGCTCACCATGCTGGTGGGCAACGTGGTGGCTATTGCACAGACCAATTTAAAACGCATGCTGGCCTATTCAAGCATCGCGCATGCCGGTTATATCTTGATGGCGTTTGTGCCCTTCGGGGATGCCGCCATCCGCGCCAATTCGATAGCCTCTGCCCTGTTTTACCTGGCAGTTTACGCCCTGGGGTCCCTGGGCGCATGGGCAGTCGTGATCGGCATGGAAAAAGAAGACAATGCCGGCACCGAAATCAATGATTTGGCCGGGCTGGGAAAACGCTACCCGCTCACAGCCGCCACCATGACCGTCTTCATGCTCTCATTTACCGGCATTCCGCTCACCCTGGGCTTCTGGGGCAAGTTCTACCTCTTCCGCACCGCCATCGAAGGCGGATTTATCAGCCTGGCAGTCATCGGCCTGCTCACCTCGCTGGTCTCCGCGTTCTACTACCTGCGTGTGGTGGTCAAAATGTACTTCACTGAAGGCAGCTCCGAATTCCATTGGAACTTCTGGACGGCAGCAGTAGCCATCTTCAGCGCCCTGGCCATCGTAGTGCTCAGCTTCATCCCCGGCAGTTTGTTTGACCTGGCGGTCAAAGCGCTGTTGACGGGGTCGTAAACACTTTATATTTCACTCAACAAAAACCACCCGACTGGGTGGTTTTTTTGTTATCTGTACAAACACCACATGCTAAATGAAGAGTGTCGCCATAGACTCGTAGTTCGAACCTAGCGAGATAATGTTCATGCCTTGCGGGTATATGATCGAAAACAAATAATCAAACCAAATACAATATTCAAAAATGGCCTAGGGTTATTAGCCATGCCATTAATATTGCGCTTTTAATAAAGGTTTACTAATTATCAAAATCTACGTAATACCCTGTTCCATCGTGCCATTCCCATGAGTAATTACCATTTGCAGACCATGTCCATGTGCCCATATGATCAATATGGTGTTCAAGAGAGTTACCCGTCAGGGTGCCAAAAGCCTGGTTATTACTCGAGGGGTCCGATTGAGGAAGCCACCCGATTGACACATATGGACGGTAATTAATGTTGGGTGTATTTGGAACAACATTGACGCTGAATGAATAACTATATGGTTGACTTGTTTCGAGCGATGGTATGCTAATAAACAAATTTTTCTTATCTGGAGAGACAGAAATTTGTTCACCCAATTTCCCTTTATATTCGCCGGGGGAGAGGTTGCTAATTTCCGCATTTGCTACATTGCCATGCGGTCCACCATTTAGATGGACGGTAATACCTACAAATGTAAGTTTCTGTTGTGGAGTGATGGTGATAATTACGGTCTGGGTTCCAGCTTCTGCGAAGGATTGAACGTCTGTGATGATTGAAGCGTCAAACCCCGGCGTAAACGGATTACTTGATCCTTCATCGGTCTCAACATAGGCTTCAGATTTATAAACATCGTGGACGGTTTCTTCAGGTACATCCTCAAAAAACCAAGCATAGTTCGGATGCTCGGCTTTGATAAGAAATTCCTGCCGAATATTACTGCTTATACGGTCCAATTCTGATAAATAAGTTAAGCCTAATCCATACACAGGTGCTTTACTCTGATCCGGTTGATTAGTGAAAATGGTGTTCCAATGGCTGAGACCTGGCACTTCTTGATTTGTGAATTCCTGACTTTTAGTATGAAACTCAACCGAGTTTATGAAATCCACCCTGATCAAATTTTCGATACCCTGCGGCAGGGTTGGGGCTGGCGTCATGGTAAAGGTAGGAAATGGCGTTTCGGTGGGAAGCTGCGTCTGTGTTGGGAGGGGAGTGGCGGTGATGATTGAGGTTTCAGAAACCGATGAGGTTGAAGTCACAACGGCTACCGAGGTTCCACTTTGGTTCGGACCGCAGCTTGTTATTCCCAGAATAAGAGAAATTGCAAAAACAAATGCTGTTTTGCGAAAATTGAACATCACTCTCCTAATACAATCGAAATGTAATACATCAATCAGTATAGCTCACAATCAGTACTCGGCGCGTCAGAGACCCACCAACCAACCTCGTCTAAGACTCGAATGAAATCCTCCGATGGGGGACTTCGAACCTGGCGAGATAATATTCAAGCCTTGTAGGTATACACTTTTTTGGTTGCGATAAGAGAAGTTATCGAAACCAAAAGTGTAGAGCTCATCCTTCGTGCTTTTTCATTTCGATTTGTGGCACAATCTAATTATATATCAAGCAGATAATTCCCCCTTGACAAAATAGAATTTTAGTTCTATTAATTAAATAGTTTATCGGTATTGCCCTTTTACAACTGAATACTACCAACCGTTTCAAACGCCACTCATGTATTCGGATTCGTTTTACTTGTGCCCGAGCGAAGCGAAGGGTATTTGTTTTCGGTTTTCTTCTAAAACAAAAACGAATCATTTGATGCCCAAAAACGGTCGTTTTGAGATTGATTTTTTCTATTTTTGCTTCTTCTGCCGATTCGTGCATAAAAACAAACCGAATTCCAAAAACAAATATTTCCGTGTGTTTATAAACTTTTGTGTGTTTCGTGGTTAAGCATTTAATATCCAGCTTTAAATAATTACAGCCACATTGTTTTAATGTGGCTGTAAGAATAAGCAAAAATCAACAAATCAATCTTGCAGCGGACGGTTCAGCATCAACCAGTACATGCCGAGGGTATGCATGGCCTGCACAAACTTGGCAAAATCCACCGGTTTGACGATGTAGCTGTTGACACCCAATGAATACGTCTCAACAATATCGCGCTCTTCGTTGGACGAAGTCAGCACCACAACTGGGATGGATTTCGTAGCAGGATTGCCCTTTAATTGTCGCAGCACTTCCATGCCATCAATTTTTGGCAGCTTCAAATCCAGCAGAATAACCTTGGGGCCGGGGATTTTCTTATCAAGAATATTGTCAGGATTGCCGAAGAAGAAAGCAAGTGCTTCTTCGCCATCGCGAACAACATGAATATTATTTGTGAGGTGACTTTTTTTGAGCGCGTGCAGTGTCAGTTCAACATCATTGGGGTTGTCTTCAACAAGTAGTATTTCAACTTTTTCATTCTCCATTGTCCGGTTCTCCCAAAGTAAAGTAAAAAGTTGTGCCCTGATTTATCACAGATTCTGCCCAAATATTGCCGCCGTGTTTTTTTACAATTCGATCAACGATTGCCAACCCCACACCGGTTCCTTCATAATCTTCGGCTCTATGCAAACGTTGAAATACACCAAATAGTTTATCATAAAACCTCATATCAAATCCGACCCCATTATCCTTTACGTAAAAATAGGCGTGAAACATACCATCTTCAATGATTTGAGTTTCAAAACCAATTTCAATTTTAGGCTCATCTTTGGTGCGTGAAAACTTGATTGAATTGGAAACCAAATTGACGAAGACTTGTCTCAATAACACAGCATCTGCTTTCACTTCTGGTAAATTGACCATCTCAATTTGTATGTTTTGAGAATTGATATCTGTTTTTGCGGATTCAACAACCTCTTTTACAAGTGCCGCAGTATCAACTTTTACAAGGTTAAGTGATTGCCTGCCGAGGCGCGAAAAATTCAAAAGATCATCGACCAAATTGCCCATCATGGTGGCATTTTGTCTAATAAGGTCAAAATAATGATTAACCTCGGGGTTAAGATTTTCAGAATATTCTTCGAGAATTATTTGCGAAAACCCATTGATAGATCGCAGCGGTGCACGAAGATCGTGAGATATTGAGTATGAAAATGACTCAAGTTCGTGGTTTGCTCTCTCTAATTCTGCGGTGCGGTCTTTAACCCTGTTTTCCAAAACAAGATTGAAGTTTTGAATGTCAAGCTCATATTTCTTGCGTTCTGTGATATCTGAAACCACAACTGCAAAATATCCGATTTCTGGACAAAATGCCGTGACTTCATAATATTTGCCAATGGTCGCTGTATAATCTTCAAAATGGATGGGGGCTCCAGTTAGCGCAACAGTTCCAAATTTCTCGATCCAGGAGGGTTCAATATCTGGAAGAATATCAAGTAAAGTTTTGCCGATTGTGTTATCGGCAATTAGACCTGTCATTTTTTCATATGCCGGATTAATGGCCAAAAACCTATAATTTATGGGATTTCCTGATTCATCGGTCATGATTTTATGCAAGGCAAAACCCTGAGTGATATTTTCAAACAATGACCGGTAACTTTGTTCGCTTTTTCTTAAAGCTTCTTCGATTTCTTTCTGATCTTCAATCACACTCAGCAATGCTTTGCGTGAATTATCCGATGTATAGAGTAATGCCTGCAATTCTTGCTGGGTCTGCAAAACGACTTGATCGGCTCTCTTTCGTTCTGTGATGTTTCTTACAACCTTTTGAATACGCCCATCATTTAATTTTTGTGTCGTAATTTCAACATCGATCATGCTGCCAGATTTTGTTTTTAAGGTTCTTTCACTAACTATAATTTTGCCAGACAATATCTCTTTTACATTGTATTCAATATTCAAAGTCGGATCATTGTCTGCCAGTATTTCTTTTAAATTTGATTGTATTTCTTCTCGAGAATATCCAAGCATCTCACAACCACTATCGTTGACCTCAACATTCGAGCCGTCCGCGGCAGTAATAAAGATTCCGTCCACAGCTTGATTAAATAATTGCCGGTAGTTCTCTTCACTTATGCGCAAACTTTCAATGGTCCTTTTTCGATCAATTGCTTTCCATACCAATTCCATCAACAAGGTTAATTGATCAATATCTTCGTCATCATAGTCCACTGCCTTATTACCTACACCAACAACTGCAACAATTTGATGATCCACCCAGACAGGAATTTCTAATACTCGGGAAAGTTTCAAATGTCCGGTTGGAAACCCCTTGATCATTGGATTATCGAGATTAAAATTGTTAATGACAATTGGTTTTTGCTGCCTGATTGGTTCACCTAACATGGTCGTTTTTTCCAGGTCATAAACAGTTTGCGCTTCTGAAACTTCGCAGAAATCAACAGCTTTTCTAGACCAGGCACATAAAGAAAATTGTTTTGTTTTTTCAGAATAATAAAAAATAAAACCCAACTCACTTGCCATAAGTTTTACCGCTTCTTCCAATGCAAAACGCATGAAAGATTGATCATCTTCGGTCAGATTTTGTAAAATATCAACTGTACTTTTCAATCTGCCGCGGCTTTTCTTTATTTCCTGAAGTGAGGTGTCGCGCCGAACACGATTTTGCATTAATAGTCCCAGCAACAAAGATGCACTAGGGTAGATAATCATTATTGGCAGGCTGATTTTAGATAAAAGCGGAAGGGCAACATTAATGGGTTGGGTGAACATCAACAGCAGCATTACAATGTGGACAATTATTCCAAAAAGATATATGTTCCACCACTTCAGATTGGTTAAATTTCCTTTGCGTAAAATCCTCCAACCAATCCCTAAAAGACTAGTGACAATTATTACGCTTATTCCTGTAACATATGCTCCGCCTTGAGAAAAGCGATATACGGCGGTCATTATCATGGCAATAATTGTCGGTATGGCACCAAAAAAGAGACCCGAAAGACTCAACAAAATGGATCGAGTGTCAAAAACCAACCCTTCTCCATAAATCCATGGCGTATTCAATAACACAATTCCAATTCCACCAAGCAAAATACCAAACAGAACTTGCTTGATGTATTTTCCCCTAATATTCCAATATTGGATCGTGGTATCAAAAAATAAAGCCATGGCCAACAATAAAGCAGTATTTTGAATTAACGCCAAGATCGATGAATAATTAGTCATGTTCATCATCCATCACACTTTGGTATTTTGGAGGGTTTCCGCATTCGATGAGAAGTTTGTTAATCTCCATTTTTAATTCTCGAATTCTGGTTTCTCTCCCCAAAGTAGCCAGGTTCCATCTGCGCAGTTCGTCTAATTGTGCTGAGAGTTGTTCTTCAGCTTTCTTGAGTTCTGAAATATCAAGATTAAGAACAATTGCGCCTTCCAATTTCCCGTCTTCATCCAAAATTGGTGTTGAATAATTGAGAATGGTTTTTGTCTTTCCATCATAGGCGTCAATCTCGATCATCTCATCGCGGATGGTTACACCTTCACGAACAGTATGAACTGAAGCCCAGTCATCGGCTATTATTTCCTCCCGCGAAGGAAGTCTGCGTCCGCGAAAAACTTGAAATTCCTCAATACCGACAAGAATATCTCTGCCCCATATTTCTTTGACCATCTTGTTGGATCTAATCAACTTCCCATTTTCATCAGTAAGCCACAGCCCTACGGGAAGTAAATCATAAATTCGTTGAAGCAGATTTTCACTTTTTCTGATTTCTTTTTCAGCAGCTTTTTTATCGGTGATATCTTGAGTGATGCCAGAAAGACTAACGACTTCTCCATGTTCATCTACTGAATACTCACCAACCTCAGCCCAAATATCTCGAATACTCCCATCCGGTCTGATAATTCGATACTCATAAGAAAATAAGGTTTTGCTATTAATGCCTTCATGATTTAACCGCGTTATTCGTTCAAGATCATCACCATAAGTAGTTGTTTTTATGATTTCAGAAATATCAGCGTTGAAGTTTTGTTTATCCAACCCATAGATCGCAAACATTTCATCAGACCATTCAACTGTGTTTTCTTTTAGGTACCAGACCCAGGATCCCACGTGAGAGACGGCTTGAGCTTTTTTTAATGCAAGTTCTGATAAACGCAATTCTTCTTCTGCCTGCTTCGTTTTGGTGATATCCCTGATCAGGCTTTGAAAAACCCCTTTTCCATCTATTGAAAGATATCTTGAGCTGACACCAACCTGAAACAATTCGCCATTCTTTTTTTTATGGGTGGTCTGGAAAATATTTGCAGACCCATTTTTTACCTGTTCCATATCCAGAGGAACCGTATGTTTTACCGAGTCATCCCTCAATTCACTGACGGATAATTTGATCAATTCCTCTTCAGAGTAACCATACATTTGTACTGCCTGTGCGTTGGCTTCCAAAATTCTGCCATTTTCTTCTACTAATAAAATTGCATCGTTCGCCTGATTGAAAAGCGTTGAATATTTCTCTTCAAGATTTTTCCGGAGTTTTTCTGAGTCAGATAGTCCTTTGGTCACACTTGCAGACTGTTTTCGCCATAAAACCGAGACACTTATAAGACCAGCAGCAATTAATAAAACTGCTGTCATTAATGTGCTAATTAACTGCTGCCTGATGGGTTTATTTATTTCTTCCAAATCGATTTTGGCAATTATTTTCCAATCTGTCCCTTCAACAGAAACAATAGATGCCATAACAGGTATGCCGCGATAATCAACGCCTGTAACTGTTCCAGTTACCCCATTAACGGCCATGACTGCTAGAGTTTGAGATTCAGTGATTGGTATTGTCAAATCTAAAGCTGAATTATCTATAAATCGCAATTCATTTAAATATTCAACTTCATCATTTTTTCTATGAACCAACAAAGTTTCAGCAGTACTAAAAGATGTAGGTTGAGATTGAAGCAGTGGATATAAAATTTCGTCAGGGGTGATTATGTAAACAAGATATGCCAAGATAGGTTGAAAATGATCTCCCCTTAGAAAAACGGGGGCAACCATATCCATTTTTACTTTCCCATTAGCATCTCTATACAAGCTGGTGATTTCAATTTCTCGAGTTAGACTTATCGAGTATATCTGGTCAAAAATGTTTTCTCTAAGTGTGTCGTAAAAATATCCAACATGATAAATTTCATTGCCCTTATCATCTAGCAAGAAAATTGACGAATAATTAGGATCTTTCAATAAAGAACGCATGCGATCCATACTTTTTTTAGTGGCAAGGTAATCAGTTAGATCTTGAAAAAGCAAATAGATATCTTCTGAAACGAGATAATCAGTTTGATAAGTTTGTCCATCGATCAATCTTTCTGATCGCCAATTATGAATTTGCAGTGATTTCAAATTTGCCATGGTAGTTAATTGGCTGCTTACTTCGGCTATTGCTCTTTGTTTACGGGTGGTGTTAATAATGACTTCAAATATTACTATTGAGCTGATAAAAAAGGTGACTACTATGAACAAAAACCAATTTCTTTGTAGACTTAGAAAAATTCGTTTTAGCATAATTTACCCGTGTATTTGACAAAAGAATAATCAACCACTATTAGTATACAATCCTAATAAACAAATTTTCCGTAAGTAAAGAGTAAAATGTAATTGTGTTTATTATGTAAAATGAGTAACAAAAAATGGCATAAAACCATGAATATATTTGATGAGGCTCTAATAATGGCAAACCCACCTGTTGTACTGGAATACCCCATTCCCTTCCCGTTAAAAGTAATTGGCCTAGATGAACCGGATTTTGAGGATTTCGTTATTGCCATTGTACGTACACATGTCCCTGAATTATTGGAAGAAAATATAATGAGTAAATTATCCAATGGCAATAAATATCGATCAGTCTCATTAAAGTTTATTGCAGAAAGCCGCGCCCAAATGGATGCGCTTTATGCTGAATTGAGCAGCCATAAACGGATACTCATGATCTTGTAACAATTTGTATAAGGATTTAGTTATTTGGCATAAGACCCTGTTTTATTCGGATTGTTTGTGTCATAATTGTTGAATTATGGATCAAAAAATGACTGAAAACACTTCCATCCTTATTTTTGGCGCTTCAGGCGATCTTTCTCATCGCAAACTCATCCCGGCTTTGTACAATTTGTACATTAAAAAACGAATGCCGGAAAATTTCCGCATTTTTGGAGCAGCGACTCGTCTATGGAGTGACGAAGACTTGCGTCAGACATGCCGTACTAGTCTGGTCGAACATTCATCCGAGCCAATTGATGAGAAAGCCTGGCAGATTTTTTCACAAAAAATAACCTATCGCTCTGGCGATTTTTCAGACCCCAAAACATACAACCGTTTTAATAAAGAATTAACTGAAATGGAAAATGGCGCAGCCAACCGCATGTATTATCTAGCCACACCGCCTGACTTCTTTTCGCTGATCGTCAAAGGGCTAGCTGCCAAAAAAATGTTGGATGAGAAAGAAGGTTGGCGAAGGGTGGTGATCGAAAAACCGTTCGGTGCTGATTTGCCAAGTGCACGTGCTCTCAATGAGATGCTGCATGAGGTATTAAAAGAAAAACAAGTGTTCAGAATAGACCACTATTTGGGCAAAGAAACAGTTCAAAATATTTTGATCGCCAGATTTGCCAACACAATTTTTGAGCCGGTCTGGAATCGCAATTATATTGAAAACGTTCAAATTACAGTTGCAGAAACGGTTGGAGTTGAAGGTCGCGGAAAATATTATGAAAAGGCCGGGGTGGTGAGAGATATGTTTCAAAATCACCTGCTTCAACTTTTAACCCTGGTGGCCATGGAACCGACCAGTTCTTCAAACGCCGATGCTCTGCGGGATGAAAAAGTAAAAGTAATCAGTGCCATCAGACCCATTGCTGAAACTGATGTGAAACTGCATACTGTCAGAGGGCAATATGTCGGCTACCGAAAAGAGCCAAATGTAGCCCCAGACAGTCAAACAGCTACTTATGCTGCTTTTCGCTTTTATATCGATAATTGGCGCTGGCAGGGTGTGCCATTCTATTTGCGTTCCGGTAAAAAGTTGAAAGAAAAGATTAGTGAAATTATCATTCAGTTCAAAAGCCCTCCACACATGATCTTTCCAAATCGAACCTGCGTTGAGGCGCCTTCAAATCTCTTTTCAATGTCTCTGCAGCCTGATGAGGGAATTCATATCCAGTTCGAAGCTAAAGTGCCAGATACCCTGGCAGACACAAAATCAGTGCGAATGGATTATCACTACCGCGATGAATTTGGATCCCGTCCGCTGCCGGAAGCCTATGAACGTTTGTTATTGGATGTGATTAACGGAGACGCGTCGCTTTTTACGCGCGCGGATCAGACCGAACTATCATGGGAATTGATTGATCCTATCTTACGAGGATGGCAAAGCCCTGACGCACCGCCGCTAAGCTTTTATAATCCTGGTGATTGGGGGCCAGTGGAAAGCAACCAGTTGTTGGCAACCACCGGCCACCGCTGGATGCAAATTGGCGACGATACCTGCCATTAATCACAGAACCCCTTCTGACAATAACGCAGAAGGGGTTCTGTCTTCGAAATAATCAGCTATTTTGTGATGCCGCACACATTAAGAAATTCAGATCGTAAGGCAGGATCGTTGGCATATTCGCCTCTGAAAACGGTGGTGCGGGTGGCAGGTGAAATCTCACGCACACCGCGCATCTCAACACACATATGTTTGGCTCTGATGAAGACTGCCACACCGTGCGGTTTCATCAATGCTTCAAGGGTATCAGCGATTTGATAGCCTATGCGTTCTTGAACAGCAAAACGTTTGGTATACAAGCGCACCAGGCGGGTTAACTTTGAAATACCCAAAATGCGTTCATCGGCCACATAGCCCACATAAGCCTCTCCGTAAAACGGAAATACATGATGCTCGCATAAAGAGTGAAAATGAATCGGCCCTTCAATCACCTGGCTTAAACGGCAATCCGGCTCACCGCGGCACTCCTTGGGGAAAGCCTTGATCAATTTGGGATCACCTTCGTATCCACTGGTGGATTCAAGCATGGCCTCAAGAAAACGGCGCGGAGTCTCATGCGTTGAAGGGGTATTGACATCCATGCCGAGGGCAGTGAAAATCTCGGCCATGTATCCCTCAAAACGTTTCTGATCTTCAGTAGTAATCTTACGTTGATTTAATTGCATTAATTCATCAATTGAAAAATCATCTACAGAAATTTCTGTCATGGTTATCTCTTTTCCGAAAATAGTAGTAAAACCTATCTATGATTATAGTCACTATTTTGAGATAATGAAGATTGGTATAACGTTTGTATATCAAAATTATAGTAGATCGTTTTCATGAAGAATTTCTTCATTTAAAAGAATATCTTTTGTTTTTCCATCAGCCGCAATTTTGCCGTGATTTATGAGAATCACCCTATCGGTTAAATCGAGCGCCATCTTCAAATCATGGGTGGCAATGATCAAAGATTGGGGAAGGGTTTTTAATAGCGCCATCAATTCTTTACGTGATTTAGGGTCAAGCCCGGCAGTGGGTTCATCCAGTACCAGATATTCAGGTGACATTGAAAGAACCGTGGCAACGGATGCGCGTTTCTTTTCGCCACCACTTAAGTGAAAGGGATGTCTATCTTCAAAACCGGATAATTGAACATCAGACAAAGCGTTTTTTACTTTATCATCAACGATATGCGACTCAAACCCTTGATAAATCGGACCAAAAGCCACATCCTCGCCAACCGTTAATGAAAATAACTGATCATCCGGGTTTTGAAAGACCATGCCCACCAGTGACCGAATTTTTGGCAAATTTTGTTTGTTGACTTCAAATCCGTTTATTTTCACCAAGCCTTCGTCCTGTAAAATGCCATTAAGATGTAACAATAAGGTCGATTTTCCAGCGCCATTTGCCCCAACCAGTGCAACTTTTTCACCGGGATGAATGACAAGGTTTATCTTATCAAGCGCTGCTCTGCCGTCAGGATAATGAAAAACAAGGTTAACGATTTCAATCATTGCTTAAATCCTTATTGTGATAATATGGCAAAAGCAAGGATCAACAAGCAGAGCATGACTCCGCAAGTTAATATCCAATAATCGCCCTTGGTAAATGATTTTGAAGTTCGATACAAAGGATCCCCTGTATACCCCCTCGCTGCCATGGCCGCATATACCCTTTCACTGCGCTCCAGCGACCTAAGCAGCAGATTGCCGACCATTTTGCCGGTTACTCCTGCGCGCCATCCAATCGTCCTCACATTGGATTTCCCTGCACTGCGACTGTCTCTCGCTCTCGCAAGTGATCTGCCTTCATCAATCATAAGTGACAGATAACGCCACATCAATGACAAAATTGAGACTATTGGTTTGGGTAGCCCCAGTTTTCGCAAAGCAGAAAGTAATTCTTCAAAATGCGTCGAGGAAGAAAGCAAAATTGCAGCCAGTAAAGACATCCAGGATTTAATGGCAATGCTGATAAACCGCTCGAAACCCGGTTGACTGATCAAGATCTTAATCTTTTCATTGATGCTTAATTGCCAATGCGGTTCAGGTGCTGTAAATAAAATCGGAAAGGCGGCTAAAACAAAGGGCAGGCTGATAAGAGATCGAATCAACAGCAATTTAAAACTTAATCTTGATAAAATAATGCCCGCCAAAATCACGGTTAAAAAGAGCAAGTAAGCCGGCCAGGTTCCGGTCGGCGATAAACTGACACACAGAATAAAAACGAGGGTGAAGAGGGTCTTCACTCTCGTATTTAATAAATGAATATAACTTTTCTGGTGTTGATAGATTTCGATCAAGGTATTCCGTCTGTTATGAACTGGTCTTTTTTCTCGTTTGAGCAACGCCAATGATTAAAACAAACACCACAGCAGCCCCTATGATACCGGCAATAATTGTTGCCACAGCTTCGTTTGTTAACCCAGGCATGACATAATCTGGAATTAAATTATATATCGAATCTTGAGCCACAGACAAGAATCCTTGTTTTTCGGCCACCCACTCAAGCCCGTCTGGATGGCTTGAAGCCATGGGAGAAAGAATCGCAAGAATTATTGTGATTACACTTCCACCTATCAAGATGCCTTTGTTTGTTGATTTTGAGGCGGAGCCAATTTTTAATAGATCTTTGCGGGCTGTATAAACAAAACTGATTGCCCCAAGGGTGATCAAAGCTTCACCAACTCCGATCAGCGCATGGATTGAAGCCATGGCCGGGATTGCTATATTTGCAGGAGAAGTGCCAGATAACACCAATTCAACCGCACAACCCAAAGAGACAATAAATATGGAAAACCATGACGCGATAACAGAACTTGAGAAAAGAGCTGTTTTTTCGCTTTTGATTATTTTATTTACAACTGTTAAAATGGCATATGAAACAAACACACCTACGATAGCCATATTAAACAAATTTGAGCCGAGAGATATCAATCCGCCATCTTGAAAAACAAGCGCTTGAATAGAAACCACAGACGTCATCACCAAAATCGCAGCCCAAGGTCCGAGCAGGATTGTGACAAGAGCAGCGCCTAACAAATGACCAGAGGTGCCGCCAGTGACGCTGAAGTTCAACATCTGCCCAGCAAAAATTGCGGCAGCTAAAATTCCCATTAAGGGAATTTCTTTTTCGCCCAACTGTTTGCTGGTTTTACGTAAAGCGATGCCTATAACAACGATGCTAACCACCCAAAGCACAATCGAAACAGGTATACTCAAAAAACCATCTGGAATATGCATAAACAGTTTGCCTGGCAACATGATGTTCACTCCGAGTTATGAATGATGATACAATTTCTTAACAACTTGATAATTATAATGCAAATCTTTGCAATTGCAATAAATTGAAAAATGAGAAACTCATCTGCCGACCAATTAATCCTTGAAACCCTGGGAGTGCAAAAATCCCACCTCACCTCACATCAAATTTATGAGGGAGTTCATCTTCGCTTGCCTGCTTTGAATCCGTCTACTGTGTATCGGGCACTCGACAGATTGGTGAGCCAGGGTAAAGTTACCGTGTCCGACATGGGACTGGGTGCTGCAGTTTTCGAATTGGCCGGCGAAAAACCTCATCACCACCTGGTCTGCCAGGGCTGCGGCTATATCACAATGATTGCAGATGATCAAATCGCCCCACTAATGGAAACCCTTGAAAAAAATTATCACTACAAAATAAAAACAAACCATCTTGTTTTGTTTGGTTTGTGTGAACAATGCCAACAAAATCATTAATTATTAATAAAAATTAATATTCACACCTTTTTAATTCCAAAACAATTCTTTTTACGCCATACTATTGATGACCTTTTAATCTTTAACTGATTTCTATGTTAATGGCAATTATCACTACGGTAAGATCATTTGACTAATTAATTTATCAAATGATTGTTTTGACATTATCTAACCATGAGGGTCTCCTTATCAATATAACAAACATTAAAATTCTATTGCATCAATCATCGTTAAAAAACCAGGAGATTTATGACAATTTTTAATCACTTTAAAATATCAATGAAAATATTTATTTCTTTCGGCGTTGTATTGCTTGCTCTTCTATTTGTCAGCTTTTTGGCAATTTCTTCGATCTTACAATCAACTTCAGAATCTAATAATCCGGGCTTTGTAAATATTTTCAGTAATAAAACTATTATCTTAATCTTTATTTTGGATGGATTAGCCATTGGGTTGGGATTGCTTTTATCAAACATGACAGCTAACAGCATAGGTAAACCCTTGCGTCAAATTTCAAACAGCATGGCAAAACTGGCTTTTGGTGATCAAAATAGAGATAGTACTACACGCATCACTGAAGCGATTACAGGAAGAAAAGATGAAATCGGCGCCATCGGCCGTGCATTTTGCGAGATAAGTGATTACATGATCGGGGCTGTTGAAGTTGCAAACAAAATTTCAACAGGAGACTTAACTACAGATGTCAAACCCTATTCAGAGAAAGATGAATTGGGAATTGCATTTAAAGAGATGTCAATCTACCTGAGTTCTTCCGTGAAAACGATTGCAGAAAAAGCGGCCATTGTGAATTCATCCTCAATACAACTCGCAAGTGCCGCAAATGAAGCCGGTCTGGCAACATCGCAAATTGCAACCACAATTCAGCAGGTGGCTCAAGGAACATCAGAACAAAGCACTTCCATCAACAAAACTGTATTTTCAGTCGAACAAATGACCCGCGCTATTGAAGGCATTTCATCTGGCGCACAAGAACAGGCAAACGCCACCAACAAGGCTGCAGAAATTACAAATAAACTAAACAGCGCCATTGAACAAGTTTCTAGAAACTCTCAAATAGTTGTGGAACAAGCCAATATCGCGGCTTCATCAGCCAAATTGGGTTCCAATAAAGTTCAAGAAACCCTGAAAGGTATGCAAGTAATTAAAGAAAGCGTGGATTTCTCGGCTCAAAAAATCCAAATCATGGGCACCCAATCCGCAGAAATCAATGACATTGTCGACACGATTGAAGATATAGCCTCACAAACGAATTTGTTGGCTCTAAATGCAGCCATTGAAGCTGCCCGTGCCGGAGAAGCAGGTAAGGGCTTTGCTGTTGTAGCGGATGAAGTCAGAAAACTGGCAGAACACACATCTTCAGCAACCAAAGAAATCGGATCATTAATCAACTCCATTCAAAAAGTTGTTGCAGAATCTGTTTCGGCAATGCAAAAAGAAGTATATGAAGTCGAAAATGGTGTACTCATCGCAAACGAAGCTGGTGTGACCCTTGAAGAAATTTTGAAAGCCACTGAAGAAGTAAATCGTCAAGCCGAAGAATCTGCTGATGCGGCAAGATTAATGACCTGGTCGGCCAACGAATTAGTAACTGCAGTGGACTCTGTTTCAGCGGTCGTTGAAGAAAATACTGCTTCCACGGAACAGATGTCAGCAGGATCATCAGAGGTATCTCAAGCTATCGAGAATATTGCATCGATCTCTCAAGAAAACTCCGCCGCAATTGAAGAAGTATCTTCCTCAGCATCTGAAATGGCAACCCATGTTGACGAAGTCAGTTCTTCTGCCTCTTCATTAGCTGAACTTGCAAATGATTTAGAACAAGTGGTTCTGCGATTTAAATTACACTAAAGTGACAATTAACTGACAATCTGTCACTTTCAAATCTTACAAATAAGGTTTATTATCTAGTAATTGTGCGTTTGTCCAATCAATTATTAGCAAGAAATAAACAGAAGGTGATAAGTAATGGAAAATATGGAATTAATAAACCTACTGGAAAAGCAAAAAACGGCTGCGTTCAATATAAAGGGGGCGGCCGGTGAGATCAATATGATCGCCATAAACGCAGCGATCGAATCTGCCCACGCTGCCGCAGGCATCCGTTCCATGATGGAAAAAGTATTGGACGGCATGATGACCACAGTCTGCCGAATGATCACCAGATTGTTGGACTCAGGAAGCTTCTCATTGGACCAGAAAAGTGTAAATGAATTCGCGAATTGGGTGGGGATTGAAGAGATCTACATCACCGATTCAGACGGCGTAACAGTTGGTTCAAATTTAGAACCTGCCTATGGTTGGCGATTTCCAGATGACCCGAAAGCGCAAGCTTTTGTATTTCGAAAACTGATCGAATCCAAAGACGGTGTGGTGACGCAGCCCATCAAATCACGTGATTTGGATTCACAAATGTTTAAATTTGTGGGTGTTTCACGCACGGATGAGCCCGGCATTGTGCAAATTGGCTACAGGGCTGAAACAATCACCAAATATCAAGTTGAAATTGGTGCTGTTTTTGGAATTCTCGCCAGTGAGATCAAAAACCTGGGCGGACGGGTCACCAACGCATCAAAAGCCATGTTGGAAATGACGGATGAACTTGAAAAAGCGTCCAAAGACAAATAACTTCTGAAAGGTTCAGGCGTTTCGCCTGAACCTTTTTTGTCTAATTTAACCAAGCTTTTTGATAATTCGAAAGAAGCAAATCACACATTTGGTCAAATTTGGGGTCTATTTTTTGCCTTGAAGGCTCAGCATTGTGCCAACCAATAATCTCTTTTGCGCCTAATGAGAATGGCACCGTGCAGACAAACTCTGGCACGACTTGTTTGATCTTGCTATTGTCAAAAATGGCGCTGTGAGTCTTATCACCCAACAGGCTGGAACCGATATTCTGGTCATATGCTGCGATCAGATCAGAGGGGATATGTACCAACTGTGGAGTCACCCCAGCTGCCTCACCTAATAAATTATGAATTTGATTCCATGTCAACCATTCATCCGAGGTGATGTGAAAGATCTCTCCCCTGGCGCGTGAGTTCCCCAATAACCCGACAAAACCTTTGGCAAAATCCGTGTTATGGGTCAGGGTCCAGATGGAGGTGCCATCGCCGTGTACGATGACCGGCTTGCCTTTGAGCATACGATCGATGACCGTATAGCCTCCTTCAATAGGCAGACTGGTGCGATCATACGTGTGAGAAGGACGCACAATAGTGAATGGGAATTTATTCTTCCTATATTCAGCCACCAACAGTTCTTCGCAAGCAATCTTATTGCGAGAGTAATCCCAAAATGGATTCTCAAGCGGTGTTGATTCGCGGATGGGCAGATTGGATGCCGGCGTTTGATAAGCTGACGCGGAACTGATAAACACAAACTGACCGGTCTTGCCGCTGAAGAGATCAATGTCTTTTTGCACATCATGGGGCGTGTATGCAATCCAATCCACGACCGCATCAAAGTCTTTACCCGCCAATGCCGAACGCATGGAGGCTATGTCGTGAATATCAGCATGAATGATCGCTGCACCTTCTGCCGTTGGCCGTGCGGATTTTCCGCGGTTCAGCAGGGTCAAGTCAATCCCTTTTACAATTGCGCGCGCGGCGCAAGCTGTGCTGATGATGCCGGTACCGCCGATAAATAGAACTTTCATGGCTATCTCTCCTTTAAGGAACAACGTATTTGTTTCATTATAGAAGAAAATATCAAAAATAATTGAGTTATTGTTTTGGGCTATACTTAATTCATGCTTGAGATATCCAAACACATACATCTTGAAGACGAAGAATTACACTTTGACTATATCCGTTCTGCCGGACCTGGCGGACAGAATGTGAACAAGGTCGCCACCGCCTGCCAGTTGCGCTTCGATGTGCGTCAATCTCCATCCATACCTGAACCTATCAAAACCAGGTTGATCAAATTGGCTGGCAGCCGCATGACGGATGACGTCGTTTTGGTGATTGAAGCCAAACGCTACCGCACGCAAGAACAAAATCGGGCAGATGCAATCCTTCGTCTGACCACCTTGATCCAGAAAGCAACCATCGAACCCAAAACACGTCGCCCAACCCGCCCCAGTTTGAGCGCCAAAGCAGAACGCGTGGACTCAAAGAAAAAACGCGGCGAAACAAAACTGGCCCGCCGCATCCACCCCTCAGATCTCGAATAATTCATGATCTTACGTGATAATCACCCTGAACCACCCATTTAAAGGTGGTTAGTTCGCGCAGCCCCATCGGTCCACGAGCGTGCATGCGCTGTGTTGAGATGGCAATCTCGGCACCCAGCCCCATTTGTGAGCCGTCTGTAAAGCGGGTGGAGGCGTTTACGTACACCGCCGCGGAATCCACCATCTCTAAAAAGTGTGCCGCATTAGCCGGATCGTTGGTCAAGATACCATCTGAGTGGGCAGTGGAATGCCGGGCAATATGCTCGATGGCTTCTTCCAGATTGTTAACCACCTTTAACCCAAGCATCAATGAAAGCCACTCGGTATCAAAATCTTCATCGCCAGCCAGTTTGACGCTTTCATCACCTTTGAGCAGCGCGTAGGCTGTTGCATCGGCTCGGAACGCCACCCCGTCTGCACTCAGCCGTTTTACCAGGCGCGGCAGCAGTTCAGAAGCCACACTTTGATGCACCAAGGCAGTATCCAGTGAGTTGCAAACCGACGGGCGCTGAATCTTGGCGTTGCGGATGACCTCAATGGATTTATCGAGGTCAGCGCTTTCATCCACAAACAGGTGGCAAATACCAATACCACCGGTGATCACCGGAATGCGGCTGTTTTGACGGCAGAAGTCGTGAAGCCCAGCCCCGCCTCGTGGAATGATCATATCCACGTACTGATCCATTTGCAGCAGTTCAAGCACCAGCCCGCGGTCAGTATCGGCAACCAGTTGAATGGCTTCAGCAGGAATCTCTGACCCTTTCAAGCCGCGCTGGATGGCACCGATAAAAGCAACATTTGAACGCAGCGTTTCTTTGCCGCCGCGCATAATCACACAGTTGCCCGATTTTAAAGCGAGCCCTGCCACATCCACAGTTACATTGGGGCGAGATTCATAGATGACCCCCAGCACTCCCATGGGTACACGCTGTTTGTGCATCTTCAACCCATTGGGCATGAGTTGCTCATCAAAATGCTCCCCCGCCGGGTCAGGCAGGCTGATCACACTGCGCAGGTCTGAAACGATGGTTTGCAAGCGCTTCTCGTTGAGTAGCAATCGGTCAAGCATGGCTTCACCTAGCCCTGAAGCGCCCGCCTCGGCATGATCTGCTGCATTGGCAGCTAAAATTTCAGGGGTTTCTTTTTCAATCTGCTCTGCAACCTTTTCAAGCGCTGCGTTCTTCTGCGCCGTGCTCACATGAGCCAGGGTTCGTGAGGCCGCTTTGGCTTGTTGACCAAGTTTTAACATGTAGTTGGACATTGTATTTGTCATAAGAGCACCATGTGATCGCGGTGAATGGCTTCATCCCCAAAGGTAAAGCCCAAAATTGTCTCAATCTCTGCGGATTGCTTGCCGCACAATTTTTGCAAATCAGCCGTGCCATAGTTGGTCAGGCCGACTGCCACAGATTTCTTGTCGGCTGTAACCAGCTTTACCGCATCGCCGCGCTCAAAGTTACCGTTGATTTGTGTCACTCCGGCTGGCAGCAGCGATCCGCCACGAGAAAGCGCTTGAACGGCTCCGTCATCTATCACGATCTCATTTTTGGTGTGACTGCCTGAGAGAATGCGCCTCTTGCGTCCTTCCAGTTTATTGACCACTGGCACCAGTTTCGTGCCGGTTATCTCTCCACTTGTCAGACGCAACAAAACATTTTCAATGGAGCCGCGGGCAATGACCACCTCGGTGCCGCCGTGGCGCGCCAGGTCAGCCGCTTGAAGCTTGGTCATCATACCGCCTGTCCCCAGACCGCTTTCACTGCCCCCGGCAGATTGCCACAATTCTTTTGAAAAGGGTTCTGGTCCAACTTCTGAGATCAATTTGGCATTTTTGTTTGAGCGTGGATCAGCGGTATAGAGTCCATCCTGATCGGTAAGGAGAATCAACAAGTCCGCTTCGATCAGGTTGGCCACCTGTGCAGAAAGATTGTCATTGTCGCCGATACGGATCTCTTCGGTGGCGATGGTGTCATTTTCGTTTACGATCGGGATGATGCCTTGACCCAGCAGCGCTTCAAGCGTGGCGCGCGCGTTGAGATAACCATGACGGTCGGCCAGGTCCGCGCGGGTGAGCAGCACCTGCGCCACATGCACCTTGTAAATGCCAAAATATTGTTCATACATGGCCATCAAGCGCGGTTGACCCACCGCTGCAAGCATCTGTTTGGCAGGAACGCCCTTGGGCAGGGTTGGATAGCCCAATTCTTCACGCCCAGCTGCCATGGCACCGGATGAAACCAGCACCACCTGGTATTTTTGAGTGTATAGTGCAGCGCACTGGCGGGCAAGATCCACCATCTGGGCAGGGTTCAGCTTTTTGCTGCCAGCCGTGAGCGTGGATGTGCCAATCTTGATAACAATGCGCTGTTGGGATGCCATTATTTTGCCTCAATCGTTAATATTGAAGGATTGTAGCATAAAAAGAAAACCTTGATTTGCAGTTTGGGTCTATCCGGCTTCGGCTGAAAGGTTGCTTTTAGGCTGCCTGACGATCAATATAACAGCTACCAGAATGAGTACTCCACCTGCAACCATCAGCGGCTGCACCTTTTCACCCAGCAGCATGGCCGCCAAAATTACCGTCACCACCGGCTCAAGGGTGGAAAGCAGAGAAGCATCTGTGGCGCCAATGATCTTCAAACCGCCCAGAAAAGTCGCCACAGGCAGCAGGGTGGCAATCACAGCGATGCCGCTGATTGCCAGCCAGCCGTTTGGTGTGGTCGGCCAGTGCGGTCCGCGGATGACTGTCAAAACACCAAACACCAGCGCAGCCGAAGCAAAGATAACGGCCGAGGATTGCACGGCTGACACCTTTTTCATCACCCCTGTGCCCACTAAAATGTAAACCGCATAGATAGCCGCAGCCGAAATGGCTAATAGAATACCGGGGAGCTGTCCACCCTGCGGGTTGGCGGTCAGCGCAGCGCCGACTGTTGCCAGCACGAGTGCAAAAACGGTTCGCGAGGTCAATTTGACCTTCTGAACAATCACGGTCAATATAGTCACAAACACCGGGTAAAGATAAAGCAGCAATGCCACCAACCCGGTGGAAGCATAACTGATGGCGCTCATGAAACAGAAAGATTGGCCAACATACCCAAGCCCGCCCATGCCAGCCAGTTGCAGTAGAGTACGTCCGCGGGGCAGCGGCTCTTTGCGAATCGCCAGCCAGGCAAACATTAGAATGGCGGCAATGGTAAACCGCAGGAACAACATGGTGGTCACATCCAGACCGTCTGCATAAGCATAACGCCCGATAATAGCCAGTGTGCCAAAAGAGGCCGCTGACACGACAATGAGGAAAATACCCAGGAGGCGATTCATGGGGATTATTGTATCAAACGAAACCCGAAAATCCGTCTAATTGATCACTTTGTAAAGCAACGCATCTGAGCTTTCAAACACTGGTGTCAGGTTATTTCCAGGTGAAAAATCTGGTGCCAGTCTTTTTTCATCCGGACCGTAAACCACCCACTTTACCGCGCTGATTTCAAGCGCCTCGTCGGGCAAGTTTGATTGATACCACAACGCTACCTGTTTGAGTTTTTCCGAGTAAAAAATGGTTTCCATTTCGTGACCTGCAAAAACGCGCAGACCGCTTTTTTGGGCGACTAGCTGACTTGTGCGTTCACTTGCCAGCACAAAATCAGCGGGGTCGGCGTTCTCAGCCAACCACTCGAAGGCCGGGTTCAAACTTGCCGGGTAGAAACTGGCATCAGGCAAGGTTTTAAGCAACTGCATATTACCGTAGATTAAATAGATCGAAGAAATTGATACCAGCAAAATAGTCGTCATGACAACAACGGGTTTTCTACGCTCTGTTTTTTCTCCGAGCCAATCAATGAGTTTTTCCAACCCATATAAGCCAAGGATCGCCAGTGGAAGCGTAACGGCCAGTAAAAAGCGTCTCTGGATCAAGGTGGGCAGATATGCCAGAATATACGCGCTCAAGAGCCATCCCAACAACCCAATGAATTCGGGGTTGCGCTCTCTGATGGCAGAAACCGCTCCGGTCAGAACCAAGGGCCAGAAGAGGCCAAAACCCATCAGGTAATGCAACGGCGATGGCGACAAAGTGATGTTCTGAGCCGTGTACTGGCTCCAGATGGGATCGCGGCTGAGGATCACGAGGTTATAGACCAGCATTGGAACCTGCGACAGTCCGATCAATCCGACTGCAAACGCCAGGTTCTTTAATCGGCTGCGGTCTTTGAAGCAGGTTAAAAGCGCTGAAAATAAGATGGCAGCATCCACCACCACAAAAGCAATCGGGTTGACCAGTTGGGTTAGCACGCCTGCTACACACACAAGTAACATAAAACGCCATTGCCGCAACTCAAGGAATTTCAAAAAGCCCAGCAGCCCAAACGCCATTAAGGCAATCGTGCACGAAAAATGCGGAAAGAGCGAAAGGCTAAAGAAGACATAGGCATCGATCAGCCAAAAATCCACAGGGGTGATGGGGCCGATCTGCCAGCCTGCCAGCAGTTGCAACCAACCCAGACCCGACCCAAAAACCGCCAGCAAAAAAGCCGCCCAGACCAATAATTTTTTCTCGAAATAATTCCTGCTCAATCCGTAGATTGCAAACAGCGCCAGGTAGCCAAAGATCCAGCGGAAAAGGCCGTATGTGGATTCCGGCTCAAGCCCAATCACACGGCTGATGTGACCCAATGCCAGGTAAAACAAGCGGATGGAGACTGCCTTGTGCTCCTCAGTGGTGAAGCGCATCTGGTAGTGCCACTCACCTTTCATGCCGGCCTGCATCATGGCAATATCCACGGCGTAATCCTGGTTGTCAAAGTACTGCCCTCTGAAAGAGACCTTTTCATTTTGAAGCGAACGCCCCATCCAGTTTGGCAGCGAAGATGCCGACATGATGGCCGTTGAGATTAGAAGGAGGAACATGATTTCAAGCAAGTGTTTTTTCATCATTACCTATGCTCAAAGAGATAAAGCTGCACATTTCCATAGCTGGTGAAAGAATTCTGTTTGAAATGCTCGTCCAAGTAGCTTAAGTGAGCATGGGTGGAATAACCTGCCTCAACATACTCCTTCACAGACTCTTCATATATTACAAACCAGATTCTTTGGGCGCTACTGACTGCGGATTCTACGTCAGGTGCATCGTTGACGCCTAAAATCTTGCGTGTCGCCTTTGAAAGCGTATCGGTTGAACCGCCGGGTTCGTCGCCGATAAAACTCATCGGCATCTCAGGGTCATAATAGAAAAGCGGCAAATAGGTCAGCTTGTTGGAATGCACCACCACATCATCGGGCTGCATTTCGGTTGACAGGACTTCGTTAATCTTTTTTAGCGGATCGTAACCAAAACCGTTGTTGGTGGCCAATTGGTTCAATCCCATCCCAATGCCAGCGGTCAGCAAAACGGCGGTTGCCCATTGAATCACTTTGGGCATGGAGGTTTTCTTGATCACCCAGGCCAGCCAGATGCAGAAGACAGCCTGGGAGGCCAGCAAGGCACGGTCCACGTAAACCGGCGTCCACTGCGACAAGAGCCACAAGAAAAGCGGTGGTGCGAAAGACATCCAGGCAAGCCATAAACCGATCGGGTATCCGTCTGATTTTTGCCGCAGCATGCGAAAGGTTAGAAGCAAGCCCATTGCAGTGGTCAAAAAAGCAATCAACAGCGCAGGCAGCATCCATGGGTCAGGCAGCGGCAGATTGGTGGTGAAGCGCAGCAAGAGGTTGATCAAGACTACCACCGAAGGACGCTCGATCCAGTAATGATGCTGAATTTTGGCAAATTGGGCGGGCAGATGGATCAGCCACGGAAGGTAGAGCAACACAGCGCCCAACCCTGCAAACAATGTTTGTTTGATCAGCTTTCGATCCCATTTAATAATGCCAGTCAGCGCAAGCGAGACCAGGTAGAAGGCTGCCAGGTTTTGGGTGTACTGTGCCAGCGCCGCGGATAAAGCAAACAGCAACCACCAACGCCAAGACCTGGAGCGCATGCCCTTGATGAAGGCAAAAGTAGCCAGTGTAAGAAAGAAAGTCAGGAGCGCGTACATGCGGATCTCGGTGGCAAACTGCACCTGGAATGGGAAAACCGCTGCCAATAAACATGCCAGAAGCGCGGAGGGTTCCCCAAGCAATTCTTTGGTCAACAGGTAGAGGTTAACCAGAATACCCAACCCCAGGAGTAACGAGAGCAATCTGGCGGCCAAAATGGAGGTGCCAACCAAGCGCATCCAGCCGTCCAGCAAAAAGTAGTATGTCGGAGGGTGAATATCTGCAGTGACTGACGGTTCATCCTTGGTCAGAGTGCCGGCAAGGATGGCTTGCGGTCCTTTCTCGGAGATCAGGATCGAGAATGCCTCGTCATACCAGAAACTGCGGTTAATCATGGCTCCGCACCTGATCAGGATGGCCAGCAACAGAATGATGAAGAAAATTAATGTTACGCGCTTTTTTGTTAAGACCATATGAATATTATAGGTGCAAAAAGAATACCGGAAGTAATGATCCCTTTATTTCTTTTAAAGGCTTGCTATAATGCTTGTTATGACACAAACTATTTTCACGCAGGATGAACTTTACCGCTACTCGCGCCATTTGATGGTGCCAGAGATCGGATTGCATGGTCAGGCCAGGCTGAAAGCGGCTTCGGTGCTGATCGTGGGTGCAGGTGGTCTCGGATCGCCGGCAGCGCTCTACCTGTCAGCAGCCGGGGTGGGACGGATCGGAATCGTGGATGATGACGTGGTGGATACTTCGAATCTGCAGCGTCAAGTGCTGCACGGCAGCAGTCAAATTAGCCGCCCCAAGGTGGAATCTGCTCGCGAACGAATGCTTGACCTTAATCCTTTCATCAAGGTGGAAGCCATTCTTGAGTCTTTCGATCAGAAAAACGCTGAACGGATCGCTGACGGTTTTGACCTGCTGCTGGATTGCTCGGATAACTTTGCCACACGCTACTTGATCAACGATCTTTGTGCACTGACTCACCGTCCGGTGGTCTACGGCGCGATCTACCGCTTTGAGGGTCAGGTCAGCGTCTTTGACGCCACCAAGGGCGCCTGTTATCGCTGTCTCTTCCCTGAGCCGCCGCCTGATGGCGCTGCACCTGCCTGCGGTGAAGCAGGGGTTTTTAGCATCACACCCGGCATCATCGGCACCTTGCAAGCCGTAGAAGCACTCAAATTGATTTTAGGCACAGGTGAACCACTGATCAATAAATTGCTGATGGTCGACACATTGGCCATGAGCTTCAGAACCATTAATTTAAAGAAAAACCCTGCCTGTCCGCTATGCAGTGAAAAGCCGCAGATCACGGCATTAATTGATTACCCAACTTTCTGTGCTGTGAGTCTGGCGGAGCCGCTGGAAGCCAACGAGATGATCCCAGCCCACGATCTGGCGCTAGAGATCCTCTCTTCTTCACCACCGCAGGTGCTGGACGTCCGTTCAGAAGTTGAACTGCAAATCTCCACGCTGCCAAACGTTGTGCATATCCCGGCCGAACAGTTGATGGATCGCATCGGCGAGTTGGATCGCGACCGCGCGCTTGTGGTTTTCTGCCGCAACGGCACCCGTTCAAGAAGAGCACTTCACCAACTGAAAGAAGCGGGCTTCAACCAGGTAAAAAACCTGACCGGGGGGATCAATGCCTGGGCGAGAGAAGTGGACACCACCCTTTTTGAATACTAAATCATAAAATCGAATGCCCTTCGCAACTCTTGCTCACCAAGAGTGTTTGAAACACACATGCAATTATCTTAATTAAGCATTGAGAGGCATTTTGCCATGCAACCTGTGATTAAGGAAGTCAAGACCCTTAAGGAACTGCGCACGTTTATCCGCTATACCAAACAGCTTTACAAAGGCAACCCCTATTATGTACCGACCCTGTTCATGGACGACTACGAAACCCTGCTCTGGGACAGGAACCCTGCCTTTGACCACTGTGAAGCCAAATACTGGCTGGCTTACCAGGACGGAAAGATCGTCGGTCGGGTGGCTGGCATCGTTAACAAACGCTATCAAGAACACTGGGGCGTTAATTACGGCCGCTTTAACTGGATCGATTTCATCGATGACCCTGATGTCTCAAAAGCACTGCTTGACACTGTGGAATCCTGGGTTAAAACCTTTAATGTTGAAGCACTTCACGGCCCACTGGGCTTCACCGATATGGATCGCGAAGCAATGCTGGTGGAGGGTTTTGACCAGTTGGGTACCATGGTGGGATTCTACAATCATCCTTATTACCGCGAACATCTTGAACGGCTGGGCTACGCCAAGGCCGTGGATTGGGTGGAGTACGAGATCACAGTCCCCAAGGAACCAATTGAAGTCATCTCAAAAGTGGCCGAAGCCGCCAAGAAGCGCAGCAACCTGCACATCTTGAAGGTCAAAAAGAAAAAAGACATTCTCAAATATGCTCCTCAGATGTTTGCGGTTTTTAACGAAGCCTATAAGCACCTTTATGGTGTAATCCCACTGACCGAAAAACAGATTGCATTGGCGATCAAACAGTATTTCGGCATGATCGTGCCTGATTATGCACCTTTCGTGATCAATGACAAGGATGAACTGGTAGGCTTTGGCATCACCATGCCCTCTTTCTCGCGTGCGCTGCAGAAATCCGGCGGGGAGCTCTTTCCATTTGGGTTCATCCACCTGCTGAAGGCGATGAAAAAGAATGACCGAGCGGACCTGTATCTGATCGGCGTCAAAGATGAATATAAAGGCAAGGGCGTGAACGCCATCATGATGGATCACATCATCAAGGTGTTTCAACGCAACGGCATCACCAAAGTGGAATCCAACCCCGAGTTGGAGACCAACTCTCTGGTGCAGACCCAATGGAAGTATTTTGAGAAGCGCCAGCATAAACGCCGGCGGGTGTTCATCAAGTCGATGCTCGAGGCATAATCTGCGTGATGCGCTTGACAGCGTGGGAGCATGAATTATAATAGTGCTCACGTTCCTCGTTAGCTCAATCGGCAGAGCGGGCGGCTGTTAACCGCTAGGTTCGAAGTTCGAGTCTTCGACGAGGAGCCTATAAAAGAAACACCCGATATCGGGTGTTTCTTTTATATTACTACCTTGCTACGAGTCGCTCCCGAAGGGAGCAAGAGGAGCCTAAATTAGGTTCGGCGTTCCCCATTCGTGGAATAAGTATTCGAGTCTTCGACGAGGAGCCTTTTGCCAAAAACGACATATTTGAACTTGACATGTCATTTTGTTTTTAACTATAATTATTGAAAATAGGGAGGCTATTAATGGATTTTATTAAAAATCTGATTAGAAATATTGTTATATTGGTAGCATGCGGTTTTGCTATATACCTTGTAGCTCCAAGCATGATGAGCCAAGTTTACAGCTTATTTGGCTCGTTTTTTGGGCCTTTAGCAATAATTATGATTGTTGTTCTTGCAATTCCTAAGAAAAGAAAAACACAACCGCCAAAAACAGAGAAAAATAAAAATCTGGCTGGTGAATCCACAAATCAACTTGCCGATAAACGCTATAAGAAAATGATCATTTATGGGATTGTTGGTGTTGCTATTTTTATTCTACTAATTCTTATTATAAATAATTCAAAGGCTCTTGGAATTGGTGGTGCAGGAATACTTATCCTTTTAGTTGTAATTAAAATCTTTCCTGATATTTTTGACAGGCAACTTAATAAAAAAGTCAAAGAAGTTACTCGTGCTCGCAAAGGAGCAAAAGCAGAAGTAAGAGTTGATTCAATATTTTTAGATATGAAAGAAGATTATTTTATTATTAATGATATAGAAACCACATATGGAAACATAGATCATGTAATAATTAAAAGGGATGCGGGCATATTCTTAATCGAAACTAAATCTCACTATGGAAAAGTAACTGTTCAAGACAACACAATATATATAAACGAGCACCTTCCCGAAAAAGATTTTATATCCCAAACTATGAAAAACACATATTGGCTTCGGGATAGATTAAAAGAATGTATTGGTTTTGATGTTTGGGTTCATCCTATAATCGTTTTTACAAATGCTTTTGTTTCTCCAATCGCTCCAATAAAAGGAATTAACATTGTAAATATTAAGTTCCTTATAAAAACAATGGAAAGAGATTCTCGCATAAATTCTACTAACGATGAGATTTGGGACAATAGGGATATTATATATGCTGATTTAAAGCAATAGACTGCTTCATTTGGAATTGATTCTATCAAGATTTTGAAACATATACAGTTGTAACATTTCAAGAATGGCATGTTTGAACTCGGACATGTAATTTTAAATTTTAACTTTTTCCAAGCTGAAAACATGTCTAAATTCTTCAAAATCCTGATCTGACTTTTCACGTAATTACCCCCAAAAGAACATCGAATCAATTCGATTCTTTTTCATATCATCATCCGTGTTGGAATAAAACTGATCAGTAATACCTGTACTTGAATGCATCACATTTTGACTAATTGCTTTATAGTCTTCTTGCGTTTTGGAATGTGCCTGGCCATATTGAACATGACCATGGCGAAATTTAAGAGGGGAATGATAGGTTAATCCGTTCTTCGGAAGCCAAGTTTTCAGATTCTTTCTGAACAGGCTTGACCTGGCAAATAAAAAGTTTTTTTGTGGTGGGTTCAAAGATTGAACCCACCCTGCCTTTCGTGCCTAAACAACTCGGGCGCGCAACCATCTCGACAATTCAGCGAAAAAATCAACGGTTTGTTTTGCATTCGTTTTTATGCACGAATCAAAATTCAGGGTTAAAAAAGGCAATAGACCATCACAAAAAAGTGTCTTTTTAGTAGTTGAGGATTCGTTTTTGTTTCAAGAAAAAACCGAAAACAAAGAAAACGAATCCAAAACGGGAATGGAATTGCGAAGCTGCCATGTATATTTAGTTGGAAAAGATCAAAACCAATAGATTTAATAATTTATAGAACTTAAATTCTATTTTGTCAAGGGGTTTTTTCTTCCATTAAAGGCGAGGGGTGATAAAAAATAGGGGCATCACAGAGGCGTCCTGGTATATAATTTAATCCATCAATGCGAATCTGTACCTCACGATCACCACAGAAGGGGAAAATGAAGCAAAAAATCATCAATGCAATCATTTTAGTCAGTTTCGCAATCATGGTCAGCGTGGTCTATGCCCGAAACATCATCCCGGCCATGATCGACTATCCACTGCGCTACGACATTGCGCAAGATTATATCGGCGCACAAGCCCTCGTTCACCCGTCCGAAGAACTTTATCCCGTGCTGGTCACCGCTTTTGAAAAGATGGGCATCCTATGGCAGGCTGACCATCGTTCGACGCATCCGCCAACGGCTTTTCTGTTGGTTGTGCCGTTCACTTTGTTAGACTACCCCCTTGCGCAAACACTCTGGATGTTGTGCATGCTGGCCTGCATCGTGGTCACGGCAAGATTATTCAACTTGAATTGGAAAATGAGCATGCTTGCCGGGCTGCTGTCGCTGGCCTGGCCGCCTGCGATCTGGTCACTTGGTCAATTCACACCCATCTGGATGTTAGGGCTGGCATTGGCATATCGCTTCAGAGAAAAACCATTATTAAGCGGACTTTTTATCGGACTGGCTTCTTTGCCCAAATATTTTGCTGCGGCTCTGCTGATGCACCCCATCTGGCGAAAACGCTGGTCGGCGCTGATCGGTTTTGCCGCTGTTTGGGCGGCCGCCATTGCTCTGCTGCTATTGCTGCGTTTGGATTCAATTTCAGCTTATATGGCAAGTAATGTAGGTAATTCGTTGGATCAGATTTTACGACCCGATAACGGCGCTCTGGCCATTGTTGCCTGGCGCATGGGCGGATGGCCGGGACTCGCAGTGGTCGGTGTCTTAGCCGCTTGTGTGTTTTGGATTGGCTTACACAGCGACAGTGTTTTTGGCTGGGCCTGCATGGTCTGGCTGGGAATTGCCTGCCTGCCCATCGCCTGGGTTTACTCTCTATTGCCCCTGCTGCCCTGGCTGATACTCACACTTAAATCTGAAAACAAGATTCCACGAATGCTGGTGCTGATCGCATTGGCCTTGCCTTATCTCTCTGCGGCATGGCTTCCAATATCCAATCCGTGGTTTGTGGCATTGAGTCTGGTCTTTTCAGGGCTTGCATTTTCGTTGGAAGCATCCACAGAAAAGCGTAAAAAATCACCCGTTAATCAACCATTAGTAATACAATAATTAATGTGAATAAACGATTTGTTCATGGTTAGCAATCTACTATTATTAAAATGGGGTTTTTCAGACAAACATGGAAGTCAATATTTCTTACTTACCGGATGATCAAATTGTCGTCGTTAAAACCCATGGCGATGCAGATGCAAAAAGCTCTGGTGAAATGGTGAAGAGCATCATGCTGTCCATGAAAGAGCATCGTTCACTCCGTTGTCTTTTAGACCACACAGAAATTCATTTTGTGACAGGCAAAACACTTGAAGTTTTCTACCGACCTGATGAAATTAAAAAATCGGGTATGCCGATGAATGTAAAATTGGCGGCTGTTATCCCTGAAATCTACAGAGAACATTTTAAATTTCTTGAAACGGTGTGCCAAAATCGGGGGATTAGTTACAGGATATTTGAGAGCAATCAATCAGCCCTAAATTGGTTGAAAATGTAAAAAACAGAGTATCAAGATACTCTGTTTTGGTTTGTACCAATAATGGATTATAAATTGATGCGAGTTTCAGCAATCTTTTAATGCAATTCCGGATGAGCTGCCCAAAGTCGAGCAAGCTTTTCGGCATCGGTTAATTCAGCTGGAGGTGGTGTCGGTGTGGTTATCTTTTGAACATAATCGGGCGACAGGCTGAGCCATTCAGATTTAATATCGCTAATGCGCCCAAAACCGTTCTTTTCTTCATAAATATTATATTCACCAGGGAAATCTGCCCTGCGCAAGCGTGGATAAAGCACGCCCGGCCCTGTGCGTACGGTTAAGTTATAGATCAAGATCTTAATTCTGTAGAGTGCCACTTGTTGTACCTCCTTGCCAAACAACTCAGTATATTGTGCGCTCGTTCCGAGCCAGGCATTTAAATCCAGTGTTTTGTAGGCCATACCCATTGCCACACCGTCGCCAGCGCCGTCATCATCCATATCGCCATCAGAGGCATACTGCCAGATCAGGCATTTGCCAAGCCACCCATTAGTCGCCACAGAACTTAAAACAGTCTGGGGCGTTTGGTTTTCGTTATACCAGGCCACCCACAAGGGACGATCTTTGAACCAGGCGTTGAACCAGTTTAGCAAACCTAACGAACAATAGATACCGTTTCGTTTGCTGCTCAACTCATCCATGCGTTCAAGAAAAGCTTTAGCGATGGCTTGCGCCCTGACAGACACAGTTGAAATTGCTGGCGAGTATGATGGGTGACCATTTTCGATATCCAGAAATACACTGCCATCAGGGTCATTCTTGAGATTTGCCCAACAAGTTTCAGCCTGTTCCTTGCCCCAATCAGCATCCGCCATCCCGTTCACGGTCGCTCCTGAAGTGTGGTTGGAGTAATAATCCATATACCAGTAGGGGATACGATTGACCTTGCCTTTTGAATTCAGCCAGTTTTCTTTAAATTTGGTGTCAATGGTGCGGCCATAACCGACCCTGATTCCCGAAAAATTGGCACTTACTTTGGTCCAGTCTATGGTGCCATTAAATTGACTGACATCAATTCCGCGGATTGCAAAGGATGAATACTTTAAACCCATAACATTCTCCATAACCATCTTAAAGGTTCTGAAGAATAATGGTGCAAGAAAAGAGCCAGTCCTGTCGCCAATCGCCTAATTGAGAGTGGCAAAAAAATAGACACGCTTTTGACAGCGTGTCCATTTCATCATTCAGAACCTACAGTGAGATTAGCTCAATTTGAATCGATTTACAACAGATTGCAGCATTTTTGACATTTCAGAAAGCTGCTGAGCTGAGGCGGTAACTTCTTCCACCTGGGCACTCATCTCTTCAGTACTGGCGCTGACCTCTTCCACCGAGGCACTGTTCTCTTCACTGATACTGGCGATGCTTTCAATGGCAGTATGAACCTCTGATGTATTGGCAGCCATTTGCTCGGTTGACGCTGTGTTTTCTTCAACCACTGCTGAAACGGAATCGACTGCGGTCACCAATTCTTCAGATACTTGTCTCATGTGCTGTGTGGCTTCACCAGCCAAAACTGCCTGCTTGTTGACCGCTTCGGCAGCATTCAAGATTTCAGACAATACCGTACCGGCCTGGTTCGCGTTTTCGACACCCCTTTCGACTTCTTGTGAGCCGTCTTCCATGGCTTTGACTGCGTCTTCGACACTGGTGAGTATGCGGCTGATCAAATCGGAGATTTCTTTGGTTGCCAGTGAAGAACGCTCGGCCAGTTTGCGGACTTCATCTGCCACGACTGCAAAGCCCTTGCCATACTCGCCTGCGCGGGCTGCTTCAATGGCGGCATTCAAAGCAAGTAAGTTGGTTTGAGAAGAAATATCTTCAATGGTTTCAACAATCTTGCCAATTTCTTCAGATCGGCGGCCCATCTCTTCCACTTTTTCAGCGGAAATGCCAACTTTTTGTTTGATGCTCTGCATACCCGCCAAAGTTTGTTCAATGGTAATGGCACCTTTTCTCGCAGCTTCTGCAGCAACATCAGATTCTGCGGTCACTGCAGCGGCATTGCCAGCAACTTGAATAATGGCTTTGTTGATCTGATCGGTGGCATTGCTGACTTTGAATACTGAGGCGCTTTGTTCCTGCGCACCCTTGGCTACACCATTGATCGCCTGAGCCATCTGATCGACTGCACTGGCAGTCTTGCTTATTGCATCAGCCTGAACGTTAGACCCATTCGCCACTTGCTGAATGGTGGTCGCAATCTGGCTGGTCGCCTGTGCGGCTTGATTAGAAGCCTGTGAAAGATCATCTGCAGCTGAATCTAATGATGCAGCATTTAAAGAAACCTGGCCAATGGCGTCGCGAAGACTATTAAGCATCTTCACAAACGAATTACCAAGCCGGTCTTTTTCGCTGTTGGGCTGTATGGTAGCAGTCAGGTCGCCCTCTGCCATTTGATCTGCAACTTCTGAGGCAGCCCTTTGATATTGGATCATTCTTTCGAAAGCATTTGCGAGTGATCCTATTTCGTCCTTGCGCTGCATTGAAACTTTATCGGAAATATCACCAAGGGCTAAACGTCCGGCAATACCGGTCATCATACCAAGCGGTTTGGCGATTGATCTTCCTATTAAGATGGCAACAAAAATACTGAGACCAACAATTACGAGAATCATAATTAATGCGCTTACCATCGCTGTGTTGATTGTTTTCTGCACATCATCCACATAGATGCCAGTGCCTACCACCCAACCCCAATCAGGCACCAATTTAACGTACGAGATCTTGGGGGCTGAAGGGTCGCCTGTTTTACCAGATTTAGGCCATTCATAATCCACATGACCTTCACCCTGTTCATTAGCGACATTCACCATTTCAACAAAAAGCTTTTTACCCGTTGGATCGGCATAGTCAGATAAACCGCCATCTTCATACCACTCGGGCTTGTCTTCAATAGAAACGTTTGGATGCATTACTAATTTGAGTTTTATATCGTTGATCCAGAAATAGTTGCCGTTATCATAGCGCATGTAACGTACCGCATTGATGGCTTCAGATTGAGCCTCTTCGGTGGTCATTGCCCCGCTTTTTTCAAGCTCAGCATAATGTTCAACCACAGCCACGGCTGAATCGACCATATTCTTGGTTTGTGCTTCTTTTGAATTAAACAAATTTTGCTTAAAAAGTGGATAAATGTATGCTGCTAATAGCACTGCAAAGGCAGCTATGATGATCACCCCTAACAATAAGACTTTCTGAAACACTTTAACGTTCTGTAAAAATTTCATGGCAGGTTTTCCTTTTATATAATATTCACCTTATTTATCTAAATTGTCAGATTTTCAATCACCCTCTTATACAGACAAGAAGGTTACCGAGATTTTCAATGTATTTTCTGACCGATGAATATCGCTGTTTACAATTATATAATCACAAAATTACAGATTTGGTTGCATAAAAAACGGATAAAATCGCTCTATTTCTAAAATAGTAGGTATGGACATTTTTGTGTATTAGAATTTATCCAGTGAGGATGACTATGTTCCAGTCAATTCGCAGACCGATACAAGAACGCATGCGCTGCCTTGAATCAATAGATCAGCAAGACCGCTTAAATGGTACACAACGTTTGCAGCGCTTGCGCCAAATCCCCCCAGAAACGGGCCGATTTCTGGCATTAATGCTCGCCGGCTCCCCTGAGGGTGAAGTGGTTGAAATTGGCACAAGCGCAGGTTATTCTGCACTATGGTTGGTTTTGGCCTGTGAAGCCAGTCAACGCAAGCTTACGACTTTTGAAGTACTACCAGAAAAAATTGCCCTGGCGCGAGAAACCTTTAAAATGGCAGAAGTTGAAAACAGGGTAACCCTGATACAAGGTGACGCCCGCCATTATCTTTCAAAAATGGAAAAGATCGCTTTTTGTTTTCTGGATGCCGAGAAAGAAGTTTATCAAGAATGCTATGAGATGGTGATTCCAAAATTGGTAAAAGGCGGTTTATTAATTGCAGACAATGCCATAAATCACCAGAAAACCTTGCAACCCTTGCTAGACTGGGCTCTCTCTGACGAACGGATTGACGCAATGATCGTTCCAATAGGGAAAGGTGAGTTGGTCTGCCGAAAGATATAATACTAAGCCTTTTAATCAAGGTTGAAATCTTAAAGAATAAATGACAAGACTCTCCCAAGTTGATTGGTTGCCTGCCTTTGGGGGGCGTGGTAGAATCACGATACACGAAAAATTCCTCTTCTATTTTAAAGAAGAGTTAGCATTCAGGAGGCTGGATTATGGAACAAAAAACAGGTTCGTTTGAAGTCAAAAAGGGTTTAGCTCAAATGCTCAAAGGCGGCGTGATCATGGATGTGGTCAACGCCGATCATGCCAAGATTGCAGAAGACGCTGGCGCTTGTGCCGTTATGGCGCTTGAACGTGTTCCCGCAGACATCCGTGCGGATGGCGGTGTGGCTCGTATGAGCGACCCCGATATGATCCAAAAGATCATTGAATCGGTCAGCATCCCGGTAATGGCAAAATGCCGCATCGGTCATTTTGTAGAAGCACAAATTCTTGAATCCATTGGTGTGGATTACATTGATGAATCAGAAGTGCTCACCCCCGCGGATGAAGCCAATCACATCTACAAACACGATTTCAAAGTTCCTTTTGTTTGCGGCTGCCGCAATCTCGGTGAAGCCCTGCGACGCATTGGCGAAGGCGCTGCCATGATCCGCACCAAGGGAGAAGCTGGAACCGGCGACGTGGTTGAAGCCGTGCGCCATGCCCGCACCGTACTGGGTGAGATCCGCAAATTGCAGAATTTACCCGTAGAAGAATTAATGACCTTTGCCAAAGAAATTGGCGCACCATATGAACTGGTTGTTGAGACTCGCAAATTAGGGCGAATGCCCGTGGTGAATTTTGCCGCCGGCGGCATTGCCACCCCGGCGGATGCAGCTTTAATGATGCAATTGGGTGTAGACGGCGTGTTCGTTGGTTCCGGCATCTTTAAATCAGGTGATCCTTCAAAACGCGCGACCGCCATTGTCAAAGCCACCACCCACTATCAAGACGCCAAGATTTTGGCCGATGTCAGCCGCAACCTGGGTGAAGCCATGGTTGGCCGTCAGATATCCTCCATGACCGACGCAGAGAAAATCGCCACCCGCGGTTGGTAAGGGATCGTATGAAAATAGGCGTCCTGGCATTACAAGGCGACTTCGCCGAGCACCAGGTGATGCTCAAAACATTGGGAGCCGATGTTGTACAAGTCAGACTTCCTGAACAGCTTAACGGATTGAGCGGCTTAATCATCCCGGGCGGCGAATCTACCACTATCGGCAAACTGGCTACCGCATACGGGTTGATTGAACCTCTGAAAACATTTGGCAAAACTCAAGCCATTTGGGGCACCTGCGCTGGCGCCATCTTTTTAGCTAAAGACGCACACCGTCCGCAGCCCCTGTTAGGATTGATGGATATCGTGATCGAACGCAATGCATTTGGCCGTCAGGTGGATAGTTTTGAAGTCGACCTGAATGTGACCGGATTGAACGCGGACGAAAAGGATCAATCTCCGTTCCATGCCGTGTTCATCCGCGCACCGTTGATCGAATCGGTTGGCAAAGGTGTTGAAGTGATTTCCACGCTTGAAGACGGGAGAATCGTGGCAGCCAGACAAGGAAAATTGCTGGCAACCTCCTTCCACCCCGAATTGACCCGTGACAACCGCTTCCACCGCTACTTTATGGAGTTGGCAAAATAACCGTTCGCCCGTTCGCCTGGTATGATCTTCCCTCCTTGATTCGCCATCACGACGGATTGATCTGCCTCAATCAAAGACATTTCCTCACCCACGGCAATCCATTAGGAATTTCCTCAGTGGCTTTACGGCTTAATCCCTCTGCTGAAAGTTTTACGGCTGTGGCTGAATCTTCTGATGCAAACACTTGCCTGATCAGCCAGGTGCTGCATAAAACGAGTGACCGTTCTGCACGATTAAATTTTTTGGTCACAGCAAATTCAACCGATATCAATGAAGTGCTTGAACTTTGGGATTATCTGAACGGCAAAGCCGGAGAAATGGGCGCTTCAAATGTGCTCGCAGAGGTTTCAGAGTCTTCACCGGTCTTTGAGTCTTTGCGTAAAGCTGGTTTTTCGCCTTATGGTTGGGAATCCGCCTGGAAGCTGCCCAAAAAAATCAATTTGACCCTGGACTCGGAACATGAATGGGCGATCGCCGTGCCAACAGACGAGCCGCAGTTACGCAGCCTATACCAGTCGCTGGTTCCACCCATCGTTCAGGCGGCTGAGGCTTTTTCAAACGGGGGAACACGACGATTGGTGTATCGTGAAAACGATGAAATTGTAGCCTTCGTAGAAAGCAGCACAGGGCCAAATGGTTTATATCTGCGCCCGCTCATCCATCCTGCGGTGTTAGATATCAGTGCTTTGTTGAATGCATTATTCAGTCAATTTACCGACATTGGGCAGCCTGTTTATCTTCAAGTTCGGTCGTATCAAGCGTGGCTGCTGAACACTTTGGAAATCATCGGTGGGGAATCCTCCAGCCAATTCACTTTGTTGGTGAAACACCTGGCCATCTTGCAACGCAACGGCGTGATCATCACCAACGGTAAATTGGTGAACAACCGCCAGGTTGAGCCATCCGCCCCCATGGTCAGCCATCTATCTGTGGATGAGCCGCCTTCTCCACATTAGGAAAGGAAGTTGTTATTTTTTTCCTGCAGTTTTTTCCCATTCCTTTAATTGTTAGTTTTGTTGTCTTAATCCTCGTGATCTGGCGCAATCGCAAACAGGGATGGAAAACCTTATTCGCAACCCTCCTCTTTGGCCTATATGTGATTGCCGTCATCGGTGTTATCTACTTCCCCATTTCAATCCCGCTCAATTGGCCAAATAATCTTTCATGGCAAGAAACCTTGCATAACTTAAATCGCACCAATCTATCTCCTCTTTATTTTCTATCGATCACCCACCATCCTTTTTCACTTAGATGGCTGTTGATCGATTTTGGATTGAACGCAATTTTGACCGTACCTTTTGGGTTTGGGCTTGGCTATTTTTTTAGACCAAAATGGCTTAAACTCTTCTTTTGGGCACTGCTGACAGGTTTGGCGTTGGAAGGGACACAACTGATTGTTATTCTCGCAATTGGCACTTTTTACCACACCGTGGATGTCAATGATGTTATCCTCAATGCATTGGGAGTCATCATTGGATTCGGCGTTTTTTGCATCTTGAATGGTCTCAATCAAAAGCTCAAAAAAATAAGACCTCATTATCTGTTTTGAAAGCGGATTAAATTTAGGATTAACGTTAAAATAGAATAACAAGGTTAATATGACACAAAAAAGAATAACTGATGATTTACATATTTTAATGACTGTCTTGCCTGCACGCATTGTAGAAGCGGTCAAAAAAGCCAACAACAGCGATAATTTGCTCGAGATTATCCTTGATCTCGGCCGTCAGCCCATTGCCCGATTCGTCAGTGGTGAAGTGATCTTAAGTGAAGAAGAAATCAAACGTAATGATATTGATTTTGTGATCTCACATATTGGCGAATTTGACGCAGATAACCGCGCCGGTCTTGAACGCACCTTGCACCGTATTTCTGCCATTCGCAACCGGCATAATGTGATCGTGGGTTTGACCTGCCGGGTGGGGCGCGCCGTCTACGGCACGATTGATATCATTCAGGATCTGGTGGAATCGGGCAAGAGTATATTGCTTCTGGGCAAACCCGGCATTGGCAAGACCACCATGCTGCGTGAATCTGCCCGCATTTTGGCAGAAACCAAACGCGTGATCATTGTGGATACCTCCAATGAGATCGGCGGCGACGGGGATGTGCCCCACCCGGCGGTGGGTAAAGCCCGCCGCATGCAGGTGGCCACCCCTTCACTGCAGCATGAAGTGATGATTGAGGCAGTTGAAAACCACAATCCAGAAGTGATCATTATTGACGAGATTGGCCGCGAACTTGAAGCCATGGCCGCCCGCACCATCGCCGAGCGCGGCGTGCAACTCGTTGCCACTGCCCACGGCCGCACTATGGAAAATTTACTGCTCAACCCCACGCTTTCTGACCTGATCGGCGGCATCGAATCGGTGACGCTTTCTGACGAAGAAGCCCGCCGCCGCGGAACCCAGAAAACAGTACTTGAAAGACGCTCTCCGCCGACCTTCGACGTGCTGGTGGAACTTCAGGATCGCGATCGGGTGGCCATTCATCCAGATGTGGCTGAAGTGGTTGACACCATTGTGCGCGGCTACCCCGTGACCCCAGAGATCCGCTGGCGGGATGCAAAAGATGAAATACACATCGAAAAACCAATTAAACCCGCAGGCACAAAAGGCATGGTGCAGGGCACCAGGCGTCTCAACCAGGCCAGCGGCGACTCAAAACGGGGAGAGCAACCCCAGCCTTACATCACAAACCGGCAAAGACCTGAAGTTTCTTTTGAACCGGAGACATACGATCAGCCGCCTCAACGGGTGGTTTCACAACGCAACCCCAACCGCATTATCCGCATTTACCCTTACGGCGTGGCTCGCAACCGCATGCAGCAAGCCGCTGCAAGGCTTGGCGTGCCTGCCACCATCGCCAGAGATGTTGATGACGCGGATATCGTGCTCACACTGAGAGCTTATTACCGTTCACGCCAACAACCTATCATGGATGCCGAAGCACGCGGCGTGCCCATTTATGTGCTGCGCGCCAACACCATCAACCAGATCGAACAATCGCTGGCAGAAGTGTTCAACCTGCCCGGCGATAGTGTGGCGGCCAATTATGATGATGTTGCCCGTCAGACCGAATCAGCCATTCAGGCTGTCATCAACGGTCAAAAATGGGTCGATCTACCCCCGGCCAACTCCAATGTGCGCAGAATTCAACATGAAATGGCTCGGCAGGCAGAACTGGTCTCACATTCCTACGGTAAGGATCCCAATCGCAGGGTCAGAATCTTCAGAGAATAAGAAGGTCGCATGTTCATAACGCTTGAAGGCCCCGAAGGCAGCGGCAAATCAATGCAAATTCGCGAACTGGCTGATTTCATCAGGCAGCGCGGGTTTGAAGTCTTAACCACCCGCGAACCCGGCGGCACTTTTATTGGCGACCAGATCCGTGAAGTCATCATGCGCATGGATAACACCATGATGCATCCAAACACCGAAATTTTGCTTTTTTGTGCCGCACGAGCCCAAATTGTCACCGAGGTCATCCGTCCCAACCTTGAAAAAGGGGTGGTGGTGATCAGCGACCGCTACGGAGATTCAACACTGGCATATCAAGGTTACGGTCACGGCCTGGATCGAATCATTCTCAAAGAGATTCTCAAGTTTGCCACCGGCGGTTTAACCCCGGATCTGACCCTTTTGCTGGATGTGGATGTGGACGAGGGACTAAATCGTAAAATTAAAGGCGGCAGCGAGTGGAACCGCCTGGACGCGCAAAAAGTTGAATTTCACAAACGTGTCAGAGATGGCTACCTTGAAATGGCGAGCGCAGAACCGCAGCGCTGGCACGTAATCAATGCAGCCAACGATCCGCAAATTGTTCAACGCGATATCAGAGAAGTGATCTTAAAGAAACTGGAGAGCGTCAAACAATGAAAACAGCCCTTAGAATCATCAGCCTGGCCGTTATTGTGACGAGCATTCTCTTGTTATCGGCCTGCCAAGCCCTGTTTGGCCCCAATATTCCCACTGAAACCCAGCGCGCAACGATCGGCAACCCCACCCGCACGCTGGCGCCGACAGCAACCGCCGTGCCCACCACAAAAGCATCCTCCACCCCCACCAGTATGCCTACGCTAGCCATCACCCCTAGCGGACCCGCAACCTGCAGTGTGGCGCCAATTTTGCCTGCGGTCTCGGCGGAAGTGGATAAGATGATCCCTGATCCCTCCAAATCAGATTGGGTAATAGGCTCCGACACAGCTGAGATCGTTATTTATGAATATACAGATTATCAATGTCAAATATGCGCCAGTCTGGCTTTAAATTTACGCCAACTTCAAATTCTCTACCCCGATGACGTGAAAATCGTTTTGCGCTACCTACCATTAACCGACGAGCACGATAAAGCCACACTGGCTGCCCAGGCTGCTGAGGCAGCTGGTTTGCAAGACAAATATTGGGAAATGCACGATGTTCTTTTTAGCCTTCAGGATGAATGGATCTCGCTTTCGGTCACAGAATTTTCAACCTGGCTGGTCGATCAAACTGACGAACTGGAATTGGACAAGGTCCAATTTATGGCCGATATGACCAGTGACGATACCATTCAAAAGATTTTTGATGCCACACAAAAAAGCGCTGAAACCACGCTGACCACACCGCCAGCCCTGTTTTTCAACAAAACACTCTATCAAGATTGGGTGGATCTTAGCAGCCTCTTCAACATGGTTCAATATTACAAATTGCCCGAAAACGCATTTACCGAGTGCCCCGAAATAACGATTGACGAAAACAAACAATATACGGTTACCTTTACCACCGAAAAAGGGGATATTGTTTTTGAACTCTATCCGCAGGAAGCTCCAATGGCGGTGAACAATTTTATCTTTTTAGCCACGCAAAAATGGTATGACAATAACCCATTCTACAGGGTGGTTCCTGGCTATCTGGTTCAGGCGGGCGACACGACCGGATCGGGAAACGGCCGGCCTGGTTACCAATTTTCGATCGAAGTCACCCCCAAGCTGCGCTTTAACCAGCCCGGCATGTTGGCCATGACCGCTGACAAGAACAATATGAACGGGTCGCAATTTTTCATTACCTACACTTCGATCCCTGAATTTGACGGCAAGTTCACCATTTTTGGCAAAGTCATCGAAGGCTTGGATGTGCTGCAATCCCTGCGTCCGCGCGACCCATATTATGATCAGGTGTTGTTATCACCCGATATTCTGCAAACCGTGATCATCGAGGAAAATTAATCTTGTCAGATCAACCGGTGCGAACTCACCTGCCCTCAGTCGCCCAGCTCATTATCAGCATTATTGGGTTTTCCACCTCGCTTTTATGTGCGCTGGCTTTTGTGCTGCTCATCAAATTTGCCAACTCGATGCAGTCTTTTGGTGGTCAAACTGACCAATCAATTTACAATTTCGTCTGGTTAAGTGTTTTTTTGTCACTCATTGCAATACCCTCTTTAGTGCTTTCCATTCGCCGTCTGGCCAGACTGCCCATATACAACCACCCCCGCTCAAATCTGTTTGCTGCCAGTATTGCTTTTTTAGTCGTAATCCCGTTGGGATATTTGGCACATATCTATCCCAATCTTTTAACGAATTCATTCTTGAAGGTATTATTCTCTTTTTTCATGGTAACCCTTCCGCTGTGGTGGTTTCTTGAGCTCGGTCAAAACAAACTGGTAAAAAGCAGCTCTCAGCGCTTTTGGGGATTATTCAACTTTCAGATCTTTGCAGGCCTGCCTCTGGTTATCATTGTGGAATTTACATTGCTCACTCTGGGGATCGCCTTTGGAAGCATCGTGCTTTTCAAATTAAACACATTTGCACCATTGTTAATGACGCTTCAAACACAAATGATGATTGATCCCACAAACATGAACTCAGTGATCGAACAATTTGGTACGCTGCTGCAAGACCCAGGCGTTCTGGCTGCCATCTTTTTTTCGCTCTCCATAGTAACCCCACTGGTGGAAGAAATATTAAAACCGCTGGCTCTTTGGTTTTTTATCAAACGTGACTGGTCTGAGACTGAAGGCTTCAGCGCAGGTCTGGTGTGCGGTGCTGCCTTTGCCCTAGTTGAAAGTGTGAGTGCGGTTGCCTCGCTTCCTCAAGAAAACTGGACGCTGCTGCTGATCGCCAGAATTGGTACCGGGCTGCTGCACACACTAACCACCGGTTTAACGGGTTGGGCGCTGGTTTCCGCGTGGAAAAATGGCAATTACAAACGACTGGGTGTCACCTACCTGATCAGCATGTCGCTGCACGGTGTATGGAATTTCTTCGCGCTGATGTCAGGATTAGGCACAAATCTTCAAATCTTTGCTAATTTATCACTGACTGGTATTTCAAGCATTGCCCCCTGGGTTTTGGGCGGCTTGTTTGTCGCAATGCTGGCGGCATTAACCTTGATGAACCAAAGAATCCGCTCAACCCAATTCCCGCCGTTTCCGCCTCCTCTGCCAACAGAAATCGTCTGACCACCAATGGTTGTTGAAATAACCAGCTCAAAACTTTTGTCAGTACTTGGGTAAGCGGGTTTCATCCTGCCATATGATAAAATCGGGCAGTATGAAATTTTTGCAGACAGTAAAAGGATTGACTCATGACAACTTCTGAAACAACGCCCAAAAACAACAACGGACTCTTAAACTGGATTATTCGCCTTGTGAAAGGTGTGTTAGTAGGAATTGGCGCGATCGTGCCAGGGCTTTCGGGCGGTGTTTTGATGGTCATTTTTGGCATTTATGAGCCGTTAATCAAGTTTCTTGCCAACCTGAAACACAAATTCATCCAGAATGTGCTGTTCTTCATCCCAATTGGCATTGGCGGTGTAATTGGCGTGGTGGCGTTTTCAGCAGTCATCGATTATGCGTTTACCCATTTTGCAGCGCCATTCATCTGGCTGTTCATTGGCTTTATCACGGGCACTTTTCCTTCTTTATGGAAGACTGCCGGCAAGGAAGGCCGCAAGCCCTATCATTTTATAATATTGGTTCTCTTTAGCGTGGGCATTTTCTTTACCATGCGCTGGCTCGAAACCATTGGCAATACCACCATGACCCCCAACTTTTTGGTGTGGATCATGAGCGGCGCAATTTTTGCCCTGGGTATGATCGTGCCCGGTATGAGCCCATCCAATTTCTTAATCTACATGGGGCTTTACCAACCCATGTCAAACGGCATTAAATCGCTTGATTTTGGCGTGATCATCCCCTTGATGATTGGCGTGGTTTTATGCATCTTGCTGTTCTCCAAGCTGGTGGCCTGGTTGTTTAAGAAGGCTTATCCCTTTATGTACCACTTCATTTTGGGCATTGTGATCGGCTCCACCGCAGCCATCATCCCGTCAGGCGTCAGCGGTTGGACCATCGCCATCTGCGCCGGTTTGTTCATTGTCGGCGGAGCAGCTTCATACGCGCTCGCCAAGGTGGATGAAAAACATCCGCACGAGTCAATCTTGTAATTCAACTGCTGATCTAAGTTGAAGAATTTTGCACAAAAAGGCTATTGACCTTCTCAAAAAAAATAGGACAATAGAAATATGAAACCTAATGAATTAAGAAGAATACTGGTTTGGCTCTTAAAAAGATTAACGGTTACCGAATTTCTCGGGGTCGAAAATATCCCGTTAACCGGCGGCGTTTTAATTGCCACGAACCACATGAGCCGCATGGATATTCCGGTATTATTCTTAACCCCCAACCGGCCTGACATGACCGCGCTGGTCACCACCAAATACCTCAAATATCCGCTCATTCGCTGGTTCATCGTTACCGCGCAGGGCATCTGGCTGGATCGTGATTCTGCTGATTTCGGAGCCTTTCGCACCGCCGTAACCGCCCTTAACCAGGGCATGGCCATTGGCATTGCCCCTGAAGGTACACGCAGCAAAGACGCACAGCTTCTCGAAGGCAAACCCGGCGCCGCCTTGTTAGCCTTGCGGGCAGGTGTGCCCATTCTGCCGGTGGCGCTTTCAGGCACCGAAGACGCTGTTACCAAAATGAAACAATTTAAACGCCCGCACATCACCGCCCAGTTTGGCAAACTAATCCCCGCACCGGAACTGGACCGCAACAACCGTGAAGAGCAGCTTCAGCAGCTCACGGATGAGATCATGTGTCAAATCGGCGCCATGCTGCCGGAACATTACCGTGGATTCTACAAAGATCATCCGCGTCTTAAAGAAATCCTGGCCGAAAATTCCAATTAACTTATTGGTATCACTTTCTTGCAGTTGAATATGGGGTACAAATGAATCAATCCGGTTTTTGGTGGATATTGATCGCCAGCGCGGTTTACGGAGTCATTCACTCCGTGACAGCCTCTTTACAATGTAAACAAATTGCTGCAAAAATCTTTGGCGAACCAGGCCGCCGCTATTACCGCCTGGCTTATGTGATCTTCTCTTTGATTACAACACCGCTTTATGCAGCCCTGGTCTTGCTGCTTCCTGATACCCGCCTTTATATCATCCCCCAACCGTGGATCATCATCACTGGCTTTATTCAATTATTAGCGCTTGTGGGGATGATGCTCAGTTTCAGAGGAACCGGTGCAATCGCCTTCCTCGGATTGGACAGCCTGTTTACCAAAAATGCTGCACCGGTCAAGAACACTCTTAACACAGGCGGGTTTTACAAGTATTCACGGCATCCCATTTATTTCTTTTCGCTGGTTTTTCTTTGGTTGTTTCCGTTGATGAGCTGGAACATCCTGGCTTTGGCCATCGGTGTGACAGTCTACACTTTGATCGGCTCTCTTATTGAAGAGCGCAAACTGGTTGGGGAATTCGGACAAGCCTACATCGACTATCGCAAAGTGACACCCTGGATCATCCCCATAAAACTCAAATAATCGGGCAGGCTGCCTATGCCGCTTTTATGGGTCTCTCTTGCGTTTATCGCCGGCCTTTTGATCGGGGATGGATTTCATTTGAGCATTTGGGTCTGGATTACACTCTGCCTACTTTTCTTACTTCTTTCCTGTTTTGAACGAATAATCCACAATAAATTTCAGCCGTGGCGAAAGCTGCGCCAATGGCTGCCCCTGTCGCTAGGCGTATTGCTGCTTTTCGTTGCCCTGGGAGGTCTGCGCGTGTGGTTTACCAACCATCCTGTTTACAAACCGGATGATCTGGCCTTTTATAACGATAGGGGCGCCATTATTGTCACCGGCTGGGTTTCGGCTGCCCCAGACCGCAGAACAGACGCCACGGTTTACCAAATCTCTGCCATAGAAATCACCGATCTCAACAACCAGGATTGGGTGCATGCCACCCGGAAAATTAATGGGCTAGCCCAAGTGCAAATGCCTGCGGATGCAGAATGGCAGTACAGCGACCTGCTGCAGTTCACAGCCCTTCCACAAACACCTTCAGATAACAGTGATTTCTCATATAGTGATTACCTGGCCAAGTCAGGCATCTTAAGCGTCATCTACCATCCGCGCAGTGTGACCCAGGTCGGCAGCGGTTACGGCAACGTGCTGCGCAAGGGATTGATCAAATTTCGCGAAAACGCACGGAAGACCATTTTTGAGATCTTTCCGCAGCCTGAAGCCGGGCTGCTGACAGGCATCTTGCTGGGCATGGATAATGATCTTCCGCCCGATCTGACCCAGGCTTACCGCGATACCGGCGTGGCGCACATCATTGCCATCTCGGGTTTCAATATGGCCGTTTTAGCCGGGCTCTTCTTATGGGCATTTTCCCTGCTGGTGGGCCCCTATTGGGCAGCCTTTGTTTCTGTCATTTTGCTTGGTTTTTACGCTTCCATGGTGGACGCCTCTGAATCCGTGACGCGCGCGGTGATCATGGCGGTGCTGGCCATGGGCGGACACTTGATCGGCCGGCGGCAGGCTGGTTTAAATGCGCTGATGTTTACGGCAGCAGTGATGTGCCTGCTTCAGCCGCTGCTGTTGAAAGATGCCAGTTTTCAACTCTCATTTTCCGCCAGCTTTGGTCTGGTGGTCTTTGCCCAGCCCATGCAAGACTGGTTGACAGGAGTGCTTGAGAATAAAACCTCAGAGAAAACCGCTGCCAAATGGACCAAACCGCTCAGTGAATATTTTTTGTTTACGTTGGCAGCCCAAGTCGCCACACTGCCGTTTATTGCCGCCAACTTTGGGCGCATCTCGATCAGCGCGCTGCTCGCCAACCCGCTGGTGCTGCCGGTACAGCCCGCTGTGATGGTCAGCGGTGCCATTACGCTTGTTGCTGGTTTTGTTCATCCGCTGGCAGGCAAGCTGGTCATGCTTTTATCGTGGCTTTTTTTGAAATATACCAATGGCATGGTGGCTTTGCTGGCGAGAATTAAAGGAGGGGTCTTGTCCATTCAACCGGCGTTTACGATCTGGATTTTCATCGTTGTGGCATTAATCGTTGCCCTCTTTTTCTTGCGTGAGAAACTGGCCAAGTTCTTTCAGTCCAGCCGATTTATCTGGCTGGTGCTGCTGCTGGCCGCCGCCGGTTTTTCAACATGGTCCATTGCCAGTAATCAACCAGATGGCCGGCTGCATCTGCATCTGGTGCGCTGTAATGATGAATCCAGTGTTTATCTTATCGCCCCAAACGGAGAAACGTTGGCGATTGATCCGCGCGGCAGCATGGATGAATTCACATCCAGCCTCGAAAAAGAGCTCTCGCCCTGGTCTTTTCACCTTGATTCGGTGTTGATCACTGACCGAAAGCTCACTGATCCGCTGGCTGAACTGGCGGGTGCGATCAACGTCAGGCAGGTGCAGTTGGCGCCTTCGAGCTACCGTTCTGAAGAAGACAGCCGTCCGCTGCACATCCCGGATGGTATTGAAGTTGAAAAGTTGCTGCCCTCTGAAATTGTTGAGCTCGAACCAGGCGTGCAATTGACCCTCGCGGCGGAGGATTTGAATGGCACCGCCCTGCTGCTGCAAAACGGCAGCCTGCGCATTTTGATCCCAAATGGGGTGGATTACGCGGTGATCAAAGAAGTTTCGCCAGACGCACTAACCGGGTTGACTGCCTTGCTGCTCGGTCCGGAAGATGTCAGCTACATCCCGCCGCGCGTATGGCTCAACCTACAACCGCAGCTGATCTTGTGGAAAGATCGAGGTATCTCGCCTTTTGAGAATTCTCTGGGCGTGGATGTTGTTGCCGATGTGCATCTGGTTTCAGACGGCACGAAGATATGGCTGACAGAATAAGTGCAGCGGCGATGCTGCATGATTTACAGATGATAAATGAAGCATTGTCAAAGGGTTAAACCTCAGTTACACTCAAGGGAATCTAGCGCCGAGGAGACACTCTTGATCAAATATACAGGCATTCTGGTCTTTTTGATTTTTAGCGGAATTGGCTTTTTGCTGCTCAGGCAGGCCGTCAATGCCCGCCGCATGGGCAAACTGGCGCAAAAATGGCCTTCCACCACCGCCACCATTTTGGAATCCAACATTGTTGAAGAGCCCGGCCGCAACGCCATGGGCAACATCAATTTAGCGTTCACGGTTTCGGTGAAATATGAATACATGGTGGGCGGCAAAACGCATCAGGGCAGCCGGGTTTCATTTGGACGCCCCACTTTTGATTACGTGACCGCCAGCAATGTCAAAGACCAATTTGCCGAGGGCAAACAAGTGCCGGTGTGGTACAACCCTGAAAATTACGAAGACACTGTGCTGGCCCCCAAAACCACCGTGGGTATGCTGTCGCGTGTTCCTGGCATTTTCCTGATCGCCACCGGTGTGATCATCGGTCTGGTTTCAGTTCTTTTCTAGCCTGCTGCTTGATCCAGAGAATTCCCTCTGGATCAATTGTTTCTAGAAATAAATACCCTGTTCAAGAATGGGTTTTTATCGGTATACTTGGTGGGTAAGCAATAAACAGAACGAGCAAGCGCAAGACATAAGGAGCCCCATGAAATATTTAATCACCGGCGGAGCCGGTTACATTGGAAGCACAATCTGTTCCGCGTTGAAAGATGCCGGGCACACCCCCATCATTCTGGATTCACTGGTCACGGGTCGGGAAGAATTCACCAAAGACTACACCTTCTATAAGGCTGATATTGCCGATACTGAAGCCGTCGAAAAAGTCTTCAAGGATCACCCCGATATCCAGGCTACCATCCACTGCGCGGCGCTGATCGTGGTGCCCGAATCCGTCTCCATGCCTTATGATTATTACAAACACAACGTCTCGAAATCAATCGAGTTTTTCAATACGCTGCATCGCCTGAACCACGGACGGGTGGTGTTCAGTTCCTCAGCCTCTTTGTACGACATCGTCCCCGGCTTTATGGTGACGGAAGAGGCGCCGCTCAAAGCCAGCAGCCCCTACGCCCGCACCAAGCTAATGATGGAAATGGTCTTGAAAGATTTCTGCGCGGCCTACAAGATGAAGGGCATCGCCCTTCGCTACTTCAACCCCATCGGCGCTGATCCACAGATGCGCAGTGGTATTCATGTGAAAAACCCCTCGCACGTGCTGGGCAAACTGGTGGATACCGCCCAGGGCAAGCAGCCCGTTTTTGAGATTACCGGCACACACTTCCCCACCCGGGACGGCACGGGGATCCGCGATTATGTGCACGTATGGGATCTGGCGCGCGCGCATGTCAACGCGGTGACCCAGTTTGACCAGGTCTTCGAACGCGCCGGCAGCCCGGTGAGCAACTACCTGGTGATCAACCTCGGCACCGGCCGCGGCGTCACCGTGCGCGAATTGGTGACCGCGTTTGAGAAAGTCTACGGCCAGACCATCAACAAGAAAGAGACCGGTCCCCGCCCCGGGGATGTAGCCGGTTCGTATACCAATGCCGACACGGCCAAGCGCCTGCTCGGCTGGCAAGCCGATTTGAGTATTGAACAGGGCATCTCTGACGCGCTAAAATGGGGCGAGATCAGAGAGAGCATTTTGAAGTTTGAATAATCCTGTTTAAGAATCAGGCCCCCTTGACAAAATTTTGTCAAGGGGGCTCTTTTTTTCTCGAAATAATTACCCGATCACCAAATTACTGAACCTGGCCGTGACGGTCTCGCCCGGGTTGTGCGAGGTGACGCCCAGCCCCACCAGCAGCGCGGACGCCAGCTTGAGCTGATGCGAACAATAGGGTTTCCAGGTGCTGCCATCCTGGCTGAAGGAAGCGTCAAAACGGTCGCCAGCGTGGGTCATCTTCATCCACACCAGCGGATAATCCACCGGGTAGACGGGGGGAACGGCCGTGTCATTTTCTGGATAGATCGCGACACATTCGCCGTCAGTCTCAGTGCGATACTGAAACTCGATGCCGCCATTATTGTGGTTGCGCAGATTGTTGTCGGGGAAGGCCACCATGAAGGCGTGCTTGCTGCCTGCATCCAGCGTTTCACGCACCATGATGCCCGCCTTGGAGTACAAGTCCGCTTTGCTGAAGGCTTCGAGGTGCACCGTCACATGAAAATCGCCGACCAATTCGCAATAAGCAAAATGGAACTGGTCTATGGTGCCCCAGATATCCGCGCCGCCAGCGGTGATTTCGATTACGTCATTGCTAATTGAAGTAGTGCCCGCTTTTTCGGGGTTGCCAATGTCGGTGTGGTGAAAGGTCAGGTTGGTCATTTATAAACTCCATTGGTTGTTTCAAATATGGTCGTGGTGATGCTTCCCAAAAACGCTTACTCTCGCAGCCAATCCAGAGCTTCCTCCCGTTGGGAGAAAATTTTAACCCTGTGGAGATTGTTGACGGAGTATGTTTCAAAGAAACGGTAATTATCCTTGTTGGCTTTGATATTTTTTCTTACCATGGCTCTTTTTATGGTGATCGGATGAATTCCGTGAGCCCGCATGGAATCAGTGATGGTTTTTTCCAATTGAACCATTTCCGTTATATTCATCTTGATGGTTGATTTGGAAAGGTCACAAAGCAATTTGGTACCTCTATTTTCCAACAAGACCTTGACTGTTTCATCCACTGAGGAAGAAAGGGAGCCATACTCTTCGCTGCCGATATAGGTAGCCAAAACGATACAGTCATTTGCATCAAAAATAATTGAGTATGTCATTTAGAACCTCTGAAAATCAACCAATAATAAGAAAAGTTGTTGATTAATGAAAACTTTTTACTGAATTATGATTGTTCTTTGCATGTTAATTATTTCACGAAATAAATGAAGGTGCTCCTTGAATAAAACTGAAGGTCACTTGAATTGTGGCATCCACAACACTCAAAGTAAAAATTTTTTCGAATCTAGGTCAGTATCGGGTTGCCCTTAAATAATAAAAATAATTATTGGAAAAAATACCTGCTTCTATGCTGTCGTCCAAAAACCTGAATGAACCTCGCGAGCTTCTTTTTCCAATAAGGGTTCAGGGCCGAGGACTTCGATCTTGCGCTGGCTGTGTGAAAAAACCTCACGACAAGGTAGGTAAAGGTGATCGGGTGAAGGACCGACAATTTCATAAAGATCAATTTCACTCAGGGCAAAAACCACACGCTTGATGCCGCTCCAATAGATTGCTCCAGCACACATGGCGCAAGGGTCGGTGCTTGAATACAGGGTGCAATCCGCCAGTTCCACGGATGAGTAACGCTGTGTGGCCATCCGAACCAGGTTTGTCTCTGCATGGCCCGTGCAGTCATGTCCGGTCAGGACGGTGTTCTCCGCGCTCAACAGCACCTGGTTATTTTTATCCACCAGAATAGCGCCGAAAGGATGATTGCCATGCTCGCGTGCCTGCCTGGCAACGGCAATGGCTGATTTTAGCTGTTCAATATCAAAACTATTCATTAAGATAACTCTTCCTTTTGCATGCAGAAGATAATTGTTTTAATTCCTCTATCATCAACGATAAATCCTTAGCCAGGATCATTAATTATTTCTAGAAACAATTACCTTAATTCCATCACCAACATCTCAAGGTTGGTATCCAGTCCCACCGACGATGTTTTGGATTGCACATCCATTTGCAGCAGGCGGGCGTAGATGTCTGCTAACTGGCTCATGGTGAAGCGCCGCGCTGCGGTGGAATATTTGCCCACCTGATTGCCAAACAGCACTTTACGGTCCACCAGCACTTTTAGATCCTCGCGGGCATCCAGCGCTTCGCGCACCTGGATGAGCTGCCTGAATCGATGGATCACCGCACCCAGAATCGCTTCGGGCGGGGTGCTTTCAAGCAGTCGCCTCATAAGCGACTGAGCCTGCGCGGTTTTACCATCAACCAGTTCATCCAGCATCACGAACACATCAGCGGAACCCTCGACGGAGACGCACTCGATCACGTCTTTCACATTGACCGCGCGATTGAAATCCACGAATGTCAGCAGCTTGGAGATCTCCTGGCTGGCGATGCCGGTGTCATTGCCGGTGTGGCGCGCCAGTTCGCGCGCCGCTTCGGTCTCAAAGCTGCCGCCCATGCGCTTGGCTTCCGCCGCCACCCATGAATCCATGCTTTTTTCATCGGGCAGCGCAAGGTCAATGATTTCCGCATTCTCGTGCGCCGCGATCCACTTGATCAGCCAATGGGTGGGTGAAAGCGTCTCCCAGAGCTGGATCCAAGAACCGTTGGCGTCTTTGCGCCATTTGCGGTGATCTTCAACCTGAAATATTGCATGCGTGGAGCCGGGGGTGGCATCCAACAGTTTTAAGAATTTTTCCTGGCTGTTCTTGTCGATCTTTGAAAGTGCATTATCAACGAATACAAGCCGGCTGGAGCCAAAAAAGGGCAGCGTGGTCAGCGCGGTCTGCAGGTCTTCAAAGGATGCAGATTTTCCGTCCAGGCGTGAGGTGTTCATGGCGGCATCATATTCTGCTCCCAGCGAGGCGGTGATATTCTTGACCGCCAGCGCCACCGAAAACAGATCGTCGCCGCGTAACAGGTGAATATTGGCTTTGCTCAAGCAACTTCCTCCACAGGTTGGTTCATTTCACCTGTAAGGATGCGGTGCAGGGTGGGTCTTCCTGGTAGTTCACGCTCGTAGCGCACGATCTGTTTGACAATCAAGCTGCCGGGATCACCCGAGGTGGTGACGTGTTCCTGCACTTTGGGGCCAAGGGGCTGCGCCACGATCAGCGCACCGGTGACCAGCATGATCAGCAGCGGCCAGCGGTCTAATTTTTTCTTGAAAGAATTACCCGTGCCGAGCATCCCCAGCCAGGCAAGTGTTCCGGCAAGCAGACCGGCGGTGACAAAATTACTGCCGCAGTTGTCATGTATGGCCAGCTTGCGTTCGCCGCCCTTCATGCGAGTCAACGCCTGTTGAGCCGTTTCAAGCAGGGCATCTGTTGAAACATCTCCCACAATCCAGAAACCTTTATGGTCTGAATAACCTGAAAACGAGTTAGCCGGAAACTTTTTAGATAAGAGGTTTATGGTGGCGTGCTCCAATCCGTGGTTGCGACGGACGCGTGAGACAAGACCAAAATTGAGGGTTGATTTTTGCATTTATTCCTCCACGGATTATTTTTCTTCGAGCAATGCCCAACCCAGTGCTTCACGCAGCGAGCGGGCTTCTTTGAGCTGGATGCCTTCGGGCAGTGGTTCACCCTGGCGTAGACGGCGTGGAATGATGGCCGTTTTAAAACCAAGTTTTTGGGCTTCGCGCAAACGGGCCGGCATCTGGCTCACCCAGCGCAGTTCGCCAGAAAGTCCCACCTCCCCGATTAAGACCGTATCCGCCTTTACGGGGATGTCTTTCATCGAGGATGCAATGGCGGTGGCAATGGCCAAATCCGCAGCGGGTTCACCCACCTGCAAGCCGCCGATGACGTTGACGAACACATCCTGTTCGGCCAGACGCAAGCCAAGCCGGCGGGTAAGTACGGCAGTGATCAGCAGCAGACGGTTGAAATCCACTCCGTTGGGGGTGCGGCGCGGGTTACCCAGGTTGCTCGGGCTGGTGAGGCCTTGCATTTCGACCAGCAGCGGACGGGTGCCTTCCATGGTGACGGCAATGGCCGAGCCGGGGGCATTGATCATGCGTTCGGCTAAAAAGGCTTCAGAGGGATTGGCAACTTCGATCATGCCGCGTTCGCGCATTTCAAAGACACCCACTTCTGCTGTGGCGCCAAAACGGTTCTTGACGGAACGCAGCAAACGGTAAGATTGAAAACGATCACCTTCAAGGTAGAGGACGGTGTCGACGATATGTTCAAGCACGCGCGGACCGGCGATCACGCCTTCTTTGGTGACGTGCCCCACCAAAAAGACGGCCATGTCGCTGCTCTTGGCCAGTTCACGTAGTTTGTTGGCAGATTCGCGCACCTGGCTGACGGAGCCAGCCGACGAATTGAGGTCTGGAAGATAAACAGTCTGGATGGAATCCACAATCAGGATGTCAGGCTTGAGCGCCTGCACCTGCTCCAGCACAACATCCAGGTTGGTTTCGGTCAACAGCAGCAAGTCCTGGCTGAACTCGTGCTCGGGTTTATCATCATTCAGACGGGTCAGCCTTACGGCGCGCATTTTGATCTGGCGTTCAGATTCTTCACCTGAGACGTACAGCACCTTGAGCGCTTTTTTATGATTTTTGTGATCGGCCAGTTCAAGCGCCATTTGCAGCAGCAAAGTAGATTTGCCAATGCCGGGGTCGCCGCCCACCAGCACAATCGAGCCGGGCACGACACCTCCACCCAAGACGCGGGCAAACTCGCCAATAGGCAGGGGGATGCGCATTTCGGCGTCCCCTGAAATATCACCCATACGGCGCGGCTGTGAACGGGCATTCAAGCCTCTCACTTGAGACTTGGTAGGCGAAGAGGCTTCAACCACCACCTCTTCAACCATCGTGTCCCATCCGCCGCACTGCGGGCACTTGCCCAGGGCACGGGGAGAGGTTCTTCCGCACTGCTGGCAAACATACTGTGTAATCGTTTTCGACATAGACTTATTATACTCACAAGGCAAAAACAGTACGCTTCTTTAAAGTTCACCCCAAAAATTCAAACAACCCTATAATAGAGATGAAATCATTATTGCATTACCCAACCATTCCAAGGAGGAGAACTTGAATCAACCCGAACTCACCCAAAAGGCACTTGATCTGCTCAGAAACCCGGATTATTTTCAATGGTATGTCATTCCGCTTTTGGCACTGGTGATGTATGTGTATGCCAATGAATTCACCAAGAAGAATTACAAAGCCATCGCCGCCGGGCTGGCCCTTTACGGCGTGCATTGGTTCTATGAGATTTTGAACGCCATGATCCAGCATTTCAGCGGCCACGCCTTGTGGACTGTCCCCACCGGAACCTCATACCTGCTGCTGGTAGGTGTGGGTATCGAGCTCAGCCTGATGTTTGCGATCGCCGGTCTGGTGATGAGCAAATTTCTGCCCGCTGACCCCAAACAAAAGATTTTGGGCATCAACAACCGCCTTTTCTTTGCCATCATGAACGCGGCCGGTTTTTCGATCATCGAAATCTTTTTGGCCACCACCCCCGCCTTCCACTGGGTATACAACTGGTGGGGCGCCATCCCAGTTTTTATCACCACCTATATCCCATTCTTTTTGGCGGCCTTTTACTGTCACGACTGGCAGCCCAAAATGCAAAAACGCTTTTTGGCTATCATTTGGGGCATAGATGTGGCGGCTATGATAGTTTTTGCGGGTATTTTGCACTGGATCTAATCACTTCATTTTTCATCATAAAAAGGATGCAGTTCTTATGAACTGCATCCTTTTTAATAACAGTATTGCAAAAGTGAACAGGATTATAAAAATCGTTCTATAATTTAGATATCAATCATTCCAAAAAAGTCATCCTGACCCGGGAGATGCCATGGAAGGTTATTCACATTTCTGTAAAGATGAATGGGTACTTAAAGCGCTGCTGGATAACATTGGAGACAGCGTTTATATAAAAGATCGTGAATGCCGGTTGTGGCGTATCAGCACAAAAATGGCAAGTTATTTTGCAGAAAATGGCATTACCGATATCTATGGCAAAACCGATATTGATCTATTCGGCGAATCTTTCGGCAGAAAGACCATGGTAGACGATAAGCAGGTGATGGAAACCGGTCTGCCAAAATTAAGCCTGATCGAAAACCATGTTGACAGCACAAGCAGTGAAACCAATTGGACCTCCACCACCAAGTTGCCAATTTACAATGACCGCGGTGAGGTCGTTGGTCTATTAGGCATCACACGAGAAATTAACGAGTTGAAAAACTCCGAGATCGGGTTCCAATGGCTGGCAACGCATGATTCTCTTACATCTCTTGCCAACCGCTTCATGCTCTCTGATCGGGTTGAGCAGGCGATATTTCATGCCAAAAGAAACAATAGTCTTTTTGCATTGCTTTTTATTGATCTGAACGGATTTAAGGTAATTAACGATAAAGCTGGCCATGCCATGGGGGACTTTTATTTAAAAAAAGTTGCCCAGACGCTTACCAAAAATGTGCGCTCTTCTGACACTGTAGCGCGCATCGGCGGTGATGAATTTGTGGTACTGCTGGATGGTATTGCCAGCATTGAAGAACCGGTCAGGGTGGCAGACAAACTCAGCGACATTATCCGCAGGTGGGTGGATGAAGAAGAACACAGCGTCACAGCCGCCATAGGCATAAGCACCTACCCGGCTGACGGAGAAGACGCGGAATTGTTATTAAAAGTAGCAGATCATGCCATGTATCTGGCAAAAAGCAAGTAATTCGCTTTTTTTCTAGAAATAATTACAGAAAATCCTTGACAATCTGTGAGCTTGTGCGATAATTCTGTCCGTTGTAAATTTCAATGGAAAGGTGTTTTTTGTTTAATTTCGTATCGGTCATTGTAACCACACTTAATGCAAGGGTGCGCCCGTAAGAAAAGGCTCAACCAGTTTTTGGTTTATACTTTTTCTGCCACGGATGCTCACTTGCACCGTGGTTTGTTTTTAAGACGTACGATGACCGTTTTTCACCCATTGAAGTGTTAGACGTCCCCCAAAGTTCAGTCTTCATTTAATCAGTCATTTTGATTAAAGACAGCCCGCCACGGTTAACTCCACGGCGGGTTGTTTTTTGTTGGGGTACCCATGAAACATAAGCATAACACGCGGTTTAACCAGGATGAGTTCCTTGAAGCCGCTTTTGAAAAAAGAAATAAACAAAATTCCCACCGGTGGGAGGATAATTATCGCGAAGAACCACGACGCGACGGCAAGGTCTACGAAAAAGGATTCACCTGCGCGCAGTGCGGATTCTCAGTCACAACCTCGAGAGAACAGTCGGGGGTCAATAACCGCAACCATTGTCCGCGCTGTATGTGGTCAAAACATGTGGATGAGTTTAAAGCGGGCGACCGAAAAGCGGAGTGCAAGAGCCGAATGCAGCCGATAGGGCTGACGCTCAAGCAGTCACCAAAACGCTACAATCGCGAAACTGCCGGAGAACTGATGTTGATCCACCGCTGCACCGGCTGCGGCAAGCTTTCTATCAACCGCATCGCCGCGGATGACGATGCCGTCGTGATCTATCAGATATTCAACCGTTCATTAGGGCTTACCGAAAAATGGAAGGAATTGTTGAAAGACGAGGGTATCCGTTTATTGGGCAGTACCGATTTGACCGTGGTTTATTCACAGTTGTTCGGCTGGCAGAGCATACTTGGCGAGTTTGAACCTCACGGCATGATTGTGGATGAAACAAGCTTGATCCCCTTTGAACCGGAGTCTGAGATGGTAGGGTTGGAATAATAGTGTAAGGGCGACCATTAGTCGCCCTTAACTTATTAAGTTTAAGCGTTTAAGAGTGCGTCACACCAGCACAGCCAGGAGACGCACCCTTTTTAACCCTATGCCGGTTTCTCTGCGGAAATGTTGGCGCTGAATACCGTCTTTTTCAAGTCCTCAATGCTTAGATTGCCTTTGTAATCCGCCTGCTGGATGGCATCAGCAACCATTTCTTCACTAAAATAGACCGGCTTTAAAGTAATGTTGGTAAACCCGGTCTTCTTTAATAATGTGGACATGGAATCAGCATCCATGGCGCCGGCGATGCAGCCAGCCCAGGCACTCATACTGGCTTTCACCTCGTCTGGCAAGTCTCCGCTGGTGACAATATCGCTCACAGCCATGCGCCCGCCTGGTTTAAGCACACGCAAGATTTCGCGAAGTACCTGCGGTTTGTCGGTGCTTAGGTTGATTACACAATTTGAAATGACCACATCCACTGAGCTGTCTGAGACGGGCAGATGCTCAATTTCACCCAAACGGAACTCGACATTTTCAGCCCCCACCTTGACCTTGTTGGCTCGCGCTTTATCAAGCATTTCGGGGGTCATATCCACACCAATCACTCTGCCCGTCGGACCGACCTTCTTGCCAGCCAAGAAGCAGTCGATACCGCCGCCCGAGCCAAGATCAAGGACGGTTTGACCGGGTTTGAGTGAAGCCAGTGTAACCGGGTCACCGCAGCCCAGTGAAATATTGGTGACATCCTCTGGCAGGGCATTGAAATCTTCAGCTTGATAAAGTCCTTTGGTGGATGGTTCTGCTGCTGAAGCGGAATTACCGCAGCCGCAAGTGCTGCCTTTTCCACCACTTCCACAACAGCCGCTGGCGTTTCTGGCCGCGCCGGCATAATGTTCTCTGACCGCTTGGCGGACTTTGATATCTTCTTTATTAATTGTTTGACTTGACATAGTTCCTCCAATTACTATATTGATATATTTATATACTTCGATATGAGAGGGTAAAAATTTTTAGCTTGCTGGGTTTTTTATATCCACATCAGGCGCAAAAACTTCCGCAATCTGGCAGCATGATGAAGCCATTCTTTCCTGATTAAGGCAATAGTAAATCTCCTTCCCACGACGTTCAACATTTACCAAACCTGCTTCCCGTAGAATCTTAAGGTGATGAGAAACCGTGGGTTGGGTCACTCCGGTCTGTTCAACAATGTCATTCACATTTAAAACACTGCAGCAACAAATTCGCATAATTTGTTGCCTGGTTTCATCTGCAATGGCTTTGGCAAAGCTGACTGTACTCATAATAAAACAATTATATATAGATAAGTATCTATTTGTCAAGCCTTCATACGTGTGATTTATCGTTACTCCTCTTGTGGCAAATCTAAGAAACGTTCAAGGTCATAAAAAAGTTTACGCACTTCTGAAGACACAACCTCGTGTCTGACAGACCGGCCGTCTTCGAGGGTCTTGATCAAACCGGCTTCACGAAGCTGCTTGGCGTGGATGCTGACTGTCGGACGGGATACATTCAGAAAACCGGCAATTTCGGTATTATCCCGGCTGGATTGTCTGGCAATTCGCATGATCAACAAACGGTTCGGGTCAGCCAGTGCTTTTAACCGGTCTGAAAGGTTGTTGACAAAACCGACAAACTTCTGAAAAGAAACATCGTTATCTGCAAAAGTGATTGCTAGTCCATTTGGCAAGATAAACCATGCATCGGGCAATTCAAAAGGTTCAACCAGAAAAATCACGTTGAGGTTCTTTTTTTGGATAGCCCCTATCAATACCGATGAAAAACGCAAAGGATTCACCTGTGGCAGCCAATCCACTAAAAGTTGGTCTGCAGATGCCCCCAGGCAAAGGCGCGCTTTTTCTTCTGATGCATGTAAAACGGGTTCCTTCATTTGGCGCCAGGGTTGATAAATTTGGTAATAGAAACGATCCATCCAGTGCCAGAATTGGTCGTGCTTTTCGCCGTCAGCCAGGAAGCCTGCCAGCAGTTCAATGTCTGATTTCAAAGACAGATTTTGGATATCGCCTGACTGTTCAAAATAACCAATGCGCTGACCAGATTGCCTAACCAATTGAGAATGGGCGTTTTTCATTTGCTCGACAAGCGATTGGTTTGGATCAACATCAATTGGAATGCCATATTCACTGGCTCGTGTAAGGGTGTTTTCAATAAAACCCTTACAGCTCATTTGGCGGATGGGCATGGTTGCCTGAACATAATCCTCTTCAAAAGCGGTATTTGTTGAAAACCCCGCCGCTAAGAGAAAACCAAAGTATTTTTTTCTGTCTCCCAACAATATGCGTAATTCCTCCACCATTTCTTGAGGAATTGACTCTGCAAGCTGATTGATCGAAATGGATAAACTTGCAAGAGGCAGGTAGTCATTTAATAATGAAAAAACGGTATCCAATTCAAAAAGGATAGAACATTGAATCTTCCAGGAATTTTGGGGCATGTTTATTCCTCCAACATCACAATCATCTGATTGTCTGACTGTTTAATTCTCATATAGAAAAATAGGCCAAAAATAGCAACGGCCATAATAAGCAACGCCACCAAAGCAAAATAAACATCCACAGGAATCAAACCCGGTACCAGCGCGGAAGTTAGAATCGTGCCAATCAATTGTGCTGCGATAATGGTGCTTTGATATAAGCCGCTGACACGACCCAACATGCCAGTTGGCGAAAGGGTCTGAATCAGCGTATTGTCTTGAACCAGTTTCCGCCCTAAACCAAAACCGGCAAGAATGCAAAGGGGGATTACCAATATTCGCATCAGGGCCAGATTACTGATATGGTACCCGGCTGCCATACAGGCAGGCATAATCGCCACAATGGCAAACCCGCTGATCACATCGCGCCAGGGATGTGATGCTTTTTTGCTTAACATCAGCGATGCTGCTCCTGCCAAAGTTCCCAATCCAATCATGCCGATTAAAAGCCCAAAGTAACTTTCGCCGCTAAGCAAGACATCTCTGGTAAAAATGGAAGCCAAAATATCGATACACACAATGCCCATAATGGCCATAAAGGCCATGCCAAATAAAAGTTTAATCTGGCTATTCAAGTGAAGCAGATCTTTGAATTGATCCGCCCCTTTATCTTTGCGTTCTTTATTTTCTGCTCTATTTTGTTGAGGCGGAAGGAGTGTGGGCAACAAGAACAAGATACCCGCAGAAAGAAAATATGAGACCACATCCAATATGACTGCTTGATGTGCGTTCATCACCGCCAGTACTGCACCGGCCAACACCGGTCCGAAAATCTTGACCACCGATGATATCTGCTGAAGAAAAGCGTTAGCCTGGGTCAACTGGGCTTGATCAACCACCTGTGGCACAGAAGATTGGCGGGCGGGTGTCATAATCGAACCACTTATTGCCTGAAGGGCTAACAATACGTATAAGAGGGTTGTCGATTCTGTGAAAATGATGCCGCTGACAGCCAACCCTGAAAGGACCTCGCTGCTGATCATCATTTTTTTGCGGTCATAACGATCACACAGCCAGCCCGCCACCGGACTAAAAACCAGGGCTGGCAGCAGCCCAACCAGGTAGATCAAACCGCTTTCTGTGACGTTGCCTTCACCTTTGAAAATGACAAGACTGAACACCGCCATCATGGTAATCCATGAACCAATACTGCTAACAGATTCGGAGATTGCCATGATCACCAGGGAACGATTCTTAAGTATGTTTATCATCGTATGTAATATCCTATATTATTATCGTAGTTAAATAACTACGATAATAATATATCAAAGAAATCTGTTTGTCAATACCAATTGATTCTTCTGGCTCGTTTACGCTATAATCAAAATCCATCCCTAAAACAGAGGTTACCCATGCGCAATGAAGAAGGTCTGGCTTTTCATTTACACATCAAAGAAGGTGACGTCGGACGTTATGTGCTCCTGCCCGGCGACCCCGGCCGCTGTGAAAAAATCGCACAATATTTTGACAACCCTCATTTCGTTGCCCAAAACCGCGAATATGTGACCTGGACGGGTACACTATTGGGCGAAAAAGTATCCGTCGTTTCAACGGGCATTGGCTGCCCATCTGCCGCCATCGCCGTGGAGGAACTGGTGGATGTCGGCGCCGACACTTTCGTGCGCGTAGGATCATCAGGTTCCATGCAGGCGGACGTGCATATGGGTGATATCGTGGTGGTGACCGCTTCCATCCGCGACGAGGGCACCACTTCGCATTATCTGCCGGTGGAGTTCCCCGCCGTGGCTAATCTGGATGTGGTCAACGCCATGCAAGCCGGCGCCAAAACGCTCGGGTTTCAGTATCACTGCGGAGTTTCCCAATCCAAAGACTCATTTTACGGCGAGGTGGAGCGCACCCGCATGCCCATGGCTTCTCACCTTGAAGAACGATGGAACGCCTGGGTGGCCGGCGGTGCCTTGTGCTCTGAAATGGAATCTTCTGCCCTGTTTGTCTTATCTTCACTTTATCGCAAGCGGGCTGGTGGCGTGATGCTGGTGATCAACGAATCCGAACTGGCTGAAGAAACCGGCGAAGACAAACACATGAAAGAGTTCGATGCAGAAAGTGTGATCAAAGTGGCTGTCGAAGGGATTAAAAACCTGATCCAACTGGACAAAAAGAAATGACCCACAGTTGCATCCTCGATAAAAACTCACTTGAACAAATTGTTTCTGGTGATTTCAAAGTTCCTGACGGATTGTCACCTACTGATTGTCTGCCTGAGCTGATGCACAATTTGGGATCAATTGATTCTGACACGCGTGAAAACAGTCTTGAAGTATTATGGTCTTGGATCTCCAATTCCATTTACTCCGATGAAGTTCTCGTTTCAATAGCCAGCCAAATGGCAGCCAACCTGACAACTGGTTTGGGCGAAAAGGATAGCGATTCTGTTTTCTTGCGGGCCTTTTCCACCTTAATCCTGGCCGCAGTGATTGAAGCGGATCTTGCCCGTCTGGATGAAAAAAAACCTCATTTACTTAATCAAAATCAGATTCTATCTTGGCTCAGCACAACGATTAAATTATTGAAAGAAGAAAAGGATCTGCGTGGTTTTGTTGAGGCCAAGGGCTGGGCGCACTGCTGTGCACATACCGGCGATTTGTTGAGCGATTTTGCCATTCATCCGTATCTTGGCAAAAAAGAGTTGGAAGAAATTTTAAACAGCCTTCAAGCGCGCTTCACCACACCGGTTGAACAAGCATTCGTCCACAACGAGGATGAGCGGTTGGCGGCTGTGGTTATGAATATCTTGCAGCGCGAGCTGGTGACAGAAGAATTCTTCAAAACATGGTTGGATGGCTTTGTTTCAAATCCTGAACGGATGGACTGGAAAAAAGCCTTTACCCACCCCACCTGGAACTGTGCAAGGGTGAACACTAAAGCCTTTTTACGCGGAATCTATTTCTTTCTGATCTATGGTTATAAGGATCGCCCTGAACATCGCAAAGTGGCTATGGCTGAAAAAATGAAACCCATGCTGCTGAGCACCCTCAAACAAATTTACCCAAACTCAAGGTATGCTGACTTAATTTAGGCGGGCAGCCATTGTATCGTGTGATAGAATCAAGCCATTATTTCACAGACAGAATCGCAGAAGAACATGCTTCGCTCCTTTCGAACCAGATTGTCTCACTTATCACGCGAATTAGCCTTGTTTGCCATAGCCTCTTTTGCAGTGGGGATGGCCACCAGTTTGGTGGATTCAACATTAAACAACTTTCTGAATGACAGCTTCACACTAACCCCTTTTCAGCGGTCGTTCTTGGAGCTGCCGCGTGAAATACCCGGGTTTATTGTCGTTTTTGTTTCGGCTTTGCTATGGTTTTTGGGCAGTCGAAAATTAGGCGCGCTATCTTTGCTGCTTGGAAGTATCGGCATTTTTCTGGTGGGCTTTGCTTCAAAAACCTACACCGTCATGGTGCTCTTTCTTTTCATTTTCAGCATGGGACAGCACCTTTTCATGCCGGTGGCTTCCACGGTAGGTATGGAGTTAGCCAGAGACGGAAAAACCGGTCAACGTCTTGGGCAGATGAACGCGATTCGCAACCTGGCAGCCATCATTGGCAGCACACTGGTTTTTGTTGGCTTTAAATATCTCAATTTTAACTATAAGCATACCTTCACGATTGCAGCTGCCTGTTTTGTGTTAGGCATGATTTTGATGGCCCTGATGAAACCCTCAAAAGTTGAAAAAGTAAACCGCAAATCCTTTTTAACCTTACGCAAGGAATATACACTTTTTTATGTTTTGGCGGTCTTGTTCGGTTCACGCAAACAAATTTTTATCACGTTTGCACCCTGGGTCATTGTCACCATTTTTGGAAAACCCACCCAGACAATTGCCACCTTAATTGTGATTGGCGGCATTTTTGGCATTTTGTTTCAACCCATATTAGGCAAGGCCATCGACAAACTTGGCGAAAAAGTTGTTCTGGCATCAGAAGCAGTTTTGCTGATCATAGTTTGCCTTGGATATGCCTTCGGTAAAACATTTTTCTCAATGAATGTGGCGTTTTATATTGCCTGTGGATGCTACCTGCTTGATCAGATACTTATGTCTGTCAGCATGGCCCGTTCAACCTATATGAAAAAAATCGCCATTCAAGAATCTGACATTCAGCCGGCTCTTTCAGCTTCAATTACCATCGACCATCTGTTTTCAATCAGCATTGCCCTGATTGGCGGTGAAATTTGGAACCGTTTTGGTTTTCAATACGTATTTATATTTGGAGTGTTGATAGCGGTGATCAATTTCTTCGCCACCATGCGGATCAAGATCCCGACGCAAAAAAATGATCTCCTTTTGGCAGAGGAATCCGTAACAGCCTCCAATTAATCGAATCACATTGGAGCTTCAATAATGGAACCCTCTTCTCTTAAACCCGATAGTAAAGAATCACGCAAAAAAACGTTGGTCACTCTCTTCACCTCTCTGGCATTTATGGTGGTGATCGGAGCGGTTGTTGCCTTTGACTTTGAACGGATCAAAACATTTATCAGTCAAGCCGGCGTTTGGGGGTTGGTGATTAGTGTGTTTGTGTATGCAGCGCTGGGTGTGACATTCATCCCCTCTGAACCGCTAACGTTGTTGATTGGCGCCATGTTCGGCCCTTGGACAGCCATGCTCGTCTCATGGATCGGCAACACCCTGGCTGCCATTGTGGAATACTTCATTGGTCAGCGAATCGGCAGCGCTGCGAATTTTCTCGAAAAGAAAGAAAAACTGCCTTTTGGATTGGGCAAACTTCCTGTGGATTCTCCATGGTTTTTGATTGGCGGCAGAGCAATTCCACTTTATGGAGCCAAAGCCATCAGCGTTGTAGCGGGGGTCTATCGCGTTCCGCTATTTCGCTACATCTGGACCACAGCCGTAACCATTTTCGTTGGCTCATTGATGTTCTCATTTGGCGGTTTTGGGCTCGGAAAACTTTTTTAATTAACCTTTCATATTAAATACTCCAATATTAATGTTTTACCAAAAAAATAGATTAAAATGATAGTAATTATTTTAATTACCATTATTGTATTGGGAGGGATTTATGCGGATTAATTTTGCGATGTGGAAAAAGGCATTTTCTACTCTTGTTAAGATGGAGTCCGTCGATGAGTGGAATGCCCTGGACGTGGTCTCAAAATGGCTTATCGCTACTCGTTCGGGAGTAACCATGGTGACCCTGTATACCTGCGCCATTGGCGGTATACTCGCCTGGCGGGACGGTTACCTTCACCCGGTTGTTTGGCTGATCATAACGCTTGGGCTCTTTTTAGCTCACGGCACCAACAATCTATTAAATGATTACACCGATTTCTCGCGCGGAATTGACGGCCAGGATTACTTCAGGATTCAATACGGTGTACATCCGCTATATCAAAAGTTTTGGGAGAAGAAAACCCAACTCACCTGGTTTGCTATCAGCGGCACTTTGGCTTTTCTTTCGGGCATTTTTGCCCTCATATATACCGATTTATCGGTAGAAATAATTATCCTTTTTGCTTTTGGTGCGCTGGTGCTGCTTTTTTACACCTGGCCGCTCAAACATATTGCCCTTGGCGAGTTAAGTATCTTTTTGATTTGGGGTCCGATTATGGCCTCAGGCGTTTACCTTGTGCTGGCTGGCGGAATGGTAGAAACCGTTTGGCAAGCCGCCCTGGCAGCAGTGCCGTTTGGGCTGAGTGTCGTAAGCATCAATATCGGTAAACACATCGATAAATCTTCCGAAGACCGCGTTAAAAAAGTGGGCACCCTGCCGGTGGTGATCGGCGAAAAAGCCGCCCGCTACGTCAATATGGTCGTTTTGGCTTTGATCTATTTGGTCATTCTTTACCTGGTCTTTGTGACACAATATTTCACACCGGTGTTATTGATCGTGCTCTTTGCCGGCAAGCGTCTGCTTTATGCAATTGGAGTTCATACCAAACCTCGTCCGGTTGAACCCCCTAAAGAATGGACTTACTGGCCGACCTGGTTTTCTGGGTTTGCTTTTTATCACAATCGCTTGTTCAGCAACCTCTTTGTGCTTGGCATGATTGCTGATGTAATCTTGAGGCTTCTGCTGCCCGGTTTTTGGCCGGTCAGATAATTATTTTTTGTAAAGGAGACGATTTATGGATATTGTGATGTTATCACGATGGCAGTTTGCGCTGACAACCATCTACCACTTCTTCTTCGTTCCACTCACCTTGGGGTTAGGCATCTATGTGGCTATCCTGGAGTCTATGTATGTCAAGAATGGCAACCCTGAATATAAAAGACTGGTCAAATTCTGGGGAAAACTCTTCTTAATCAACTTTGCAATGGGTGTCGTGACGGGGTTGGTGATGGAGTTCCAATTCGGTATGAATTGGTCTGAATATTCACGCTTCGTGGGCGACATCTTCGGTGCCCCGCTGGCTATGGAAGGGTTGGTCGCTTTCTTCCTGGAATCCACTTTTATTGGTGTCTGGATTTTTGGTTGGGAGAGACTCTCGAAAAAACTGCATTCCATAGTGATGTGGCTGGTGGCTATTGGCACCAATCTGAGCGCCTTTTTCATCCTCGCCGCAAATGGATTCATGCAGAGCCCGGTTGGATATGTTCTTAATAATGGCCGCGCAGAAATGGTTGATTTCGGCGCTATTGTGACCAACCCTCGTGCAATCTATTTCTTCCTGCACACCATCACCTCAGGCTTGGTGACTGCCAGTTTCTTCATCCTTGGTTTCAGTGCCTATCATCTCCTTCGAAAAAAAGATGAATCTGCGTTTAAAATCAGCCTTAAATTGGCTGCCGTAATCGGTTTCATCGCATCCGTTGCGGTTATTGGCACCGGTCATTTTCAAGGTATTGAACTTAAAGATGCTCAACCAATGGCTGCTGCAGCTTCAGAAGCTCATTTTGAAACCCAGGACCCTGCTGATTTTTCATTGATTGCGGGGTTTACGCCTGATGGTAAGAACGTGACCTGGAATGTAACCATCCCCAAAGCACTCAGCTTTTTATATTACTTCAAGTTTGAAGGCGAAGTGGAAGGCATCAACAATCTTCAAGCGCAATACGAAGAAATTTATGGTGCCGGAGATTACGTTCCATTGGTCGCCTTAACTTATTGGACCTTTAGAATCATGGTTGCCCTGGGCTTCTTAATGGCTCTTATTACTCTGGTGATCTGGTTCTACACTTATAAAAAATTCCCGCAGAAAGGCAACTGGCTGCTTAAGCTGCTGCCGATTGCCCTTTTCTTCCCCTACATTGCAAATACTGCAGGTTGGATCCTTACCGAGAGTGCCCGGCAGCCCTGGGTAGTCACGGGTTTGATCATGACTAAAGATGCAGTCAGCCCAAACCTTACACCAACAACCGTTTTGATCAGCTTGATTGGTTTTGTAGTTGTTTATGGCGTATTAATGGTTATTGACCTCACGCTTTTAATCAGAAACGCGAAAAAAGGATTGGCAGCGGGCGATTCACCTTCTGAGCCCCTGGATGTTTTAGCAACAGAAAAAACTTCTGGAGGTAAATAATGGACCTCAATATTCTCTGGTTTATTCTGGTGTGTGTTTTATACATCGGCTATTTCTTTTTGGAAGGTTTTGACTTTGGTGTGGGCATGCTTCTTCCCTTGATCAGTAAGAAAGATGAAGATCGCCGCGCCATCATCAACACCATCGGACCGCACTGGGACGGCAACGAAGTCTGGTTGGTCGCCGCCGGGGGAGCCACTTTTGCGGCTTTTCCAAACTGGTACGCCACCATGTTCAGCGGTTTTTACCTGGGCTTTTTCTTACTGTTAATAGCTCTCATTTTCCGCGGCGTGGCCTTCGAGTTCCGCTCAAAACTGGGCAGCCCCAAATGGCGCAATACCTGGGATGTACTGATTGGTGTCAGCAGCTTTTTGGCTTCCTTCTTGTTGGGCGTGGTCTTTACCAATGTGGTAAGCGGGGTGCCCATTGACGGCAACCAGTTTTATACTGGCACCTTCTTTACGCTCTTGAATCCGCTCAGCATCGTTGGCGGTTTGGCTGTGGCTGTGATCTTTATGGTGCACGGCGCCAACTTCCTCAGCCTTAAACTCACCGATGTGATGCGCGAACGCGCCAACAAAGCCGCAAAAGCCCTGTGGATCTCTGCCCTCGGTACAGCCGCCATTTATTTAATTTGGATCGTTTTCACTACCGATACTTTTCTGGGTAAAGGTTTTGTGGGCATGATCGCTCCTTTGTTGGCAGCACTCAGCCTTATGGCTTCAAGAATCTTCATGGGTTTGAAAAAAGAAGGCTGGGCTTTCAGCATGAGCGGATTGACCATCTTGTTTACCGTGGCCGGGCTGTTTGTGGCTCTCTTCCCTAACGTAATGATCTCAAGCACCTCCCCCGAGTTCAACCTGACCATCTACAACGCTTCGTCTTCACCTTACACACTCAAAGTAATGACTATTGTGGCCTGTGTTATGCTGCCGATCGTGCTGGCCTATCAGGTTTGGACCTATATAATATTTAAGAAACGTGTGAAAGCGGACCCGAAGACGCTGCATTATTAGAAGAGCAGTGAAGAGTAATTAGGAATTAGGAAAACCAGGAGATTGAATCTCCTGGTTTTTTATTATTCCTCTTCGGTTTTGACCGAGATGCCGTTGGCCTTGCATAAGGCCGAGAAAACCCCGTCGCCGGGGATGATGGTGCTCGAAAACGTGCCGTCATAAATTTTATTACTGCCGCAGGAGGGCGATTTGGATTTAAGGATGGCTTCGGTCGCACCGATCATTTTAGCCAATTTGAGCGCTTCCTCCGCGCCTCGGGTGAACTCGGTGGTCACATCCACGCCGTCTTTACGCAGCACACACTTGCCTACCCGTTCGGAGGATTGACGCGGGGTGGGCAATCCTCCCAATTGTTCAGGGCAGACTGGTACAGCCTTCCCTTCAGCGACCAACGCTTTTACTTTCTCGCAAGGTTTTGCCGCGCCATCATAACGGCAGTTTAATCCAGCCAGGCAGGCACTAACGATAATCATTCCTGAATCCCTTTACAATAATTTCATATAGTCATACTTCAAACAAATTAGTATTGTCTGTTCTCATTATAAGAATTGATATTTTAACTATAATATTAAAACCAAAATTTGATGGTGGAAAGGTGCTTTTCGATGAATAATGAGTATTTTGAAATAGATTACCCATCCAGCCGACAATTAACTTTTGATGTAGGGAAAATTGGCTTGGGAAAACATCATGTTAAAGCACTTCTTGAAGTTGATGTAAGCGAACCCTGGAGAATCTTGATTGAAAACAGAAAGGTTGGCAAAAAAATCTCGTTTATTACGTGGTTGATTAAATTAATAGCTGACTGCGTATCATCTCATCCTCCAGTAGCAGGAATCAATGAGGTTAAAAAGAATAAGGTGCTGGTTTTTAAAGATGTTGATGTTTCTATTGTCATCGAAAAGGAAGTCAATGGAATAAAAGTTCCACTGCCATATGTGATCCGCAGAGCGGATAAAAAGACTTACGAAGAAATTCAAAAGGAAATTGAAACTGCAAAACAACAAAAAGTAGAAAATGAAACTGATTATGTGCTTGGTCAAAAATCGAGTCTATCCTTAATGAAGGTTTATACTAGCTTGCCTCAATGGCTTCGATTAGTTTTAATGCGTATTTTGGTTTTAAATCATCCCAAGCGGACTAAACAGAATATGGGAAGCGTGATGATTACTACGGTTGGAATGGTTGGACATACCCATGGGTGGATTATTCCATACAGCATGCATCCTGTCTGTCTGGCATTAGGATCAATCAACGAGCAACCCGTGATAAAAAAAGGAGAAATAAAAAAAGCACACATTCTTCATCTCGCGATACTTGTGGATCACGATGTCATAGATGGTATCCCTGCCGCTGTTTTCGTTGATGACCTGGTTAGAAAAATGGAAAAGGGGATGGGGTTGGAATCCTATGTGGAATAGGATTGAGCAGTAAGCTTCATAATCGTCTTAAATATTTATGCTTTCTAATAAATTGATACTTGCAACCAAGAGTAAAAAAAAGTATACTTAGATTTATCTGGTAAAACCACCAGCCAAATTTTATGACACTTCCATTCGAACCACTTCTGGTAAACAGCCTAAAATCCGCGTGTGTCGCGCGCCTGGAGGAATTGATCCTCTCAGGTGAACTCAAAGTCGGCGAGCGTCTGCCTGCGGAGCGCGACCTGGCCCTTCGCTTGGGCGTCAGCCGCCCTGTACTGCATGAAGCCCTGGTGGATCTTGCCGTCAAAGGGCTGGTGACGATCAATCCCCGGCGCGGCGTGGTGATCAACGACTTTCGCAAAAGCGGGTCGATGGCGATTCTCTCTTCGCTGTTGTCTTATCACAACGGCGATCTCGATCCGGGTATTGTCAGCAGTCTGTTTTCAATGCGTCTGTTGGTTGAAACCGAAACAGCCCGATTGGCTGCCAAGAAAGCCAGCACTGATCAGCTTGAAGAACTGCGGCAGATCGTCGAAAAAGAATTGGCTGCCGATCGTAGCAGCATCTCCACTCTGGTGGAACTGGATTTTGACTTTCACCTGCTGGTATCCATCGCTTCAGAAAATCTGGCTTATCCGCTGATTTTGAACTCTTTTAAGACCGTTTACACCCACTTCACTTCGGCTTTTTATCAAAAAACAGCCGGTTCTTCAGTTGTCAATGAAGTGCACACTTATCACCAAAATTTATTGGCGGCTCTTGAAAGCCGCGATGTTCAAAAATCCGTAGAAATTATGAGAATACTGTTGGAGCACGGAGAAAAACTGCTGCAAGGTTAATTAAATATTGCCACAGGAGGCTCGATGATGTCCACGCTGACGGTCGATAAAACCAGGTTTACCATCAAGGAACCCAAATCCCTTTCGGATCGGGTGCGCTGGCTGCGGGATTACTATTTTGAGGGCGTAAAACGCAGGTGGAACAACGAATTCACCTCCTGGACAACCGGCACGCAGTTGGACTTTCAATACAACGAGCTTTCCTTTTACATCGTCCCAGAAACCTATTTCTACATTCCGACTTTTCGCTCATCCTTCAAGCAAACCGCCAAAACAGTAGCTTTGCATAAAGACTTTTGGAGCTGGAGCCTGCCCGAAAGGCGCGCCTGGTTCCTCAAAGAAGTGATGGTCAACTACCTTCCCAAAGAAATCCTGCCCGGTGATCTGTTGGCTGGCGGCAGGTTTAATGTAATGACTTCTCACTGCCTGACCGAAAAAGAGACCAAAGAGTACGACAAATTGGTCAAAGGCAAAGGCGGATCGCGCGAGGCCATGTTGTGGTTCCACAATCACGGCTATGGCAACGCTGGCGCCATCAGCGGACACCTAGTGCCCGGCTATGCGCGCATCATCCAGGAAGGCTGGGTGGCGGTCAACGCCGAACTCCAGACTTTCTACGAAAAACTTACGGATGAAGAGAAAAAAGGATCAAAAGGCGGTCAGCTCCGCGCCATGATCACCGCCTCAACCCTGGCGCGCGACCTGGCAGCCAAATACCAAGAAAAACTTCTTGCGATGGTTGAGAACGAAACTGATGCCGCTCGTAAAACGGAACTGCAATCCATGGCTGCCAACCTGGCGCGTGTGCCGTGGGAACCCGCGCGTAATTTCTGGGAAGCCGTCCAATCGCTGTGGCTAACCCATATGCTGGTGATGTCTGACGAAAATTATCCCGGCCCCGGCGTTTCTTTTGGGCGCATCGACCAGTACCTTTACCCGCTGTGGGAATCCTCCATAAAATCCGGCATGGATCGCGAATTCGGCAAGGAAATTCTCAAGTGCATGTGGGTGCACTGCAACACAGCCTACGACGGCATGATCCGCACCGGGGGCAATCAGGGCATCACCGCCGGCTATGGTCAATTGCTGACACTGGCGGGGGTCGGCGCCGCCGGGTTGGATATGTCGAACGATTTGACCTATGCCATCCTCGAAGTGATTGACGATATGTCGCCCATCCTCGAACCCAAGCCCAATGTGCGCCTGCACCGCGGCACACCCGAACCCCTGATGGACAAAGTGGTCGAGATGATCGCCAGCAGCCAGGGGGCACCCTTCCTGCTCAATTTTGACGAACGTTCGATGGCTGGCATGATGCTTGAAGCCCGCAAAGGCGGGGTGGAACACCTGATCAATGCCACCAATGTGCATGAATACGCGCCGGTCGGCTGCCTTGAGAACACCATGGTGGGAAACGACCGCTCAGGCACCGTAGATGACAACCTGAATCTCTTGAAAGCCGTTGAGCTGACCCTCACCGGCGGCTACGACATGATCCCGGTCAAAGACGCACTCACCGGCGCTCCCTCAAAACTCACTCTCGACGGTGCGGATACCGGCGACCCGGCGGTATTTTCAACCTGGCAGCAGTTCTGGCAAGCTTATGCCGAGCAGACCCGCCGCATCATCAAACTCAGCGTCGATACCTACGAAAAGTCCGAAGCGATCAGGGCACGCTTCTTCCAAACCCCTTACCTCTCCTGCCTGGTGAAAGGCTGTGCCGAAAGCGGCAAAGACATCAACCAGGGCGGACCGGAGCTCAATTTTGTCACCGTCGAAGCCGTGACTTACGCCACCACCGTGGATTCGCTGCTGGCGGTGAAGTATCTGGTCTTCGACAAACAAGTCTGCACCATGCAGGAGCTGGTCAAGGCACTAAAAGCCAATTGGGTTGGATATGAAAAACTGCAAGCCATCGCCATCAATAGAACCCCCAAATACGGCCGGGACGACGAGGAAGCCGATGAAATGGCCAAACAGGTCATGGACCTGTGGACGGAAGAGGTTTGGAAGCACAAGACGCTCTCTACCAACCGCCAGTTCAGGCCGGGTATGTTGAGTTGGAACTACTGGATCTCCTACTCGGACATTCTGGCAGCCAGCCCGGATGGACGCGCCAAGGGCAAGTTCCTCTCCAACGCCATTTGTCCCTCAAACGGTGCAGATATCAAAGGCCCCACGGCAAACGTCAACTCGGTGGGCAAAGTGATAGGCGGCAAAGCCGCGGATGGCAAAGGCGACTGGGCTGAATACTTCAATGTGCTGCCTAACGGCGGCAGCCACACCATCACCTTCAACCCCTCCATTTTACGCGACCCCGAACACCGCGACAAATTTAAGGCTTTTCTACGCGGCTACATCGAAAACGGCGGCAGCGCATTGCAGATCAACATGCTGAATGCAGATTTGCTTCGCGACGCCCAGAAACACCCTGAAGATTACCGTCATCTGCTGGTGCGCGTGACCGGTTACAACGCTTATTTCACCACTATCGGCAAGGAACTTCAAGACGAGATCATCGCCCGTGAAAGCCATCAGATGTGCTGATCGAACCAATGACAGAAGCCGTCGCCACCCTCACCGGAACCATTCTACACTTGCAGCGTCTTTCAACCGAAGACGGGCCGGGCATCCGCACCACCGTGTTTTACAAGGGCTGTCCGCTGCGCTGTGCGTGGTGTCACAACCCCGAAAGTCTGCTGCTCAAACCTGAAGTACAGTGGATCGGCAACCGTTGCATTGGCTGCGACTCTTGTATTGATGCCTGCGAAAAAGAAGGACTCAGTAAAAAGCCTGTCGGAATTGACCGCGATCGGAACCTTTGCGACGCCTGCGGAGACTGCGTACGCGCCTGCCCCAGCGGCGCCATGGAAATGTTGGGTGAAGCCATCTCGGTTGACGACCTGGTCAGTGAATTGGTGAAAGACCGGGCTTACTTCGAAAAATCCGGCGGAGGGGTTACCCTCTCGGGCGGCGAACCCTCACTTCAGCCAGCCTTCACGCTGGAATTGATGAAAGCCCTCAAACACGTTGGTTTATCTGTGGCGCTCGACTCCTGCGGCTTGTGTGCGCCTGAGACGCTGGTGGACCTGGTGGCCGAAGCGGATATCGTATTGTTTGACCTGAAGCTGATTGACGATAAAGCCCACCGCAAATGGACGGGCGTGAGCAATGCGCGCATTCTGAACAATTTGCAAGTTGTCACGCGCGAGATCGAAGCATCAAACGGAGCCAAACGACTGTGGGTACGCACCCCGCTCATCCCCAGTGCCACAGACTCGCGCGACAACATTCAAGGCATTGGGCAGCATCTGGCCGATAAAGTTGGTGCTGCTGCCGAGCGTTGGGAGCTGTGTGCTTTCAATAACCTATGCCGCGACAAGTATGCCCGCCTGAATATGGAGTGGGCTTTTGCAGACACGCCCTTAATGACCAAAGAAGATCTGGCTGATATTGAAAATTTGGCCAAAGCCAGCGGGTTTGACCCCGGGCGCGTTTATGTAACGGGCGCGGCAAGATTAGAGAATTAATTCTAGAAACAATTAAGCGGAGGGATCATGAGCAATCCAGGGAACGCATTCGACCAGTTTTCAGAACAAGATATTAAAGATTTGTCAGCCACCATGAAGGTGGGCATTCTGGGTACGGTCACTCCTGAAGGGCTGCCTCACCTGACGCTGATCACCACTCTGATGGCCTGTTCACCTAACGATATGGTTTGGGGGCAGTTCATGGAGGGCATGAGCAAACAGCATATTAAGCAGAACCCCAAGACCGGATTCATGGTCATGGGTCTGGATAAAAACCTGTGGCGCGGATGCGCAGATTTCACGCACTCAGCCAAAGAGGGCAAGGATTACGATTTTTACAACAACACCCCGCTGTTTCGCTATAACGCTTATTTTGGGGTGCATACCGTGCATTACATGAAGCTGGTTGCCCAAAGCGGAAAAAGCGCCCTGCCGATGAACAAGATCATCCCCGCCGCGATCAAGACCATGATAGCCAAGGCATTAACCCCCAAACACGAGAAAGCCAAAGTGCTCAACGGCTGGTCCAAAGCGTTTTACGACAAAATTGACAATCTTAAATTCCTGGGCTACGTCGGTGCGGATGGCTACCCGGTGGTCATCCCCCTCATCCAGGCGCAGTCGCTGGATCGCGAACACCTGATCTTCTCGTTTGGCGCTTACGGCGACGAACTGGCAGCCATCCCGGCTTACACCAGCGTGGCAGTTTTCGGCATGGCGCTCTCCATGGAAGATGTGCTGGTGCGCGGCACCTATCAGGGTTCAAAACGCATCGCCGGCATGAAGTGCGGCGTCGTGCAGTTGGATTATGCCTACAACCCCATGCCCCCGGCGCCGCTAAGAATTTACCCCGAGACACCGGTTGAGGCTGTGGTCGATTTTTAATCGAGTTAATTTAACCCCCGGAGTCTGAATTTAAGACTCCGGGGGTTTAGCTTAATTATGAGAAATCGCAAATAAATTAATTTACTTCGCTCAAATTGAACTCAACCAACTGGGTTGCCCGCTGCCAGTCGCCCTCAGACTTGAAAAATCCGCGCGGAAAGAAGCTGAGGATGCCGTTGCCGGTGAGCAGCACAATGATTTCATCAGTGACCTGCTTTTGCACGATCTGATCCCAAGTGATCAGGGTCTTCTTACCAGAATATAAAACTCCCTCACTAGAGAGGTTGCCCCGATATTCATAGCGCATGGTGGGCGCTCGCCAGATCTTGAACGCGGTGATGGCCGAAGTAATATTGGGATAATACAAAAACAAAACGATCAACAGAATATACAAAACGTGGCTGCCGATCATATTGGGGTCAAGCAGGGGGGTCTTGTTTTGAATCGAAGCCAAAACGGTGTAGGCGATATAAATCACCATAGCCAGTGAGCTGACGCCAATACGAATCAGTTCGCGCTTCTTGGTCGGCTTGTTGGCCAGAAAAACCGCCTTGAATACATCCTCGCGTGAGTAAAACCCTTTGAATTCAATTTCCATTTTATCTTCCTGATGTTTATGAAATCACAGCCCGGATTGCACTTTACCTAATTGTAACGTGAAAAATTTTTAACACTCCATAAATCTTTCAGGTTCCATATCGTATTTTTTACGACTGGACGTTGTAGAATAATTGAGATGATTATTCGATTTTTAGTTTGGCATTTTATTACACTAAAACCAAATATCATCCGTCGATACTTATGAAAAAGATGACTACGACACTTGCACCTGACGCAACACTATCGCACAAGCGGATCGAGGAAGCTTACACAAACGAGAAACCGCGCTTTGTGGCCCGCCTGCTTGCTGCCGGCAGAACTTTGGAAGAAGCAGAAGACCTGATTCATGACGTCTATACTGAAACACTTGAAAACCTGCATCTGGTCACCAACATCATCAACCTGCCTGCCTGGATCAACACCTTGTTCACCCGCAGAGTGATTGACTCCTGGCGGCGCGAACGCACCCGCGACCGTTTAGGCGAGGTGGATGTGGCCGAAGAAATATTACAAGAGATCATTGCAGATGTGGGTCTCGATCCGCAGGATGCATATATCAGAGAAAGTCTGGCTGACGCAATCAATGATGCCATCCGTGCGCTGCCAACCGAACAGCGCCAGGTGGTGGAAGCCCAGGTTTTCGGCGAAATGACCTTTAGAGAGATTGCCGAGACCACAGGGGTCAGCATCGACACCCTGACCGCCCGCAAGCGTTACGCTGTCCGCAATCTGTCTCGCGCACTGCGGCAGTGGATTGAAGAATAAATCATTAGATACTGGGAGCAATTCCCATACAAATTATCTGCCGGGCGACCCCCGGAGGAGGAAGAAAAATGTCTGATTTTGAAATTTCACATGAAGAGAGCAAGAAGAAAGGACCCGAAGGCTGGTGGGAAGAAAAAAGCCTGGCCGCAAAAATCCTTTGGGGCATCGGTTTAGGCATTCTGGGATTAGCATTTATTGCCCTGTGCGGCTGGGTTGTGATGCTGTTATGGAACTGGTTGATGCCGGATATCTTTGGCCTGAAACAGGTGAACTATTGGCAGGCCTGGGGTCTGTTCATCCTGAGCAGTCTTCTCTTTAAGGGGATGGGGAATGGCGGCCACAGCCCTTCCAGTGAAAAGAAGCGCAAACAAAAACTGAAAAATTATATGCACCAGGAACAACTCCACAAATCGGAATCTGCGGATTAGCAACTACGTTGATCTGATAAGCGGCGAGAAAAATTTTTCTCGCCGCTTATTTATTTCTAGAAACAATTCTCAAAAATAGGTCTCACGAATTCTTTTTTTGTGCCCAATGATACATTCCACACATCCCATTTACAGGTATAGTTGCAACAATAAAAACATCGGGAGTTTCTGTGATATCCAAATTTCGCGATCCGGTCAGCGGGTTGATCCACTTGTTCTCGGCATTACTGGCTGTCATCGGTCTGTTGGCATTGTTGGTCCTCACCAACGGCCAGGGATTGAAACAGCTTTCAATGGGCATTTACGGCGTCAGTCTGGTGACCCTCTTCACCGCCAGCGCGGTTTACCACCTGGCCAACCCTGCTGACTCTGCGTTGCTCAAACTTCGCAAGTTTGACCACTCCGCCATTTATGTTTTGATTGCCGGCACTTATACGCCGATCTTGATCAATTTTTTCAACGGATTTCTACGCTGGGGATTTCTGGCCTTGATCTGGGGCATTGCCCTGGCAGGGGTGATCGTTAAACTGTTTGTGATCAATGCGCCGCGCTGGGTAACCGCCGGTGTTTATCTGGTGATGGGCTGGATGGCCGTGTTGATCGTCAAACCCATGCTGCAAAGCATGCCGTCAGCCGCCTTATGGTGGATGCTGGCTGGCGGATTGACCTATTCCATCGGGGCAATTATCTATATCACCAAAAAAATGGATTTCTGGCCGGGGGTCTTCGGCTTTCATGAGGTCTGGCATGTCTTTGTCAGCCTGGCAGCACTGTGCCACTTCATCATGATTTTTCGATATATTGCGATTTAATTTTTATTCCCCATTTCTACGATTTTATTTTCCTCTTTTCCAAATGACATTGAGAAACCGGGAATAGAACGTTTTACGGGGTAAAATTGAACCTGTTTGTACTTTTTTCGCACAAGAGGTTCAATGACGAAACCAACCAAATATCCGGTTATCGTGTTTGACTTTGGCGCCGTACTGGTGGACTGGAATCAGTACTATCTCTATCGCAAGGTGATGGCTAGCGACGAAGAGATCAAGGCTTTTCTGGACGAAATCGATTTCAAGAACTGGAATTTACAGTTTGATAAAGGGTATTCATTTGAAAAAGGGGTTGAAGAGAAATCCGCCGAGTTTCCGCAGCATGCAGAACTGATCAAACGTTTTAACTCCCACTGGCTGGACGCCATGGGCGAGGTCATGATGGAAACCGTAGAGGTCGCCAGGCGTCTAAAAGAAGCCGGGTATACCCTCTTTGGATTAAGCAACTGGTCTGAAACCAAATTCAACCTGGTCAAGGACCGTTTGGTGTTTCTGGATTACTTGGATGATTACGTCCTTTCAGGGATAGAAAAGCAAGTCAAACCTGAACCCCATATCTTTCATATTCTGCTAGATCGAATTGGCCATAAGGCTGAAGAATGCCTTTTTATCGACGATTCCGTCCCCAACATCCAGACCGCGGCCAAACTTGGCTTTCAAACCATACACTTCAACTCAGCGCAACAGTTGGCTGAAGAATTGACCCAACGCGGACTCGTTTTCTAGCACCAGGAGGAATGATGAAATATGAAACCCTGCACGGGGTACAGATCCCCAAAATTGGATTCGGCACCTGGCGCATTGGAGGAAAGCGGTCCATCGATCCTTCTATTGAGGAAATTTCTTTTAAAGCACTTCAATCCGCACTTGACCTCGGTTATACCCACTTTGACACTGCTGAATTTTACGCTTTGGGTTATGCAGAAGAACTGCTTGGCAAGGCAATAAAGAACTCAAAGATATCGCGAGAATCTCTTTTCATAACATCCAAGGTCTGGCCTGACCATCTTCATTACGACAACGTTTTGAAAGCATGTGAAGGTAGTCTGAATCGTTTAAAAATGGACTACCTTGATCTATACCTTATCCATTGGCCGAACAAGTTGATCAAACTGGAAGAAACCTTTAAAGCACTGAATCAATTAGTTCGTGAGGGAAAAATTAGGCATGTGGGTGTCAGTAATTTCAATCTCAAGGATTTAAAAAAATCAAAAGACCTGTGCGAGACGCCTCTATTCACCAACCAGGTGTCATACAATCTTCCTGATAATAAATATGTTAAAAAGGGGGTGGTGGACTACTGTAAAGAGAATGATATTTTAGTTACCGCTTACACACCCGTTAAGTTTCGTAACCTTAATATTAATAAAACCCTGAAATTCATCGCTGAAGCTCACGGAGCAACCTCCTTCCAGATCGCCTTGGCCTGGCTGATCAACCAGCCTCGTGTTATCACCATTCCCATGTCGTTTAATACGCAGCACCAGAAAGAGAATTTCGATGCAGCAGAAATTGAATTGACAGCGGAAGAAATCCAAACGCTGAACACTCTCTATAAACGATAACCATCCCGGTAATTAGTCATGCAAAACCCCTTGCCTGTCCAGACCATCGCAAGGGGCTTGTGTTATACATACATTATACAAACCATTGTAAACCCTCAAAATTGCCTTATTATAAGAATATAAAATATTAATAACATCCAATTGGAGAAAAAATGGATAAAACACAGGTAATTGAAACACATGCACCAGACATGGATATAAAAATCAAAAAACTTAGGCGATTCAACCTGGTCATGGGTTTTCTGCATTTTGTTCAGGGTCTTTTTATGATCATTGTCACCTTAATTATTGATACCCCGGGAGAGACCTACCCGATCTATTCAAACTACCTTACTTTTAACCTTGAGAAAGGTGGCTTGGTCGCAAACCCACAACAGATTTTTGATTTCCCACTTGGAATTGGCGTGGCACTCTTTTTGCTGCTCTCTGCGGTGGCTCATTTTGGATTGGCCACTTTTGGCTATAAATGGTATGCAAAGGTTCTTAAGCAGGGCATGAACCCGGTCCGCTTTTATGAATATGCACTCAGTTCATCGCTGATGATTGTACTGATCGGTTTGTTGGTCGGACTCAATGATATTGGCGCCATCATCCTCGCTTTTACTGTCAACGCTTCAATGAACTTGTTTGGCTTAATGATGGAGTATCACAATCAGTTCACCAAAAAAGTAAATTGGATCTCGTTTATTTTTGGCTGTATCGCCGGCATCGCCCCCTGGGTTGTAGTCTTCATGTATTTCATGGGCGCAGTCAACAGTGGAGACGCCAAACCGCCTGCGTTTGTCTACGTCATCATCCCCACCCTCTTTGTGTTCTTCAACATTTTCGCTATAAACATGTTCCTTCAATATAAAAAAGTCGGAAAGTGGAAAGACTACCTGTATGGAGAACGGGTTTACATCGTACTTAGCCTGGCTGCCAAAACCACACTGGCCTGGCTGATCTTCTCTGGCGTTTTTGCACCAAGCCTCTAGCCTGAAGCCTTGAATCTGATTTTTCAAAACTCATACGCAGATTTGTATGAGTTTTGTGTTTACGCTAGACATCAAGATAGATGTTTTTTATACTGAGACTTTCTGAAAGGTGGTGTTCATGGAAAACCTGAATGAGATATTCAAACAACTCAAAGAATTACTTTTGAAATTCCAGCCTCCCCTTTCTTCAAAAATGAACGACGAAAGCCATTTTGATCTTTGGTCGGTCAAAGATTTGGTGATCGAAGGACGCAAACGCAAAGAAGTCTATTTTGCAGGTTTGATCATTCAAAAATCCTATGTGGGATTCTATTACATGCCGGTCTACGCTGAGCCGGAAGTTAAAGCATTCTTTAAACCCGAATTACTGTCGCGACTTAAAGGGAAGTCTTGTTTTCACATCCTAAACCTGGATTTGCTTCTTATGGAGCAAATCAAAGAAGCCTTGGAGATGGGTTTTCAAGCCTACAAGGAAAAGGGCTGGGTTTAGAGAACTTTTTTACAAGTAAAGTAAACTAGCAAAAAATCGCCCGGGGATATGCACCTTGACAAAGCCGGATAGGGCCTTGTCAAGGTGATTAAATTGACCATTTATCTGGAATTCGAGCCGAAATTAATTTTTTACAGCCGGTTGCTGCTGGGTGATGCAGTGGATGTTTCCGCCGCCAAGCAGAATTTCGCGTGCATAAACACCAACCACTTTACGATCAGGCATCAATTTCTGCAGTTGATCCAACGCCAGTTTGTCGTGAGGATCGTTGAACTGGGGCACAACGACACCACCGTTGCAAAAGTAGAAGTTGATATAAGAGGCAGCCAGTCGGTCACCTTTCTGGCGGGGTAGCGTACCCTGGATGGCATCCACACCCTCACTCTCCTCTTGTGTGATGAGGATCGGATTGGGTTGATATATCTTGTGAACTTCCAATTTGCGGCCTTTGACATCGGTGGTAGCTTGCAAAATTTCGTAGTTCTCCTGCGAAATCTCGTACTGCGGATCAGATTTGTCATCCGTCCAGGCCAGGGCGACCACACCAGGGCGAATGAAACAACAGATGTTATCCACATGACCGTTGGTTTCGTCGTTATAGATACCCCGATTCAACCAGATGAATTTCGAGAGATTTAGGTGATCACTCAGGTGAGCCTCAATCTCTTCTTGTGTCAGATCGGGATTGCGATTCTCATTCAAGAGACATTCGCGGGTGGTCATGAGTGTACCTTCACCATCCACGTGAATGGAGCCACCCTCGAGCACCAGCGGTGCTTTGTAGCGGTCAACACGTTCAAGATCGGCCACTTTTTGCGCCACCAGATCATCAAGATCCCATGGAAAGTAAAGCCCGCCCAGCAAACCACCCCAGGCGTTGAAATCCCAATCCACGGCGCGAAGGGACTCGCCATTGGTCACAAAGGTCGGTCCGCAGTCTCGGATCCAAGAATCGTTGTTTGACATTTCAACCACACGAATATTACCGGGCAGCAGGTTGCGCGCATTGTTGTACTGTGCCTGTGAAACCGCCATAGTAAGCGGTTCAAAACGGCTAATGGCCGTAGCAACTTCTACAAAAGCTTTCTGGGCAGGCTTGGCTCCCAGGCGCCAATTATCTGGTCTTTCAGGCCATAACATCCAGGTACCGGCATGTTTTTCAAATTCGCCGGGCATGCGATAGCCGTCATTTTTTGGAGTGCCCTCAAGTAAAAATGCCATGTCTTGCCTTCTTTCTTGATTAATTATTTCTAGAAATAACTATTCTGCATTATTTTTTTTCTTGCTCACCGAGATTAATACCTCACCCACCACCAGCGTGATCAAGACTCCGATCAAAACAGGGGCGGCAAAAGCCCAATCCATGGGTTGCCCGGGAACCCAGACAAATAGCACCACTGCCTGGACGATGAAGAGCTCGCAGATCACGGCCAGAATGTAGGCTACAACCTTTCCACCAGGAACGCGATAAGGCCGTTCAATTTTCGGATCACTTTTGCGTAATTTGATGAAGGCTGGGAAGAGTGCCAGGTAAGGCATCAAGAAGATCATGGAGCTGAAAGCAAAGAGGGTCCAGAAGAGATCCTCAGCGTTGCCAGCCATGAAGCCATAGAGGATGATCACTACTGTTGAGACGATGCCTGTCAAAATGAAAGCCCCGACAGGAGTCTTCTTTACAGGATGCTCACGTCCAAAAATCTCTGGCAGTTCATGTTCTTTTGCCGCTTCGGCAGCAGTTCGGTTGGCGCCGATGGTCCAGGTGACCATGTTGGCCAAAAATGTATACAAAGCAGCCACGCCCAAGACAACCACAACGGCGTTTCCGAGAGGAGTTCCGCCCAGGAGAATTTTAAGCGTATCTACAATGCCAGAAACCAACCCCAATTGATCAAGGGGCAGCGCCATCAAAATACCGACTGTTCCCATAATGTAGAAAACCGCAATCAAAGCACCTGAAATGATAATGGCGCGGGGGATATCCTTGCCCGGATTTTTCATTTCCCCTGAGGCACCAGACATCAATTCGAAGCCCATGAAGTTGTAAACGATGACGGGTAAGAAAGCCAAACCAGCACCCCATTCAGGCAGGATGGCTTGAAAGGAAAGATCATTGGCCACACCATTCGCCTTGGCATAGAAGAAAGCACCCACACCGATGACGATCATGATCACGGCTTTAAAGATCGCCCCGATGTTGGGGATCCACTTTCCGGTTTCGAGGGTCATGGTGCCGATCCAAACGGTGATCCAGGTCATGATAATGCCGATGCCAATTTGCATCCACAAACCCATCTCGGGGAAGAAAAGCTGAGATAACATGCCTGCAAAAAGGATGTAAACAGAGGGCATCCACAACGCGACGTTGATCCAATATAGCCACGTGGTGCGGGCGGCCCATTTTTCACCAAAGGCATTTTTAATCCAGACATACAGCCCACCCTGTTCTGGGTAAGTGGTGCCCAGCTCAGCAGTGATCAACCCATAAGGGATAAAAAACAGAATCAGGGTGATGATCCACCACGAAATTGAAGAAGCGCCGATGGCAGCCGAAGGCGCCAGAGTATCCATAACCAGGATGGCGCAAACGGTAAAGAGCGTCATGTCCAAAGAACGTAATACTTTTTTGAAACCTTTTGGGTTGCCCGTTGCAGATTGCGTTGAAACAGTCATTCGATTACTCTCCTAATTTATTCGTTATTCACGGGTTTTAGAATTTACTTTCAAGGAAATTTTCAATTTGTCCTTTATGCACAGCCTTCAATTCACTGCTGGGGCGGTTCAAGCGGGGATAAACCAGCCATACCAGCAGTCCCTTTTCGGTGTGCAGCCGGTTTTCTGCCTGATCAAAAATGACAGACTGGGCTGAATCCATCACTTCATCGGTGGCTTCGACGCCGCGCGAAGCGGGCAGGCAGTGCATAAACTTGCAATGCGCGGGTGCGTGGCTCATCAGATCTTTATTGACCTGGTATTTAGGCATAAAAGCTGCCTGACGTTCAGGGATTTCTGCTTCCTGCCCTACCCACCACCAGAGATCGGTGTAGATGAAATCAGCGTCTTTGACGGCTACAATCGGGTCTTCTGTGACGCGCACTGTACCACCTGAAACCTTGCAGTTGTCCAGCGCCCAATCCATCCATTGCTTGGGAGCCTGATATTTTTTGGGGGCTGCGTGGGTGAAGTGCATGCCAAGCCGGGTGCAAATCAACATCAACGAGCTGAGCACATTTGTGGCGTCGCCCACGAAGGTGACATTAAAGTCTTCAAGTTTCTTGCCGGCTGGGGCATGTTCGATCATGGTGAGCACATCGCACACCACCTGGGTGGGATGGTTGTAGTCGGTCAAACCATTGATCAAGGGAACGGTGGCGTATTTTGCCAGACCTTCCATGGTCTCGTGTTTCAATGTGCGGGCCATGATCACATCTACGTAGCGCGAGATGACCTGGGCAGTATCTCCCAAAGATTCACGCACACCGAGATGAATTTCACCGGGTTTCAGGTAAAGGGCGTGGCCGCCTAATTCGGCCATACCAACTTCAAAAGAGATGCGCGTGCGGGTGGAGGGTTCTTCAAAGAGCATGGCAAGAGACGCTCCTTCAAGCAAGCGGGGCGTGGCGCCTTGTTTATCAGCCTTCTTGATCATGCGGATCAACTCGATCAGATCCAGCAGCTCTTGTTTTGAAAAATCCTGTGTATCAATAAAGTGCTTCAATTCCATTCTGGTCTCCTTTGTATTTGAACTTGCTTAAGTTAACAAAAATCCGGTTGTTTACCGGATTAAACTTTAATTATCTTCTTCGTTTTCAGTTGCCTTAAAATCTTCATCTTTTGGCATCCATTCGTCAATATTCTTAATGATACGGGGCACCAGAGAGTAACCTCTGATCTGAACCCCTTCAATGGCTGGCAGTTTTTTTCGTAGAAACTGGTGCATCTCATCGTTGTTCCGAAAACGGCACTCAATGGAAAGATCTTTTGTGCCCTGCCCCAAAGCAATGTAAGAAATTTCAGGTGTGGTCAAGAATTTGCTGATCACTTCTTCTTCCTGATCGGAATCCACTTCAAGGAAGATATCCACAGCGGTCACATAGCCAAAAACTTCTGGGTCAATGATAGCCGTCAAACGTACAGCACCCAAACGCACCAGCCGGTCAATGCGTTTTCGGATGGTACGTTCATTGGCGGACAACTCGCGGGCAATCTCAGACGCAGAAGTACGGGCGTCTTTGTGCAAGATACGAATAATCTGGTGGTCTATTTGATCGAATTGACTTTTCATAATTTATTGTTCCGAATCGGAATATTATAGTTCCTAATCGGTAATATATTAGCACATTCTCGGAATCTTTTCAAGAGGCAGATTCGGAACATTTATTGACCTGCCAACAAAAAAAGGACACTGATTTGTGTCCTTTTTTGCTAATCAATTATTTTTTTAATTTCGAAATTATGATGCCGTATCTTTCTTTTTAAACAACACCGGGAAGAAAGGCAGCACGAGCAGCATGACCGCCCCAAAGATCACAAAAGTGACCGGAAAGCCCACGTTTTTCGCCAATCCGCCACCGACGCCCAGACCGATGCCCTGACCGATATTGGTCACTGACATGAGAATGGCAAACATGGAAGCAGCAATGGCTGGACTGGTATATTTCATCGCCAGCGCAAAGTAGATGGATTGCGACATGCCGTATGATAATCCAAAGAAAACTGCCACCGCCCAGATCAGAGGTTTTGCACCGATGAATGCCAGCAGCAGCATGGCCGGAATAACGGTCAACACCGATGCCCACAAACCTAACTTATCGCCTAGTTTATCTTTTACAAATCCGCCGATAAACGCACCTGCCACACAACCAAGCCCCCAAACTGTGGTAATTAAACCGGCTGTGCTGAGATCAATGCCAAACCGTTCGGTGAGAGCGGGGTTCATCAATTGATTTGCGCCGACAATCACCAAAAAGATGATCAAGCCCGCTCCGGCTGCGGCAATCACCTGTGCATTCTTGAACGCCTTAAAAGCGGACCAGTTGAAACGAAGTCCTTGCGCGCGCCCTGTGTCTTTGATGAAGAAAAGCAGTGGAACGGGAATCAAGGTGAGGATCGCCAAAAAGTAAAAGACAGCCGGCCAGTTGAGGTATTGGGCAATAAATCCGGCAGCCGATGCCGCTACGATCACACCCACCGATCTACCGCCGACCATGAACCCCTGCAATATGCCCTGTTCATTGGTCGGAGTGATATCCAAAGCCAGTCCATCCGTACAGGTGTCATAGAAGGCCATACCCAACTGCAGCAAGAAGGCCAGCAAGACAAATCCCCAATAATGGTTGGTGGGGTTGATCTGTGCCACAATCACGAGACAGACAGCTTGAACTGCCAGACCCATGAAAATATAAGGTTTACGGTGCCCAAGACCCAAAAAATTGAAGCGGTCGCTGAGCATGCCAAATAAAATTTTGATCACAAAAGGGATTAAAGCGATGGTGGAAAAAATCCCCACTTTACCCATATCAAACCCACTTCCCATAAGATAGAGGGCGTTCACCGAGGCAAAGTAGCCCAAAATTGTGCCTTGGGTGAAATAGAGCAAAGCAAACATCGAAAAACGCAGCACTTTACTTTGGGGTTTCATGACGCATCCTGTAAATCTTGATTTATAAAACTGGTATTGTCCAATTATACAGGATGTAAAGAAAGATCAAAAACCAAATTGTTGTTTATTCACTTGTGTTGCCATATAACCTCTATACCAATCAGCCGTGCGCCGTATAGTTAAATCCATATCATTGATAGGCTGATACCCCAGCTCAACCCTTGCGCGTTCAATACAGAAATGAAAATCCGTTGAAAGATGATTGATAAGATAGCGTGAAAATGGCGGACGCCGCTGAATTTTCAATAGACGGTATGTATTTTCCAATATGAAAGCTGCAGCGTATCCGATTTTAGGGTTGATCGACAAGCTAGGGTGTGGGAAACCCAGGGCATCGGTAAGTTTTTCAAAATAGGTTCGCCAACTCATTTCAACCCCATCCGTGAGAATATAGGTGCGGCCATAAGCTTTATCGTTTGTGCTGGCGAGGATCATCCCTTTCACAAGGTTATCAATGTATGTAAAAGCGCCTATTTTATTACCGCCTGCCACGTTAGGCAATTGCCTTTTGCGAAGCATTTCGCCCATTCGCAGTAAGGCCACCCGATCATTCGGCCCATAGATGTCACCTGGTCTTACGATCACAGTTTGAATTTTGCCTGAGAGATGAAATTCGTTGACCAATTCTTCAGCTTCTCGTTTTGTCTGACAGTAAGGATACGGCGTCGGCAATTGGGGCGCGTCCTCATCCATATTCGTTTGATTCGAAAAACTGGCCACGGCTACGGAACTGACATACAGAAAACGAGGCACTTGATTAATAATTGCAGCCTCAATTGCATTTCTCGTCCCTTCAACGTTGATCTTGCGAAAATATTCAAGTGACCCCCAATCCGTAACTGCTGCGGCCACATGAAAAACAAGGTCTTGGTTAATAGTAGCTTTTTGTAAATCACCGCGATTCGAAAGACTTCCCAAGACTAATTCAACGTTAACACCCTGCAACAATGTTAGGTCGCTGGTCGCGCGCACCATACCCCTCACTTGGTGGCCCTCAGCTGCCAATTTACGGCACAAGCTGGAACCAACAAAACCATTGGCTCCGGTAACCAGAATTTTCATTCCATCTCCGTTTCGTAAACAGGAGTCTTTTTTTGAAAAGCTCTTGGGGAGGTTAACAGACCCTTCTCAAGATACCATTTATAGGTATCAACCACTGTTTCTGAAAAAGGCCTGGTTTTTAGCCCCAATTCTTGGACTGCTTTTTGATTATCATAATACATATATCGGCGACTCAGATAAACCCGGCTGCGATCAAGCGGTAAATGAAATCCGATTTTAAGCAAGGCTCCAACCCCTTCAGCCACATGTGGAATGATCCAGTTTGGCAATCTTAAGTAACGGAAAGGCACTCCAACCGCGTTACAAATAATTGAAGCACATTCGACATGCGTCATATTGTGTGCACCTAAAATGTACCGCGCGCCAGGTTCACTTTTTTCTGCTGCAGCAATGTGCCCTTGGGCCGCGTCACGAACATCAATGAAGTTGGAACCGCCTTCTGGAAAAGGAAACAATTCACCTTTAACCGCTTTCTGAATTATGCTTCCGGTGATGAAATGGTGGTCTCCAGGACCCATTATTGCGGTTGGTTCAACACAAACGGCATGCATACCTTGAGCAACAAACCCAGCAAGAATTCGTTCAGCCAATACCTTGCCATAGCCATAAATCCAATCACACGGGGCAAGGTTGAATTTATTGCTTTCATTCATTGGCTTGCCATCCAATTGAGGGGGAACCCCGATCACGGCTGCCGAAGAGGTTAATACGAAACGTTTTACTTTTGCGATTCGGGCTGCACTCAATACATTGAAGGTTCCCATCACATTTGTTTCGTAGACCCGTTCCGCAGAATAGTTCCAATCATCTGCGATCCCTGCTACATGAAATACCCAATCTACACCGTGCATGGCGGAACAAAGACCTTCAAAATCAAGAATATTCCCCTCCACAATCTCAATATCCAACCCTTTGAGCGCAATCTGAGATTCATTTTTATAACTTAAGCCAACGACTTCAAACCCTCTTTGGATTAAAGCTGCCGCCAAATTTGAACCCAGACAGCCGGTAGAGCCGGTGATCAGAGCACGCGTCATATTGAATAAATCCCTTTCATCTTCTTTATTTTAATAACAAGGTAATGATGAGATCTGTACCTATGCCCACTACCGCATGCAATAACATGGGATAGAATATGGAGCGCGTTCGCCATGCTGCATAACCAAATACAAGTCCTGCAAAAATAGCAGAAAAACATTCGGCAAAGGGCTTACCAAAGTGAACAATGGCTGAGGGTACCGTTTGAATCAGGATGGCCATGACAGGTCCATAGACTTTTTGCATTCCTGCCTGTAAGAAACCGCGGAAGAAAAACTCCCAGGCAAAATAATAGACCAAATAAAATAATTCGATGCTGATAAAGAGCGGTACGCTCTGCATCATGGTTTTTGTCAACGGATATTCAGCTTGCATTGCAGGGTCCAAAGCCCCCAAATACGCGCCCAAAAGCATAAAAGGTAAAACCAAGGCTACGATCTTCAGTCCTGTACGCCACTCTCCCCACTGCAGGCCATATGTGCTCAATGGTTGTTTCCAGATCAACTTTATTAGCAATGCCGGTACGCAGAACATGAGCAGAAAAAACGCCAAATATTCAAAGATCGCCGCGGCTGCATCTTCAGGCAAACCGCCTGAAGAAGTAAAATATTGGTTAAAGTTAAATCGCTTTCCAAAATATACCCAAATGGTTAACAATATGGGAGTCAGCAACAAAATCCAACGTGCTTTGCTCTCGTTTTCAGTGGTTGGATGTAAAAGGGAAGGGAAATCAAAAATGGACCCGTTAAGAATCTTTTTTCTCATAAAGCTATGCCTGTCGTGTTATACAAATGAAAAATCGAATTAAGCAAAGCAACCATCGAAAAATGAAGCACTTTGCTTTGGAGTTTCATGGCACATCCTGTATATATGGGTTTTTATAATGGTATAGTCCAATTATACAGGATGCACCTCATCTTACTTCGGTAGCTATTGACTAACAGAGAGCTGTTTTATTGCCAATAATCACCAGCGGATCTTCCTGTTTGCTTCGCGCAGCACTCCAGCGTTTGGCCACATATTTTGTGGCAATGGCTTGCGGTACCAGGCTGCTGATTGCATGAATCCATTGATTGATCCAGCCTGGAATGACCAAAAATCTTCCGCGCAAAGCAGCTCTAAAAGCAATCCGTGCTACATCTTCGGGGTTCATGCTGGTGACCAGACCCCAAAAACCTTGAGCAAACATGGATCGCATGCATTCAACAGTTGTGGGCATGCCCGATGGACAAAGAGCGGTGACGCTTCCAAAAGATTTGATTTCTTCGCGCAGTGCCCTTGAAAAATCCAGCAGAAATCGCTTACTGGCGGCATAAGTTGCTTTGAACGGCATGGGATAAAACCCCGCCATGCTGCAAACATTGATCAATCTGAAACGTTGATCCGGGTCGCGCAGCGGCAGAATACTGTGCGTGACATCCATTGTTGCCAGAATATTAATCTGCATGATCTTAAGAATCTGGGCACGATTGCGCTCCAGAAAACCGCCTTCGTTGTCCAAACCAGCCACGTTGATCAATCCCCAAAATTTATAACCACTCGCCTTCAACCCGGTGAGGAGTTTTTCTCGGGCGTTTTCATCCGCCAGATCACAGGGTTCATAAACAACGTTAATGTTGAATTTCTCAGCCAATCGACCTGCATACGTTGCTCCTTCAGGAGCTCGGTCTGTGAGCAGAAGGTCGTATCCAAGACGGGCCGCTTCCAACACAAACGCGCTTCCAAGTCCGCCAGTGGCGCCGGTAATCATTAAAAAGCTTTTCATTGAAATCTCCTATCAAATGATTCAATCAGTTGATTAAGTTTATATGGTTTTTTGCTATTTGTCAATCCTTTGTTTCAATCAGATGATTGAATTTTATTGACAAATCAGCGGTTTGAATTAAAATGAAATCAGAGATTTAGGAGACAAAGCAAATGAACTTAAAAAACAAAACAATCGTGATCACCGGCGCCACCGCCGGTATAGGTTTTCAAACCGCCCTGGATGCCTCCCGTGCCGGCGCTTTTGTGATTGGCGTTGGCAGAAACCCGGAGCGCAGTGAAAATGCTCGTCAAAAAATAATTTCTCAAGCGCCAGATGCTAAAATCACTTTTTTGACCGCTGATCTGGCGTCCCAGAAACAGATCCGTCTTTTGGCCGAACAAATTAAACTTGCTCTGGCTGAACGCAACCTGATCTCTCTGGATGTGCTGGTCAATAACGCGGGGATGTTTATGGACAAGAAAATATTCACTGAAGACGGCATCGAAACCACTTTTGCAGTCAATCACCTTGCCCCCTTCTTGTTGACCCATCTTCTGCTGCCATTGCTTTCCCAATCCCCAAGCGCCAGGGTGATCACCGTCAGCTCGGATTCACATTACCGCACATCGTTCACTCCTGAAAAAGCCAAGAATCCCGTATTTTTCTTTGGCTTGATTGCCTATAAAGTGTCAAAGTTAAGCAACGTGCTTTTCACTTCCCAGTTTAACCGCTTACACGCCGGAGAATCCGTGCATGCCTTCGCAGTAGCCCCCGGTCTGGTCAACACAGATTTTGGAATGAAAGAAACTGGAAGGTTGACCAGCATGGTTTGGCGCAGCCGCAAAAAATCGGGTGTTTCACCAGAAGTGCCTGCAAAGACGATCCTCTTTTTAGCAAGTGATCCTGCTGTTTCAACTTCCAACGAAGTGTATTGGCATCTTTGCAAACCCAAACAACCCAGCCGCAACGCCACCGACCCAAATCTGGCAAAAAGATTGTGGTTGGAATCATGCAAATTAACCAGTATTACTCAGCCAGAAGGAGAATAGAGATGTCAACTGATACCGTCGAATTAAAGATTATCGAAGCCGCCATTGAATGTATTGAGGAATTTGGTTTGAAGGGCGCCACGAACCGCCGCATCGCTGAAAAAGCTGGTGTGAACCTGGCCGCCATTAATTATTATTTTCGCAGCAAAGAAAAATTGATTGAAAAGGTGATGGAAACCACCCTTAATAACGCTTTCGATTGGGAAGATGCACAAGCTTTGCCAGGAAACACGGCCAAAGAACATTGTATTGAAATTTTTGAAGACCTTCTCGAAGGAGGGTGCAATTATCCTGGAATCACCCGTGCTCATTTTTATGAACTTACCACAGATGGAAATTACGATTCACAAATTGTTAAAAAGTATTCGGTTTTTATCAAGAATCTCAGCGATGATCTTTTTCAAAGGGGAACAAATTTAACCCGAGAACAACTCAATCTGGCAATCTCTCAAATTGCATATACCTGCTTAATGGCTATTTTAACACCCAGACTTAATGAACAAGGCTTGGGATTGAATTTTTGCAACCCAGAAACCCGGCATAAGTTTGTATCTAGTCTTGTTGAAAAATTACTTTAGTCAATCCATGTTGGATTTTTAGTAATATTTTCCTTTTTTAGACATCCTTTATTTGATTGTCCATCATGGGGCATGTATAATGATTTATAAAATTATTATTGTGCCTTTGATTACAAAACTGATTAGAAGCGATGATTGATATTCACGCACATCAGATAGTATTGATTATTGGATCAATAATCTCCCTTATAGTTCTAATGGTTGGCTGGCCGCGCCGAAAACAAATAGGGGGATTCTTTTTCATGGCTTTTTGTATTTCTGTTACAGTATGGCTGATCGCATCAACCGTTGAAAGCTTTGTTGTTTCCCAATCCACCAAAATACTTTGGTCGCAAATCAGCTATTTTGGTTTTCCACTGGCAAATCCTTTTTTAGTTTTGTTCTTATTAACTTACATCCGTCAACGCGAAGTAACCCTTCGCATGACCGCTACTATCCTGGTAATCCCCATTTTGACTATCATAGCAGCCTGGACGAATTCGTATACAGGTTGGTTATGGTCAGGTTTTTCGCAGGGATCAATTGAAAACAATGTATTAATCTATAACCATGGATTCTGGTTTTGGCTGCACACAATTTACATGTATATTATTTTTACCGGTGGTGTATTTTACCTACTACGAGCCATCATTTTAGCACCGCCCCCTATCCGCAGGCAATTATTAATAATTCTGATCGGCATCATGTTTCCCTTGATTTCAGGCACAATTTATGCTTTTGGATGGGTTCCTGTTGAAGGGTTGGATATCACTCCCACTGGATTAACATTTACCGGTGCCTTTATGGCATGGGCACTCATCCGCTATCAATTGCTGGATTTGCTGCCAGTCGCCCGCACCGCGCTGATTGAACAACTGCAGGATGGCGTCATCGTCTTGGATATGACCGGGCGCATTGCTGACATCAATCGAGCCACACAGAAATTGTTGGGGTGGGATCCAAAAGTAATGATCGGTAAAAATATTGATCTGACTTTTCCTGAATTGCCCCTACTGATCTATTCCACCAACCGACCTCTCAGACGCGATTTTCCGCTGCCTGATTCACCTGGAATCATTTTGGAATTTCAAAGTTCTTCGCTTTTCAATCAAAGAAAAGAAGAAGTTGGAAAGCTCTTGGTGCTTAGAGATGTAACCTCTCGAAACCGGGCAGAATCTGATCTTCAAAATGCCAATCAGTTATTAAAAGAACAGCTCGCCCAAAACAAGCTCTTGCAGAAAAAACTTGAACATCAAGCCCTGCATGATTCTCTCACCGGTCTTTATAACCGACATATTGACGATATCCTGCGCAAAGAATTTTCAAGAGCAAAACGAGAAAACAAACCGATCAGTCTGGCGATGATTGATATTGATCATTTCAAAAAAATTAATGATGAACACGGACACCAAATCGGCGATCTGCTCCTTAAACTTTTTAGTGAGTATATTTTAAGCAATATACGGGCAGAAGACCTTGCTGCTCGTTACGGAGGAGATGAATTTATGCTGGTTTTCCCGGGGATGACCCTGGATAATGCATTGATTAAAGTCGAAGAAATTCGCGAAAAGTTTTCGAATATCACTGTTACAACCGATCAACAGCAAGTCTCCACAACCATTACAGTGGGGGTGGCTGCCTATCCTCAAAATGGTGAGACAGTGGATGACGTGATTCGTTCTGCAGATTGGGCACTCTACGCTGCAAAAGAAGAAGGGCGCAACCGAGTTAAAGGACCAATCTCACCCTTTTTATAAACCACTCCATATTATCCAAATTTCACACAGCGCATTGAGACTGAACCCTGAGTGACCTTTTCACAATAAAACTGTATCTCTTCACCAGGATCACTTGCGCCTAATACATAAAGCAGCGGTAAATAATGTTCTCCACTATTTACCGAAAGCATGGCAGACTTACTATGTCCGTTTAAGCTGATAAGCAAGTGATCATCGCGTTTTGTAATCCATTGTTTTACCATCTCATCATACTCAACCGCCCAATCAAAAGCAGCGTCACGAAAAACTGCCTCGCGTAAATTATGCACAATGTTGCCGCTTCCCAAAATCATTATTCCTTCATCTCGCAGTGGACGCAAACTCTGCCCCAATGCGTAATGTGCAGGAAAATCGAGCGACTGCGCCAGACTGAGCTGCGCCACCGGGATGTTCGCTGCCGGATACATGGGATTAAGAACGCACCAGGTTCCATGATCCAGACCCCACTTTAAATCAACCTCCACCTCTGGCAAAATTTGTTTGATGCGTTCGACCAGTTCAAGAGACCCTGGTGCGTGATAATCCACAGCAAACAACTCTTGTGGGAACCCCCAGAAATCATGAATTGTTTGCGGATGATGATCTCCGGTGATGGCAGTTTTTTTGGTTTGCCAGTGTGCTGAAATTGAAAGGATTGCTATGGGTTTTGGAAAGGATTCGCCTATATGGTGCCAGGTTCGGTTGTATTCGTTTTCTTCTATTGCGTTCAATGGGCTGCCATGACCGATAAAAATCGCGGGAGCGCGTTCGTTTATCATAGTCTTTAGCCTCTACTCATCACCGAAGAGAATCCAATAATCCTTTGTGTTTTACATATAATACAATAGTTTTATTCATATGAAACAAGCAACTGTTCAATTACCAATCTTAATTTTGCACACCGCACCTATCGCCAAGGTTCATAATTTAATATCAAAAATCTGGCTTTTTTATCAATAAGCCGGAGGACAAGATTCAAACTCTCTCAAAAGGAAGACATGTCTGAAATAGAAAATTTTCTGCCCTGGCAAGCCTCGACCTGGTTTGAAGAAAGTTCTGGTTGGATAAAGAACTGTCTGCAACAAAACAACCTTGAGTTGTCTTCTGCGCCGATTATCATCCATTCGGCGCCGTGGTCTGTGGTTTTTAAAGTTCCCACCAACAACGGAGTTTATTTTTTCAAAGCCCTGTGCCCTGTGTTAAAACATGAAGCGCTGGTCGCCAAACAACTTTCATTTTGGCAGCCAAATCTTGTTCAACCTGCTCTTGAAATTGAACCCGACCGCGGATGGCTGTTGATGCCCGACGGTGGAACGACGCTGCGCCAGGTTTTGGAGAAAAACCCTTCGTTGATTTATTGGAAGAAAATACTCCCGATCTATGCCAGGTTTCAGCAATCGTTGATTCCGCATCGTCAAGAATTACTAGCTTTAGGCGTGAAAGATCGCAGACTTCAACTTCTTCCGATGCTGGCAAAAAAACTGGTTGCAGATCGCGAGGCCATGTGCATCGGAAAACCCGATGGGTTAAACCCTGAAGGATACGAAACCCTCAAAAGAGTCATGCCAATCGTGCAACAAATGTGTGAACGTCTTGCAAATTTCCGTATCCCAGAAACCTTGCAGCACGATGATTTTCACGATGGAAATATCTTTGCCAACAATAACGATTTCAAGTTTTTTGATTGGGCAGAATCCTTTATTGCGCACCCTTTTTTCAGTCTGGTGGTTACCCTGCGTTCAATCGCCTATCGCTTTAAACTGGATGAACACTCCCCCGAACTTAATGAACTTGAGAATCTATACCTGTCAGAATGGCGGGCTTATGCCTCATTAGATGCCCTGCGCGAAGCACTTGACCTGGCTATGGCGCTGGGCAGAATCAACCGCGCACTCACCTGGCACATGGTGGTTTCAAGTTTGCCTGAACCTTTCCACGCTCAAGAGGCGGATGCCATCCCCGGCTGGCTGCAATTATTTCTAGAAAAAATTATCCCTTACGTTTAACTTTCAGCACCACAATTTTGGTGGGGTGGTTGAATGGCGTCGGGTCAATCGGTGGTTTGCCCAGGATAGTTTCAGGGGTTCCGGTAATATCTTCGGGCACCGGAATTACCTCTTCGATCTCAACAAAACCATCCCGGCCAAGTTCTTCGAGCGATTTCATAAATTCGACCCCGGCGAGAAATAGAGAATTGTTGATGGCAACAATCCGTCCGCCGTCACGCAACAATGGCCGCACCTTGTTTACCAGCCTGTGGCTCTCTTTAGCCTGATCCACCATGCCTTTTTCAGTTACCGAGAAAAATGGCGGGTCAAGGATAACCATGTCAAACAGAGCATTGCTGCGTTTGAGTTGTCCGATGCCTACAAAGAAATCCACGGCAGCCAGTTTCATTTTTCCCAGATCAAGGCGGTTGAGCATGGCAGTTCGTCTGGCAAGATCAAGAAATTTTCGGTTTCGGTCTAGCTGAAACACATTTGCGGCGCCGCCGGCGAGGGCTGCCAGTCCCAGGCTACCGGTATAGGCAAAAGTATTAAGCACTTCAAGCCCAGCCGAATATTCAGTTATCCATTTGCGTAAATTGCGGGTGTCGAGATAAAAACTGGCATCCTGGTTGAGCTTTAAATCCAACGCATATTTGATGCCGCTTTCAAGAATTGTGTTATCAAGTTGACTTCCAAAAGTGATCACGCCGTTGCGCTGGTCTTTCTCGCGGGCGTTGTGATGCTTGACCAGGACACATTTGATCCAGGGTAGAGCTTCGAGAAACACATCTCTGGCAGTTTGGGTGAGAACTATGGAATCCTCTTCGTTTTCTGCATGGCTGAAAAGCACCAGTGTACTGCCGTAGAGATCCGCAACCATATTGCGTTCACCTTCATAAAAACCATTAAACAGGCGGATGGCGCAATCATGCTCAGGCGTGATTTTCGACAACCTTATTTGCAAGGCTTTAAGCAATAATTCATTTAAGGGTTCTTCGTTTTCGTCAGCCATGATTCTAATTGTATCGTAATCATTCTTCTACTGGCAAAAATGAAATTATGTTACACTCAAAAAGTCAATAATGAGCCCAAAAAAGACTGCCCAAAATGAAATGGAGCGATAAAACAATGGTGAATGAAACCTTGAAAATCATCGAAAATCGCAGGTCAATTCGCAAATATTCACCCACACCCTTGACCGCGGATGAAAAACAGACCATCCTTCATGCCGCGTTACGAGCACCAACCGCAGGCAACATGATGTTATATTCCATCATTGAAGTGGAAGATCAAGCTTTAAAAGACAGGCTGGCCGTAACCTGTGATGACCAACCTTTCATTGCATCCGCACCATGGGTGCTGCTCTTCGTGGCTGATTATCAGCGCTTTTTTGATTTTTACACCTTCAGTGATGTCGAGTCAGCCTGCACCGAAAAGGGGATCACCCCCAGACGACCCGCCGATGGGGACCTTTTGCTGGCAAGCTGCGACGCCTTAATTGCCGCGCAAACCACAGTGATCGCAGCCGAATCGCTTGGCATTGGGTCCTGCTACATCGGCGACATTCTCGAAAACGCCGAAATCCATCGCGAGATGTTCAACCTGCCTCAATATACCCTGCCGATTACGCTACTTGTTTTTGGCCGACCTTTTGTGGCAAAAGAAGAAAACCGTGTTACACCTCGTTACGATCAGCAATTTGTGGTCTTCAAAAACAAGTACCACCGGCTCTCATCAGAAGAGTTTGTAAAAATGAATGAACCTACAGCCGCTCACTCCTACCCGAACCTGACGCGTGAAGAAGCCGCCAAAACCATTGCCCAAAACAATTACTTCAGAAAGTTCGTGGCAGATTTTTCGATTGAAATGAACCGCTCCTCACGTGTTTGGATCGATGCCTGGAATAAACCACACTAACAACAAAACAGCTTCCAATCAAAACTCCCGCAGAATTAGAATTCTGCGGGAGTTTTTTTCAAATCCACTATTGTTATTTTCTGTTTTGGATCAGGGCGATGGCAGAGTCTCTCAGGTTTTTAGCCAGAATGATTTGGATGACCAACAGCGCGACTCCTGTTGCAAAGTTCAAGTAAGGCACAAGGCATAAAAGTGTCAAGATACAGAAGGCGGTCGCCAGCCCTGCGTCTTGCATTTTGATTGGCAAGGCATGCCGTTGAATGTAGGCATTCGTATCGCGGATGAGTCCGGGGAAAGCTTCAAATATCCAGTATAGATTGAAGAACGGAATGAATAAAAATCCGACGGCTTTACCGGGGGTGGTGCGGGCATATCCATCCTGGATTAACTGCCAGTGGCGGTAGAGAATGATGTAAAAAAGAACCATCGAAGCAATCGCGCTCAGCCCAAATGTGACCAGACTGCCCGCAAGACAGATCCAAAACCACAAAAAGAGGTCGTTTAATTCTTTTACTTCCATCTCAGGGGTCTTATAAACAGTTGAATAAACAGGCGGGGTGTTTGCCCCGGCCACCGTCGGAAGGGCGACTTGCGGTAAATTTTTTGCTAACGATGTGGAACTGGCTGGCAACCAGGTAGCCATGCCTTGCGTCCAAACCAGGGTGGATCCAATGATCGTTTGATCAGCGATCAGACCCTTGATGGCTTCTTCATCCAGCGGCCCGACTTGTTGTTTCTCAAAACTGTAATACCACATAAGTGCACCTCTTTTCACCTAATATTTTTATATATCTAATATACGTACTTAATCTTCAAAAAGTGCAAAAAAGCCCCGGCGAAATTCGCCGGGGCTGCTTGAACAGTATTGTTAATATATTATTTCTGAGAAAGGATGACTGCGATGGATGCGTTCTTGATCTTGTTGGTGTACATGATCCAGAGCACTATGAAGGCAATCAGAGAAACGCCAAAGGTGATCGGGCTGCCGAAGACACAGATGATCATCCAGGTAACCATGTCAAGATTGATTCGTTCGCCAGCGATGGCTTCGCGGTCAAATTTTTCATTGAATTCCTTGGCCAATCCGCGTAAGGCAGGGAAGATCCAATACAGATTCCAGCCAGGGATGAAGCAGCGCGAAACCATCTCATCTGCTGTTCCGCGTACGCCTTCATGCTGCACCAATTTCCAGGCTTTATAGACAATGATGACGAACAGTACAACCGCGGCGACAGCGCCTATCCCAATGAGGATGCCAATCAAACTGATCCAGAACCAGGTGAAAAGTTTTTTAAGCTCGGCAACTTTGGGGTTTTCAACAAAAATGGCGGGGGGTACTGTACCGACGGGTGGGGGCGGAATCGAACCCATTAATGTGCCAAGGGCGGTTTGCGCAATGGGCTGCCAGGTTGCCATACCAGTCGTCCATACCATGGTGGCATGGGTGATGGTTCCTGCGGCAATTAACTTCTTAATCTCTTTTTCGTCCACAGGGCCGACTTGTTGATTATTAACTGTGTAATACCACATAAGCCTCTCCTTGGGTTTCCCCTAAATAGATGGGTGAATAATTAGTTATTATTATACGATTTATTAATCGAATAATTCAACTTTTAATCAAACCTTAACTAATTTTCTCGAATTTGCTGCCAAGGGCGCCGCAAACCGGGCATTTTTCAGGAGCGGTGCGGGCGTGGGTGTATCCGCAGATGGGACAAATATAATAATCATAGGTTTCGCCTGGTTTTCCGAGCGTCTCCAAGGCTTCGCGATAAAGCATTTCATGAATCTTTTCTGCTTCGTTTGCCCAGGTGAAACTCTTGAGTGCTTTGGCATCTCCTTCTTCTTCTGCATCTTTCATGAAGGTGGGATACATTTCTGAATTTTCGTAATGTTCACCTTCAATCGCTACTTTAAGATTCTCTTCGGTGCTTCTAACTTCACCGGCCGTGCGAAAGTGAGTCAATGCATGCACGGTTTCTGCAGCAGCTGCTGCACGGAAAAGGCGGGCCACCTGGGCAAAACCTTCATCATCGGCCTTTTTGGCAAAAGCTAGATATTTACGGTTAGCCTGGCTTTCTCCAGCGAATGCAGCCATCAGATCATCATAAGATTTAGTCATGGTTATTCTCCTTATATATAAGTAGTGATCTTTGTTCAAAATTGATATTGGATTGTATTATTTTATCTTATTAATAGGGGAATTAAGGTATCCAAACTCTTGATATTTGTTAATAATTGCCCTCTTGACAGCGAAATGTACAATGATACAATAATACAAAGATACAATCAAACAATGATATAAAATCGGAACTTGTGTCTGTCAATCTGAACTGTGTCAGGAGGATCGAATGTGAAGTCATTAACCTTTAACCTGGATTTTCGCTCTGGTGTGCCCAGTTATGTGCAAATCGTAGAACAAGTGAAAGCCTTTTTGGCAAACGGCGAGTTGAAACCCGGCGACCAACTGCCCACTGTGAGACAGCTCGCTTCAGAATTACGGGTCAACTTCAACACCATCGCTCGAGCGTACCGCATGCTTGATGACGCTGGTTTGATCTCAACCCAACAAGGCCGCGGCACATATCTGCTTGATCAACCCTCCGTAGAATCCATACAAAAATTAAAAAAAGAAACCCTTGAATTGCAGTCCAAACGATTTCTAAAATCACTTGCCAAACAAGGATTCACAGCAGAAGAAAGCCAACAAACCCTTCAAATGCTTTTTCAGTACTGGCAAGACGGTACTCTTGAAAAAGAGCCCGACAACGAAAGCTAATAATAAGAGGAAACCATGAGAGAAAAAAACAGAAACTACGCTACACAAAATGACAACAATCAACAAAACAATCAAAATGAAAATGGATCAGAGAGCCTGAGCCCTTTCCGCTATTTCTCAACAAATAAACAGCAAAGCATGGCAGAACAGCACATGAACGGCATCTCCATGACCATTCTGATTTTCTGCATTCTGCTGGCCACTGGCGGGGCGGTATTAATGGATTCACTGGGATTCAATGACGGCATAATTTTTGCAGTATTCATTCCGATCATAGTCTTGGGATTCTATCTGTTCTTTGCCATCCAGGTCGCCCGCCAATGGGAAAAGGCTGTGGTTCTGCGCATGGGCAAAATGCGCGGATTGCGCGGCCCGGGTCTCTTCTGGATTATCCCCATTCTTGATACCATCACCACCTGGATTGACCAACGCGTTATGGTAACCCCCTTTTCCGCCGAGAAAACCCTCACCCGCGACACCGTCCCTGTCAATGTGGATGCAGTGCTCTTCTGGCTGGTATGGGATGCCGAAAAGGCCGCCCTCGAAGTAGAGAATTACCGCGCTGCGATTGCCTGGGCATCACAAACTGCCCTGCGTGAAGTGATCGGCCAAATGACGCTTGCAGATATTTTAATCGGCCGCAACAAGATGGATGCCGATCTGCAGAAGATTATTGATGAACGTACCACCCCCTGGGGCATCACCGTGCAATCCGTTGAGATCCGTGACGTGGTCATACCCTCAGACCTTGAAGACGCCATGTCTCGCCAGGCTCAGGCCGAACGCGAACGCCAGGCTCGTGTGATTTTGGGCGAATCAGAAATGCAAATTGCCTCAAGTTTTGAGACAGCTTCAAAAGCCTACATCAACAACCCCACCGCGCTGCACTTGCGCGCCATGAACATGCTTTTCGAAGGACTGAAAGAAAAAGGCGCATTGGTGATTGTGCCATCCAGCGCCGTGGACACAATGAACCTTGGCGGTCTTTCAGGCATGGTTTCCTTGGCTCAACAAAACATAGATCAAGAAAAATAATATTTAAACAGTGGCAGGGCGCCAACTCGCCCTGCCAGTTCATCAAGGAGTAAAAAATGGAAATCAACGCAATCGAAATCATTCAAAAATATTTACCGCTTCTCATTCCAATCGTGCTGCTCGAATTTGGGCTGATGATTGCCGCACTCGTGGATGTAATCCGCCGTGAAAAGACCAAAGGACCTAAATGGGTGTGGATCATCGTTGTCGTTTTCATAAACCTCATCGGACCGATCGTCTACTTTATTTTTGGGAGAGACGAATGAACTCCGTCAAGATCGAAGGCTTGTGTAAAAAATACGGTAGTGTTAATGCACTGGACGGGTTGAATATCACAGTTGAGTCCGGATCCGTATTTGGGTTTTTAGGCCCAAACGGAGCAGGCAAAACCACCACCCTGCGTATTCTGGCCGGATTAGCCCGCGCCGATTCGGGCAGCATCTTGTTTGGAGATCGTTCAGGTGAAGAGCAGAAATCCCCCCTAGGATATCTGCCCGAAGAACCCGCTTTCTACGGCTGGATGAGTCCGCGAGAGTACCTGGATTACATCGGCAAGATTTTCAAACTTGACACCAAAGAAAGATGGCTGCGGGTGGATCAACTGCTGGAACAATCCGGCTTGAAAGACGCTTCCAAGCGCCGCATCACCGGATTTTCACGCGGCATGCGCCAGCGCCTCGGTATCGCCCAGGCGCTCATGAACCACCCGTCCATTCTGCTGCTGGATGAACCCGTCAGCGCCCTCGACCCGGCCGGACGCAAGGAAGTGCTCGAGATGATCGAAGGGCTGAGCAGCGAATGCACCGTGATCATGTCAAGCCACATTCTGGCTGATGTGGAACGCGTTTGTGACACAGTAGGCATCATCAATAAAGGCAAGCTGATCACTCAGGCGAAGAAGCAAGATCTGTTGGATCGTTACGCCATCCCGGCGCTCGAAATAACGACTGGCAACGGATCTACAACCACAATGCCTGAATGGAAGCTTCGGCTCGAAAAATTACCAAGCGTCACCTGCGTCACCATTGAAGGATACAGCTTTCATCTTGCAGTAAAAGACATCCACACGGCTCAACAAGAAGTCATGCAAGACGCTTTGAATCATAAAGTAACCTTTGAAAAACTTGAAGTGGTCAAACCCTCTTTGGAAGATATTTTCATGCAGTTGACCGGGAGTCAAAAATGAATTTTCTAACCGCACTCAATAAAGAATTCCTCGAACAACGCCGCACCCGAAAATTTCTAATCGCCCTGGTGGTGTTGGTGCTGTTCGGCATGACATCACCCCTGATGGCCAAACTGACCCCCCAGATGATGACCTTGGTACCTGGCGGAGAAGCCTTCGTCGGCTTAATCCCGGAACCTACCATCAACGATGCTGTCGGCCAATACATCAAGAACATCACCCAATTTGGCATTTTGCTGGCGCTGGTCTTTTCAATGGGCGCCATCTCAGTTGAAAAAGACAAAGGCACTGCCGCCATGATCCTTTCCAAACCCATGCCCAGGGGCAGCTTCTTGTTGGCCAAGTTTTCTTCCCTGGCGTTAACTTTCATCATCGCCGTCGGGATCGCAGGAATTGCCGCTTATTACTATACCTATTTTTTGTTTGGTGAAATGAACATCCTCAATTGGCTGGCCGTGAATGGGCTGGTGATTTTGTACCTGCTTGTTTATGTGGCTCTCACCCTGCTCTATTCCACATTAACCCGCACCCAATACATCGCCATCGGACTCTCCTTTGGAACCCTGATCTTTTTTGGTGTTTTGAGCAGCTTACCTGGCTTCGGCATAAACCTTCCAGATTCGCTGATTGGCAACGCTTCTTTGCTTATGAGCGGCTATCCGATCACGAACTGGACAGGGCTGTGGGTCAGCCTTGGATTAATTGTCGTTTCATTAGCCACTGCTTGGTTGGTATTTTGCAAACAGGAACTTTAGTTAAACTTTAAAATTGTTTCACGTGAAACAAATCAACGGGGATTATCAAATGTTTCACGTGAAACATCTCGACAGTTCTACAAAATTTCGTACTACCTAAATTCCCCAAAAAAGCATATACTCTATCAGTATGTGCTTTTCTACAAAGTCAACGCGCCGGGTGCGCCACTCTTTCGATTAAAAAAGGATTTTTTCATGGAAATAAATATAGGCTTGCTAATTTCGTATACAGTGACAATTCTACTTATGATCGGTGTGCCGATCGCTCTGACACTTGTTGCAGTTTTTCGCTTCAAAGTTTCTTGGTGGGTTATCCTCACTGGTGTCGTGACTTTTATTGTTTCTCAAGTCATTCATTATCCAGTCTTGCAATTGGTTGGAAAGCTGTTCAATGACGGTACTTTTCCAGTTCCCCCACAACAATGGATCCCCTTATTCAACGCGGTCATCCTTGGTTTTCTCGCAGCCCTGTTTGAAGAGACTGCTCGTTATTTCGGTTTCTTGCTTTTGAAAAAGAAAACCAAACGGATTGAGTCTGCTGTAGGGTTGGGTATTGGCCACGGTGGAATCGAAAGTATTGGTTTTGCGGTTTGGCCGTTCTTTCCCTTGTTCGGTGGTGCACTAATCAATTTCTTCTATATTCTTTTCTATAATCAGGGCGCTCAAATTGCAAACGGCGTTTCAATGGAACAGGTTCAATACACTGTCGCCCAAATTGCCCAGTTTTGGACTAATCCCTGGCACCTTGGTTTCTTGCCCGGCTTGGAGCGTTTGATCGCCATCTCCACTCAAATTTTCCTTTCCGTTCTGGTTTGGAAGGCTGTCCGTACCAAAAACTTTGGTTGGTTCGCTCTGGCTTTTGTCTACCATATGGTGATTGATGGTATAGGTGTGTTTCTTTCATACACTGGTTGGGGTGCCTGGGGCATTGAAGGCATCCTTTCAATCTTCATGTTAGCCAATATTTATCTGATCTACTACTTCTGGAAAACCGAAACAGACAAACGAAAAGAATTGGCTGAAGAATTGGGCGTGGAAGTCGAGGCCCTCGAAGATGACGAAATCGAAGAACTTGACGAAGACGAAGATGAAGAAGAAGATGATGAAGAAGTTGAAGATGAGGACGATGCTTTCACCTCAGCGGCGTCTGAAGAAACTCAAGAAGACAACACAACAATACCCGAATAAGAAAAGTAAATTAGAATACCTAGATAAAAATAACGACCGGCGTGCCGGTCGTTATTTTTATACAATGTACGCAAGTACTTTTCCAACATCATCATTCATTAGTATTGTAAGGGTCTTGCCGGGTGCAAAATCTCCAATGGCCAGCAGTCGCACGCATTGTTCATACTGCTCCTCTGCCGCAATCCATTCATTCAAGTGATTTGGCATCTCATCAAAGAAAGCTCGATTAAAAGTAGTTTTGGGATCATCCAACTGCAGTGCCAGGGGGTAAATTTGTGCTTCCAATAAGTCCTGGAAGAAATGGGTTCCGAGTGAGGGCTCAGGTGGTAAACCAAGGTTTTCACCAGCCATCTCCACTAATGCCTTTGAATGGTAGATATCACCGTAGGCAATGGGTACTCCCAGGTCTGCATTGGAGCTTCCCCACCGACCAGGCCCCACACAGATAAATCTTTCTTTCTTCAGCGCTTCATTGAGTCTGCCAATCGTTCTTGCAAGTTCAACCCTTTCAATGTTGCTTTTCAAGGCAAAGTACTTCTTGGCGTTGACATAGACCACATAATTGATCTTGTCGATCTTGCCGCGTGGGACCATGAAATCTGAAGTAAATATCACCTCGTTTTCAGTTAAGTTTGTAGGCATTTTCTCGGCTTCTGATTCACCCATGTGGCTCTGGGGACGGCATTGCAGCATGACAATCCCCAGTTTTGGCTGCAAGCCGACGTCTTGTTTCAAACTCAAGGCAAATTCCACATCAACCGGGGCGTGATACGCCAACTCGAGAGCGCGTAGGATGCCCTTCATTCGATTTGTGAACGGAGTTCGCTGCAAAAGTACATCAAAAGTTAACACAAGGTCTTTAGTGTTCTTTATTATCAAACTGCGTATGGATTCGAAGTAACCACCTTCATCCATCTGGGCAATGTAGCGCAACGGAGGGTAATCGGCATCAAGCACGTCTTTTACCGGCAGCGTGGTTAGTTTGTTTTGTTTGAGGTCTATAAGGTCAACATACTGCTGCGAGTAGCGACGAATATTTTGGGGTTCGTTGCTAGGCCTCAACAACGGATGACTCAACGCCACCAGACGCGGATAATCATTTCCGACCCGGTCAACCGCTCGCGTGCCCAACCCCCACACCAAACGGACAAATCCATCTTCCACCCGGATCTGCGGCGCCCAACGATAAAGATTGCGGCTGAAAGCGACCCCTGCTGCGTGAGGCATCAGGTAATCCCCGTAGCGCTCGCCTTCCACAATTTGGATCAAGAGCGCCATACGTTCGTCGTAATCTTGCAGCCCTTTGCTTCGGCGATAGACTAGTGCATTGGGGTTAAATACAGAAGCGTAGATCTGCGCAATGGCATTGGTCAGCGCCTTCAAGTTTTCTTCAAGAGTGCCCTGGTTCGCACAGAAAATGCTTTCATATTTCCCGGCAAACGCAGTGCCGAAACTGTCTTCAAGCAAACTGGAAGACCTTACGATCAACGGCTGCTTGCCAATCTTGATCAACATGGTTTGAATCTGGTCCAAAAAATAGGGTGCAAAATCACCTGTTTGAAAATCCTGCTCAATCTTTGAAAAATCTGCCCGCATCTCTTCTTCGGTTTTGTATTTCTGATCGTTCCAGCCGACAAAGTTATTCAGGGCAATGAAATTGTAAAATTCATCGGCACCGACATAAAAAGATTCAGGCACTGAAATGTTGGCGTTTTCACCAAGCTCGGGTGAATTTTTTAGAATGTGCTGGGCTAGTAGCATACCAGCTGACTTGCCCCCAATTCTGCCTGCCCCAATTTTTCTGCGTCGAATTTCAGCCAGGTCGTTGACTGTCAGCCATTCTTTTGCAATATTGATGTAGCGCAATTGATCACTGATCATGCTGCGAATAAGCACAACTTTTGTCTCTTCAAGCCGCGGGATCAGCCTGGCTTTGCTCTCTTCAGGCATACGCTCAATCGTCATAGCCTGCTCAAAAACTAAATCCAAAGGGGCAAGCTCAGGGTTAATAGCCAGATGCTGCTCGGTGGGGGTGATGCCTTTTTCGACCAACACTTCGCTAATCATGGTTTCCATCAATTCGAATGGAAGGTGACGGCTGAAAAGTAAATCGGTTAGTTGGTCGCGTAAAACAGATTTTCGGGTTTCCCAAATCTCTGAAGGTTCCTGATAATAAGGATTGTCAATTCCTTCCATTTTTTGGGTCTGTATGGCTTCGCTGCGGACCTGGGCTTCGAATTCTTTCTGATCGATAATACCGCGGTTAAACAATTCCGCACGCATACGCGCGCGAATTTTGGTGCCCAAAATGGGATATTGCCCCAGGGCGATGGTCAGGCTTAATAATCGTTCAGAGGAGTTAGGTAAGAAATCCATTGTAATTATTTCTAGAAATAATTAAATCTCCTGAAACAATTTCCCCTCTCGTTGGAGAGGGGAATCCGTTACGAGAGTTGGCTTGGATCAACCCAAATGCATGGGCATGATCACGTGGGTGAAATTGTCGTCACCGACCGGTCGAACAACACCGGGGGTGTTGTTGGCATTTGTCTCAAGTGCCACACTGGGTGCTTTGATCACATCCAGAACTTCGCGCAAAAAGCGCACATTGAAAGCAATCAATAGTGCATTGCCTTCTATATTGGCTTCCATCTGGATATCGCTTTTACCGGTTTCTTCGGTTAAGGCGCTGATCTCGACCCGGCCTGTGCCGTTCTCTTCAGGGATCACATTTAATTTAATAACATTGTTGCCTTCACGCGCGATGATCTCGGCTTGCTTGCAGGCTTTGAGAAATGCCGGGGTTGAGATGGTCGTGCGGGTTTTGTAATTGTGAGGAATGATGGCACGAAAATCAGGGAAATTGCCGTCAATCAATTGTGAGACCAGTTCGGCGTCGTTAAGGTGGAAGATCACCTGTCCGCGGCCCTGGGGCACAACCATGGTGACAGTCTTGTCGCTGTCACCAGCAATGCGTGCCAATTCGCTCATGGCACGGGCGGGGATGATGATCGAGAAATCCTGTTTGATCGGGTTGGCCAGCAGTTCTTTGCGCACAGAGATGCGAAAGCCGTCTGTGGCAGCCAAAGTGATCTGGCTTTCCTGAACTTCCATCTTCACGCCCTGAAGCACAGGACGGGCTTCATCCGCTGAAGCCGCAAACGCCACCTGCTGAATCATCTCTCGAAAATCCACCAGGTTGAGATCCACACCTTCGGTCAGGTCAGGCACCGGAATGGGAGGGAAGTCTTGTGCGTCTATGCCTTTGATGTCATGTACGGAACTGTTGCAAACCAATGTGATGGTTTGAGTTCTTGTATCGAGCGTCAACTGCACATTCTCGTTGGGGAAGGTTCCCACCAGATCCACCAAAGTGCGGGCGGGAACGGTAATAGAGCCTTCTTCCTGGATCTGTGCAGGGATCCAGCAAGTGATGCCCATTTCAAGATTCGTGGCAGATAGGCGCAGGCGGCCTTCATCCGTGGCCACCAGTACGTTTGCCAAAACTGGCAGTGTGCTACGCGGTGAAACGGCGCGGCTAACCACGCTTAGTCCGTGAGCCAAATGTTGTTGGGTGACTGTGGCTTTCATGGGCGTCCTCTTAATTCAGAAGATAATTAGATATAGTATTAACGAGTATACAACGAGATGATTAAAATTTCCAGTAAAGCACAACGCCCAATAAGAAAAGTGTAAAATATTTATATATAAATGGAGGAAGAATGAAAGATGAACCTGTAGAATTTTCACAAACCTTTGCCCTTTACATGAAAGGCGAGTATTCAACCGCCTATGATCTAATAACCAGTATTTGCGACTTCTATCCTGCCTGGCAGGGGCGTGCCTATGAAATCCGCGTTGATCTGGCAGCGATGATGGGCAAGCTGGATCTGGCAGAAACGATTTTGGAGCAGGCGCTTGATCTTGGTTATTTTTATAATGAATTCGTGCTTAGGCGCGATGAAGATTTAAAGGAACTGCAAGGCAGGCCGCGTTTTGAAAGCCTCGTTGAACGTAGTTTTAGAATCCTTGCCGATGAGCAACTTAAATCAAAACCTAAATTAAAAATAATAGAACCAAACCTTGTAGGTGAATCAAAAATACCTTTATTGATTGGTCTGCACGGCAACAATTCTCATGCTGAAGGATTTTCTGATTATTGGGGCTCGTTGGCTAATCAAGGTTGGTTGGTGGCGCTGCCTCAATCTGCGGAGCTTTCAGGCAAAGGCCTCTATGTCTGGAATGATTTTAAAAGAGTCGAGAAAGATATTCCTGCTCATTATCAAACCTTAACAGCAAACTATGATATCGATTCTCATAAAACCATTATTGCCGGTTTTTCAAAAGGCGGACATGCCTCCATTCATCTGTCATTGAAAGGATTCTTTCCGGTTAAAGGCTTTCTGGCTCTCGCTCCTTATGTTGGCGACATCAACAACTGGCTGCCGCTGCTCAATGCCGCTGACCATAGTTCCCTGCGCGGATATTTCGTTCTGGGCGGAAAAGATCAATCCTGCACCCCCGGAGCGATGAAGTTAAAAGATGAATTAATTAGAGTTGGGGTGAACTGCGAAATGGAAGTCTTTCCTGAAATGGAACATGACATTCCATCCAATTTTGAAGAAGTGCTGCAAAGAGCCATCCGCTTTATTATGAATGACTAAAGGTAAACAAAATGGCAAATTTTGAGATATTCCCCTTGACCCCTGCTCGTTGGCTGGATTTTGAAAAAATATTCCTTTCCAACGCCACGTGTACCGGCTGTTGGTGCATGTGGTGGAGAATTCGAAACAAGGAATTCAACGCCTTGGGCAAGGATGGCCTCAAAGAGTCCATGCGAACGCTCGTTCACCGCGGCGTTGAAGCCGGAATAATCGCTTATGTGGACGGAACCCCGGCCGGATGGGTCACAGTTGCGCCCCGTGCAGACTATCTGCGATTTGAAACTTCCCGCTTTTTCTACCCGGTGGATGATCAACCGGTGTGGTCCATCCCCTGTTTCTTTGTGCACCATGATTTTCGCCATCAGGGGTTGATGTCAAAATTGATTGCAGCAGCCGAGCAATACGCCAAAGCACACGGCGCAGAAATGGTTGAGTCTTATCCCTATGAAACAGACAAGAAAACCGGCTCGTCTGATATTTATACCGGCGTCGCAACCACATTTAAATCCGCGGGTTATGTCGAGGTTGCGCGGCGAAAACCGACCCGTCCGATTATGAGAAAGAAAATTTAATTATTTCTAGAAATTACTAAGCTTGCGAAATTCTTGTTTTCTATTTCTATACTTGTTTCAAAAATAGTCAGTATTTGCTTCAACAATCAGAACACCTTGACAAGGTTTTCAGCATCCTTGTCAAGGTGTCTTTCTATATCCCAATTAATAAATTGTCAATTTTGATTTAGGGATGAAAAAACTCCCCGCGGATTAACGCGAGGAGCGCATGTTATAATCTAGGTGCCGAAGGTGGGAATTGAACCCACACTCCTTACGGAACACGATTTTGAGTCGTGCG
>PHBW01000006.1 GCA_002840715.1 Chloroflexi bacterium HGW-Chloroflexi-4
TCCAGAGAGGACCTTGTGGTTGATTGTATAAGAGGGAGTTGGTCATTCTAGAGTCGTATGCGCAAGTGAGGTAACAGTATAAAATTTGAGGGTTTATTGTAGAACATCTGTTCAGTAAAATTATAGGCGAGATTATCTTATTGTGCAAGTAGAAGAAGGAAAAATCTATATATCAATTTCGATAGGTATTACGGTGGTTACCCTATCGAAATTAATAGATTGAGTCAACATTGTCTGGGTGTTATCCTACTTGTAAATTCGTATTGAAAGGTGCCCCATGACTTATAGATCAGAATACTCATATTCAAAAACCCTCTCGCAAATTGACAGTATTAAGGAAGATTTTGTACGTCTTTCCGGTTATGCATCTCAACTAACTGAAATTGATCCATCAATAATATGCCAACCAAAGGCAGTAAAAAGGATCAAGGATATTCAACGATTTTTGAAGTTCATTGAAGGTATTTTTTATGAACTTCGTTCAATGTTTGAAATAGGTGATGATATTGATTCACAAATAGTTGTCTCTACTGAAGAGATCTTTACTCTGATCGGTGATTATTCTCACAACAAGGATGGATCACAAGAGCAAAACCTAACCTCAGAATTAACGGATTCCATCCTAAGAATCCTTACCAGCAAGGGAAACAATCAGAGAAATCCAGATCGTACTTTAAGAACGATCTTGTATCGCCAGCTTATTGACTACAGTATGCAAAAAGCAGCTGAGGAATTAGATCAAATTTATAGCTAATACCAAATTTTATTAGGAGTATCGTTGGATGGAAGAAAAAAGTCATAGAACCAAGCTGCCTCACACCGTAATCGTAAAAGCCCCCGGTTTATTACCGATGCTATATACCCCGCGTGAAATTTGCGAAGAACTGGATATTGCGGAAAGCACGCTGCGTGACTGGCTACAAACAGGTGCCCCGCACCAGCGGGGTAATCGCAATCGGATCTGGATTAATGGTGAAAGTTTTGCCGGCTGGGTGGATGGGCAGCGCAAACCAAAGACGGTAAGTAAGTTAAATGAAGACGAAGCCTATTGCATGCACTGCAACCAGGTTTCCAAGCTGATCTCCCCCCAGATTCATCCTATTAAAGGCAATCTAGTCCTGATTAAAGGGACTTGTACAATTTGCGGAAATGTTATCAATCGTGGAGCGCATCGTGATCGAACGCCAGAACTATCTCAAAATTAGGGAACATCTCAAGTATCTTGAAGAAGTTCTACAGCTGAACCCTGCTTCTGTGGAACGTTATCGCTTTTACTTGCGCCATTTACTCCTCTGGGCAGATGATCAAAATTTTCGCAATGTGCAAGCCATCCGTCCCACGTTACCCACTTATCTAGCATCTCTTCTAGGCAAAGAAGGAAAGGGAACGCTTGCAGGGGTATCCCAAAAGAAAATCATTGACTCAAGCAAACGCTTCTTTCGTTGGGCAAAATCCACATATCCTAGAGAAATGAATAGTCTTCCGGTCGCATGGATAGATACCTTACGTCTTTCCCGACAGCCGCAAGTCTCAACTGAGAATGTCTTTGTCACGCTGGAGGAAATACAAACCCTGATTTCTGTGCCTGTTCCTGAAAACAACCTGGTTCTTTTACGGGATCAAGCAGCTGCTGCCATGTTATTCCTTTCAGGAATGCGCGCCAGCGCTTTTACAACGCTCCCAATTTCGGGGATCGATCTGGAAAACCTCACTCTACGCCAGTGGCCAGAATTAGGTGTCCATACTAAAAACAGCAAAAAGGCAACCACCTTTCTTTTAAACATTCCCGAGTTGCTCGATCCGGTGCGCCGCTGGGATGCAATCGTTCGGGCTACGTTACCTGCTTCAACTCCCTGGTATGCTCCCATTGCACATACATGGGGAGAGCAGTATTTATCCTCTGAAGAACCAGGTAAAAGTCGTTCCAATGCTCTGCAAAAACGATTAGAAATCTTGTTTTCTTTGGCAAATGTAGAATTCAAATCGCCTCATAAATTCCGGCATGGACACGCCGTTTACGGGTTGTTGCATGCTCAGACCATGGCCGATTACAAAGCCGTATCCATGAACCTGATGCATGACAGCATCGAAATCACCGACAGCACCTACGCTCCCATGTTATCTTCTGATGTCCAGGAGCGTATTGCCGGTTTGTCGGGTAAGGTGGCGTCCACGCCGGATAATGAGTTGGAGGCATATCTCAATCGCTTAGACCGAGAAAGCCAGAAACACGCTTTGGTCTTCATTGCCGGGAGGTTGACCGAATGATCTCCTCCTCGTTACAAACGCATGTTATCGGCTGGGCTGGCCTTGCGGTGCGCTTGTTCCACGTCCATCTCCGCAATTTGGGCATAATGGCGCACCATATCAAGCGAACCATGTCCCAGCAGGGACTGAAGGGTAAACACGTCACCACCAGAACGCAAATAGGTGATGGCAAAAGTGTGCCTGAATTTGTGAGGATAGGTTTTTTTCACTTCTGCTCTGGAACCCAACCGGTTGATCAAGACACGCAGACTATCCTTGTTGAACGGCCTGTCGGCTTGACTGATGAAAAGCGGTGCACGGGGATCGTCCCCGTCTTCGCGCCCAACCAGATATCGCCAGATGGCTTTTCGGGCTACTTTACCCAAGTAGACTGTGCGTCCTTTGCCACCTTTAGCTCCGCCAATAACTCCGTGCCGAATCGTGACCTTTCCAGTCTTGAGGTCCACATCGTTGATTGTCAGAGAACAAAGTTCGGTTGCTCGCAATCCGGTATCCAGCAACATCAAAACAATCGCTTGATCGCGATTGGCACTCGGTCGCCGCATCACGAACTTTTTTCTCTCCTCGGTTTGAGATTCCCGAGAAAAGACACAGGCTTTCAGAATCTTTTCGAGGTCTTCTTTGGTAAAAGTTTCAACGGGATGCGTCTGAAATTTAGGAGCAGTGATTTCTATAGCAGGGTTGGTGTACTTGAACTCCACATGCAGCCAGCCGAAAAAGGAACGAAACGTGACCCACACATTGCGAATGGACTTGGCGGACAATGGCTCTTTACTACCATTGAAGCGCACCGGCTTGTACTCGGTGCGCAACCAGGCCATGTAACCAGTAAGGTCGGAAGCCTGGATTTCAGAAACACTCCGATCTCCAATGTATTTCAACCAATGATTGAGCATGTATTCGTAGGAGGCAATTGTGCGTTGGCTTAACCCCTCTGCTGTTTTGAATTTTAGGAAGCCGTCGATGGATTTTACTAAGGAAAGTGATGTATTAAGTTTTGTCGAGCCCGGCGTGCTGCGGTTCATAAGAAATTCCTCCATTTTTGGAAAAATGTCTACCGCTGTGCGCCGGGCTAATGAAAAACCAGAGCCCGACGGACTCTGGTTTACTCTTAGTAGCGGGGAGTGGATTCGAACCACTGACCTCCGGGTTATGAGCCCGACGAGCTGCCACTGCTCTACCCCGCATCACGACCCATTTCTGCTTGTTTGGAATCTCAGTCTGCCTTATAATTTCAACATTATGCCAATCATGACTGCCAACTCAATGGATTTTATCAGCCGCAGCGCAGAACAAACCCGCCGCCTGGGCATGCGTCTGGGCGCTTTACTTCAACCCGGCGATGTACTCGCCCTCAGCGGGGATCTCGGCGCTGGAAAAACCACCCTTGTACAGGGCATCGCTCAGGGTTGGGGTTCAACCGATTCTGTTTCAAGCCCAACATTTGTGTTGGTTAATGTTTATCGCCGCCCCGATGGCGGATTGCTGCACCACATGGATGCCTACCGCGTCGAATCCGCACTTGAAGCCGAAGATCTCGATCTGGATGCCATGATGTCTACGGGTGCTCTTATCGTTGAATGGGCAGAACGCATCACCGATGCACTGCCAAAAGACATCCTGTGGGTCAACATGAAATGGATCGCAGATGAGCACCGCAGTATGGTGTTCAATCCGGTTGGTAGCCGCAACCAGCAGCTTCTTGCAGAATTCAAACATCAGACCTTTGGAGGTTGATATGTTATTATCCATTGATACCTCAACGCAAGTCATGGGCATCGCTCTTTATGACGACCCGGTGGTCGTGGGTGAAATGCAATGGACCTCGGCGAATCATCACACGGTTGAATTGACCACCGCTGTGGATTTATTAATGACGCGTTGCGGCGTGAAGCCGGTAGATTTGACCTTATTGGTGGTTGCGCTTGGACCTGGCACTTTCACCGGGCTGCGCATCGGGTTGGCTTTTGCGAAAGGGTTGGCTTTTTCGCTCCACCTGCCGATGCTTGGCGTACCCACCTTTGAATATATGGCCGCCTCCCAGCCGCTTTCAGATTCACCCATGGCCATCATTCTTCCTGCTGGGAGGAAGCGTCTGGCTGTTGGGTGGTTTGAAGTTCAAGACTCGATATGGCAGAGTACATCCAAACCTGAAGTGATGACCCCCGAAGAACTTTCTGACAAAATTGCCAGCCCAACCATTTTATGCGGCGAACTCACCGCTGCAGAACGGCAGACTGTAAGCCGCAAATGGAAGAATGCCCAGCTTACTTCACCCGCCCAGGCAGCAAGACATCCTTCCATGCTGGCCGAGGTTGGCTGGCAGCGCTGGCAAGCCGGGCAGCGTCACGATCCAGTGCTGCTCGCGCCCATCTACCTGCATATTGCAGGCGGCGGACTCCCTGAGTGATTCCTTGAACACAAAATCAACGCTTGAGATCAGGCGCATGACCATAAATGATTTGGACGAAGTGATGCGCATTGACCACGCCTCCTTCGCTTTGCCCTGGCCCGAGAGTTCTTTTCGTTTCGAGATTGAAAAGAATGAGTGCTCCCGCTGTTGGGTTGCTTTAAAAGTTCAACAGATGGTTGGCATCATGGTTGCATGGTTAATTGTTGATGAAATCCACATCGCCACTTTTGCGGTGGATCCGTCTTACCGCAGGCAGGGCATTGCACAAAAACTATTGGCTTATACGCTTGTGGAAGGTCTTAACTCTGGCGGCAAGATCGGTTTTCTTGAAGTGCGCGAAGGCAATCTGCCGGCACGACGGCTCTACGAAAAATTCGGGTTTGAAGATGTTGGACTCAGAAAAAATTACTACAAAGATAACGGCGAAAATGCCGTGATGATGAACCTGGAAAACCCGGATATTGATATGTTGGAATCTTTACGGTAAGGTAAAATTGACCTATTCCGCAAGTGTGTTGTACCGGAGGAATTTCCGTGGAAGCCGTTGAGATCATGCAAGAGATTGCCAAACAGGTTTCTGTTTGCGAAAAATGCAGTTTGCATTTGACCCGAAAACGTTCTGTGCCTGGCGAAGGCCCCATCAATGCCCACATGCTTTTCATTGGTGAAGGCCCCGGATTTAATGAAAACGAAATGGGACGCCCCTTTGTCGGCCAGGCTGGCAAGTTTCTGGATGAACTGATCGGGCATGCCGGTTATCAGCGGCAGGATGTGTTCATCACCAATGTGGTAAAGTGCCGCCCGCCCGAGAACCGCGACCCACTGCCTGATGAACTGACTGAATGTGCGGTCTATCTGAATCAGCAGATTGCCACGATTAACCCGGATATAATAGTCACGCTGGGTAGATTTTCGATGCAAAAGTTTTTTCCGATGGCTCGAATCAGCGCCATTCACGGCAAGGCAGCATGGGTGGGCGAACGTTTGATCGTGCCCATGTACCATCCGGCGGCCGCGCTGCATCAACCAAATTTGAAGAATGACATCATTGCTGATTTCAAAGCCCTGCCATTGGCGATTGAAGAAGCCCAAAAGAAAAAAAATGCCCAGGCTCAAAAACAAATGGAAAAGGAAAAGCCTGTCGTCCCTCCCGCTGACTCAGTGGAACAATTAAGTCTATTCTAAAAAATACTAGGTGAAAAATGGATCTTTCAGGTCAACTTATTGAAAAATTGAAGAATAAAACCGCGCGTGTGGCAGTCTTGGGCATGGGATATGTCGGCTTGCCATTTGCCACCGTTTTTGCCGAAGCCGGGTTTGAAGTCGTCGGAATTGATCCCATCTCTGAAAAAATGGATCGGCTCAATCGCGGCGAAAGCTACATCATGGATGTGCCCACCGAACAAGTGGCATGTCTCGTAAAAGCCGGCAAGCTTAAGGGAACCAGCGATTACGGTGTGCTCAAAGAAATTGACGCCGTCGCGATTTGTGTTCCCACGCCCTTACGTCAGACCGGCGACCCTGACCTCTCTTTCATTATTAACGCAGCTGAGGGTTTGGCCCCTTATGTGCATGCAGGCATGGTGGTGGTGCTCGAATCCAGCACATACCCAGGCACCACACGTGAATTGGTGCTGCCTGCCCTCACTGAAAAGAGCGGTTTGACCGCCGGCGAAGATGTTTTCATCGCATTTTCACCTGAACGTGTTGACCCTGGTCGCGAAGATTGGACCACCAAGAATACCCCCAAGGTTATTGGCGGTATCACCGAAAAGTGTACCGAAGTTTCGGCTGCCTGGTATGCCCAGGCATTGGATAAAGTGGTGCCAGTCACCTCCACTGAAGTGGCCGAGATGGCCAAACTGCTTGAAAATACCTTCAGAATGATCAACATCGGCTTTGTCAATGAGTTGGCGCTGATGTGCGACCGCCTTGGTGTGGATGTGTGGGAAGTGATTGATGCTGCAGCCACCAAACCGTTCGGTTTTATGAAATTCCAGCCCGGCCCCGGTTTGGGCGGACACTGCATACCCATTGATCCGCTTTACCTTTCCTGGAAGCTGCACTCACTCAATTATACCGCCCGCTTCATTGAGCTTGCTTCAGAGATTAATCTGAGTATGCCTCGTTTTGTAATCACCAAGGTGCAAGACGGCTTAAACGATCATCAAAAATCATTGAAAGGCAGTGATGTGTTGGTGTTGGGTGCCGCTTACAAACCTGACATTGATGATCTTCGCGAATCCCCGGCGATCGATGTGATTATGCTGCTGCAAGCCAAGGGTGCTAAAGTTAGTTACCATGACCCCTACATTCCATCCATTAAAATGGACGATAAGAAGATTCAGTCAGTTCCTGACCTCATGAAGGCAGTTAAGTCAGCGGATTGCGTTGTAATCATTACCAATCATAAAGTATATGATTATGCTGAAATCCTTAAGGAATCAAAGTTGATCATTGATACCCGAAACGCTTTAGGCAAGGCAGGGGTAAAAAATTCTAAGGTGGTACGTCTTTAATGACAAAGTATCTGGTTACAGGAGCTGCCGGTTTCATCGCCCGCCGCGTCATTGAAAAACTGACCAGCGAAGGGCATGAGGTTGTTGGTGTCGATAACATCAACGATTCTTATGATGTGCGCCTCAAGCAATGGCGTTTGAATCGGCTTTCTGCAATTAAAGAATTCACATTTATCAAAGACGATATTTGCCGTCATGGAATGTTTGATGATGTCGCACGAAAACATCCAGACTGCCAGGCGGTTATCCATCTGGCTGCGCGCGCAGGTGTGCGTCAGGCAGTTGAAATGCCTGACGTCTATTTGCAGACCAATGCCGTCGGTACTCTCAATGTTTTGGAATGGTGCCGCAAGATGGGCGTCAAGAAGTTGGTTATGGCTTCGACCTCCTCCATTTATGGTGCAAATCCTCCTTTGCCAACCCCTGAAGATGCAGACTCAAGCCATCCGCTGCAGATTTACGCCGCCAGCAAAAAAGCCGCTGAAGTTATGGTGCATACCTATCATCATCTATTCGGTCTGGATGCCTCCATTGTTCGTTTTTTCACCGTCTACGGCCCAGCCGGCCGTCCAGACATGGTCATGTTCCGTTTTGCACAATGGGTGGCTGAGGGCAAAACTGTGCAGGTCACTGGCGACGGATCGCAAATGCGCGGCTTTACCAACCTTGAAGACATTGCGGATGGAGTCATTCTAGCCTTAAAACCGCTGGGATACGAAATAATCAACCTCGGTGGTCATGAGACGATAACCATCTCTGAACTGCTTGAAAAAATCGAACAGCGCATCGGCAAGAAAGCCAGGATCGATTATATTCCCCGGCATCCGGCAGATGTAGAAGCCAACTGGGCAGATGTGACCAAAGCCAGAATGATGCTTGGCTGGCAGCCCAAGGTCAGCCTGGATGAAGGCATCACCGGCTTGGTGAATTGGTATATGGAACAACGTTCCTGGGCGAGCCAGGTATTAACTCCATGAGTCAATTGAAAGAAAAGCTTTCACGATTTTTTAAAGATAATCCCATTTTTAGCCGGTTTCTGAAAAATTCCGGCTATATGTTTTCTTCAAGCACAATCAGTGTTGGGTTGGTGGCGGTTCAAAGCATTTTAGCTGCCAGTCTGTTGGGCAAATCACAACTCGGCTTGATTACCCTGGCAATATCTTCAGTGACAACGGTTAATCAAATCTTCTCCTTTCGCATGGGCGAATTGGTAATCAGGTTTTTTACGAAAGCAAAAGAAGAACACGGACTAGAACATGCCAAAGCAGTGATCAAGTCGTCCATTTTGATTGAAAGTATCACATCCATTCTTGCTTTTGTTTTTCTTGTTTTGATTGCCCCTGTGGCAGCACCATTATTTACGAATAAGTTTGATCCTGAGTTATTAGTTCCTTTAATTCAATTATTTGGCATTTCCATTCTGGCAAACTTGTTCAGTGAAACCGCTAATGGCGTGCTCAGAGTGACCAACCATTTCAAGACACAGGCCGCAATCGGGTTGATTCAATCCGTTTTGACCTTCTCGATCATCACGCTGGCTTTCATTTTCAAATGGGGATTTCTGGTTGTATTGTTGGCTTACCTGGTGGGGAAAATCTTCATTGGCGTCAGCCCCATGCTAATGGCTTTGAGGGTCATGCCCCTTGAATTTGGCAGTGACTGGTGGAAAACACGCATTTCGATCTTAACCTCGGTGAAAGAAATGAGCCGATTCGCTGTAAGTACAAATTTGAGCGGCACGATCAAGCAGCTTTCAAATGAAAGCGAAGGCTTATGGATCGGTGCGTTCATTGATGAAAGTGCCGTCGGACTATACAAAGTAGCAATGAGTGTGGCGAATTTACTGACCATACCCATCACCCCCATAATTCAAACGGCTTTTCCTGAGATTACGCGCAGTGCCGTCACCAAAAAATGGGCACAATTACGCAAATTGCTGCGTCAGTTCACCTTGGTGGCCTCTGCCTGGACCATCCCTGCCACCTTGTTTCTAATAATTTTCGGCAAATGGATCCTTACTTACATCTATACACCTATATTTGAATATACAGCAGCCTTTATCCCAATGGTCATTCTGCTCCTGGGTTATGCTTTTACGAATATTTTCTTTTGGAACCGCAGTTTGCTCCTTTCCTTTGGCAAAGCCAATATCCCCTTGCTTGTCTTGGCGGTGGGTGGCATATTAAAGATGGTATTAACTTTTGTGGTAGTTCCGGTTTACGGAATTAACGGCGAAGCCGCACTGCTTTCAGGTTATTTTATTCTCACCACAGGCGTAATGATCGTGATGGGCTATGCAGTCATCAGAAAGTCAGAAACACTTGAGCCTGAAATTGAGGCAGCATGAAAATTGCATATATCGCCACTTCCAGTATTCCCTCTTCAACTGCCAATAGCATTCAGGTGATGAAGGTCTGCCAGGCGCTGACTCAACTGGGGCATGAAGCACATTTGCTCATCCCTGGCAGAGGGGACTTAAACTGGGAGGAATTGGACCGGCAATATGGTTTGACCAACCGCTTCCCAATCACTCGCATACCTTCAATCAAGGCGTTTAAGCGTTTTGACTTCATATTTAAGGCACTTGATTTGGTAAAAAGTCTCGATGCAGATGCTGTTTACACACGCATGTTGTGGGTGGCGATGATCGCACAGCTTCGCCGGGTGCCCGTGTTGCTAGAATTGCATGATGTGCCTGCCGGAAGACTTGGCAGACCCCTGTTCTTGCGCTACCTAAAGTCAAACTCAAAAACACTTACTGTTTTGATAACAAAAGCATTGGGGAAGGTTATTGAACAAAGATTTGAGATATCCATTCCTGATAAAACAGTGGTTATCGCACCTGACGGGGTGGATGACGCCCGTTATCAGGGGCTGCCCGAGCCAAAGGAAGCCAGAAAGAAGTTGGGACTCAAAGAAAGCATAACTGCTGTTTACACCGGTGGTTTTTACAAAGGCCGCGGACTGGAGCTTTTGGTGGAACTCGCCAAAGCATTCCCGCAGGTGCAGTTCTTGTGGGTGGGTGGAAAACCTGAAGCCGTCTCAGGTTGGAAAACCATCATTGATAATCTCAATATCGAAAATATCCAACTGACTGGGTTCATCCCCAACGAAAAGCTTGCGCTGTATCAAGCTGCTGGTGAGATATTGTTGATGCCGTTTGGCAAGTCCGTGTCGGGCAGCAGCGGCGGCAACACGGCTGACGTGTGCAGTCCGCTTAAGATGTTTGAATACATGGCGGCAGGACGGGCCATCCTAACCAGCGATTTACCCGTCTTGCGAGAAGTGCTCAACGAAAACAATGCACTTTTTTATGCAATTGAAGATTTTGAAGATTTAAAAGCAAAATTTTCAAATTTGCTTGGTGATGCCGCCTTGCGAAACCAACTAGCCAATCAGGCTAGAATAGATATTGGGCACTACACCTGGCAGGAGCGCATGCAAAAGATTGTCAAAAGATTCACTGAGGACTTATGAAGAAATCCCATTTACTCATCAATGACAGCCTTTGGGCGTTAACAACCGGCGCCGCCTTGGGAGTTGTTATTAGTGCTTTCAGTGCAGGCAATTTCTGGCTTGGATGGTTAAAATGCGGATTACTTGGTGCCATTCTGGTGCTCGGTTTGATCCGTGTCTGGCGGTTGACTGGGGCCGGACGAACACTGGCAATGCTCATGCTGGTAGCTTTTACTCTTCGCATGGCTTTTGGCATTTTCCTTAACCAGGGCTTGCCAATAATGGGGTTCGACAACCCGGTGCAGAACACCGGTTATGTGTTTTCTGATGCCCATGATCGCGATCAAGTAGCCTATCAAATTGCTGTTTCAGGTGATGCCTGGACGCCGCAATTTAAAGAGAACATTGCAGCGGATCAATACGGCGGTTTATTAGCCTTCAGTACTTTTGTTTATGGAATTTTCTCAGCTGATGAGCACCGTCCGCTGTTGATGGCGCTGATTTCTGCTGCAGCCATGACGACAGGGTTGGCTTTTTTGGTTTCAGCGGCCACCCGAAAATGGGGAGTAAAGGCAGCCGTCATTGCGGGTTGGATTTATACACTTTACCCTGACAGCATTCTCTTGGGCAGCTCTCAGATGCGTGAACCAATTTTGATCTGTCTGACCTGCCTGCTGTTTTGGAGTGTTCAGGATTGGAAAACTAAACCACTTTATTCAATGATTAGCATCTTGATCATCAGCGGGGTCACCTGCCTGTTTTCGCTTCCTGTGGCTGGCGCTGCAATCACAGTCGTTTTGGGAACCGTGTTTTTTGAGTGGTTCAATTCTCAAACCAAACACCAAACCCGACGGCTAGCAATTCTCTTTTTTGTCGTCTCTCTAGGGGTTATTAGTCTGGCTGGTTGGTATTGGCTCAAAGAAAGTCTGTCGTACGAATATTCCATCACTGTTTCCAGCTCCGGTTGGATCTCCGCTTTATTGGCCCAGTACGGTGAGCAATACAAGTTGCCGTTGATCACTTTTTACGGGTTGACCCAGCCGCTGCTGCCTGCAGCTCTGGTGGATGAATCCCTACCGATTTGGAAAGGCCTTGCCATTTTCCGTGCGGCGGGGTGGTTCTTCATCATCCCCTTCCTGTTGTATGGATTTATTTCGGTGGTTAAAAACAGAAAAAATGAGAACGGTTCAGTTTTGCTTTTTGTCAGCCTGGCTTTGGCAGCCTGGATTTTGATTTCTTCAATTCGCGCAGGCGGCGATCAATGGGATAATCCACGCTACAGAACCACTTTTCTGCCCTGGATCGCGATTATGGTAGGCTGGGTTTGGGCGCATATAGGCCAGGGAAAACACCACTGGTTTTGGCGGATCGTAGCGATGGAAGTTGTTTTTGTTTTGGTGTTTTTGGATTGGTATCTCTATCGCAACTTCAATTGGGGTCCAGCGATTCCTTTTCCTTATCTCATTCTATTTCTTGCAGCATCCATTGTATTGATATTTGTTGGTGGAATCCTTTGGGATAAAAAGATCACCAGCAAAAAACACCGGTGATCATGGATTCCTTGTTGATCGATTAGGGCTGCCAGTGCCCAACATCTGTCCAGGCGTATTCAAGGTGAGAGGCAGCCACTTTGCCGGCTTTTTTTGAGACACGCGCATAAGCCCATTGCATCAACTTGTTGCCACCGATTTCATCCATTCGTTTGCCAATCGCCCGGGTTCTGACATGCCTGCATTGTGCGTTATACCCGTTGCCTGGACGTTCTGATAAATAATCTTCTTTTATTCCGATGTTGACCAATTCATTTACCAGCGATTGAACTTCCTTCGACATGTCCGCCGGATACAATTTCGGACCGAAAATGAAATCTAAAAAAGCCATGGACTAACTCCTCTGACGTAATTGGGAACAAACTGCATTAATCATACTATAATTTGTTTCATGTTCATGCAAAATCCTCGAAAGGTATTTTTATCGCCGCACCTGGATGACGCCGTCTATTCCTGCGGAGGACTCATCCATGAATTAGTCACAAAAGGATTCTCGGTCGAAGTTTGGACGATATTTACCGCCGATCCACCTGAAGGAAATCTTTCTACCTTTGCACAATCACTGCACGCGCGCTGGAAAGAAAAGTCCAACCCATCTTGGATTCGGAGGGAAGAGGATAAGCACGCACTCGATTTGTTGGGAGCTGCCTGCCGTCATCTCAGTTACCCTGATTGTATCTACCGGCGAAATGCTCAAACCAATGAACCCATCATTACAAAGGATGAAGATCTGTTTTCAAAAGATTACGTCATTGAAAATAATCTCATCCTCAATCTTTATAAAGAGTTACAACTTCGTCTGCCGTTGAATGCCGATATTGTTTGTCCATTGAGCATGGGCGGTCATGTTGATCACCGGGTGACGAGGATGGCTGCGGAGCAGTTGAAAAGATCCCTGTGGTTCTATGCAGACTATCCTTATGCCGCCAAAGATCCATCCAGTGTCAATGATTTTCTTCCAGATCATGCCGAAGCTGAGGTTCAAGAATTCTCGCCTGCCGGGATTGATGCATGGCTGAAGGCGATCGCCTGCTATCCTTCTCAGACCAGTTCGTTTTGGAACTCGCTTGATGAAATGGATCAATCCGTCAGGGTTTACGCCAGCCTGCCGATCGGCCGCACATTGTGGTTTCACAAGATAAATTGATTGGAGTCAATATGGCAAAACACGACCTGTTAACCGAAGAAGAGTTCGCAGCTTATAAAGCCCCGGTCAGGGCGATTCAACAGCTCAATCATTTTGCTGCTTCAAAAGGAAAATCTGCGGAGCAGGTTAAAGTCTTGGATTGGGGTTGCGGACGCGGTCGTTTCGTCTTGAAACTACGCGAATTGGGTTTCGATGCCTATGGTGTGGATATTGACCCTGAGCCGGTGAATAACGGTCTGCCCTTGTTTGAAAAAAAAGGCTTTCAAAACAAACCGCTTTCAGTAATTTCTGCTGACGGTCGAACCACTTATGAAGACGGCTTCTTCGATTTTGTGATGACAGACAACGTGCTTGAACACGTCAGTGACCTTGGCAAAGTGATAACTGAAGTAAACCGGTTAACAGCGAAAGACGGCGGCGGATATCATATTTTTCCAGCGCAAAGACAGTTCATTGAAGGTCATTTGTTTATGCCCTTCGTCCATTGGCTGCCGCAGGGTGGGTTACGTAAGGCTGTCATCCGAAGCTGCGTCAAAAATGGAACCGAACCGCACTGGACTGAAGTGGAAGATTCTGGAATCGAAGAAAAAACACAAGTCTATTATGATTACAGTACGGATCACATTTTCTACCGACCTTATAAGCATTTAAAAAACCAGTTCAGCAATTGTGGATTTAAGGTGTCCTTCTTGAGTTTGCAGAATCCGACTGTGCAAAAACATAAAATACTCGGTCCGTTGGCCAGATTCGATCTTACCAAATCTGTAATTAATTGGTTGGTATTAACCTTCAAGCAGGTTGAATTGGTAACCAAGCGCATAGATTAACAGGTGGCTGCTGAAACCAATCTCATTTCTTATGCTATACTCATAAAAGATGATGGAACGGAAATATTGGGCTGATTGGGCGCAATCCTTGCAACAGAAAAGGCTGACTGGCCTGGTGGTAACTCTATTGGATGGTGCCGGACCCCTCAAAATTCTTTTATCGCAGGTATTGATGGGATTTTTACCGTTATTTGGACAACCTCGTGACAGTTCCTGGCATTCTTTTGCACAGATGTTGGAAGATGCTACGGAATGCCGGTCTTTCACGACCTATCTGCTTGAGGAGAAAAATTCGTGAGTCCTTATGAACCTTTGATCGGAGCAGTTGTATTTTTGGTCTTTTCCGGTCTCGTCCTCTTATTCTCTTCAAAAAAAATAAGAACAAAATTCCCTCCCGTATTTCGCAAATTATCGGCTGCACAAAAACTTCGCAGGGCTATTGGTCTTGCCGTCGAAGATGGCAGCCGAATTCATGTGTCGTTGGGTAACAGTAGCATGATTGACCCGGCGAATGCTTCTGCACTGGCCGGTTTGAGTACATTAAGCCGAATCGGTCAATTAGCCTCCACCAGCGACCTGCCTCCCATGTGCACCAGTGGCAGTGGCGATCTGCAAATCCTCAGCCAGGATGTGCTGCGGGGCAGTGCCTCAGACACGCACACCCTCAGCCAGTTTGATCCGGTTCTGGCACGTATGACCGGCGTCACACCTTTTTCGTATGCTCTTGGTGCAATCGAATCCTCGCAAGATTCGGGCACCAGCGCCTATGTGTTAATGGGTGATTTCGGCCCTGAAGCCGGTTTATTATTGGACGGTGCCGAAAATCAGGGCGCCTACAAACTGGCGGGAAGCAACTCGTTAATTGCTCAATCCATCTTTTTTGCAGTGGCCGATGACACTTTAATCGGTGAAGAAATGTTTGCAATGCCGGCTTACCTGGGTTCACAAGCAGTACACCAGGCCAGCCTTCGCGTTCAAGATATTCTGCGATTTCTCATCGTTCTTATTTTATTGGGAGCGGTGGTCTCTAGTTTGGCAGGGTGGTTATGAAATCTCCGTTATCAATGTTGGTTGCTGTCCTAAGCGGTTTACTCGTCCTGGCAGGGTATTTCTTCCCGTTTCCAGCGTTAATTGCAATTCGCACACCCATGTTGGATTGGGCGGTCACTCTGGCCGGCATTGCGGGTCTTGTGGCGATCATCAATCTGATGGTCGGGGTACATTTGAAACGCCTGCGTGAACCAGGTTCCAAACGTTTTTTCAGTATAGTAGTGATCATTTCCTTTTTGATGGTGGCTGTTTTTGGTTTCTATTTGGGTCCAGCAGATCAAAAATTCCAGAGGGTTGTCACTGCCATTCAAACCCCCATTGAAACTAGTTTGATGGCGTTGTTGGCCATCACGTTGACGTACTCAAGTTTGAAGATGCTTCAGCGGCAGCGCAACTGGATGGGATTTGTGTTCTTTCTCAGCGTCATCCTCTTTTTGGTGATAAATAGCGGCATTCTAGCTTTTTCTGCCGAAATTCCAGTACTTCAAGATTTGCTTTCAGGTTTTCATCAAATTCCTGCAGCAGGTGCGCGGGGTATTTTGTTAGGCATTGCCCTCGGCAGTTTAGCCGCAGGTGTTCGCATATTAATTGGTTCTGATAAACCTTACAGCGGATGAGCATGGCCGAAAATATTTGTCCTATATGTGAACGACCTAATGACCCCAGTGCTGAACGCTGCTGGTATTGTCAGGCTGAATTAGCCTCCGGCGAACAACCAACACCCGTAAACGGTACGGATTGGTTAAATGGTTTGCGTGAAGAATCAGAACAAGTTACCGATGTGGAAACACCTGCTGAAACTGGTGAACTTGAGAAACCCGAAGAAATTCCTGATTGGCTGGCGCGTATCCGCACTCGCGAGCAACTGGAACGTGAAGCTCAAGCCAACACTGAGTCTGCCCAAACTGAACCCGTTGTTGCCGGGAAAAAAGAAGAACTCCCAGATTGGCTTAAAGAAATTAAAGCTGGTTTTTCAGGCAAAAAATCAGAATCTGAACAAGATGATTCAGCCCCCGAATCCTTTTCGCCATTAGCTACGTCAACTGCTGCTGATCAAAAACCACTTGCTGTTGGTCAGGACCAAAATGAGGATACCGACGAATGGTTAAGCAGATTGGCAGCCTGGAAGCCCACTGATGCAGAAAGCCAGACTGTGGATGAGGGTCAGGATGCTGTTGATTTTGACACTTCAGAACCTGAAATACCGCTTACACCCATGGAGACACCCCCTAAACCTCAATTTGATATGGATTCTTTGGCTGCGTTAAACCAGGCCGAGTTTCGACCTTTTGAATCCAAACGTGGCAACGGTTGGCAAAAACTTAACACGGATGAACTTGATGCCGATCAACAGGATGAACCACAACCTGAAAAACAACTATCCTTTGATGACTTAAGCCCTGCAGAAGAAGAACTGGCGCCTGCCAATTTTGATATTAACGCCCTGCGTGAAACAATCGCGGTCCAACATACCGATCCTGATTTCTTTGCTGAAAAAGTAACTCCTGACGCGTCTGATGCGTCGGATGAAGATGATCTGTTGGAGGATGACTTTCAGGATTTGAATTTGGCGGGTGTCGAAAATACAGCAGTTGCCTCACATGAAGAGTCGATTTTTTTGGAGATAAAATCTGAACCACAACCTGGGGACTTGACTTCATCACCATTCGTACCTGATGATCTGCCTGATTGGCTGGCAACAGCAAAGCTTGAGAAACATGAAAAACGATCCAATGAACCGATCTCTGATGAACTGGATGCCGGTAAGCTGGAAGCCACTCTGGATAAAGGCAACTTGCCTGCATGGCTGCAGGCAGCCCGCATTCCGACCCCAGATGCCGATGGACTTTATGATTCGCGTAAAGGTGAAACCAGTGAATCAGGTCTGCTGGCTGGAATATCCGGCACACTGCAAACGCCGAGCTTTGGGATGGATATCAGGAAGCCAGTTGGTTATGGTTCTGCTTTAAAGGTGTCTGAACGTCAAAAACAGAGTGCCAATCTATTTGCCAACCTGGTCGATGAAACTTTCGATGATAATGATATTAGTCTTCCAAAAAAGTCAAAAAACCGGCGCATGATTTGGCGTTTAGGGCTGGCATTCGCTCTTTTGTTGGCGGTTTTTCTTTCATCAAACATCCTTGCCCCATTCATTATTCAACCGGCGCTTTTCCCTCCTGAAGTCGTATCTGTGTATGACCAGGTGGATGCTCTCTCTTTGGATAAGCCAGTGTTATTGACAAGTGATTTTGAGGCAGCGGTTGCCGGAGAATTATCCTGGAGTTCGCAAGCATTACTTGAGCACCTGATGAATAGAAACATGAATCTGGTGATCATATCCAGCAATCCTTCTGGCTCAACCCTGATGACACAGTTGATAAATAACGCTGCCAAAAACGTTCAAGGTTTTGATGTTTCTACTCATGTTATCAACCTTGGCTACCTGCCAGGTGGGGCTACCGGAGTGAAATTGCTGGCGGAAAATCCACGCGCGGCCATGCCATATACGCATAATCTTGATGCCGCCTGGAATTCACCAATTCTTTATACAGTTTACTCGTTGAGTGATTTTGGCGCCGTGGTTGTCTTGAGCGACAAATCCGAAAGTTCCCGTGCCTGGGTGGAACAAATCCGACCAGCGTTGGGTGCCACACCGTTGATGTTTGTAATCAGTGCACAGGTGGCTCCGCTGCTGCAACCCTATTATCAAAGCGGGCAGGTGTCTGGATATGTTGCCGGTTTTTATGGCAGTCTGGCTTATGAACAGATGCTTCAGCAAACCAGCAAATCGCTTTCACACCTGGGTGCATTTCAATCTGCCATGCTTCTGGTCGTGGTCTTGATCCTGGTGAGCGGTGTGGTTGCGCTGATCCGTCCGGCACGTACAGAAAGAAAAGGATAATTCACCATGCCGACGCTTTCTGCTGATCTACTCTGGATGTTTGTCAGTTTTATCCTCACACTTATGGTTTTTAGCTACCTTTTTGGTGATAATGCCTTGTTCCGATTTGTTCCTGCATTGTTCATAGGTGCAACCACTGGATATATGTTCGTGATCGTGGTTTTTCAGGTGGTGCTGCCCAGGTTGGTTGCTCCCATCCTCAATGGCTCGGTTATCACTCTGATTCCGATAATTCTTTCAGGGTTGCTGCTCATGAAGGTGTCGCCCAAACTGTCAAAATTTGGCAATATTTCAATGGCCTATCTGGTGGGCACTGGTGCTGCTGTTGCCATCGGCGGCGCAATTCTGGGTACCTTGTTTGGACAGATCAAAGGCACATTAACCGCTTTTGATTCTTTACAGCATGCAACCGGTACGACTCCACTCTTCCTCATTCTTGAAGGAACTTTCATGTTGGTGGGCACCATTGCCACACTGGTTTATTTCAATTTTGGCGCGAAAAACACTGCACAAAAAACTGCAAAACGCGGATGGCTCAGTTCCGCTTTTGCCTGGATTGGACAATTTTTTATCGCCATTACTCTGGGTGCGGTTTTCGCAGGAGTATTGACCACTGCCATCACGGCCTTGGTCGAACGATCAGACTTCATTCTTCAATCCATCAATACCTTGTTGCGATAATAGGAATTTATGGCCACGCTATTGACTGATGTTAATTCGGTATTAGGACTTGAAATTGGCTCAGTTCAAACACGTGCTGTGCTTTTTGATGTGGTTGAAGAAGCTTACCAATTTCTTGCTTCAGGCAGCGCCCCCACCACTTGCGGTGAACCCACCTTTGATGTAATGCCGGGTGTGATTGCTGCGATCCGTGACCTGCAAGAGATCACTGGGCGATTCTTCTTAGATCTTAATAACAAGTTGATTATTCCAAGCCACGGCGGGGTGGAGGGGGTTGATCGTTTGCTGATCACACTATCCTGGGGTCCAGACGTGGACGTGGTCACTTATGGCTTGTTGAATGAGCTCTCCCTCGAAACGGCGAACAGGCTTGCCAGATCTCTGCCGCTCAATATTGCCGACAGTTTCAGTATTAATGACAGACGCTCAACGCAAGTTCAAATGGATGCGCTTTTGGCGGCCAAACCCCGAATATTGATCTTTGCTGGTGGTTCTGACCGCGGCGCCACCCGCACAGTTAGTCGTATTGCAGGAAAAATAGCAACTTCGCTTCACTTATTTAAAGCAGAAGATCGACCCAAGGTCTTGTTTTGCGGCAATCGGGCCATGGCACGCAGGGTGAAAGAGGTTCTCGAAAAAGAAACCACATACGCCAGCACGACAAACATTCGACCTGAAATTGAAAACGAAGACCTAATACAGGCATCATTTGATCTGAATCAATTGGTCATAGATGAAAAAATGCATTCGATCAATGGGCTTGAGCGTATTGCTGCTTTTTCAAATGAGAAACCGCAGTTAACCGGCATTGGTTTTCAGCGTGTGATCCGTTTTCTTGGAAAACAATACGATCCGCTGCGTAAAGTGTTGGGCATCGATCTTGGCTCTGCACATGTGACTGCCTCATATGCCGGTTATCAAGAAAGCCAGCAGATCACCTTGCCCATCGGCACCGGTTATGGTCTCGAAAAAGCATTGGAGCAATCCAAATTCTCTGATTTTGAAAAATGGCTGCCAGAGGCATTGTCTGAATCGCAGGTAATGGATTATCTCTGGCAGAAAACCTTATTCCCAAATAGTTTGCCAGTCAGCGAAACCGACCTGATGATTGAACTTGCCTATGCCAGGCATCTTCTGTGCATGACTATGCGAGAACTTGAACAACACGCAGATTTGGTGTCCAGAAGTTTTGAACCCATTTTGGTAGGCGGATCCATATTAACCCATGCAGCCACGCCTTGGCAGATGTTAACCACACTCCTTGACGGCATTCAACCGGTTGGTATTTCGCCATTGGTGGTTGATAAGCACGGGATTCTCTCGTTATTAGGCGCAGCAGCTAAAACAAACCCGCTGCTGCCTGTGCAAGTGCTTGAAAGTACAGCTTTTATCAGCCTGGCTACCGTGGTTTCTGTTGAAAGCAAGGGTAAACCAGGAACTGTGATCTTAAAAGCCCGGCTGCAAACCGTCAGTGGTAAGGTGCGTGAACTTGTGGTTAAACAGGGTGAGCTTTCATCACTGCCGCTTGCTTTTGGTGAAACAGGTATGCTGCTGCTAAAACCTGAGGCTAAACTCAGTATTTCGGATATAGAGGTTGGTAAAGACCCAATAAAGGTGAGAGGCGGTGTGTGCGGTCTCGTCTTCGACACCCGCGGACGCCCGCTTGAACTGCCAAAAGATCAAATTCATCGGCTGGCTATGCTTGATCGTTGGTCAAAACCTGCCAATCAATAAAACTGGTATGTTTATTGCAACATAAGAGCCAGGTGACATTATGCAAAATCCGGTGACTCAAATCAATCCTCTGGTTAAAATCCGCAGAAATCGTGTTCTGCCGGTGGCTGGTATGGTATTGGTGCGAGTTGGACAAAAAGTTGCCCCCGGGGAGATTCTGGCCGAAACGCTAATCCCGACCAAACATGTGATCGTAGATGTGTTGAATACGCTGGGATTGAAAAATGCTGACGAAGCTGAAAAACTGATTGACCGTCAGGCTGGTGATCTGGTCGATAAACACGACATCATCGCGGAAACAGGCGGATTATTCTCTCGCGTCATCCGCGCACCCATGCCAGGCAAGATCATTTCGATCAAAAATGGCCAGGTGCTGCTCGAAGTCGAATCCCGAAAAGTTGTGGTTCAATCGGGTTATGCCGGTCAGGTGGTCGAAATATTGAATGACCGCGGCGCAGTGGTTGAAACCAACGGCACTTTGATCCAGGGTGTATGGGGAAATGGTCTGATCGGTTTTGGACCATTTATAGTTGATTCTCAATCCATTGATCAGGAACTCACCCCCGCATCGCTCAGCCTCAACACCCGCGGCACCATTTTGGCAGCCTCATGGTGTGAACAGGAAGAAAGTCTTAACCTGGCAGGAAGTATCCCAATTGCCGGTTTGGTGCTTGGTAGCATGAGCCCAAGGTTAATCCCGTGCGCGCTTAAACAAAATTACCCCATTCTGCTGCTTGAAGGTTTTGGCCGGGTAGCGATTAATGACCAGGCAAAAAATGTTCTGATTGCCAGTGAGCAAAAAGAGATGAGCCTGAACGCGGTCAAATGGGATCATTACAGCGGCATCCGCCCCGAGATTAGCATTGCACTGCAATCAAGCGGTGCATTGGAAGTTGAAAGTGCCGAATTTGCCGAAGGCCAAAAAGTAAGAGTGCATAGTTCTGCATATGCAGGCAAAACTGGCGTGTTGACTGTCATCAACCCGGGAAAGACCACTCTGCCCAATGGATTGAGGACTGCAACTGCTTCTGTTCTATTTCAGAATAATGAAAAAACGGTCGTACCGTTTTCGAATTTTGATATTATTGATGTGGAAGATCGATTCCCCGGATAACTTGTTTCAGGAGGATATACCATGGCACTAAATAATTTTGATGAGGATCAATTTGACCAGGAAAGTTTCGGCGGCGGAGATTATGAACCAGAGCCACCCAAACGAAGAGGGAATCGCACCTTCCTGATTGCCATCGCCATCGTCGGCATCATCTTTGTGATTGCCTTAATATTGCTGCTGCTTGTGGCGCCTAGATTGTTGGCAAACCAACGATTAGCCCAGCAGGAACAGGCTGCCCAGATCAATGCAGCCAACACAGCCACCGCCATGTATGCTACTTCAATGGCGCAACTGGCACAAGCCACCAAAACACCAACCAAAATGCCAGTTGCAGCGGCAGATGGAGCAGCCCCCACCAAGACGCCCGTTGTGGTGATTCAACAAAACACGCCCATGGGTGCAGGCGGATCGGGCCTTTCGGCCTCTGAATTGGCTACCGTTTCAGCTTTGCAAACCGAAATGGCAGGCCGTGGCGTGGCTGGAACCCCTGGCGCAACTTCCACGGCGCTACCCTCCACCGGTTTCGCAGATGAAGTGGGTCTTCCTATGATGGCTGGTTTGGCAATCATTCTGGTGGCGGTTATAGTTCTCAGCCGCAGACTCAGAATGAACACCAGATAATCAAAATACAATCAAAACTCAACCCTCGAGTTCGTTGAATTCGAGGGTTTGTCATAAGTTGGTCAAATTGTTAATAGAATATCCCCCGCAGGTTTTAGATACTGTGGGGGATTGGGTTTTCTCGAGTTATTTAATTACGAAACGCTGGCAGCAACGGCTTCACCGTATTTGAGTAGTTCCTTGACCATTTCTTCCGAGCGGCCTTCTGCATAAACACGAAGCACTGGTTCGGTGCCAGAGGGTCTGATCAGCAGCCATGAGTCATCAGCAAAGATGTATTTCACGCCGTCCATCTTTGAAATTTCAACGATGCTTTCGCCGCCAATTTCAGCAGGATGGTCATTTTCAAGTTTTTCAACCATGACTTTCTTTTCAACCGGATGTTTGAGACGCAGATCGGTGCGTTCATAATAAACCGGACCGACTTCTTTCTGCAGGTCTTCAACCATTTCAAACAGGGAGGTTTTGGCCATTGCGACCATTTCAATGATCAGCAAGCCCATTAAAATACCGTCGCCTTCGGGGATGTGTCCGCTGAAGGAGATGCCGCCAGATTCTTCACCGCCGATCAATACATTTTCTTTCATCATGTAATCAGAGATGTGGTTGAATCCGACCGGGGTTTCGCGCAAAGGAAGGTTGTATTTCTTGGCCAAGCGGTCGATCATGCGCGTAGTCGATACTGTGCGCACGACGGTGCCGGTCATGCCGCGTTTTTCAACGAGGTGGCGAAGCGCCAAAGCCATGATTTTGTGTGGATCAACAAAGTTGCCGTGTTCATCCATGGCGCCGATGCGGTCTGCATCACCGTCTGTGGCCACGCCAAAACAGCCCATGCCAGCGCCTATGGCGCCAGCCAGTGGACGCAGATATGCGCCGATCGGCTCGGGATGTACGCCGCCGAAACCGGGGTTCATTTCGCCGCGGATCTCGGCAATTTCACAGCCAGAGCCTTGCAGAATGCCTTTGATCACGCCGCGACCTGAACCGAACATTGAATCCACTACAAAGTTCTGGGGGTTTTCGGCGATGGCATCAAAGTTAATCAAAGTGCGTAGGTGTTCATAATAAGCAGGGATGGGGTTAAATTTATAGATCAGGTTTTGGGCGCGAGCCTGGTCAAAATCCATCAGGTTGGGGCCGCGACCTTGCTGTTCGTTGTCGTTTAAGTAAACTTCAACCCGGCGACATTGTTCGGGCAGGGCAGAGCCGCCGTAAGCTGATTTGAGTTTCACACCGTTATAACGCGGCGCATTATGAGATGCGGTGATCATCACCCCGCCGATGGCATTAAGATTGCGCACCGCGTGTGAGATAACCGGGGTGGGGGCGTCAGATTGGGCCAGGTAGACGGTAAATCCATTGGCGGCCAGCACACGTGCAACCTCTGCCGCATAGCGGTCTGATAAAAAGCGGGTATCAAACCCAACAACCATCTTGCGTGGATCGGGTGTATGTTCCAGCACGGTTCCGTTCGTCCAGGTGTCTGAAGCCACTGCATCTGCGATGGCTTGCGAAAGCTGCCTCAGATTATGAAATGTAAAGGTGTCTGAGATGACTGCTCGCCAGCCGTCTGTTCCAAAGTGGATCGTCATTGATCTTCTCCAATAATTTAAAAATAATGAAACCTGAACGAAAAAACCAGGTTTCAGCAATAATTCTAATTAGCAAATTTAATGTAAATGATATTTACCCAGCCCTTGCTGCTGTCATCCATAAAGATTTGCACCCAAGTTTTTTCTGGATTGGTGCCCAATACCTGAACGGGTGTATTGTTTGGGATGGCAGGAATAATTTTTGGACATTGGATGTCATCGTAGCATGGAGCCTGACGTGCATAAACTCCGCCTTCTATATTGATCGTTGCCCAGGTAACAGGTGGCTTGGGCGTATTGGTCACGGTGGGGGTGCGGGTCGGAACGAGTGTATTAGTTGCTGTGGCATTCGCAGGGATGAGTATCGTGGCGGTGGGTGGTTTGGGGGTTTCGGTAATTTGCGCCGCACTTGAATTCATCAAGGTGGGTGTTTGTGTGATTGTTGATGGGGTTGTATTTGTCGATAATTCAGTTTTAATGGCGCTGGACATGATCAGGGCATATGCCGTGCCGCCCAGAATTATTGCCGTGAGCAGATATCCAAAAAAGGTAAATGGTCTAAGTTTGAGAAATGCCAGAACCACCGCGCCGATCAGGATGACTAATAGAATATTGGTGCCGGCCGTCCGCAGAGCAGGCAGGAAGAATTGCGGCATTTTGCTGGCGAGGCCGAACCCGGCCACACCGATGGGGATGTAAACTTCGTAAGCCAGAGCAACGCTGGCTACCAGCGAACGCTGTTTGGGCACGCGTACGGTCAAATAAATGGCAAGCACTGTGCCGACAGCCAGCAATATTAGATCAGGAATGGATACCCGGGTGTGAAAAAGTGCCTGGTTGGGATAGAAATCAGGGATCAATTTTGAGATCCATCCGCTCAGCAGACCGCCGATAAAGACGAAGGCTGAGCCGATTGCCAGACTCCCCAGAGATTGACTGAAGAACTTGAATGACCCGACCGCCGTGGAGAGTCCCAACCCGACGAGTGGCGCCATGAACGGCGCAAGCAGGGCAGCCAAAATGTATATGGCAGGATGGTCAAGCAGAATGGCAGCACCCAGGATCACTGCGCATAGGATCGAAAAAAGGTAAAAATCGATGGCGGGAACCAAACGGCTCGCTATTTCGTTTACATAAATAGAGCGTTCTGTGTGGCCAGACGGAACGATCAAACGCCGCGTTCTGCGGCGGCGAGATTCATTAATGAGACTGGAAGCTTCCAGCGGAACTTGCTCTTCAGGATTTTGATCCATTAGTTTTTTGGTGTTAAGCTTTTAGATTAAAAACCCACCACGTGTTCGGTCTGGCAGGAAGAACGACTTGATCAATCAACAAATTTGTAATTTCAACAAACATACGATTCTCTAACATCTACCTATTATAATACATCCAACAAATACAGTAAGCCGGGCGTAAAAATGTTATGAAAAAACAACCCATCCTCGTCATTTCATCACTGTTAGTGATACTAATTTTACTTTTGGGGGTTTCAGGCTGTGCAGATCGAACCACGCCAACGCCTGAAATTCCCACAAGTTCGCCGACCCCTGAATTCACACCAACTGCCACCCAGACGCCTGCGCGCATCGTCTTGTTTGACCCGACCGCTCAAGCCAGTGCAGCGGTGGTTACCGTGATGACCGATTTTGCCGCGGCCAACAGTCTTGTTTATGAGACCTGGACGGAAATTGCCGGCGATCTGACCGGCATCAAAATAATGGTTGTGTTCAGCGGACTTGAAAATCTTGCAGAAATAGCAGCCGCCAATCCGCAAACGCAATTTATTACAACTGCGCAAAATGCTGCTGCCTCAGCCAACATCAGCACACTGGTGGTTAACCCTGTGCATCTGGCTTTTATGGCCGGTTATCTGGCCGCCATGACCTCTGAAGATTGGCGTGCAGGCGCTCTGATCTCTGATCCAACCAACGCGGGTCTGGCAGACGCCTTCACCCGCGGCGGAGAATACCTCTGCGGACGCTGCACGCCCAAGTACGGCCCTATTTTGTTTTATCCGGTCACTTATGGCACTGGCAGCGCGAATGATGCAGCCGGCTGGACAGCCCAGGCACAAACCATGTGGGCTGAGACTTTTGCTAATTCGGTCTTTATTGATTCTGCCGCAGATTATCCCGAAGTGTTGGCTGTGTTTACCGAAAAAGTCTTGTATACCAGCAATGCCGCTTCACCCAATCTGACCAGTTATGCCGCCGTCCTCGGCGGGGATGTGACCTCCACACTGCAGGCGGCTTTGCCTGAACTGCTGGCTGGTGTCGGCGGCAAGACCTACAATGCACGTGTCGGGCTGCAGATCATCAATAAACCTGAAATAGTCTCCGAAGCCAAGCAGGCGCGCTTCAATGAAGCTGCCCAGGCTCTGGCTGACAACCTGATCATCCCATTGAGCGTTCCCTAATTAACTAATAGACCCGCATTGTTTTAAAACACCGCGGGTCTTTCTTAAGATTTATTTTTCTTAATTCCCGGTGTTGTTTGAGTTATTTCCCATAAACTCGGGGGCGGTGGCGCTGCCCGGCGTATTGATTGATTCGCGCTTGAAGACCTTTTTTACGGTCAACAAAAGAATTTTGATATCCAGCCAGAAAGACTGATGGTCCACATACCAGACATCCAGCTTGAACTTTTCTTCCCAAGAGATGGCGTTGCGCCCGTTCACTTGCGCCCAGCCGGTGATGCCTGGCAGTACGTCATGGCGGCGTGCCTGCTCAGGTGAATAACGCTCAAGATATGCCACCAGCAGCGGACGCGGTCCCACCAGGCTCATCTGACCCAGCAACACATTGATCAATTCGGGCAGTTCATCCAGGCTGCTGGCGCGCAGGAACTTGCCGAATTTCGTCAGGCGCTGGTCATCGGGCAGGGGCTTGCCCTGCGCGTCATATGCATTGCGCATACTGCGTAATTTGTAAAGTTTGAACAATTTGCCGTGATAACCGGGCCGTACCTGTGCAAAGATCACCGGTCCGCCCAAGTTGATCCACACCAGGACCATCAAGATTAGGGTTACAGGTAATAGCACAATGATCCCAACCAGACTGACCAGAAAATCAAACAAGCGTTTGGATATGGATATACCTTTGTTCACATGAGAGGATTGCATGCTTTCATTTTACCAAATCGTAAAAAATACGTTTTACAAATCATCTCATTGGATTGAGATATAATTTAGCGAAGAATTAATTCAAAACTCAACGATTTGTGAAAGGCACTTATGACAAAAAAAGGCAGAGTTTTCTCAGGCGCACGTCCCACCGGACGGCAGCACATCGGCAATTATCTCGGCGCAATTAAGAATTATGTGGATATGCAGGAAGATTACGACTGCGTTTACTGCATCGTGGATCTGCACGCCCTGACCACGCTTGAAACCACCAAAGATCTGCGCCAGAATACGCTCGAGATGGCCTGGGATTGGCTCGCCGCGGGCATGGACCCCAACAAATCAATTATCTTTGTTCAATCCATGGTCAAACAGGTCACCGAATTGCACACCATTCTCTCCATGGTCACCCCGCTGGGCAAGTTGACCGACCTGCCCACTTTCAAAGAAAAAGTGCGCGACCATCCCCATAATGTGAATTACGGCCTGGTGGGCTATCCGGTGCTTCAAGCTGCGGATATCACGCTCTACAAAACGAATTTTGTGCCCGTTGGCATTGATCAGGTGCCTCACATTGAATTTACGCGTGAATGCGTGCGTTCATTCAATTATCTCTATAACACCACCGTGCTGATTGAACCGCAGGCCAAGATCACACAGTTCCCCAAGATCCTCGGCACGGACGGCGTTAATAAGATGAGCAAAAGTCTAAATAATGATATCGAACTGGCCGCCACTGCGGATGAGACCTCTGCCATTGTGATGAAGATGGTGACTGATCCCCAGCGCTTGCGCCGTACCGACCCCGGCGATCCGGATGTGTGCAACGTGTTCTCGCTGCACAAGGTTTTCAGCCAGCCCGATGAAGTTGAAAATATCAACGTTGAATGCCGCAAGGCCGGTATCGGCTGTGTGGATTGCAAGAAACTGCTGGCTAAAAACATGAACGATTACTTTGCTCCTTTGCGCGCCAAGCGTGAAGAGTTTGCCAAAGATGAATCCGGCACCTGGGATATGCTGCGCGACGGCGCCAAACGCGCTGAAGTGATTGCCGAAGCCACCATGGCCGAAGTTCGTGCTGCCGTAGGCCTGCCGAAATAATGCAAAACAAAATTCCGGGGGTCTTTAAGACCCCCGGAATCTAGGGTTTGAAAAATTGAAAGTGTGTCATAACCCCAGACTCCGGGGAACTGGAAGTTCCCCGGAGTTCTCAAACACGAGAGCATATGCGCGCCATTATTCAACGAGTCAATTTTGGACAGGTCACCATCGAGGGCAAGACCGTCGCGGATATTCAATCCGGGATGGTGATTTTGCTGGGCATTGGTCACGGGGATGATCAGGCGAAAGCGGCTCAAATGGTCAAGAAGATCGCCCAACTGCGCATTTTTGAAGACGATAACGAAAAAATGAACCTCTCGCTGCTGGATATCAAAGGTTCAGCCATTGTGGTATCACAGTTCACCCTTTATGCCGACACACGCAAAGGCAACCGGCCTTCATTCACTGATGCCGCACCGCCTGATCTGGCCAGTCCGCTGGTCGATTACTTTGTGGATGAATTACGCAAAATGGGAGTTCTGGTACAAACAGGGGAGTTCGGCGCTCACATGTATGTTCATCTGCAGAACGACGGTCCGGTTACGATCTCACTCGAAATGTAATCTCAAAATTTCCACAACCATGCATCCACTTGCACGGCGGCAGCGCCTGCTTCGAGGGCTGCTTCACCCTGTGCTTTGGAGAAAATTCCGCAGCCGGCGATCAGCGGCAGATTGTATCCGCGCAGTCTGTGCAGGGCTGCCATCATCTGCGGATGCAAGGCCTGCCCGTACAATCGCCCCTGTCTGCACTTGCCTTTTTCCACCATAATCCCACGTGGTGCGGATATCACCGCACCATCCGCACCCAGGCTGGCGATCTTTTCGATGATCGCTGGTTCGGCACGATCCAGTGGCACACAAACGTAAAAGGGCAATTCCCCCGCTGCAGATCTGATCAATTCACTCTGGCTTTTGGCGTCAGCGTCTGGCGGCAGACCCAACTCGATCGCTGCAACACTTTGTGTTTCTTCAAGCTGCCTGATCATGGTTTGCACTTCATAGGGTGATGTCACCAGCAGATGAACCCAAAGCGACACCGCCAGATTGGTCCACTTTTTGGCGTAAGTTTTGAGCACATTCTTCATCCCCGGGTTGGGTGAGCCGGTGTGCAGCATGAACCCGCCCGGATATGGAAGCACATTGCGTGTCAGTGACGGGGTTCGAGGCAGCAGGCTGATCGGGTTGGTTACAAAACCTCCCACGGGGGTAGGGAAGTCGCTGTTGTGCTGCGGCAAATAGCCGCCAAAGCCGGCAGCATTCATCCACGGCGAATTCAATCCCAGTTCGTAGTAATGGTTATCCAAGGCTGCCATCCTCGCCGGGCAGATCATCCAATGCGAACACCGGGCCGTCTTTGCAGGCCAGGCGCCAGCCGCGGTTGGTAAATACCGAGCATGCACCGCAGCTTGAGGATTCATCACAGATCTTTGGGGTTTCAAGCATGATCTCGGCGTTGAAAGGATTTTTTCTGCCTGGAATAAGTTGTAGACTCCTGCGAAGGGCATTGACCTGACCTGGTTGGAGCACTGCGGCCAGGTAATCAGCCCAATCTTGGATTTGGTGGAGTTCTTCGAGCGGCAGCACTTCAATTTCTGGTGCAAGGTCGGTGAGCTGCTGGTTTGTAAACAGACTGACTTCTGCCCGGTTTGCCAGGGCGGCCTCAGCCAATGCCATCAATCGGTTCAAGCTGAAATGATCCAGTGTGGTGAGGGCAACCCGGCGTGTCAAAGGCGGCAGGTGAAAACCGTTGCCGCGCGGTCCGCGCATGTGCAGTTCAGTCCCCGGCATCCAGCTTTTGGGGATGTCGCCGCATAGTATCAGTTCATTTGAATTCACTTGGAAAGGGTAAAGCAGGGTGGGTAGCAGGTCTTCAGAATCCGCGGCGAAGCCCTGAAAAAACTGCCCGGCGATTGGTACTTGAAACGGTGGTGTAATAACTTGAACACATACCTCGCCGTTGATCTGTTCAAGCCCTGTAATGGTTGTTACATGTGTTTTCACACATTCAATTATACTTATTTCCTCATCCCTCATCCCTCATCCCTCATCCCTCATCCCTCATCCCTAATTACTGCACTCATTCTCTAATCATTTACTTATAAATCCCATATATAATTATTAAAGTCAAGAAAGTTCATTTTTAGGAGAAAATAATGGATATCGCCACTATATTAAAAGGATTTACTGGATTTATCTGGGTAGGCTGGGTCGCCATCCTTGCGTTAGTGATGTTTAATGCAGCACGAAAGACCCCATTAAAATCAGGAAAATCTCTGATTATTATTGTGTTGGTTATTGCCATCGTTATGACCACAGTTAGTTCGGGTTTGGTTTTTACCAATCCTCAAGAACGCGGTGTGGTCATCTCGGCCGTGCAACCTGAAGGATATCGGTCTGAAGCCTTGCAGCCTGGCTTGAGCTGGATCATCCCCTTTGCTGAAAATGTTGTCTTCTACCCCATTTCACAGCAAACATACACCATGTCAATTGCACCGACAGAAGGCGCCATTCAAGGTGATGACTCGATTGCCGCCCGTACCCTGGATGGACAGGAAATCTATGTGGATGCTTCTGTCATATTCTCGATTGATCCCACCAAGGTTGTTCAGGTTCATATTTATTGGCAAAACACATATGTAGATTTAATCCGTGCTCAGGTGCGTGGTATCATCCGTGACGCAGTTTCACAATACAGTGTGGACCAGGTGGTCAGCTCCAAACGTTTTGAGATGGTGCAGAGTGTAGAAGATAACCTTCGTGTCAAAATGGAAGAAAATGGTTTATTCTTATATGATTTTGTGCTGCGAAACATCGCTTTTTCACCTGAATACGCCGCTTCAGTGGAACAGAAACAAATCGCCGAACAGCAGGCTCAGCAGGCTGAACTGGTTGTAGAACAAAAGAAACAGGAAGCTGAACAAGCCCGCCAGGTTGCCAAGGGCGCTGCGGATGCTGCAGTCACCCGTGCTGAAGGTGAAGCCCAGGCCCGTTTGATCCAGGCCGAAGCAGAAGCCAAAGCCATGCTCTTGATTGCTGAAGTGTTGAAGAATAACCCGAACTTGTTGAACTATCAATACATCACAAAATTGAGCGAAGATATCAGCGTCATGTTGGTTCCCAGTGACGCCCCCTTTGTTCTACCCTTCCCGCAGACAAATGGTTCTGGTACGACCACTTTAGTGCCGTAATATCAGTTTTTCGTTTTTTGATAATTAGTAGCACCGCAGGGGAGGTTCATGAACCTCCCCTGCGACTTATTATGAGACTTTATTGATTAGCTATAAACTTTCGACAGTGTTAAAATTGACCCATGCCGGAACTTTCTGAACACATCCAGGGCATTTTGGCCACATTGCCTCAAAAACCGGGCTGTTACATCATGCGCGACCCCGGCGGCGTGGTCATTTATGTGGGTAAGGCTATTAATCTAAAAAACCGGGTGCGCTCCTATTTTCAGGAACGCACCGACATGGATCGCAAAACGCGCAAACTTGTCACCCACATCGCCGATCTCGAATGGATCGTGGTTGGCTCAGAACTTGAGGCTTTGATCCTCGAGATGAATCTGATCAAGAAACATCGTCCGCATTTCAACGTGCGGTTAAAAGATGATAAACGCTATCCCTATATCAAAGTTCATCTGAATGATCCGTTCCCAAAAGTGACTGTGACGCGCATCATGAATAAGGATGGATCGCGCTATTTCGGCCCCTATACCAGCGTGTGGGCGGTACATCAAACCCTCGATCTGCTGCGCAAGATTTTTCCATATCTCACCTGTGACCGAGAGATCACCGGTCTGGATGCACGACCTTGCCTGTATTATGACATCAAACTTTGCACAGGTCCCTGCATCGGCGCCATCAACCAGGAGGGTTACAAGCAGCTCATTACCGATTTATGCGCATTTTTGGACGGCCACACCGATCCGATTGTAGGTCGGCTGCAGCGTGAAATGAAAGTGGCTTCTAAAAACCTGAACTTTGAACGTGCGGCTGTGCTGCGGGATCAGTTGAATTCCATTGAACGGGTGGTTGAAAAGCAGAAGGTCATCAGCGGCGACCAGAGCGACTCGGATGTGCTGGCTCTCGCCCGCGCCGATGGTGAAGCCTGCGTGCAGATTTTCTTCATCCGCAACGGCAAACTGATGGGGCGCGAATACTTCATTTTGGAGGGCACCGAAGAGATTACCGATAATGAAGTCATCGGCGAGTTCATCAAGCAGTTTTACAGCGAAGCCGCCACCATTCCAGACCGCGTGCTGCTGCCCAATGAGGTGGAAGAAGCCCAGATTATTCAACAGTGGTTGAACACCAAACGTGGCGGCGAAAAAATGAAGATGTTTGTGCCGAAATCAGGCTCCACTTCTGATGACCTGGTGAAGATGGCCACTGAAAACGCCGTAGAAACCCTTCAGGCGCTGCGCAGCCAATGGGAAGCCGACAAGAACAAACAAACCCAGGCTCTCTCGGAGCTTCAATCCGCTTTGCAGCTTATTGAGCCACCCAACCGCATTGAATGCTACGACATATCCAACACCCAGGGCACTTCATCCGTGGGCAGTATGGTGGTTTTTGAGCAAGGCACGCCCAGCAAGGGAATGTACCGCCACTTTAACATCAAGACCGTGATCGGGCCTGATGATTTCGCCAGCATGGAAGAAGTTTTAACCCGCCGCTTCAAACGCTGGCAGGCTGCCCAGGAAAAACAGTTGGTCGGCGCCAAACTCGATACCTCGTTTGCGGTACTCCCCGATCTATTGATGGTGGATGGCGGCAAAGGCCAGCTCGGACGGGCGGTCAAGGTGCTTGAGAACTTTGGCTTGTCTGAGCGTGTTCCGCTGGTGGGGCTTGCCAAACAGCAGGAGGAACTTTTTAGACCGCACATAGAAGGGTCTATTATTCTGCCACGCCATTCACAGGGTTTGTATCTGATACAGCGTGTGCGTGATGAAGCCCACCGTTTTGCCATCACCGCTCACCGCAAGGCGCGCGGCAAGGTTGGCATTGCCTCCCGGTTGGATGCGATCCCCGGGGTGGGGCCGAAACGCCGTCGGGCGCTGCTTGAAAAATTTGGCGATATCGAAAGTATTCGTCAGGCGTCGGTTGAAGAGTTAACAAAAATCCCCGGCATCACCGAGGATATTGCGCTTGCTTTACAATCAGGGTTGGATTAGGGACCAGTCACGACCGGCAGACCTGCAGAAATCCAGGCGTTAATGCCGCCGTTGATGCTGGTGGTTCTGTTTAACCCGGCGGCGCGCAACAAATCACGGGCTTGTCCGCTGCGGTTGCCGCTGCGGCAAATGATCAACACATCCTGATCGGTGGGGAGTTCACTCACACGGGCAGAGAGTTCTCCCAACGGAATTAATACAGCGCCCTCCACATGAGCTTCATTCCATTCGCTTGGTTCCCGCACATCCAACAGGTAGGCACCATTGGCAAATTGTTCATTGGCTTGCTGCACGGTTATGGTCGCTGGCAGGCTGTCCGTTTTGGGTTGAAAGATCAGCACTGCTGCCACGATCAACGCAACCGCAACCAGACCGATCAAAATCCATTTATTGTTGTTTTGGGGTTTATTTTTCTTTGAACTCATAATCACCTCTTTTTATATTTCAGATGTTCAAATGAAATTAAAGATACATGCAATCTATTTGATTACCAAATCGCGCAGCACTTTTGCCGCAGATTCAGCCGTGATATCCCGTTGGGGCATGGCCATCAGCTCATAACCCACCATAAACTTACGCACGGTTGCAGATCTCAAGAGCGGGGGGTAAAAATGCGAGTGCAGCACCCATTCAGGGTGGGCTTTGCCGTCATAAGGCGCCTGATGAAAACCCATCGAATAGGGGAATGAAACGCTGAAAAGGCGGTCGTAGCATTTGGTGACGTCCAGCATGATGGCCGCCAGATTTTTCTTTGCTTTGGCGTCGCAATCTGCCAGACGATGCAGGGGGCGGGTCGCCGTGACCATCACTTCAAACGGCCAGACTGCCCAAAAAGGCACCACGGCAATGAAGTCCTCATTGGCAGCCACTAACCTTTCGCCGGATTCGAGCTCGAGTTTGGCATAATCCAGCAGCAACGGTTTGCCGTGTTGGCGCAAGTATTCCGTCTGTGATGCAAGTTCTTTGGCTGGCTCATTTGGGATGGTGGAGTTCGCCCAGATCTGGCTGTGGGGGTGCGGATTCGAGCAGCCCATCATGGCGCCCTTGTTCTCAAAGACCTGCACATAGCTGATATCTTCGCGGGCACCCAACGCTTCGCTCTCATTCGTCCAGGTGGCCAGCACCAGTTCAACTTCTTCAATTGACATATCTGGCAAGGTCAGGTCGTGGCGTGGAGAAAAGCACACCACTTTGCAGTAGCCAGTTTCGGGTTCTTCTCGCAGCAGTTCATGCTGCCCTGCAGACTTGGCTAATGATGATTCGGGCAGCAGCGCTGAAAAATCGTTATCGAACACGAAGGTATCTTTATAGGCTGGATTCACATTACCTGATGCGCGTGTGTTGCCGGGGCACAGGCTGCACTCCGGGTCGTAATAGGGAAGGTCAATTTTCTTTTTCTCTTCGACCTGTCCAAGCCAGGGACGTTTGGTGCGTTGAGGTGAGACAAGCACCCATTCGTTGGTCAGAGGATTGAACCGGCGGTGAGGTGAATCAGACATGAGTACTCCTTGAGCGTTGAATATTTTTCATTATACACAGACTCATGAAAAACTATTTGAGTAAAAGACGCAGAAAACTTAAATATTCCGGTAAAAATTAAATTGCCTATTGAAATTTAAATAAAAAGCTTTACAATAAACTTTGTAAGTTCAATAAACATACAATACCTGCAAGGAATTACATGGCCAACCTTAAGGCAACACATCAGAAGACCAAGCGGCATAATCGCGATCTGGTTCTCAAAACCATTTTTGCCCGTCAGCCCATCAGCCGGGCAGAGATTGCACGCATTACCTCGCTCACCCGCGCGACGGTTTCTGAGATCATTAACACTTTCCTTACCGAAGGTCTGGTTGAAGAAGTTGGCCTGGGATCTTCGATTGGCGGAAAATCTCCCATTTTGCTCTCGCTCGTGGCTGATTCACGTTATCTGATCGGTTTAAACCTGGCACAGGATAAATTCATAGGTTCAGTGGTCAATCTGCTGGGCGAACTAAAAGAAACAGTCGAAATTCCCATCAGCGACAACGATGGCAAGCAAGCCCTCGATACCGTCTTTCAGATTTTGGATCAGCTCGTCGCCAAAAACTGGAAGCCTGTGGTTGGCATTGGTATCGCCACCCCGGGTCTGGTTAATACTCGTGAAGGTGTGGTGTTGAATGCGGTCAATCTTGATTGGCAGGATCTTCCCCTAGCGCACTTGATCAAAGCCCGCTACCGCCTGCCTGTCTGTGTTGTCAATGACAGCCAAGCGAATGCCATTGGTGAGTTTGTCTACGGCGGCAAGCACGAACCAGAAGGCAACCTGGTGGTGGTGAATGTACGGCATGGTATCGGTGCTGGTATTTTGATCAACGGTCAGCTCTTTCAAGGCGACGGCGGCAGCGCAGGCGAAATCGGCCACGTCATGGTTCAGCCTGAAGGCGGACGTTTGTGCCGCTGTGGAAAACGCGGCTGCCTTGAAACAATTTCGAGCGCCAAAGCCGTTGTGCAGCGCGCCCGTGAACTGGCCAAAGACTTTCCACATTCTGAGCTGGCCAAAAATCCTGCAAACATCAATCTCAACGCGGTGGTCGATGCTTTTCAACACAATGATACGCTGGCGCTGCTGGTTGCCCGCGACGCAGCCAAATTCCTCGGCTTTTCTCTCGCCACCTTGGTGGGCACTTTGAACATTGAGGATATCGTCCTAACCGGTGAGATGTCCCGTCTGGGCAGTACCTGGCTGGCTCAAATACGTGAATCCATGCTCGAAGCAGGTTTGGCGCGCATGGTTCAGGAAACCCGCCTTGAAATTGGCAAACTGGATTTCCGAGGTTACATTCTGGGCTCATCCGCCTTGATGTTATTGGAAGACTATTCATTATTATTTCTTAAATCTGAAGAGTAGGGTTTTATTATGTCTGGCAATCTTGAATTAATTCGTCCGTTCATTCAACCACCCCTGGATTCCGAGTTCCGTCCGGCGGTGTTGGCGAACCATCATTTTCAATCATTGTGCGCCAAAAACGGACTTCCGTTGGTGATCGGTCTCGAACGTAATAATGGTGAATTCTCAAGGTACGAAACCCGGGTGCTGCCTGGTGGAGAAACAGTTGAGAAATCAAATTTTGCTTATGTTGAACGGCTTTTGAAATTCCTGCTTTGGCAGCGTGGCGCTTTTAAAATTTATATCGGCGGACCGCAATCCATAGGCGAAGCCATTGCACGCAGCTATTCAGCGAACGGCGAAAGACATTTTGAAGTGGATTTCCTCGGCCGTCAGGTTTATGAAAAACCATTCGAGGTGATCGTGTGTTCACCAGATGAGGTTCCTGCGGCAAATGAGATCGGCAAACTGCTGGGCCGTCATCTGGAAGGCAACCGCATTGGTTTCGATCTTGGCGCTTCAGACCGCAAGGTCAGCGCAGTAAAAGACGGCAAGATCGTTTACAGCGAAGAAGTCATGTGGGAGCCGAAGAAACAAACCGACCCCGAATATTACTACACAGAAATTTCAGCGGCTTTAAAAACTGCTGCTTCAAAAATGTCCGGTTTGGATGCCATCGGCGGAAGTTCGGCCGGCATTTACCTGGATAACCGCCCCATGGTAGCGTCTCTCTTTCGCAACATTCCGGCTGAACGCTTTGCTGAAGTCAAAAACCTGTTTGAACGCATCGGGGCTGACTTTGGGGTGCCTTTGGATGTGATCAATGACGGAGACGTAACTGCATTGGCCGGGTCAATGTCAGTAGGTGAGAACGGCATTCTTGGCATTGCCCTCGGTTCAAGTGAAGCTGCTGGATATGTAGATATGAACGGAAGAATTACCGGCTGGGTCAATGAATTGTGTTTTGCCCCCGTGGATTACAGTCCAAATGCACCGCGCGACGAATGGTCCGGCGATATTGGCTGTGGATCATCCTATTTTTCACAGCAATGTGTTTTTCGTTTGGCTTCCAAAGCCGGGATAGAAATCCCCGCCGACCTGATGGATGCCGAAAAATTAAAATTTGTACAGGATAAACTCGAAGCCGGGCACGATGGCGCCGTCAAAATATGGCAAAGCATGGGCATCATCCTTGGTTATGGTCTGGCACATTATGCTGATTTTTATGAGATGCGCCACGTCTTGATCCTTGGCCGTTGTACTTCTGGCCACGGAGGTGAGCTTCTGTTGGAAGGTGTGCATAAAGTTTTCGAAGCAGAGTTTCCTGAACTCTTAAAGCGTTTCACCGTTCATTTGCCAGACGAGAAAATGCGCCGGGTTGGTCAATCTGTGGCGGCAGCCAGTCTGCCTGCTTTGAAATGAGGAAAGCATGAAATTGCATCAAGATACCTCCGAACTATTTATTCCTGACGGTCTGCCAGTTGAGCAGGCACTCAGTCGCACTACGCATCTTGCCATAGCTGCTCACCAGGATGATCTTGAGATCATGGCCGCCGCACCCATCCTTGACTGCTTTCAGCAGGAAGACAGGTGGTATTCTGCCGTGGTGGTCACAGACGGACGCGGCTCTCCGCGTAATGGTTTGTATGAAAAATATAACGATGAAGAGATGCGATTGGTGCGTTTCAAAGAACAGCGCAAAGCAGCCATCGTGGGTGAGTATGCCGCCCTCTTTATGCTGGATTATGCAAGCAAAGAGACCAAGAGCAGCAGTACCAACCCCGTGGATGATCTGGTTGCCATTCTTAAAGCCACTCGGCCACAATACGTTTATACCCACAACCTGGCTGATAAGCACGATACCCATATTGCCACGGCAATAAAAGTCATCGCTGCTCTTCGTCAATTGCCAAAAAATGACCGCCCCGAAAAGTTGTTTGGTTGTGAGGTATGGCGCAACCTTGATTGGATGGTGGATAGCGATAAAGTGCCTTTCGATCTGTCGCAGCAGGAAAACCTGCAATCCGCTTTGCTGGGTGTTTTTGATTCGCAGATCACCGGCGGCAAGCGTTACGACCTGGCCTCGTTGGCACGCCGCCGCGCCAATGCCACCTATTTTGAATCTCACGGCGTGGATGTGCTGACCGGACTTTCATTTGGTTTGGATATGACTTCACTTATCCAAAATGACGATCTGGAACCGGCTGCTTTCATTCTGACTTACCTCGATCATTTCGCGCAGGATGTCATGGACCGCCTGCAACGCGTCAAATAAATTTTGATACCCTTTTCATAAAGAGTTTCGAACGGGAAGGAGGACGACCTCAGGAAAATCAATAGCCAGTTATTTCAAAAAAATACAACCGATAAATCGATCTGAGAAGGAGATGAAGTGATGCGTACTAAATTTTTTGCACTGTTTGTTATCGTGGCTGTTTTGTTGAGCGCCTGTGGAAAAGCCGCTCCGACCGCCGCACCTGCTGCTGAAGTTGTTGCTACAGAAGCAGCCGCCCCCGCCGCCACCGAAGCACCTGTTGCTGCCGGCGATCCTGTAACCCTCAAGATCTACCTGCTGGATTACACTCCCGATACCATTACCTGGCTCGAGGAAACCATCAATCCAGCATTTGTCACCGAGCACCCTGGTGTGACCGTTGAGATCACTCAAGGCAGCTGGAGCGGTTGGGATACCACCTTCGCCGGTTTCTTCACCGCTGGCGCAGGACCCGACATCATCAACCTCGGTTCTGAAATGAACACCCTTTACGGCGAAAGCCTGGCCGACATGGATCCCTATTTGGGAGAAGCTGCTTGGGCTGACATCGCCAATTTTGGACCCGCACTCGAGAATGCCAAGTACGATGGTAAACTCCGCGGTTTGCCCATCTTCACCGCCCCCCGTTACGTCTTCTGCCGCACCGACTTAATGGAAGCCGCTGGCTGGACCACCGGAACCCCTGCCAATTTTGCAGAATGGATTGATTTCGCCAAGATGGCATCCAAAATCGATACAGCCACCAATTCCCTGGTTCAACAGGCACTTGTTCCTGTCGATGCCGGATCCATGGCCGACTGGCAGTGGTGGTTGCTCGTCTTCAATTCCCTCGGTGGAGAACTCTACAAAGCCGACGGTACCCCCAATTTCGATTCTGCTGAAGCTTTGGCCGCCACCCAGTTCCTGCTTGACATGCGCCAGGCTACCTATGGCCCCGCTGCCGATGCTGTTGCCGCTCTCCCCGCTGGACAGGGCTCTGTTATTGATGTCAACGCCGAAACCGGCAAAGACAACGGCGCCGTCTGCCTCGCTCACTCTGGTTGGGCTGCTCCTGCTTTCGACAACGCCATTTGGGAAAAAGTCAGCATTGACGCCTTCGCTGGCGATCCTGCCAACTTCCCCAATAGCAAACCCGTTGTCTTGGCTTTCAATGACTGGCTGGCTGTTCCTGAATATAGCCAGAACAAAGAATTGGCCGCAGAATGGCTCAAGATGGCCTTCTCTAAAGACGCCAACAACCAATGGAATGCTACCATGGGCTTGATCCCTGCCCGAAACGATTCACAATTTGGTTACGTGACTGAATCTTCACAACTCAAGAGAGAAGCTGAATTGGCCTCTCAATATGGTGTTGGTTTCGCCGGCATTGAAGAAGCTGCCAAACTCTCCACCATTATGCAAGATGCCCTCGGTAAATTAATCACTGAAGAATTAACCCCCGCCGAAGTGGTTGAAAAGATTCAAGCTGATTACGTCGTCGCATTGGGTCAATAATTAACAGAAATTGAAACAAATGGCAGGTCGGTGGGGAAAACAGAATCTCATTCGACCTGCCAGTTTTTTTCAGACTTGGAGGCAGCGAAATGCTTCAAAACCCTTATATTAGTGTCATCATCAATGCAATTATTGCCATTCTTTTTATCATTGTAACCAGTCTGGCATTGGCATCGCTGGCGCGTTTGATCGCCAAATTATTCAAAGCGACCCGCATTCAACAAGAAAACACCTTTGCCGGTTATCTATTCGCTTCTCCGTGGATTGTTGGTTTTTTGATCTTTGTGGTTGTGCCGCTGGGGTTTTCACTCTATTGGAGTTTTACCGATTTTCGAATTGCCTCCAAAGAGCCGATCAACTGGATCGGATTGGATAACTACATCCGATTGCTGACTGCGGACTCCAGTTTCAGAGCTTCCATTATCAACACCCTTTACTTGACTTTTCTCGGCCTGCCGCTTGAGATGGCCGTTGCACTCTTTTTGGCTGTCATGCTAAACCAGAAGATGAAAGGTGAGCGCGTTTTTCGCATGGCCTTTTATCTGCCGGTCATCCTTGGATTCAACACCGCCGTCTTGTTATGCTGGCGTTTGATGCTCAACGGCGGCACCGGCATCATCAACCAATTGATCCGGGCTGTGGTTAATGCAGTTCCCCTCATTGGATGGATTGAACGTGCCCTCATCTATGTTCAGGAACTTTTCAGCGCCTTCTTTTTGGGCATCAGCAATCAGAGTTTCACTCTTTTCAACCGTGTATTGGAAGCCGGTCTGCCAGCAGCAAATCGAGTACCTTTATGGGTTGAGAGTCCGTTATGGTCAAAAATGTCAGTTGTGCTTTTAATCGTCTGGGGCTGCGGCACCATGATGTTGATCTTTTTGGCTGGTTTGAATAACATCCCCAAAGATTATCACGAAGCCGCCCAGGTGGATGGTGCAGGTGCCTGGCGCCGTTTCTGGAAGATTTCCTTTCCCCTGCTTTCCCCCTACATCTTCTACAACTTGATTGTGGGCATGATCGCCATGCTTCAAATATTTGAGCCGATCTTTGTGCTCTACCGCGATAATCAACCTTTGATCTCTTCTGCGATTTCGATGGTCTATTATTTGTGGAATTCAACCTTCAGACAATTTGAGATCGGTTACGGCTCTGCCATCTCTTGGTTGATCCTGATCATTATCCTGGTCGTGACACTCATCCAGTTTTGGATGCAGAAGCGCTGGGTCAATTACGATTTGTACTAGGAGGCAGCCATGCGACAGCTCTGGCATATTCTCAAACGTGTTTTCCTCTACATTTTCTTGACCGGCGCCACTGTCATGATGGCTTTTCCGCTTTTCTGGATGATCTCATCATCTCTAAAAACGGTTCAAGAGACCAACTCTGCCGGCATCGTCTGGTTTCCACCGCACCCTACTTTACAGGCTTATATAGAAATATTCCGAAACGAGATTTTCCTGCGTTCCTACTTCAACAGCATTTTCTACACAACGCTGGCGCTGGTAGGCACACTAGCATCCATTGCAGTCGTGGCTTATGCCTTCAGCCGTATCAACTGGCCTGGGCGCAACATTGTATTCTTCTTGATGCTTTCAACCATGATGATCCCGGCGCAAGCTTTGCTGGTGCCACAGTATGTCTTCTTCAATAAATTGGATTGGATCAATACCTTTAATCCGCTCATCATCCCTGGGTACTTTGCCGGTGGCGCAGCCATGGTCTTTTTGCTCAGGCAGTCGATGAGCCAGATTCCAAAAGAGATGGATGAATCCGCCGTCATGGATGGCGCCAGCCACATTCAAATATTCTGGGAGATCATCTTGCCGTTGGTGAAAGCCCCCATGGCCACCATCGCCACGCTCTTGTTCGTAGGGTTGTGGAGCAGCCTCCTCGTTCCCATTATGTATCTGCAAACTGTGGATTTATACACACTGCCTATCTATATCTCGACGCTATATAATATTAATTTGACTGTCCAACCCTGGCCGACAATCATGGCTGCAGCAGTGCTTACAACCGTTCCGCTGATGGTGGTTTTCTTCTTTGCTCAGCGTTACATTTTAGACAGTGTGGTAATCTCGGGAATGAAATAAACCGTGAATTCAGTAGATTTAATTGGCCAAAAATTATTGTTAGCCTTTCAAGGGAAACAGTTCACACCCGAAATGGCGCAATCCCTTGCCAGCTACAAGCCAGGCGGGGTTACCTTCTTTCGCAGTTTCAACATTGGCAACCCTGAGCAGGTCAAGAAACTGGTTTCTGATCTTCAAAACCACGCCCACAACCTTGGACTGCCGCCTCTGTTAATTGGCACAGATCAGGAAGGCGGGCAATTGATGGCCGTTGGTGAAGGCACCACACCCTTGCCTGGCAACATGGCGCTTGGTGCGGCGGGTTCTACAAAACTTGCAAGAAGAACCGGTGAAGTGCTGGGACGCGAATTAGCCGCCATGGGCATCAATATGAATTATGCACCTTGTTGTGACGTCAATGTTAATCCGCGCAACCCGGTGATTGGCACCAGATCATTTGGTGAAGATCCAAAACAGGTTGCGCTGATGGCCGCAGCCATGGTTGAAGGCATCCAATCGCAGGGGGTTGCAGCGGTTGCCAAGCACTTTCCGGGTCACGGCGATACTTCGGCGGATTCACATCTCGGCTTACCCTCTTTGCCTCACAGCCTCGAAAGATTGCAATCTGTTGAATTTATTCCCTTTCAGGCTGCCATCGATGCGGATGTTAAACTGACAATGAGCGCTCATATCGCCATGCCGGCAATTGATGGTAATGATGCACCGCCCGCCACCTTATCAAAGGCTATTCTGACTGGTCTGCTTCGGGAACAGCTTGGTTTTGAGGGTGTGATCGTTTCAGACGCCATGGATATGCAAGCCATTCAGCAGGGTGAGAACCTGGGTGAAGAATGTGCCCGGGCCTCCACCGCCGGCATTGATCTTTTGCTGATGACTGCAGACCCTGTAGATCACAAACGTGCCTGGAATGGCTTAACCCGTTCTTATCAATACGACCTTCAATTCCGTGTGACTTGCGAACATTCAGCAGAACGCATTGAGCATCTGAAATCCTGGCTGGCTGCTCACCAAACAAAACCAGGGCTGGAAGTTCTTGGCTGTGCAGATCATCTGGCGGTTGCTGACGAAATCGCAGAGCGCTCTGTCACCTTGGTGCGTAATGATGCGCATTTGCTGCCTTTATCACTCGATCAAGACCAACGGATTGGGGTCATAATTCCACAGCCCGCAGATCTTACCCCTGCTGATACTTCATCTTATGTTGTGCCAGCGCTGGCATCCTCAATTCGCGAGTTCCACTCCAACGTGGATGAAATTGTCATTCCCTTTGCGCCAAATGAATCGGTCATACAAAAAGTGCTTGAACAAGTACAAGGTGCAGCGTTGGTCATTGTCGGCACAATAAATGCATTTGATTGCCCTGCCCAAGCCGAATTGGTCAATAAACTACTGCAAAGCGGCATCCCTACTGTGGTGACTGCGCTGCGTATGCCTTACGACCTGATCTCATTTGATAAAGCTCCAACCTATTTGTGCACCTACAGCATTCAATCGCCATCCATGGTTGCGCTGGCGAAAATTTTGTTTGGAAAGCTCAAACCACAAGGCTGTCTGCCTGTTTCGATCCCCGGGCTATACCCCAACGGTTACCGCCTGGTTTGAATTCTTCTCTTTTTTACACGAATCTGCCCTGAGTCAATGGTCAAGACTTCAGTGCAGATTCGATAATTTATCCTATTAGGTTAATGGCTTCACTTTACCAGCTTAATCTTTCCAAACGTCCTTGGATCAGCATAAGTACGGATGTTTGAAGTGGATAACATGCTCTCCTGACTGCCGCCGGGTGTATCCGAGTCGCTGGGGCTGATATTCATGCCAATGACCGCGCCCTCCGCAAGGCTGATGCCCGATAATGCTCCAACCGGGATGAAGGCTTCAAGAATATAGCCTGTGTCGGTTTCGCTGTAAGCCATTTCAAGCCCATTGATTTCGCCGGGGGTGAAAGCACCGTTGAACCAGGCGTAACCCACGGAAGATACTTTCTCAAGATCACCGAGTGAAAGACCGATTTGAAAGTCATCATCGTTCATGCCTGGGTTGTCATAATCCCCATCCATTTGTGTGTCGAGCTGAATTTCCATGTGATCGCCGTGCCAGAGAGTGTCGTCTGCCGCAGATTGGACATGCTTGTCGTCGGTAACCCGAAAGGCAAAATAAAGCCCCTCTGAGCTCCAACCTGCCCAGGCCTGGGCTGAAAGGTCTTCTGGTCCGCTCCAACTGGTGGGTGCTGCCATGTAGACGACCTGGCTTTCTTGATCCAACACGAAGTCTGGCGTTTCAGCCCATTCGCTTAACTGACCATCCACAATAATTTTATTGACCTCGTGAAGGTTTGTCTCAAATGGCCGCGGAACCACCACCATGGGCATCGGGGTTGGCTTAATCGGTCCGCCGTTCTCAAAGCCTGAGTAGATACCGTCAACCAGACTCTGGTCTCCCTGAGTGATCTCCCAAATCATCACGCCGGCCAGCCCCTGGTCTTTGACATAGCCAGCTTTGGCTTCTAGCGAACGGGCATCGTCAAAACTGATAAAGGTCTGGCTGGCACTGTCATACAACCAGGGCACGTTGGCTTCCTGATTCCAATAGTACTGCCAGGTGGGCAGGTAGCGGTCACGGATATCGTTGTATTCAAAAGATCCGGGCTCATGTGTGCCGGGGGCAGCGCTTGCCGCGGATTGATACAAACCGTGATCCACATCTGCCACACCCGTCCAACCGCGGCCGTAGAAGGGAACGCCCATGACCAGTTTGGAGGCGGGCACACCTTCTGCCAGATACCGTTGCACGGTGGCGTCAGCATTAAGCGCAGCATCCGCAGGGTCATTGCCGGGACGGTACAGCGGTGCATTGAAATTGGTGGTGGAATCCCAGGTGCCGTGAAAGTCGTAAGTCATCAGGTTGATCCAATCCACGGCGGCGGCGATACCAGGTAGATCGAGGTTGCGAATGCTGCCCGGACCAACCGGCGCGGCAATCGTGAGAAGGTAATGAGTGCCGTTAGTCTGACCAAGCGAATCTAGTTGCAGGCGCAATTCATTAAGCAACAGGGTGAAATTGGCGGTGTCGTCGGGAGAGCCATTGGTCAATCCGCCGCTTACCGGATATTCCCAATCGATATCGATGCCGTCGAATACATCACCGTATTGTTTAAGATACAGGTCAATGCAGGAGGTTGCGAAACGCTGCCTAGAAGCTTCGTCTTTGGCTGCGTTTGAGAAATTACCAGACCAGTTCCATCCGCCAACGGAGATTAGCACCTTGAGCTGCGGATTTAGTTTCTTCAGTTCCAACAGTTGGTTAAAATTACCATGAAAGACGGTTTTGTTTTTTTCATCCCTACCCGTGATGCTTTCACCGGCGTCGTAGACTTTTTCGATATCCGCAGCGGGGTCGCCTAACACACATTCTCCCGTGGTTGACACGTTCGAAAAAGCATAATTGATGTGTGTCAGCTTTTGAGTGGGGGCAGATAACAACGGCACTCCGCGGGCGGTTGCCCAGGAGGGGTAATATCCAATCACCATTTTATCTATAGGTAGTGAAACATCTGGCCGGGGGGGTGCAGCTTCGGGCGAAGCGCATCCGCTGAGGACGAACACAAGTATGAGAATAGACGTTAGAACTCTTTTAATTAACATAACACTCCTCCTGAAAACGTAAACTATTTTCAGAGAAGGAGAGTAACTCAATTATAAACCATCACTTTCAAACTGATTAAGGTTAGCCAGAATAAGTATTAAAAAAAGGTTCAATTGATCTTATTTGGCTGAAACTTCAATTCGATTTTGACCGTTTTGTTTTGCTTGCTTTACCAACTTAATAGAAGCATCAATGAGTTGATCTGTTGACTCGCCATTAAATTGGCAAATACCGCCGCTTATTGAAATTCTGATCTCATCTTCGAAAATGTTTAGTTCAACAGATTCTCTGATTTGTTCTGCTACCGTTAAGGCATTCTCTGCCTTGCATGAAGGTAAGATGAGCATGAATTCATCGCCATCAAATCGGCCGACGATATCGGTTATTCTGACACTTGAGGTAATTATTTTGGCAATCTCAGTCAGAACTTTGTCTCCAAATGAATGACCGTACCGATCATTAACCGCTTTAAAATCATCCACATCAAAAAGCACCAAACTTAATGGTTCTTTGGTGCGGGTGGCTCTTTTAGTTTCATAGCCAAGGCGCTCAACCAGTTCACTGCGATTATTAAGTTTGGTTAAGAAATCCAAACGGCTCATTTGTTCAATTTGCTTGTTCTTTTCGGTTTGAACATTTTCCAATTCGATGGTGAGTTCTTTTACTTTATCAATCAATTGCTCTTTTGAAAGGGCTTGATATGAATCCATCTAACTACTCCTAATGGTCGTTAATTAATCCAGTACTAACATTATAGTGTTCAAAATCGATGAATACAAACCCCAATGAGTAATAGTTGGTAAACAGAAATGTAAACTTAAAATGAGCCATGAAGGTTATAATCTCATCTTATGCAAGCGGTTGCATTCGAATAATTAAGTGGTTGTTTTCACTTTTTTTGAAAAACAGGTTATTTTTTTTTATCCCTTTAAATTGCGACGGTTATAGAAGTTAATGAGAATTCCTTTTTATGCACGTAAAATTTCACGATGGACTGCGGATCTACCTGTCGGCGGCGCCTGGGGGCGGACAGCGCAGGAGTATATTCAACAAAACCTGCGCTGGCTATGGTTTGACGGATTATATGCTGCAGCCAGCGATAATATCATTATAAATTTTATCAGCCTGTATATTCTTTCGCTCGGGGCAAGTGAATTCCAGATTGGTTTGATGAGTTCCATCTCGAGCTTTTTCGCCGCCTTGATGTTATTTCTGGGGGCTGTTCTGGCTGATCGTATTGGTCATCATAAAGAGATTGTCGTTATCTCTGGTGGATCGCTGGGTCGTTTGTGCATTTTAATGTTGGTGTTTGTTCCCATTCTGTTCCATGGCGCATCAGTGGTGTGGATCGCGATAGCATTTTCTGTGCTGCGCGATGCTTTTGGCAATTTGTCTTATCCAGCATGGATGTCGGTTTTGAATGAAACCATTCCCCTAGAAGGCCGTGGGCGTTACTTTGGATCGCGCAACTTTGTGATGGGCATTGCCGGCATGATCACCACCCTGGCGGCTGGCAAGATCATCACTCTGTTTGTTCATCAAATGGGATATCAAATCGTTATTGCCGCAGCCTTCGTACTCGGATTAGCCTCAACTTATAATTTTTTCAGCATTAAGACCCAGCCGACAATTAAGAAGTTAGGCCGTGGGGCGAGTCTTTCACTCAAAACAATCCCAGGGCTTCTCAAGGGCCATCCGCAGTTCGTGGCGTTGATGCTGACTGCCGGTGTGTGGAACTTCGCCATCAACATATCCGGTCCGTTTTTCAGCGTTTATATGGTTCAGGATCTGCATTTCTCTGCTTCAGTAGTGGGCTTGACCAATGTAGCCACCGCTTTGAGCGGATTATTGGTGCTCAATGAAGTGGGCAGTCTTTCAGACCGCCTCGGCCCACGAAAGCTGCAAATATTCAGCATGATTTTGATTCCACTGCTGCCTGTGATGTGGATCTTCGCCCGGGAGCCCTGGCACATCATCTTAATCAATATCTTTGGCGGCACAATTTGGGCAGCCTTTAACCTCACCTCCTTCAACTTGCTGCTCAATTCAATCCCCAAAGATAAGGTTCCGGGTTATTCCGCCCTTTATCAAATCATGGTGACCCTCTCGCTGGCAATGGGTGCCATGCTGGGCAGCGCCCTGATAACCCGCTTTGGTTTTTATGTATTGTTGAGCGCATCTGCGGTGGTCAGGGTGATTGCCACCATCCTGTTTGCCAGATTGGTGAAGGAACCTACTAAAGAGCTTGTTGACGTTGTTTCACCATAAAAGAGAGTGACAATCTTCAAAAAAGGATTGGATAAGATGGCCGACAAAATAAACGAAATAATTTCGCAGATGATGCTTGAAGAAAAAGCGGCACTTTGCATCGGCGCCAGTAACTGGACCACAACCCCCATAAAGCGTTTGGGGGTGCCCGAAATGTTTGTTGCAGACGGCCCGCACGGCCTGCGCCGACAGCCTTCAGCGACCGATTCAGCCATTAAGAGCTTGCCTGCCACCTGTTTTCCGACGGCATCCTTGCTAGCCTCCACCTGGGATGTGGACTTGATTCGTTTCATGGGTGAAGCGCTGGCTGAAGAATGCATCGCCCAAAACGTGGATGTGATTCTCGGCCCCGGTGTCAACATGAAACGTTCGCCTCTCTGCGGACGCAATTTTGAGTATTTTTCTGAAGACCCCTATCTGGCTGGCGAGATAGCCGTAGCTTTTATCAACGGAGTTCAATCCAAAGGGGTGGGTACCTCACTGAAACATTATGCCGCCAATAATCAGGAGTACCAGCGTCTGGCCATCAACGCTGAGATCGATGAACGTACCCTGCGCGAGATTTACCTGCCCGCTTTTGAAAAAGCTGTCAAGCAGGCCAACCCCTGGACGGTGATGTGCTCTTACAACAAGATCAACGGTATTTTGTCTTCTCAGAACCCCTATCTGCTTGACGATATTCTTAAAAATGAATGGGGTTTCGAAGGGTTGGTTGTTTCGGATTGGGGGGCCGTGCGTGATCGCACAGCCGCTTTGCAAGCCGGTCTGGATTGGGAAATGCCCGGTCCGCGTCAGTACCGCGTCAATAAAGTGGTGGAGGCAGTCGAAAACGGCATTCTTGATTTAACCGTGCTTGATGAATCCGTGCGCCGCATACTCAAAATCGTTTTCAAAGCCGCCGAGACCCCCAAAACGGGTGAGTTTGATGCGGAGGCTCATCATGATCTGGCGCGCAAGATTGCGTCTGAAGGCATGGTGCTGCTGAAAAATAATGGCATTCTGCCCTTGAAAAGTAAAGGGAAGATTGCCGTTATAGGACATGCAGCCAAAGAAGCTCACTTTCAGGGTGGGGGCAGTTCGCACATCAATCCCACCCGGGTTGCCGTGCCGCTGGATGAGTTAAAGAAAGCCGCTCCTGAAGTGGAATTTATATACTGCGCGGGTTACCCGGCGGATGATTCTGCCCAGCCGCATTTAATTGAAGAAGCCGTAAAGCTCGCCAAAAACGCCAACATTGCTCTTCTTTACATTGCCCTGCCGACCTTCAAAGAATCTGAAGGCTATGACCGCCCTGACATGGATTTGACTCAGCACCAAATAAAATTGATCCAGGCAGTCACCGGAGTGCAGCCCAATTCGGTGGTGATTCTGAATAATGGTTCACCCATCGCTGTTTCGGCCTGGATGGAGCACACCGCGGCCATCCTCGAAGCGTACATGATGGGGCAGGCAGGTGGTGCCGCGGTTGCAGATATCCTCTTTGGCAAAGTCAACCCAAGCGGCCGACTTGCTGAAACTTTTCCTCTGCGACTGGAAGATACGCCGGCATTCACCAACTGGCCAGGTGACATGGGCGTTGTACGCTACGGCGAAGGTTTTTACATTGGCTACCGTCATTACGATGTTAGAAAAATGGCTGTGTCTTTTCCGTTTGGTTTTGGCTTGAGCTACACCACTTTTGAATATAAAAACCCATGTGTGGATAAATCCACTTTCAATGATGTGGATGGTGTGAAGGTGTCTGTAGAGGTGACCAACACTGGCAAAATGACCGGCAAAGAAACCGGGCAGGTTTATGTGCATGATTGTAAATCCACTTTGCATCGACCTGTAAAAGAATTGAAGGCTTTTGCCAAGGTGGAACTGCAGCCCGGCGAAACTAAAAAAGTCACCCTCAAGCTGGACTTCCGTGCTTTCGCGTTCTATCACCCCGAGCACAAGCAGTGGATCACCGAGGACGGTGAATTTGACATCCTCATTGGCACATCGGCAGAGGATATATGTCAGACCCTCACCGTCACGCTTAAATCCACACTGGATTTGCCCAGCCTTCTCGATTTTGATTCAACCCTCAACGAATGGATGCAGGATCCTCGCGGTTACCAGGTTTTATCGCCCATGTACGACCAAATTGAAGCGGCGCAGCGCAGACGCTTTGGCGGACAGGGCCGTTATGCCGACAAGAAAGAAGCCGGCGCCGGTCTGGGTGTGGCAGATATTATGGACATGGTGGGTGAGAATCCCCTTATGAGTGCATTTGCCATGATGATCGATGAAATCGGCAAGCCGCCTGAAGTCATGGTGGAGGAACTGCTGGCCAAGGTTCATGCCTTGAAATAGGATATTTATTGAATCCGATTAGCGCCTGATTTTCCTTCACAGGCGCTTTTTTTTGCCATAAACGGATTATGTTCGTTTTTTTGATTATAATGAATTCATTCATGGATCATGAAATCTTAAAGTAGTGTTTAAAAAGGCGATATAGGTGTTGAATGAGCGATAAACAAGTAATTTTTTCACTGGTCAAAGTCGGCCGGGTTTACCAACCCAACAACAAACAGGTCTTAAGGGATATTTCGTTGGGTTTCTATTACGGCGCCAAGATCGGTGTACTCGGCTTGAATGGGTCTGGTAAATCCAGCTTGCTCAAGATCATTGCGGGCAAAGACGATGGGTTCACCGGTGAGATGGTTTTTTCACCCGGCTATTCTGTGGGCATGCTTGAACAGGAACCCCATCTCGATGACACAAAGACCGTGCAGCAGGTGGTTGAAGAAGCTGTTCAGCCCCTGGTGGACGTGATGAAACGTTACGACGAGGTCAATAACCTCTTCGCCGAACCGGATGCCGATTTTGATGCTCTGCTGGCTGAACAGGCCAAACTGCAGGAGCAGATCGAAAAGCATGATGGCTGGACGCTGCAGAACCGGCTTGATCTCGCCATGGATGCCCTGCGCTGCCCGCCGGGTGACGCCCCTGTTAAAAACCTCTCTGGGGGTGAACGCCGCCGTGTGGCCTTGACTCGTCTGCTTTTGACCGAACCTGATATTCTCTTGCTTGACGAGCCCACCAACCATCTGGATGCCGAATCTGTGGCCTGGTTGGAAAAGCATTTGCAGCAGTACAAAGGCACCGTCATTGCTGTAACCCATGACCGCTACTTTTTGGATAATGTGGCCGGCTGGATTCTTGAACTGGATAAAGGTTTTGGCATCCCCTGGGAGGGTAACTACTCCTCCTGGTTGGAACAAAAAGAGGAACGTCTTCGCCGTGAAGAGAAATCTGAAGGCAAGCGCATCAAAACCCTCGAACGCGAGTTGGAATGGATCCGCATGTCGCCCAAGGCGCGGCAATCCAAAGGTAAGGCGCGTTACACTGCATACGAAAATCTGTTGTCTCAAGAAGCTGAAGACAGACGCGAAAATCTTGAAATCTACATTCCACCCGGACCTCGTTTGGGAGGCAAGGTGATTGATTTTACGAATGTCACCAAAGGCTATGGAGACCACTTATTGCTGGATAATTTGAATCTCAGTATTCCTGCTGGCAGCATCGTCGGCGTGATTGGACCCAACGGCGCTGGCAAGACCACCATGCTGCGCATCATCACTGGGCAGGAGACGCCAGACAGCGGCTCCGTTGAGATCGGTCAGACCGTCAAACTAACCTATGTAGATCAAAGCCGTGCCACCCTCGACCCCGAAAAATCCGTTTGGGAGGAGATCACCGGCGGTGAAGAGAATATCATGCTCGGCGGTGTTAAGAAGAATTCTCGTGCATATGTGAGTGCTTTTAATTTTCAGGGTACCGACCAGCAAAAGAAAGTGGGAACTCTTTCTGGCGGCGAGCGCAACCGCGTTCATCTTGCCAAGATTTTGAAAGAGCAGGGCAACGTCATCCTGCTCGATGAGCCAACCAATGATTTGGATGTCAACACCCTGCGCGCGCTTGAAGAAGCCATTGAAAATTATGCCGGCTGTGCCGTGGTCGTCTCGCATGATCGCTGGTTCCTGGATCGCATCGCCACCCACATCCTCGCCTTTGAAGATGACAGCACCGCCTGGTTCCAACCCGGCAATTGGACGGATTATGAAGTGGACCGCAAGAAACGTCTCGGTATCGCTGCAGACACTCCGCACCGTGTGCGATATCGCAAGTTGACCGTTTAAAAATCTGAAAATAATTTTTCGCACACCCTTCAAGTTGAAGGGTGTGTTTTTCACTTACTTCATCAAGATAAGATAGAATTATTAAATAGACGAACGCATGAAATCAGGCGGATACCATTTATGCAAGACCTTGTAATTGGAGTTCTAATGGCAGATCACAAACTAAATCATCGACAGATACTTTCAGAAATAGCCCATCGGGCTATGCTTGAAAGAGATTTAATACCGGATTTTTCATCTGAAATCATGGCTGAATTGGACCAGCTATTATCTGGTTCACGACATCAGTTTATTGATCCGTCATTCACTCATAAAGACTTACGCGGCATGTTGTGGTGCTCCATTGATGATGACGATTCACTGGATCTTGATCAACTCACAGTGGCAGAAGAACTTCCCGATAAAACGGTGAAGGTTTATGTCGCCATCGCGGATGTGGATGCCCTGGTTAAAAAAGGGTCTGCCATCGACAAGCGTGCGCAGCACAACACCGCTACGGTTTACACAGTAGGGATGATTTTTGCCATGCTGCCCGAGGCAATTTCTACGGGTTTGACCTCGCTCAATTTCAATCAGGACCGTTCTGCAGTTGTCGTTGAATTGACGATTAGTGAAGATGGCGCTTTGAAAGACTCCTCCATATATATGGGTTTGGTGAAAAATAAAGCCAAACTGGCATATAACAGTGTGGCTGACTGGCTCGAAGGGCAGGCTGAGTTTCCTCCAAACGGTGCAGCGGTTAAAGGTTTGGCTGAAAATCTGAAACTGCAAGACGCGGTGGCTCAAAAAATGAAAGGGTTCCGCCAACGCCAGGGCGCTTTAAGCCTTGAAACCATTGAGAGCAAACCGGTGTTTAGTGGTGACCAAATTCTTTCGATGGAATTTGCCACCAAAAATCGGGCGCGTGAAATTGTCGAAAATTTTATGATCTTCACCAACAGTGTGACTGCACGCTTTTTATCAAAGCATAACTATCCTTCCATTCGCCGTGTCGTGCATATTCCCGATCGCTGGGATCGCATTGTTGAAATTGCTGCCAGGTACAACCATCAATTGCCCGCGACCCCTGACGCGAAAGCCCTCGAAGCATTTTTAGTCAAACAACGCTCCGCAGATCCGCTGCGATTTTCAGACCTCTCACTCTCGGTGATCAAGCTGCTTGGTGCCGGGGCATACACGGCCACCCCACCTGAAGGATGGCCGCCCGGGCATTTTAGTTTGGCCGTCAAAGACTACGGGCACTCCACCGCACCCAATCGGCGTTTTACCGACCTCGTGACTCAGCGATTGGTTAAATCGGTGCTTAACAAAACACCTCAGCCTTATTCACTCGAAGAACTGAAAAGCATAGCCGAACAATGCACCTTCGCTGAAGATGCCGCCAATAAGGTGGAGCGTCAGGTCGAAAAATCCGCGGATGCCATGCTGCTCGAGAACCGCATTGGCGAACGCTTCGACGCCATCATCACTGGTGCGTCATCCAAAGGCACCTGGGTGCGGCTTTTGAGATTGCCTGTTGAGGGCAAATTAATGACCACTTTAAATCACCCCGATGTGGGAGATCGTGTCAAGGTGCAGTTGATCGGCGTGGATATCGATAAAGGGTTTATTGACTTCAACGAAGTCAGTTAACAAAACCTGAAAAAACAAAACCGCAGGAGGTATTTATGCTCCTGCGGTTTTGTTTTTTATACAAGATGGATCAGGGTTGCTCGGCCAATTTCTTAAGCGTCAGCAGCATTTTGCGTTCCATGGTGAAAGAAATCGGACGGATCACTTCCCACATGCCGCCCACCATGTTGGTGCTGGTGCGGGTGATCAGCCGCGTGGTGCCGTCTGCTTGAGGAACCAGCACAAACTGCCAGACATCCACCCAGGCATCATTTTCTTTGTGCCCGTAAATCACCGCCTGGTTGGGAAGAGTTTCAACCACGATGTAAGGAGGAGGTGCAAAGTCACCGGCACACATTTTCATCTCATCGCCTGCGGCCAGATTCTGCCACTCAGGCCGGATGGTTTCGTCCTTTGCCATTTTGCAGCCAACCAAATTTTCAAGCCAGGTGTAGCTGTACATGCCGGATTTATCTGCTCCGATCTGCAAGATCCACGGATAGATCTTTTCAGCTGGAGCGTTGATGGTCACAGCCCGGTTTGCGACGCGTCCGGGATTGCTGTGGTATTTATCACCTGGCAATTCCATCAGTCTCTCTTCGGGTGTGGTGCGCCAACGGTCCATCCACGGCGTAAGGAGAACCGCCATCAGAACAACAATTCCAAGAATCACAACCAATATCACCAAAACCAGTAGGAACTTTTTCATAAAACACCTTCCAAAATAATAATTTTATAGTAAGAACTAATGCAGATGCGTATGTTTTGCTTTCATTGTTTCATGAGTAATACTACATTGGATAGCAGTGTTCTTTATTATCCTTAAGTACAGGTTGTTACAGTCCGGAAGTACAGTAATTTTTTACATTGGATATGATAATATTTTCTTGCAGAGGTAATTAATCATCCATTGTGAGAGGTTTATATCATTATGCAGAATATAGAAAGACGAGCCTGGTTCATGCTCCCCATTCGGTTGATATTGTTTGCTGGAATTCAAGCATTATTTGCCTTGGGTTTTTTCTTTTTTGGAGACAAGCAAGCTTGGAATTCTTCGGCAAACTGGTGGCCGATGGTTGTTTTCATCGCCAATCTGGTTTGTCTATTGCTCCTCGTTCGTTTTTACAAGGAAGAAGAAGACAGTTTTTGGAGAATATTCAAATTCCAAAAAGAATTCGTAGGCAAAGACTTGCTTGCCGTTTTGGGTTTTCTTGTGGTTGCGGGCCCAGTTGCATTTTTGCCAAATATGCTTCTGGGTAATCTTTTTTTTGGCGATATCAATAATGCCGTGGCTTTGTTTATCAGACCTTTACCAATGTGGGCGGCAATCACAAGCATTGTTTTATTTCCTGTAACTCAAGGGCTGGTTGAAATTCCAACCTACATGGTATTTGTGATGCCCCGCCTTGAAAAAAGTGGATTTTCGCGTTGGGCATCCATTCTACTGCCAACATTATTTCTTGCAGCACAGCATATAGCGATCCCCCTGATCTTCAATATGAATTTCATCCTTTGGCGCTTTCTCATGTTCTTGCCGTTTGCATTATTAATCGCACTGTTGATTAACTGGCGACCGAGATTATTGCCCTACATCGCTATCATTCATGTATTGATGGATGTCTCTACTGCTGTAATGCTTCTTCCGCTGGCATATTAATAGGACGATCTTTTTTTACAAACAATACCTCCCGAAATCGGAGAGGTATTGTTGTTTAATCTCTTATTTCCTTTGTTACCAATTTACTTGTCGATGAAAAGAGGTGTAAAAAACTGAATATGCACCTTGTTCACTTAAGCAAAACAAGCAAGAAACCATTAAATCTTGTTTTGTTATGATCAAGTTCGCGCATCGATCTGTACATAAAACCCGGCATATCGTTTTATGATTGTATAGAGTAAAAACAAGGAAATGCCAAGGGAAAGCACCAGAAATATTGTAATAATCAAATCTCCAACCCACAATTGAATATGATACAAATCACCCATAAAACCGTAAATAAACCCGATTGTCTCACATACAAGATCGAATGTAGGTCTTAGACATAAAATCATGAACAAGAAACCGACCCATAATGCGTTTTTTGACTGATTACGCAGCATAACTACAGCCCCGACCAAAATAGATGCAAAGTCAAGAATATAAGGAGCACCTGTCATGGACATGTTTTGCCAGAAGCCATTTAAACCCGTGGTCCTAACCCAGGCTACAGCGAATACACCTTCCCAGAAATTTGGGATGAGTTTTAATTCGGTCACTTTCCCGCCAGCAATGATGGTACCCAATGCATGACTCAACTCATGAATAGGTGCATAAGTGAGGTACCACAATATGGGAATCACAAAAAGACAAAGGATAACCTTTTTGAGAGGCCACTTTCCGCGTAAATATAACCATAACAAGGGAAGAACGATTACGACTAAGACTTCCAAGGTGGTGAACATTAGGGTTGGCATTTTATAATTTTCCTTATGAATTACGTTTGGACGGATTTCGACAACTCAAAAGATTCAAAGCAATTTTTCTTGTTCAAACCTTTTGAATTGTCTGTTAATTTTTGGTTGATAAGTAATCCGGGTTGATTTATTCCGTTTTAAACTTCCAGTTTGCCAGCAAGAAAAACACAACCGCGTATCCAAGCAAGGCGGCAGCCGGCAGCCATGCAGATTCAAGCCCCAGCCCTCTCACAAGAATATTTTTGAATCCGTCCATAGCCCAGGCAAGGGGGGTGATATGTCCGATCGATTGGAAGGTTTTGCCGGTAAACTCCAAAGGCACCCATGCTCCTCCAAGTCCTGCAAAAAGAAACATACAAATCAGTGAAAAACTTATCACTTGTTCTTCGCCTTTTGCCAATGTTCCAATCAAAAGACCCAAACCGGCGATGCACAAACTGGCAGTTAATGCGATGAGTAATGTTGCCAGCGGCTGACTGAAATAATTAAGTTTCAACACCAGATCGCCGAAAGTAATCAACAAGATAAACTGAGCCAGAATCATAATAACAACAGATAGGTAATGCCCAACTAAAATTTGCATGCGGCTCGTCGATGTGGTCATCAGACGCTGTAAACAATTATTTTTACGTTCAGCCACAATGACGAGAGCGCAGGTCATCAATCCGGCTACGGCAAATTGAAGGATCATCCCGGGTGAGCTGTGTGCAAATAAGTTCTCCTTCGTTTCACCATCACTGGTTGGTTCATTAACCTTGATATCATTCTTTTCCTGACTCAAGATTACAGGCGGAGTTTGCCAAGCCAGTAGCGCATTTTTCAAAACCTCATCAAAGTTCGTTGTATTTGCAGGGGTCATTACTTTAGCTGTCTGTATTGCACTGTTCAGTCGATTGGCTTGGACGTCAATTTCGGTTTGAATACTCATTCCATCAATCGAAGCGCTATCCACCCATAGAATGAGCTGCATGGGATGGTCACTTTTTAATGAATCTCCATATCCAGCCGGGATTATTAATGCGGCGGTCAAGTCTTTTTTTGTGACCTGGTTAATTAGTTTTTCTTCTTCACCAGCTTCCAGTCGGATCAACGTCGATTTCGACAGATTTGCTTCCAATTCTTGCCCAATCAGAGACCGGTTGTCATAGTTGATGAACCCCACTGGCAGCCTGGTATCTTGTTCCTGATTTGAGTTGCCGCTAAATGCAAAACCGAATAGGAAGGTAAATGCGATTGGCATGATCAAAAGGAACAGAAAAGATTTCCAATCACGAATGATTTGTGTCAAGTCTTTCAATGCAATATTGATTATGGATGACATGTGATACTCCAATTATTTGATTCGAAAACAATCACGCAAATCGGCTTTTCAACCGCGCAACACCCACCACAAAAAACAGGATGCTCATGGCAAACATGACGAGGGCGAAGGGCAAAATTGTTTCTACTGCTGCGCCGTCCATTGTCGCGAGGATGGCACGGGTTGCCCATCCCTGCGGAGTGAAGAGCGGAACGATACCCAGCGGAGCCCCTTGCGGGTTGCCGGTGAAAATATTAACCATCCCCAGCATGCCTGTGACAGTCAACAATCCGCCGAAAATCACTCCGCTTTGTTTTGTGTTTTTAAGAAAAGACACCAGCAGGATTCCAAACGTGGATGCGGCAACTGCAATCGCCAGCGCGGAGAGACCTGCCGAGGTTAGCAGTCCCCATTGGATGCCGAAAATCAATCTGGCTGCCAGCATCAGCACGGTAATCTGCACGATCACCGTCAACCCGACAGAGTAGATTTTTCCGCGCATGATTTCTGTCTGGGCGGTCGGCGTGGTCAGCATTCTTTGCAAAGTGCCTTCTTCATCTTCACGCAAAATGGAGTTGGCGCTGTTTGCACCTGTAAAAAAGGCATAGAAGATCATCATGCCTGCCATGATCGGTCCGACTAAAGCTAACATGGGGCTTCTTTCAGGCAGCGTGGCAGGCGTACGCAGATCGATCATCGGTGTTTTGTCGGATGAGAATTCCGTGACAGACATGTATTCATCGACAATGCGGTTGATTTCTTCATAATGAAGTGTTCCACTTTCAGCCATTTTCAATGATTCGGCCACGGTGATTTTGATTCCCGCATAACCATCCAGCACCTGATTCACCACTGAACGCACCACCTGGGGACCCAGGGTTAAAGTCGGATCCTGAATGAACTCAATTTCAATTTTGGCAGCGGTGTCTGAAAACGAGTCAGAGAAATTTTCAGGGATGATAATGGCAACCCCTGCTTGCTGGGCGTCCACCATCTCACGTGCGGCGGCTGCATCTTCGACCAGGGTGATTTCCATCAAGTCTTTCAGCCCTTCACTTTGCAGGGCATCCACCAGGGTTTGACCGAGCTGCCCGGTCTGAGCGTTTCCGGAATCCAGGTTGACAAGCGCAACTTTGATGGCTGTGAGTGTTGGAGCATCATTGTCTTTTATGTTGCCAAACATCACAAAAAACATACCTGTCACCAGCAAGGGGATGACGAACATGAAAAGCAGCGCAAATGTGTTGCGGAAGGAGCGTCGCATGTCATTGAGAGCGATCGTTAATGATTTCATATCTCTCCCTTTAAGCATCCCTGAGGGCGCGGCCGGTCAGGTGCAAAAAGACGGTTTCAAGGTTGGGTTCTTGAATCTCAACCGAAGTGATGCGAATGGCTTTTGCGGCTGCAGCTTCAAACAAACGCGGCAGCACCAGGTTGGAGTCGTCAACTAACAGATTTATTTTGGATTCATCAACCGCCAGTGTTGAGACACCTTTGCAGTTCTTCCACGGTTCAACCATGGTTTCGGGTTCGGCGTTGATTGAAAGCGAGATGCGTGTTTTTTGTCCAACCAGGTGGATCAGGTTTTCATGACTGTCGTTAGCAATGATCTTACCGTGGTCCATGATGGCGATGCGGTCCGATAGTTCCTGCGCTTCTTCCATGTAATGGGTGGTATAGAGCACGGTCATGCCCTGGTTTTTCAAGGCGATGACGCCGTCCAAAATACTACGTCTGCTCTGCGGATCAATGCCCACCGTAGGTTCATCCATGTAAATCACTTTAGGCTGGTGCAGCAAAGCCACACCAATGTTCACCCTGCGCTTCATACCACCGGAGTACTTGCTGATGCGTTCGTTGGCGCGGTCAGTTAATCCGATCAGATCAAGCACTTCTGCGACCCTGGTTTTTATTTGGGCGCCTTTCAAACCGTACATCTTAGCCCAAAAAACCAGGTTCTCACGTGCTGAAAGATCTTGATAAAGGGCGATATCCTGAGGCACCACGCCAATCAAAGCTTTGGCAGCCAAAGGCTCTGTGATTAATGAACGCCCCATTATGCGGATGTCGCTGGTGCCGGTGGCACTGTTATCCGGTTTCAATAAGGCAGAAAGCATTGAAATGGTGGTGGTCTTGCCTGCGCCGTTGGGACCTAACAAGCTGAAGATTTCACCCGGGTTCACTTCAAAGCTGACGCCGTCCACAGCTTTCAAGCTGTGCCCATTACGAAAGGTTTTGTGAAGATTTTGAACTAAAAGTGCAGGTTGCATTTGGTTTCTCCTGTTATTAATAAGTCGTAATTAGTTTACAGTTCATCCAGGGTTGTTGCCATTGGCCGATGGGCTGGATTTCACCTGTACTTTCGTACAATGTCCGGAGCGGCAGTGGCTAAACAGAGAAAGTGGGAATACAATTAATTTATGGAAAAATCAAATACCACGCTTATTAATATGGAAAAAGAAACACGCAGTTTCTTTTGGTTTATGACCGTGATCCTTGCCGGTTTGGCTGTTTGGGTCATCATTGAGCTGCCGCAGCTGCATAAACTTAGTAATTTAATCCCGTTCGTTTTATGCATGGCGATTCAAATTGTTTTGCATTGGATGTTAAGACGGTTTATTGAAAAACCTTGGTGGACGATTGGATACATGCTCACCCAGGGATCTCTCACAGCAGCCATGATCCTGATTTCTCACCATATCGGAATAACTGTCGGCTTAACCATGGCGCTCATCGGCGAAGCCATAGGTGTTTATGGGATTTCTAAAAAAGGATTTTTTGCTGCCTTATTTTATACACTCTTGTCTTTTGGGTTTTATGTTTTGATCCTTGGTTTTAAAGAGCTGGTATGGTGGGTGATTGCAACTGTTCCAATGACGCTTTTCGTCGTTCTCTACGTGGAGTTGTATTCTCGTCAAGCAAATTCCAATATTAAAGCTCAGAAATTACTCAAAGAACTTGAAACATCCAATCAGCAGCTCACCGAGTTTGCGGCTCAAGTTGAAGACCTCACCATTGCCACTGAACGCCAGCGGATGGCACGCGAACTGCATGACACATTATCTCAAGGTCTTGCCGGGTTGATCCTTCAACTGGAAGCCGTGGATGCCAACCTTGCCAGCGGTAAAACGGATCGCAGCCGCCAGATCGTTCACCAAGCCATGGAAAGCGCCCGCCAAACCCTTTTTGAGGCGCGGCTGGCGATTGATGATTTACGGCAGGATAAATTATCAGACTGCTGCGGTGATCTTGAAAAGAAAATAACCCAATTTACCAAAAACACTGGCATCCCCTGCGAGTTTCAATGCAATTTGACTGACAACCTGTCACCTGATATTAGTGAAGCTCTGGCCGGAGTGGTATCTGAAAGCTTGATGAATATTACAAGACATGCAAAAGCCTCCTCTGTCACAATCAGGGTTGAGAATAATGAAGAATATTTGAACCTTGAGATTCAAGATAACGGCAGTGGTTTTGAACCATCATCCGTGCCTGAAGGTGGTCACTACGGTTTGATCGGCATGCGTGAGAGGGTCAATCTGGTGAATGGATCTTTTGAAGTCATCAGCCAGCCAGGTACTGGAACCGCCGTAAAAGTCAGGATACCTTGCTTATGACCATCAAAATTGTGATTGCAGATGACCACTTGATCATTCGGCAGGGTCTAAAATTGATCCTCGAAACTGAACCTGATTTCTCTTTGGTGGGTGAGGCCGGGGATGGCGCCGAAGCACTTCTGATATGCACGCAAACACATCCGCAGGTTGTTTTGATGGACCTGCGCATGCCTGGCATGGACGGCTTGACTGCTATTGAGAAAATGCGTGTAGATTTCCCTGATGTGGCGGTGGTTATTTTGACCACTTTTAATGAAGATGATTTAATGCTGCGCGGCTTGCAGGCTGGCGCCAAAGGATATCTTCTCAAAGACACCACGCGTGAAGCTTTATTTAATGCCATCCGGGCGGCAGCCCGGGGCGAGACACTACTCTCACCAGAAACCATGCTCAGGCTCTTGCACCAGGTGGAAAAACCTCAAAGGCTCTCAAATGAAGATGCCAGCCTGACCGAACGTGAACAGCAGGTACTTAAAGCCGTGGCATTGGGAGAACGCAGTAAAGAAGTGGCTTTCAAGCTGGGCATCAGTGAACGGACAGTTAAAGCCCACCTGGCCAGCATTTATAACAAGTTAGGGGTCGATTCACGCGCCGCGGCCATTGCCATTGCAGCTCAAAAAGGCTGGCTAAAAGAGTAATCCTCTATTGTTAGTTTATTGAAATAACTCTATAAACTCTACCCGCAGCGTCATCAGAAATATACATTGCGCCGTCTGGTCCAAATATCACATCCACCGGGCGGCCAAATGCAGAGCCGTCTCCGCAGTTGCTGCCTGGTGCACGCCATCCGTTCACGAAAACTTCGTTTCGCACAGGCATTCCGTTTTCAATCACGATTCTCTCGACCTTGCAATCACGGATCGAGTCCGGATTTTCAACGTTCCAGGAGCCGTGGTAAGCCACGTATAAATCACTCTGAAAATTGGATGGGAAGTTCCCGACTTGCCCGAGCGTCATTCCCAGAGGAGCGCTGTGAGCCAAATCGGTAAAAAGTGCTGGCACAGCTTGATTGCAATCCAGTCCGTTGGGTAACCGCAGGTTGGTTTGTGTATCGGTGACCTGTAAAAATCCTCCTAAATTGCTTCCCAAGAAGAGGTTGTAGCAATAAGGCCATCCGTAGAATTGGCCGCTTCGAATTGGTAACACGATGACTTCAGGAGGCAGGCTGTCGGGTAATCCGTCGCTGTCGATCAGGTTGTCCCGACCGTTCAGATTGGCCCATAAATCACCGGCAGGCGTCCACAAGAAATCCACGCTGTTGCGCAGACCCCATGCCCAAACTGCATGCATGCGTGAATCTTCATTGTCTATGTATGGATTATCCGCCGGGATGCTGCCGTCAGGGTTGAAACGTAAAATGGCTGCCCTTCTAGGGTCTGATTCAACACAAACGTTACAAGAGGAACCGGCACTCACATACAGCTTGCCGTCCGGCCCAAAATGAAGCGTGCGCGTATAGTGGCCCACGCCACCCGGTATGTTGTCGGTTACCAATTCACGTGCATCGAACAAGCCGGTTTCCATTGAGTATCGAAAACGTTCGACGCGGTCATTTTCGGCCACATAAAGCCAATCCCCCTGCCATTCCAGTCCATGGGGTTGGTTTAGGCTGCTGATCACAACCTCGTTGGAATCTACCAATCCATCCTGGTTGACATCAGGCAAGCGCATAATCGAACCACCGTTGGTCATTGATATGTAGCGCGAATTGTCAGGTCCAAAAGACATGAACCGGGGTTTTCCCTGCAGGCCTTGAGCGAAGATTCGAATAGCGAATCCATTGGGCACGCTCAGTCGCGCGGAGGCTTCGTCTTCAGCAGGCAGTGAAAGAAATGTAGCTGGAGAATCAGTTGCAGTGGATACTAAAGGCGTATCAATCAGAGGCACGACAGGCGTAACGCTCGGGTCCATGGCTGGTGGTATGGATACAATGGGGGTGGATGTGGCTTCTTGTTCTTCAACAATGGCCGCTGAACTGCAGCCTGATAAGATTAAAACTACTATTGAAACAAGCATCACAAGCTTAATAATTTTACCAATCATATAAATATTATCCTCTTTATATGAAGCATTTACAAGAGTTCATAGCAAGTTGTAAGGGTGAACAAATACTTTCTTTCGAGCTTGGAGTAAAATAAATCAAATCAGGTCATAGGAGAACTTATTATGGCATTTTTTGATCTTCCATTAAATGAACTGCAAGTCTATAAACCAGAACGGGTGGAGCCTGCAGATTTCGACCAGTTTTGGTCTTCCACACTGAATGATGCTCGCGCTCACCCCCTGGATGCGAAATTTATACCAATCGACTCAGGCTTGAAACTGGTTGAGACCTTTGATGTCACCTTTTCAGGTTACGGTGGTCAACCCGTCAAGGGATGGTTGATCCTGCCAAAAGAACGGTCTGGCAAGCTACCTTGTGTTGTGGAGTTCATCGGCTACGGCGGCGGGCGTGGATTCGTGTTTGACTGGCTAGTCTGGGCTTGCGCAGGCTATGCCCACTTAGTCATGGATACCCGCGGCCAGGGTTCAAATTGGCGGCCTGGCGATACACCCGATTTATTAGAAGGCGCCAATTCTTATTACCCCGGTTTTATGACACAGGGGGTTCTTGAGCCAAAAAACTATTATTACCGCAGGGTATTTACTGACGCAGTTCGTGCCGTTGAAGCTGCCCGCAGCCATCCGGTTGTGGATGCAACCAAAGTTGCTGCCTGCGGAGGCAGCCAGGGCGGTGGCATTACACTGGCCGTCAGTGGGTTAGTGCCTGATCTATCCGTCAGTATGCCGGATGTGCCTTTCTTGTGTCACTATCGTCGGGCTACTGAAATCACTGATGGCTTCCCTTATGGCGAGATCAGTCAATATCTTCACTGCCACCGCGATCAGGTCGAACAGGTCTTCAACACCCTCAGCTATTTTGATGGTGTGAATTTCTCTGCCCGCGCCAAAGCCAAAGCTCTCTTTTCTGTCGGTCTGATGGATACCATTTGTCCACCTTCGACTGTCTATGCTGCTTATAACCATTACAAGGGTGAAAAATCCATCAACTATTACACTTACAACAACCATGAAGGCGGAGACAGTTTTCAACGTTCAGCACAATTAAACTTGTTAAAATCCGTGTGGCGTGTCTAGGAGCTTCTAAAAGAGAAGACTTATAACGATCTCCACATCATTATTTATGGAGATCGTTTTGATTATTTGCTTGTGGATGATTATTCTCGATCTTTCTCGATCACGCCTTGTTTGACAATTGGTACTCCTATGACTAAAATGGTAATACGTTTAACACGCAATCATTGCTACCTTCGGGAGACTAATGAAGAAATGGGCTGACAAGTATGTCATCGGGTTAACCGGCAGCATTGGTACTGGTAAAAGTGTTGTCCGTCGCATGCTGGAGCATCTTGGTGCATATGGCATTGATGCCGATGCCATCACACATCGCGCCATTTCTCGTGACGCCCCATGTTTTGATGAAATTGTCAAAACTTTCGGCACCCACATTCTCACACCCGAAGGCCAGATCAATCGGCAGAAACTTGGACGGATTGTCTTCAATGATCCTGAAGCTCTCTCCACACTGGAAGCCATCATCCATCCACTGGTGGAGCAAGCTGTCGATCTGATTATCAGACGCGCCAGTCAAAAAGTAATTGTCATTGAAGCCATCAAATTACTTGAGAGCAATCTTGCCAAAGAATGTGATGCGGTCTGGGCGGTTTATTCGCCGCCCGAGGTTCAGCTTTCACGGCTGATGCATAACCGCAACATGACTGAAGTCGAAGCCCGTCAGCGTATGGCAGCCCAGGTTCCCCAGGAATCAAGGTTTGCTGAATCGGCTGTCGTAATCAAAAACAGCACAACTTTTGATGACACCTGGAAGCAAGTTACTTCAGCCTGGCAGCGATATGTGCCTGCCGCCAACACACGTCCGATTCCTGTTTCTCAACCGGTAAAATTGTCATTGGGTGAAGTCAATATTGAAAGGGCTGGTCCTAAACACATTGATGAAATCGTAGAGGTGCTCAATCGCTTGAAAAGCACCCAAAACAGCGAAACAACAACAAGTTCCGCGATCACCTTGGGCGAAAAAGCCTACTTGATCTTGCGGATTGAACAAAATCCCATGGGCATTCTGGCCTGGCAGGTTGAGAACCTTGTTGCCCGAACCACCGAAATTGCGTTGGATTCAGCACTCCCGCCGGCTCAATTTATGCCACTGATGATCAATGAAATGGAAAAGGCATCCACCGATTTGCAATGTGAAGCTTCTTTAATTTTCGTCCCTGACCAACTGGCTCACCATGATGTCTTGTGGACGGGATTGGGATATGAAAAACGTACCCCTTCTTCTCTTGAAGTTCTTGCCTGGCAGGAAGCAGCAGAGGAATCCATGCCAACCGGCACGACACTTTTCTTTAAACAACTAAGAGAAGACCGGGTTTTAAGACCCATCTAGTATTGATACTTAAGGAAATAATAATTGTCTGATTTATTCACAGAAATTGCTTATCTCTTCCAAAGACTGAACTGGCTCAGTGTGCTTGACCTGTTTCTGGTCACGGCAGTAATGTATGCTGCCTTGCTGCTTTTAAGAGATACGCAGGCCATGGTGCTTTTACGCGGTGTGATTTTCATGGTTATCGTGCTGGCACTTTTGACTTCACTGATCAATTTACCGGCTTTTTCCTGGTTGTTTCAAACAATTGTTCCTGCTTTACTCTTTGCCATCCCCGTCATTTTTGCACCTGAGATCAGGCGCGGTCTGGAAAAACTGGGTCGTGCCGGTACGCCTACGGTCATGCGCACGCAATCCAGCAGCCAAAATAAACAAATTGAAATGACCATCCGTGGCATTGTTACCGCTGCGGCGAGGCTTTCGGCTCGTGAACACGGCGCTTTGATTGTCATGCAACGCTACGACAGCCTCGAAGACTACGCCAAAACCGGTGTGCGGATGAACGCAGCGGTAACACCTGAATTGCTTTTGCAGATCTTTTATCCTAACACACCGTTGCATGATGGTGCTGTTATCATCGCGGATAATCGCATCGTGGCAGGTTCGTGTGTAATGCCCCTCTCTGCCAGTGGTATTTTGACCAAATCTCCAGAACGCCAAATGGGTCTTCGCCATCGTGCTGCGCTTGGCACTTCAGAAGCCACCGATGCAATCACGGTTGTCGTGTCAGAAGAGACCGGATCAATCTCAATTGCCCATAATGGACGTATGATCCGACGTCTGGATAGTGAACGTCTTGAAAACATCCTCCTGGCCTTCTACCGTCCCGCAGATGGTTCCAATTCACGTTTGCGAATCAGTGATTGGTTGCGCAGTCTTTTCACCGGTAACCCGAGGATCAACTAATGTTGAAAGCACTTCGATCTTTTGCCAAAACCGTGCCGCTATTGATCACAGCCTTTATCCTGGCCGTGGCAGTGTGGATTATGGCGGTCACTTCTTCAGATCCATCCATTGAAAAAACATACCCTTCAGCAGTGCCAGTTGAGATCATTGGACAGAGTTCCGACTTGGTGATCACCAGTGAAATCCCTGAAAACATCTCACTGACTTTGCGCGCTCCAACTTCTATTTGGACGAGTTTGACCTCTCAAAAAGTACCCGTCAGGGCCATAATGGATCTTTCAGGTTTGGGTGAAGGTGAATATACCGTCCCCATTCAAATCCAAATTGGAATTAGGCCTGTTGAGGTTCGCAGCTATTCTCCTCGATCAGCTGGTGTTCAATTGCAAACACTTGAAACACGCACTTTCGATATCCGCGTCATCAACCAGGGATCAGTGGCTGTTGGGTTTCAATCCAATCCGGCTCATTTATCTGAAACCAGTGTGATGGTAAGCGGGGCTAAATCTTACGTGGGGTTGGTCAGCGAAGTGAGAGCAGTCGTAAAACTCACCGATGCAAAAACAGATATTGATCAGACTATCACTCTTCAGGCAGTGGACGCCAACGGTTCAGTGGTCAAAGATGTGAGTCTTTCTCCTGAAAAAATAACAGTCACCCAAAAAGTTGTTGAACGCGGCGGCTATCGCAATGTGGTGGTTAAAGTCGTTACCAATGGTCAACCCGCATCCGGTTTTAGATTGTCCAGCATTCCGGTTTACCCGCCAACAGTAACGGTATATTCTGCGGACCCCGCATTAATTGATGCGCTGCCTGGATACATCGAAACGAACGCGATTGATTTGACCAAGAAAACTGATAGCTTTGATGAAGAAATCGGATTGAATTTGCCTGCCGGGGTTCAAGTAATCGATAGTGCTTCGGTAGTCGTTCGCGTTGAGATCATGCCCATCATAAGCTCACAATCCATCCCTGATGTTTTGGTTGAAGCCATTGGGTTGAATGCACCTCTTTTGGCTGAAATATTGCCCGACAAAGTGGATATCATCGTTTCAGGCCCCTTGAATATTTTGGAGTCGCTTGACTTGACCACTCTCAGGGTCATCCTTGATCTTTCAGATCGTCAGGCGGGCACATACACGCTTGAACCGGAATATTCTTTGAACGTACCCGAAATCAAGATTGAAAGTATTTCGCCAACAACCTTCAAAGTAACCATTAAGTAGCGACATTTCGCGATTAAAGAGTCCGCACCTGTTTTTTGCCCATTATCAGGGTAAAATTGGTATTATTAAGGATTGAGGACAGATGGCAAAACCTGTTGTTGCGCTGGTCGGGAGACCTAATGTAGGGAAGAGTACTTTATTTAACCGTTTATGTGGTGAACGCCTGGCCATTGTGGATGACACACCTGGCACCACACGTGATCGTTTGTTTGCGGTCGGAGAGTGGAGTGGCGTTCAATTTGATATTGTGGATACTGGTGGCATTGACCCCACCACTGCAAGCAGCAAATCACCGCTTTCGATCGGATCTGCTGATTTTATTACCGAGATCAAATCACAAGCGTTGTTGGCTATTACCGAGGCGGATGTTGTGTTATTCCTTGTTGATGCCATCAGCGGGGTTACCCCCGCGGATTTTGAAGTGGCGCAAATTTTGCGGCAATCTCAAAAAGTTGTTAATGGCGTCGCTCATCCACCCGTGTTGCTGGTCGTTAACAAAGCAGACAGCACCCGTCAACGCGACTTGGTTAATGAGTTTTATGAATTAGGCCTGGGTGAACCCTGGCCGATTTCGTCTGTTCACGGCACGGGCACCGGTGACATGTTGGATGAGCTTTTAAGCAACTTCCCTGAACCTGACCCTGAGGAAGATGATGATTCTGTCAAGATAGCTATCGTCGGCAAACCGAACGTGGGTAAATCCAGTTTATTAAATAAACTCGCGGGAGAAGAACGCTCTATTGTCAGCCCGATTGCAGGCACTACGCGTGATGCAATTGACACTAAAATGATGATTGAAGATATTCCTGTCACCCTGATCGACACCGCTGGCATTCGCCGCCGCGGCAAAGTTGAACCGGGAGTTGAGAAATTCAGCGTTGTGCGTTCGATGAAAGCTATTGAACGCTGCGATGTCGCGCTGTTGCTGATTGATGCAGTCGAAGGTATTTCTGCCCAGGATACGCATATTGCTGGCTACATCAAAGATGAACTCAAAAGTGCTGTAGTGGTGGTCAATAAATGGGATGCCATTGAAAAAGACAATTACACCATGCAAAACTATTCTGAGCGTATTCGCCAGGAACTCAATTTCATGGATTATGTTCCGATACTTTTCATATCTGCTAAATCGGGGCAGCGAGTTGACCAGGTCATGCCGATGGCACTAAAAGTTCAAGAAGAACGTCTTGCGCATGTCAACACCGGCTCTCTTAACCGTATTTTGCAGAAGGCTCAAAGTGTTCATGCGCCAACATCCAAAACAGGCACATCGATCAAATTATTCTATGGAACTCAGGTGCGTACAGATCCGCCTACCTTTATGATCTATTGCAACAATCCGAAACTGGCGCATTTTACTTATTTGCGATTTATTGAAAACCAAATCAGGTTGGAGTATCCATTTACTGGAACCCCTATTCGACTGGTGATGAAACCACGACATGAATAACGAACATCAGGCAGGGAACATGGACGAATCAGACTATCAACCAGTTGAGCTAGTAGAACTCCAAGAAGCAAAAAAGGTACCCTTTTGGCAGACTCTTCCCGGAGAAGTGCTGCAAACCTTGATTTTGGCAATTATTTTATATTTCGCCATTGATTCCGTGTTTGAACGCGTCATGGTTCAAAATATAAGTATGCAGCCCACACTTTACGAAGGTAACTTGATTGTTGTCAATAAATTGGCTTACAAACTGGGTGAATTGCATACCGGTGATATCGTCATCTTCCATAATCCCAATTTTCTTGAAGAAGATTACATCAAGCGCCTCATTGGCACACCTGGTGATGTCGTTTCCGTAAATGATGGAGTGGTAAGTGTTAATGGTACAGCCTTAAATGAACCATACATTGCTGCACAACCTGGTTATGAAGACACATGGACTGTTCCTGCCGATTCTCTGTTTGTGCTGGGCGATAATCGCAACAATTCATCAGATTCACATAGTTGGGGTTTTGTCCCCATTGAAGATTTGGTGGGCAAGGCACTGGTTGTCTATTGGCCACCGCAAGCTGCGAAGATTCTCTCACATCCTGATTATGGTTCAGCTGTGAATTAGTTTACGACTTTGATGGATTTTCAAACACCCAAAACTGTGATACCCTTGTGGAAATTGCAGTACAATTTATAGAGACGATTTTTAATAAATGACAGACCTTAGCCAAATTCTTCCTGATCCGGTTTTCCCTTGTGCAGAGTGCCAGGCAGGCCATATGCACAGAGATTATGTCGCCTATTTTACATATTTAGGTGATGAATTAATTTCGGTACCAGACTTTCCAGCCTGGGTTTGTGATATATGCGGGCGGTGTGAATACGATGAAAATGCATTGACTCGATTAACCTTGTTATTAAGCCCTAATGCAGGCAAGACAATTACTCCTTCACGAATCATGCCCAATCGCACCCGGCCAAAAACAAAAACCCAGCGTCCGCCATCCCCGGAATAAACAAAACCTCCCGAATTCGGGAGGTTTTTTCAACTTATTTTTGAGGTTTGGGCGGCTGCCAGGCTGGGTCTTTATCCGTACTGGGCAGCAAAGATAAGTTCGTCTGATTTCCGCCAGCGGCATCCATAACGTAGATTTCAGGGTCGCCGTCTCTCTCTGAGGTAAATGCAATCCATTTACCATCAGGCGCCCAACAGGGCGAATAATCCTCACCGGTATCGGTTAGTTTTGTTGAAGTGCGTCCGCGGTCAGAGATAACTGCCGTGAAAATATTTGATTTTCCGGCAAATGCATGTGTATAGGCTAACATGCTGCCGTCAAAACTGATGGCGGGTTCCAGGACGTTACCCAGTCTGCCTTCATTTGAAGTGCGATCAAATTTTTGAAAATCTTGCGGCACACGAGGATCTTTTTTAACAATGTTAAACAACGAGATCATTTGCAAGACGTGAATCTCACCGACTGAATAAGTATAAAAGAGCCAATCGCTGTTGGGCGACCAGGCCGCGTAAGTATCTGAAAAACCAAGAATACTTAACATTTCCTGATTGGAACCGTCTGGAGACATCACGACCAGTTGAGGTGTTTTGTCTTCACGATAATAACTGGTAAAGGCAATATATTTGTTGTTGCTTGACCAGGCGGCATAGCGATCATCGCCGGGTCTGCGGCTTATATCAACAGGTTCCAACTCCGGTTTTGTATAATCGACCATCCAAATATCGTCTGCAAAAGCAGTGCCGTTAGCCGACATTTGCGTGCTCCAGCCTGAATAGATGATCTTTGTGCCGTCAGGCGACCAGGCCGGGCCGGATTTGTTGTCAGGGCTGAAAGTGATCTGTCTCATGTTTGCCGTGACTGGTTGATTATTGCCGTCCAATGCAACATCCATGGTCCACACTTGTTGATAGCCGTCAGCCTGACGATCGCTGATAAAAGCGATCCGGCCAATTGGCTTAAGTTTGTCGAATGCAGCCGCATCGAGTGTAGGGGCAGTAGTTTCAGTGGGGGGCACAACCTCGAGAGTTGCGGTTGCCGGTGGCAAAGTTTCTGTTGTGTTGGTAGGCACAATTTCGTTTTGGGTTTGAAGTGTGGCGGTGGGTAAAACGGTTGCACTTGTTTTACCAATAATGCCTGCGGCTTTTAAAGCAAAATATCCGCCAGTTACCAGACCGGCAAAGACGAAAATGCCAATGATGATCCATATTGCAGAGGATTTCTTCCGCACCTGCGGTATGGTGCCTGATCCGGGTTGATTGAATGGGGTTTGAACCGGCGGAGGCACTGGTGTTCGGCTGGCCATTACTGTTTTCTGCATGGCTTCAGTTTCTGGCTGGGCATTGGGATTTGTTAATGAAGTGATGAAACTCGCTACATTGGTAAAGCGACCTTCAGGTTTGATGGATAAGGCTTTGTCAACGGCGGCAGCAAAATGGGTTGGTATGCTGGCGTTGATTTGGGTCAAGGTCACATATTCTTCTTCTCCCATCAAACGGCGTGCGCTGTCAGCGGGAGGTTTGCCTGCAAAAAGATAATAAAGCGTCGCGGCAAGACTGAATTGGTCTGAGTACGGACCTGTGCGCATACCGCTGACCTGCTCCGGCGGGGCGAAACCGGGCGAGAAAGCCCAAGCGCCTGTTTGCGTTTCTTGTGATGCGTCACCGGTTTTGGCAATGCCAAAATCCACCAACACCACATCGCCCGAGGGTGTCACTTTAATGTTTGCAGGTTTGATATCGCGATGATAAATCGGGATCTCTTGCGTGTGGAGATATGTGAGGGCACTTCCAAGTTGAAGTGCCCATTGATTTATTTGTTCAAAGGTAAATTGCTTCTTGCTTTCAACCATTTCTTTCAGGTTTTCACCTGGGATGAAATCCATCACGAGGAATTGGCTGTCATTTTCGGTGAAATAATCAATAACCCTTGGCAGGTTAGCGTGTTTGAGCGACGCCAGCAGTCTGGCTTCACGGATGAATTGTGCGGAGGTATGTTGGGAAAGGTTGTGATTGGCTTTGACGGCAACTTTGGTATCCAGACTTTCATCCATGGCCATGTAAACTTCGCCCATGCCACCTTTGCCAAGTTGTTCCTCGACTTTGTATCTGGATTTTAAGAGCATCCCCGGTTCCATTGCTGTCATACCTTCACCCTGTTTTCTTAGATGTGTCAATTCTTGTAATATTTAGTGGATTAATCTTATATCAATCTCAAGATAAATTCAAGAAAAGTTTCATAAAAAGTATGTGAATGCAGAAAGGCTATGGTTTGTGTGATTGTTGGGTAATGAAAATTGATGATTTCTTTAATGATGGGCAACTGGACCGGTCGACTCACGGATCACCAGGCGAGTTGGCAACACAATTCGTGCTGCAGGAAGGTCTGGATTCTGAATTCGATTAAGTAGTTGTTTGACGGACAGCTCGCCGATCAGATCTTTGTCTTGATGAATGGTGGTTAACCGTGGGCTGGTGTAGGACGTTAATGAAATGTCGTCAAAACCAATGATCGACAGGTCGCGTGGAATTTGGATGCCCAGGTCATGGGCAGCTCGCATGGCGCCTATCGCCAAAAAGTCGGAGTATGTAAAAATGGCACTGGGAGGTAGGGGTAGTTTCATCAGTTCAAGGCAACGTTGGTAGCCTTCTTCAATGCCGTAATCTGTATCAACCAGATATTCGGGGTTAATGGGCAACCCGGCCTCGCTCAATGCTCCCTTAAAACCGAGCAGCCTCCTCGAAGCTGTATGTTTGTCATTGGTGTAACCTGAGACGCATGCGATACGTGTATGCCCAAGACTGATTAGATATTGAATGGCTTCTCTGCTGATTTCATAATCATTGATCTGGATAGTATCGCATTTGCATTCCATATCGTTGATGTGCAGAATCACGCACGGGCATTTCAAATTGTCCAATAAACCATAAAAGGACTCATCCACTTCTGGTGAGTTGATGATCAATCCGTCAATATTTTGGTTGATCCAGTTGTTTAAATCACTTCCGCTTTTTTGGTCATCGTGCAGAAGATGACGTAGCATCACGTTGTAACCGGCCTTAAATGCAGTCGCCTCAAGGCCGGCCAGGATTTCTGCAAAATAGTCATCCACGGTGTAATAATTCAATACACCAATTAATCGACTTTGGCCGGTTTTGAGGCTGCGTGCTTGTTGATTGGGTTGAAAATGTAATTCTTGGATTGCCTCTTCTACTTTGGCAATGGTTTCGGGATTGACCTTGCGGGTTTTGTTGATCACGTGTGAAACAGTTGCGGTTGATACTCCTGCCATTTTTGCCACATCCAGAATGGTTGCCATAAGTCAGCTCCTTTACACCGTTTCTGTAGTAGGTTTGTTGATCAAAGGCGTTTTGTGGAAGAGCGATGTTTCTCCGCGGTAAAAACGCACGGTGTTGATGATTCCGCGCAAAGTTTCGTCTGAAAACATCGCAATAAAAAGTCCATAGATGCCTAAACCAACCGGGAACATCAGAATGTAGGCAAGCGTGAGTAAAAAGAGGATGCCGAAAATTTGGGTCGCCAACATCCACAATGTGTCACCATAGCCGCGAATACCGTTGCCGCTGATGATATTGACCGCGCGTGGCATCATGGTGAATGCAGTGATCATCAACAACGGAGCGGCTTTGCCAATTAATTGCATATCCGGGGTGAAGATGGAGAGAATCAATTTAGGGATCAAAATAAATGCGGCAGTGAAAAGCACACAACTGCAAATTGAGTAAAAGGTGCCAATCAATGCCGATTCTCTAGCCCCTGCCAGGTCGCGAGCACCAGTGCGTTGTCCGACCAGAGTGGTAACGGCTCTGGCAATCCCTAAATAGAAGAAAATGGGCGTGATTTCAATTTGATAAACAAGGCGATAAATACCAACAGCTTCTGTGTTGAGCAGGTTTAAGAAGTACGCCAAAACGAGATTGCCAAAATTCCATAACATCTCTTCAAGAGAGGCTGGTAGAGCAGTTTTCAAAAGTTTAATATAAGGTTTGATGGGTGCGATTATTATGGATTTTAAGGTGACCTTAAAAGGCATGTCTTTTGTTTTAACAAAAATAAGAATCATAAGGATGGTCGAAATAAAACCTGAGGCAGTCGAGGCGATACCTGCACCAACCACACCCATTTCAGGAAAACCAAAATTTCCAAAAATCAAGAGGTAGTCCAGCACTATGTGCAGCACACTTCTGAAGATGCCGGCATACATTTCTGGTTTTGTATTACCTGTACCTTGAAAAATTGCGCTCACCGATGTACTGGCGCCCATGTAAATAAGCTCAATACTCACGAAGGTGATGTATTGCAAGCTGAGCGTCAAGATGGGTTCCTGAACACCCATTATCGTAAAAATTTTCTTAGCAAAGAAGAACCAGAAAGCAAAAACAATCCATGAAAGCAGCGTATTAAATTTGATGGCGACATTCCCGACGGTTCGGGCTTGATCAGTGTTATTGGCCCCCAAATGTTGCGAGACGAGCACCACCACGCCGGTACCCAAAGCCCAGATAAACGAAATCGTCACCATGTAGGGAAAGAAGACGTTGCCGACTGCAGAGAGGATATCAGATCCGGTTAGAACATTGCCGTTTATATTCGTCGTATACCGCGCTAAAAAAGCAGTGTCGATTAACATTTGTAATTGCATAATGATGCCGCTGAGGGCAATAGGTAGCGCAATGCGGAACATCTGCTTTGAAAAAGGTTTGAAGTTGGGTGACTTGAAGAGGTTCATACAAAATCCTTAAAATGAATGCGTAAACGTTTGCGCAAACGATTAAATCGTAATATTGGAGTTTTGTCAAGGGAATGGCCTGATTTTTGACCTGTTTTTCAGTCATCACCGATTTAGGTCATTGTCATCGGTTACAATTGACTTATTCCAGTTATAGAGGGTTCCCATGAAAGTTCGATCCAAACCGAATCTCACATTTATCCAATTTGTAAAAAGCCAGTTCGGACCGGTTCACTTTACTTGGAAAACCGTACGAGATTATGCCCTGCTTCTGGCTGGAGCGCTTATCCAGGCATTTTCCATGCGCATGTTTCTGGTGCCTGGGCTTTTGGTCAGCGGCGGCATCAGCGGTGCAGCTCAGATTATTAATCATTACGTCAATTTTCCTTTAGGCGTGATGATCTTTATTGGCAATGTTCCGCTTTTTATTTTGGGTTGGCGTTTTTTGGGCGGATCGCGTTTCGCCATCCGCACAGCCTTTGCAGTAACCAGTTTCTCAATTCTGACAGATGTTTTAGGCTTGTTCCTGCCTGCCAGCGGTATAACCAATGACAGCGTGCTCAATGCACTCTTTGGCGGCGTAACACTCGGTATCGGCTTGGGGCTGGTCTACCTTGGTCAGGGCACCAGCGGCGGATCGGATATTTTGGGGCGCATTCTCAATCATCGTTTCGGCATTTCCATTTCACAAGCATATCTGATTACCGATACCATAGTGGTCTTGGCTGGTGGTTTTGCCTTTTCATGGCCTAACGCACTGTATGGCCTGGTAGTCATTTATGTCAGCGGAATCGCAGCGGAGATGGTTTCTGAAGGGTCCAGTATTTTCCGTACTGTAATGATCATCACAGATCAGTCAGATCAGGTGCGCACGGTTATTCTTGATGTTCTTGAGCGCGGCGTCACCATCTTGTCTGGCACCGGCGGATTTACAGGAAAAGACCGGCCAGTGTTATATACTGTAGTTACCCGTGCAGAAGTGAACCAGTTAAAACAACTGGTTAGAGAAATTGACCCCAACGCTTTTGTGGTGGTTGGCATTGCCCACGAAGCCCTGGGGGAAGGTTTTAAACCCTTAAGTTAATTACTTTATGAAATGCAGCATCGCACCTGTGACCAACCCGATTTGTCCGAGGTGATAGGTGAGATGCACATAGCTCTGACCGTGTTTGACCCTCACTACGAAGCGGTCATAACCCAGCAGAGTGTCTGAAATATAAAAGAGGATCGCCCCGCCGGCGCATAACGCCGCTGGCAGCACTTCCCATTCTGAACGGAAGTTGGTCACCAATGCAGAAAACACCATCAATGCCAGTGTAAAACCATAAGCCACCACCGCCGTTAAGAAACGCTTTTTGCGTGGCACTTTTAAAATACCTGGCTTTAGTGTTCGTAAGACGCGAGCGGCAGAAATACCCACCAGCACTGCCATCAAAATGGTACCGAGGGTCAGGGGTGGAGGCAGGTGATTGAATCCAATTAAGAAACTCAAATGCGCCAGTAAAAATGATGCCAGCCCAACCATAAAGTAGCGGGCGTTCAGCATCAAGGCAATGTCACCCAACAGCGAAAAGACCAACGCAATGCCAAACCAGATCATGCCCGCCTGCCATTGAGTCACCTGATAGGTCCAGATGATCAAAAAGAGCAGTGTGGCCGGTTTGGCGATATAAAGTCTGATTTTCCAACCCTTCCAGGTAGAAGCCCAATCGAGAAATGCAAAGGCGACGGCGGCGAAGAAGCTCCAGGTCAGCAAATCATTTTTCCTTTCCGCCGGCAAAGCCCAATAGTTTCAGGGCATCCGCACTGTTGCGCCAACTCTTGTTCACTTTGACATGTAAATCAAGATAGACTTTGCGTCCGCTCATGGCTTCAATTTCTTGCCGGGCGCGCATGCCGATCTTCTTGATCATTTCGGCTTTTTGTCCGATGATGATGCCTTTTTGTGAATCGCGTTCGACAAAAATGGTGCCCACAATATAAGCGCCTTCTTGTCCGCGTTCTTCAAACTGATCCACCTGCACAGCGATGCAGTGCGGAACTTCGTCTCTTACAAATTCAAGCACGGCTTCACGGATTAACTCACCGGCGATGTCGCGTTCGTAATAATCAGTGATCGTGTCGGCGTCATAAAAATGTTCACCCAGAGGCAGCGATGCCAATATCTTGCTTTTGAGTTCTTCGAGACCTTCTTTGGTGAGCGAAGAAATCGCCACCATGTCGTTTGCTGGGAAGAGTTCAAGGCAGGCTTTTTTGCGTTCAAGCAGTGTGTCTTCTGAAATCAGGTCGCATTTTGAAAGCGTCATCAACACCGGCGGCCGTTTTCTGATGGCATTCAGTCGGTCGGCGATCAGTTTATCCTCTGCGCTGATGGGTGAGCTGGCATCCACCAGCCACAAGACCAAATCAGCATCATGCAGGCTTTCGGCGGCTTCCTGGTTCATGAAGTCGCCCAACTTGTGCTGGGGCACATGCAAACCGGGAGTGTCAACAAAGATGATTTGCGAGGTTTCGGTGGTTAAGATACCCAATTGACGGCGGCGGGTGGTCTGAGGTTTCGCCGAGACTGCTGCAATTTTTTGATCTAAAAGCGTGTTGATCAGCGTGGATTTACCCACGTTGGGACGGCCAACCACGGCCACGTATCCCGCGTGAAACTTGTTTTCTTCTGTCATTTTTATCCTTTTTCTTGAGAGGCTGCCGCTGTGCGCGAGCCTGCGAGTGTTTTCTTGCGATTTACAATAATGATACCAAGAATAATCAATAATCCGCCTGCCAACAAGCGCCAGCCGATTTTTTCATCCAGCACAATTGCTCCCAAGGTGATGCCGATAAGCGGCAGCAGGTAAGTGGTCATGCTCGTTCTAGATGGACCAATTTCGTTGAGCAGTTTATACCAAATGATGCCTGCAACAAAAGATCCTAACAATCCAAGCCAGGCAAACGCCAGATACGAAATGGGCAGCTTCGGCAGCACAAAGGGGGATTCAAAGGTAAGCATGGCTGGGATGAGAAATATCAATCCAAAGCTCATTTGACCCAGGGCCTGGCTTTCAGGGCTGACGCCTTTGTTTTTCAACCTGGCAAATACCGAACTTCCGCCATAAGAAAGAACGGCCACCGTCATTGCCAGTATACCCAAGAGTTGTCCGTCGAGACCGCTGCTCAGACGGTCAGACATCAACATCAATACCCCGCCAAAACCGACCACCAGCCCTAAAATGCGTTGCGGGGTGAGTCGTTCTTCTTCGATAAAAATTGCTGCAAACAACGCTGTCGCCAGGGGTTGAGTCGAATTGATCACAGAAGCCATGCCTGATGAGATATGTGTTTCACTCCAGGTGATCAAAATGAAAGGCAAGGCCACGTTGAAAAAACCTAGAAATAGATACAACCACCAAAACTTCATCGGATGTTGCTTGCGCGTGATCAAAAAGAAAATCACGAGTCCAACGGTGGCAAATGACACCCTGAAAAAGACCAGAGTGATCGGATCTACTTCCTGCAATCCGATCTTGATCCAAAAAAACGAAGTCCCCCAGACCAGTGAGAGGCCGAAAAAATTAAACCAGTTTTTGAGCGACAATTTTGCGTCCTTCCAGTTCCAATAACCATGTTTTGGTCAGAATTCCATCTGCGGCAGAAAAACCCGTCAAGTTGCCGTTGGCTGCCACCACCCGGTGACATGGGATGATGATGGGTATCGGGTTTCTTCCAAGCGCGCCTCCGACCGCCTGACCGGCGCGGGGTTTTCCGAGTTTTGCGGCGATTTGCCCATACGAGAGCGTCTCACCAAAGGGGATGAATTGTGTGATCTCAAGCACCTGCTTTTGAAAAGTGGATACCAGGCTCCAGTCAATCGGCAGATTGAAAAACAGGCGCCTCCCTTCCAGATATTCAAGAATTTGTTCCAATGCCGCAGTCGCATGGTCCAGGGCTTGTGAAGAGGGCTCATCCTTCTTTGTGGGTTTGGGTTGATGGGTTCTACCTAAAAGATGAACTTGAAGGATTCCTTCAGCGCTTGCCGTAACACGTACTGCACCGATATCGGTTGTGAGGTGGTCTATGGTGGCTATATGATTCATCTAAATGGGTTCCGCTGGTTAAAATGGAATAAAAATAATCACAAAGATATCGTAGGGTAATCGTAGGGTAAGAGTCAAGTACATCCTGAGCATAACTGATAACATATCTACAGGGCGACTTCTTTTCTTCTTCTCCTCCTTAGTAAAGAGAGCCGGGGTCGGCGTCCCCGGCTCTCGATGATTTTACCACACAGAAGGCTCCGGCCTTATGCATGCAAAAGATCTCCACCAACCGATGTGTGGGGATCTTTTACTTTGGAAGGTTCTCTTATTTATTTGTTTAATGATAAACTTGTTTGGCAAAAACCGGATATTTCAAAGGAGTTAAACATGGAAAACAAAGCCACTTATGGTGTTGACATTGCTGGTGTTCACCGCGAATTGACCTTATTCGAAATTAAACCAGGTTTACGCATTGCCATTCTCAACATCCTTGGAGATACCGAACTGGTGCAAGCCTGTGCCAAAGAGCTTGCTAAAAAGCTTGAGAATACACCCTGCGATGTTTTGGTTACTGCCGAGACCAAGAGCATTCCGCTGGCTTATGCCCTATCCGTTGAAATGAACAAGCCTTACGTGATTTTCCGCAAGAGCTATAAACCCTATATGGGCAAGTCTCTCCAAACAGAAACCCTCTCCATTACCACCGGCGAGCCTCAAACCCTCTACCTGGATGAAAAAGATCTTGAACTTATAAAAGGCAAGAACGTGGTGATTGTGGATGATGTCATCAGCACCGGCTCAACCCTGCAGGGCATGCGCCTCTTAACCACAAAGGCCGGCGCCAGTATCACCTCCGAAGCAGCCATCTTCACCGAAGGCGAACGCGCCAAATGGGGAGACATTGTCTCCCTCGGCCATCTGCCGGTATTCACCGACTAATAATTATCAAAGCTTTCCGCTGACATAGTTGTAATAAGACCACCTTGTCACGGTGGTCTTTATTTTTCATTTTTCAAAATTGAGGTGTGTTTTAAAATATTATGGAAGACTTGGATTCATTTACACTACAAACGCCCCGCGGCTGGCCTGTGTCACAAATACTGCAGCCTTCAAGTTGGTTTTCTTTAAATATCCCTCGGATAGATAATTTACAAATTCTTCGGCTTTGGATTGTTCCACAAGATTAACCGTACAGCCGCCAAAACCGGCTCCGGTCAATCTGGCGCCAATGCAGCCTGTAAACCCTGATGCGATTTCGACAAGGGCATCCAATTCAGGGCATGAGACCTCATATAAATCTCTAAGTGAGGTGTGAGTGTCAAACATGATCTTGCCAAAAGTGGTTGAATCTCCAATTTCAAGGCAATGAATGGCTTGTTCAACTCGTTCAATTTCTCCGACCACATGCCTGGCGTGACGATATACACCGTCTGAGAGTTGGTATCGCATGGCTTCAAGTTCATCAACCGATACTTCACGCAGCGAGACCACGTTTGCATTTCGTTTTTGCGCAGCAGACACAGCTGCCTGGCAGTCGATCACCCGGTCATTGTAGGCCGAGGTTTGTAATGACCGCCTGATGGTTGAATCTGCGATTACGATGGCTGTGTTTTTTGGCAAAGGCACTGACTTAAAATCCAGACTGCGCGTATCCAGCAGCACCGCATGCCCTTCCACACCGTTGGCACAGGCGAACTGGTCCATCAAGCCGCAGTTGACCCCTGCATATTCAACTTCGGCTTTTTGACAGTATTGCGACAGGGTCAATCGATCCATAGCCCATCCGCTCATGGATTGCCAGAGCACCGCGAAGGCTACTTCCACCGCAGCCGAACTGCTTAACCCGGCGCCCATGGGAATGTTTGAAGTGAATTCAACCTCGGCTCCCCGGGTGGCAAAACCGCCGCTTTGCAAACCCCAGGCGACTCCGGCCGGGTATTTTGCCCACGAGGGCAGTGGGCGGCCCGCTGAATCCAACTTGGCATCCAGTTTTCTTAGATCGATTTCAACAGATTCAGACAAGTCAAGCGCTTTGATCTTTAGTAATGAATCATCACGCACTTCAGCAGAGAGCTTAATCGAGCGATCAATCGCTGCGGGCAGTACTTTACCGTCGTTCTTGTCTACATGTTCACCTAATAAATTGACTCTGCCCGGTGAAACGATCTGAATTTTTTGACTCATTGTGAAACCTCCGCCAGGGGTGTATTGAGGATCATTTTTCTTTTTTGTTCGTGGCTCATGCGTTTGATGGCTAATTCGCGTTTCATGGCTGCAGAACGGTCAGCCTGTTCTTCTATGTAAACCAGTTTGACTGGCCTGTGCAGCCTTGTATACTTTGCGCCGTTGCCGGCATTGTGTTGTTTTTCGCGCCTCGCCGGGTCCACCGTCCAGCCTGTATAAAAACTTCCGTCCTGGCATTCAACCATATAACAATAAAAAGCCATCTTATTTTTTCTGTAATTTTGACGGATCGCCAAACATTCTCTTAAGCATTCCAACCGGTTTTTCGAGTTCATCCCGATCAGATTTTTCCCAGTTGCCGGTCGCGCGTAGATCTGACCATTCAGCCTGACCTTCTTTAAGGTCAAGCAAGATCGCATCCAGTCTTTTTGAGTCGTCTGCAGCCACTTGCTCGCGCAGAGTAGCTAGGGCTGAAGTCAATCCATCCAATGCACGGATCACGTTTTCACGATTGTTAACCAGTTCAGCTGAGGGGTTGACCAATTCGTTGAACAATTGGATCGTATCTGTGGTTTGCGCAAAGGCTTTGGAGGCAAGCTTCCTGGCGTCTGACCAGCCAGGTTGATCGAGCGTTGCCAGCAGCACCGCCGCGGAAGCCAGTTTGGGCATCATATCAATACGCGCAAACAACCCATCGGCTTCATAAACGTCTGTCAGGCAGGCGTGTGCACCAGTGATGATCGTAATTTCAGAAGCCATCTTCATGGCGTCAGCATGTGTCTCGGTTGTGGTGGCGATCACCATTTCGCAGTTGGCAAAAAGATCGTCGTGTGCTTTCTTTGCATCGTGTGCGCCATCGCGCAGGTAAAGCCCGTTTATGGTCGGGATCATACTGATGAAATGAACCCCTGAGGGTAAGTATTGCGCCGCCCATTGTGAGGCAGCCAAAATGGTTCGGCTGGTATCAATGACGATCGCCCCGATTTTTACGTCTTCGGCCAGTTCTTTGAGGGTGGCTTCAACTTGATCCGCGGGCAGAGAAAGCAGAATGATATCTGCATCGCGCACAGCTTCATTCATTCTGAAATGGATCTTGTCAAACGCGCCGAGCGTTTCAATTTTGTTGTTGCGTTTTTGAGCGGGGTCGTGCCCAATCCGCACCAGTTTGTCTTTTACGCTGCCAAGTGCCAACCCAAAAGAAACGCCTGTCTGATCCAGTCCGATAATGGTTAATTGAAGGGTCAAGACTAACCTCCTAATAAAACGATCTGAAAGAAGTGCAAAATGGGGGTCATGATCGAACCGAAAATATCAATGCCAAAGCGGGGAAGAACAAAAACCACAGCCAGCAAGAGAATTGGTCCGAATGGTTTGATTTTGGTGTATTGAGCCGCCCATTTTTCGGGTAAGAGAAACTCAAGGATTTTCTCGCCATCCAAAGGGGGCAGGGGCATTAAATTGAACACCATCAGCAAAAGATTGATCACGAAAAACGTGACCAAAAAATCCATCATCGAGGGTAAGAATGAAACTGTTGGAAAAGCCGGGATCAAATTAAAACGTATGGGGATGGCTGCCAGGCAGGCTAACAATAAATTGGATGCAGGACCGGCAACTGAAACCCACATAAAAGCTGATTTGGAATGTTCTTTGAGTTTGATCGGGTTTACCGGCACAGGTTTTGCCCAACCGAAGCCGGCGACGATTAGCAGCAGGCTGCCGATCACATCCAGATGTTTGAGTGGATTGAGCGTCAGGCGTCCCATGATGCGCGGCGTGTCATCGCCAAAACGGTCCGCCACGAAGGCATGTGCGAATTCGTGCACGGTCAATGCGATGATCAAAGTCAGCACACGTGAAATAATCAAAGGGGTCGAAAGACTAAGCATGATTGATCCTCAAAACAGAACGGGAGGTCTGAAGTCCAGACATCTTTCCGATTATATCATTAGGGGGTATTTGATAATTGTCCAAAACCGGGAGGTATAATTATTTCATGTTCAGAGAAATTGCCATCGGAGACATAGTGAGAATGCGCAAGACTCATCCCTGTGGCGGATACGAGTGGAAGATCGTCCGTCTTGGCGCGGATATCGGTCTCGTCTGCCTCACCTGCCAGCACCGCATCATGCTCTCACGTCGGGATCTTGAACACCGCGCGAAGTCGATCTCCCCGGGGGATTCTGAAAGCCCAAAATCAATAAAGCCGTAATATACAAAAGAGAATGTGCCACTAACTCCCAATTTATTGATGATTCTAAATCAAAGGTTTTGTCGGGTTAGGGCAAATCACGCAATTCTTTGAGTGAATCTGCAATGGCAACTCCGCACGTAGCCAACCTTTTTTGACTCTGATGTCCGTTTGCAATGAGGCAGCAATCAACCCCTAGAGCTTTCGCCACATCTGCATCATGGATCGTATCGCCGATTAACAGGATGCTCGCGGGATCAAATTTATGTCTCGCCACGAAATCCACGCCGATATCCACTTTGCTGGATGCATAATGATTGTCCAAACCATTGATTTCCATAAAAAATTCATCCAACTTATAGCCTCCAACGGCATCCAGCAAGTAATCCAGTTTGCTTGCAGAGAGAATGGATTGGGTTAACCCAAGATCAGCAAAATGATGCAGCGTTTTGGTGGCATCGGGCATCAGCGCACATTGGGCGCGTTTCTTCTCATATGAGACAATAAACTCGGTGCCGATCGTTTCAAATGACTCACTTGAAAAATCGAACCCCAATTTTTCATAATACTCAATGATCGGGAAGGAAAAAATCTCGCGATAGTAATCCAATGAGATGGCCGCAAAATTTCGTTTGACCAGTAAAGAGTTCATAATACTCACGCACAGCTCCACATCATCAAGCAGCGTTCCGTTCCAATCCCAGATGATGTGTTTATATTTAAAAATATCCATTAGTATTCCTATTATTGGTTCACAAATGAAAAACCCTTGAGAGTGGACACATCAAAGTTATATTTTTTCAGATGATCCACCATGAGTTGATAAGCATGTTCATCAGTGATTGAATCACATTGGCCAATGTAATCTTCAATGGTTCCTGATTCCCATTTATTACCTTCAAAAGTTAGTCTATAGTATTTATCGCAATAGTTTACATTTATATATCCAAATTGGTAAAAAGGAGGTTTATTGTTAAATGCAAATATGTCATCACCTTCTTGATAAAATTTTCCAATAGTAAAGCTAAAAATGGGGCGATTTTAATTGATTGACAGTAATGATTCTCCTGACATCCATGGAGGTCTATGAATGTGTAAATAATCCAAAATAGTGGGTGCAATGTCTATATTTTGAACATTTGAAAAAACAACACCAGAAAATTCATTATTCGAAAAATGGATGATTAATGGGATTTTTTTGTTGGTTGTAAAGCGCTGCCCATGGTCACTACCGATGACCAAAATCGTGTTGTCATACGAACCTTCTTCTATTAATTCATTTATCAATTGTCCAACATGTTTATCAAAATCCAGGATGCTGTCGTCATAAAAAAATTAATGTCGTATTCTTGTTGTAGGTAAATATCGTCTTTTTTTGAATAAACCTGTATTTTTGGAGTAAATTTAGGTCCATGTGTTTCTAAAGAATGAATATGGATAAAAACCGGATTATCAGTTTGTTTTATTATTCTTATTGCGGTATCAAATTTATCTTCATCATCAAATCCTTGAGCATTGTTTTGAGATAAAGGGCTAAAATCAACCATATCCTGAATGTAGAAAATATGGCTAATTCGTTCTGACAACCGTATGCTTATTTGATAAAGAAAAAAAGATTGATTTGAATCAAAATATTGATTTAAGAAATTGATTAGTTTAGTGCTGTTTCTTGATCTTCCGTTTGCATTATCAAACCCAGATTGCAAATTAAGATCATACGCATCAGCAAAATATGGATATGAAAATAAAGTAGACGAATAATCCAATTGTTCTAACAATGATAGTAGACTTTCTTTTGAATCTTGATCCTTTAGTATAACTGGTGCAAATAAGACACGTGTATCTGAAGGATATTTTCCTGTATAGATTGAGATTAACGAGCCTGCAGTGTTACCTGCATTTGTAAGCATTTTTAGCAACCAGAGAATATTCCATTAATTCTTGAATGTTTGGAGTGGTAATTCTTGAGTATCCATATGATGACATATGCTCTGCATCTAATCCATCAGCAGTAATTAGGATAATATCAGGATAATTGTTGATGAAAATTGTATCTGTGAATTCAACCTTTGGAAATTTGTTGAAATTTGTTTTAACGGTAATCAGATAAATCGTGATTGATATAAAAACAACTACTGGAACCAACCAAGTATTTGTTTTATAGTTGGAAAGGGTATATGTAAGAACATTTGTTTTTAATTGAACTGATAAATAGAAATAGACACAGAAAACGCGAATACGATCAGGTAAATAATTCTTGATGCATTGGTAGAAACGATTCCAAAATCAAAAACAGTGTATGTAAAATTATCAATTAGCAATAATACAAGTGAAGAAAAAACTAAATCAGAAACTGATAAAGGAATTCTCTTAAAAAATAATTGAGAGTTTTTTCTAAAAAGTTTTTCTAGCATATACAGTAAACATAGAATAACGGTAGCCATACTAATTGCTATTGAGGAGGAAAACAAAAGAGTGTTAATTTTTATCGTGAAGGAATCGCTTCCAAAAAAAGAAGGTTTCGTAATGTAAAAAATCCACTCCAAGAGCAAATAGGTGCTGAGACTGAAGAAAGTGATAATAAAAATCGCTTGCCATGAGTACGTTTGTTTTCTTATTATTCTTATTTCTTTTTTAAACTGTTTATTTATGAACTGAGCAATGATTTTCATGTTTAGACTTCCTATTACAAATGGTTTCAGTCTAGTAAATTTGGATTTCAATATTTTTTGCGAAAATAAGCTTTTGACAAATATCCGTTGGTAATAAGTAGCCTTATGTATTCCCTTTTGCTATTTATATTTAGTGAGTTTTCTCAGATTAAATTTTTGATGGACCTGTTTTGTGAAAGATTTGTAAAGACCTCATTAATAAATGTAAAAAAATAATTCGTAATATTTATTGTATGATTTTTCCATCATGGAATAGTAGCATATTAATACTATTCACCTCATCAATGATTTATTGGACAAATAATTATTTTCCAAGGAGCAAATTAACAAAATCTATATCCCCATACGAAATCTCGTCCACACGCTGACCGTCAGCATATTTTCCCGTGAGAGTCCACGAAGAGGTTAATCTTGCCAAACCATTTACCTCAAACTCATAGAGAGTAGGTAAATAGGTTGTCGACCAATTTACTTGTTCCCAAGTATAAAAATAATAGATGCGCTTTCTGCTTTCAGGTATTTTGTCAAAAAATGAAAACCCTGGATAAATCACGTCAATTCCTGTTTCATTAGCTATTGTCTTTGAAGTATCGCCCAGAGTAACTGGTGATTCTGATACTTGCATCTCCTTGAATACTTGGTCTGATTTTTTTGCTAATAGAAGAGGCTGAGCAATATTGGATAATGGAAAGGTGGAGTATCCTTGTTTTCCAAAGACGCCATGATCGCCCATTATCAGAATTAACGATTTATCATACACACCAGCAACGAGTAATTCTGTGAGAAGATTTTTGACCGGAACTAGCGAACTGGCTGCTTGTTCTAGATAGCCGGCATTATTCCAATTAAGCTTTCCATCCAGTTGAAAAGGTACGTGTGCACCTGAAAAGTGGAACAATTTAAACATAGGTTTGTTAGTTGATATCACTACTTCATTTACTCTTGTGTTAAAAGTTATCAAATCTTTATGAAAATAATCAAAGCCGTGATAATATCTTGCAATGAAGTAAGGTTTTAGAACTAATGGGGAATAGCGGATTCCTGAAATAATGGTTTGTTGAGTAGCTTGGGATAATCGATTTTTTGAGGACATAGAGTTCGTTTGATTATCGTAGATTGATGAAAAGACAGGCACATACGGATAACTTTCAATTCTATAACCATGCTTTTTTAATTGGTAAGGGATTGATTTATTCTCAACAGATGAAATGTAATCGTTTATAGGTTCAAGATTTTTATAATATTCGCCAGTCAAAATAAATGGAATTGACGGTTTCGTAGTGGTGTAGCCGCCAATTGCATCACTGAAATATATGAAATCTTTAAATGTCGCTTGATATTCAGGATATTTTTCCAGAATGTGTTGAAATGTTGTTGATTCGAATGCATCCAGGATTATTATGATCACATTGGTTTCTGAGAACTCAAATTCTCCTGAAGTTTGAAGGTAAGAAACATCAGGTTTTGTTTCATTGTTCTTTATCAGTGTGAAAATTGTCGGTGTTGTGTTCAGTAACAAAATCAAAACAAGGATTAAATTGTTATTTCTCAAGAGGATTTTTCTAAAAATGATGGTAATCGCAAAAATGATCAACCAAATAAGAATCTCAAACCATATTTTTTTAAATGTTTCATGCCAAATTATTTCGTGACCATCAAGTTTTCCAAGACTGTAGTTAATGAAATTGCCTTGTATCCATATACAAAAAAGAAGAGCTGTCAATAGCAGAGGTAGATACTTAAGTCTCTTTGAGAATATTATGACGAATATTGATAACAAGATTCCACTAATAATGGAAAACAGCATTAACCATGACGAAATCTCTTTAAATAAAAAAGTATCGTTGTCGAGATTTTGACTATAAACTGATAGTGGATTGATTAGGAAGAGTGTGATGGAAAAAACAAACGACACCCATAAATGATTCATATTTCTTTTTAAAAATGTCATTATCTGTGTAAATCTCCAATATTGGTTATTAGAAATTCAGTTTCCAAATGTAAAACCATAATTCACTTTTTTGCCGGTAAAAAAATCATTCTTTAGAATGAGTATAGCAAATTGTATTTAATTGTTCTATTTATAACCTCAAACCACTTAACACTGGAAGTGTAATCGAATAAACATTCTGACATTATTAGTGTTGTTCGTTAACACCTGCATATATCATTGACCGTCCGCATTAGGAGTTCAAACAATTTACCCATTATGTTGTTACGATGAAGCAATCCCTACCAAGGTTTTATTATTATTGAAATCAAGTCTACTTTCTCTGTTTTATGACGGTAATTTTTAACAACTGCAGTGGTCATTGAATTATCAGAATGAGTGGTCATAATCATTTTCTTATAAATAAGGATTTCGAATAAAAAGATTAATCTTTTCTCCGTTACGGGGAAAGGAGAAAAGTCGTTGGTTTTGTGGGGCTATTGTGAACGGATTAATTGTTTTGATTTGTTTTTGATTCGCTATCTTTAAGACCCACTTGTCCACTATTTTTATGGGGGAGCGAAGTTATATGGGTCACCATATAGAAAATTGTAAATTTTATAAAGTTGCATTTTGAACTTGCGCTTAAAAATGATTTTTCGTTGTTTTTCTCTTGAACAGCTTTGTGCATAATATCAAAAACGAGTCGGAAGTTAAAAATGGGTTTATTGAGATCAAAATAGTCGATCCCTTAGTTTTCGATTTCACGGTTTATAAGCCCCCGAGAGGTTTTTGCAAGCGGGAGCTCAGTAAATCAAAAAAGAATAGCACCTATTTATCAGATTTTAAGATTTCGTTTGTTTAGAGGTAAGCTTATACAACTTTATCTGACCTCCATCAACACCGCCCTCACTAGCACCCTGCGTTGATACTCGCCACTCTCCTCATCATACCCCTGACAGGTCACAAGCGTCAGCCAGGCTTTTTCTTGATGTTTCATCATCGCCTTTATATTTTCCGGCTTGACGCTCAAAACTTCACGTACTTCATAAACATATTCATCTCCCCATGCGTGAAGAATCACCTTATCGCCAAATTTCAGCTTCTCCAATCCATAGAACGGACCAGGTTGATTGAGTGCGTCCCAAACATGCGCAGCAATCACAGAGTTACCCAGGTTCCCCAGTTGAGCGCTGCCTTCAAGCCATCCAGCCCGCGTGCCAAGCCAGGTTACATCCCAAGCGTCGTTTACTTTTGGCACGCCGGTGATCGAGGTCTCAAGCGCTAAAACAGGCACCTCAAGCCACTCCTCGCCAAGATCCGTGTAAGCAATTCGTTGTGGCAATAATGGTGTGATCACATTCTGCCGAAAACCCGTCACCGGTATGAACGGCAAACCACTGGAAAAAGTCTCCTTATTAATATTTGAATCTGTGGTGGGTGGCTTGTTACTATCATTGCCTGGGTCTGATCCGCTGCCTGGTGTGTCCCCACCCGAACCAGGTTCATCCGCACCACTACCGCTTTGGATCGTAAAAGAGATCACCGAATTTACACCATTATTCAACGGGATGCCTGCCATATCTTTAATGGTATTCTCGCCGCAAATAATTAAAGTGTATTTACCACGGGGTAGATTGACACCGAAGTTGAGCAAAAGGTCTGTTCTAAAATGGTCTGCATCATACTGGACGTTATTAATTACGACTCTTTTATCATCACCGTTATGGATATCGCAGGTTTGAGTTTCAAGAATCTGATTGCTGCCCCATTCAATCAACCTATAATTTTCGGCATTATTTGCCGAGTCTTGGGTACCATCATGAAGTACATTCTTGCTGAATTGAACACTGAGATGATTTATTCCCTCTTTTAGGATTTGCCCTTCATGAGGAGTGTCATATTCGTCATTTGTTACAGTTGGTGGAACGAATTCATCTGGTGATTTAATGGTTGAATAGGAAAATAAATAATCTTTTTTCATATTATCAGGTGGATCATCACTATCCACATCAACAATTTTGTCAGCCTTTACTCTAACTGTACAGGTATCTGAATATTCAAATTTTTTATCCATTCCGAACTCATATGTGATCGGCCCTTTTTGAATAAACGTTGAGTATGATCCACCTTTAGAGCAATCGACTGAAATCCAACCTGGCATAAGTTCAACCGGTTCAGAAAAAGTGACACTCATTTTCTTCTCAATGGCAACATCCACTGCGCCATCCGGTGGAAAGGTCTCAACAACCGATGGCGGTTGATCAGCGGGTGATACCGTTGAGAAAATAATAGAATAATCTCCATCCATATCGTCCGGAGGATCCTTCGCATCCAGATCGTGAATCTGCGAAGCATACATGGTTAAGGCACAGCTTTCATTGTTTGCAAAATCAACAACGGGAGTGATCACCTTTTTTTGTGAGGTTCCGCTGGTAATGTATGAATGATTTCCGCTTAGCGAACATATCAATTCTGCCCATGTATTTGTTACTTCGATCGCTTCACTGAAATCAATCGTTATGCTGCTATCCGTTGCGATATCGGTGGCACCATTAGATGGTAAGGTTTGAGTAATGCTTGGCGCGGTATCAGGGTGTTCTGCCGTAGAAAAGTTTATTGTCTGATCCAGAAGCATTTCATCAGGAGGATCTTTTGCATCGAGATCAGTAACATACTGTGCTGAAATAGTGAGTAAACAATCATCATCAAATTGGAGGTTGCGATCTGGCTTAACCAGATATTCAGTCGGACCTCCAGAAATGGTTACCGCAAAGTCACCCCCTATATCACATGTGAGTAATGGGGTTCGGGAGTCAACGATGACAGGTTCATTAAAGTCAAGTTTAAACGATTAATTTACATCGACCATCTCGGCGCCATTTGCAGGGAGGGATGACAATAAATATGGGGCTGAGTCTGGCGTGGTAAGGGTTGAAAATGAAATTGTGAAATCAGACGGCATGCTGTCAGGAGGGTCATCACTATCAAGATCATGGATGTCTGCAGCTTGAACCGAGAGAGTACACGTTTCTTCGTTTTCAAAAGGTTCATCAGGCGTCAGGACGAAAGTTGTTGATCCAGAGACCACTTCTGCCGGGTGCGTTCCGCTTGTGGAGCAATTGATCGAGAACCAGCCAGGCGAAACCAATACTGGTTCTGAAAAATTGATACTTAAGGAGCTATCCAACGGAATCTCCACGGCGTCGTTGGCAGGCGAAATATTTGTGATAATCGGTGCTGCATCTGGAGGGAGAATTGTGGAAAAGTTGAAGGAATAATCCTTGTTTATCACATCTGGTGGATCAGTAGCATCTTGATCAACCACTTTCTCTGCTTTTACTGTAACAGTACATTGATCTCCAAAAACAAAATCAATTGTAGGGTCAATCGAAAAAGACTGTGGACCGCCGCTTACTGCAATCGAATGTTGATTACTTTTCGAACAGGATAGTGTAAGCCATCCAACCAATAAATCTACAGGTTCTGAAAAAGATATTGCCAGGTTAGCATCCAGGGCAACATTTATCGCATTATTGTCAGGGGTTATTGACATGATTGCTGGAGGGTTGTCAATTCCATATGGAATCAATGAAAAATCATCCACAGCCAATCCATCATTTATTCCATTGGTGACGGGGTGGTCACGCCATCTGATCCAGAATGAACCTCCAGGAGCGATATTCAATCCTGAAATGGTGTAAGACTTGTCAAGTTTATTAGTTGGGTGATTGCCATTTTTTGCTCCTTCAGTGTCTTTATTGGGAGTAAAAAAGATAAGATCATCATAACTATGCCAAGTGCCGTTATTCAATGAGGTGGCATCTAAGGATATTTCAAAGATCAGTTTATCAGAACGGCCAGACTTACCGAGGCGCCATTCTTCTCCAGTATATTTTATCGATAATGATTGGATGACCCCTCCAGTATGGTTAGTGAAAGATGCTCCATATAACGGTACAAAGCTCGGGTCTTGAAGCCCTCCTAAGGCACGATCAGTCTCATTGATCGATCCATAACTATAAGTGTCACCAGTGGAGTATGATCCTGTGCTAATCTGGTATTTATTATTTACGTTGTTACTCGTCTCTGTTTCAGATAACACCCATCCAAAAGGGAAAGTATCTGATTCACCATTGTTTGACAGAGTGTTGAAATCTTGTAAATAAGGGGTTCCGAGGGCAGATATGCCAATACTGTTGTCTGCTATTACATAAAAAGGTTCAAGCTGAACGAAAAATTGACAGACTATTACGAAAGCGATAAACAATTTTCGAATTATTGATCTCATTAGCCCTCCCAAGATTTCCCCGAAAAATAAATAGAACACGATCCAACAATCAGACAGATTAATGGAGTGTTTAACAATCTAATCACTTCTTTAATTGATAAAGTTTTACCAGTAAAAAGGAAATTTGATTTTTGGTGGCGTCGATGAGGATTTGATCGCGTAATAAATCAAAATCAGTATAGCCAAACAATATTAGTATTGATAGATATATTTGTTTGATTTTGAAAAGTAAACCTATGGATATTTACTAATTAATCACAGAAAGTGATGAACTAAAAAAGCCAAACTTAATGCCAAAGGATTATTTGATTTTTTATGCTTTATGCTTTTTTTGGATTTCTTCGATGAAACATTGCCTAACAAATTCGGGCGAGTCCATGACCCGCCCGAAGAAATTAAAAATTTTACTTGAATTTCGCAGATTTGTGGTTTTGCTGGTTTTTGCCCGCCAATAACTACTTGATCTCGCAGTAGCGGTTGACCCGGTCTTCGATCACCTTGAGGCTGCCCTGCCAGAAGCTTTTCTGACGCAGGTCAATGCCAAAGCGCATGGCCAGTTCAGCAGCCGTGCCCTCACCAGTGCTGGCGAGCAGCGCTTTATAATCCGCGACGAAAGCGGGGCCGCGCTGCTGATAAATAGCATACAGACCGGTGGCGAAGAGCAAACCGAAAGCATATGGATAGTTGTAGAAGGAAAGACCGGCTGAATAATAATGCGGCTTCCATGTCCACATCCATTTTTGAAGATACTTTTCATCCAACGCGTCGCCGTAAGTTGCTTTTTGGGCGTTTTCCATGATCTCGCACAACTCGTCCGCACTGAGTTCGGATTTCTCACGGCGCTCGAACACTTCCTTTTCAAACAGGTAGCGAGAATATATATCTACAATCACCTGGGCGTCGCCGATGAGCTGCGTTTCGAGAATTGCCAGTTCTTCTTGAGGATTTTTGATCAGCTTAAGCGCTGCATTGGTGACAATTGTCTCACACATGATTGAGGCAGTTTCAGCCAAAGTCATGGGAGTGTTCTTTTGCAATTCCGTCTTACCGGCTTTCACCATGCAGTCATTGTGAAAGCCGTGTCCAAGTTCGTGCGCCAGGGTGGATACCTGGTCGAGAGAGCCGTCAAAGTTGCACAGGATGCGGCTCTCACCCACACCGGGAACATCCATGCAGAAAGCCCCCCCGCGTTTACCGTCGCGCTGTTCGGCATCGATCCAGTTGTGATCCACAGCATGTTTGGCAAAGTTGCTGAGATCAGGTGAAAAACCTTCAAAATGAGTTAGTATGAAATCTTTGGCTTCATCAAATGAAAAACTGGTTTTTGATTCACCGGAGGGTGCAAAAAGGTTCCACCACTGCAACTGCTTGACCCCAAACCGGGCGGCTTTGGCTTTGAAATACTTTCGGAACATAGGGAAGGAATCATGCATCGCTTCAAGCATGGTTTCCAGCGTTTCACGATCCAGGCGGGCGATATCAATCGAGCTATGGAGGGCATCCTTGCGTCCGCGGTGGCGGTTGAGAGTGTTGACTTCGCCTTTTATTCCGTTCATGGCGGCGGCTAGGGGTTCTTTCACCGTTGGCCAGGCTTGATTCTCGGCTTCGTATCCGCGGCGGCGAGTGTCTTCATCAGGGTGAGAGCGCATATTGATTAATGCAGGCATGGGTAGTTTCTGCACTTTGCCATCCAGTTCAAAATCCACGCTAAGCTGTGACGTGACCGTGCCTTGCAACTTTTCCCAGCCGTTAGCGCCGCTCAGGTTGAGTTCAGAAGCCAACGTTTCTTCGGCTGTCGACATCAGATACTTGCTTTGCTCGGCAGCTTCTTTCACAAAGAAGGCATGCGCGCTGACCATTTCATTGACTTTAATTGCGGCGGGAAGTTTGTCTGCCACTTTACCCAACCAGGCGCGGGCTTGCATGAAGACCTGGTCCGTTTTGACGCTGACCAGTTCATATTCAGACAGCTTTTTCTGGGCTTCTTTATTGTAAGAATCGGTGGAGATAAAGGATTCAAGATAAGAGCGCATCGTGCCGGCTACCAATAAAATCTGGTTGAAGCGGTCGAGCAAGTCGGATGCCGTTTCAGCAATCAACATATCTGTTGATGATGCATCGACTCTACTGACTTTCTCAGCCAGATACTTTTCTTGTTCGGTAAGCAGGTTTTTTAATTTATTGAAATCCGCGGCATATTGAGGTGAATCGAGTGAAGGATAGACATTGGTGAGATCCCAATGAGGTGGATTTTTGGGTGCCATTTGATCTCCTTGGAAGTTGAGTAGGTGGTAATGTGATTATATTACAAAGCGACACCGCCTTCAAAAAACGGTGTCTTGATTGTTAAATCTTGTCATTGTTAATTTGGAATTTTCGGAGGCACTGATTGTAATTTCAATTTTTTCTCACGTGCATTGGCTCTACTGAGCAAGATACGGTAAAGAATCATAAAGAATAGCAGTCCACCAGTGATCAAATAGAATATTTGGGCTCCGAGTGCTGAAGTATCTGTGCCTGCCAGTAAGCCGTGAATCAAAACTAAAATGTAAGTGGCAAAACTGACAAAATGGAGGGCACGCCAGGTTTTTGGACCAATTTTTTTGCGCAGATAAAAGCTGATAGTGATAATCAACATGGTATAAAAACCGATTTGCCCCAAGCCAACCGCAACAGGTTTGTAGCCCGTGGTGGCGAAAGGTAAGAGCACCTGAGCGAGCGAAAAATTGATGTAATGGTCCCCCATGAGGATTAACCCATGAAAGAGTCCGAAAGAAAGTCCGATAATGCTAGTAAATTGATGGAGTTCAATTGTGGGTGGCAATCCGGGCCACAATACTGATAGCTTGTTGGTTATGCCAGTGCCGAGGACCATGGATAACCACAGCAAGAAATAGGCTGAAAAAGCGCTACCTCGTGAAAGATACCAAAAGGCCTTTGGATCTGCACCTGATACGGATTGTGTTAATGAAAGCTGCCAATTGGGCAAAAAAATTGCAGCAGTCAAAGCGCCTAAAAATGCTGCCAACATGATGAATGCAAATCCGCCCAGGTTTACTGAAGCTTCCACATCCTCTATATTGATTGATTGTGAGTTATTTGATTCCATCTTTCATTCCATTGCCTTTCAATAAAGCCTGCACTTTTCATTATCTCACCATTTTCGAGCACCAAGAGGTAATCCACATTGGGTTGAGCGTTCAACCAGACTGCCCCTTCGGTACTACCTAGAATAACACCCATTTTTGCATTCATTTCTGCCAACATCAGGTCTTTAGCTACAACAGTTGCTGTATACACATCAGAATCAGCGGGCTGATTGGTGCGAGTGTCAATCAGATGATGCTGCCAGCGATTATTCGTGAACCACTTTCGATAATCACGGCCTGAGGTTGCCACACCACCTTGGGCGATCATTAGGAGTCCGAGGTTGTTTTCTTTATTGATCGGATCAGCAACCCCGATAGGCCATTCTGAACCATCCAGAAGACGTGAGCTAACTGCGATATCACCGCCTGCATCCACTAACACCGGAGCAAATGATTGCAACCGAAGCATCGTTTGATGGGCAGCCCAGCCTTTGGCAAAACCGCCAAAATCAAGTTGGGTTCCATATGGAATAGTGACAGTGCGTTTTTTATCATCAATTTCGAATTCCTGGCTGCCGTTTGCCACCAGGGTGTTTGGCAGCCTTAGAGCTTTATCAGTCACAGTAATCAATTTTTCAAAATCTTCGGTGTATCCTGCTGTTTGTAGGGAATTTAAAATTAACGGGTTTATCAATCCATTGGTTTCATGACTTATATTACGCGCCAGAGTAGCAACTTCAAAGAATGATTCACTAACTTTTTGGGGGGTTCCAGCATGTCGATTGAACTGACTTAACTCGCTGGTTAATCGAAACCGACTGAAGGATTCTTCCCATTCTTCAAACCAATCACGCGACTTGAATACTTCATTTATCAGATTGAGGTCTTCAGTATCCATTGCAATCAGGATTCTGGAACCCATGGCATGAAACGTTATTGTTTTCATGGTTTTGACGATTGCGTTGTGGTGACTGGCGCCGGAGGTAATACTGCAGGCGCACTTTGATCGACATTAGTATTCGTTGAAGGGTTGGTCAGACTTGGAACAGTTAACGATGCGGTTGAGGGTGCTGCAGTTGGCTTGGCAACTTCTCGCAACGCATTTTCGGTAGTCGGCTGGGAACTGGTTGTCACGTTGGCGTTAGCCTTAAGTGCACTTAGGTCAACTTTGAGAACCGGGACGAGTGTTGGCAATGGAGCCTGATCAGTGTTTGTGACTGTTTTATCATTCATGTTGCTTTGGGCATTTGCATTTACCAGATCTTTATTTGCCAGTAGATTCCATATTCCTAATGTGCCGGCAATTGAACTGACTGCGATCATATATTTAAAGGCATCTGAAACAAAATGTTTTTTACGATGGGTCGTTGGTTTTTCCATTTTTATTCACCTAATCTTTATTTGTTTCGTTAATCATCGTCTTCTTCATGTGAATCGTCAGATAATTCTGGGTGATCGTCGTCATCAGAACTAGATGAAGTTTGAGCAGGAGATGCCATTTGAACAGCAACGACTTTTCCGGTCATATCCACAAAAACGCTTTGTCCATCAGCAAATTGGATGACATAAACTGAAGCGCCATTAAAGGTTGAGGTATTCATTGAAACAGGCTGGCTGGTCTTCAAGTAGTTCACAGCAATGTATAAAGCCTGTTCGCTGGTTATTTTCGTTACAGCTTTTTGCAAACCATTGAAGAGCACAGCACCGGTATTTGCGTCCACATAAACTTTGCCATTACCATAAATCACTTCATATGCGGGTGTTCCACTGAAACTCACCAATTCAGGCAGAGTTTTCGGTGCCACACCTGCAATTTGTTGGGCAATGGCAGAAGCTTGTTCTGGAGAAAATAAATAGGGCGAGGTTGCTTCTAGGGTCGGCTCCTGGTTGGATTGAGGTGTAATTTCATTTGCCAATGTGGCAATTTGCTGGTTGGCAAATTCGATTTGTTGATTCGCCTGAGCTATGATTTGTTGATAAGCCGCTTCGCGTTCTGCAAAAGCAGTAGCATCCACTGTCGGGCTAGAGTTTGATTGTGGGTTATTGTCTGCTGATACTTTGGTAATCACACCGATACCAATAGTAATAACAAAAACGGTTATAAAAATTGAAATAGCAACTGAGGCTTTATTTTTCATGATATTTTCCTTTTCTTATTAGGTTCATGATAAGAATACACTTTCAAGATTGGAAAACATAAGGAAAATTTTCAAATTATTCCAATCAAATTCCAATCTTTGGTGCAATAATCAAGAAATAGTTTTTATTGAATTTGAGAATTATTTATTTTCTTGATCCTTTGTATTCAACAAAAAAGTAAAATATCTTTGTAAAACAGCTTAACTTTATAGTAGATAATAGGTTGATCATCCTATTCATGAATAGCAAACTGCCCAAGAATTACTTTATCTTGGGCTGTTTAAAATGAATAATTTTATGGTCTTGAAGATTGTGTCGTGGTCACGGGATTTGGAGCACTAACTACTGGTTCTGAAGAGGTAGTAGCAGGCGCATTTTGATTTCCTGATGAAGGCGACGACACATTTTCTCCCGAAATTATTATTGGAGAAACGACAGTTGATGCAGCAGGGCGCGCAACTTCTCGTAATGGAACAGCCTCGGTAACGACAGTAGCTACATCTAGTGGACCACCACCACCTTTTTGTAATGAACTTAAGTCAATAGTTAATATAGGAACAAGAGTTGGTATCGGATCTAAGTTGGCCTCTGGTGCTGTTTGTCCATTAGTTTTGTCTTGGGCAATGACCAAATCATTATTCGCCAACAAGGTCCAAATTCCCAATGTGCCTGCCATGGAACTAATTGCAAGCAAATACTTGAAAGTATTTGTCACAAATGACTTTTTACGATGAGGCAATGGATGACTCATTGAAGTTGTTGTTGAGTTTTTAAGATTCTTAATCATCTTCTGATTCTGTCTCTATCTCTATCTCTATCTCTGGTTCTGATTCAATTTCTGTACTTGAGGATGAGTTTGATGTTGATACCGTTGAGTTTTGTGAGGAATTTGATGATGAATAACTCGTGGAATTGTAGGAAGGTTGAGAAGGAGCTGCCATTTGAACAGCGATTATGTTTCCTGTCATACTCACATAGACACTTTGTCCATCTTCAAAATACACTACATATACAGGCAAACCATTAAATGACGATGTGTACATTGAAATAGGTTGGCTAAATGGCAAATAACTAACTGCAATATATAAGGCTTGCTCATTTGTAATTATTTGCGGAATACTATTATATAAAACTTCTCCGGTGCCAGCATCGATATAGATTTCTCCAGTTTCAAACTTAACTTCATACGCTGGTGAACCACTAAAATTTACCAGTTCAGGAGAAGATACTGGAACCAAACCGGCAACTTGTTGAGCAATTGCGGATGCTTGTTCAATATTAATTTCATAGGTTGAATTTGTCTCAGCTACTGATTCAATGGTCGGAGTTGAAATATTTTGATTCGCTAAAGTGGCAATTTGTTGATTGGCTAGTTCTATTTGTTGGTTAGCGTTTGCGATGATTTGTTTGTAAACTTCTTCTCTTTGAGCATACACTGTTGTATCAAAGGTTGGGTTGGCATTAACTTTTGGAGAATTATTTGCTGAAACTTTCGAAATCACTCCTATACCAGCCGTTATGATAAAAATAGTAATAAATGTAGCTATTGCTAATGACATTTTATTTTTCATTTTATTCCTTTCCTACTTTAATAATCCAAGAATACTTGATCAAAATTGGAAAAAAGGAAGAATTATCCTCCATTTTTCCAAGCAATTTCCAATCTATATGGTGTAAGGCAAAGGTTTTAGGTGGCAGGTTGTATAATACAAATAAGATGAAAATTCTATTGATCGAAGATGATAAACGTTTGGCTAAACTCGTAAAACAAGTTCTCGAGGATGAACACTATTCAGTGGACGTAGAGAATGATGGTGAATACGGTTTGGAAATCGCCTTACGATCTGCTCACGATCTGGTAATTGTGGATTGGATGCTGCCTGGCCGGGATGGCCCCTCGATCTGCCGTAAAATCCGTTCTTCGAAAATGACCTTGCCAATTCTGATGCTGACTGCGCGTGGACAGATCGAAGATCGCGTTACAGGCCTCGAAAGCGGTGCGGATGACTACTTGATCAAGCCTTTTGATTTTGACGAATTGATTGCCCGCATCAGGGCGCTAAGCCGGCGATATTCACCCGGATCAATCGACCCTGATGAACTTCGTCTGGGTTCTATCGTCATGGATGTTAAAGCGCACAGTCTACGCAGAGCCAATGAATCCATTGAATTGACCAAAAAAGAATGGGATTTGCTCGAATATTTTCTAAGACACCCCAACCAGACCCTATCGCGAACAGCTATTCTGGATTATGTCTGGTCTGCTGAAGCCAGCGTCCAACAAGAAATGGTGGATGTTTATGTCTCTTACCTGCGGCAAAAGATCACTGTTACCGGGATGAAAGACCCCATTCAAACGATCAGGGGTTTCGGCTACATGCTGGATGAACAAAATGCTTAGGCAGCTTCGAATTCGTTTAACCCTTTTGTATTTATTTGCATCCATAGTCCTTTCATTGGCGGTTGGGGGAGGCACTTATTCTCTGGTCAACTATTACTTTCGCACCATCAATGACCAGGCGCTGTGGGTCAAAATGGGTCTCCAATTTGCAGCTTTAGACATCCCACTGCCAGTTGAATTATATGAAGCTGTCAAACAGGAGGGGTTGGTGATCACCAACCCGACTGATCTGCCTGAACATGAGGATGAATCTTATGATGATCATTCTGAAGAAGAGGAGGAGGGACTCAAAGAAAATGAGTTGGCTGATATTTTTGTAAATCCCTTGTCACTAACCGGAACACTATTAACAGATGTCAGCGGCCAATACTCCACCGGAGTGATTGATTCTGCTGCAGTGCTGGCAGCCAAAAAGAATGGTTATGATTTTCGGACCATCAAAACGGGCAGTGGAGTGCCGGTGAGATTGTTTACCTATGTTTTGCCTGAAGGTGCCAAAGTTCAGGTTTTTCAAATTGGACGTTATCTATCAGAACAGCAAAAAGTTTTGAGAAACTTGCTAAATACCATGATTATTTTGGGTGGAGTGGTAACCATCTTTTTTGGTCTCGCCTCCTGGTTGCTGGCGAGTCGCACAATCAAACCATCGCAACAAGCGTGGGATAAACAGCAAACTTTTATCGCCAACGCCAGTCACGAATTGCGAGCACCGCTCACCTTGATCCATGCGGGGGTGGAGCTAAGTCTTCGTAAAGCAAACACTCCTGAGCAGCACGAGATGCTCTCCGATGTGCTCGCTGACACTAATTACATGAACAAGCTAATCGAAGACCTTCTGCTTCTTTCACGCCTGGATTCGGGTGTTTTAAAACCAGACTTGCAGACCGTCAACTTGACGACTTTCACACCAGAATTACTTCGGCAGGTCGAGCGGTTGGCACAATCTCGTTCAGTTTTATTCGTCACCGAAGTTTTTCCTATTCAGATTACAGCAGATCCAATCCGATTGAAACAAATTCTACTGATCGTTTTGGATAATGCTTTGCGTAACTCTCCTTCTGGCGGTATCGTTGGCCTCCGGATTTTCTCGTCGGGAAATCAAGGGTTGATTGAGATAGAGGATAACGGTCCTGGCATCCCAACGGAAAAACTTGAAAAAGTCTTTGAACGCTTTTATAAGGTGGATGACCAATCATCAATGGATTACCGAGGCAGCGGATTGGGACTTTCGATTGCCAAGAGTCTGGTGGAAGCTCAAAAAGGGAGCATTGGTATTTTAAGCGTAGAGGGCAAAGGTACGAAAGTAACTCTCACTTTCCAGCTGGCATGATGTTGCGAATCTTATTCCTCCATTCAGCGTATATATCGGTATAAATCATGATTAGAGGAGCTAGCAATGGATAATTCAAACACCAACACAGAAAGTCGCCCCGTTTCGGGTTGCACCGGTTTACAGTTCAGAGCAGTTGGCAAAATTATTGTGACACAGGGTCAGAATGAAGCCTTGACCATCCATGCAGACCCTGAAATTCGTGCACGGGTACACACTGAAGTCAAAGACGACATTCTGGTGGTTTCTTATGATTCAGATTGGAAGGATTGGACAGGCTTCAATTTTATCGACAAGGGTGTTGCCACCTTTCATCTGACCTTGAGCGACATCAAGTCGCTTGCCATTTCGGGTGTTGGTAATCTAGATTCTGCCTCCATCATTTCGGATTCATTGACTCTTTCACTCTCTGGACCGGCTACCATGACCTTTGGTACCTTGACCGTCAATTCGCTCAAAGTGGAAATGTCTGGTGTGGGCAGCATAGATCTGGCTGGAAAATGTCTCGAACAGAATGTCAGCTTGAGCGGCGCGGGAAGTTACAAAGCCTCGCGCCTTGAATCAGAACGTGCCACAGTGAAGCTCTCTGGCGTAGGCAGCGCTACCGTTTTGGTGAGTGAAGCGTTGGATGCCTCCATTTCTGGTGCTGGTGCGGTGGAATATTACGGAAATCCGAAAATCAGCCCGAAAATTTCCGGCATAGGTGTGCTAAAATATCTTGGAACTCGTTAGTCAATTGTTGAATAGTAAAGCTTACGAGTCAGGAGAATGATCATGGCACAAAATCGTACTCGTAAAATTGTCGTTACCGGCGTCTTGGGCGCCATCACTGTCATTCTGGGCTTCACCCACTGGGGTTTCATTCCCTGGGGGTTGGCTTCATTCTCATTCATGCAGGCACCCACCATCATCGGTGCTATTCTTGAAGGTCCCATCGTTGGTGCAATCATCGGCTTGATCTTTGGTTTGTTTAGCATGTATCAGGCTGCAGTTGGCCCCACCGGACCCCTTGACCCGTTGTTTGTCAATCCGTTGCTGTCGGTGCTGCCGCGTATTTTGATCGGACCGATGGCCTGGCTGGCATGGACCGCTTTGAAGAGATTGCCCGTAGTAGGTATGATCGTCAGCGGTATTGTCGGCAGCCTGACCAACACGGTTTTGGTGCTGGGCATGCTCGGTTTGGTCTTTGGAGCCACCGAACAAGTGACCTCGGTCCTGGGTGAAAACGTGTGGAAGACCCTGTGGGGTGTGGGTGTTGCCAATGGGTTGCCCGAAGCAGCTATTTCAGCAGTGATTGTCTTGATCGTTGTGGCTGCGGTGCGCCAGATCAAGATTGGCAAAAAGCAAGGCTCAGACCTTTAAATTTAAAGCTTGTGTCAAATTCAACGGTCTCACACGCTAAATATGGCTAGTGAGATCGTTGCGCATATTAAGAAGAAGAGCACGTCTGACCAGCGCAATTTGAACTCGTGATAACTGGTGCGTTGCGGCAGATAGCCATAAGCGCGGGCATCCATGGCGAGGGCCATGTTTTCGGCGCGACGCAGGCTGATCACAAAGAGAGGAACCAGCAGCGGCACCACCTGGCGGATGCGGGTAATGACGTTGCGGGTTTTGTTGTTCCAGTTGCCGCCGCGCGAGGCCTGGGCTTTGGCGATGCGCTCGGCAGTCTGCGCCAAAAAGGGGATAAAGCGCAGCATGACCTGCACCACCATCACCAGGTCGGTGGTGTGAATGCCCAGTTTGTTGAGCGGTTTCAAGAGCAGCCCCAGCCCCTGGATCATCTCTGAAGTGGAGATGGTGAAGGAAGCAAGACTGATGCAAAGTATTAGGGCTGTAAATCGCACCAGCAGCATGATCCCAGACCAGACGCCAACCATGGTGATGTTGAGTTTGCCGAGGGTCAGCAGTGCCGGCGTGCCGGCCGGGCCGGTGATGAAGAAGACCTGGATGACCGCGATGATCAGCAGCCAGGGCAGTGGGGGCAGCAATCCTTTTAAGGCAAAAGTGAGTTTGACTTTTGAAAGCACCACGCCTGCAATCAGTGCCAGAATTGCGACGACCATCCCGATTTTCGAGGTTGAGAAGGTGATGAACAACACAAGCAAGGCAAAACCTGCGATCTTGACACGCGGATCGCGGCGGTGGATTATGGAATCCGTGGGGAAGTATTGGCCGAGGGTGATACGTGAGAGGAAGTCAAACTCACTCATGAGCGAGACCTCCGGAGCATTTGCGCAGGGCGGCGAGCAGTTGACCGTTGGTCATGGTGCTGACCGGCACCGGCCAGCCTTTGGCGCGGAAAGCCGATGATAGGCGCACCACGGCGGGCTGCCCCAACGAGGCTTTGTTGATCAGGTCCGCGTCGTTGAAGAGGACGGCGGTGTTGCCGGTTTGCAGCGAACGCCCGCCAGACATGATGGTCATGTTCTGGGTGAGCTGGGTGATGTCGCCCATGCTGTGCGAACTGAGGATCAGATCAATGCCGCTTGCTCGAAAGCTCTTGAGCGTGGCGTGTAATTTATGGCGTGAAACCGGATCAAGACCGGCTGTGGGTTCATCCAGAATAAGCAGGCGGGGTTGGATGGCAAGCGTGGCTGCCAGGGCTACCTTGCGCTTTTCGCCGCCGCTGAGGGTGAAGGTGATGCGGTCTTTGAAGGTCTCGAAATCCAAACCGACGAGGGTCATGGCGTTTTTGACACGTTCTTTCAAGCCGTCGCGGCCGTAGAGCAGCTTGGGGCCGTAGGCAATCTCATCCCCAACATATTGCTCAAAGAAATAGATCTCGGGGTTTTGAAAGACCAGACCGGCAAAGCGGCGCAGGGCTTTAACATCCAGCGCATCTTCAGAGAAGATGTAAGGCCCCACGCGGATGGTTCCGCTCTGAGGGCGGTATAGACCGTTGAGGTGCTGAAGCAGGGTGGATTTGCCCGAGCCAGTAGCGCCGACGAAGCCGTGGGCTTTGCCTGCGGTGACGGTCAATGAGACGTCTTCCAGTGCGGTTTGGGCCAGCGGTGTGCCGGGTAGGTAGGTGTGGTTGAGATGTTCGATTGAGACTAGGGCTTCTGCGCCATTGCTTCGTTTTGCAGATTCGGGCATGTAGAATTTGCCTGCAAAGAGTGGAATGTCGCGCACGGCCTGCTCGAAGTTATCCGAGAGGTGGGCAAGGGCGGGGTTGAGCTTGCGGATGGCGTTGAGGAGCTGCAGAGTGAGCGGCTGTTCAAGCCCGCATTGAGTGAGCAATGGAATATCAGCAAAAAGATCGGCAGGGCTGCCGTCAAAACACAGCGATCCTTGAGAGAGAACAACGGCGCGATCAGCGCGAGCGGCTTCTTCCATAAAGTGGGTGATGAAGAGGACGGTGATGCCTTTTTCGTGAAGCTGACGCATCTGGTCCATCACTTCCTGGCGGCCGCGGGGGTCAAGCATGGCAGTGGATTCGTCGAAGATGATGCATTCGGGCTGCATGGCAAGCACACCGGCCAGCGCGACGCGCTGCATTTGCCCGGCGGAGAGCAGGTGGGGCGGACGGTGTGCGTACTTGCTCATTTCGACGGCGTCGAGAGAGTTATTGACGCGCGTGCGAATTTCGGCGGAGGGGATGCCCAGGTTCTCAGGACCGAAGGCGGTGTCTTCCTGAATGAGTGTGGCGACCATCTGGTCTTCGGGGTTCTGAAAGACCATGCCGACTTGCGAGCGAATCTGCGGCAGGAATTTAGCAGAAGCCGTCTCTTTGCCGTCAATGAGCACTTTGCCTTTTGTAGGTAAGAACAGGGCGTTGCAGTGGCGCGCCAGGGTGGTTTTACCCGATCCGTTGGCGCCGAGCAGGGCAACCCATTCACCACGGTTGATGGTGAGGGTGATGTCGTCAAGTGCCGGCGGGGTGGTTTCGGAGCTGCCGGGGTGACGGTAAGTAACATGGTCAAACTGGATTAAGGGCACCATATATCATCGAGTATAACGCTGTTTAGTTGCAGATATGAGCAAAAAGGACGAAATACATGAAAAGATAGGTAGATGGTCTGTTAGGGGTTCGTTGCACCTCTCGCCGCGATGCGGCTCGGGTGTGCAAATTTCGTACATCGAACCCCTACTTTAAACTATCATTGGTAATACGGCATCTGGATGCTTACGACGGTGTTGTTTTCGGCATCCGTGGTGATGGTGAGGGAGCCGCCAAAAAGCCGCGCACGTTCATACATACCGGCCAGACCCAGGTGACCCGATTGGATAAACTGGTTGACATCATAGTTGGAAAAGACCGCACCGTTATTCTTGATTTTTGCTTTGACTTCGTTCTCTCCGAATTCGAGCTCAACCGAGACGAGGCTGACATCTTTAACGTGTTTACGGATGTTGGTCAGCGCCTCTTGCACCACCCGGTAAACGGCCAATTCGAGGTCGGATTGCAGGCGCAGGTTCTCGCCAAGCACGAGGTAATTGATCACCAGATCAGGCTTTTCTTGTTGAAGGTCTTTACACAAAGCTTCGAGTGCGATGGGTAAGCCGAAGTCTTCGAGCACAGGCGGACGCAGGGCGATGCTCATGCGGCGGATGTCTTCAATGGTTTTGTTCAACAAGTCGTGCAGATCATCCAGGCGCTGGCGGGCATAAGCGGGGTTGGTGTCGAGGTCGTTGCGGCAAAGCTCGACGCGCTGTACGAGACCGACCATATCTTGAAGTGTGCCGTCGTGCAGCTCATGAGACAGGCGCTGGCGCTCCTCCTCCTGGCTTAGCAGAGCTTTATGGGCGTATTGACGCAGTGCACGCTGCTGTTCGGCCAGGCGGATGACCATCTGATTGAACTCGTTGGTCAAGGCGCGGATCTCTTTGGGACCGTGCTGCGGGACGGGGTGAAAGATGCTGCCCGGTACAGCGCCGGTGGCGTTTTCAACCAGCACGGCGATGGGCTTGATGATGCGGCTGATACTGACCGAAAGCATGCCCAGCGAGAAGGCTATCCCAAGGATCCACAGCCCAATGGAAATAAGCTGGTAGTTTAGTGTCGGTGCGAATAATTTGCTCCACGGTTCAACGAGCATAAGGTAGAAAGAGGTCTCTGGCAGGGCGGCGATGGAAACCAGGTTCTTTTCGCCTGTACTGGCATCCTCAAACAGCCTGCTGGCGGGGGCCATGTACCCCGTGATGAGGTCGGAGGGGAGGGTTTTTTCGTTGAAAGTACCTGAAGTCTCTCCCGGCGGTTGGATCAGAGAACCTTGTTCATCCAGAAGGTAAAGCTGACCTTCATAACTGCGGTTGACAGCTTGTAATGCCTCAACCCAGGAGACTGAATCATGACTTGAGCTGCCAGATGCTTGTACCGCGACCGCCTCCGCAAGAAGTTCAACCCGGACGGTGCTGCTGCGCAAGGCGTTTTTGAGCGACAATTCGTAAAGCGCAGCGGTACTGACCAGCACAGTGAGCATGCCAAAGAATACCAGCGGAAAAAGCGTAGCCCACAATAATTGAGAGCGGACGGTGGTTCCGTCAGAGGCAGAGGAGTTGGCTGCAGAAGCAGAGTTGTTATTCATCCGCGGCTTCCAGGGTGATCCAACCGTGTTTTATGGCGTGGGCAACAGCTTCGGAGCGGCTGTTCACATCCAGTTTGACAAAGATGTTACGCAAATGCACCTGAACGGTCTGGGTGGTTATGCCCAGATTCAGGGCAATTTCCTTGTTGGGCTTGCCGTGTGCCGCAGCTTTTAAGACGTCCATTTCACGCTCGGTGAGGCCGCGGGGCATGGCTTCGTTGCGGTAAGAATGCCTGCCACCCAGGCGGTTGACGATCTTGGTGCTGATACGCGGAGAAAGTGCCATTTGTCCGGCGAAGACCAGCCTGATGGCGGATGCCAGTTCGATGCTGCTGGACGTTTTGAGCAGGTAGCCGCTGGCGCCTGCATCCAATAAAGGAAAGACATAGCTGTCGTCTTCGTAGGCGGAGAGGATCAAAACCTTGATTCCGGGGTGGCGAGTGGTGATGGCACGGGTAGCCTCCACGCCGTTCAGCTTGGGGAGGCGTACATCCATGACGATCACATCGGGTTGAAGAACGCCTGCCAGACTAACGGCTTCCAATCCGTCTGATGCTTCGCCGACAATTTGCAAGTCTTGATGCAATTCAAGCAGTTGACGGGTGCCTTCACGGACGATTTGATGATCTTCAACCAACAATACAGAGATTGTCATGTGGTTATCTTACTACAAGGATTGAAAGAATGATATTTTCGGGATACCTGATTTCAGGTATTCGCTCTACTATTCATGGTGCATGTTTTTTGTTGTCTGACAATTGTATGATTAGCAGAACATCCCATTTCAATTTTGGAGAAAACCATGCAAAATATTGATCCGGCTGCAACCGCAATCGTTCTCATCAGTTCTGCACTCGTATTTCTCATGACCCCTGGTTTGGCTTTTTTCTATGGTGGATTGGTCCGCCGGAAAAACGTATTATCGATCATGATGCAAAGCTTTATCTCCCTAGGCATTGTGACGGCGATATGGTTATTCGGCGGATTCAGTCTGGCCTTCGGCAAGGACATCGGCGGCGTGATCGGCGACCTGCGTTATTTCGCCTTGAACGGCATTGGTTTTGATCCGATGGAAGGTCAGGCAATACCCGCGCTGGCGTTCTTTGTATATCAAGAAATGTTCGCCACGATCACTCCTGCTTTGATCACCGGCGCTTTCGCCGAGCGGGTCAATTTTAGAAGCTACCTCGGCTTTCTGGTCTTCTGGAGTATCCTGGTTTACATCCCACTGGTGCACTGGATCTGGGGCGGTGGCTTTTTAGCAAAGCTGGGCGTGGTCGATTTCGCAGGCGGTATTGTGGTGCATATCAGCGCAGGTTTCGCGGCACTGGCTTCGGTGTTCATTGTGGGCAGACGCAAGATATTACCCAGCGAGAAGACCCGTCCGCATAACATTACCTATGTGGCGCTGGGCACCGGTCTGCTGTGGTTCGGCTGGTTCGGTTTCAACGGCGGCAGCGGACTGGCTGCCAATGGCATCGCCTCCATCGCTTTCGTCAATACGGATATTGCCGGGGCAATGGCAATGATCACATGGCTGTTCATCTCATGGATCCATGAAGGCAAGCCGAGTATGACCGGTGCGCTGACCGGCGCGGTGGCAGGCCTGGCGACGATCACACCGGGGGCAGGCTATGTGCGCCCATGGGCTGCGGCGATCATCGGTGTGCTGGCGGCTTTCACCTGCTACGGTGCGATCCAACTGCGGGCTAAGTGGCATTGGGATGATGCACTGGATGTTTGGGCATGCCATGGCGTAGGTGGTTTGCTGGGTACCATTTTGCTGGGTGTGTTCGCGGTGTCTTCAGTGAACGGCGTTAGCGGCCTGGTTGAGGGCAATGTGCGCCAGTTCATGGTGCAGCTGCTGGCCGGTGTGGGGGTGGCTGCCTTCTCGTTTGGGGCGACCTGGGTCATTTTGAAGATCATGAACCGTTTCTCGCCGGTGCGTGTGCCGGATGAGGTGGAAGTGAAGGGTCTGGATGAAGGCCAGTTCGGCGAGGAAGGTTACTCGCTTTAGGCTGGATTATTGGTTGGCCGCCTTCTCCGTTTTGGAGAGGGCGGTTTTTTTATCTAGATTAGTGCCTAATCACAAAATACACAAAAGTTTCTAAACACACGCAAAAACATAAATAAAAAAATCAATTTTCACGCAGAGGCGCGGAGTACGCAGAGAAAAACCTTTTGTTGATGTGGGTCTTGGACCTGCCCCTATTCGTTTTTGTTTCATGACCCCTCTCGCAAGAGCATGCTCGGGGGCGCAAAGACCGCGAAAAATCAGAAACAAATCGAAACGAATACCCTTCGCTTCGCCCTTCGCTTTGCTCGGGTGCAGGCGCTCGGGCACAGGTATTTTGATCTCAAAATCGCGGTTTTTGATGGCTGATTCGTTTTTGTTTCAGAAAAAAAACTAAAACAAAGAAAACGAATATTTTGATCTCAAAATTGAGGTTTTTGGTGGTCGATTCGTTTTTTGTTTTTATGCACGAATCGTAAAGGTTGGGGTATGGGTTCATTGCAACGAACCCCTTAATGAGTTATTGGCAAACCCTGATGGGGATTCCCCCTTCGGGGGACTCCGTGCCGCGCCCGAAAAACACGGGCTCGCAACACTGGCACTTGCCGCCAGTGCAAGTGTGACAGGTCGCAAGCGGACGCCAATATTTGCAGTTGTTAAGGGGCAGCACCAATAATCATAGAATAAATATTCTATGATTTAAGTATAAACCATATGTCAAGGGGGAGCAAGAGACAGAAAGAAATTAATCCAACCAGTTATCGCAGCCCATCATTTCAAACATGGATTTGTTAACCCCCATGTAGAAATTGATGGTGTATTTGTAGGTTTGAGGTGGATATAGGAAATTTACCCAGGGTTCATTCCATATTCCGCCAAGTTCAGCCCATTGATCAGCGGATTGCTCGAACATGAGCAAGTTTTTGGATGATATGGTCTCATTGACATTTGGTCCGTAGCCAAAGTAGAGGGTGGGTTCAAAATTGAGACACCAAACTGCACCTGAGTAGGAATTCATGCCCATTGACATCATCAATTTGAGCTCATCAGGCACTTTACCCTCTTGGGCGCCAGTGATTTTGAAGGGTTTGGATTGATCCGCCTCGACAAGATGCCAACCGCCGCCGCGCCACATATCTCCGCCCAGGTCTTCAGACCAGGTGTAGTACTCCCAGTTGGATTGAGCTGCTGTGGCAACATAATCAGGGACGTTGACCGCTGCACTGCAGGCAGCAAGAAGTAAGGCCGTGATGAACAATATGGCGATCAGGACACTTTTATTCATGATGAGGCTCCCATGGATCGGATAAATTGCTGGAACAGATGGGTATGTGATTAGTTGAGTATATATCCGATAAAGGCAAGGGACAAATCGAGGGGAAATACGGTGGGATTTCATATTTGGTTTGAGGCAAGGCGGGCAACGTGGTGAAATTCAACCATTAGAAACACGTTGGGCGCTTCGCGCGCTAATGCACTGAGCGAGTCGGAGAAGAAGTTCGATAGCTTCTCATTCGAAATCGTTTGGTTTGGATTTGGCAAAAAATGAATGTGGATTCGCGGGTCAAGATTAAGTAAAAAGTGTGGGTGCATCGCAGTTGCACCCTACGTGCTTCGTACTTGCGGGGATTTCCCTACCGGGAGGATGTCCGTATGAATCTGGGATTTAGTGACACGCCCGAAAGGCAAGGGCTTGCATCAACGTGATAAGGCGGAGCATTTGCACCTCTCGCTTTGCTCGGGTGCGCATAATTCTCTCCATATCCCCCTACGAATGGCCTGCGGCCATTGTCTACACAATCTCTAAAATACCCTTGACCTATTTCAAACGGGTGATAGAATCAATCCAATATGTTTACCGAAATTGTGTTCCTCCGCGCTCGACGAAAGCAGCCCTCTTCATAATCGAAGGATGGGAGCTTTGGTGTTCGCCAAAAGAACAGGTTTCTGGAAACAGAATTTGTAAAGCATAACAGCCCTCCTTCACGGAGGGTTTTTGTTTTGAAAGAGCAGGGATTAGGGATGAGTAATTAGGAAGAGCTGGGAGGAGTAATTAGGAAAGGCAAGGCATAAGGCTTGATAACACATTGGTTTTCCTCATTACTCAGTGCCTAATCACTAATCACCAAAAATGCAATTATTTAGCAGTTTTTATTCAAGAAGGAGAAGTGCCATGGCCAGATCAGCAAAACAAAAGAAATCTATCAAGAAAGTGGTGCTCGCGTATTCGGGCGGATTGGACACCTCGGTGATCGTGCCGTGGTTGAAGGAGAATTACGGCTGCGAGGTGGTGTGTTTCTGCGCCAACGTGGGCCAGGGCGACCAGGAGCTGGATATGCTGGAGCAGAAAGCGCTCGCCAGCGGCGCCAGCCAGTTGATCGCACACGACCTGCGCGAGGAATTCGCCAGCGATTATTTATTTCCGCTGATCAAAAGCGGTGCAATCTATGAACGCAAGTATTTGCTCGGCACCTCTGTGGCCAGGCCGCTGATCGCCAAGCATCTGGTGGATGTGGCGCACGAAGTAGGTGCGGATGCGATCGCGCACGGTGCGACCGGCAAGGGCAACGACCAGGTGCGTTTTGAGCTGACCGTAATGGCGCTCGATCCGCGTTTCGACCAGGTGCGTTTTGAGCTGACCGTAATGGCGCTCGATCCGCGTTTGAAGATCATCGCCCCGTGGCGCGAGTGGGAAATCCGCTCAAGAGAAGATGCGATTGCCTATGCTGCCGCGCACAACGTGCCGGTGACCGCGACCATCAAATCCATCTACAGCCGCGACGCCAACCTGTGGCACATTTCGCATGAGGGCGGCATTTTGGAAGATCCCTGGAACGAGCCCGAAGAGAGCATGTTCCAGATCAGCACCAGCCCCGAAATGGCGCCCGAGACACCCGAATATGTGGAGATCGAGTTCGAGAGCGGCATCCCCGTGTCGGTGAATGGCGAGAGACACTCCCCGGCGAAAATCGTGGAAGTGCTGAACGCCATCGGCGGCGCCAACGGCATCGGCCGCGTGGACCTGATCGAAAACCGCCTGGTGGGGATGAAATCGCACGGCGTTTATGAGACCCCCGGCGGCACGATTTTGATGTATGCGCACAACGAGATCGAAGAACTGGTGCTCGATCGTCAGACGCTGGCCTTCAAACAGATCGCCGCGCTGAAATACGCCGAACTGACCTACGACGGCCTGTGGTTCACCCCGCTGCACGAGGCGATTGACGCCTTCGTGGATAACACGCAGGGCCCTGTGACCGGCACGGTGAGGCTCAAACTGTATAAGGGCAACATCATCAGCGCGGGTATCAAGAGCCCATTCAGCCTGTACCGCGAAGACTTCGCCACCTTTGGTCAGGAAGATGTTTACGACCAGAGCGACGCCGAAGGCTTCATCCGCCTGTTTGGACTGAGCCTGAAAGTGCGTGCCATGAACGGCCTGCCGGTCTCCGGTTTGTCCATGCCGAAACCCGATTATTCTCGCTTCAAACGCGACTAGAGGTGTTAACACCTATTATGAAGGAGGCCGCATGACGCTTTGGGGTGGACGTTTTTCTGGCAAGCTGGACGAGCAGGCGTGGAAGTTGAACGCTTCGCTGCCCTTTGACCAGCGCCTGGCGCTGCAGGATGTTAAAGGCAGCCTGGCCTGGGCGAAAGCCCTGCTCAAAGCGGGTGTGCTTTCTTCGGGCGAACACACCACCACTGTGAATGGACTGCATTCCATTGCGGAGGAGTTCAAGAACGGCAAATTCGCATTTGGCGAAGGCGACGAAGACATCCATACTGCGGTGGAGCGTCGGTTGGGTGAGCTGATCGGCGAAACCGCCGGCAAACTGCACACCGGACGCAGCCGCAACGACCAGGTGGCGACCGACTTCAGGCTGTGGATGCTCGAAGCGCTGCCCGAAGTGCAAAGCGCCATCCGCAGACTGCAATCCGGGCTGGTGACGGCTGCCGAAGCCAATCAATCCGTGGTGATGCCGGGCTACACTCACCTGCAGCGCGCTCAGCCGATCACGCTGGCGCACTGGCTGATGAGCCACTTCTGGTCTTTACAGCGGGATGTGGAACGGCTGAACGACCTCGGCAAACGAGTTTCCGTGCTGCCATTGGGCAGCGGCGCGCTGGCCGGCACGACTTTGAAAATTGACCGCGATGCGCTGGCGGCTGACCTTGGCTTTGCATGCACATCCGCCAACAGCCTGGACGCCGTTTCTGACCGCGATTTTGCTGCCGAATATCTTTTCTGCGCGGCAATGACCGGCATTCACTTGAGCAAACTCTCTGAGGCGGTCGTCCTCTTCAGTACGGCAGAGTTCGGCTTTATCGAACTCTCGGACGCTTTTTCGACCGGTTCGAGCCTGATGCCGCAGAAGAAAAACCCCGACCTGTTTGAATTGGCGCGCGGTAAAGCGGGGACGCTGCTTGGGCTGCTGACCGGCTTGCTTGCGACCTTAAAAGGGCTGCCCTCCACTTATGACAAGGACTTACAGGAAGATAAGCTGCCAGTTTTTCAAGCTACGGATACCTTGATGACCATTTTGCCGGTGCTGGGCGGCGCGCTTGAAACCATGAGCGTCAAAGCTGACAAGATGCTGGCCGCGATTGACGGCAGCCTGTATGCCACCGACCTGGCGGATTACCTGGTGCACAAGGGCGTGCCCTTCCGCAGCGCACACGGCATGGTGGGTAAGGCGGTCAAATTGGCCGCCGAGAAGCAATCCGCGCTGGATCAACTCTCTGTGGAGGAGTACCAGGCTATCGGTCCGTTTGAACAAGATGTGTACGCGTTATTCAATCCCCTGGCATCCGTCAACAAACATGATGTGATTGGCGGAACCGCCCAGGATGCAGTCAAACAACAAATTCAAAAAGCGAAATTATTTCTTAAAGGAGAAATCAAATGAGTACAGTAAATTGCCCCGAATGTGACGCCGAAATCACCCTTGAAGCCAGCACCGAAGTTGGCGAAATTCTGGTCTGCCCGGATTGTGGCGTTGACCTCGAAGTGACCTCACTGAACCCCGCCGCGGTTGAACTGGCACCGATGGAACAGGAAGACTGGGGCGAATAATTCACAAAAACGCTGCGAACAAAAGCAGCATGGAGGTTCGGGTATGACACAGAAAAGACTGCGCATCGGCGTTTTATATTCGCGGGTGCGCGTGGAAGAAAAATGGATCTTCAGTGCGATGGAAAAGCTCGGCATCGATTATGAAAGGCTGGATGACCGGGCAATTTCCTTCGATCTGGAGCATCCCGAACCCTGGCAGACTTTTGATGCGGTGCTTGAGCGCAGTATCAGCTATACCAGCGGACTTTACTGCCTGCGCATGCTGGATGCCTTTGGCGTGCGCACGGTGAACACCGCCAGGGTGGCTGAAATCTGCGGCGACAAGCTGGTGACGAGCGCCATGCTGAGCCGGGCAGGAGTTCCGCAGCCGCACACGGTGACGGCCTTCACGCCCGAAGCCGCACTGGACGCCATCGAAGCCTTTGGCTACCCGGTGGTGTTAAAACCAGTGGTGGGGTCGTGGGGCAGGCTTTTGGCCAAGATCAACGACCGTGAAGCCGCCGAAGCGGTGGTGGAGCATAAATACGTGCTGGGGTCGGTGCAGCACTCGGTCTTTTACATTCAGGAATACATCAAGAAACCTGGACGCGACATCCGTGCGATTGTGATCGGCGACAAGGTGATCATGGCGATCTACCGCAAATCCGAGCATTGGATCACCAACACCGCGCGCAGCGGAGAGGGCGAGATTTGCCCGATCACACCCGAGATCGAAAAGCTTTGTCTCGACGCAGCCAATGCGGTGGGCGGCGGCGTGCTGGCGGTGGACCTGGTGGAGCATCCCGACAAGGGCATGCTGGTGAACGAAGTCAACCACACCATGGAGTTCCACACCGCGCAGCCGGTGAGCGGCATTGACATTGCGGGCGAGATCGTGAATTATGTGGTGGAAGTTGCAAAAATGCCGAGAGCAGAGAACCGAGAGTAGAGAACCGTCAAAAGCAAAGGCAGAAAGCCGAGAACTGACCCCTCTCGCCGCTTAGCGGCTCGGGGGCGCAATAACCACGGAACAGAGAACAGTATTGCGGCTTATATGAGACAATAACTTCGTTAGGTTATGTTTTTGACGGCTCTCGATTCTCTGTTCTCGAATATCTGAATTTTACAGGAGCAAACATGATCAGTGTATCAATCGTAGGTGGATCGGGGTATGGCGGCGGGGAATTATTGAGGTTGTTGATTGGGCACCCAGAGGTGGAGGTCAAGCAGGTGACCTCGCGATCCCATTTGGGTGAGTATGTGTATCAGGTGCATCCCAACCTGCGCAAGCGCAGCCAGCTCAAGTTCAGCGATCCTTCGACGATTGAGGCGGTGGATGTGTTGTTTCTGGCGCTGCCGCACGGCGCCGCGCAAAAGAAGATCAGTGAGTACGCCGCGCTGGGCACGATGATCGTGGACCTTTCTGCAGATTTCAGGATCAAAGACACCGCGCTGTATGAAAAATGGTACGGGGCGCCGCATTCCGCGCCGGAGTGGCTGCCGAAGTTCGTCTACGGTTTGCCCGAACTTCACCGCGCCGAAATGTCTGGCGCAAGCTACATCAGCGGAGTGGGCTGCAATGCGACAGCCGCCAATCTGGCTTTGCTGCCGCTGGTGCAAGCCGGGCTGATCGAACAATCCGCACCGACCTATATTGAGATCAAGGTCGGTTCATCCGAGTCGGGGGCGGAGGGCAATTCGGGTTCGCTGCACGCTGAGCGCGCCAACGTGGTGCGCACCTTCTCGGCCTTCGGCCATCGCCACACTGCGGAGATCATCCAGGAAATGGGCATGACCAACGCCAGCCTGACCATGACCGCCGTGGATCTGGTAAGGGGTGCACTGGCAACCGTCCACGCGACGGTGAAAGCTGGCGTGACGAACAAGGATTTGTGGAAAGCCTACCGGGCTGCCGCGAACGAAAATCCGTTTGTGAGACTGGTAAAGGAGCAGCGCGGCATCTACCGCGTGCCTGAACCCAAGATCGTGATTGGTTCGAATTACGCCGACATCGGCTTTGAATTGGACGAGAGCAATGGGCACGTGGTTTCAATCTGCGCCATTGATAATTTGATGAAGGGTGCCTCGGGCACCGCAGTACAATGTATGAACCTGATGATGGGCTGGGATGAAACCCTTGGCCTCGAATTCACCGGCCTGCACCCCATCTAGAGCGGAGATTTTATGAGCAATAATTCAACCATAGTCGTAAAACTGGGCGGCACCGAAGGGGTGGATTTTTCAGCCATCTGCGCGGATGCTGCCGAGCTGATCAAGGGCGGTCAGCGCCTGGTGCTGGTGCACGGAGGATCCGCTGAAGCCAACAGCTTGGGGGAGGCATTGGGCAAACCGCCCAAGTTCATCACCTCGCCTTCGGGCTACACTTCGCGCTATACCGACCGCACCACGCTGGAAGTGTTTTTGATGGCGGTGAACGGCAAGGTCAATTCACTCCTGACCGAACAGCTTCACGGCCTGGACTTGAACGCCTTCGGTCTGTGCGGCATGGACGGCAGCCTGCTGGTGGCCGAACGCAAGGAAGCCATCCAAAGCGTGGAGAACGGCAAACGCAGGATGATCCGCGACGACTACACGGGCAAGATCGACAAAGTCAATGCTGAACTGCTTGAGATGCTGCTCGGCGCGGGCTACCTGCCCGTGATCGCGCCGGTGGCTGTCAGCCACAACGGAGAAGCGCTCAATGTGGATGCCGACCGCGCTGCCGCGATGGTGGCAGGCGCCTTGAAAGCTGAAACCTTGATTTTGCTTACAGCCGTGCCCGGATTGATGGAAAAATTCCCGGATGAATCCACGCTGATCAAACACATTTCGCAAGACAAAATCCCGGCGGCGCTTGAAATGGCGCAGGGCCGGATGAAGAAAAAAGTTTTGGGCAGCGAAGAGGCGCTTCAGGCAGGAGTCGGCAAAGTGATCATCGCCGACGGCCGCGGCGACAAGCCAATTTCCTCCGCGCTGGCGGGGGCAGGGACGGTGATCTCATGAGCGCAAAAGGCAACTGCATCGATATTCAAGCTGTGGAAGAGCAGCACACCTGCGGCACGTATACCAAACAACCGCTGGTGATCGTCCGCGGCGAGGGAGCGGTTTTGTACTCTGAGGACGGCGACGAGTATCTGGACTGCTCGTCAGGACACGGCGTGGCAAATTTAGGGCACGCACATCCCAAAGTGGCGGCGGCGATTGCCAAACAAGCCTCCACACTGCTGACGTTGTTTGAGAGCTTTCCGAACGATCAGCGGGCTGAATTGATGCAAAAATTGACCGGGTTGATGCCCGGCATGGATCGGGTCTTTTTCTGTAACAGCGGCACCGAATCGGTGGAGGCGGCGTTCAAGTTCGCGCGAATCTCCACGGGGCGGACGGGCATTGTGGCGACCATGCGCGGCTTTCATGGGCGCACGATGGGGGCACTCTCTGCCACCTGGAATAAAGCCTACCGCGAACCTTTCTTGCCGCTGGTGCCTGATTTCAGCCATGTGCCTTACAACAATATTGAAGCGATGGATAAAGCCGTGAGCGATAAAACTGCCGCGGTTATATTGGAAGTTATCCAGGGTGAGGGCGGGGTTTTTCCGGCTGGTGAAGGGTATCTCAAAGAAGTGGAGCGCATCAGCAAAGAACGCGGCGCGCTTTTGATTATTGATGAAGTGCAGACCGGTTTTTGCCGCACGGGCAAGATGTTCGCCTGCCAGCATTTTGACGTCACGCCCGACCTGCTGTGCGTGGCCAAATCGCTGGGTGGAGGCATCCCCATCGGGGCGGTGCTGATCGGACCGGCGGTGCAAAATCTCGTCCCCGGCGTGCACGGCTCAACCTTTGGCGGCAATCCGCTGTCATGTGCGGCGGCCAACGCGGCGCTTGAGGTGATGGAAGAGGAAGGTCTGGCGAAACAGGCGGCTGAAAAGGGCGCCTATCTGATGGAAAAACTGCGCGCCATCCAGTCCCCGCTGATCCGCGAAGTGCGTGGCATGGGTTTGATGGTGGGCATTGAACTGAAACAGAAGGTAACGCCTTATGTGAAGGCGCTGCAGGAAAAACATATCATCGCGTTGAATGCCGGGCTGACTGTCATCCGTTTGCTGCCGCCGCTGGTGATCAGCTATGAACAGCTTGACCAATTGGCAGCAGCCATAAATGAAGTCTTGACCCAAGAAATTGCTGGAGAGTAGCCGTTGACTGATACTCTGATCGGATTGGTCGGCCAATACAGCCCTTCAGGTAACGAGGAAGGCGCAGTGCGCTTTTTGGTGGAGCGCATGCAGGCGCTTGGTTACGACCGGGCGTTCCGCGACGAAGCCGGCAATGCAGTGGGCGTGATCGGCAGCGGATACAGGCAGATCGTGCTGCTCGGACATATCGACACTGTGCCTGGCGAAATTCCCGTGCGAGTGGAGGATGGCATCCTCTACGGGCGCGGGGCAGTGGATGCCAAGGGTCCGCTGGCATGTTTCACAGATGCAGCCGCAGCCTGCGGCGCAGTCGAAGGATGGCAGTTGGTGGTGATCGGCGCGGTGGAAGAAGAGAGAGATTCCAAAGGCGCTTTTTTTGCTGTTAACCAATACAAACCGGATTATGCCATCATCGGAGAACCCAACCGCTGGGATAGAACTGCGCTGGGGTATAAGGGCACTGCCTGGGCAGAGATCAAGATCAGGCAGGGCATGGACCACACCGCCAGCGGCGGCACAACCGCCAGTGAATCAGGGGTGATTGTCTGGCAGTCGATCAAAACGTTTTCTGATGCCTATAACACCGATAAAACACGCGTCTTTGATCAATTGCAGCCCTCGCTGCATGAGTTTAATTCAGGCCACAACGATTTTGAACAGTGGGCAAAAATGAGAGTGGGGGTGAGACTTCCGCCTGCGTTTTCACCGGAAGAATGGTACGTTAAACTGGAAGAAATGGCTGTAGGCGCCGAAGTAGTACGCCTGGGCGTGCCGCTGGCTGCTTTCACCTGCGACAAGAACACCCGGCTGGTGAGAGCCGTGCTGGCTGGCATCCGCGGGGAGGGGGGCACACCGGCTTTTGTCTATAAAACCGGTACGGCGGATCTGAATGTCGTGGCGCCTGTGTGGGGCTGTCCGGCGCTGGTTTATGGGCCGGGTGATTCTGCACTGGATCACACGCCAGATGAAAGAATCGAGTTGGGGGAATACGAGAAGGCAGTGCGGGTGCTGACATCTGCGCTGAAAAAATTGACGGAAGAGTGAAAAATTCTCTTGCTCAATTATTAGGCTTGCATTATAATTTTGGACACAATGCGGGCATCGCCAAGTGGTAAGGCGTCAGCCTTCCAAGCTGATATTCGCGGGTTCGAATCCCGCTGCCCGCTCTTGTTTACATATTCACGAGTACCATCGAGGTATTGTATTCGAATCCCGCTGCCCGCTCTCCAAAAATCAGACTTTTTATTAGCGTATCTATTAAACCCCCTCAATGGACGCTTTGCACTCCTATTGTTGGTCATAAGAAATTTCTGGCTAGTAAGAATACTAGCCAGAAACACTTCATTTTTTTAGATTCTTATAGTAATAATAATTTAGTTATATTTATATATCTTTACTTCAATGCTGCCCGAATTATCACCGTATGCATTGTCCCAGATTTTGAAACTGGCTGTAGTGCCTGCACCGGTTATCGAACTGGTGTAAGTATGAGTTTCTGTCTCACATCCAGTTCCCCATTCAACATGGTTGCCACCAACCCAAACTTGTAAGTAATATTGAAGAGATCCCGGAAATACAGCGCCATCAATCCATGCGATAGCTCCTGTAGTATTGTATGATCCAGGAATTCTAAGCGAGCATCTTGCATCGGCAATACCTGCATCCGTCCAGTTGACAAACTTGTATGTTCCGTTGGCAACCATTTCATAAGTAATCCCGGATTGCAAAACGGCTGAAGAATAGACTGTAACGCCGCTCGATGGAACCGAAACAGTATCCACTAAAGTTTTTACATCAATGATTGAACAATCAGCGGTAAATTTTTTTCCAGCCATACCTGGAACCAATTCACCAGGAGATGCATCTCCATGTGCCACATGAGCGGGAAACGCGGATTCGCTGATGGTGATGAGGTGATAAAGTCCCATGTCGTCGAGATGGCAGACTGCCACCTTTGTTGCCGCGGATACATTTCCTACCGGAAACAGTGCAAACAATAACACCGCAATGACTAAAAACCCTAAAACTCTATTTTTTTTCATATTCTCTCCCTTTTTATGTATACCAATAATAAAGAGCCACCAATAAGTGTTTAGATCATTGTTTATTTTTTTATAAAACCTCCTCTCGATCACCATTAAAATTAAAACCAGCCATTACCATGGCCGGTTTCGCTGTTAGCATACCAGAAGGATATCCCCATATATTTTTGTACAGCTTCAGTGTTTGGGAAAAGCGACCAATGTTGCCCTCTGGCTTTTCGCTTCCACCCTTTATTTATACGATTATTGTCAAGATGCGATACAAACGATGAGGTTAATAAATAAACCCTCGTTGGGAAAAATGCAATTTTTTCCTTCCCATTAAGGTTTGCGACGAAAACGTAAATTTGTCAATTTGTCATCTTTAAGGTCACTGATAATCCCCTGATGAATTTTACTTTTTTGAAAAATTTGACTTTCAATGTACTATACTTTACTGGAATAATTTATTAATAGGAGTCACTCATGTTAAAAGATCTCGTTCTTCGCAACCGCAGCTACCGCAGGTTCAATCATGGAAAACGCATCTCGTTAGAAACTTTGCGCGAGCTGGTGGATCTTGCCCGGCTAACACCCTCAGGGCGGAACATGCAGCCCTTGAAGTATCTGCTGGTGACTTCAGAGGAATGGTATGCAAAGCTTTACCCAACTTTGAGTTGGGCAGGGTATCTGAAAGATTGGGACGGTCCGGTTGAGGATGATCGCCCGACGGCTTATATGATCATGCTGGGGGACACGACGCTTGCCCCCATTTTTGGCATTGATCCCGGTATTGCAGCGCAGACCCTATTGTTGGGTGCGGTCGAACTCGGCCTGGGCGGATGCATCTTCGGCACGATTAAAAGGGAAGAAATCAGATCTCTTTTTGATATCCCGGCGCAGTTTGAGGTTTTGTATGTGATTGCCCTGGGTGAACCGGTCGAAAAGGTGATGATTGAAGAAGTCAAAGCAGATGGTGATATCAAATATTGGCGAGATGCCGAACAAGGTCATCATGTGCCAAAACGGTCCCTGGCGGATGTGATTGTGGGTGAGATGTAAACAGTGAGGGATTGAATAATCTCGTTTATTTTCCAGAGAATAGCAAGGACACCATGACAAGGGTGGTTCAAACCCTTGTCATGGTGTCCTTAATTATTTATTTTAAGAAATTTTCTTTATAAAGCACTTCACTCACAAAGATATATCCGAAATCATCTTTATGAAGTAAGTGGTATCCGTTGACCTTTTCATCAAGCACATCAGAATAGAAGTCAAACATGGCTTGCATGGTGTCTTTATCAAGCGCGAATTCGAGCTTGGATGCATCCGAGAAGTAATAGACGTTATCAATTTCGATAAACAAGAAATCCGGTTGATTTTCTTCAACATAACCATAGGTGGCCAGACCCCAATTGTAGATCACCTGCCAGTGGGGATCGTCGGCGACGTAGGCACGCCAATCGCGATAAAAGATGAGGGGGGTGTTTGCTGGCAGGCTGGGCAGGTAATCTGTTTTGAAGGTGTCAAACATCGCCAAACTTGGCGACGTCTCTTCACGTTTTGATGTTTCAAAGATGGCAGTCGCTGTGTGTCTGATGTTAAAGAGAATTGCTATCAATATAGCCACAACAAATGCCAAACTGGCTAATGGATGAAGCCATTTGCCTTTGTTCCTACCATGTGTCAAGATATTTTTGAAATCAATTTGTACCCAATCCAGCAGTGTGGCATAGAGGGGCAGGATCGCGGGGATGAAGTAATGCGTACGTATTGTGGCGGCGAAGATGACAAAATAACCCATGTATCCGATCACCCAAGTAAGGATTACCAGGTTTTTCAATCGATTTTCTTTATTAAACAACCCCATGATGGTTGTTAACAGGGCTGCACATAAGAGCAGAAAGCCGCCGTAATAATCTCTTATGATTTGAACGACCTCGTTCAATTTATTGGCGCTGCCGTTATCGGCCACCCAAAAGCCCTGCGAGCTTTGAGCAAGGTTGGCTTTGAAAATCGCGATGATCTCTCCGCGCTCGATGGGCAGGAGCAACAACGGATTTGTCACAACAACTGAAACCACCAACACCACCAGAAATACCAGTGCTAAAAGGAAGGCTTTCTTAAGAGAAAGGTTTTTGGTAATCAGACCGTAAATCAAAACACTGGCATACGTGAGGACGAAGAGCACACCCAGGATCTTGGCACCGATAGCCAGAGCACAGGTGAACGCAGAAAGGAAAAAAAATTTGCCGAATTTGCCCCGGTCTTTGATGAGCAGGAAAATGGTTAACACGGCGAACAAGGTAAGCAGGCTGTCTGGGTGCCACCAGAGGTTATTACGTACTACAGCGGGCAGCAGCATCAAAAATGTAAAAGTAATCAGCGCTTTCCACGGCGAGGTGGATTTTAATTGATCGCGCACCAGAATGAAAGCGGCCAGAAGCATTGGCAACACATTAATCATCTGCCTTAATACAACAACAATTAGCTGGGTGTGTATCGTCCAATCTGCACCAAGTATCCACTTTACGGGCAGGATAGCGAGAGCCGAGAAGAAGTAAAACGGATAGCCGTAGTAATAGTGCAAATAAACCAGAAAATTGTGCAGGTTTGCTTTGAGTGTGTCACCTGTCTGAAGCATGTGGAGGACGTTGGGGTATTGGGCAAATTCGTCGTGCTCAAAAGCGCTGAGCATGGCGGCATCTTTGGCGCCTGTTAGATTGGGCACGATAAAAGCGCTGAAAATGATCAACGAAATCAGAATGAGCAACCAGAAAATGATTCTTTGTTGTTTATCCATTGGTCCAGTCCAGGTAAGAGATATGAAATTGTACCCCATTTGGTTTGCAATTTTCTTGACTTTGCATTGAAAGCGGTCTATACTTTTGCCTGTAAGTAACAGTTTCACGGGGAGCCTGGCGTACCAGGCTGAGAGGAAGGCTAGGCGCCTTCGACCCGCAAAACCTGATCCGGATAATGCCGGCGGAGGGATGTGTGCGTCTAAAAGACCAACCCTCCCAGGCGGAGGGTTTTTTTATGGCTAAACGCGCAGTTCTTTTTGCCAACGGGGTAATGCCGAAGGCAGCGCTGATTCTGCCTCATCTCAGACCAGACGACTACTATATCGCGGTGGACGGAGGTTTGCGGCATATACGCAACCTTTATAAGACACCGGGATTGTTGATTGGCGATCTGGATTCTGCCACCACTGCAGAGGTGGAAGGGGCAATTGCGCAGGGGATAGAAGTGCGGCGGTATAAGCCTGACAAAGACGAAACCGACCTGGAACTGGCGCTTTTGGCAGCGATTGAAAAGGGATTTGACGAAATTCTGATCATCGCTGTGCTGGGCGGCAGGTTGGACCAGACACTGGGCAACCTCAATTTACTGACTCATCCGCTTCTGAATGGGGTCAAGGTCAGCATCGAAGATGGCACTGAAGAGCTCTTTTTCATCCGCAACAGTGTGGAGATTCACGGCAGTGCTGGAGATATTGTGTCTTTGATCCCAATGCAGGGTGATGTGGTAGGAGTTGAAACGCGCGAGTTGAAATATCCCCTCAGACACGAAACCCTTCACCAGGAGAAAGGCCGCGGCATCAGCAATGTGATGCTCGGCGACCGGGCAGTGGTATCCATCGAATCAGGTTTATTACTCTGTATACACACCCGATCTTAGGGTGTACACACCCGCACAAGCGGGGTGGAGGAATGATGAAAAAGGTAATTCTTGTACTTTTAATTGGCGCACTGCTGGCTGGCTGCACATCAAAACCAGCAGGACCTCAAACGCTGACCGTGATGACGCACGACTCTTTTGCCATCTCTGAAGGTTTGGTGACACAGTTCGAATCCGAAAACAATGTCAAGCTGGTGTTTCTCAAAAGCGGAGATACAGGATCCGCGATCAACCGCGCCATCCTCACCAAGGGCTCTCCAGAAGCGGATGTCTTCTACGGGGTCGATAATACCTTTTTATCACGCGCTTTGAATGAAGACCTTTTCGTGAGTTACGCATCCCCTGGGCTTGCGCAGATCCCGGCCGAGTTCAAGTTGGATGACCAAAAGCGGGCTCTGCCGGTGGATTACGGCGATGTTTGCATCAACTATGACAAGGCTTACTTTGCCAGCCAAGCTCTTTTGCTGCCGCAAAGCCTGGATGACCTGCTCAAGCCTGAATACGGCCAGGGCAGCGGCACAGAAGGACTGCTGGTGGTTGAAAACCCTGCCATTTCCTCCCCCGGGCTGGCATTTCTTTTGGCCACCATCGCAGAATACGGCGAGGATGGCTATCTGGATTACTGGCAGGCGCTTAAAGACAACGGTCTGGTGGTGGTGAATGACTGGAGTACGGCTTATTACACCAACTTCAGCGGAAGCTCAGGCAAGGGGGCTCAGCCAATGGTGGTGTCTTACGCTTCAAGCCCGGCAGTGGAGGTGGTATATGCGGCAACACCGATTACGGACGCTCCGACTGCCTCACTGGTAGGCGATGGCATGTGCTTCAGGCAGATCGAGTTTGTGGGCATCCTAAAGGGGACCCAAAATGAAAAGATGGCGCAAAAATTTGTGGATTTCATGCTGGGCAAGGATTTTCAAGAGGACATGCCCCTGCAAATGTTCGTTTACCCGGTCAACCCCGACGCAGTCTTGCCTGAAGTTTTTGTAACCTATAACCAAATACCTGAAACCACCGATGCACTTGACGCGCAGTTGATCGCTGAAAAACGCGATGTGTGGATCCAGGCCTGGACGGATACGGTCTTGAAATAATGCCAAACCAAGGAAAGCCGCGAAACAGGTTTTTGTTTAGCAAAGCCCTTTGGGTATTGCCGGCGGCTTTCCTATTGTTTTTCTTTCTAGTGCCGCTCGTAAAGATCCTGCTGGTGATGGTCTCACGCAGCGGCGTGTTGAGCGCCAATGCAATCTTGCAGCCATTGTTGTTTACTCTATGGCAGGCTGCACTTTCGATGCTGCTGACACTGGCGCTTGGGCTGCCGGCTGCTTACATCTTTGCACGCTATAACTTTACTGGCAAGGGCGCATTAAGACTTTTAACCACCCTGCCGTTCATTTTGCCCACTGTGGTGGTGGCGGCAGGTTTCAGCGCACTGCTCGGTCCGCGCGGGTTGCTGAACGGCTGGTTGATGCAGGCATTCGACCTGCAAATTCCGCCGATTTCGTTTATGAATACGCTGGGTGCGATATTGATCGCACACGTTTTTTATAATACCTCGGTGGTAATTCGTATTGTGGGCAGCGCGCTGGTGCAGTTTGATCCGCGGATCGAAGAAGCCGGCAGAGTGCTGGGCGGATCGCGCTGGCGGGTCTTCCGCGAAGTGACACTACCCCTGTTGAGACCGTCCATTCTGGTGGCGGCGCTGATGGTCTTTTTGTTTGACTTCACCAGCTTCGGGGTGATCCTGCTGCTGGGCGGACCGAAGTTCGCAACCCTCGAAGTTTCGATTTATACCCAAACGCTGTCGATGTTAAATTTGAAGATGGCCGGGCTGCTCTCTTTCATTCAACTGGCCTGCACCTTCGGTCTCACACTTTTGTATACGCGGTTGAACGGTAAACGCAGTGTTCCGTTAATGCCGCGATTGAAAGGTGAAGGCGTGCGTAAACCGCACGGTATTTTTGAAAAGGCAGCCATCGTTTTTCTAGTTATCATCCTGATAGTGCTGATCGTTTCTCCTCTGGCTGCCCTGGCAATAAAATCAGTGCTTCAGATGGATGTCTCGACCCAAACGACCAGTCTGACACTGGCGCATTATCGCGAACTTTTCATCAACCGCAACGACGCTTTTTTCTACGTTCCACCGGCTAAAGCAGCCCTCAATTCGCTGTATTATGCAGCGGTCACTGTGCTGATCTCGGTCGGGCTTGGGTTGACTGCGTCATATGCATTGGTACGTCAGCAGGGATTGAAACGCTGGCTTGATCCGCTGATCATGCTGCCACTCGGCACCTCCGCGGTGACGTTGGGGTTGGGTTTTTTGATCACTTTTAACCAACCGCCGCTGGATGTGAGCAGTTTTCCACTGTTAATTCCGCTGGCGCACAGCCTGGTGGCGCTGCCCTTCGTTGTGCGCACGATCCAACCAGCGCTTGCATCCATCCCGGCGTCGTTGGGTGAATCCGCGGCCAGTCTGGGCGCATCTCCGTGGCAGGTGTGGCGCAAGGTGGAACTTCCAATCATCCATCGTGCGATTATGGTGGGAGTTATCTTTTCATTCACGCTGTCACTGGGTGAGTTTGGCGCAACCAGCTTTTTAGCCCGGCCAGATACGCCCACTCTGCCGGTGGCGATTTACCGCTTCTTATCACAGCCCGGGGCAATGAATTACGGTCAGGCCATGGCTATGGCTACATTGTTGATGCTCGCCTGTGCCCTGGCAATCGGTCTGCTGGAAAAGCTTCAGGTGGAAGGAAGTGCGGAGATTTGAGAGTAGAGAATAGAGAATAGAGAATCGGGATTAGTAATTAGTAATTAGGAAAAAGAGTATTATTGAGATGAAATTATGAATCTACTCGAAATCGTCGGCATCCACAAAAACTACGAAGGCAAGCCGCTGCTCAAGGGGATCAGCCTGAGCGTTTCAAGCGGTGAAACTTTATGTTTGTTGGGCCGCTCCGGCAGCGGTAAGAGTACGCTGCTGCGCATCGTTGCCGGGCTTGAAACCGCCGACAGCGGCGATGTGCGCTGGAACGGCGAGAGCGTTTGCGATGTGCCCACCTGGAAGCGGCAGTTCGGATTGATGTTTCAGGATTATGCGCTCTTTCCGCACATGAATGTGAGCGAGAATGTGGCTTTCGGGCTGCGTATGGCAGGGATGAAGAAGGCTGAGACTTCGTCTTTTGTGCATGAGGCACTTGAACTAGTCAACATGAGCGGATTTGCGACCCGCAGTGTAACAGATCTCTCAGGCGGTGAGCAGCAGCGCATCGCATTGGCGCGCGCACTGGCACCCCATCCGCGGCTGCTGATGCTGGATGAACCTCTGGCGGCACTTGACCGCGCTCTGCGCATGGAACTGCAGGAGGAACTGCGCGAGCTGCTGCACAAGACGGGCATCCCGGCAATTTATGTGACGCATGACCAGGAGGAAGCCTTCGTGTTGGGTGACCGCATAGCTGTTTTGTCTGACGGATTTGTCGAGCAAAGCGGCAGCCCGGAGGAAGTGTATAAAGCCCCCAAGAATCGCAGTGTCGCTGAATTTTTAGGGATGAGCAATTTTATTGAAGGCAAGGTGGTGTCCGTAAACCCCTTAGAGGTAAAAACTGAAATAGGATTGCTTTTGCCATCCAATTGTTTGAAACCTGATGTAAAGATTGGTGATCAATTATTGGTCTTAATCCAAACCACCGGTGCAAACCTTGCTACCAGGCAAGGTGGAATTAACAAAATCAATGGGGTTGTTAGCGAGTGTGTTTTCAGGGGGGATGATTTCAAAGTAACAATAAGCTGTCATGAAACGATTTATGTATTTTCACTGTCAGAACATTGTGAAATGGGGCAATCCATTACGATTCAAGTGCCTGATTCATCCATCGTTTGTCTGGAAGAATAATTGTTTGATTCAGATTAAGAGCTAACTCCCGCGGTTTTGAAAAACAGCGGGAGTTTTTCGGAGAGGTGTGCGTTTAGTCATGATAGATCCAAGAAATCGAAGATTTCGAGATCTGCGGAAGCCCAACGATTAACTTTTTACTTCGGGTTGTGTTTTCTTCTTCTTGAAGATCAGTTTGGTTACGACAATGGTGGTCAGGATGATCACCACGCAGACGGCTATAACCGGCACCACGACAGACAGGAAGGAAACCGCGGTTGAAGCGACGTCCTCAGCCATGCTGACAGGGACGTTACCCACGCCGCCGGTGGCTGCCGTCACGGCCGGTCGCACGATCAAGGATTTGACGGTATGCACACTGCCGGCAACGAGCAAGCCAGCGATCAAACCGAGCGTTGGGTTGACGTCACCAATTTGATTTGCGGTGGCGGCAAAAACAATTGCGCCTGCGGTTGGACGCACAAAAGATTGAATGACATCATTGACGTGATTTACAGCAGGAATTTTATCCGCGAGAAATTCAACAATTGAAAGCACGATTAACACACCGATGGTCAACCAGGAGGTTAAAGCGCTCCAAGGTTCCTGTAAATGGATCAGGTCGGTATATTTTGCCAGTAATGCGACCACCAATAATGGGATGTAGGCATTCAAGCCAGCGCTGGCCGACAAACCAAATGCCGAAAAAATGTTAAATATTTCCATGTTTCCTCTTCTACACTAAATCTGGAATCCACTCCAGGATCCCGTCAGGCTCAACCGAATCAGGTCCATCAAGCCGATCTGCACGAGCGCGCAGATGACGCCCAACAAGTAAAAAGTGATGCCGTCTTTGAGCTTTTCGAGAGTGTTCTCCTTGTTTAGAATAATACTCCATAACAGGGTATAGACCATCCCCAGGATGACAAACACAGTACCTGTGGATAGGATGGCAATAGGATAGTAGAGCATGGGAATATCCAACCAAATTAAAACACCGACCACGATCATAAACAGCAATAAAAGAAAAAAACGCTTCCAGCTTTGCAGCACAGGGCGCGGATTGGATTCCTTCCAAAGTGTCTGGTTCCAAAGTGGCAGCAGGATATTGGCTAAAACGACACCCATCAACAAGCCGGTGCCGAGGCGCAGCCAGTTGGAAGGCGGGTAAAGAGGAGATATTGAAAAGAAGGAAGCCAACATGGAGTTGACACCGTCCACAGTGAAAATGAGCAAAAAGAAAGCCAATACCATGATTTTTGCGGTAGAGGGTTTGCCTGACAAACGTTGGTTCGATTTGAGAATCGCTAAAGCCAGCAGTGTGCCGAGGTACATACCGGTACAGCGGGCGCAAAGAGGTAAAAGCTTGCCGCCAATCTCAATGGTATGGCTGGCGATTTGATGGCAGACGGCATATCCTATGGCTTCCAATTTCCCATACACACCGTGCGGTGTTTCAATCGCCCAAATTGAAAAGAGCGCCAGCAGCAGCACCAGCAAGCTGATCTTGACCCATTTACGGTTCGTCCAATTGGAAAATTTCATTTGAGGCATTATACGGGTGATTGAACCTCAAAGCAAGTTTTGCATTTCTTTCTTCTGTAAGGTTCTACAATATTCGTTGCCATATTGACTTTCATCTTCATTTAGTTATACTTACGTTACCAGACAAAATAAGTTGTGCCATCCTAACGATGAGGAGGTGGTGTCTATGATAGATAAGTATTTTGACCAACGCGCTGCGACATCCCTCCTCACGATGAGCTAGGGAAGTCGCAGCGCAAAACACAAAGAGCCGTCCGCGTGACGGCTCTTTGCATGCAGATCAACTATTATTTGGTGCCAGAGGATAGATGATTCGAAATCAGTGGTATGTGGTTTTACAGGCAAAGGAACTAAAAAAGGGCAAAGTGCTGGGCGTGACACGTATGGGAGAGAAGATGATCTTCTGGCGGGATGCGACCGATAAGCCAGTTTGCCAGGCGGATTCTTGTCCGCACCGCGGCGTGGCGCTGAGCATCGGCTGCCTGGTTGAGGATCACATCCAATGTCCATTTCACGGTTTTGAATACGATGCCAGCGGTAAATGCGTGCTGGTTCCTGCCAATGGCAAAGCCTCAGAGCCGCCAAAAGCCTTGAAGGTTGGCACCTATCCGGCACGAGAGGCACACGGCTATATCTATATCTGGTGGGGAGAAGTACAGCAGAATTACCCTGAACTGCCCTGGTTTGATGATCTGGATGAAACATTTACCACCAGTGACTTGACGGACAACTGGACAGTGGATTATTCACGCGCCATTGAAAATCAAATGGATGTATTCCACATTCCCTTTGTGCATGCTGACTCGATTGGACGCGGCAACCGGACCATTGCAGACGGTCCGCTGACTGAGTTAATAGAAGATACGATGGAGATTTGGGTTTACAGCCGCCCTGATGACGGTATTTCAACAGCGAAGAGAGCCTCTGAGTTGGTAAAACCAAACAGGCAGCCATTTTTGAAATTCCGTTTTCCTAACTTATGGATGAACCGAATCTCAGAAGATGTGCGCATCACCGTTTTCTTTACCCCGATTGATGATGAAAACTGCAAGATCTACCTGCGAAGCTATCAGCGTTTTATGAATGTGCCTATTTTACGAAGCCTGATTGCCTGGACGTTCAATCCCGCAAACAGGCACATACTCAATCAGGATAAACGTGTTGTGCTCACCCAGCGTCCAAAGAAAACAGGGATGAGAATTGGCGAGGTACTGGTGCCGGCTGACGGACCCATTATTTTATACCGAAGAACACGAGAACAGTTACAAAAACAACCCGATTAGGGTTGTTTTTTGAAGATCATCCTGCGAACGAATCGTGTTTCTTGCTCTCGAGAATGGTTTTAACCGTTTTGATGGATTGCGAGATCGTCTCACCAAGATAATAACCGGGAATTTTGTTGATCAATTCAGGGTTGCGATTAAAAGCAGAGCCGCCGAATCCGAAGATGGGTTTTGGCTTTACGCCGCTGATCAGTTCATCAAAATTGAATAAGTCTTCGGTGGCTTCCTGAATAGTGGCAGCCAGAATGACCATTTTTGGTTTTTCAACTTTAATGTAATCCACCAGGTCATCCATTGGTAAATCAGGGCCGAGATATTCAACATGGTAGCCTGCATCTCTTAACAGCATGGCAGTCACCAAAGAACCAATCTCGTGAAGTTCCCCAGGGGCACCACCCACCATAATATAAGAAATTCTGCGGTTCACGGGCAGAGCTTGATAAATGGCCAACAGCTTGGATCGTATGAATGCGCTGGCAAAATGTTCGACAGCCACAAAGATTTTTCCGTTATACCAGGCTTCGCCGATTTCTCTGAGAGTAGGAAAAATCACCATCTCAACCAGCGGGAAAAGGTCAAATGATGCCAGTGCCTGGTTAAAAATTTTGCCCGCAGCCGCTTCATCTCGAGTCACCAGTGCGTTATAAAAAAGCTTTACAAATTCAGAGGCAGGCAGACTGGAATGTTTTGAAGGGGAAGGAGCCGGCGTGTTGATCACTGCTTCAGGTGATATACCTTTGCGAATATTCGAACGATAATCTGAGATCGCAGAACTGATGGAAACGCCTGTATCGACCTGATTCTTCAGCCACACTAGCAGCGCCACATCGCGTTCACTGTATAGACGGTAACCATTTTCAGCGCGGCTTGGCTCCAATATTTTATATCTGCGTTCCCAAGCCCTAAGTGTTACAGGTTGAACGCCTGTTCGCTGGCTGACAGATTTGATATTGTATTTTGCTTCGTCAGGGTAATCGACGATCTTGGGCATATGTTTAATCCTAGGTGACCGGTAAAGAGCATTGTCATTGTACAGGATTCATACAAGGGTTTCAACTGACTTTCGTCTGTAATGGAGTTTATAATACTGTTAACTCATTTCATGGAGGTATGGATGGCAACCGTTAAAGAAAGATTTCTCAGCTATGTTAAAGTTAACACGAAATCAGATCTGTCATCGGAAACAACCCCGAGCACCCCTGAACAGTTTAACCTGGCGCATATGCTGGTTGAAGAAATGAAAGCCATGGGATTGGAAGATATTACCCTTGATGAAAACTGTTACATCATGGCAACCTTGCCGGCCAACACGACCAAAAAAATCCCGACCATGGGGCTGATCGCCCATATGGATACATCACCAGATATGAGCGGTGAGGGTGTCAATCCGCAGATTATTGCCAATTATGACGGCGGCGATATCGTGTTGAATAAAGAAGCCGGCATCGTGATGACGCTGGATATGTTCCCAGAATTAGCGAAGTATAAAGGGCAGGAGTTGATTACCACGGACGGCACCACCCTGCTTGGCGCAGATGACAAGGCTGGCATCGCCATCACGCTCAGCGCCGTGGAGTATTTGCTAAAACACCCAGAAATTGAACACGGCAAGATTAGAATCGCCTTTACTCCTGATGAAGAAGTCGGCAAAGGCGCGGACCATTTTGATGTAGAGAAATTCGGCGCAGAGTTTGCCTACACGGTGGATGGCGGCGAAATCGGGGAACTGGAATATGAGACCTTCAGTGCAGCGTGGGGATATGTGACGGTGAACGGGCGCAACGTGCACCCGGGCAGCGCCAAGAATAAGATGTTAAATGCAATAATTGTGGCAATGGAGTTCAACGCCATGCTGCCAGTTAACGAGCGTCCGGAATTTACCGAAGGCCGCGAAGGGTTCTTCCATATCATGGAGATGCAGGCCATTGTAGAGCAAACCAAAATGCTTTACATCATCCGCGACCACGAAAAAGCCATTTTTGAAAAACGTAAAGAATTATTTGTTGAGACAGGCGCTTATTTGAATAAGAAATATGGTGACGGTGTGGTTCAAGCATCCACCAAGGATACATATTACAACATGCGCGAAAAGATCGAACCGGTGTATTGGATTGTGGAACTGGCAAGCAATGCGATGAAATCACTGGGGATTGAACCGAATATTGTGCCGGTGCGCGGAGGCACGGATGGTTCGCGTTTATCTTACATGGGTCTGCCGTGTCCGAACCTGTTCACTGGCGGGATGTATTATCATGGCAAGTATGAGTGCATTCCAACTCGTGCGATGGAGCTTTCAACGGAGATGGTGGTCAAGATCATTTCGATGTTGGCGAAGAGATAGTTTTATGTGCTGTGAGAAATAAATTGTGAGTTTGTTAAAAAGAGCAACCTTGGCAAGTTTTCAAACCTTGTCAAGGTCGCTTTGTTTTTTGGTTTAATTTTATGCAACTGTTTGCCGCGGCAACAACTTATCTTTTTACAATCACTTTATTAGTGAGCCATTCATTAAAGACCAACGAAGCAACCACGATCAAACCGCCGATCAAAAGTGTTACCCAATTGGTTTTTTCGCCGAAAACCACCAGCGAAACTGCCACTGCCAGGGGAACTTTGAGATCGTTAAAAATGGCAAGCGCACCGGTGTTGACCTTGCGTGAGCCTATACCCCACAAGAAGAAGCAAACGCCTGAAGCAAATACGCCCAGGTAGACCAACGTCCAGATCTGTTTGGCGGTGAGGGTGACGTCAGCCAGCGGGGTGAAGATCAGTGTGGCGGCCAGTGTGACGGCCACTGCGCCGAAGTATAAAACGCCAAATACGTTTTGATCTTTCAATTCGTTATGTTCAGCCATTAAACGGCGGTAGTAAACCTGCCCGAAGGCGAAGGTTAAATTCGAGACCTGAACAAGCAAAAATCCACTCATGATGCCAGGAGAAAGCGGTTCGCCGCTTTTGATGATCCAGGTGCCGACCACAGCCAGCAGGGCAGTCACCAGGTAAAGGGGATTGAATTTTTTCCGGAAGGCATCATCAATCAGGGTGACGTAAATGGGGGTGAAAATTGTAAAGAGTGCCACTTCATAAGCCTTGAGTGTTTTAAACGAAGCAATGTAGGCAATATACATGATGCCGAACTGCATTACACCGGCCAAAGCTAATTTTAAGAAGAGTTTGCGGTCAATACGTTTGATCTTAATGAAGGGTAAAAAGACCACAAACGAAATCGCCATACGGACGAAAGAGACAAAATTAGAATCCACGCCGGTCAGGTTGCCCTTAATCAGCCCGAATGAAAAAGCCCAGGCAAGCGAAACAATAAAAAGCAGAAGCATTGAGACCTCACTCAGATCATATTTGAAAGTTAACTGGCCACTCCAGAAACTGGCGCTTCAATTTCAGAAGGGATTTCAGCAGGAAGCGCAGAAAAATCCGGATCTTTCAGGCGTAATGATACCAAGACACACAGAATCAGCAGTACGATGGAAAGCACCAGTGAAGGCGTAAAACCTCCTGATTTGTCTTTCATGGCTTCCATAATGTAAACGAACACGACCGACGTTTGCCCAAAAAGCTGAAAAAGCCCGTTGGAAGTCCCCTCAGGGGTGGGTTGGGTGATTTCGGCGCCGAACTGCATGGTGATGGGGCTGGTGCTGACTAGAAAGAATCCCAAAGCGAATGAAGAAGCTATCAGAAGCCATAACGAATGCGCAAAGGTGAATCCAACCAGGCCGGGGATGGCACACAACAAACCGATGATCAGGTATTTTTGGCGTTTGTGTTCTTTGTCTGAAAAAGCGGGCAAAATAATGGCGCCGACGATACCACCGACCAACATCACCGCCCCCAAGGTGCCGGCTTCTTCAGGAGAGAATCCACGTGGGCGGACGATGGACTCCACCCAGGTGGTCAAGCCGTTGAAAATGGCCATGCCCAAGAAAGCGACCAGCAAGATCAGCCAGAATTTGCGATTTGAAAGAGCATTTTTCAATCCATCAAGCATGAGGGCGCGGGTTTGCATACCGTCAGGGCAGGGTGGGGTGGGAGGCGTTTCACGGGCGAGGATGACGAACAGGAGAGCTGATAGCGCCGCGATACCGCCATAAATTACTTGAATTTGATCGATGGGCAGGCTTTGATTGAGGATGGGGGTTAATACCATGCCGAGGGCTACACCGATCAATCCGGCCAGGGTCACGAGACCCACAGCCGTGGCGCGGAATTCCTGTTCAAACCACTTGGCAGGGACGGTGGTCCACGAATTCATCAAGAAGGGTTGGCCGATTGCGATGCCAATGGTACAAAGCATGGCCAGGTTGTAATTGGCGCCGGCGAATCCGCGCAGCAGGCCGAAAACACCCATCAAGATGGCACCCAGGCTGACCATCTTGCGGAATCCGAAGGTGTCAATCGCCCATGATTCGGGTATGGAAAGGGGGATGTAAACAATCATGAAAGCCATGGCGAGGAACCCTATGCCTTGATCGGTAACGCCGTAGAATTTGGCTGAGGGTCCGGTGACTGGGGCATAAGAAATCCATAATAATTGCATCATTAAGTTCACGAACATAAAAACAGCCAACACGACCCAGCGGTAACGGTATGACTTAAAGGTCTGATCAATCATGGTATGCACACTTTCTTGGCGAGTTAAGTTACTTCATTCTGTTGTTATTCAAACACTTTGAGGTTGGTTTAGTTTCTGGGTTAAATCAATGATGAAAAACATTTTCTTTCTTGGATAGACAGTAAATTACTGAGAAAAACTCCCAAATTTGGGTTTGGGAGTTTGATCAGCGAAATTTCAATTTGACTTATTTCAAACGGTTGCCTTCACTGCAGGCGGGGATGATCAAAAAAAGGGCAGAATTGGTGGGGATAAGACAGGTCAGCCGGTAACCATCATCGAAACGGATGGTAACATCCACTGCGCCGATGGTTGAATTGGTTTGATGAACGATGTACTTGTATCCCGTGCCGAAATGCATACTGACACTCTCTGTAATATCTTCAGGGAAGCGAACAGTTGAAGAAGAATCTTCACCTGCAACCTGAAGTCTTGAATCAAGGGCAGCCAGGCTGTCGGTGATCGAACGATCATATCGGGCAAATATGCCCAGCACCAACCCTGCGATCAGGATGGTTGTAAACAATTTTTGTGATTGCTTATTACGCAATTGTTTATTTTCTTCTCTTAGGTTCGCAATCTGGCGATTGATGCCCCAACGAAAAATTAAAACAATTAACACTGCCACGGCAATCAAGGGGACAGTCGTAACCAGAATGTTGAAATAAGAATCTCTTGGTTGTGGTGCAGAAAGGTATGTGATGGTGTTTACCAGCAGGATTAACAATCCCATAAGTGTGCCGCCGCCCACAACCCCCACATGATCGGCTGTTGCCCATCCCGCAATCGCGCCGGCGACGCACAAAACCGCTGATAATAACAGCCAATATGCAATCAGGTTGAGCCAATCGATGCCAATGGGGATGTTGGGGAAGGAAATTGGGTTGATGAGGGATGCTGACAGCATATAAGCGGTTGTACCAAAAAAGCCAAACAAGACGCCCAGCTTAACCCGTTCAAGGCGAGCTGACAGGCTTTCTTGTTCGTAGGATGTAATTATGGAGTCCTTAAGCTTTGAAAACATATGATTCCTTATTTTTTACGGTTTTTATTAACACTGCCCAAAATTATACCCAAAAATACTGAAAGACCGGCGGCAAAGATCATGCGCCATTCCGATGGCAGCATGAAGGTGATGGTGTGTGCGGGGATCCAGAAGAAGGGGATGGTTTTGGTGAAGACGAATCCCCACATACGATCCCAGTCAATGCCTTTGAGTGCGGCTAGCATATTGAACTGCCTGAGCGGAAGACGCCCATGGTTGGCGTTGATGAAGCTGTCTGCGAGGTGGTGGGTGGTCATAAAGATAGGTGAGAAGATAAAGTTGAGGAAGAGCGAGATGGCGAAGGCGGTCAGAATGTTGTGCCAGGGTTCGGGCAGATTAGCTAGAAAAGGAAAGACCTTTGGCACACCGCCACTGAAAATACCAAAAGCCCAATAGATGATGATGCCGAAGATACCCCAGAGGAAAATTTTGGGCAGCAGTCCAAAACCTTTAAGGTTGAAGGTTTTATGTTTGATGCGCCAGGCGAGGATCTCTCCACCGGTGGCGAGGATGGCGAATTTTATGAAGGCCAGCAGCACTGGTACGGCAGAATTGGCAGAGCTGTACAGTCCGCGGGTGGTCGGGATGGCAAAGAACGCGACAATTACCAGGGTGATTACAACGGAAATGATATCGCCAATCAGCATAGAGGGCTCCAAATGAAGGGAATGTGTTAATTATAGTGCCTATGAATAAAAATTGATCCTTAATAGGAAAATTACGGAACACTCATAATCTAAATTCTGAAAAAACAAGGTATTCCAAAAATATAGAGGAAGTCATTCTTTCAAAGCAAGTGACGACCTAAACAAGAATTATTCTAAAATGATAAGGTGTGCGAAAAACCAGAAGTGTGGCTTAGAACCAGGTTCACGTTCCGGTGATGAGACCGAAAAAGTCAATTGTTTTACTCAAAAAAAAGGATTACAATGCAATAAATCCTTACTGTTTTAATTTTTGGGTCTTAAAGATCGGGTTTTTTCCGTAAAGCGATAATCTAATATCAGACCATTATGGAACTTTATAGCCTGGAACTTCGTCTGAATTGTGTGCAATTGTGTATTTTATTGTCTATAGGAGATTTCTAATTATGTTACGAAAACGAATTGTTGTTCCATCCATTTTAATGATCATAGTCTTGCTGCTTTCGGGCTGCAACTACCAAATTCAACCCACCACACCGACCGTGGACCCTGTTGCTCTTCAAGCCACCGTGGATGCGTCTGTAGCGCAGGCAGTGTTGGCGACGGCACTCGCTCAAACCAGCACAGCAGCAGCCATGCCTACCAGCACTTTCACTGCCACGGCTACGCTTGAACCAACAGCAACAGAAACCGCGACCGCAACTTCGACGGCAACAGCCACTGCGGCAGTGGTTATTCCAACGGCCACCAATACATATGTTCCAACCGTTGCCAAACCCACAGCCACCTCTACTCCGCTGCCATATACCTGTTCATTGGTGAGCACCTCACCTTCTGCAGGCACAAAAATGAGTGCCAATGCTGATTTTGACTCCTCATGGAAGATCAAAAATACCGGGTCAAAAGACTGGCAGGTTGGATATGTCGATCTAAGATATGTCAGTGGCACCAAGATGCAAACTTTGGCTGATGTTTTCGATGTTAACGTTGCTTTGGCTAGAGGTGCGGAACACACAATCATCATTGATATGAAAGCTCCCGGAACCGCAGGAAAGTACACTGCTTCATTTGCACTCGTGATGGAAGGAATTACAATGTGTACACTTCCTGTCAATATTGAGGTTACACCCTAGATTAGAAATATTAGAATTTTTTGCTAGATCAACACCCTGATTTCTACAGAAATCAGGGTGTTTTTAATGTGGTGTGATTTGGTTGTTTTGATTGTAGTAAACCTTTTTTCGAAAGATCGTTAATTAATCAGTCATCATTATTGATATTATAAGAATGCGGATTAGATAATTATTGGCCAATTTGTTACACTTTTTTGAATTAACAAGAAATGGTGATGGAGAGGTTGAAATAGCTGATTTCCTATTACGTCCTGCTTTAGAAACAGATACGGTCAAGATACGCGACCTGATCCGCCGTGTGAAGATCAACCCATTTGATTTGAAATGGCAGCACTTTATCGTGGCTGAAACGCTTCAGAGTGTTTTTTTGGGATGCGCACAGTTAAAACATCATAAAGACGGATCTGTGGAATTGGCCTCCCTCGCTGTGGAAGAGGACTTTCGCAGAAAGGGTGTGGCGAAAGCTTTGATTGAGCAACTTTTGACTCAAAGCCCAAGACCGTTGTATCTAATGTGCCGGCCGGAGCTTGGCATTTTCTATAGGCCTTTTGGGTTTAATGCCATTGAAGCGGACGAAATGCCTCCTTATTTTCGACGCATGGTCAGATTGATAAAGGTGTTCGTCTTTTTTAGCAGGCGCGAGGGTCCTCTGATTATGCGATTGGATTAAAGGTGATTTACCTGACAATAGTGGAGGATGTTTAATGACCGAACGAACCCCAATTGAAACCAAAAACCTTGATATTTATGGTCACGAAGCTCTGCCGTGGAGCAGGCCGCGTGATCTGCTGGCAGCCGGTGTCTTTTTTGGCAGACCAGCCTTTCTCGGCACGGTGCGTCCGGAGGGTATCCCGCACTCTGCCGGGATCGGCGCTATCTGGATGGAGGGTGATATCTATTTCACCAGCGGACCGGGAACACGCAAGGCACGAAACCTGGCTGAAAACCCGGCTTGCACGATCTCTGCCAAACTGGAGACGATCGATATCGTTTTTGAAGGCGAAGCAGCCCGGGTGACTGACGTGGTGATCCTTGAGAAGGTGGCTGCGATGTGCCGTGATACCGGCTGGCCGGTACATGTTGAAAAGGGTGCTTTCACCGGTCCGTTTAATGCGCCAAGCGCCGGCCCTGCGCCGTGGAATCTCTACCGTTTCACCTTTCACACTGCCATTGGCAATGCCACAACCGAACCCCACGGCGCAACAAGATGGAAGTTTGAACGGAATTAAAACCAATTTTGTTGTTGTATATGGTTCGCATACATGCGTCGCAAATCCTAAATAAACAGGCTAAGCGTAATAAATCCGCGCCAGGCTTGTTAACAGTAGGAGAAGCGGCTCTTTTTTTTATGTTGCTTCACGACACAATATTAAGGGCAAGATGAATTAACAAAAAGAAAAGTAAATTTTTACTAATTCTTATTTTTCATATCTATACTCATCTTTTTCCAACAAAAAATATTCAGAATATATTCAGGAGTTTTTCAGGCGGAATATCTGCCATGCGAATTACAATGCTATTAAGTGCTTATTGTTTAAACAATAGGTTGAAACACATGGGGTTTAATGTTGCAAGATAGTTCATATTATCCAACTTTTCAAATAACTATGGACGCGTGGACTCCATTTGGATTACGTGTAATTGTGCATTGATTTGCAAAGGAGAATAAAGATGTTACGAAAACGATTTGCTGTTCTTTGTTTAATTTTGGTTTCAGGTTTGATGCTTTCTGCATGCAACTTAACAGGTCAGGCGGCTGCCCCTACCATGGACCCCATTGCCCTGCAAGCAACCGTGGATGAAGGAGTTGCCAGAGCAATGAAAACGGAGGCTTCAATGCTGACCAGTACGGCTGCAGCACTGCCCTCAAGCACTTTCACCGCCACTGCAACCCTTGAGCCTAAGGCAACGGTTACCGCGACGGTGACGATGGTGCCCCCGACTGCAACCAAGACGGTGGTGCCCGCCACGCAAAAACCATCCGCAACATCAACACCTCTGGGATATGCCTGTACAGTGGTTAGCACCTCGCCAGCAACTGGCGTTAAGATGGGAATCAACGCTGATTTTGACGCGGTATGGAAGGTGAAAAATACCGGCTCCAAGGATTGGGAATCAGGTTTTGTGGATCTCACCTATATCAGCGGCACCAAAATGCAAACCGGTGCAGATGTTTATGACGTCAATTCTGCTCTCGCAAAAAATGCAGAAACCACACTGACCGTGGATATGAAAGCCCCGTCCACCGCCGGTAAATACACCACGACTTTTGCCCTGGTCATGGAAGGCAAGACCATGTGCACGTTGGTTGTGTCTATAGAGGCTACGCCCTAACAGGGTGAAAAAAGCCATATGTTGATTAACTCCCCGGTTTCAATTGTGAGACCGGGGAGTTTTTGTTGTTGAAAGGGTAAAAAAAACCTTTTTAACCACGAAATACACGCAAAGCAAGAAATAACAAGTGCAGAAAAAATGAATATTTGCCTTTTAATGGTGCATATTCCAGGTGTTTGCAAATAGTGAGATTCTATGTGAGTAATCGCGAATAAGAGAAGAACTGCAATTTATTACGTATTGATATCTATTTTTTAAAAAAATATTTGATCTGTACCTGAATCTATGCTCAGCAAATGGGTTATTACCATCAAATGGTTTTGGAATCATATTGATTAGATTTATAGTTACCGATTTGTTATACTTTTATCCGTGGAGTCGGGTTACAACCAACCCTCAGTCTGATGAATAATTTGAATGAACAGCTTCGACAATTGGGAATTCAATGCAATGACACGGTCATGGTGCATGCTTCTTTTAAATCATTAGGCATCAACGACCCCGAAGTATTTATTCTGGATTTGCTCGAAGTGCTGGGTGAGGATGGCACACTGCTGATGCCTGCTCTGTCTGACGAGCAAGATCCACCTCATGTTCACAACAACCTGACCACACCTTCAAACGTCGGCTATCTGGCGGAGTTTTTTCGCAACCGCCCAGGAACACTGAGAAGCCTGCACCCCACGCACTCAGTATGCGGCGTTGGCGGTCAAGCCCTTGATATTTTAGAAAGACATGCGCAAGACACCACTCCCTGCGGACCAAACTCACCCTTCAATCAACTCTTCAATCGGCGGGGCAAGATATTGATGGTCGGCTGCGGCCTGGAACCCAACACTTCAATACACGCCATCGAAGAATATGTCAAACCGCCCTATTTGTTCGGTCCGCCTGTGGTTTACACCCTCACGGATGCAAAGGGAAATACCTTCGACAAGACCTACACGCCGCATGATTTTGAAGGTTACACCCAGCGCTACGACCGGGTTGAGACCTTGCTGGGTACTGAAGGTCTGATAACCGGCAAGGTTGGTCAGGCAAAATCTTACTTGATGCGCAGCGAGATATTGTTTGATCGGGTGCTGGAGATGCTGAAGAAGGATCCTTTTTACTTCGTTGAGCTCGATGTTGACGATGATTAATTATTGAGAGGGCATGGACTCTCACTATTCATAAAGGCAGGTGACCTGTGACCAAAACCCATCAAGAATTCATGCAGCAGTTTGAAGACGTACGCAAGCCGCTGGTGGAGGCGATGCTTGCGTCCATTATCGAAGTCTGTCCAACTTTAACCGAATCGATCAAATGGAATGCGCCGAACTTCAGCGATGACGGCAACGACCGAATGACGCTAATGCTGCACAAAAAAGAGTTGGTCAGTTTGATTCTACACACCGGCGCACGCCCCAAAGAAGATAAGAAAGCACCTCACATGTTCACGGATGAAAGCGGCTTGCTTGAGTGGAACTCCAACATCCGTGCGACGGTGAGTTTTGCTGACCTGGATGAGTTTTGGGCCAAGAAGTCGCTGTTTCAGGCGGCTGTGACGCGGTGGGTGGAGGAGACAAAGGGGTTGTGAAAAAACCTATCTCACGCAGAGCCGCGGAGTACGCAGAGAAAACCTAGAACTTAACACTAGCCACGCGAAATTATTTAAATATAAAAATAAGGCAAAAGCACAAAAAGTGCAAGGCACCTCTATAACGCCAGCGGGGGTAAGGGAAGGTAATTCCGATTGGTTTATGAGTGGCAATTAGCTTTACTAAATCCCATTTATGGTGGGAATGAGAATTGGTATATCACCCAAATGAAATCGGAGCTGGCGGATACACCTTGCGACAACTACTTCTTTGTTTAAAATAATTAATGGTTACTTCCCCAAATGGGATTATCATTTACATATGAGGAGGTTATGACCGGGTAATTGTGTTCGGCAGCCCATTTGATACCTGCTTCGTCAAGAAGTTGATTGCCGCAGTTAAGGAAATCCTCCGCCATTTGCGTATCGCCATATTTGTTTAATGCTTCAATCAGCAATGGTTCTGACCCGTTTTCACCTCGTTTAATAAAATAGGCATATGCTCCGGCAATTATTTCCAGTTTTTCATCTCTATATCCGTTGATCAAGGTGTCCGCGGCGCGAGGATCGTTGAAACGCGCCAAAGCTTCGGCTGCAGCCATTTGCGCAATAGGCTCTTCAAAACTCAAAACAGCAATAAGGGGCTCTATGGCTTGACCATCTTGAATTTCTGCAAGCGCCCGTGCAGCCTGCCTTATGACATAAGGGTCATCATCCACCAGGGCGGAAATTAAAGGTTTCACCGACCTTGCGTCTTTAATAATTGACAGTGCATCGGCAGCAGCCATGCGAACCGCGGACCATTTGTCTTGCAGCGAAGAGATCAAGGGTTCAACGACACGTGGATCATTGAATTGAGCCAATGCCTGGGGAACCCGCTGCCGAACGTAAAAATCTTCGTCTTGTAACATTGCAATGAGCGGTTCCACTGCCCGGGGGTCTTTGATTTCGGCTAATGATAATACTGAATACTCCCTTATCCCCGCATCTTCGTTTTTCAACGCTTCAATCAGGGGGTCAACCGCCGGCAGGCCGATTTTTACCAGGCTGTTTTTAGCTTCATTTTGGATGGCCTGATTGTAGCCCTTCAAGGAGGCTATTAAAGGTTCGATCGCACGCTCATCCTTGATCTCACCCAAAGCAATCGCAGCCCAATAATTGTAATAAAAGTCTTCATCCTGTAAAACTTTAATGAGAGGATCAATGGCTCGGGCATCTTTGATCCCACCCAGAGCTCTCACTGCATAAGCTCGTAACTCAGTATTTTCATCTTCCAGGGCCGCAACCAATGGTTCGACTGCCGGTTCTCCAATCATTACCAGCGCAGCACACACTGAATAGCGATCATTATAGGTTTCAAGCTTCATATATTCTATCAAGGGCTCCACAGCCCGAGAATCCTTGATCTCGCCTAGGGCGGCTACTGCCTGTGCTCGAATCTCATTATCATCATCTTTTAACGCTGAGATGATACCATCCACCGCCGGCGCACCGATCATGACCAAAGCTTGTTTCGCATATCTTTTATCATAAGTTTCTTCAGCTAGAAAAACTTTCATCAAGGGTTCAACCGCACGCGCGTCCTTGATCTTTCCCAGGGCGATGATGGCATTTTGGCTGACAAATGGGTCGTCGGAAAACATCGCTTCGATAAGAGATTCAACCGCGCTAGGATCTCCAATTTCTCCCAGCGCTTTAGCCCCCTTCTCACCTACACTCGATTCTTTATCATTTAAAGCAGCGATCAAAGGTCCGACCGCTCGTTTATCCTGAATCAGCCCAAGTGCTTCTACCGCATCTTCTCGAACAAATGAATATTCATCCTGCAGGGCTAAGATCAAAGGTTCAACAGCGCGGATATCTTTAATCTGACCAAGTGCCTGGGCAGCAACCCTTTTGGCGGTATAGTCACCTTGTTGAAGTGTAATAATGAGTGGCTCGACTGCAGGGGAGCCCAACTCCACCAGCTTATCTATGATTTCATTGCGGTTGTCAATTCCACCGATTTCGATGGCATTTAGTAAAGATTCAACCATTTTCTCTGAAGAATTAGTAGTTTCAATTACTGGATTCTCAAAAATGGACTCCCCTGTAGCGATAATCGATGTGTCATTTTCAACAGGCATTTGCTGGGAACAGCCTGAGAAAAACAAGCAACAGGCGAGAAGTAATACCCCTGTAACAACGATTCTAAAATGGTTTGGTGTGTTCAGTTGAGATTTCATAATAGGTCCTGGAGGAAATTCTTTTTTTTAGTCAGCCCAATAATTCATATAAATGGTGTCTATTAAAATACTGAAAAATCAAACCATAAATAAAGGATTCAAAAGAGTTATTTTTATTATAGAGAGAATTATGAAGATAACCATCCCCTAAAAAGGACGTATTAACAATAAAAGTCCGTCATTTTTTTGGGTGCGGTAAGGTAAAACCAGTTGGTTTATGGGTGAGAATTTGCTATTTTAAATCCAATTAACGGTAGGAATGGCAAATGGTGCAATAGCCCAATGAAGCTGGGGTAGGCTGATGCACCCTATGCTTTCAATCTAAAAAATCTCTGATGATTGACTTTTGAAAACAGTGGATTATATAATTATTAAAAGAGAGAAGGTGATTATGTTTGTCAAGCCATCACTCTGTTTATTGGTAATGTGTGTTTTATTATTATCCGTTGGATGTAAAAAATCCCCTGGTGTTCCTGTAGGTGATATCCCATATTCAGGCGATGAGATTTTGCTTGAAGAAGAAGTATTTGATTCAGAGGATGAGAAAGAATTAGGATCAATTTCTCTGAATGTTATTAATACTTTTTCTGACGGGGTCTCGTCAATGAATTGTGATACAACCCATACAGTTTATATGTTGTTTTATTCGTGGAATCCAAAATTAGTAACCAATATTGAAACACTTTCAGAAGAAGTAGTATGCGAGACTGTGCTTTTCCGTTCAGGAGGAGGCGGTACAGCAGATACTACCGCTACTATTCCTATCACCTATAATTTTCATACGAAATTCTTACCTTATCCACAATGCCATTTCTTGGTACAGGTTGATGTATTAATGCAGTTTTCTCAAGTTAAAGTGCTTCACGATAGTGTTTTGGGAGATATTCCACTCCCTGAAGGACTAGGTGATGATTTGTTAACTGTTCTGCCAGAAAAGGTTTTCAAAACGCAGGGAGAAACCCAAACGATAAGTGAAGGATTGCTAACATTAACAATTACACCGGATGATTATGTCGTCCCATTTTTTACTAGATGTAAATATGTTGAGTAAGTGGTTCGATGCTTTGGCAGGCTGCAAGCAATGACCCGATATTGGTACAGGGAAGTTGATAAATAGGAGTAGATAAAATGTCGCCGATTGTTTCAGGTGTTTTTGTAATTTTTGGAATAGTTTTTTTGATTGTGTGGATCACGTCGAAAAAAAAGGCCGAAGCCTCACAAAAATGGCCTACTGTTCCTGGTTTGATTCTTTCAACGCGAATTGATATCCATAACAGTACTGATAACGATGGAGGTACAAGTACTAGTTATAAGCCTGTGGTTAGTTATTCATATTCAATTATGGGTCAAGAATATACAGCAAATAGAATAGCCTTTGGGGCAAATACTTTTTCCCGCAAAAAGTGTGACAGCATAATTGCACGTTATCCTGTTAACCAACAGGTGATTGTGCATTACAATCCAGAAGAACTCGAAGACGCTGTTCTTGAGACTCAAGCACAGGGAGGATTATTGAGTTTGGTTCTTGGTTGTATTTTGATTGGGGTTGGATTATTTTTCCTGGTGATTTCATTTATTTTATAGCTGTTGGTGAAGTAACACTAATCAATCAATGTAATCAAGAAATCAATCAAGCATTTTTTGATTTTGTTTAATTCTCAATCAATATGATTGTATGTCGCTTTTCCTAGCTTTCATTAAAAATCAATTTTTTGGTTGGAATGACACTGATTTTTATTCGATTAACAATGACTTGGATACGTTCGAAAGATTCCCTAGTTTCATTGTTGTGTATTGATGCTCCGCCCACGCGGAGTTTTTTTGTTTTCCACATACCGCCATCCAGTCACGACCTTGTTGCATATTACGCAATATAGTTGTATTATATGCAAAACATCACTACAATCTATGCTAATGAGGTTCTCATGACTGAAATTCAATCCCTGGCACGCGGACTCAGGATTCTCGACATTTTGGGCGAGTCGCCCAACGGTGTTTCGGTGACGGAACTGGCCGAGCAGCTTAATCTCGACAAGGGCAGCGCCTCAAGGCTGGTGGCGACGCTTGCCAATTACGCCTACGCTGAAAAAGATCCCGTCAGCCGGCGCTATTCTTTGGGTCCGCAGGTGGTGACGCTCAGCCGCAGCCTGCTGGCCAAACTGCCGCTGCGCGACGTGGCCAAGCCCTTTTTGCGCGAGCTGATGGAAAAATCCGGGGAGTGCTCGCACGTGGGGATCCTGTCGCAAGGCAGGGTGCTCTACATTGACCAGGTTGAATCCGCGGCGTCGCTGCGGGTGAACGCCGAGGTCGGGTCGCTCTCTCCACTGCACTGCACGGCACTGGGCAAGGCCATGCTAGCCTTCGGGCGCACACCGCTGCCGCAGAAGCTGGAACGCTTCACCGACAACACGCTCACCAGCATTGATTCGCTAAAGAAGAATCTCGAACTGGTGCGCGAGCAGGGATACGCCACAGATGACGAAGAATTCGACCTGGGGGTTCGCTGCATTGCCGCCCCGGTCTTTGACTATCGCGACAAGGTGATCGGCAGCATTGGCATCTCGGGCCCGATCACGCGCATGACGACCAAGGCCATGCCGCACTTCGCCGAACTGGTGATCAAGGTCAGCCAGGCTCTATCAGAAAAGATGCGCTTCACCGCGCACCGCACCTAGACACACATTTGGAGGGATATGCCCAGACCAAGCGATGAAGCAATTCGAGCCGCGCGAGAACAGCGCGCCGCAGCCATCCAGCAAAACGGCCTGCCGCAAGGCAAGGCGGATCTGACCCTCTCTGAAGCGCTGGTGCTGGGTTTGCTCAAGCAGGGGGTGAAGGTTTTCTTAACCGTTTTCGGGCACGGCTCCACCGAAGTGGGAGAGGTTCTGCGCATTTACCAGGAGGCAGGGCTGGTTCGGGTTTACGGACTGCGCAGCGAGATTGAGGCTTCGCACGCCGCCTCCGCGCTGAGGTGGATCACCGGCGAAAAAGCGGCCGTGGTCACTTCCATTGGCCCCGGCGCCTTGCAGGCGCTGGCGGCTTCAATCATGCCCGCTTCGGATGGATTGGGGGTGTATTACCTTTTTGGTGATGAAACGACCGAGGATGAAGGCTACAACATGCAGCAGATTCCACGCTACGAACAGGGCGGGTTTCTCAAGATGATGTCTGCCATGGGGAAGGCGTACAGCCTGCATACGCCGCTGGCGCTTTCCTCCGCTTTGCAGGCGGGGGCGGTCGCGGTAGATCATCCCTACAAACCGTCGCCTTTCTATTTACTCATGCCGATGAACACCCAGGCTGCCTGGCTGGAAGGCTTCAACCTGGATGAACTGCCCACTGCCGTTGAAACGCAGCTTTCTGCCGCCGCCGGGGACTATCAAGCCGCAGTGGAGGCGATCAGATCCGCCAAACGAGTGCTGGTTAAGGCTGGCGGTGGGGCGGTAGGCGCAGGCGAAGAACTTATTACTTTACTTGAGCTGACGCGCGGGGTGCTGGTGCATACCCCGATTGCCACCGGCTGCATCTCCTTTTCGCACCCGGCCAATATGGGCGTGGGTGGCAGCAAGGGGTCACTGTGCGGCAACTTCGCCATGGAGCAGGCCGATTTGCTGATTGCGGTGGGCACACGGGCGGTCTGTCAGTCTGATTGTTCGCGCACGGGTTATCCTTTGGTGAAACAAGTGATTAACATCAACTCTGACCCCGAAGATGCACTGCATTACAACCACACCCTTGCGCTAACCGGAGATGCGGCATCCACATTAAGGTTATTGAACCAGGCACTGGCGCAGCAGCCGGTCAGAAGCGATGACACCTGGCGCACCCAGTGCACAGAGCAGAAAAATCAGTGGCTGGTGCTGAAGGAAGTGCGCCGCCAGGTGCCAACCCTGCACGATGATTATTGGCAGCGCGAAGTGCTGACCCAGCCCGCGGCGATCCTCACCGCGCTGGATTGGGCTAAAGCCAACGCCGTGGTCAGCATTTTTGACGCGGGCGATGTGCAGGCAAACGGCTTTCAAATTGTTGAGGATGAAGCGCCAGGCTTGACCATCACCGAAACCGGCGCCAGTTACATGGGTTTTGCGGTCAGTGCGCTATTGGCCACCGGCACGGCCTCCAAACCGTTTTACGGGCTGGCTTTCACCGGTGACGGTTCCTTCACCATGAATCCGCAGGTCTTGATCGACGGCGCGGAGCACGGCGCGCGCGGCTGCATTTTATTGATGGATAACGGCCGCATGGGCGCCATCAGCGGATTGCAGAATGACCAGTACCAGCGCGAGTTCGCCACAGCCAACCGTCTGCAGATTGATTACCTGGGTTGGGCGCGTGCCATCCCCGGCGTGAAGGCGCTGGACGGCGGCACGACGACCACCCAATTGATTGCGGCGCTCAACGCAGCCAGACGGCATGAAGGACTTTCGCTCATCCATGTGCAGGTCTATTACGGCGCGGATGCGCTGGGCGGCATGGGCGTTTACGGCCGCTGGAACGTGGGCAATTGGTGCGACAAGGTTCAAGCCTTGCGTCACGAGATCGGATTATAGGAGAAGGCATGATGTGTTTAACCGAAAAGCAAATCATTGCGCTTGAAGACAAGGCGCGCAGCATCCGTGCGGATAGTTTGCGCTTTATCCACACCCGCGGTGCAGGGCACCCTGGCGGGGCGCTCTCGGCGGCCGAGATTCTGGCGGTGCTTTATTTTCACACCCTGAGGATTGATCCAAAGAATCCGTCGCTTGAGACGCGCGACCGCTTCATCCTCAGCAAGGGGCATGCCTCGGCAGCATTGTATGCTGCCCTTTCGCGGCGCGGCTATTTTGACGCGCGTGAACTGGATAATTGGGGCGAGGTGGATTGCCCGCACCAGGGGCATCCGGACCGCTTCAAAACGCCGGGCGTCGAGATGAACAGCGGCATCCTTGGGCATGGGGTGGCGGTGGGCGCCGGTCTGACGCTGGCGGCGCGCATGAGCAAGAATCCCTGCCGCACCTATGTGCTGTTGGGCGACGGTGAATGCCAGGCGGGTATCGTCTGGGAGGGTGCGGCGACGGCGGCCAAATATCACCTCAACAGCCTGGTGGCGATTGTCGATCTCAATGATGTGCAGCTTGATGGACCCGTGCACGAGATCATGCCGATGGAGCACATGGCTGACCGCTGGAAGGCCTGCGGCTGGCAGGTGATCGAGATCAACGGACATAACGTGAGGCAGATAGCGGAGGCTTTTGACCTGGCGCTTGAGATCCACGACAAGCCGGTGTGCGTGATTGCGCGCACCACCAAGGGTAAGGGTGTTTCGTTCATGGAAAATGACTCCAACTGGCATGGCAATGTGCCCAATGCGGAGCAGCTTAAGCAGGCGCTGCACGAACTCGGCGCGGAGGTGAACTGATGGGCGAACTTTCAATGCGTGAAAGCTACGGCAGGGCGCTGGCAGACTATGCGGCGCTCAATCCCAAGGTGGTGGCCGTGGATGTGGATACCTCCATGTCAACCTTGACCCACTTCTTCGCGGCCAAATACCCCGAACGCTTTTTCAACGTGGGTATCGCCGAACCCTGCGCCGTGGATGTGGGCGCCGGGCTGGCGCTGGGCGGCTACATTCCCTTTGTGAACGCGTTTGCGGCGCTGCTGGCGCTGCGCTCGCTGGAGCAAATCCGCACCTGCGTTTGCTACACGCGAACCAACGTTAAAATCGCGGCCAGCTACGCCGGCATCTCAGACTTCAAAGATGGTCCGACCCATTTCGCGGTGACAGATATCGCCAATGTGAGGGCGCTGCCCAACATGACGGTGATCGTACCGGCGGACGCCAACGAGGCGGCGCAGTTCGTGCCGCTGGTGGCCGAGTATGAAGGCCCGGTTTACCTGCGCATCAGCAGAGGCAACACGCTGCCGGTGCACACTTTGGGCGCGCCGCTGCAGATTGGCAAGGGCATTCTGCGGCGCGAGGGCGGGGATGTGACGCTGGTGGCAACCGGCTCGATGGTCGGACGCTCACTGCAAGCCGCGGAGTTATTGGCTGCGCAAGGTGTAAACGCCCGCGTGGTTGAGATCCACACCATCAAACCGCTGGATGTTGACCTGTTGGTGGAATCTGCAAAGCTGACAGGCGCGCTGGTGACGGTGGAGGAACACGCCAAAATTGGCGGGCTGGGCAGCGCGGTGGCTGAAGCGCTGGCCGAGATCCACCCCGTGCCAATGCAGCGGGTGGGGCTGGCAGATGAATTTTGCGTCACCGGGCGCACAGTTGAAGGTCTGTTGGATCATTCCGGTTTGGCGGTGGCGGATATTGTCAGCGCCGTACAGCAGGTTTTGAAACGCAAGTAGAAGGAGATCAACATGCGTGTAGCAGTAATTAATGAAACAAGTGCGGCGGCCAAAAACGCAGATATTCTGAAGGCGCTCGAAGGCCGCGGATTGAAAGTGTTCAACCTGGGCAACACTGGCGTGGAGGGTGAAGCGCCGCTGCAGTACATCCACACCGGGTTGATGAGCGCGCTGTTATTGCACCTGGGCGCGGTGGATTTCGTGGTAGGCGGCTGCGGCACCGGGCTGGGCTACCTCAACTCGGTTTTGCAGTACCCGGGTGTGTCGTGCGGGCATATTCTCTCGCCGTTGGACGCCTGGTTGTTTGCGCGCATCAATGCGGGTAACTGCGTCTCGCTGGCCTTGAATCAGGGCTATGGCTGGGCAGGGGATGTCAACTTGAAGATGATCTTCGACGCGCTCTTCACCCCCGAAACCGCGAGCGGATACCCTGCCCACAGGGCAGAACCGCAGCGCAATTCGCGCGAGATGCTCAAGCAGATCTCAACGCTGACGCACCGTCCGTTTGTTGAAATTCTCAAATCCCTGCCGGCAGAAGTGACCCAGCCGGCGTTGTGCTATCCCGCTTTCAGACCGGTGGCTTTCGCGGCTGCCGGAAAAGAACCTGAACTCCTGACCGTACTCAATCAAATTTAGCCGCAAAGGGAGGGTGTCATGTCTGTCTCAAGCACTGTGCAAAAAATGAAGGCGCGTACCAAATGGCTTTATGGCCTCGGCGATATCGGTAATGCCACAGTCAATTCGGCCATCCAGTTCTTCTTGATGAAGTTCTATACCGATGCGGCATTGATCCTGCCGGCGCTGGCTGGCAACGCGCTGTTGATCGGTAAGATCTGGGACGCCGTCAACGATCCGCTGTTCGGATGGCTGACCGACAGCACGAAATCCAAGCTGGGCAAGCGGCGCGTGTATATGCTTTTTGGCGCCATCCCGCTGGGGATTTCGATTGCGCTGTTGTGGTTTGTCCCGGCCGGCATGAGTCAGGTGTTGACCTTTGTGTGGATCGCAGGCACTTTCATCCTTTTTGACACCTTGTGGACCATGACCAACGTGCCCTATTATGCGCTGACATCGGAGCTGACCGACGATTATGACGAGCGCAGCAGCTTGACGGTTTACCGCATGGTGTTGGCCGTGCCGTTTTACCTGGTGGGTGCAGCGCTGACCCCCATGATCGTGGGCTTTTTTGCCGTGCAGCGCACCGGTTTTGGTTTTGTTGGCATTATTTACGGTGCATTAGCAGCCGCAGCTTTAATGATCTCGGCTGGCGGATTGCGCGAACGCAAGAACGTGATCGAAGCCAAGGGTGAAGAAAACCCTGGTAAATCGCTCAAACTGGCGTTTGCCAACAAGAAATTCGTCTATTTATGCGTGATCTACTTTATTGTCAATATTTCCTTTGCGTTTGCCAAGACCCTGATGGCTTATTTTATTGAGTATCAACTGCTGATGAAAGACCTGATTTCGGTGGCGATGGGCTTAATGCTGGTGTGCGTGACCATCTCACTGCCGATTTGGAAGAAAATCGCCGAGAAATGGGATAAAGGACCTGCTTACGGCGTGGGTATGGGCATGGGTGCGGTGGCGCTGCTGGGGCTGTTCTTTTTGCCGCACGCGCCAACCTTCTGGATCTATCCGATCATGGTGCTGGCAGGGTTCGGGTTCGGCGCCAACTGGGTCTTCCCGTGGGCAATGATCGCGGATGTCTCGGATTATGACCGGGTCGAGACGGGTCAGTTCCGCAGCGGCATATATTATGGCGTGTGGGGGCTGGCGACCAAAATATCCGAGGCGCTGGCGCTGGCCGGTGTGGGCTGGATGTTAACCGGTTTCGGCTACGTCGCCAATGTGGAGCAGAGTGCCCAGTCCCTTTTGGGCATCCGGCTTTTCTTCGCAATTGTGCCCGCGGTGTGCATCCTGGCAGCTTTGCCGCTTTTGTTCAAGTATCCCATCACACGCAAGGGGCACGCCGAGGTGAGAGCCAGGCTTGAGCAGATGGATGCAGAACTTGCAGAAAGAAAAGGCTAAGTATGAGCAAACCCATCCGTGTGGCGATTGTGGGCTGCGGCAGAATTGCCGACCTGCACCAATTGGGTTACCGCGACAACCCTGATGCGGAATTAGCGGCGGTGTGCGACACCAACAAGGCGACGGCCAAAAAGCGCGCTAAAGAATGGGGCGTGGCCAAGGTTTACTCTGATTATCAGCAGGTGCTGGAAGATAAAGACATTGATGTAGTCGAACTACTGACGCCGCATCATCTGCACTGCCCGATGACGATTGACGCCTGCGCGGCAGGCAAGCACGTCTCCGTGCAGAAACCGATGGCGCTTTCAGCGGCCGAGGCGGACCAGATGATCGGGGCGGCGCAGCGGGCTGGCGTGATCCTGCGCGTGTATGAGAATTTCGTCTATTACGCGCCAGCGGTGAAGGCCAAACAAATGATCGAGGCAGGCGAGATCGGCGAAATCCGCGCGGTGAGGATGCACGTGTCTACCGGTAATTCAGCCAGTGCGTGGAAGGTGCCGCTCTCAGCCTGGTTGTGGCGTTTCAATGAAAAGCAGTGCGGCGGCGGGCCGCTGGTGTTTGATCACGGCTTCCATCTGTTCTCGCTGGGTTATTACCTGGGCGGACCCGTTGAAAAGGTGTTCGCCTGGATTGACAAGACGCCGGTCAAGGAAGCCGGAAACCTGGTACAGATCGACGCGCCGGCCATGATCATGTTCAAGTACAAGGCGCCGCGCTGCTACGGCAACCTGGATATCGAGTACACACCCAAGATGCACGTGGATTCGCAGTATTACGCCGACGACGATCGCATTGAGGTGATTGGCGAAAAAGGTATTTTGTTCATCAACCGCTACACGGCTAAAACCATTGACCTGCCCGAGTTGATGTTGTTCAAAGATGGCAAGACCACGCCCGTCCACGTAGAGGGTGTGGAGTGGCATGACAGTTTCATCGCGGCCACGCGCGACATGGTGCAGATGATGAAGACCGGCCGCCAACCGCGGCTCGACGGTCCCACCGGCAAGGCGGTGCTGCAGTTTACGCTGGCGGCGCTGCAATCCTCCGAGACGGGTAAAGAGGTGAGACCGGAGGATGTGGGGTAGAGTAGGAAGAATATCCCGGGGATTTGCTCTTGAATCCCCGGGATCTGGGGTTGTTTGTTAGGATTTTTAAAGGTAACTAAGAGTAAATTTACCCCCAGACACCGGGAATCTAAAAAACCAAGATTCCCGGTGTTCTCTTTAGGTCAAGACCCCCGCGGTTTTGATCCATGGAGGAAAACCGCGGGGGTATGTATTAAACGTGTTTGTAAATTGCTATTGATGTTTGAATGGGGAGGGTCACGGACCTTCCCCGACGGATATCGGTTTGGGGCACGTTGCCCCTCACGCAAAAAAGGCTCGCCCTCAAAGAACGAGGGTCATGAGAGGCGCAAAATTCGCGTGAACCGCCTCTACGAATTTCGGTTTGGCATAGCACGCACCCAAGTATGGGCACGGCGCGCCATGCCCGTACAATATGTTATTTAATTGCCGGGGTGGGGAGGGTGATGGTGACTTCGAGGCCGCCTTCGGGGCGGTTGGCAGCCGAGATTTGGCCGCCCTGGGCTTCAATGAGCTGTTTGGAGATGGCGAGACCCAGGCCGGCGCCGCCAGAGACGCGCGCGCGGGATTTCTCTCCGCGCCAGAAGCGGTCGAAGATGAAGGGCAGCTCGGCGACGGGCACACCCGGGCCGTTATCGCTTACCTTTACCAGGGTTGCATCATCAGTTTTGATCAGTTTCAACAAGATCACCCCGCCGGCCTGGGCGTAGCGCAGGGCGTTGCCGATGAGGTTGCCGATGACCTGCTCAAAGCGCTGCGAATCCACCAGAACGAGGGCTTCAGTTTCATCGGTCTCAAGCTCAATCTGTGCGGATTTAGCGGCCGCCTGTGGTTCAAACAGGGTGCGTGATTTGTTGAGTAATTCCACCAGGTCGGTGTCTTTGAGTTCAAAATGGAGCTGGCGGGTTTCGGCCAGAGTGAGCAGACGCAAATCTTCGACCAGTCTTTCAAGCAAATAGGTTTCTTCAAGCACCTGGGCGATATTGACCTCATTGGGTTTATAAACGCCGTCCACAATGCCTTCGAGCCTGCCGCGCAGCACGGAGAGCGGCGTACGCAGTTCGTGGGCGATGTCGGCCAGCATGCCTCGGCGTTCGTTGTCGTTCTTTTCGAGGGTTTCGGTCATGTGGTTGAAATGGTCGATCAGCGAGGCTAGATCATCCTGAGACTTGCTTTTTTTGATGCGGGTCTTGAAGTTGCCTGATGACACGCTCTCGGCGGCGGCGATGACCTCAGAGAGCGGATTGACGATACGGCGCATGAGCAGAATACCGAGCAGCAAGGTGATGAGGGCACACACCAAACTGATCCATAAAATTGGGTTAAGCACATTAAAAGCGAGGCGTACCGGGTGGGGCAGGTCGCGGTTATCCTGGATCATGGTGCCAACCATGCGCCCCTGCACAATAATGGGCATTTGATTCACTTCCACTGGCATTGCGAAAGAGGCTGCCGGTCTGGCTGGAACAGCCTTGCCGTAATACATGATGACATCTCCATTTTGGTCCAACAAAATGGATCTTTGTAATTCAAGGTCTGTAAATCCGGCTTGACCCCCTGCGCTGGATTGAAATACCTGATCCAACCCTCCCCAATCTCCGCGACCAAGGTAATAGGCTTCTAGAATGGTGGCGCTGGGTGATTTGTAAAATGGATTGCGACCGGTATTGGAACTGATCTCATACAGCGTTGAACCCATCAAAACGATGATTAGAAAGGCTGTGACAATCAGAAACACCCTGATCAGCGTCCAGACCAGGCGGCGCTTTATGGTTTTCATTGAATTGGAAGAGGGAAGGCTCATATTTATAATCCAATAAATTTGTATCCGACGCCGTGGACGGTGGTGATCAAGTCACGCTCAAGGCCGGTGGGATTGAGTTTTTTTCTAAGGTTGCGCATATGAGAGTCAATGGCGCGTTCGTAACTTTCAAAAGCCACACCGCGGACGGAGATGAGCAGCTGCGAGCGAGAAAAGATGCGTCCGGGCTGACTGGCCAGGGTGGCCAAAATTTCAAATTCGGTGGGTGTAAGGGCAATTTCACGGTCTTCGATGGACACCATAAAACGGTTGCGATCGAGGGTGATGCCCCCGGCGCGGATGACCTCGGCTGTGGCATCCCCCTGCACACGGCGCAAGACGGTGCGCACCCTGGCCACCAACTCACGCGGGCTGAAGGGTTTAGTGATGTAATCATCCGCGCCGAGTTCGAGGCCGATCAGTTTGTCTGATTCTTCGACGCGCGCGGTGAGCATGATGATGGGGGTTTTGCTGTCTTTGCGGATTTGGCGGCAGACATCCAGGCCGTCAATGCCAGGCAGCATGAGATCGAGGATGATCAGATCCGGTTTTTCGCGCCGATTCTTTTCAAGACCGGTGGTGCCGTCAAGGGCGCTGACCACATCAAAACCGGCTGCTTTCAGGTAATCCTGGCAGATTTCTGCGATCTTGGGTTCATCATCGATGATCAATATTTTCTTTGACATGTTTACCTGATTATGACACAAAAAAAGTGGGATGGAAATATTCCAGGGGCTGCACACTTATGGAGGCGGCAGCCCCTGATGACAACAACTCAGGCCTCGGCAGGAGCCTGTTTGGATGTGGGAATGAAGCAAAGCACCAACACAGCAGCGGCCAGAGCCAATTTGAGCAGGGTGATGATGAGTGTCGATCCGAAACGCATCATGAAAAAGGAGGGGATGAGCGCCACAAGCGAAAAAATGGCGGCGGCGATGGCCCACTTACGGCCCCAGGCTTTGGATAAGAGCATGCCCACCACCGAGAGAATGCCTAACAGGGCAATTAAAATGGCCGCGCCAATTTGAACGCCGCGCAGCAACTGCAACAGTTTCATGGTGGTGCTGCTGCCATTAAAGCCTACCCGCATGCCGGTAAAGTTCCCTTGCACATCAGAACCGGGTTGAAAATCTCCATTTCCAGAAGGAGGCATTCCGCCTTCCGGAGGTGTAAATCCTTCAGGAAGATTGGCACCGTCTGGTATCTGTCCGGGCTGGAAGTCTCCACGGCTGCCGCCGGGTCCGCCGCCGGGCATGCCGAACTGGATTGATCCTCCAACGAATTGGAACACCATCGTCAACACGATCAGCACGACCATTAAAGCGGATGCAATCAAAAGGGTTACAGGTTTATTTTTAAACATAGTTATCTCCATTAGTCTGTTATTCGTAACGCAGTGCTTCAATCGGGTTGAGTTTGGAAGCCTGCCAGGCAGGATAAATGCCAAAGAACAGGCCGATCAAGGCCGAGAAAGTGAAGGAAAGCACGAGAACATCAAGTGTGATCGAAGCTGTAATAAGCCCCAGGAAGGTGACAATGCCGGCAATGGCCGAACCCAGCGCTATACCAAGTACGCCGCCGATCAGTGACAGAGTGACCGTCTCAACCAGAAACTGAAAGAGGATGGCTTTGCGCGGCGCCCCCACGGCCTTGCGCAAGCCAATTTCACGGGTTCTTTCGGTGACCGAGACCAGGGTGATGTTCATGATACCGATGCCGCCCACCAGCAGAGAGATGCCCGCGATGGCGCCCAAAAGTGCTGTCAGCGTGGAGGTGATGCTGCTCAAAGAAGAAAGCATCTGCGCCTGGCTGGAGACACTAAAGCCGAGATCGTCATTCAGGCCGAGACCGTGCTGAGAACGCAAGACGGTTTCCACCTGGCTGATGACCGTATCGGTAGATTCGGCGGTGGCTGCCGAGATGGAAATGCCAGAAAGCGTATATTTGCTGTTGCTGCGGGCGCGCATGCCAAACACTTTGGCATAGCCGGTTTCGAGCGGGATGAGCACGTTCGAGTCGCCGCTCATGAATCCGCTGGTGCCCTTGGAAGCCAGCACACCGACCACTTCAAAATCGACATTGTTGATCTTGATGGTGCGGCCAATGGGGTTCAAGCCTTGAAAAAGATCACTTGAAACGGTGGCACCGATGACGGCCACCCGTTTTTTGGTTAGGCCGTCTGACGAGGTCAGAAAGCGCCCCAAATCGATGGATTGAAGCGTGACCGACTCATAAGAGGGGGTGATGCCAATCACGCTGTAGGTTGAAGTGCGATTCGAGGTGGCAACCGATTCCTGGGTCTGATAATAGGGAGCGATGCCGGCGATGTTATCCACTTTGGCGGCGATGGCTTCATAATCTGAATAGAGAAGGGTTGCTGAAGAAGAGGTGACGCCGCCGGGTCTGAACATGCGGCTGGAAGAAACGGTCACCAGGTTGGTACCCATGCCTTCCACCTGGCTGGTGATGCCCTGGGTGGCGCCTTTGCCAATGGAGAGCAAAGCGACCACTGCGGCTACACCAATGACAATGCCCAGCACGGTCAGAGATGATCTCAGCTTGTTGGCTTTTAAAGCCCGCAAGGCGATGCGAATATTATTCAGTATGCTCATTGCAGCACCTCCGCGCCGTGATTACCGTTACTGTTTGTAATTAACTCATCTGGCCGCGGCGTGCCGGCCTTGATGGGGTTTTTATTGATTTCGTCTCTTAAAACTTTGCCATCCATCAGGGTGATGATGCGATTTGTGTGGCGTGCGATAAAGGAATCGTGGGTGACATAGACCACGGTTTGTTTCTTGGAGCAGTGCAAGGTTTGAAAGAGGGCCATAATTTCAGCGCCGGTCTTGCTATCAAGGTTGCCGGTGGGTTCATCCGCCAAAAGAATGGCGGGGTCATTCACCAGGGCGCGGGCAATCGCCACACGCTGCTGCTGACCGCCCGAGAGCTGGTTGGGATGGTGTTTCATGCGGTCTTTAAGACCGACGGTCTCAAGTGCTTCTTCAGCCCGGGTGATGCGGTCTTTGATCTTGGTGCCGTCATAAGTTAATGGCAGCATCACGTTTTCAAGGGCACTGGTGCGCGGCAGCAGGTTGAACTGCTGAAACACAAATCCGATCTTGTGGGCGCGCAGGCTGGCAAGCTGGCTTTCTTTCAAGCCGGCTGCAGGCTGATCATCCACCAGGTATTCGCCGCTGGTGGGGGTGTCGAGACAGCCCAAAATGGCCATGAGCGTACTTTTGCCCGAACCGGACGGCCCCATGATGGCGACCATTTCTCCGTCGTTGATCTTGAGGGATACGCCATCCAGCGCGTGCACCTCGTCATCTCCGAGTTTGTAAATCTTGGTAATTGCTTTTGCTTCAATCATTCGATTGCCTCATTTTCCATTAATCTTAAGGTGCTGGAGGTCCACCGGCTGGCGCTGCTGCTCCGCCTTCACTTGAAATGATCATGCCTCCTTCCATGCCGCCGGGACCGGCATTTTCTTCAGAGGTTGTTGATGAAGTGGAGGTAAAGAGCTGAACCACATCACCCTTGTGTAAATCACCCACAACGATCACGGTCTGATCCACGATTTGACCGCTGATCACGCTGACGCGCTCGGACAAGCCATTTTTGACGCGCATCACATATTCACCCTGGGCATCACTTAAGACAGCGGTGACGGGCACAAAGAGAACACTCTGCGGTTCGCCGATATTGATCACGACAGTGGCGGTGGCGCCGATCAAAACCTGCGGATCGGATTTATCCAATTCGACACGCACGGTGTAGTTGACCACACCCGAAGTGGATGAACCGATGGGGTCGATCATGGTGACTTTACCGGTGGCAGCCAGACCATTGTGGGCGTCAAAGGTGATGTCTGCGGTGTTGCCAACTTTGACATTGGCTATTGAGGTTTCGTCCACCTGAACATCCACATACAGTTTGGAACGGTCCACCAGTGCCAGGGCTTCGGTGCCGGCTGAGACAACATCACCGACCTGCGAGTAGATCACGGCGACTTCGCCGTCGAAAGGCGCAATAATGCTGAGTTTGTTGACGGTGGCCTGGGCGGCATCCACGGCGGCCTGGGCGCTGGCAATGGCATCAGAGTTGTCGCCATTCTTGATCAGATCGTATGCGCGCTGGGCGTCATCCATTTGTGCCTTGGCAAGATTAAGGTTGCCGATGATTTCGGCTGAATCCATGGCGTTGGGGGTGCTGGTGTAATAGTTGTAGATAGAAGTGGCTTTTTTCAGGTCAAGTGTGGCCTGGGCGAGGCTGGCGCGCGCTTCTGCCTTGCGGGTATCGGAATCCGCGGCTTCTGAATAGCCGTCGTAGTTGTCTTTGGCTTTGTCGTAGTCTGCCTGGGCGTTGATGACATTGACGCGCAAAATAGCGTTGTAATCTTCAGAGCCGACTGTTTTGCCCAGCGTGTAAGACTGGCCTAATGCTTTGTAATAGGCGTCTTTGGCGGTGTTTAAGGCAACTTCGGCTTCAGCCAGCGAAGTATCAGATTCTTTGGCGTTGGTCAGGTTCTGTTGGGCGGTGATGAGGGTCGAAATCGCCTGAATGACATCCGCTGGGGCGGTGGTTGAGTTCAGTTTCATCAAAATGTCGCCGTCACTTGCCTTATCATTGGTGGCAACGTTGACTTCCTGCACGGTGCCGCTGGTTTCCCAGGCGATGACGGCCAGTTGTTTGGCGCTGACCGAACCCGAGGATTCGACGGTATCGGTCATGGTGGTTTCGGTCACGACGCCGGTGCCTGCATCCGCAGACGCCTTGTTTTGGGCGGAACAGCCTGTGATCATCATCACACTCAGGATGATGGGGACGATCATGGTTAATTTGAAGTGCTTTTTTTGATACATGTTAAATCTCCTTATTTTTATGATTTCATTTTTTGATCAGACAACTGACAAACGGATGATTTTTATCTCAAGTCGACGCCCATCCCGCCAAACGGACCGCCGCGCATCTGATCTGTGGTGGTGGATGACGTGTCTGAGGCGCTGGTGAAGACCTGAATCTGATCACCGTTGGCTAATGCGCCTGTGACGACGACCGTTTTATCAGAAATATCGCCGGTGACCACTGCAACCCGCTCAATGCTGCCGGTGTTATTGACGCGCATCACATATTCACCCTTGTCATCATTCAAAACTGCACCCACTGGTACGAAAAGCTTGTTTTTGGGGTCGCTGGTGGTGATGACCACTGTGGCTGTGGCGCCAATGTAGATATGCTCGTCAGGCTCATCCAGCTCGACCCGGACGGTGTAGTTGACAACCCCTGATGAACTGACGCCAATGGGGTCGATCAAGACAACCTTGCCGGTGGTTTCAAATTCGAGCCCGGTGAATGAGACTGCGGCCTGGTTGCCCACTTTGACGGCAGCGATGGCGTTTTCAGTCACCAAAACATCAACATACATTTGTGATCGGTCATATAACACCACCGCCTTGGTGCCGGCTGTGACTTTGTCTCCGGGTTGGGCGTAAACCATGGCAACCTGTCCGTTTATGGGGGCGGTGATGCCCAGTTTGTTGACGGTGGCCTGGGCGGAATTTAATGCTGCCTGGGCTTGATTAATGGCGTCAAGGTTGCCAGAGCTGGCGGCAGTGTAATCCCTTTGGGCTTCAGCTAATTGAGATTTGGCGAGGTTGTAATCCGAGGTGATGAGGGCTGCCGCCACGGCATCAGGGGGATTGCTGAAATGGTTGAGCGTGATGAGGGCGTCATTTTCAGCGATTTTGGCTTTGGATAAATTTGCCAGGGCGTTTGCCCTTTGGGTGCTGGTTTCAGCATAATCGGCATAGCGGTTGTAATTGCCTGTGGCGCGCAGGGTTTGAGATTGGGCATTGAGATAATTTTTTTGCAGGATGGCAATATATTCTTCGCTGCCGACCGGTTGATTTAATGCGTTATAAGCCACTAACGCTTCATCATAAGTTTTTTGAGCTTCAACGAGGGCGACTTCTGCTGTGGCGAGGTCGGTTGACGATTGTTGAATATCGGCAAGTTTTTGATTCGCAGTGATCAGCGTGGAGATGGCTTTAATAACATCGGAAGGCGCGGTCTTTGGGTCCAGGCTCATTAATTCCGCACCGCTGGCGACTGCATCCGCATTTTGGATGTTAACCTGTTCCACAATGCCGCTGGTTGCCCAGGAGAGCGTCACCAGTTGTTTGGCTGAAACAGAGCCAGAGGTTTCAATGGTGTTGGAGACTGAGGCTTCAGTGACAAACCCAGTTGTGCTGGATATAGCGGAGGAATTTGAGCTGGAGCAACCTGCTGCCAAGATTGGCAAAAGAAAGAGGCATAAGAAAACGGCAAGCTTGCGGTGCAAAATTTGTTGCATGGTTCACTCCTGGCATTTATTGAATAATCAAAAGATACACTTCAAATGTGCAGAAATTGTGCAGAAGACGTTGATGATTGTGGAAACAGCAAAATGCAGGTTGGAAGGAATTTAAAGCATAATGAATATCCAACTTCACAGGTTTTATGGTTTAATAAAATTTATGGATAAAACACGATATGATTTATTTGTAGAGCGGTACCCTGAATTTCTCGAAACACTGGAACTTGATGATTTGCGCAAGCGGGATTACACCCGGCTTGAAAAAACCGGCCAAGTCTATCTGGATTACACCGGCGGCGGGTTGTATGCAGAATCACAAGTGAAGACGCATCAGTCTATGCTGCTGGAGGGGGTGTTTGGCAATCCGCATTCAACAAACCCTTCATCACTGCACGCAACAGAATTGGTCGAAAGCGCGCGCGACGCCGTCATGACCTTTTTCAGAGCAGATCCAAATGAATATGTAGTGATCTTTACTTCAAATGCCAGCGGAGCGCTCAAGCTGGTGGGAGAATCGTATCCGTTTGCAAAAAACAGCCGCTACCTGTTAACTTTTGACAATCACAATTCGGTCAACGGCATTCGCGAGTATGCACTGGCCAAAGGCGCGAGTGTTACTTATATTCCGGTGATGCCGCCATTTATGCGGGTGGATGAAAGCAAGCTGCCCGGTTATCTTGACGGACTCGACGGCGGCAATAATCTTTTTGCCTATCCAGCGCAATCCAATTTTTCGGCTGTGCAGCATCCGCTGGAGTGGATAGAGTTGGCGCACCAAAAAGGCTGGGATGTGCTGCTGGATGCGGCAGCGTTTTCGCCCTCCAACCGGCTGGATTTGAGTCTATATAAACCCGATTTTGTGCCCATCTCGTTTTACAAAATGTTTGGCTACCCGACCGGGGTGGGAGCATTGATTGCCAGACGTAAAGCTCTTACCAAGTTGCAGCGTCCGTGGTTTGCGGGGGGCACCATCACGGTGGCATCCGTGCAGGCTGAAAAACATTATCTGGCCGAAGCGCCGATGGCCTTTGAAGACGGCACTCTGGATTATTTGAATATCCCGGCAGTCGAAATTGGATTGAAACATTTGGAATCCATCGGTATGGAGAAGATCCATCAACGCGTCTTATGTTTGACGGGTTGGCTGATCCAAAATCTTCTTGAGGTTAAACATCCCAACGGCACACCGCTGGTCAGGTTCTACGGTCCGTTGGATACTGAAAAACGAGGCGGTGCGCTGGCCATGAACTTTGTGGATGAGGCAGGCCGGGTGGTGGATCACCGCTGGATTGAAGAGCGCGCCAATACCGTGGATGTTTCGCTGCGCACAGGCTGTTTCTGCAACCCGGGGGCAGGTGAATTGGCGCTCGGAATTTCATCTTCAGAGCTGACCTCCTGTTTCAATCAACCGGTACACGAACAACGACTGACTTACAATGAATTCCGCTTGTGTATTGACGGTAAAGCGTCTGGCGCGGTGAGGGTTTCGGTGGGGTTGGTGAGCACCTTTGACGATGTTGAAGCATTTATCCGCTTTGCCCAGAGCCTGGTTAAGTAAGGGGAGATTAAATTGAAAAAATTGTCCGCCTTTTTCTATCGTGTTTCGACTGGTTGGGTGGCTCTGTTGGGGGTGGTTGGTTTTGTGGTGTTCAGCGTGTTGGTGCTGCCCGTTGAATCCGCGCGTGCGGAGGTATTCTCGCAAGGCATGGGCGGACCAGACACAAGTTTCTTTTATGATGGCAAAACACTGGTGCAAATGGCGGAGGTTTATGGTGAAGCAGGGCGGGCTGCATTCTTGAAGGCGCGCTGGGGATTTGACCTGGCTTTTCCGCTGATATATACCTTTTTCTTTATCACCTCAACCAGTTTTGTGTACCGAAAAGCATTTGCAAGATCGGCTCAATTGCCGTTAGTAAATTTGATCCCGATCTTGGGATTTGTTTTTGACCTGGCTGAAAACACGGCCACCTCGGTGGTGATGGCTATGTATCCTCGGAGTGGAACTTGGGGGCAGTTATTAGCTCCCGTGTTCACACCCATAAAGTGGATATTCGTCTCAGGCAGCATGGTTTTAATGGGTATTGGGTTATTATTATGGTTAAAGAATAGTTTAAATTTAAGAAAAAGAAAAAATCAATAACTTCAGTTATCATCCAAAAATATCTGTTTTTTTGATGTGGAACACATTTATACATGTGGGTTATGTCAATAATTGATCCAAAATCTAATTGATATATGTTGTGGATGAGGGAAACAATTAACGGATTTTTATATTTTCCATAAAAGATGGATGGCTTGTGAGCCATCCATCTCTATTAATCTATTGTTGAATTTCAGACACGTGATTGCTTAAGCTTTTTTCTTTTGGAACCAAAGACCGGGTTTCCAGGGAGCGCCGACATATTTGAAGAAAAGGCGATCCAAACCATAGTAGCCGGCGGTCTTCCATGCGATCAGCAGGAGGATTTCGAGAACAAGAAGCACTGGTCCAGAGCTGAGGCTGCCAGCGAGCAGGAAGTTGAAATTCATCAATCCGCCAAAGAAGGCTGCCAAACCGACAAAAATACCGAGGATGAGGGCTAGACCAACCAAAAATTCTCCCACGGCGATCAATTTGGCAAACCAAACGTATGACTCACCATCCAAAAGAGATTGGATGAAGTTTCTATACCATTCATAATTGATGGGAGGTCTTGCTGGAGCTTCTGGAATTGATACAGCGCGTGTCCAATATCCTTTGAGAGCTTCACCGCCCTGCATCCAGGCAGGATCCTCAAGTTTGTGAAGGCCTGCAGTGATCCACTGGTAACCAACATAGACACGAACAATCAACCATAACCAGGCGAATTTCGTGCTATTGAAGAGTGCCTTGAAGAATGGGGCATCTTCCATATAAGTTTCACCGAACAGAAAGTTTTTCATGTAACTCCTTTTTTATTTATGCAGTATTTTTAATAAAGATACCTGTATTATGATAAATAATACCAAATTTATCATAAAAATTCAATAAATTATCACTAAAAATATAACCAAATACGATGCAATTAGTCATATATTTCTTGATATCAAAACCCAAATAACTTCACATGGTTACTATTATTAGAAAAGATTAATGAAATAGAAGAAAAAACCGCATGCTTGAATTTAGCCATGCGGTTTTCAAAGTATGAGATCAGGTCTAAAAAGCCGTTACTTCAATCGAGATTCCGTCGTTCTCAGTTAAATAGTAGGGCAGCCAACCAACCCCATATAGCTCCGAAAATATGTCACTTTTGGCTGGCGAGATTGAAACTTCGCTTACTTTGGCTGCTACATCTGACCATTTTTCAGTTACCGTTTTTATCGCCTTTTCTTTTTGAAGCAGCAGTTCTTTCATCTGGTCATTGAGTGCTTCAAGATCAAGTTCCTCTGCCTGTCTTTTATCTTTGGCCGCTTCGGTCATACGCACTTTTGACATGGTGCTCGAGAGACTGCGTTTTCTGCCGGTAAGCATGCCCAACAAAGCGCTGCCGCCTGTTGCCAGGCTTTCAAGGTTGCGTTGATTGACAGCGTTTTGAGCTGCCTTAACATCCAATTCCTGGGCATCAATTTTTCGTTGCAGAGCGGCGATTTTTGTTTCGAGCGCACCGATTACTTTTTCCAATTCAGTATTCATCAAGTCTTTAGCGGTTTCAGTACAGCGGGTAAGAAAATCTGCCTGAGTCATCTCGGGAGTTGAATAAACTTTCAAAGACGTATTCGATTTGAGTTTAATTGTACCGGTTCTATAAATCCATTCGAGGAAATCTTTTTGTGTATCAGCCGTTTTCTTCGCGTCACCCAGCCAGCCTGGCACAGGGTGGAATTGTGCATTGGGCATTGGCTGGGATTCAAGCTTCTGAAGATCGAACGCGTCGAAGGTGTGGTTTTCCCATTTGACCAGACCGGACCCTGAGGATTCCAATACAGCAGCCACCTTTTTGGAAGTTTCAAGGTTGTATTGTCTAGAAATGTAACGTACCTCGGCTTGAAGCAGTAGGGCTGCTTTGTAAACCAGTCCTTTGGCGGCTAAACCAGCCGGTAGATTGGCTTCACTGGCGGCTTTATTGAAGCCTTTGCTGGCCGGGACAAAGTATTCATTAATATTGCCTGGTACGGCTGGGCGGCTGGCAGTTGCCCCAGTAGATTTAGAAACAGCTACTGCAGTTTTTACTCCACCTGTACCTGCGTCTGCGGTTGTGGTGGTTTTGGGTTCAGATTTCTTGCCTTTTTCAACACCGACCAGTTTGTTGGCGGCCGGTATCTGGTCGCGGGTCATAGGTCCAGCTAAAAAGTTGAGCGTCCAGCGAGTGGTGAAGGTAACGGGCGCAGGTTTGTAAATGCTGTGAAATAGAAATACCCTTTTCTGCAACCCCGAGATCAGTTTATCGAAGGTGGCCACACTAGTGCTGCCGCCGGCCGAGGTGAGTCCGTCCAACAGCCGTTGTTTATCCTGGTCGGTTTGCAAGCGGCCGATCATCCAGGTGCCGGCGTTGGAGAGTGCCTTGTAATCGACATCCACCGGGTTTTGAGTGGCCAGCACCAAACCGACGCCAAAGGCGCGCGCCTGTTTGAGCATGCGCATCATGACCGTTTTTGAAGCCGGATTAGCCACCGGGGGCAGATAGCCCATGATCTCGTCAAAGTAAACCAAAGCCCTCAAGTTTCCTGTGCCGCGCTGGCTCCGCATCCATGATTCCACGGCTGCGAAAAGCAGAGTAACAAAGAACATGCGTTCGTTTTCACTCAAATGCGCCAGGTAGAAGATGGAATGGCGCGGTTTACCAGATTTGGGATAAAGCAGTTCGCCAATATCCAGGGTTTGACCCTGCTGCCAGACTTGAAAAGAAGGGGCAGCCAGGAAGTTGTTTAATAAGATAGCCAGAGAGAAACGCTCTTTTTCGGGGAAAAAGGATTCCATCGGGAAAGCGCCCAGGCGTTCCATGGGCGGATTTTGCACCTGCAAGATGAGATCGGTGAGGGTGAGCGATTGTTTGTTGACCCAGGCGGTCTCGATTAAATTGGATAGCAGAATGTGTTCTCTTGAACGCAATGGATCAATATCGCTGAGCCCGATCAACCCCAACAGGGCTGTGACCGTGCTTGAAATGCGTTCGCGCAGCATTTCAGAGTTGGCTTCCCAATCCAACTCATGCGCTTGGAAGGAAGACAGAATATTGACCGACACGCCTGAAGAAGAACCTGGAGTAAAAATGGTGTAATCGGCGGTGTCGCCGAGCGCCTTGAGTTGTTCCGGTCCGAGCCCAGACCCTTCAAGACCTTTTTTCCATTTTTCTGCAGTTTCTGCAGCAGATTGTTCCACTGTTTTACCGCTTTGACGCGCGATTTCAGGGTCAATCCAGGGTTCAAAATCCGTGGGCAGCAATGAGGGGAAGTGCAGCAGCATATTGGTCAGATCGCCTTTGGGGTCGATGATGATGGCGGGAATGCCGTGCAGGGCGGCTTCTTCCAACAACCCAATGCAGAGACCGGTCTTGCCAGAGCCTGTCATGCCTGTGACTACAGCATGGGTGGTGAGGTTGGAAGGATCAAGCAATACCTGCTCGGTTGTGGGGGCATTTGTCTTTAGATCAAAGAGCTTGCCAAGATAGTAACCTGGATTGGAGGGAGCCATTTTTCACCTCTATATAAATTTTCTATTGTCTAAATTATAGACCATCCTGGGCGGAAGTACCATTTTAAACTTTGGCCTCAATCTTGTATCTAACAATTTGTATGTTTTGCTTCATCAAATTACCAAAATTAACCAATCACGACACGAGGATAGAAGATTGTTTGATATCAATTTATTCCCTATAAATATTGAACAAGGTGTGGAACAAAACTCCCTGCCGGGTTTGGCTGCATTGACGCCGCCCCGAAAAACAGCGCGCGGACGTGAAAATGACGTAGTCATTGCCATGATCCAAATCAGCGGGTCTTCTGCCTTTTACGTTGAAAACTTCAATGGCTGGTTGGTAAAGAAACTTGAAAATTACTATAAAACCGCTGGGACCGTCACCTTTGCGATGAAAAGCCTAGTGGATTCATTGAATTCAGACCTGTTGGAACGCAACTTGAAAGGGATCAAGGAAGGCATCCGCATGTCTGGGGCGCTCAACCTGGTCGTGCTCAGACGTGAGTCTTTATATTTGGTAAACATTGGTCCTGCTAAAACCTGGTTTGCGGGAAGTACGGAAGCGCTTGAAATTGCTGATTCTGACAATCAAGGGCGCGGACTCGGTGTTGACCAGAATCTGGTGTGCAGATTTTCTACCTGTGAGCTTAATGAAAATGATACACTGACTCTTTCTTGTCTACCCCCGGAAATTTGGAAAGTGGATACTTTTGCCGGATGCAACACACTCACCAATGAAGCCGTCAGCAGACGCATCTACAGTCAGATGGGGTCAGATTTGAAAGCTGTGCTTCTCCGCTTTACCAACGGCAAAGGTCAAATAAGGCAAGAAAAATTACCGGGAAGAGCCCCTGTTAAAATGACCAATGAAAAAGAAGAGCCAGAGACGGTCATCCCTGAAATCAGGGTAGAACCCAGAAAACCCGCTGCCCAGGTTGAACCTTCAATTCAGACTGAACCAGAGCCTATGCCCAATGTTGATTGGAGCATACCAACATCCGAACCAGAAGAAAGCGACCAGGTTTACAGTCAGACCTACAGTGTGGAGGTCTCGGACAATAGTTATTTTGAACCGTCGACAGAACCTGTTCAAATTGAAGATAATGAGGCACCGGCAAGTTTAACGCTCAGGCGGCGTACCGGAACACATCAGCAACCCACCAAACCCGTGCGGCTGAAACCCGAAGGTCCATCAGAGGCACAGGTGGCGGCGGGCAAGGTGACCAAGGGAATGGTTACAGGTGCCAAGGCGATCGGGTCTTCTGTCTCTAGTTTTACTCAAAAAGTACTGCCCGGTTTGGCGGATGAACCTTTAAAACTTGGCCGGGGCACATTAATTGCGATTGCCATCGCCGTTCCCATGCTGATTGCATTACTGGCCGGAGCGGTTTATGCGCGATCAGGCAAAAGCAAACAATTTAATCAAAATTTGATTTTGGCGCAACAGTATGCCATGCAGGCAGAGCTGCAAGTGAACGATCCGCCAGTCTACCTGGCTAGTTTGCAGCAATCCATGTTTTGGCTGGATAAAGCCGAATCTTATGGACAAACTGATTCATCGGCATCTTTGCGGGTCAAAGTGCAAGGTGAGCTTGATATTTTACAAGGCGTGCAGCGACTTGAAATGGTTGAGGTGATCCCTGGCGGTTTGCCGGCAGGTTCTGTGGTCAGCCAAATTTTGGCGACTGCCACAGATCTTTACCTGCTCGATTCAACCAGCGGCACGGTAAAACGCTACTCAATGGGCAGTTCAGGCTATCAACTTGATGAAGCCTTCAATTGCGGACCTGATGAAAAGAATCCGCTCAATAATCTGGGCAAGATTGTAGATATGGCTGCGGTGGATGTTAACAACACGTTTAAAGCCACCATTCTGGCAGTGGATGGATCAGGCAACATCGAATTTTGTGTGCCAGGCACGGCTGGCATCACCAGTGCGTTAACTCAACCCGATCAGGGTTGGAAGAGTTTGAAATCCATCTCCATTTTTAATAATTATTTATATGTTCTGGATATAGCCGGAAACGCGGTCTATCGCTATGAAGGCAACGGTGTGCAGTTTGAAAACAAACCGACGCTATATTTTGACAACCAGATTCCAGCCTTGACCGAAGCCATTGATATTGAGGTCAACGGCGACGAGTTATACATTTTGCGCAGCAACGGTCAAATGGTTGAATGCACATACAGCCACATGAAAGATTACAAACTGACCGAGTGTCTCGACCCTGCTCCTTACGGCGATATGCGCACCGGCCAGGAGCCTGCGGCGATTAATTTTCCTGAGGCAAAATTTGTCCAAATGCGCATGACTGCCGCTCCGGATTCTTCAATTTATCTGTTGGACGCCACAGGCAAAGCCATGTACCACTTCAGTTTGCAGCGCAACCTGCAAAAGATTCTGCATCCGCGGTTCGTGGACGGTGTCAATCTTGACCGGGTCACCCCTACGGCAGTAGCAGTTTCTTCTGCGAGGATTGTCTTTCTGGCATTTGGCAGTCAGATCTACTACGCACCTCTACCCTAAGCTGAGTTATCGAAAGGTCGCTTATGTCTGTTTGGGAACAGATTGACCAGCCAGTTTTGCTGATTGATGAAGCCATTGCGCGTGCTAATATAGAGCGCATGGCGGAACGGGCAAAAGAAAGAGCCGTTACATTTCGGCCACATTTCAAAACCCATCAATCTGCACAAATCGGCGAGTGGTTCCGCGAAGCGGGAGTGGAAAAGATTACCGTTTCATCTGTTGAGATGGCTGAATATTTTGCCAATCACGGCTGGAAAGATATTTTGATCGCCTTTTCAATGAATCCGCGTCAAACCAAACGCATCAATGCGCTGGCCAGACGGGTTCATCTAGGCATCTTAATCGAAAACATGGATGTACTGCCGCCGATTTATTTGTTTGGCGTGGAACCATTGGATGTATGGCTCAAGGTGGATGTTGGCAATGGCCGCACCGGGGTAGATTGGCAGGATAAAAAAGGACTTCACGAGATTTGTGAAGTGGTTACAAGAATTCCGCGCTTGAGATTGACAGGCTTATTAACCCATTCGGGACATTCATACCATGCCGGCAGCCCTGAAGTTGTGAACATTATCTTCCGTGAGGGTGTTGACCGCTTGAACCAACTGAGGGATGATCTTGAAGCGGCAGGATTTAGCGGATTAAAGGTTTCGGTGGGGGATACTCCTGGCTGTTCGCTATGTGAAGATTGGTCAGGCATTGATGAGGTCAGACCCGGCAATTTTGTTTTGTATGATGCTCAACAAGCCAATGAGGGGTCGTGTGAAATTGAGAATATTGCCGTCGCACTGGCGTGCCCGGTGGTGGCAAAACACCCCACTCGACGTGAGGTGGTGGTTTACGGCGGCGCGATCCATTTATCGAAAGATTATCTGGAAGTGGAAGGAATTATTTCTTACGGTTTGCCAGCATTGGTTAGAAATGATTGTTGGGGTGATCCCATACCGTACGCGAGAGTGGACAGGCTGTCTCAGGAACATGGTATCTTATGGATCCCCGGACCTGAGTTTGAGCAGATCGCGGTAGGCGACCTGGTGTGTATCCTGCCGGCGCACTCGTGTTTGACCGTGCAGTCAATGGGGGATTATTTGAGCTTAAATGGTGAAAAAATTACCACTTTCAACAAAAAAGCAGCCTAAGATTAGCCGCTGATGAGGGTGATTGGCACCGTTGAAAAGGTAACTAAAAAGATAATTAGCGTAATAATGCCCAAGAATTTTCGGAGAGGGTCCAGTTCTGTGATCTGGTCTTTGGGTTCAGCATAAGCCCTGCCAAACAAGAAAATGATGCCCGCCCAAAGCCACCAGCCTGACCATAAAAATCCAAGACCTGCGAGCGCTGCGATGATGAAAGGCAGCAATTGAGCTGCTTTTTTCTTACCAAAAAGCAGGTAGAAAACGTGACCACCATCCAATTGACCGGCGGGGATCAGGTTTAGTGAAGTAATCAACAAGCCTGCCCAACCTGCCCAGGCGACAGGGTGGATCATAACATCCAGTCCACCAAGGGGAAAAGGATGTGCGGTAAAGAAATATTTAATCCAGTAAAGCCAGGGTTCAGTTTCGCCATAACTAAGGGGCTGCGGCAGGACTTGACCGAAGCGCAGGTATTTCAGCAGCAGATAAGTGATTGAATTGCCCTCAATTTGGAATCCCTGACCAGCGGTTAGTATTGTTGGAATCCTGTCCAACTGGGAAAGGGAAAGACCGATCATGATCACAACCAGCGATACGATATAACCTGCTATCGGACCAGCTACGGCAATATCCATCAATGAGCGTTTGTTCTTGGGTGCGTCTTTCATGCTAATAAATGCGCCCATGGTGCCGAAGGCAGTGAATGGCATGGGGATGAAAAATGGCAAGGTTACTTTGCTGCCGTGGGCGCGTCCGGCCAGGTAATGGCCAAACTCGTGGGTGGCTAAAATGGCAAGAAAGCTGACCGCAAACGGCCAACCAGTGTTAAGGATCAGCAAAACCGCTTGTATGGGGTCGGATGGTAGAGTTTCAATATTGGTTAATGCCCCCGAGGCGATCACGCTTATCAAGGTCAAGATAAACATAACCAGGTTAATCAAAGGACGATTGGATTTTGGTTCGGGGGCAGATTTGATGATCAAAATGATGTGCTGACCGTCTTCCACACGGAAGAGGGGGGTTAAGCCCATGGGTTGCAGCGATGCAGCAAGTTGGTCGTAAGCTTGCGCGGAATCAGGCGCGATGAGGCGTCCGCGGTAGCGCATGAGATATGGTTCTTTGGCTGAACCGATGGTGAAATCCTCAATGGCGAAAATCCGTCTGATGAAGGTATCCCAAACTGTGTAATCAGGGGTGCTATCCATAGTTCTCCAGCGCTTTCTTTGTCATAAGGATTAAAGAATACCCTTGCCGAAGGTTTTTGGCAAGACACAAAAAAGATATCAACCAGGAATATTCAATAAAATATATAATATTGGAAATGTCATTTATGAACCATATAATTATGACTTATTGGCAAGTTTGGAAAAAATTCAGGTAATAATAAATGAATTTTCAATTATACAAATCAAAATTGGCAATTCCCATTACAAGGGCGCGATTGATAGCCCGCCCCCGATTGATGAGCATCATGGATGAACTTTGGGGTTCAGGAGTCAAAGCAGCTTTAATCTCTGCTCCGGCTGGTTTTGGAAAAACAACCCTGGTTGCCCAATGGTTGAAAACGCAACCTGGGCTTGCATCTGTTTGGCTTTCTTTGGATGAAGAAGATAATCAGGCTGACCGTTTTTTTCAATACTTTTTTTCAGCAATTGACTCTTTGTTTCCAAGTGTTGCAGAGAGAGCCCAACAACTTGTCAATTTGCCTGGTTTAAGCCTTGAAGAAATAATGATGTCATTGAGTAATGAGTTGTTGAAGTTGTCTGTTCCATTTGTCTTGATTCTTGATGATTTGCATGTCATCACGAATCAACATCTCCATCGGGCTTTAGTAAGTTTACTCAATACTCTTCCATCACATATGCGGGTCATAATATTGTGCCGAGAAGACCCGCCTATCCAAATTTCCCGACTCCGTTCTCGAAACCAATTGATTGAAATACGACAACAGGATTTGAGGTTTTCTCAACCAGAAGCTACGGATTTTCTAAATCAATGCATGAAATTGCAGCTAAGCCCAATACAGGTGGATTTACTGGAGAACAGAACAGAGGGATGGATTGGCGGACTTCAGATGGCTGGGTTATCACTTCAGAAAACAAAAGACAATGACAAGTTCATTCGTGATTTCTCGGGTTCTAATTATTACATCATGGATTACTTGCTGGATGAAGTATTTAATACCCAATCCGAAAATTTGAGAGGTTTTTTACTTAAGACAAGTGTTTTAGATCGTATGACTGCAGAATTATGCTCTGCTGTCACTCAAAAAACAATAAAAGAATCACAAGATCTATTGGATCAACTTATCAATAATAATATATTCATTTTTGCATTGGATGATGAGAGGCAATGGTATCGATATCATCACCTGTTTAAAGATTTATTGTTTTCAAGGTTGTGTGAAGATGAACATTATTCCCGGTCTCAATTACTTCTGTCAGCCTCTCACTGGTATGAAAATAAAGGCGATTCATTGTCCGCGGTGGAATATGCTTTTAAGGCGAATGATTTTCAACGGGTGGCAGATCTAATTGAACAAAATATCTCAGAACACTGGCAAATTTCTAACAGACATTTCATGTTTTTTGTGAATCGATTGCCAAACGAAATTATTATTAGCCGTCCAGCGTTAAGTCTTCAGAAAGCCTGGACTTGTGTTTTAAGTTCAAAAATGCATGAAGCACAACAATTTATTGAAGCAGCTGATAAACAACTTAGCGCTCGCAACCGATTTGAAGAACCCGGTGATGATACAAATCGTGGATTTGTAAAAATATTAAAAGCTTATTTGTCTGATTATTTCAACTATCCCGTGGTAATGGATAAGAATCTACTATCCGCCATCGATTTAATTCCTGAAAGTAACATTGGTATGCGCAATAGTGTTGAAGTTGTTATGGGAACAATTTGCTACATGGAGGGAGATTTTCAAAAAGCCTTAAGATTTTTTGAAAGTGCAATTTCGAGAGATAAAAAGCACAATGGCACGAACGCTATTCCAGTATCAGTTTGGCGTATGGTTTGGGTGTTGCAAAAGAAGGGAAACCTTAGCCAAGCATTGATGATCATAACCGAAAGTGAAAAATATCTTTCGCAACACGGAAAAAGAAGGTTTTATATTGGTGGTGTAATTTATCTCTTATGGGCGGAAATTCTTATTGAATGGAATAGATTGGATGAGGCCCAAGCCCAGATATCCGAAGGAATGCGGTTGTTGGAGGACTGGCCGTTACCACACGCATTATGCTTTGGATATTGTTTGCTTGCCCGCCTTCAAATAGCCCGAAATAATTTTATTGAAGCACGAGCAACCTTATCTATTGCAGAAGATTTGGAAATTAAAAATGAGTTACATCCTGAAATCAGGAATATTCTGGAGCGAACTCAAATCCAACTATGGCGATGTGAGCGAAACTTGATTGCATTGAATCAATATATGCAAAAATTCACCAGCGAAAATGCATTTAATTACCATTCCCGGAATGTTTCACATCTCCTTCAAATATCCAAAGCCTGTTTAATATTAGGCAAATCAGACCTTGCGATTATTCTGTTAGGGCAGTTGCTGGATTTGGAAGCGAATCACAAAGGCACATTAATTGAAATATTAATCTTACATTCAGTCGCCACCAAAAATGATGTAAATTTGGCTCTTCAATCTCTTGATCGGGCTTTGAATTTGGCACAGCCAGAAGATTATTATCGAGTTTTCATTGATGAAGGTGAACCTCTAAAAATATTGCTTCAAAACTGGCTCAGCAAATATTCAAAAGATAACAATGGACCGTTCGTAAAATATGTTCGAAATCTTCTGAAAGGGTTTAACATCACTCATTTGAAGAGTAATCAAAGAAGCCAAGTTCATAATTTAATTGAACCTTTAAGTAAACGCGAACTTGAGGTATTACGTCTTCTAGCAGAGGGTTTGACTAATCAACAAATTGCGAATAAATTGTTTATTTCAATCCGCACAGTAAAAAAACATGTTGAGAATATCCATGGAAAGCTTAATGTGCAAAACCGGACACAAGCTGTTTCGACTGCACTTTCGTTGGGGTTATTAGATTCTCCCAGATAAATCTTAAACACAATAGAAAAAATACGCCTTTTGGACACTGCCTTTACGCCCTCCAATAGGCTATGCTGTTGTTAACATTTTTTGTTCAGGAGAATAAAATGAAAGGAAAAACAATGAACACTTTTTCACACCTTATTTTGCCCCTCTTGCTGGGGTTGGTTGTTGCAGTTATCGTTTTTGCGGCAATCTACGAGAAAAACCTTCCGCTGATCAGCACACCACGCGCAAGTTTAATCGCACTGTTAGTCGTTGGAATGGCAATGTGTATGGGAGGTATCGGCCAGGTTGGAATAAGCGGGCGATGGGCATCACCACTTGCGTTTGTTGGAATGGTTTTAGGAATAATCCTTTTGGTAATTATAATTTCTGGCTTAGCAGGGTGGAAACTACCTTTGATTGCCAATCAAATTCAAGCCATAAAGGCTGTGGGAATATTAATTGCTGTAAAGTTTGTTATTGGTACGGCAGGATTCTTTTTTCATTGGCTGTAACCATGATTAATTATGAGATCATCATAAAAGAATCACTGGATGCAAGCTGGTCACACTGGTTCGAGGGGTTGAATGTTCAACCCCTCAACATTGGAAATGAACTGATCGGCACTGTCATACAAGGAAGCTTACCAGACCAGGCTGCACTGTTTGGAGTATTAAGTCAGGTACGCGATCTAAACTTAACTCTTTTGGAAGTAAAAACGAAGAAAAATCCCTAAGAGAAAGATAATATAGAGTAAATGCTTATTGGGGTTACTTTTAAAAAAGGAAAGGCAGCCAGGCAGAGACAGCAGGCGCCAGGGCAAAAAAGCCAAATGCAGCCAGGATGCCCAAAAGGATGCCGGCCAGAACGTCTGAGAAATAATGTACGCCCATGGCTACTCTGGCGAGGCTCACCAGCGGTGCCCAAATGATCAAGGCGATGGCAAACCACAATGGACCGATTAACGCGGCCAGGGTGGCCAGCATGGCGGTACGGGCGGCGTGACCGGAGGGGAAAGAATGCGGATCGCTCTTGCGATAAATGGCGCCCCATTCGCCTTCAGGGCGGCGGCGTTTGAAACTGAACTTAATGATCAGAACCAACACGGCAAGGGCGATGGTGCTGGCGGCCATGACGGCCATGGTGTGGTGCCATGCATCTCGTCTGACCAGCCAAACGACGAACAAGACTGCCAAAATGAACCATGAATCACCCGAATGGGCAAAAAAGATGCCCACAGGTCGAATCTTGTTGCCAGATTCTTTTAAACGTAAGGCAGACGTAATTTTCTCGTCAAGCGAGATGATATTTTTCCAAAGCATGGGGTCTATTTTACCTCAAGAGATCGGCTTCAACCATTTCAAACTGGAAGGGCTTATCCACATCCATGCCGACCTCGGCGAAGGGCACACGCACTGCCTTGCCGGTAATACCCAGGCGCTTGCAGACGCGTGAAGCCACCTGATCGAGATTGAGGAAACCTAGCATTAGTCCCAACAGGCTGTCAATCCCAATCATTCCGGCTTGCTTGAGCGGATTTTTGCGGGCTTTGATCAATTCTTTCCAGAGTGCGTCGGGCTGCAACACGGCTCGTTTGCTGAAAGCATTGAGATCCCCGCCGCAGACTTCTTCATTTTTGACTTTGATGTAGGTGCGTTTTGAACCCGGAAATCGTTTTTCCATCACGGCGCGTCCAACCACACCGTAGTAGATATCAAATTCTGCTTTTTGATAAATTGAAACCAGATGATCAATGATTTCGGGGGTGATTGCGGGAATATCCGCCGAGAAAGAGGCTACATGTGTCTGATTGGGATGGACTTCATTCAATTTTTGCGAACCGCGTTGAATGTTGCCAATTAATGTGCCTTCATCCGGCAGGGTGATGAGTGGCTTGCTGCATTGCAGGGCAGATGTGTCTTCAATGCCTATTAACACTACTGTGTCAATTAACTTTGACGCCGAGATGGCATCCAGCACCCACTGCACCATGGGTTTGCCCGCGATGGGGAGCATCGATTTCAATCCGCCTTCGGAAAGGGCGCTTAAGGGGTCGTCGGTGGATTTTCCGCCAGCTAGTACAATGGCATCCATGTTTAAAACTCCTGTACCTGGGGTCTAAAGGGTACGGCTTTAATGGCGGCTTCCATTTCGGCGAAATAGGTACCGGGGTGGGCATAATCCACCGCTTGTTTGCGTCCGAGCGCGGCCACAATGGCGGCTTCCATCATGTTCGTGCCAAACGAACGGCCGTCCAGCACGGGAGTGGTGGTGATGAGATACTTGATGCCTGCGTTTTTGAAGAATTCCTGATCAGAGGTGGTGGTGGTATTTGTGACGACCACCCGGCCGGGAAGACGCTCAGGCATATGGCGCCAAAGGTAGTGGCAATCCCCGGCAACAACGGTGGCCCATTGGAATTCCCTTTCAAATTTTGGCTCGCGCTGATTTTGTTTTTCACCAGTGGGATAGATCCAGCTAAACGGCGCACGGCTCATTACTGGCAGCAAAGCGGCTGCCACATTGCGGATGGCACGTTCAGATTTAAGGGGGATGGACATGCCCATGGCGAACATCAGATCACCAAAGATGCAGTCATAACCGGCATCCAAAAAAGCACGGGCAGTGCCCCAGCGGTCAAGGGCAACAGCCACCAGGGCGCGTTTTTCTTTGACATAACCGTGCAAGTCTTCATCTATTACTTGCGTGACCTGTTTCTCGAGGGTCATCTTAAGCCCGGTGCCATCCACCACGGGGGTGGTCTTCACGTATTTGATCAGCGATTGTACGGAATGCATGGTGGACCATTTGTCTTCGATCATGATGCCAAGCAAGGCACCGCCCACGCCGAATGCATCCACTTTGCCGTCCAGTTCGCCGTAGAGCCTGGCGGCTTTATCCATATCACCATCGGTGCCAATACGTTCAAGAGAGACGGTTTCTCCCAATAAGTTGATTTCCACTTTTTTATCGCGGCTTGATGATCCGATGCTGATGCTGACTGCACGTTTCATTGACATCTCCTTGATACAGTTGTATGGGCTGCAATAATTTATCAGAAAAGCAAAACTTTTTCTGTAACTAATAAATCCCGATAATAGGAAGAACCCTGAAATTGGGAAATAGTAATGACCATGAATAAATTTTTTGTGAAATTGATATTACTATAAATTGATAATTCTTGCATCTCTGGCAAATAAAAAAAACCGGCAGCCTCTTTTTAGACTACCGGAATACTTGTGACGAAGTGTTATTGAAGGTGCCAGCGTTTGACAGCGGATTCGATGATCTTGCGGACGATATCCGTGTAGGTGTAGCCGGCAGCATCTGCAGCGTAGATCAGCGAAGCCTGTTTGGGATCAGGATACATCAAGGGGATGGGGTTGACTTCCAAAATGTAGGGGTTGCCGGCATTATCCATGCGCATGTCCATGCGGCAGACGTCCTCCAGGTTGAGCACTTTCTTGGCGCGCAGCGCAAGGTTTTGAAATTCTTTGGTCTGAATATAAGAGAGTTCCGCCGGACAGACGCGGTAAACCTCGCTGGCAAAATCCTCTTTCTGCGAGTTGGAGTAATATCCTGTGGGCGAGAAGATTTCAACGATGGGCAGGGCTTCATCACCCAAAATGCCAATCGTAAATTCACGGCCTTCGATGTATTCTTCAACCAAAACAAGGGTGTCTAGGGTGTCGATGACCCAAGAGACTTGATTCACCAATTCATCATAATTATTCACAACAGCAGACTCATTAATCCCTATCGAAGAACCTTCAAAGGCAGGTTTGACGAACATGGGGTAACGCAAGTTGCTTTCGGGGATGTTGTTGGCGTCTTCAACCACCATAAATCTGGCGGTCGGCAAGCCAGCCATATTGAATTGACTTTTGGCGATATGTTTGTTGTGTGAGAGCATCATCCCCAGCACACCTGCACAGGTGTAGGGGATGCCCAGCATATCCAATACGGCGGGCATTTGAGCTTCACGAGAATTACCATAATGACCTTCTGAAAAATTGAAACACAAGTCAGGGGCAAATCTTTTTATATCTTCAATTGAGTCAATTACGCCGGGGAAATATTTTGGTTCGTGTCCGAGGTCAATCAGCGAGGTAAGGGTAGCCTCGACGGTTTTCAGGTCGTCCAGGTCATCCCATCGCCCGGGAGGGTCTTCAAGGGAGACAGGTGCATCTTCTTTAACATTAGCCAGCACTGCTATTTTCATCTTTGGGTGTTTCTCCTATTACCTAAAATTAAACGAGGTTGATTATAATTACTATTGACTGCACTGCAAGAGGTCAATTTCTCAAGGGTTATCGATTTAATGTAGAGAATTATCAACTGGTAAGAATTACCTGTAATTAATTACGTCTACTCCCGTGACATTTGACCCGTTGAATGATATAAAAAGAAGTCGAATAATAAAGAACATAATCAACAAATGTAAGACAAAAACTCTGCGAGGAGGAAATCCATGTGGTATGTCTTGATCGCTGTGGGGATTCTAGCATGCGCGATTTTGGCTATCTCAGCAAAAAGATTATTGATCTCCGCCATCTGGCTGGCCATAACCAGCGCTCTGGTGGCTCTCATGCTCTTTTTGCTGGGTGCGCCTCAAATCGCGGTGATTGAGTTAAGCGTAGGCGCTGGACTGGTCACCGTTCTTTTTGTGTTTGCCATCAACATTGCTGGCGAAGAAGTGATAGGGCTGCGCTCGGCGCTGCCGCTGCCATTAGTGTGGACGAGCATCGTACTGGCCGCCGGACTAGTCATCTTCTTTATTATCCGGTCGCTGGGATTCGTCCAGTTCCCTGAACTCACCGGCGAACTTGCAGCCAGCGTCTTGTGGCAGGAACGCTACCTTGATTTTCTGCTTCAGGTGGTTCTGATTCTGGCAGGCGTTTTGGGAGTGATCGGTTTGCTTTCGCATTCCAAAGATGTACACCGCATGGAGAATAAAGCATGAACCTTCCCATCCCATTTATTGTGCTGCTTGCGGTTTTATCTTTGGCCGGGACGGGTTTCTACTGCCTGTTGTTCACACGCAATTTGATCAAGGTCGTGGTGGCCTTGCAGTTGATCGTCAAAGGCGTGGTCCTGGCTTTTGTGTTGGCCGGCCACCTGGTGCAGAATGAAAGCCTGGCTCAAACCATGGCAATCACGGTGATTGTGGCAGATACCATCGTGGCAGTGATTGGCCTGGCGTTGGCTGTGCAGATTCGTCTGCACACCGGCAGCCTGGATCTCAAAGCACTCTCCAATTTGAAGAGGTAAACCATGATCAATATCTTGATTGCTTGTTCCATTGGTTTACCATGGCTTGGCGCCCTTCTGGTTTGGCTGATTGGCGATAAACGCGAGAAAGCCCAGCATTGGGCCGCCATCCTCTTTTCTGTGGCTGCCGGTGCTGCCGCAGTATTGATGCTCTGGCACACTTCCGCTGAATCTGGTTTGACCATCACGATGGGTGGGGTTTTCGGTGATTTCACCTTCATCCCTGACGGACTTGGGGTTTTTCTCAGTGTCATCGCCACCGTGATCGGTTCACTGGCAGTGATCTTCTCCACAAGCTACATGAAGGGTGAGACTCAAATCGGCCGTTATTATGCCTTTGTGCTCTTCTTCATCGGCGCCATGGTGGGGTTGGTTCTGACCAGCAATATCATGCTCATGTTCTTCTTCTGGGAAATCACAGCGCTGTGTTCTTACGCTTTAATCGCCTTCCACAACGACGATCCCAAGGCGGTGAAGGGCGGCATCAAAGCGCTGATCATCACTTCCATCGGCGGCATTGGTTTGCTGTTAGGCGCATTGATCTTGTATGTTTACACCGGTACTTTTGACATTAGTGTTTTTATCGCTGCGCCGTCTGCCGTTCCGGCAGGCATGCTGGCAGTGCTGGCTTTCGGTTTCTTGATCGCCGCAGCCGCCAAATCTGCGCAGTTTCCGTTTCAGACCTGGCTGCCCGACGCCATGGAAGCACCGTCTCCCATCAGCGCCTTGATTCATGCAGCCACGATGGTCAATGCCGGCGTTTATTTGTTGGCAAGATTCTTCCCCGCTTTCAAAGATGTTCCTTACTGGTGTGAGGCGGTCATGATCGTGGGCATGCTTTCAGCATTGCTCGCAGCCATCATGGCCTTGACCTCCATGGACCTCAAAAGAGTGCTGGCTTACTCCACCGTCAGCCAATTGGGATACATGGTTTATGCAGTCGGCGCCGGCGGCGTGTTTGCCAGTCAATTCCATCTTTTCAGCCATTCCATTTTCAAAGCGCTGCTCTTTTTGGCGGCCGGTGCAGTGATCCACTCAGTCGGCACCCGTGATATGGAAAAAATGGGCGGCGTCGGAAAACACATGCCTTTTGTAAAATGGGTCTTCCTGATCGGTGCACTTGCACTTAGCGGCATCCCCGTCTTGAACGGATTCTGGAGCAAGGAAGTTGTGCTCGAAGCCGGTCTGGCTGGCGGACCAAGCTGGATTTACGGCGTCATGGTGTTGGTGGCCGGCTTAACCGCGCTTTACACCATCCGCTGTGTGTGGAAGGTCTTCTTTGGCGAGGCTCGTTCAGATTACCATGCCCACAAGGTGGAAATGGCCATGAAAGTGGCGCTGGCTCCTCTGGCGCTGGCAGCCTTAGTCTCATGGCTGGCCGTTGGACCTTTCTCGACGTTGTTAGGGACAGCTTCGCTGCCTCAGCATCACATTGAATCTCTGAATATTGCAGAATTGGTGCATGAAGTGCTCACACTGCCCACTTTGATTGCATTGGCAGCCATTGCCATTGGCGTAGTTCTCTGGCTGCTGCGGGCGAAACTTGAAGGGTTTGTTGAAGGGCTGAGAGGCCTCAGATGGGCTGCTGATCACAGTTTCGGATTTGAAGCCATCAACAGCGCGGTCGTGCGAGTAACCAACAGCCTGGCTGAAACTTTACGCAACACCCAAACAGGTCTCTTGAACTGGAACGTGTTGGGAATTCTGGCTGCCGTGATCATTCTCATCGCAGCAATTTCATTGGGAGCCTGACATGATTGATCAACCTCTTTTCACAAGCTTACTCTTACTGCCTTTTCTGTCTGCTCCCTTGATTTATTTGCTCGGCCGACTTTCTGTACGGAAGGGGCAAGACTCGGGAATGAAGGCTGCCCGCCTTCTCACCCTGGCCGCACTCATGGCGGAGATCGTCTTGCTGGTCTTGACAGTCAAAGGCGCCATAGGCGGCGGCAGCGTTCAGATTTTGGTCGGTCTCGAAGCGATGCGTTTCGACGGCATCGGCCTGATTCTGACGGGTCTCGTGCTGGTTTTGGGCGTGTGTGTCACGCTCTTCTCCATCCCCTATATGAACAAAGAAAAAGGCGAAGAAAAATTCTACGCGCTCTTGATGATGACCATCGGTTCCATCATCGGGCTCGGCTTCTCTTATGACCTTTTCAATTTGTGGATCTGGTTTGAAGCCATGGCCATCAGTACCTATTTTTTGGTGGCGTTCTATAACGAACAATCGGCTTCATTGGAAGCCGGCATCAAGTACCTGGTGCAATCCTCCATTGGGTCTGCATTGGTGTTATTTGGCATCGCTGCCATTTTCGCCACACAGGGTACCGTCAGCCTGGAAGATATCTGGCAATACGCTGACCAACTCGGAACGCTCGGCGCACTTGGAATGGTCTTGATGATCGTCGGTTTTGGTGTCAAGGCGGCATTGGTTCCCATGCACACCTGGCTGCCCGACGCGCATTCACAAGCGCCCTCTGGAATCAGCGCGATGTTGTCAGGTGTTGTGATCGAAGCAGGTCTGATCGCCATGCTGCGTGTTGTCAGTATGACCGGCAAAATGAATGGCAACTGGGCTTACATACTGATCATTTTTGCGTTGATCAACATTTTGGTGGGCAACCTGATGGCGCTACGACAGACAGAAATCAAACGCATGCTGGCCTACTCCAGCCTGGCCCACATGGGTTACATGCTGTTCGGTTTTGGCATTGGTTTCGGCTTTGGCTCGGGCACCGGCGCGGAAGGTGGTTTCTTCCATATGCTGACCCATGGTTTGATGAAAGGCCTGGCCTTTATGAGCGTTGGAGCACTGCTTTATGTGCTTAAACTGGTTAAAGGCGATCATTCATCATTGAAGCTGGATGATCTGAACGGCGCTTCACGCAAATATCCATTGATCGCGATCTGTTTGAGTGTGGCAGTGCTGGCATTGGGCGGGCTTCCTCCGTTTGCCGGTTTCATGTCCAAATGGATGATCCTGGTGGCGGGTGTTGAGACGAAAAACATCTGGATGCTGGTTGCCGTCGGTTTTGTGGGATTAAACAGTGTCTTGTCGCTGGGATATTACGCACCAATCGTCAACCGCTTGTTCAAACGTGAACAATCTGAAGTGGTGGCGGCTGCCTATACGCGTGTCTCCTGGATGATGTCTCTTCCAATTATGGTGTTGACCCTGGCAGTCATTCTCATCGGCGTTTGGCCGCTGCTGACTGACTTCATTCTCTATAATGGTCAATACTTCCTCTTAGGTTATTTCTTTAATTAGGAGAAACAAAAAGCGATGAATATCCTTTTATCCCCTCCTCTTGCGTTCTTGATCTACCTCCCGCTGGTGTTTGCGATCTATTTCCTTGGCAAAGGGCTGGCTGGAAAATCCTCCCCTTCAGCCGAAAAATCCAGTCTTTACGGCAGTGGTGAAGAAGCCGCAACTTCAATGGCAAGCCCCGGTTACAAACCCTTTTTCTTGATCGCATTCTTCTTTGCGATCTTGCATCTGGGAATGCTGGTGATCGGCAGCGGTACATTCAGCGTCAATATGCTGCCTTACATCATCGGCTTGATGATGGCCTTAATCGCCTTGATCCTGGGTTAGCAAAGGAGCAATACAATGGAAAACATGATGCAAGGCGTGATGAATAAGGTGAAAACCTGGGCGCGGATCAATTCGCCCTGGGCGATTCACTATAACAGCGGTTCATGCAACGGCTGTGACATTGAAATTTTAGCCACCCTGACCCCGCGTTTTGATGTAGAACGTTTCGGCATCAAATTGCAAGGCAGCCCCCGGCATGCAGATGTGTTGATCTGCACCGGTCCGGTCACTTTGCAGTCTCGCGACCGATTGGTGCGTATTTATAATCAAATGCCCGAGCCCAAATTTGTGGTGGCTGTGGGTTCCTGCGGCATTTCAGGCGGCGTTTTTCAGGGCTGCTACAACGTGGTGGGTGACATCAGTGAAGTCATCCCTGTGAACGTTTATATCCCCGGCTGCCCGCCCCGACCTGAAGCCATCATTCACGGTGTTGTTGAGCTCTTAAAGAGCCTTCAGCCTTAAGATTCGCGAAGAGAGGAAAATATGGAAACTGAAAAAGCCCTGGAACTCGCTGAATCCCTGCTCAAGGATTTTGCCATCTCAACCAACCACCCAGAAGCAAACCGGGTGGATTTTGTGATTGACCGAAAGGATCTCAAAGCGGCTGTCAACACCATTTTGGTAAACAAACATTGGGGATACTTATCTGCCATCACAGCCCTTGACAACGCCCTCTGGAAAGTTGATGAAACCACCAAACAAAAGAGTATTGACCCGAGCGGCGGAAGCCTTGAACTTCTTTACCATTTCTGTCAGGCGGCGGCTGTGGCTACCTTGAGAGTCAGCATCCCTTACAATGACCCCAAAGTAGATTCCATTTGTGATTTGATCAGTTCAGTCTCTTTGTATGAACGCGAAGCTGCTGAATTGTTTGGGATTGAATTTGTTGGCGCACCCAACACAGATAAACTACTGCTGCCAGATAATTGGCCGGCGGGGGTTTATCCGCTGCGCAAAACATTTACCAGTTTAGAAGATTCAGCGAAAGGATAGCAGAGATGGAACCCAAAACTGCTCCCGAAAAATTTATCGTCCCGATTGGTCCGCAACACCCTGCTTTAAAGGAACCCGGTCACTTCGAATTCACGGTTGAAGGTGAAGTTGTCACGAATGCCACCGCTCGGCTCGGATTCGTACACCGCGGCATGGAAAAAGGCGCCGAGAACCGTACCTGGATTCAGGACCTGTATTTGATGGAACGTGTCTGCGGCATCTGCTCTCACGTGCATGCACTGGCATTTGCGTTGGGCGTCGAAAAATTGGCCGGAGTGCAGGCGCCTCCGCGCGCCCAAGCCATCCGCGAGCTGGTCTCTGAACTCGAACGCATTCACAGCCATTTGCTTTGGTTGGGTGTAGCTGCACATGAAGGCGGTTTTGATACTCTCTTCATGTTCTCATGGCGCGACCGTGAAACCGTGATGGATTTGCTTGAAACCATCAGCGGCAACCGTGTAAATTACTCAGCCAACGTTCTGGGCGGCGTCAAAATTGACATTAGCGAAAAACAAGCCGATGCCATCCGCAAAGGCATGGATTTTCTTGAAGAACGCACCAAGCATTATCTCAAGGTCGTAACGGAGGATGAAACCTTCCTCGGTCGTACACGCAATATCGGCGTGATGACTTTTGAACAGGCAGACTTTTTGGGCGCCATCGGACCCACCGGACGCGCATCCGGCGTCAAGCGTGACGTGCGTGTGGACAGCCCCTACACGGCCTACAATGACTTCCCGGTCAAATTAGTCACTCATACCCACGGCGACCTTGAAGCGCGCTTTATTGTGCGTATCCAGGAGCTTTACGAGAGCTATCGTTTGGTGCGTGAACTGGTCGACAAAATGCCTACTGGCGATCTGACGGTGAGAGTACCGAGAAGAATCCCAGAAGGCGAAGTGATAAGCCGGGTTGAAGCACCCCGCGGCGAACTGCTTTACTTCCTCAAGAGTAACGGGTCAGATACCCCCGAGCGCGTCAAAGTGCGAACCCCAAGCCTGTGCAACTGGTCTTCTGTGCTGGTGACGGCCGTTGGTCACAACCTGGCCGACATGCCGATGATATTGGCGGGTATTGACCCCTGCTTCTCATGCAATGATCGAATTGTGACTGTCAACCGCAAAACGGATTCCACCCAGATGGATTGGGAAGACCTGCGGCAATATGGAATCGAGTATTACAAATGAATATAAACTTTCCTCCCCTCGTTGCATTGCTACTATTCCCAGGCGGAGCCTTTCTGCTCTTCAGTGGATTGGTGTTTGAATACATCGACCGAAAGCTGGTGGCTCGCTTTCAAAACCGCTACGGTCCACGCTGGTTTCAACCCCTGGCTGATGTGGTCAAACTGCTGGCCAAGGAAGAGATCATCCCCACTGGCGTGGTAAAGAGTTTGTTTGTAGCCCTGCCGGTGATTGCGCTGACGGCTGCTCTAACTTCTGCACTGTATGTGCCCCTGTTTGGGTTCAAACCGGTATTCAGTTTTCAGGGTGATTTGATCGTAACCCTTTACCTGTTGAGTATGATGACCTTGTGCATTGGCCTGGCAGGCGCCAACACCGAAGACCGCTTTTCTTTGATCGGCGCAACCCGTGCCCTGACTCAGTTGTTTTCTTACGAAGCACCTTTCCTGCTGGCGCTTTTAGGTCCGGCCATCGCCCTCCACACCTGGAACATCGGCGAGATCAATGCCGGCGCTGGCAATGGACTGTGGTTCATCATCGCGCAGCCGATCGGTTTTGTGGTGGCTCTGGTAGGCTTGATGGGCAAGTTGGAACTGCCCCCGTTTGACGCCCCAGAAGCAGAGACCGAGATCGTGGCGGGTGCCTTCACCGAATACAGCGGACGCGGTTTTGCCATCTTTAAAATCGGCCGTGATGTTGAATTGGTGATCGGCTTAACACTTGTTGCTTCATTCTACCTGGGCGGTTTCAATTCTCCACTTGATTTCTTGTGGAAAACCCTGCTGTTATTGTTTGTGACGGCTGCCCTGCAAAGTATGTTCGCCCGGCTGCGCATTGATCAAACTGTTGGCATGTGGTGGCGCGTTGGCGTACTCATGGTGCTGTTACAATTGGTGGTGATCATCATCGGCCAGCAATTTGCACCGGTCGTGCAACCTGCACTGCAGTCGTTATTCGGAGGCTAACCCCATGACCATTGGATCAATGTTCGGCGATATCTTCAAGTCACTTTTCAAAAAACCAAGTACGGAGCAATATCCGTTTGTAAAAACTGAAGCTCCAGAGAACTTGCGCGGTAAACTTGTTTGGGACCCAGAAAAATGCACAGGTTGTATGCTGTGCATAAAGGACTGCCCTTCAAATGGTATCGAATTGTTAGTGGTGGATAAAGTAAACAAGAAGTTCGTAATGCGTTACAATATTGACCGCTGCACTTTCTGTGCACAATGTGTAGAAAGCTGCAGGTTTGGCTGCATCGAGATGTCAGATGAGATGTGGGAGCTGGCATCAATCAAGAAAGAGCCTTTTGAAGTTTTTTATGGAAGAGACGAAGACATCCAGTTCTTGTTGGACAACGCAGCTAAAGGAGAAACTGAAGCTCCTTGCTGATAACCCTCACAGCCGGTTGGCTGTGCTTGGGATAGGTAATGAATTGAATGGAGATGATTCGGCTGGTAATTGGGTTGCCCGCAAATTGAGCGAGCGCCTGAAAGACCAGCCGAATTTATTAATAATGGATTGCGGTACCATTCCTGAAAATGCATCAGGTCCGCTGAGGCGATTTCAGCCCCAATTGATTCTAATGATTGATGCGGCTGATCTGGGTGAACCGCCCGGAACCATTCAATTTGTAGATCTTGACCAGGTGCGGGGATTCAGCGCCTCAAGCCATTCACTGCCGTTGTCAGTCTTCGCCGGTTTTTTGGTTCAGGAATTTCACTGCGAGGTAGCATTGTGCTGCATACAACCGTTAAGTCTCGAATTTGAAGCAGAATTATCCAAACCTGTAAAAGGTGTTGTAAAATCTTTGGTTGAAGAAATTGCATCATATTATCTCGCATAAAAAGGGTGAATTGAATAATGACGGTGAATACCAACTCCAACGATAATCATGAAAAAAACAAGGCGGCACTCTCTTCGGTAATTGCTGCAGTCGGATTAACCTTGATGAAGATAGTGGTTGGCGTATTAACCGGCTCACTGGGCATCCTGGCTGAAGCTGCCCATTCTGGTCTTGATTTGGTGGCGGCCCTGGTTACATTGTTTGCAGTAAAAATATCTGGCAAGGCGCCTGATAAACAACATCATTTTGGACATGGAAAAGTAGAAAATCTTTCAGCCCTTTTTGAAACTTTATTACTTCTGGCTACTAGTGTATGGATCATTTATGAAGCCATTCAACGTTTGTTCTTCAAATCTGTGGAGATGGAAATCAGTATTTGGGCGTTCTTGGTCATGATAGTTTCAATTGTGATTGATGCTTCACGTTCACGCATGCTTTTTAAAGCAGCAAAAAAATATAAAAGCCAGGCGCTTGAGGCAGATGCCCTCCATTTCAGTACGGATATTTGGAGCTCAAGTGTTGTTATCCTGGGATTGATCCTGGTAAAGCTTTCAGAATTCTTTCCCAACTTGGCTTTCCTGGCAAATGCTGATGCAGTGGCGGCGATGGCTGTTGCTTTGATTGTGGTTTTTGTTAGTGTGCAAATGGGGATCAAGACCGTTAAGGGATTGCTGGATTCTGCCCCTGATGGAATGGAAGACAGAATCAAAGAGATTGTGAATGCGATTCCGGATGTGAGTAATTGTCATGCCGTCAGGGTTAGGGAGTCAGGTCCACAACTTTTTGCTGACATTCATATTGAGCTTCCTGCCAGACTCACCATCAAAACCGCTGATGCAAAGACGGATGTGATTGAAGCAAAAGTAAAAGAAGAGTATCCAGATATTGACATTACCATCCATGTGGAACCAACAAGCATATAATCACCACCGGAATCGTTTCAACTCTTTTTTGAAACGATTCTTCTTTTTTTTCGTATATAGTTTATCGGTTGAAAAATATAATGAGGATTAATATGGATAATAATAATGAAAACCCGGTAGTACCCGAAGTTGTAACCGTAGACCCGGTGCAGCCAGTGGAAAAATCACACAAGCGTTCAAATGGCAGATTGTTTGGCCCCTTCATCCTGATTCTGGTAGGGTTGATCTTGTTATTTCAAAATTTGAACCTAGTAAATGTGCATCTGAATTGGTGGGCGGCTTTTATTTATATCCCCGTTTTGGGATCGATTGCCACCGGTATCAATGCCTTTCAAAAAAGCGGAAAATTTGACACCGCCGTTCGCAGTTCTTTGGGGGGGGTGATCGTGGTGGGTACGGTTGCCACTATGCTTCTTTTTGATTTGGATTGGAGCCGCTTCTGGCCATTAATGTTGATCGCCCCTGGACTTTCTGGGTTGATCAACGGCATCTCTCTGGCTGATAGAGAAGATCATCCCAATGCAGCCAAATGGGCAGGGTTAAGTCTTTGGTTCGGCTTGGCAACCATCCTCCTAGGTGTGGGTTTCCTGGCTAAATTCATGCCAATTCCTGCAATCGAGAGTCTTTTGTTCAATCGCTGGTGGGCGATTCCCATCTTGATCCCTGGCGTGGGAGCTTTCATTAACGCATTGGTGATTTGTGCTGGCAACGGCTTCAAAGCTACCTGGACGGTATGGGGTTTCTCACTGATTGGTGTAGCTTTTACTGCAACCGGTTTGTTTGCCCTTTATAACTTGAATTGGAACCTGCTCGGACCAATCATCCTGATCGCTGGCGGTTTGGTCGTGCTCAGTGGTTTATTGACCAAGAAGTAATAAATAAATGACATAAATAAAACCGGGAAACCGGTTTTATTTATTTAACTCTTTCTTTTTTCATGAGAACCCATTAAACTATCCAAATTGGAAAGTAGACAATGGATTTCGTCAAAGAAGTTAACCTATCTATTACCACACACAACCTTTCGTCTTTGGAGATCTTAATTGATTCCAAGGAGGATTGGGGATTGTTTTCACATCAGCAATCGCCAACCTTTTTTATGCTGGCCTATTATTACAATAATTTGGAAGCCATAACCTTGTTCAAAAGGAAAGGTTACCCATTGGACCTGTTTGAGGCAGCCATTGATGGTGACTTGGATCTGGTAAAAAGCTTGGTGATCGAAGATCCCAGCTCGGTAAATTTATATTCCTCAGATGGTTACCCCCTTTTAGGGTTGGCATGTTTTTTTGATCGGAAAAATGTAGCTGAATTATTAATCAAGATGGGGGCAGATGTAAATGCCCAGTCCAGAAATCCACAATTAGTTTGCCCACTTCATTCCGCTGCTGCTGCAAATGATATTGATTTGGTGAACCTCTTAATTCACAATCAGGTTGATGTGAACGCCAAACAACAAGGTGGGTTTACAGCATTACACGCAGCCGCGCAAAATGGCAATGTTGACATGGTTATCGAACTGATTGAACATGGGGCTGATACCACTGCAACCACCGATGATGGCCAAACGGCTCTTGGAATTGCTAAAAAGGAAAAACGTTTGGAAATGATAACGCTATTATCTGCTCAAGGGGCTCACAATGATTGACAAAGATTATCATTCCAATAATAAAAAAATTCTAGCTATAATCCCGGCTTATAACGAACAGGAGAGAGTGCCTGGAGTAATCAAGGCGACAAAAAAATATCTCCCTGTGCTGGTGGTGGATGACGGTTCGAAAGATCAAACTTTCACAGCCGCCAGAGAAGCCGGTGCCGAGGTGATCCGGCAGGAACCCAATCAAGGTAAGGGTGCCGCGATAATGGTTGGATTTAAATATGCCATGGAACATGGTTTCGACGCCGTGCTTACACTTGATGCCGATGGGCAGCATGACCCTGATGAAATTCCGCTTTTTGTTGAGGATTTTGTCACCAATCACAGCGACCTGATCATAGGTAAACGTGATTTTTCTAAGATGCCATTTCCTCGCAACATAACCAACCGTATTGGTACCTGGTCTTTTTCAGACGCCATGCAGCAATACATCCCTGACAATCAATCTGGTTACAGGCTACATTCCAAACAGCTGCTGCAAGAGGCACTGACCAGCAGCGAACACGGATTTGAGTTTGAAGTCGAGATCATTTTGCGATGCGTGTTAAAAGGATTCAAGATATCATGGATTTCCATTAAAACCATATACAATGATAAACAGAACAGCAAGATCAGCCCTTTGAAGCATGTATGGAAATTTTACAATCTGGTCTATAAAACCAGAAAAATAATTCGTGCCCAGAAGAAAGGTCTGTAAAGGATTTTAACAACGGTAGACTTGAGATTGAGTCAAAGCATCCATTCATTCTTTAAAAGAGGGTAACAGAAAATAATGGTAAAAGACAAGATCAGACAAATCGGGGTAATCCTAGGAACAGTGCTGATGCTTGGCAATATTGTGTTAGCAAGTAAAATTCCGTATAATGGTGTCTCAACACTTGAAGCCAGCAAATCGATAAGTATTTATTTTTTACCCGCCAGATATGCTTTTTCCATCTGGGGGTTGATTTTTTTTGGTTTAATCATTTATTCTGTGTTTCAGGCGTTACCGGCAAAGAGACAGAATGATACTCTGCGAAAAATTGGCTGGTGGTATATCGCGGGGATAGGGGCATTTTCGGTTTGGATATTTTTTTTTCATTTTCAAAAATATTTGTTTTCAACAATCATGATGGTTTGTCTGTTGATCGCAATATTAGTGGTTTATGAAAAACTGGAAATCGGGATTAAACCAGTCACGAACTCCATGAGGTATTTTGTGCAAGTGCCATTTTCCATTTTTTTGGGGTGGATTAGCATGTCTAGTATTGGGAATATCGCCAACCTTTTGACTCATTATGGGTGGAATGGACTGGGAATTGATGCAAAAATTTGGGCGGTAGTGATGATGGTGGTCGCCATCGTGATTGCTGAGTTAACCGCTTTCAATCGACAAGACTTGGCCTACCTGGCGGTGTTTGTTTGGGCTTTCATTGGTATCGGAGTGAACCATGAGGGAGTCTCACCGGTATTTGAAGCCGCGTGTGTTTCTGCTGCAATCGTGGTTATCATCACAGTGGTCACGTTAATCGTTCGTCCTAAATTAAAAAGTTAGCTATTGCTCTTTGGAAAGACCAAATGGACAGTCCGATACGTTTTAATGTGTTGATTTCAGCTTCAATCGAAGAGGTATGGACAGCCTGGACCACTGAAGAAGGTGCGAAGACCTTTTTTGCGCCCGATTGCCGAATTGATTTTCAACTAGGCGGGGTCTATGAAATGCTTTATGACCTTACCGCGCCCATTGGTCAGCGGGGTGGCGAAGGATGCTTAATTTGGCCATAGAACCAATGTCGATGCTCTCCTTAACCTGGAATATGCCGCCTGAAATTCCAATGATTCGATTGCAGCAGACACATGTTACAATACATTTCAAATCGGTTTCAACCTCACAAACACATTTATTCTTGAAGCATGACGGGTGGGGAACCGGCGCGGACTGGGTGTCAGCACGCATGTATTTTAAAAGAGCGTGGAGACAGGTTGTAATTCCTCGTCTGATCCAACGGTTTATTTCAGGACCGATCAATTGGAATAATCTATAAAAAAAGGGAGCGGAGCAATGATCAACAGTAAAAATACAATTGATGAATTCATGCAATTAAAGAGCATGGCCGTGGTTGGGGTTTCTCGCAATAAGGATAAATTTGGCACCGCCATTTATCGCGAGATGAAGGCGAAGGGTTACAAGATGTTGGCAGTAAACCCCAAGCTGGATATGGTCGAAGGAGACCGCTGCTACGCTGGTTTGGGAGCCTTACCCGAAATTCCTGAGGGCGTAGTGATCTGTATTACTCCGGCAGAAACCATTGCGGTGATTGAAGAAGCCGCGCGTTTGGGCATCAAGTATGTCTGGCTGCAGCAAGGTGCCAACAGCCCGGAAGGTGAAGCCAAGGCAAAAGAACTCGGCATGAAGTTGGTCAGCGGAGAATGCATTTTTATGTTCGCCGCCCCTGTGGAATCCATCCACAAATTCCACCGTTTTGTGTGGAAGGTGTTTGGCAAGCTGCCGAAAGCAGCATAAGGTCAAAACAAAATCCCCCGCGATTTCTAAACCGCGGGGGATATGTCTTATAAACGGGCACGGCGCGCACTCAAGGGTGTGCATTAAACTCTACAGTGCCCTTTCCAAAATTAACCCAACTGGGCTTTCAATTTTTCGAAAGATTCTTTGTATTCGGCCAGTTTGGCGCGTTCTTTTTCAACCACGGCGGCAGGCGCTTTGTTGGCAAAATCGCTGCCCAACAGCCCTTCGAGGCGTTTAATGTGCGAGGTGACCACGGCCAGTTCAGCAGATAACCGATCTTTATCCTCGGCTGATTCGGGCACGGGGATGTAAATGGCGCTGCCAGCGGATACGGTGGAAGTCCAACCCTCGGGGGCTTCTGCCAAATCTTTGAGGATTTCAAGATTGTTGATCTCGAACATCCCCAACGCGGCAATAATTTCTTTTTCTTGAGAAAAAATGGCGCTACTTTCCTGATTCACAATCTTGCCGGGGGTCTTTACATTGGGCTGGATCTTTTTCTCGGCGCGCAGGTTGCGGTTGGCGCGCACGACATCCTGAATGGCTGCGAACTGCGCCATCTTGTCTTCTTCCCAACCTTCCACTTTTTCGCCCTGTGGCCACTTGGCCACGATCAGCGCGGATTCCCAATCTGATTTTTGGTCGAAGGGTTTGAACCCGGTCTTAATGGCAGCTTTCTTGAGCGCCTGCCAGAGTTCTTCTGTTACGAACGGGGTAAAGGGGTGCAGCAAGCGCAGAGAAGCATCCATCACACGCACAAGGGTATTGGCGGTGTAATATGCGCGGTCACCACCAGCGGCAAGCTGTGTCTTGGCAATTTCGAGATACCAGTCAGCAAAATCACCCCAGAAAAATTCATAAATCTGACGGCCTGCCTCACCATATTGGTAATTTTCAAACAAACGTTCAGAGTCGTTCAAAAGTGTTTTCAAGCGTGCCCAGATCCATGAATCTGCCAGAGTCCATTCAGGTTTGGCTTGAGCGGATTGGGGGGCTTTTTCGAGGTTGCTGATCACGAAGCGGCAGGCATTCCAAATTTTGTTGGCGAAGTTACGGTTAGCTTCCACCTTCTTGAGACTCAGATTGGTGTCGTTGCCGGGGGTGGAACCCACCAGCAGGGTGAAGCGCAGCGCATCCGTGCCGAAGTCATCCATGACCACCAGCGGATCAACCACATTACCTTTGGTCTTGCTCATCTTCTGACCTTTTTCATCCAGGATCAGCCCATGCAGGTAAATGGTATGGAAGGGTTCGACATCGGTGAATTCGAGGCCGAACATCATCATGCGCGCCACCCAGAAGAAGAGGATGTCGGCGCCAGTTTCCATCACCGAGGTGGGATAGAAGTATTTCAGTTCGGGAGTCTGTTCAGGCCAGCCAAGTGTTGAGAAGGGCCACAAACCGGATGAGAACCAGGTATCCAGCACGTCTTCATCCTGGCGGATGTTGTGGCTGTGGCACTTGGCACATTCGGTCGGGTCTTCTCGCGAGACATTCACCGCGTTACAGTCATCGCAGTACCACACGGGGATGCGATGCCCCCACCATAACTGGCGGCTGATGCACCAGTCGCGGATGTTCTCAAGCCAGTTGAAATAAACCTTGGTGAAGCGCTCGGGTACGATTTTGGTGCGGCCTTCTTTGACGGAAGCCAAAGCCCGGTCAGCCAGGGGCTGAATCTTGACAAACCACTGGGTGGAGATCATGGGTTCCACGATCTCGCCGCCGCGTTGTGAACGCGGCACATTGAGAGTGTATGGCTGTTCTTTGATCACCAGGTCCACGGCGCGCATGTCTTCCCAAAGTTTCTTACGGCACTCAAAACGGTCCAGACCCGCATATTGGGCGCCGTTCTCGTTGATGCTGGCATCCTTGTTGAGAATGTTGATCATCTCAAGGTTGTGGGTCTGACCGATGGTGTAGTCGTTGGGGTCGTGGGCAGGGGTGATCTTGAGCGCACCGGTGCCGAAGGCGCGGTCTACATATTCATCCGCGATCACGGGGATGCGTCTGCCTAAAACCGGCACCAGAACATCTTTACCGATGAACTTCTGGTAGCGTTCATCCTCGGGGTGGACGGCCACGGCAGTATCGCCCAGAATGGTCTCGGGGCGGGTGGTGGCCACGGGAATGTATTCACCTGGAAGATCTGCCAGCATGTATTTGAAATAGTACAAGAAGCCGGGTTCTTCGGAGTACTCCACTTCAAGGTCCGAGACAGCGGTGCGCAGCGAAGGGGACCAGTTGATCATGCGCGGTCCGCGGTAGATGAGGCCTTTTTCAAACAGGCGCACAAAAGCTTCACGCACGGCCTTGGAAAGTCCGTCGTCCATGGTGAAACGTTCCTTCTCCCAGTCGCAGGAGGCGCCCAGGCGGCGGATCTGATGCGTGATGCGGCCACCATAAGTTGTCTTCCATTCCCAAACATGTTCAAGGAAAGCTTCTCGTCCCAGGTCGTCGCGTTTGATGCCTTGTTTGGCAAGCATCTTTTCCACCAGCATCTGGGTGGCGATGCCAGCGTGATCCGTGCCGGGTACCCACAAGGTGGGAATGCCCTTCATGCGGTGGTAGCGGATCATCAGGTCTTCCATGGAAACGAACATGGCGTGGCCGGTATGCAATTCGCCGGTGACGTTGGGCGGCGGGATGGAGATGACGAAGGGTTTACGACTCGGGTCAAACTCTGGGCTGCGCGGATCGTTCTGGGCTTTGAAATAGCCGTTCTCCTCCCAGAATATGTAGAGCCGTTGTTCGGTTGATTTAAAATCGTATGCCTTGGCTAATGTTTCTTCTATCATGCTAGACCTCCTAAAAATCTGTCCACGAAAAACACTAAAATTTTTTAGAAAATGCAAAAAAAATTCAAAAGAACATTTTTGATATTTTCATTTTTGCACTTCCCGTTTTTTCTTTATGTGTTTTTCGTGGTTAAAAAGGTTTAAATAAAAACCTTCCATCCACAAGAGGACGAAAGGAAATCTTCCGCGGTACCACCTCGATTCGCCGGGTTACGGCGCACTTGAATTCGCGTTATCGGGCTGCCCGTGCCGGTCTAATACCCTCAAGTGGGGTTCTTCGGCAATCTCACCAAACGACTTCAACTGTTTTTGCTGTGGAGGCTCGCATCCGGTGGCCTTCCTTCTCTTTCAGCGTGATGGCAGTCTACTCTTTTTGGCGTTCTCCATATAAAATGGATAGCAGCATTATACAGGTGAGGATGGGTTTAGTCAATGACCACCATCACCAGAAGAGGACAGCTCATGACAGCACCCAAATGGCTTACCTGGTCGCAGCGTATTCAGGCCATCGCACAAAGCGGATTGCAGTATACCCAGAACCCCTTTGATATCGAGAGATATCACGAATTGAGCCGCATCGCGGCTGAGATGATGGCCGTCCAGACCGAGGCGGATGCCGGCGAGGTGCTGCGCATCTTCTCCGCACAGGAAGGCTACGCCACCCCCAAAATTGACGTGCGAGGGGTCGTCTTTCGCAACAAAAAGATTTTGATGGTCAGAGAATTGATGGACGGCGGCAAGTGGACCCTACCCGGAGGCTGGATTGACATCAACGAACCACCAGGGTATGCCATTGAACGTGAGATGCGTGAGGAGGCAGGCGTAGTTGTCCGCGCGCGAAAACTGCTGGCGGTTTATGACCGCAACCTGCATGGCCATCCCCCCTATATTTTTCATGCCTATAAACTTTTCTTTTTGTGTGAATTGATTTCTGAAGCCACGCCTGATCCGGTTGAAACCTCCGAGCCGACCTGGTTTGGCGAGAAGGAAATTCCGGAGCTTTCAGAAGCCCGGGTGACGCTTGAAGAGATCAGCCGCATGTTTGAACATCTGCGCCAGCCTGACCTGCCCACAGACTTTGATTGATAAGGTTGGATTTTTGGCCTTTATTCAGGTAAACTTGGATGAAGTTTTGTTCCTTTGAGGTTATTTAGATTTTATGAAAAAAAGTTCACATTTATTGGTTACAGTCTTGGCCCTGGCAATGATCCTCGCAGCCTGCAAGCCCGGGACTTCCAATTTTCAAGGGACGGTTACCGCCACACCGAAAATAATTCAATCGAGCGTTGATCAAACCCCCACCACTACCAAAATGCCCGAGATCAATATGGATCCCAAAGACCTGTCTGGCGTGCAGATCACTTATTTGCATCCCTGGGCTGGCGAGTCAGGCCGCATCATGAATCTGTTGGTGGACGAGTTCAATCAATCCAACGAATGGGGGATTAACGTATTGATCGAGCAGCCGGGCTCAACCAGCCTTGCCATTCAGCAGCTTCGGTCAGTCGAAATCGGGACAGTGAGCCTGGCCGTTTTACCGGCTTACGAGCTGGTTTATCAAGACCAGACTCTCAATGAAGTGGTTGACCTTAATCCATTTGCAGCTTCAAGTAAAGTTGGCTTCAGCAAAGATGAGCGGGCTGATTTTCATCCCGTCTTTTGGAATGAAAATCTGGTGGATGGAAAGCTGTACGGCATCCCTGCGGAGGCATCCGCGGCGCTTATGTTTTATAACGCTACCTGGGCTGAAGAACTGGGTTTTGCGAGTTTACCCAAAACATCCACGGCGTTCAGGCTGCAAACCTGTGCTGCCAATGCCATCTTTCGCAAAGATACAGATCGATTTAACGACGGCTTGGGAGGATGGATTATCAGTTCGGATGCAGATACGCTTTTTAGTTGGTTGAGCGTTTTTGGCGCCATTAAACCAGTTGTTCCGATTGAAAAATTTAATATTGACAGTGCTAAAAAAACGTTTGAGTACCTGTTTAATTTGCAGGCAAGTTCCTGTGCCTGGTCCGGGCGCATCCCTGAACCATATGACTATTTTGCCAACCGGCAGGCATTGATTTACAGCGGGTACTCCCAAGATATCCTTCTTCAATCCGCAGCGTTTATGCGCAGCGGCATTGAGGATGTATGGCAGGTCATGGCTTATCCCGGTGGTGATGACACGGCAGTGCTGACCAGAGGCCTAGCCTACGGCATATTCAAATCAGATGCAAAAACAGAACTGGCTTCCTGGCTGTTCATCCGCTGGCTGTCACAACCGGTCAACCAGGCTCGTATGCTGCAAGTAACAGGCGCGCTGCCGTTGGGCGAAGAGGTCATGGCTTATATGAGTAGCTTTGAAGAGAACTATCCGCAGTGGAAGGATTCGCTTTCTTTGCTGTCGAACGCCAAAATGATAACCGCCCAGGCTAATCTGGGGATCATCCGCATGGTGCTGGGGGACGCCGGAACATTCCTGTTTAAACCTGAATTTACTGCTGAAGGGATTCCAGATTTGTTATATCAATTGGACCAGACTATCAAAGAACTTGCGAACCGAACCCCATGAGAAAGCCGATTGTGACGATCTATACTGACGGCGGCTGCGACCCTAATCCTGGCCGTGGAGGGTGGGCGGCGGTGATCCAGATCGACGGCAAAACCACCGAACTTTCGGGCTGCGAGGCGCAGAGTACCAACAACCGCATGGAACTGACCGCAGCGATCCAGGGCTTGAAATCGATCAAGGAACCCTCCACGGTGACCCTTTACACCGATTCAACCTATCTGCAAAAAGGCATCACCGAGTGGATGCCCGGCTGGTTGCGCAAGAACTGGCGCGGCAGCAACGGTCCTGTGTTAAATGTGGACCTGTGGAAGGAACTGCTTGACGCTGAGAAGCCGCATGAGGTCACATGGAAGTGGGTCAAAGGGCATTCAACCAATCGCTTCAATGACAGGGCAGACGCGCTGGTGCATCAGGCGAGAAATAAATAGCAAAAACAAATGTAAATCCCCGATTTCTGTCATAAAAATCGGGGACTTGATCTATGTATACTCTACGAAAATCACTCACAGTTATCGCATAAAATTCCAAGCGCCTGATCAAGGGCATCTTTTTCGGTCAGGGCGAGCAGACGGTCACCTGATCTCAGCACTGTATTGCCGGTGGGTTGAATATAAGCTCCTGCACGCGAAATTAGGACGATCAGATAACCTGGCGGCAGATTAAGCTCGACAATGGTTTTGCCATCCACTTTTGAGGGGGTTGTAATTTCAATTTCTTTGAGTTCGCTGGGTATCATCTCACCGGCCACAATTTCAAGCGGCATTTTCTTTTTGGGGGGTTCGCGGCTTTCAAGATCCAGCTTTTTGGCGATCCACGGCAGCAAGGTGCCTTGCAGTAAAACTGAGATCACCACCACAAAGAAGACAATATTGAAAATGAGGTCGGCGTGCACGATTCCCGCCACCAGCGGATAGGTCGCCAGCACAATGGGAACCGCGCCACGCAAGCCTACCCACGAGATGAACAATTTTTCCCGAATACTGAAATGAAACGGAGCCAGGGAAATGAAAATAGCTGTGGGTCTTGCCAGGAAAATCAGAATCATAGCCAATCCCAACCCAGGTAGCATGACGGGCAAAAGTCGCGATGGAAAGACCAGCAGCCCCAGGGTTAAAAACAGGATGATCTGAGAAAACCAGGCGGTGCTGTCAAAGAAGCGCAAGACACTGCGTTTGTGCAGAAAATCTTCCTTGCCCAGCAGCACCCCCAGCAGATAAACTGACAAAAATCCGCTGCCTTTAAGTAGAGTAGCTGCCCCAAAGGTGAGAAACAATAAACCGATGATCAAAATCTGGTAAAGACCTTCGTATCCGAGTTTGATTTTGTTGATCAAAAAGAGCGAAATCTTGCTCATGATCCATCCGACAATCACGCCAATCACCAATTGCAGCAGAAGCAGCCCCACAGCGGCCAGGATTGAGTCACTTTTATTAGTAATGAACGAGATCAGGGTAATGGTAAGCAAAACTGCCATGGGATCGTTGCTGCCGGATTCCAATTCAAGCAGGGGTGATAACCGACCTTTGAGATTTATGCCCCGCGAACGTAGAATGGCGAAAACTGCGGCCGCATCCGTGGAGGAGATGATAGCGCCGACCAGCATGGATTCCATTAAGCTCAATTTGAGGATGAAATAGGTGAATAATCCGAATACCGCCGCCGTCAAAATAACACCGAACGTGGCAAGGCTGATACCTTCCTTCATGACAGACTTAACGGATTTCCAGGGAGTGTCGAGCCCTCCGGAGAAAAGGATGATGGTCAAGGCGATGATACTGATGTTTTGGGTGAGGTAAGGGTCATCAAAATGGATACCGCCAAAGCCCTCCGACCCGGCAAGCATGCCGAGGGCCAAAAAGAGCAACAAAAGTGGTACTCCAAATCGTTCAGAGATTTTGCTAACGATAACACTTAACAAAATCAGAACCGCCACAACAATCAGGATGATTTCAAAAGTGATTGACATAAAAAGATTATACGTAATAAGGAGAAGCAGGTCAAAAAATCATAAAAAGCAGACCACCCTGATAAGAGAACCCCTCACGCTTTGCTTGTGGGAGCACAGATCGCGACCTTGTTAAGGTGATCTACGGTAGAGACAACGATAAGGCGTGAACCCCCTGGAGGTATTTATCAGAGCGAAACAGAGACCCCCGAGCCTATTTTGCGAGGGGGGGGAACCCCTGAGATTTAATAAAATGTAATTTGCCAATGAAATAAAAAACCCACCTTATTAAAGATGGGTTTTCTTGAGGCGACGATGGGATTTGAACCCATGATCAGGGTTTTGCAGACCCTTGCCTTGCCACTTGGCCACGTCGCCGTGCGATATTTATCCAGCAAGGCCCCGAGTGATTCTTCATTTTCTATGGTGCTGACCGCGTCGGCAAAGATATTGGCTACCGAAACCACTTCAATTTTTGGATGCCCGAGTAACCTGTCGTTCTTGACCGTATCGGTAACGAGCAGTTTTTCAATGGCACTTTTTTCAAGCGCTGCAAGTCCTTTTTCGCTCATCATGGCGTGGGTAATGCAGGCGTAGATGCGTTTCGCGCCCTGGTCTTTCAGCTTTTCGGCTGCGCTGATCAAAGTGTTGCAGGTGATCGAGAAATCATCCACGATGAAGACGTTTTTGTCTTTCACATCGCCGAAGATTTCAAGCACCTCGGCATTTTCATCGTTGAACCGGTGCACCTTGTCACCGATGGCCAGCGGAGTATTGAGGATGCCTGCATAAAGCCGGACGTTCTTGGCAAAACCTGCATCCGGTGAGAAAACCATCATGTTATCCAACTGCATGGATTTAATGTGGGCTGCCAGCACTGGGATGGCCGAAAGGTGATCGACCGGTTTCTTGAAGAAGCCCTGGATCTGCGGGCTGTGCAGGTCCATGGTGAGGATGCGGTCCACGCCGATCTCCTCGAGGCAGTCGGCACACACCCGGGCACGGATGGAGACGCGCGGTTCATCCTTTTTATCGCCTTTGGCGTAGCTGAAGTAGGGGATGATGGCCGTAACGGATTTGACGCTGGCGCGTTTGAATGCGTCGATCCAGAAGAGCAGTTCCATGAAGTCATCGTTGGGTGATACCGCGATGGATTTGACCAGGTAAACGTTCTTGCCTCTGACCTTTTCCTCGATTTTGACGAAGGTGTTGCCTTCAGGGTATTTTCTGGCATAACCCAATCCTTTTTTGATGTTGAGGTGGGCGCACATTTTATCCACAAAGGCGTCGCTGTCGGTTCCGGCAAACAGTTTGATCGAGGAATTATCAAGGGTCATGGATAAGTAATCCTTTAAGGGAAATTGTTTTATATTCACATCTTACAATGAAAAATGCCCTGATGCAAGGAAGGGCATTTTTGTATTATTAAGTGGGCACGGCACGCACCCAAGGGTGAGCCGAGAACGCGACCGTAACCGTAACCCTACAATTTGATGCGAGCCTCGGCAGATCTGGCGTGAGCATCCAAACCTTCCATGCGGGCGATGACGGATGAGGCGGCTGCGACGTCTGCTGCGCCGGTGGGGTTGAGCGCCACCAGGCTGACGATGTGCAAAAAGTCCCAAACATTGAGGGGAGAGGCGTAGCGCGCTGAACCGCCAGTGGGCATCACGTGGCTGGGACCGGCAGCATAATCACCCAACACTTCAAAAGACTGCTCGCCGACGAACACGCCGCCCGCAGATTCAATTTTGGGAATCCAGTTGAAGGGTTCACTGACCACCAGGTTAAGATGTTCCGGCGCATAGCCGTTTGACAGATCAATGGCTTCATCCAAGTCTTTAGTGACCACCATGCCGCTGCGGTCGTTGAGGGATTGATCCAAAATACTCTGACGACTGAAGGCTGGCTGACCCTTGGTGAGGGCTTCGATTTCAGCGTTGACCTTCTCAGCCAACTGGGCAGAGGGGGTCAGCAAGATGGCAGCCGCAAGAGGATCATGCTCTGCCTGAGCCAGCAGGTCAAGCGCTACCCAGTTTGGGTTGGCGGTATCATCCGCAATAATGACGGTTTCAGTGGGGCCGGCCAGGGTGTCAATGCCGACTACACCAAAAACTTGCTGTTTGGCAAGAGTGACAAAGAGATTGCCGGGGCCGAAAATCTTATCCACAGGTTTGATGGTTTGAGTGCCAAAGGCCATGGTCGCGATGGCTTGAGCGCCGCCGATGGCATAGACTTCTTCCACACCCACCAATGCGGCTGCCGCCAAAGTGACGGATGAGATACGCCCTGTGGCGCGATCGGCAGGTGAGCAGATGACGATCTCTTTTACGCCTGCCACCTGAGCCGGGATGGCAGACATGATCACCGAGGAAGGCAGTGGGGCTGAACCGCCTGGAACATATAATCCAACGCGGCGGATGGGGCGTAAAAGCTGACCCACGGTGCCGCCCATCCCTTGATCAACCCATGAAGCGGCGGGTTGTTTGCTGTGGAATGCTTTTACTCGATCAATGGAAAACCTAAGTGCTTCAAGCTGCTGGTCGGGCAAACCGGTCAACGCAGATTGCATATCTGCGGCAGAAACACGCATGAGCGCGTCTGAACGGTTATCGAGTTTTGTGTTCCAATCCACCAAGGCTTCATCGCCGCGCGATCGCACATCTGCAAGGATGCGCGCCACCGCTTCGACGGGGTTAAGTGGTTCACCAAACAAGGTTTGAATGCCATCCAATGTTTTTTGCGGCACGACTTGCTGACCAAAAGGCTGGCGTTTCAGAAATGATTTCTTGGCTTCTTCGACAGAATAGATTTTCATAATGTCCTCTTTTTACAGCCCTTCAAATTCGAGGGCGAGTTGGATAGCCTGGTTGACCTCGGGGACGAGCCTGGCCCCTGCTTTTAGCAAGGCCTGCAGTTTGGTTGGATTTTCGCCGATGCCCCAGGCACTGAAGGTGCAAGACAGCCCGGCTTTCGAAAGTTGTTCCACTGCGCGGCGGACAGAAGCCGCATTGCCGCCTGAATCTTCAAACACATGAATTGAAAGCTCCGGCAGTTCTTTGAAGAGACTTAAATTGCCATTCAGGTGAAAATCAGCGGCAGCTCTCAAGGAGGTACCGGTTTGGCGGGTGACGGCGGCAGCGATGGCCGCCAGAGCCTGCACCGGTGAAGGTTTGGCAAATTCATGCGCGGGCACGTTCATGCGCTCAGCCAGCCAGCCGATCTTGCCTGCGCCGATCAGGGGCAGGGCAGTCAGACCGAGGGTTTCAAGCGCAACCTCGGCCTCGGGAGAATAATGATAAGAGGTCGCGCCGTCAGTCTCAGGCAGTGAAGGCCGGGCGGTGTAGATGGCGGCACCCAATTTGGATTTCTGCCAGTTTTCAAGCAGCAAGTCCCGCGACTCGGGGGTTAAAAGCAGCTTGTCATAGGTTTCAAGATAGGATTCACTCTCAAACAGGCGCGGAAGCCCGGTGAGTGTTTCAAAACGTCGAGATCCCAGGGTGTAATGCTGAAAAACGCGCGTGATGATTGCACCGTCGAGTGAACGGGTATTGAGCAGCAATGCGTTCAACAGTGGATGCTCGACCAACAGCGGAAAAGGCGGATTTTCAGCGCCGAAGCGGTTCAATTCATACGTCAGGCTGGCGTATTCCATACCTGGCTTGAAGTGACCGCCGAGTTTGGCTGGAAGTGACGAATAATCCAACTTTGGCGGGGGGAGTGCAGCGCTACGAACACTTTCACAGGCAGCCAGCAGGTCGCCGGGTAACTCCAGCCTCATGTTTTGTTCCAATAAAGCTTCAAAGATATTCGCAAGCAAAATGGGGGTGATATCCCACTCGCTGGTCATATTAATGGCTTCAAGGCTGGCGATGACCTCTTCGCCGGGGTAAAGGTTGCCCAAACCCATCTTGGCGGTGAAGTAAGCCAGCGTGGACTGTATGGCCTTGCGGTAGCCGAGTGGTTCCACCAGGACACTGTCGAGGTCTATTAAAAAGACGGGCAGGAGGTCGCTCACTTTTTGCGTTTCTCCAGTTCGGCGGCGATGTCTGCGGGGGTCAATCCGCGTGAGGCCAGCAAGACCAGAACGTGGTAGGTGAGATCGGATATTTCTTCGATCAGGCGGCCGTTGCCCTGGCCTTTGGCGGCCAGAATAACTTCAACGGATTCTTCACCGACCTTTTTCAAGATTTCATCCTCGCCTTTGGCGAACAGGCTGGCAGTGTAAGACCCTTCAGGGCTGGATTGCTGGCGTTCTTTGATGGTGGTAAATAATTCTTCAATCATGATTTCACTCCGTAAGGGTATCAATAGTTAATGGGCGGAAAAAGCAGCTTGTAGCGCCGGTGTGACAGGCAGGGCCGGCAGGATGTACCAGCACCAAAATGGCGTCTTCATCGCAATCAAGCCGAAGTTCGACCAATTCAAGTGTGTTACCTGAAGTGGCGCCTTTGCGCCACAATTCACTGCGGCTGCGAGACCAGAAAGTGACCTGACCGGTTTCAAGGGTCAATTTGAGAGCCTCGGCATTCATCCAGGCCAGCATTAAAGCCTCTTTGGAATCGGCATCCTGCACGATGGCCGGGATCAAGCCTTGTTCGTTGAACTTGGGTTTGAGTATTTCCATCTCTACCTCACCAGCCGAACTGGAATTCCCTGTTGATCCAACCAGGTTTTTAGCTCTTGAATTTTCAATATGCCGTCGTGAAACAGCGAGGCAGCGAGTGCGGCATCCGCGCCGTTTTGCAGGGCGTCGGCAAAGTGCTGCACGTTACCCGCACCGCCTGAAGCGATCAACGGCACGTTGGCGGCCTTGGCAATGGCAAGGTTGAGTTCCAGATCGTAACCCGAAAGTGTGCCGTCGCGGTCCATACTGGTGACCAGCAGTTCACCTGCGCCGAGTTCCACACCTTTGGCTGCCCATTCGACGGCATCCAGACCGGTGGGGGTGCGGCCGCCGTTGACGAAGACCTCCCAGTGCGGAGATTCATCGGGCAGATTCACCCGGCGGGCATCCACTGCCAGCACGATGCACTGACAGCCGAAGGCATCTGCACCCTGGCTGAGCAAGGTCGGATCGCTGACCGCGGCAGAATTGATGCTGATCTTATCGGCACCGGCCACCAGCAGGCGGCGCATGTCTTCCACCTTGCGGATGCCGCCGCCCACGGCCAGGGGCATGAAGACTTGGTCGGCTACGCGGCTGACCATATCTGCCACTGTGCTGCGTCCTTTGGGAGTGGCGGAAATATCCAAAAAGACCAGTTCGTCCGCGCCGGCCTCATCGTATAAGCGGGCTTGTTCTACCGGGTCGCCGGCATCGCGCAGGTTGACAAAGTGCACGCCCTTGACCACGCGCCCGTCGCGGATATCCAGACAGGGGATGATGCGCTTGGCCAGCATCAGCCGTCAGCCTTCTGGAACAGATCAGCCAGGCTGATGCTGTTCTCGTAAATGGCACGTCCGACGATTACCCCGGCCAGGCCGGATTCACGGACAGCCTGAATGTCAGCCAGACTACCGACGCCGCCTGAGGCAATCACTTTCAAACCGCTGACGCGGGCAATCTCCTTGGTGGATTCAAGGTTGAGCCCTTTTTGCAGACCGTCGCGGGCAATGTCGGTAAAGACCAGGGTGGTGATGCCGCGTTCGCGTACGGTAATGGCCACATCGGCCACATTCAAACGCGTCTCACCCTGCCAGCCGTGGATGCGCAGCCAGCCGTCACGGGCATCCAGACCGGCGATGATGCGTTCAGCACCCCAGCATGCCAGCACTTCTTCAAGCAGACCAGGCGCTTCAACGATGGCCGTGCCGATCACCACGCGGGTAACGCCCATGTTGAAAGCCGCTTCAATGGATTCAAGGTTGCGCAGCCCGCCGCCGAACTGAACTTTAATACCGGCAGGCACAGCCACTTTGAGGATGGACGCAACGGCATCCATGTTCTTGATCTCACCGTCGCCAAAGGCACCATCCAGATTGATCACATGCAGCCACTGCGCACCGGCGGCGATGAATTGGCGCGCAGTCTCTGCAGGGTCTGCTGAATAAGAGGTCTGCCGGTTCGGGTCCCCTTCGCTGAGGCGTACAACCTGGCCGCTGCGTAAATCAATTGCCGGAAAAATAGTAAATGAGTCCATGTTTGTCTCCGTGTTATGAAATCTTCAAAAAATTGGCCAACAACGCTAAGCCCGTGCGTTGACTTTTTTCGGGGTGAAACTGCACCCCAAACAGATTGTCTTTTTGAACAATGCTGGTGTATTGGATACCGTAATCCGTTTCAGCAAGACTGTCGCCGGCATTCGCGGGTTGGCAGTAATAGGAGTGATTGAAATAGGCATACGGCTCTTCAGTCAGACCACCGAGGAGCATAGAAGACCGCAGCGCGCGAAACTGGTTCCAGCCGGTGTGCGGCACCTTCAAACCGGGGATGTCTTGGAATTTCACCACCTTGCCGGGGATCAACCCGAGGCCGGGGAAAACACCCATTTCAAGACCCACATCAAAGAAGGCCTGCATGCCCACACAGATGCCCAAGAGTGGTACGCCGTTTTGCACGGCATCCTTGACGGGCTGGGTCAGCCCTAAAGTCTCCATACCCTTCATGAAGTTGCCAAAAGCACCCACGCCGGGCAGCACTAAACGCGAAGCGGATTTCACATCCTCGGGGCGGTTGGTGCGCAGCACCTCCACCCCCAGCGATTGCAGGGCGTGCTGCACGGAATGCAGGTTACCGGTGCCGACATCCACCAGAACGACGCGATCGGTCATGTTTACAGTACTCCCTTGCTGGAGGGTACGGCGCCCATGCGGCGCGGATCGAGCTGGGTGGCGGCATCCAGGGCGCGGGCGAAAGCCTTGAAAATGGCTTCGGCACGGTGGTGATCGTCACCGCCGGTGATCAGTCGCACAGAAAGGTTGCAGTGCGCCTGCACGGCGAAGGATTCCAAAAAGTGGGTGATCAAGGTCACCGGCAGGTCGCCGACTTTTATGTCGTTCCAAACGGCATCCACCACGGTATAGGGGCGCCCTGAGAAATCGAGGCTAACCTGAGCCAGGCTCTCATCCATGGGCACGCAGGCGTTTGCCATGCGTACAAGTCCTTTGCGGTCACCGAGCGCCTGGTCAAAGGCTTTGCCGAGCGCCAGACCAACATCTTCAATCGTGTGGTGCGGGTCAATTTCGAGATCGCCTTTGGCCTGGATAATTAGATCAAACATACCGTGCACGGCTATTTGACTCAACATGTGATCGAAGAAGGGAATGCCAGTGCTGATCTTGTGCTTGCCGGTTCCATCGAGGTTGAGCGAAAGATTGATCGAGGTTTCTTTGGTCTTGCGTGAGAGGGATGCTTCTCTGAGCGTCAGCACTTTGCCGTCGATGATTTCATCGGGCAGACCGAGCGCCTCTGCCACTTTGTGTCGGGCTTCTTTACCGGCAGCCAACTCGCACAGTTTCAAACTGAGAAAGAAGGTTTCAGCCCGGTTGGCGCAAGAAAGCAGCACCGCTTCGAGATGCATGGTGTTGATCCATGTTTTGAGTGCCGGGGTTTGCTTGCCCGCCAGCACCACAACATCATACTCAGTGAGAGGGGCAGAAATTTTGGCTTTGATCAAAGACGCGGTCAAGGCAGCCTCAAGACCGGCAGGCAGTGCATTCTCGGAAACATAATCCACCTGCAGGTTGCGCGGTGCCAGGCCGAGCGTGTGAAGCTGCTGCAGAGGTTCAGCCGCAAGTAATAAATCAAGCAATTTGATATCGGGGAAGATCAGGAAGGCGATTTTCATGGCAGTTCCTCCAGCGCTTTGATCAAGCGGTCAGTGTCTTGCGGCCGTCCCACACTCACGCGGATGCAATCCGACAGACCTTTAGAGGTATAGTATCGCACCAACACGCCCTTTTGCGCCAGCGAATTTTTAAGCTCCGCGGCAGACCTGCCGCTGACACGGCAGAGGATGAAGTTGGTTTCGGAGGGATAAGGCGAAAGGTACGAAATGCCCTGCAGCGCTTTGAATAGGCGTGAACGCTCTTTGCGTAAAGCGGCGACATTGCTTGCGAGCCAGTCAAGATCGGCCAGTGATGCCAGTGCAGCTTGGGTGCCGGCCACGTTGACATTGTAGGGCTGCTTGATCTTCCACAGGGCGGTGATCAGCCATTGGGGGAAGGCGCCGTAACCCACGCGTAGTCCAGCCAGCCCAGCCCACTTGCTGAAGGTGCGCAGCACGACAAGATTGTCGCGTTTTTCCACCTCGCGGATCAAACTGAGGGCTTCACCCAATTTGCCGCCACCCGTGGTGAATTCGATGTAGGCTTCATCCACGACCACCAGCAGGGGCAGGCCGAGCAGGGTCTGCATTTCTTCCGCGGAGGGCATGCCGCCATCCGGGTTGTTAGGGCGGGTGACAAACAAAACCTTCGGTTGTTCTTTTTTGATGGTTTGCAGCAGTGCTGGCAGGTTGATGCTGAAATCGGCATTACGTGGAATTTCAACCACCTGGCCGGTGTTGACCAGCGTGTCGAAGGAATACATGCCAAAGGTGGGCGGGCAGATGGCCACTTTTTCGCCAGGTTCGAGCCAGGCTCGCAAAATGAGGTCGAGCAATTCATCCGCACCGGAGCCGGCCATTAAATAATGCACAGGTACACCTGTGAAGTCTGAAAGTGCCTGACGCAGCGCCCGGCTTTCGGGGTCAGGGTAGATGTGGGGATATTGTAATTCAGCCAGCGCTTTGCGTGTCTTGGGAGAAACGCCGTAAGGGTTTTCATTGGCGTCCATTTTGGTGAGGTCATCAGGCGCGAAACCGAGGCGTTCAGAAAGCACCTCGTAGGGTTCAATCGGGGTGTAGGGCGCGATGCGCTCCAGACGTTGGGGGATGGGTGGCAGGGGAGAGCTCATTTTTTGCCTGGCTTTCCAAGCGCTTCAAGCATGGCGGTGATGCGTTCTGGCTCTTCATCGAAGATGTAGGTGATCGGCATGGCCACCACGCCGCTGCCGCCGATGGCGCGCAGATCGCGGATAGCCTGCATGATCTCGCTGCGTTTAACGATGATATTGACTGCGTACCAGTTCTGGTCCGCCTCGCGAGTGATGACGCGTGAAATGGTCGGCCCTTGCAGACCGCTGATATTGCACTCGTTGAAGATACGTTCGGCGATGGCCTCGGGCGACTCTCCGCGGATGTTGGCGAAGACGGCCAGGTCGCCGCTGGCGCGCAGGTGGGCTTCAAAGAACTCAAGCAGGGTGCGGGCCGTCTCAAGGCATTTGGGCTTGGTGAGCAGCGATTGACGGTTGGCAATCAGCACGGTTTGAGATTTGACGATCATTCCGCCGTTGAGTGGACGCAGGTTGTTTTCTCGCAGGGTCTGGCCGGATGAAACGATATCGCAGATCAGGTCGGCGTAGCCGATGGTGGGGGCGGTCTCAAGCGTGCCTTCCGCGGGGATCAAATCCGCGTCAATGCCTCGCTCCTGTAAAAAGCGGCTGGTCAGGACGGGGTATTTGGTGGCGACACGCAAAGGGGTTTCCATCTTTTTGGCTTTGGCTTGCAGTCCTGCGATGTCCTGAATGTCCGTCCAGGCGGTGGGCACTGCCAGGCTCAACATGCAGCCGCCAAACCCAAGTGCATCGTGCAGCACCATCACCTCACCGTTGTCGCCGCGGCGTTCCTCAACCACGTCAAGGCCGGTGATGCCGAAATCCACGGAGCCATCGCGCACGCTGACAACGATATCCGCGGGACGCTGAAAGAGCACGCTGACCCCCGGCATGTTTGGGATGAGGGCTTCGTATTGGCGCGGGTTCTCCTGGTGCACGCTGATGCCGCAATCCGCGAAGAAAGCGCGGGTGTCATCCATCAGGCGACCTTTCGAGGGCATTGAGATGCGTACATTTTGTGGGGTGATGTTTTGATCCATTTTCGACCGTCCTTTTTAATAATAATTCCTATGTGAGTGGTACCCCCTTCGGGGGGGATTTCAAGTGCATGAAATCCCCACAAGGGGGATGAATTAAAAAACCCCCGCTGACCGGGGGGTTGGTTTTCACAGAGCACCCTTATGTTACAGGTGTGACTAACCGACCTCCAGGTCAATTTGGGGGGTATTATGATGATGGTGCACGTGGAGGTTCAGTTTTGTGTTCATTAGGCAATATGATAACTTAATTGGTCTGGTGTTGTCAATAAGAGAAAAATCAAAAGATTTTAATTAATTAGGCACCAATCTGGCGATCTGGAAATTCCTTCATCAATCTCTTCAGTGGTGAGCGTGGCAAAGTTCAAGCGGATGCAGCGCTCGCCGTCTTCAGGGGCGGCAAAGAGTATTTTCTACTGGGTTCGTCCCAGAATACTTTCTATTTCAAGGAATTGTCCGCTTGTCAGTGGACCAAATTCCAGCGCTTTTGCGTTTTCCTCAACCTGTTTGACTGTACGGAAGCCTGGGATGGGAATGGTCTTGACGCTGCGCGCCCACAGCCAACCTAAAGCGCCTTGTGCCAGAGTACGTCCGCCGCTGGTGAGCACTTCACGTACTGCGTTGATCTTGGCGGTGTATTCTGCACTGGGGATGCCATTTTTGAAGTATTTCATCCATTCGGGGCTTTTCTCACCGCGCACATCATCCGCGGAAGGTTTGATGTTGCCCATGTATTTGCCTGTCAGCAGGCCCATGGCCAGCGGACCTCGGTTGATTAGTCCTAAATTCTCTTTTTCACAAACCGCTATGATAGCCGGGTTGTCATCCAATACGTTCAACTCAGCCTGAATGGTGGCACAATGTTCTCCCTGAGCGAAGAACTCGGCGCTCTTGGGAAAATCTGTGCTCCAACCGTAGGCGAGAATCTTTTTAGCGGCTACCAATTCCTCCAAAGTGTCGCGGACGGGACCGGCTTTTTCGGGTGGGAAGCCATTATCATGAAACTGGTAAAGGTCGATATAATCCGTTTCAAGGCGGTGCAACGAGTCTTCACAGGCTTTACGTATGCCTTCAGGTGTGGTGTCGCTGCCGGTGACCTGGCGGGTGGTTTCATCGAATACGGCATTAAACTTAGTGGCGATCACGACTTTGTCACGTTTGCCAGCGAGGGCTTTTGCTAAAACGCGTTCACTGTGTCCGGCACCATAAACGTTGGCAGTATCAAAGAATGTCACGCCGAGATCAAGCGCAGTATGCACAGCGCGGATGGACTCGTTATCATCCACTTCGCCCCAGCCGTGAGGTTCCGTTCCTGACCAAAAAGGTCCGCCAATGGCCCAGCACCCCATACCCAGGGCGCTTATCTCTATGCCGGAACGTCCTAAAGTGCGAGAAAATTTTGTTGTCATTAAATATCTCCAGTCTAAATCACTAGTTGCTAATCACTATTTTGATTATAGACTAATTTCGTCCTAATATTTGATCGACCTCATTCATTTGCGAAGAGGTCAGAGGGCCAAACACCATGGCCTTGCAGTTTTCCTCTACCTGCGCGACGGTCTTAAATCCGGGGATGGGCACGGTCAGCGGACTGCGCGCCCAAATCCAGGCCAGCGCGCCCTGGGTGAGGGTGCGTCCGCCGCTTGTCAACACTTCGCGAATCGAAGCCAGCTTATTTAGCCAGTTCTGGGTGGGTTTGCCGTCTTTAAATGCCGGGTGCCATTGTGCATGGGCGCGCACATCATCTTTTGCAAAGGTCGTGTCGGGTGCGAATTTGCCGGTGAGCAGACCCATGCCCAACGGACCGCGATTCATGCTGCCCAGATTGAGTTTTTCACAAAGCGCCAATAATTCATTGTTGCCATCAAGCACACTCAACTGCTGTTGGATCACACCGCAATTGGGCGAAGTGGCAAAAGCCTGAATTGCATCAGTGCGGTCTGTGCTCCATCCGTAGGTGCGGATCTTGCCGGCTTTGACCATGCTTTCCAGTATTTCGCGAGCGGCCAATGCGCGTTCTGTGGTCAGCCCCCAAACATGCACCAGATAAACATCGATGTAATCGGTTTCAAGCCGGCGCAGACTGGCTTCAAGACTTTCATTGAGACGGGCAGCCACATTACTTTCTTCTTCTGTGGCGTCAAAATGAATCACATTTTTTGTCTCTTCATTGACTTGATAACCAAACTTGGTTGAGATCACCACCTGGCTGCGTTTGCCTTTAAATGCCTGCGCCAAAAGGCGTTCGCTGTGGCCGGCACCGTAATTGGCTGCAGTGTCAAAGAATGTTGCGCCCAGCTCAAATGCACGCTGGATGGCGCGCAGCGATTCGGCGTCATCGACGCCGCTCCAACCGGCTGGCATGCCGTTGAAGGTCCATGGACCACCAACTGCCCAACAGCCCATGCCGAGGGCGCTGACTTCAATGCCAGATCTACCTAAAATGCGAGTCATGTTTTTTATCATCTTTTACCTTTCTCATTTCTTTTATCTCATTTTAGCGATTTATTGGCATGTTTGATAGTTCCGATATGGCATCAAAAGCATGAATCCACTTGTTTTGAGTGAGGTTAAAATTCCTCTTGACTTAATTAGAAATATATCTATAATTAGAAATATGTCTAATTATGATTTTTCACCCATGGCAACAATGACACTAGATGCTGAAGAGCAGATCAGGGCTTACGTTAACCCGACCCGCATGACCATTTTGGCTTATCTTTCAAAAGAGAAACTTTCGGTCTCAAGGGTTGCACAACTCCTCAAGGTCCATCCAGCAAACTTGACCCATCATTTTAAGTTGTTAGAAAAAGCCGGTTTGATCTTTTTGGTTGAAAAAAGGGAGACCGGAAAAAATCTTGAAAAACTCTACCGGGCAGCCGCGCTTCAATTTGTTGTCGATTCAGAAAATGAGACCACCAACAAACAAGTTTTAGGCCTCACCATTCTCCGTGACAATTTGAACACCTCCATACAAGCGCTCAAAAATCAGACCGAAGAAAAAGATGTTCTGGCATTGATAAAGACAGTACGCATTGACCAAAAGGATTTACAAAAATTTGAGAAACGTCTGCTTGACTTGGCTAATGAATTTGGCAGCAGTGCTTCGAAAAAGGGTGAAGTGTACAGTCTAAATATCAGTGTTTATCCAACAACTGCTGGAGATGTGCCTGGTCAAGAAATTTCGATCAGGATTGATGAAGATAAAAAGTAAAGACCAAACAAGAAATTAGATCAAATCAAAATAACATAAGGAGTTAGCCATGTCTAAAAACACGGGTCTTAAAATGCTGCTTTTGATCGGATTAGCCATTATTGTGGTTGGGATGAGCGTCGCTTTGATATTGATTGCATACCAATATCAAGTGCGAAAAAGCGAGTTTGCGAAGATGGTCATGGATCATCCAGATAATGCAGCCGTTGTTGTTTATACCTTCGATGAAAAGGGAGAACTGGTTGAGGATGGTTATGATTTGTATCTCAATGCAGATGCACCACTGGTTGCTGCATCGATGATGAAGGTTATGGTCTTAACGGCTTATGAGAGCGCAGTGGTTAGTGGAGATTTAAATCCTGATGAGTTGATCAGTATCGCCGATCTAGAAGCTTATTACCTACCCAAAACAGACGGAAATGCTCACATTAACGGTTTGGCGAGTTTGGGACTCAAAACGGATGAACTTGGTTTTGCACATGATCAGCAGGCATCAATCCGTCTTGATGAGATTGCCAAAATCATGATCCACTATAGCGGAAACGCAGAAACCGATTATCTGATTCACCGTTTAGGTTATGAAAAAGTCAACTCCATTCAGGGGATGTCGCATCATACGCCCATCCACTCTCTGCTCGGTGCAAGTTTGGCGATGATGAATCATGAAAATTCGCTTGCGAATGATGATCTGCGGCAAACATTAATCAAAGATGTTGAGAATATGAATTATGAGTATTTCGATCATCTGGTGGATTTGTATCTTAATGATTCAGAATGGCGCGCCAGACAAATTGATTATATGCGCTCAGATCAATACATTAACGCCGCGAACGAATTAGGCTGGCAAGGCCAGGTTGAAGCAGGTCAATTGTTTCCCAAAGGAACGGCGCGCGAATATGCTCAACTGATGGCAAGCATAGCCAACGGGCGCTTAATCTCTTTGGAAGTCAGCACTCAAATTCAATCCAAACTTGAGAGCATCCCTACTGATTGGCCATTACGAGCCTTCTTCTTTCACCGCTACGGCAGCAAAGATGGTCTCACCGCCGGATTGATCAACCTTGCATCGTATGGTATTCCCAAGAATGGTCCATTATCCGGCAACTCCAGAGTATCGGTGGTCATGACCAACAATTTGCCGGTCCAGTTTTGGGTAGATCATGTAAAAGGTGAAAGCATATATTTTGTGCAAGGGGATTTGATGCGGGCGAAGGGAATTTGGGACCTTTTTCAATAAGCGGCAACCAGGGTTTAGTTCTGAAGAAAGCACCAGAATGGTGCATCATTCTCAGATGAGAGTATCGAAGGGAATATCATAAGGTAACTTGAATGAGTTGTTGAAAGACAAAAAATCCCTGCATGCTAGGGATTTTTTAGTCTCATTAGAATATCGTAATAATGGGTATTAATTTGCTTCAATTTCTACTGTTTTGAGAGTTTGTTCTTTTAACCCTGGCTGACGGACCACCCGTTTGATCACAAACGGCCAGGCGATCAAGGCGATGGATGCCGTGCTGATGATCATGACACCGAGTGCCAGAATCATATTATTCCACGGCTGCGAGATGATCTGGGTGCCCAGGCTGCCCATAAGCATGGCGGTGCAGCCCATTAATGAGGATACCGCGCCGGAATCTCCCTTTTGTTGTTCAAGCAGCATGTTGGTGGCAGGCGAGCGGAAGCAGCTTCCGGCGGTGGAAACCGGCAGCATGCATAATGCGAAGATCCAGGGTTGCAAGCTGCCCAGCAGGCAAACCAACACACCGCCAAGTGCGATGATGATGTAACATGCGCGGATGATGGTTTCAGAATGAACCCTGTTTGATAACCTCAAGAAGATCATTGGGCCGAGGATTAATCCGATCGCATTTAATGAAAAATAAAAGCTGTAGGCCTGTCCGCTGAGGTTAAAACCCTCCTGATAAATATAGGTGGAGGAAGCCACAAACGCCATGGTGGAAAGACTGCCGATCGAAAACATAATCAAGAGCATGGCGAATCCGCGGTTTTTGAGCACATGCCCGAGACGCAGCATGCTCGGCAGCAGGCTGCCTGTGTTGCGAACGAGGATGGATTCAGTGAATAACAAACTGCCCACCAATGCCAGAACTCCGATACCGGTCAGGGTCATAAACACACCCCGCCAAGACATGACCTTAAGCAGAAAGGCGCCTAAAACCGGGGCCAGGGCAGGCGAGAACAACACCATGGATTGCACAATGGCGAGGATGGACATGCGTTTCTTTCCGCTGTAAGAATCTTTCACAATGGCAGTGGCGACTGCACCGGCAGCGCTGCCGCCAATGGCTTGAAAAATCCGAAAAATGATCAGCGCATCAATGCTGTTCACAAACACACAGGCAAGGCTGGCAGCGATGTAGAGCGATAATCCTATCAAAAGAATGGGCTTGCGTCCATAAAGGTCGCTGAGTGGACCCCAAATGAGGGTACCCAGCGCATAAAATACGAAAAACATGGTCAACGTCAGGTTTGTGCGCTCGGGGCCAACACCGAAATTTGCGCTCATCGTAGGTAGGGCGGGCAGGTAAAGGTCAGTAGAAAGCGGCACGAATGCGCTTAAAAGAGCAATCAGAACGACCAACCCTTTTATCCCGATAATTTTCTGTTTGGTGGTTTCCATAAATGAATCCTGAAAAAAATTGAGGTTGGGGCTGGTGTTTTTTTGTTTTAGAAATCGATCCAATAAGCTTTATGCGAATCGCCCCATTATACAGCACCCGAATTTTAAATGTAATATTGGAGATTAATTGTTAACCAATAAGGGGACTAATGAAATCAAGACTCGCATGATAAAATCCTCGCATGTCTGTTGAATTGCTAGCCCCTGCCAAAGACCTCGACACCGGAATCGCAGCCATTAACTGCGGTGCGGATGCGGTTTATATCGGTGCAACCCGCTTTGGAGCGCGTGAAGCTGCCGGGAATTCATTGGGCGAACTGGACGCGCTTATCCAATATGCACACAAGTATTGGGCAAAGGTTTATGTCACTGTTAATACACTACTATATGATTCTGAAATCGCAGATGCTGTTTTGTTGATAAAACAGCTCTACCAGTGCGGAGCGGATGCTGTGATCATTCAAGATCTGGGTCTGCTGGAATGCGATCTACCGCCAATCCCCATCTTTGCCAGCACGCAAATGCACAACCATACCCCCGAACGTGTGGCTTTTCTCGAAAAGGTGGGCATCAAGCGCGTCATTCTGGCGCGTGAACTCAGCCTGGAGCAGATCCAAGAAATTCGCCGAAAGACATCTATCGAGCTTGAAACTTTCATCCACGGCGCGTTGTGTGTCAGTTACAGCGGCCAGTGCACCCTGAGTTATGCCATTGGCGGACGCAGCGGCAACCGCGGTCAATGTGCCCAACCCTGCCGCAACCTTTATTCATTATTGGATGGAAACGGAGAGACGATAATCCGGAATCGGCATCTACTTTCAATCCGAGACCTGAACCTGACCGATCATCTGAAAGGATTGTTGGATGCAGGGGTCAGTTCGTTCAAGATCGAAGGTCGTTTGAAAGACAAGACCTATGTGATGAACACGGTCAGCCATTATCGCCAGGTAATTGACCGGCTTGAAGTGAAGAGAAGTTCATCTGGAAAAACCACCCTTGATTTTGAACCGGTTGTTGCGAAGACTTTCAATCGCGGATACAGCGATTATTTTATTTTGGGACGCAGCGGCAAGATTGGCAGTCACGACACACCTAAAACGATTGGCGAACTGATTGGTAAGGTTAAAGAGGTCGCCCGCGGCGGGTTTTGTCTGGATGAAAACCGCGAACCTGTACTCCTTCACAACGGCGATGGACTGAGCTTTTTTACCGCTGGAAAAGAATTAACCGGGACCCTGGTAAATAGGGTGGACGGCAAGTGGATCTTTCCTGCCAGGTTGGATGACATCAGCCCAGGATTGGCTCTTTACCGCAACAGCGACAAAGCATTTTTGGACCAGTTGAAGCGCAGCCAGCCAGTTCGCAAGATTGGGGTGACGATGACACTCACACAAACTGTTAATGGCTATCAACTTGAACTGCAAGATGAAGACGGAGTCGTTGGGAAGTCAGAATTGGTTTGTGAACATCAATCCGCAGAAAAGCCCGACAAAGCGATTGAAAATATTCACAAGCAGCTGACCAAGCTGGGCGAAACGGATTTTGTCTGCACCGATTTGAAGGTTGTAATTACACCCACTCCGTTTTTGGCAGCAAGTTGGTTAAATGATTTGCGCCGTACTGCAGTTGAAGCGCTGACAAATGCCCGTGAGTTTCAACGGCCAGAAGTGTCTGGTGAAATTATTCCGAATGATACACAATATCCCGTTAAAGAATTAACCTACCTGGGCAATGTGCTCAACGAGAAAGCCGCGGCTTTTTATAACCGTCATGGTGTGACCAGCATTGAGCCGGCAGCCGAAAGCGGCATGGATTTGCGCGGACGCAAGGTGATGACCACCAAATACTGCCTGCGCTATGAACTGGATGCCTGTTTGAAAGAAAAGAACGCCAAGGTGCTGCAAGAGCCGCTGACATTGGTGGACGAGAACGGGCGCAAGTTGAGGTTGAAGTTTGACTGTGTCGCTTGCGAAATGCATGTGTTTTTTGAAAGATCGTCGAACAATGTGTTAACCTTCCCTTATGGTTAGATTCACCAATCATTTATACATATAGTGCCCAGGGTACGCCGAATTTGTCGATTAAGCGAACAACACATTCGCTGTAATCCGTTGGTTGTTTTGGTGAAATTATTTTGCAATGATCTGATAGAACAGCATACATTTCATCCAACTCTGCAAGCGTTGCAAATTGAACAACCAATTGATATCCACAGGCCTGGGTTATCCCATCCTGGTCTCCAAAATCATTCATCATCAATTTTTGATCGTGTATTAGAATTTCTGAATGAATTATTTCATTGTCTTTTCCATTTTCAGGGTTTGAAATGATCGACAAGACTTGTACGCTTGAGGATTTTTTATAAAAATCCAACGCTTCACGACAATTCCCGTTGAAATAGATGTGGGTGCAAAACATGTTATTCCTCCCTGCTAAATGTTGTCTGGTTGACTTAAAAATTATAATCCTAGGTGCAAAAAGTGTGAGTTTTAAGAAAAAGAAAGTAACTTTTCTTGTGAATTTCTATTTCTTTTTTTGAACAAGGCTTTGTTTTTAGTTTTTTGAATTTGGACAAATTGTATCTTGATTGCAAGTTTTATTTAATCTATAATCAGAGAAATTAATTTGCTTTGTCTTATTTATTATTTCAGGAGGCTGCTATGATAAAAGTTCGCGTATTGGTGGGAACTCGCAAGGGGGCTTTTATTTTGACTTCGGATGAAAATCGAATGAATTGGGAGGTCTCCGGCCCGCATTTTTCGGGCTGGGAAATCTACCATGTCAACGGTTCTCCTGTAAACCCTGATCGTCTATATGCTTCGCAAACCTCAGACTGGTTCGGACAGGTGATCCAACGCTCGGATGACGGGGGCACCACCTGGGAAGCGGTGAATAATGATTTCTCGTACGTAGGCGACCCTGGCACGCATCTGTATTACGACGATTCTCAAAAGCCCTGGGCGTTTAAGCGGGTGTGGAACCTGCAGCCAAGTTTTACCGACCCTGAATTAGTCTACGCGGGCGTGGAAGATGCCGCCTTGTTCGTCTCAAAAGACGGCGGGCAACATTGGCAGGAGTTGGAAGGACTGCGCGACGTCAAAGGGCACATGTGGCAGCCCGGAGCAGGTGGGTTATGCCTACATACGATTTTGCTCGACCCAGCCGACCCAAAGCGCATTTACGTCGCCATCTCTGCGGCTGGTGCTTTCCGCAGCGAGGATGGCGGTCAAACCTGGGCTCCGATCAATAAAGGGCTGCGCTCAGATTATGAATTGCCTGATCCCGGGGCTGATGTAGGCCACTGCGTTCACAGTCTGGCAATGCATCCCTCCAATCCCAAAGTGCTGTTCATGCAGAAACACTGGGATGTTCTGCGTTCTGACGATGCGGGCGATATGTGGCATGAAGTCAGCGGTAATTTGCCGAGCGATTTTGGCTTCCCCATCGCAGTACATGCTCATGAACCTGAAACGATCTATGTCGTGCCGATTAAGAGCGACTCGGAGCATTTTCCGCCAGACGGCAAGCTGCGGGTATATCGCAGCCGCAGCGGCGGCAACCAATGGGAAGCCTTGACCGACGGCCTTCCTCAGCAGGATTGTTACGTGAATGTGCTTCGTAATGCCCTGGCTATGGATACCATCAAGGAATGCGGCATTTACATGGGTACGTCCGGCGGGCAGGTGTATGTTTCGGCTGATTCAGGCGACCATTGGGAAACCATTGTGCATAACCTGCCGCCTGTTTTATCGGTCGAGGTTCAGGTCATAAAATGATCCAGGTGGTGCTGCCTTATCATTTGCAAAGGCTTGCAGGTTCCGGCCGAATTGTTGAGCTGGAGGTTGCCAGCCCTGTAACCCAGCGCTCAATTTTGGATGCGCTTGAAGCCCGCTACCCCATGCTGCGCGGAACGGTGCGAAACCAAAAAACCGGTGATCGCAACGCCTATGTCCGGTTTTTTGCTTGCAACGAAGATTATTCTCTCAATTCCCCTGATGACCCCCTGCCTGAGGCAGTAGTTCAGGGGAAGGAAGAATTCATGATCGTGGGTGCCATGGCGGGCGGGTAAATTGGACAATTATGAGGTGCAACTTACGTTTTAGGTTGCACCTTTATATCGTTGAGTTTAAAAAATCCATCAACATCTGGTTAAATTCTTCGGGGTTATCCATGTTTGCATTATGAGCGGCGTTTGAAATTACTTTCAATGGTCGACCTTCATTTTTCGCCCAATTTTGGCAATAAGCTTGAACTTTGCCAGTAATATCTGCATCGCCAAAAGTGATTAAGACCGGACACGCTAATTTATCTTTATCAAATTCAATCAAACCTTGGTAAACCGACCCCATGATGAGTATTATTTCCTCTTTGGTTAATCTGGACATGGTTTCGAGTGCATACTGTTTTCCATTTGTGGTTAATGCAATTTGGTTGGAGGTAAAATTAACCAGTGATTTAAAATTGTAAAACTTTAACAATATTGGCGTAATGGATAGCAGCCATCTGTCCATTTTTGAATAGTACGCTAATTGAATTGGGGATGAACCTACAGTAGTGACGGTGGCAATTAATTCAGGGTGGTCTGCCGCGGCTATCTGGCTGATATATCCACCCATGGATTGACCTACCAGATGGGCTTTTTGTATTTTTTCTGCAATGACGATTGAATGTAAGTCATCAGCACAATGCTGCAAAGAAAAATCCTTATAAGGACGGGATAATCCATGACAAGGAGCATCCCAAATGATCACCTTATATTTTTTATCGAAAATATTACATTGTAAATCGAACAACCCATGATCCATGGTTGCGCCGTGAGTAAAAATGAGGCCGATATTTCCGGTTCCTTCTGTCCAATAATGAACAGTGCCGCGATTATTTGTGTAAGTTTTGTGTTCCATCTTTTAATCCTTTTACGTAACAATTTCTTGACACAATGAATAACAAATTATATTTGATTTGTTACACGACGATTTCAAAAGTCTATTGAATGACCAAGAATTGATTCTTAAAAAGTGTCCATGCCATGCCCCCCTGAGAGGATTGTAAAATACCTTGTGAAATCCTGGCTCAAGTTGTGGTGCAGGTGAAGGTAAAATTCGTTATCGTTGGTTCCATGGCAGGGGGATAAACTTTTAGGGTCCAAAACATAAACACCTTGAAATCCTATTAATTTTTGGATTTTCAAGGTGTTATTTTCTACCTTAAAAATGGTAGTCAAATGGACAACATACAATAAAAACAATCGATGTAGTAAAAGTGATAAACTTTATATTAATTAACTAATAATGGTATTCAAAAAAAATAATAAAGATTAGTATTCTCGACAGGAAAAGTAATGACCTTTCCCAAAGTAAGCGGTTCAAATTTGCTCCGAAAGAAGATGACGCTACCTCAGGATTTTCAAGGTGAGCTAAATCTTGTTTTCATCCCCTTTGAAAGGTGGCATCAGTCGGAAGTTGATTCCTGGATTGCACTGGCTGAGGAGCTGGAGAAAGAATATGAGGGGCTGGTTTATTATGAATTACCAACGCTTCCAAATTCGGGGACTTTATACAAGTTTTTGCTAAACGAAGGAATGCGAGCCGGCATTCCGAACCCAAAAACAAGGGAACACACCATCACGCTTTATCTCAATAAAACAGATTTTCGTGCCAAATTAAATCTGCCAGATGAAGATCATATTTATATTTTGGTGGTTGACCGACAGGGATTGGAGTTTTTTCGTGCCCGCGGACCTTATAGCCGCGAGGGTGAAGCAGCGTTGCGTCAGTTCTTTGGGCGTTCAATGAAGAATGTGAATCCACCATGTCGCTAAGATCCGTACTTACACCAGCCGTTTATCATGGTTTAAATAAAAAGCCGCCATTTTTTGAGGGATGGTATTACAAGTTGATAAGCGCCGATGAGCGCAATAAAGTCGCCATAATTCCAGGTGTGATCCTTGGAAACGAGGCACAAGCCTTCCTCCAGGTGTTGGATGGTGTTAATGGAACGTCAGCTTATGTTAAGTTCCCATTTGAGGATTTCAGGGCTGATGATCGGCATTTTTCGATTGAGATTGGTGATTCCCATTTTGATGACAGGCAACTCACTTTGGCACTTAACAGCCCTGATTGTCAACTTGCTGGAAAAGTTCACCTGGGACCGCTCAATCCATGGCCTGTGACGTGGATTTCACCTGGGATTATGGGTTGGTATGCCTGGGTGCCGAGCATGGAATGCTACCATGGCGTGCTGAGTTTTTCTCACACGCTTGAAGGTACACTTACACTTAACGGAAAAGAAATGGACTTTACCGGTGGGAAAGGTTACATCGAGAAGGATTGGGGACAATCTTTTCCATCAGCATGGATCTGGTGTCAGAGTAACCATTTTGCAAATAAAGATGCATGTCTAACTGCTTCCGTGGCGATCATCCCTTGGAGGGGAAATGCTTTCCGTGGATTCATTGTCGGATTTTGGTGGGAAGGTAAACTCCACCGATTTGCCACCTACAGCGGTGCTCGAATTGAATCGCTGCAGATTTTCGACGATCATGTGGATTGGGTAATAAAGAATCGACAACATCGCCTTTTCCTGAAAGCCGCTCGTGTTCAGGGCGGTTTGTTACGCGGACCAACGCGCCTTGATATGGGGCAACGGGTAGTCGAGACATTGAATGCAACTGTACAGGTGCGGCTTGAAACTTTACAAGGGAGTTTACTTTTTGATGAAATTGGCGCTCATACAGGGCTGGAAGTGATGGGCGATCTGGCGCGGCTGTTGCAAACGTAAGTTTTTTGCCAGTATTCGTATGTTGCCGGGTTTTGAAAACGCAATCAAGTGATAGTCAATTGATTTATGTGGAGCTATTTTTCGAACCCGCAAAAGACACAAAATAAATGGTAATCCGCGCGTTGCCCCCTATTGGGGATTGTAAAGTACCTTTTAAGCGAACTGGACTTTAGACAAAAATGATATATCCATATGATATATCATTTTCAGTGCCCCCAACGGAACTTATTACACCCATGTGGTGCGAACCCGTGTTGCCTGCACCCCGAAGGGGTGTGGCCTTATCATACCTCGACGGTATGTGAGGGACAATTGCTTTAAATAAAAAGTGCCCCGTGTGAAGCCTCCCCGAAGGGGACAACGGGACAAATTGTTTGTGCCCCCAACGGGACTCGAACCCGTGTTTTGGCCTTGAGAGGGCCACGTCCTAGGCCGCTAGACAATGGGGGCGTTTTTGCGGTGCTCACAAAATGAACGTGTTGGATTTTATCATGAAGGCCGGGGGGCGTCAACGAAAGCGGCATCATAGAGCGCCTTGCATCATGCCGGTCGTATACCATATACAACGGCTAATTCCTATATTATTTACATGATTATTATGATAATATTTATCTAATTATAGAATGATTTTATTTTCATTCGGGAGGCAAAATGGGTAAAAATTATCAATCCCTCAAAATTGATCGTTCGGAGATCACCCCGAAATCGCTTTACCTGTCGCGGCGCGATTTCATGCGTTCTGCCGCATTGACTGCTGGGGCAGCGGCACTGGCCGCCTGCGCTCCACGTGCCACAGAATCCAATGCAGGTTCATCCGCACCGGTCGACCCCGTTAACACCTATACGGATGAATTGGGCAACCCCGCCAACACCTTTCAACAAATCACGAATTACAACAACTATTATGAGTTCACCACAAACCCCCAAGGTGTGGCGCGACTTGCTGCGGATTTTCAGACTTCGCCGTGGGAAGTAAAAGTTTACGGCCTGGTGAATAAACCCAAAACTTATTCCGTCGAGGAGTTGAATCAACTTTTCAAGCCTGAAGAGCGCATCTACCGTATGCGCTGTGTGGAAGGCTGGAGTCTGGTCATCCCCTGGCTTGGATTTCCGTTATCAAGGCTTTTAGAGGCCGTTGAACCCACTGCTCAGGCGACGCACGTGCGTTTTGAAACCATTTTTGCCCCTGATGAAATGCCCGGCATGAAAAGTCTCGGCTATCCATGGCCTTATCAAGAGGGTCTCAGGTTGGATGAAGCCAACAACGATCTCACCATTTTGGCCACCGGCATGTACGGAGGCGAACTACCACCCCAAAATGGAGGCGGCATCCGCCTTGTGGTGCCGTGGAAGTACGGCTTTAAATCTGCAAAGGCGCTGGTGAATATTGAACTCGTGGATTACCAGCCCGACACCTTGTGGAATGCGATTGCACCCAACGAATACGGCTTTTACTCCAATGTCAACCCCAATGTGGATCATCCGCGCTGGTCGCAGGCGACCGAACGGCGCATCGGCGAAACGGACAGACGTTTGACCTTGATGTTCAACGGTTACGAAGACCAGGTGGCTCATCTCTATGAAGGAATGGATCTACAGGAAAATTACTAAAATGGATAAAAAAATAGAGTGGCTTAGACTTTTCGTACACTTTGGCGCCTGGGTGACATTGTTGGTTCTGATTCTGATCAACTTTGCAAACCCCAATTCGGTCAATCCCATTTTGACTTTTGAACATCACACTGGCAAGGCTGCACTTATTTTTCTAATTCTATCGCTAGCCGGAACCCCGGTTGGATCAATTCTGGAATGGAAGGATTTTGCCAAACGCAAGAAAGCCCTGGGTGTTTATGGTTTCATGTTTGCCGCGGTTCACTTGCTGGCCTTCCTTTGGCTGGATTATGGATTTCAGTTCAAGTTTATTTTCAACGTGGTTAAGAATACGGTCTATATTTGGTTTGGTCTCGCTGCATTCCTCATGGTTCTGGCGCTGGCAATCACTTCTTTCAAGAAGATGAAACAGCTTATGAAAAAGAACTGGAAGCGGTTGCACCGCCTGGCCTATGTGATCGCCCCGCTTGTTGTGATCCATTTCTTCCTGATCGTAAAGGCGAATTTCTTGACCCTGCAAGGTAACGTACGCGAACCGCTGATCTACGGCAGCATCGTGCTCTTCCTGCTGCTGGTGCGAATCCCGATCATTAAACGTGCGCTTATTAATCTGCGAACTTTGATTCAAAGCCGCACCCGCCGGGTAAATCCTGTATAATTCGAGTCTATGACTCCCAACGAACCCTCCAAACAAGCTGAGCAAGTCAGAGCAATGTTTACGCGTATCGCAGGTCGTTACGACCTGATGAATCGCTTGATGAGTTTTGGTCAGGATGTTTTCTGGCGCCGAAAAATGATGGCGAAGATCAGTTTTCCGCCTTATGTCATGGTGTTGGATCTAGGTGCAGGCACCGGGGACATCTCGCACGAGGTGCGCCGCGTTTCACCGGAAGCCTCAATCACTGCCGCGGATTTCACATTGGGCATGCTTGAAGCTGGCAAAGATTGGCAATCGATTCAACGTTGCAATGCAGATGCCATGCGTTTGCCCTTTGAAAACCAGAGATTTGATGTGGTGGTCTCAGGTTTTTTGGTGCGCAATGTCGAAAGCGTTGAACAAACGCTGTCCGAAATGGTGCGCGTGCTCAAACCTGGTGGTCAATTGTTGATTCTGGATATGACTCGTCCGCGCAGTAAAGTTTTGGCTCCATTCATCCGTTTCTACCTCAATCGGGTGGTGCCACTGCTCGGCACACTAATTACCGGCCAAAAAGAAGCCTACACTTATTTGCCAGACTCAACCCAAAGCTTTTTGAAAGCTGAAGAGTTGGCAACAAAAATGAAGGCCAGCGGCCTTCATAATGTGGAATTTGAAACCCTCAATTTTGGCACCGTGGCCATCCATCAGGGAAAGCTTCCCTCTTAATTAAACAATAAGGTGGGTTCACCCCCACTCGGATGCAGAAAACGTGTCCTCGGGGGCGCAAAATTCGCGGAACCCAACCCACACATCAAAAAACCATTATAGAGAGAATTTAGCCCATATCCTGTCTGCCGGCCAGCGCCCGCAGCAGGGTATTTTGATCTGCATATTCCAGATCGCCGCCCATTGGCAAGCCTCGCGCAAGGCGGGTGACCCGCACCCCCATTGGCAGCAATTGCTGCCTTAGGTAAAGCGCTGTGGCGTCGCCCTCCATGCTCGGATTGGTTGCCAGGATTATCTCTTTGGCTTCGCCGCTGCGTACGCGTTCGATCAGGGGTTTGATCTTTAAATCATCGGGTCCGACTCCCTCGATCGGAGAAAGCACCCCTTGTAGCACATGATAGCGTCCGTGAAAACCGCCTGTGCGTTCCAGCGCCAGCACATCCAACGGATCTTCAACCACGCAGATGGTACCATCGGCACGCTGGCTGTCTTCACAGATTTCGCAGTGTTCCTGGGTAGCGAGTGTGATATTAAAACAAATCTTGCACTGCCCGGTGGCTGTCTTCAAACCCGTCAGCGCGTTTACCAATTGGTTGGCGAGATCTTCAGGCGCTCTCAAGATATGAAACGCCAGCCGTGACGCGGACTTTGGACCGATGCCGGGCAGACGTTCAAGCGCGTTGATCAGGTTTTGAATGGGCAGAGGCAGAATCGACATATGTCAGCTTAGAAACCCATGCCTGAGAGACCGCCAGCCAAAGGCCCCATCTTTTCTTCGGAAAGTTTGCGTGAGGCATCCAGTGCCAGATTGACTGCGCTGAGCACAAGATCTTGTAGCATTTCGGCGTCTGCATCTTTGATCAATTCGGGGTCAATGATCACTTCTTTGCAGTGTTGGTCGCCGGTCATGGTTACTTTTACGGCGCCGCCGCCTGCAGAAGAAGTAACCGTCTCAACAGCTAATTGTTCCTGTGCGACGGCCATTTGTTCCTGCATTTTTTTGATCTGTGCCATCATGCCGCCACCGGCCATTCCGCCGCCACCGCCCATAGGTCGATTAAATCCTTTTGCCATGCTTATTCTCCTAAATTAGTAATTTACTATTGGCGGATCTTCCCACCAAGGTTTAAGGCTGTTCCAACGATTCCGTCTGCATCCACATCCAAGCCAACAGATGAAGAAGATGTTTTACCGCTGACCACGATGCACACAATGGGCAGATCCACTTTAAGTAGATGGTGGATAGCCCTGCGGGTGACATCCAGGTTCTCAGATGATTCCATTTTCGATTTTAGCACTTCACTGGCAAAGCCGATCACCAGGGCACCGTCTTTAATTTGAAGGCTTTTATGCGAGTTCAACAACGCTTCAGTCTGCGAGCGCTGACTTTTTACTTCGGCGCGGATGGTGTTCCAGTTTGCCTGAATATCCTGCGCAGTGATTCCGCCGCCGGCATTCGAATTGAGCACAATTGGTGCTGTTTCAGGTTTGACCGATTTGACCGGTTCGCTTACCGGTTCTTTGATGGCAGGGGCTTCAACTTTTTGAGCTGCAACGGTTTCGGTGATTTTTGGTTCTGCAGCCGAAACTGGCTCTGTCTGTTTGGTTTGTCTCGCTACAAACGGTTTGACGACCACAGCTTGAGAGCCTTCCACTGCGCGGGCAAAAGCCATTTCAAGCGCCATGCCGGGCTGCCAAGAGGTGCGGATGTCATTGATGGCTTCGTTGAAGAGCCGCATCCATTCCATCAGCACAGCCGTATCAACCGACTGGCTGTGTTTGTGCATCATGTCTTTGCTTTCTTTCGTGGCGTCCACCTGTTTGTCGTTACCCATGCGGATCAGGAGCAAGTTGCGCAGATATTCCACCACCTGGCGGGCATATTGGCGCGGGTCGCTGCCGCCATCCAGTGCGCGGTGAATCACTTCCAAACCACGGGCGGTATCACTGGCTTGAATAGCATTGACCAGGTCGATGACCAGTTGGTTGGTGGCGGTGCCCAAAACAAGCTGGGCTAATTCGAGGGTGATGCGTTCACCCGTGGATGCCAGTTGATCGAGTAAAGAAATGCCGTCGCGCATGGCGCCGGTGGATTGGCGGGCGATCAGGATCAGGGCTTCTTCGTCCGCATCAATTTTTTCTTCGGTGCATAAAGATTTAAGCGTCGAGACAATATCCATTACCGGGATTCGCCTGAACTCGTGGCGCTGGCAGCGAGAAAGCACAGTGGCCGGAATCTTGTGAACTTCAGTGGTGGCTAAAATGAAAATCGCGTGTGCCGGGGGTTCTTCAAGTGTCTTGAGCAGCGCATTGAACGCCGCGGTTGAAAGCATGTGAACTTCATCGATAATGTAGACTTTATATTTACCTTCGGAAGGTGAAAAGTTGATCTTGTCGCGCAGATCACGCACATCTTCCACACTGGTGTTGGAAGCGGCGTCAATCTCAATCAAATCCATGAAGCGGCCATCGTTGACGGCGCTGCAATGCTTGCATTCATCGCATGGACGGTTTGCCAGGTCGGGTGACAGACAGTTGACAGCCTTGGCCAGCAGACGGGCTGTGGTGGTCTTGCCTGTTCCGCGCGGACCGGAAAGCAAATAGGCATGCCCAACTTTATCCGCCTGGATGGCGTTGCGCAGGGTCTTGACCACGTGATCTTGTGCGATCACCTGATCCCATTTTCTTGGTCGCCATTTTCGATAGAGAGCCTGGGTCATTGTGTGATATCCTCAAAAAACCGAGTTTTTGTGCTGTTGCTAATTTCACCCCATTTTAACCGATACTGAGCTTGATAGCGAAATTCTTAATTTCAGGGGATGATGTAGCGGGAGCGTTCTTGACCTTTGCTGTCAGAAAGGATGGCTTTTCCACCTGGTTTCCAAACCGCATCGGGTGAACTCCAGAACAATTCCACGGCTGTGTTGACACCGGCAGTCGAATAAACATCCACAGCGCCGTTCGGATAGATAGTCAAAGCAGGGAAGGTGAATTTGTCATTTAAACCGTTGCTGAGCACCCAATCAGTCATATCGACGGGGTCATCGCCGACATTCTTGAGGCTGATCTTTTCGTAATTAAACTCACCAGGTAAAAATACAGATTGAATTTCTATGGTCTTTTGGGTCAACGGCGGCAGATGCGTATTTCCTGTTGTGATGGCTATTTTATTGCCGCTTTCATCTGCCAGGGGGGAGGGATGCAGGGCATTCCAGATAAAAATGACCGCCAACATGGTGATGGCAGACACTGCGACGTTGATGATCAGGTAAGGGAAGATCTTTTTCATTGGCATCCCATTCAATTAAATGATAGCATAATATGAAAAAATAATGTTTTGTCTGGATCAGGAATGAAGAAATTGATTATTGATGGTCATAATTTGGTGCCAAAAATCCCCGGGCTGCATCTCAAGGATGAAGACGATGAAGTCCGCTTGATCGAACTACTGCAGGAGTACTGTCGATTGGCCCGCCGTCAGGCTGAGTTGTTTTTTGACGGCTCACCTGAACCCCGCACCAGCAATCGCAAAAATGGTTTGGTTCACGTCCACTATATCAAATTGGGCTACTCTGCGGATGACGCCATCATCCAATATGTGCGCAATCTAGGCAGTGATAAAACCAACTGGACGGTGGTGAGTTCCGATCATCGTATTCAAAATGCGGCCCTGGCCTCCGGATGCAAAATGATGGGCTCGGATGCCTTTTCACGTTTGATCAGTACGACTTTGAGCAGCGAGATTGCTGTGCAAGAGCGGCGTGAAAAGCCGCCTTCAACTGGTGAAGTGGATGAATGGTTGAATTTGTTTGATCAAAACAAAAATTCTTAATTTATTTTAATGAAATTCTGATAATTAAGGTGTATATTATCCATAAGACACGATTAAAGGTTGAACAAGAGTGTCTTCCATCAAATTTGATGGAGTTCCCTCCCTAGAGAGAAGGCAGACATGTCCCCCCCATGCCTGCCTTTTCGTTTAATCTGGTACTTGAAAACTTGACTCAATTGACTTAATCTTTTAATCAATTTATCACCAATAATAAAATGGGAGTCACGATGGCAAAGTTCTACGATTCCATTAATGATCAAATCAAGGAATTCATTCAACACCAGCATATCTTTTTTGTTGGAAGTGCCCCTCTGAGCGCCAGTGGACATGTGAACGTGTCACCAAAAGGGCTCGACAGCTTTCGAGTTTTATCGCCAAATCGTGTAGCCTACATGGATATCATTAGCAGCGGCAATGAAACCTCTGCTCACACACTTGAAAACGGCCGCATCACCTTCATGTTTTGCTCGTTTGAAGGTGCACCCAATATCCTGAGATTGTTTGGCACCGGTCGCACCGTCTTAAAGGGCGATGCTGATTGGCAGGAGCTTGCAAAGTACTTCAATTTGATTTCGAGCACTCGCCAGATCATTGTGGCCGAGATCAGCAAGGTGCAGACCTCGTGCGGGTACGGTGTTCCGCTTTATGAATTCAAGGGTGACCGCGACCAGCACTTTAAGTGGGCAGAAAAGATTGGTCCTGATGGGTTGGTAACCTACCGCAATGAAAACAATCTCATCAGCGTTGACGGTCTGCCAACCCCGCTTGGCAATAGTTTGGATGAACAATCTAAGGTGGGGGCAAAGCGTGCTGCGCCTAATAGGATGCCTTAAACTAAAACCCTGTGAACAAAGACCCCCGCAGACTCAAAGTATGCGGAGGTCAGGTCTGACTGACGGAGAGAGGTGCGCAGCCCCTTGTAAAGGGTGAGGACATCTTCCCAGATGCTTTACTGGGAGAAGAACCCAATTTAAACCAAAACCCCCGGCGGCCATTCCGGGGGTTCTATCTACGTGGCGGAGAGAGTGGGATTCGAACCCACGATACCTTGCGGTATACCCGCTTTCCAAGCGGGCGCGTTAGGCCAACTGC
>PHBW01000039.1:0-16546 GCA_002840715.1 Chloroflexi bacterium HGW-Chloroflexi-4
TACTAAGCAAATGAATCTCGACAATCAAACAATCTGGGTTGAAGTAAATCTGGGAGCGATCCGTCGAAATATTCAAAGGGTCGAAAAACTCACCGAACGGCCGGTAATGGCGGTGGTGAAAGCTAATGCCTATGGTCATGGCTTGATCGAAGTCTCCAAAACGGCAGTTAAAGCCGGCGCGGCCTGGTTGTGTGTTGCCCGCGTGGAAGAAGCCATTCGTCTGCGTGAAGCAGGTATTGAAATTCCGCTGCTGGTCATGGGTTATACAACCCCTGAGCGGGTGGCTGATGCAATCAAATATCACATCAGTTTAATGGTCAACAATTATGACCTTTCAACCGCTTTTGATCAGGCGGCCAAAGAAGCCGGCGGCAAAGTTGCCGTGCATGCCAAAATTGACACCGGCATGGGCAGACTGGGTGTGTATTATGAAGAAGGGGATGAATTTGGCATTCACATTGCCAACCTTGAGAACCTTGAGTTCGAAGGCCTCTTCACACATTTTGCCTGCGCGGATGAACCCGAAAAACCTATCACCGCTCTTCAAATCAGACGTTTTGACCGTTTGCTGGCGAACTTAAAATCCATCGGTGTACATCCTAAAATGGTGCATGCTGCAAATTCAGCTGGTTCGGTCTACTTCCCTGATGCGCGTTATGATGCGGTCAGACCCGGCATTGCCATCTATGGTCTTCATCCGTCGCCGTTAGCCTTACTGCCAGATGATTTTGAACCGGCGTTGAGTTGGAAATGCCGATTAACCTCGGTCAAAACTTTGCCACCCGGGTTTGGCATCAGCTATGGGCACCGTTACTACACCAAACAAGTTGAGAAAATTGCAGCCACCTCCATCGGTTATGCAGATGGGCTGCGCCGAATAATGGGACAAACCGCCCTGATCGACGGCCAGCGGGTTCAGCAGGCCGGAACCATCTGCATGGATCAATCCATGTGGCGTCTGCCTGATAATTCCACGGCCAAAGCCGGCGACGAAATGGTGTTGATTGGCAAACAGGGTAATGAGAGCATCTCCGCAGAAGAGATTGGCAAGTTGTGGGGAACAATTAATTATGAAGTGATCTGTGGCTTGATGGATCGTGTACCTCGTTTTTATCTTGATGAGTAAAGCAGGAAATGCCGATGCCTTCACCGAAGCAGAAAAATTGGTGGGTTTATCCCGTCATCCCAACCGAAATTGATACTTTGTTTCAGGTTTTTCCAAGATACATTCGCCAGATCCTATTCAACCGCGGCATAACGGATTTGGAATCCGCTTCAAATTATCTCAACGCCACCTTTTCCATTCACGACCCGTTCCTGCTGCTGGATATGGATCGAACGGTTGAACGGCTGTTGCAAGCCATTGATCAACGCGAAGGCATCGTGGTTTACGGAGACTATGATGTGGATGGTGTTTCAGCCACAGCTTTAATGGTGCAGGTACTGCAAAAACTGGATGCCAAGGTTTACCGTTTCATCCCCAACCGTTTTGACGAAGGGTACGGTCTCAATAATGAATCCATCAGCATGTTGGCAGATTCAGGTGCCAAGGTGATCCTGACAGTGGATTGCGGCATCCGTTCTCCGCGAGAAGCTGAACATGCGCGTTCACACGGCATAGACCTGATCATCAGCGACCATCATCATCCCAAGGATGATCTGCCAAATGCATACGCGATTGTGTGTCCGAAACGTGAGGGCGATCCTTATCCTTACAAAGACCTGGCGGGAGTAGGTTTGGCTTATAAAATTGCTCAAGCCTTGTTCGCAAGACGCAGTGCAGGTGACTGGTCCGCCGATGATTTTTTAGATTTGGTGGCGCTGGGCACGGTGGCGGATATTGTTCCGCTGACAGGCGAGAACCGCACCCTGGTTAGAAGAGGCATCAACCAGATCAAGATGGGCAATCGGGTTGGAATTAAAGCGCTTGCAGGCGCGGCGGCCAAAGAAATCAACCGCATCACCGCCACCGATATTGGTTTCATCCTAGGTCCGCGCTTGAACGCTGCCGGCCGCATGGATTCTGCATTGAAAGCTTATGATCTCCTTGTCACAGACGATATTTCCAAAGCCGGCTTGTTGGCCCAGGAATTGGATAATCAAAACAATGAAAGACAGAAAGCCACCAAAGCCGCCCAGGACTGCGCCAAAGACAGTATTGGTGAAGACGCCAAATTAAATCTGATCCCCGCTTTTTTCAAGGTGCCATCCGATGAAGAACCTGATGTAAGTGTGAGTGGGTGTTTGCCTGGCGAGGATATCTATCCCGGCATCGTTGGGCTGGTGGCTGCCAAATTGACAGAATATTATTACCGCCCCGCCGTTGCGGGCGTTGTTGAAAAAGACTTTTGCAGAGCTTCATGTCGCAGCATCCCTGAATTTCACATCACTGCCGCCCTGGACGAGTGTTCAGACCTGTTGGTCAGGCACGGTGGACATGCGATGGCAGCCGGGTTTACGGTGAGCATTGAAAACCTGCCTGAACTGGTGAAGAGATTGACAGAGATTGCAGACCGTCAGATTGGGCAGCAGGAATTAAAACAAATGATCAAGGTGGATTGTGAAGTGCCGGTGGACGAAATCACCCCTGGCATTTACCGCGACCTTGAATCATTGCAGCCTACCGGCATGAGCAACCCTTCTGCGGCGTTCATCGCCAGAAATGTCAAATTCACCGAAATGAAGGTGATGGGTAAAGAGTTGACACATGTTAGGTGTGTGATTGATGGATCGCCGATCAATCAGGCGGTAGCCTTCAACCAGGCGCAATGGTTCAATGTTTGGAAAGAAACCAAAACGCGGTTTGATATTGTTTATTCCATTGAAATTAACCGCTACTTCGAGAAAGAAACACAGCAGATCAATATCCGTGACATGCGCCCATCTGGGTGATCTGAGTGAAAAACAATGCATAAACCATCGCGCCTGAAAGCTATATTGCTGGCTGTTTTAGTCACCTTCATCTGGTCCACTTCGTGGGTATTAATTAAAATTGGATTGGCAGATATTCCCGCAATGACCTTTGCCGGGTTAAGATATATGCTGGCATCGCTCTTGTTCTTTCCCCTCTTGCTAAAGAAGGATATTCGTGAACAGATCAAGCGCTTAACGAAACGTGAATGGATGGTGATTGTAATGTTGGGGGTGGTGCTTTACACTGTTGGGCAGGGCGGCCAATATTTGGGGTTGGCATACCTGCCGTCTGTGACCGTTAGCTTGATTTTAAATTTGAGCGCCTTGTTTGTAGCAATCGTCTCAAGCATCACAATTAAAGAGAAATTAAATTGGCTGCAATGGCTAGGAGTACTGCTCAACCTTGCAGGAGTGATGATTTATTTTAATCCGGTCAGTACACCCTTATCCGGACATTGGCTTGGCTGGTTTTTTGCGATTTTATGTCTGCTTGGCAATTCAGTCGGTTCAATAATTGGCCGAGAAGTCAATCGCAATGCCAAGATACATCCCATTGTGATTACTGGAATCAGCATGACTATTGGCTCGGTGTTGATGCTGGCAACAGGTATCCTCTGGCAGGGGCTGCCGCCGTTGTCGGCTCAGAGCATCTGGATCATAGTGATTTTGGCTGTGATCAATACGGCAGTTTGTTTTACATTATGGAATTACACCCAGCAAACATTGCAAGCTACAGAAACCACCATCATGAACAATACCATGCTGGTATACATTTCCATCCTGGCCTGGATCTTCTTGGGAGAGAAGCAAAGTGCACTAGGGATAATCGGGCTGGTTTTGGCGCTGGCTGGCGCCATGCTGGTGCAGATCCAATTAAAGAAGCAACCCAAACCCTCCTGACCTGACATGCTATAATTAATTTTATCTGATCTACATTACAGGTGTTTGAGAGGGAACCAACTCATGAGTGACCAATCTGTCACAATACCAGTTGCAAGACCTGCAAGAACGACAAACCCATTGTCGGGCGTTTTTACGCCGCCTCCAATTAATAAGGTGGAAGACACCGGGCTAGGACTTTTATGGCTGCAAGATTTGGCATTGAAAATCCTCTATTTTCAAGGATACCTGACCGGATTGAAGATTGCCGAGGCATTGGCTTTGCCTTTTGCCGGAATTGTTGACCAAATTCTTGAAGGTCTTAAACGCGATAAAATGATTGAAGTGCGTTCCTCTCAAATGGGGTTGGGAGAGAGCGCATATTTGTATGCTATAACCGGGGCAGGCATCATCCGTGCCAGAGAAGCATTGGATCGCTGCCAATATGCTGGTGCCGCTCCTGTACCGCTTGAGGTCTATAACGATGCCATCCGCCATCAAAGCCGCGAACGGGTTCAAGTCAATAGCCGCAATATGCATAAGGTGCTAGGAGAGCTGACCTTTGGCGAAGGCACTTTTCAAAAACTCGGACCTGCAGTTAACTCGGGCACTTCGATTTTTATTTATGGTGCTCCAGGCAACGGCAAGACCAGTGTGGCACGGGCGATTGGTAATTTGATCACCTCGCAGACCATGTATATTCCCTATGCAATGTACTGCGATGGACAAGTGATCACGCTGTTTGATTCCACCAATCACCAACTGGCGCCAGAAGATGATTCCACATCTCAAACAAACCGCGGCGGCATGCGTAAAGATGCCCGCTGGGTGAAAATCCGCAGACCTTTCATTATGGTGGGCGGTGAATTAACCCTGGCTGGCCTCGATCTGGTCTTCAATGACACCTTGAAATATTATGAAGCACCCATACAAGTTAAAGCCAACGGCGGCATTCTGTTGATCGATGATTTTGGCCGTCAGCAGGTGCGTCCACGGGATTTGTTGAATCGCTGGATCGTTCCGCTGGAAAATCGTATAGATTACATGTCACTGCACACCGGCAGAAAAATTGAAGTACCTTTTGATGTCTTGGTCATGTTCTCAACCAATCTGCCGCCCCGCGACCTGGTGGATGAGGCGTTTTTGCGTCGATTAAGGCACAAAATTGAGATTATCGATCCCAGTTATGACGAATACCGTGATATTTTCAAGAAGGTGGCCACTGCAAAAGGTATTAATTATTCTGATGACGCTTTAGCCTATCTGCTTCAGGAATGGTATATCAAGCCCTCAAGAAAGTTGCGTGCCTCACATCCGCGCGATTTGTGCGATCAGATATTAGATATCGCTCATTATTTGACAGTCGAACCGGTCATGTCAAAAGAGATGATTGACAAGGCTGCACAATCTTATTTTGTCGAGTTGTGAAATGTTTAAAAACTTTACCAAAACTGTAATCTTTGCCCATCGGGGAGCCTGTGCTCTTGCTCCTGAAAATACCTTTGCTTCATTTGAATTGGCCGTCACTCATCAGGCAGATGCAGTCGAACTTGATGCCAAGCTATCTAAAGACGGCGTGGTCATGGTTATTCACGACCCCACACTTGATCGAACCACCAATGGCACTGGCAAAGTGAACGAGCACACCCTTGCTGAATTGAAAACCCTTGACGCGGGAACTAAATTCAACGCAAAATTCGCTGGCGAGAAAATTCCAACACTTGAAGAAGTGTTCGAGGCGGTTGGAAAAAAAGTTTTGGTTAATGTTGAATTGACCAATTACAGTTCACCCAAAGATGATCTGATCGCTAAAGTAGCCGATGTCGTCAAACGACAAAATATGCAAAACCGGGTACTGTTTTCTTCCTTCATTCCTAAAAATTTGACCATGATAAAAGACCTTCTGCCAGAGGCACCAGTGGCTTTATTGTGCCTTGGCGGGTTGGGGGGGGCGATCTCCAGAAGTTTTTTCCTGAAACACGTTTCTCCAGCCATCATTCATCCATATCTCGCTGATGTCGACCCCACCTATGTATGGTGGGAACACCGCCGTCATCGCAGGGTGCATGTGTGGACTGTCAATGCCGAGCAGGATATCAAACACATGCTCGCGATGCGTGTAGATGGAATCTTCACAGATGATCCGCAAAAGGCTAGAAAAATTATGACAATAGCCAAAAGCTAAATTTCGGCAAACAGACACCATTTTTTATTTTGAAAATTCTTCAGTCAGGAAACAGTAGCAATGAGTAAAATCATTAGATTATCGGTCATCTTCCTGCTTGTGCTTGGTTTTGTCATCCCGCAAGGGATCTCAAGTGCTGCGTCACAATCTCAAGAGTCAGATGCCCTTTTACGCTCAACTGCCATGCTTGCAAAACTGAGCCCGGCTGAAAAAGTTGGTCAATTGTTTCTGGTAACATTTGAAGGTACAGCCACGGACGCAGACAGCAATATTTTTAAGTTAATTACACAGCAGCATGTCGGGGGGGTTGTGTTACGACAGGATAATGATAATTTCATCGGACCAGATGACACAATTACCGCTGTTCACAGCTTAATTGAAAATCTCCAACAACTGAACTGGGATTATTCTCAAGCAGGCAGCACTTTTCCGGCTGTTGTCGATCCGAATCCTGTCAATTATGTTCCTATGCTGATCGGCATCTCACAAGAAGGAGATTTGTACCCGTACGATCAGATAATAAACGGTATGACGCCTTTGCCCAATGAAATGGCTATCGGCGCAACCTGGAGACCCGAAAACGCAAAAACTATAGGCACCATTCTTGGCGAAGAACTCAGTGCGCTTGGCGTGAACCTGCTCTTTGGTCCGTCTTTGGATGTTTTAAATGTTGTCAAAAGCGATACCAGCGAAGATTTGGGCGTCAGAACGTTTGGCGGTGATCCATACTGGGTGGCTGAGATGGGACAGGCTTACATTAATGGTGTCCATGAGGGCAGCAGCAACAAGATTGCAGTGATTGCCACGCACTTTCCGGGCAGCGGCGGATCAGATCGTCAGCCTGAGGATGAAGTTGCAACCGTTCGAAAATCTTTGGAGCAATTGAAACAGATTGAGTTGGCACCATTTTTTGCAGTCACCGGCGCAAATGATAATCAGTCAGAATTATCCGACGGGCTGTTATTATCACACATTCGTTATCAAGGCTTTCAAGGCAACATCCGAGCCACCACCCGACCAGTATCCTTTGATTCCACGGCATTGGGCCAGATCATGGGGCTTGAACAGTTTTCCACCTGGCAGCAAAAAGGTGGCATCATTGTTAGTGACGATCTGGGCAGCACTGCGGTACGCAAATTTTTCGATCCCATGAATAGCGGGTTTGATGCCCGTCAGATTATCAAAAGTGCATTATTGGCAGGTAATGACCTTCTTTACACAGGAAATATTCTTGCGACCGGTGATGAAGATACTTTCACCACTATTGTGAGAACTCACGATTTTTTCGTTCAAAAATATAAAGAAGATTCTGCTTTTCAACAACGGGTGGATGAAGCTGTTTTAAGGATATTGACTCTCAAGTACAAGTTATATCCAAATTTCAATATCTCAAACACCATAACCTCCGGTTCAAATCTGGAAGATATCGGAACTTCTGGCGGTAAAGTTTTTGAAATAGCCAGACAATCAATCACATTGGTAAGTCCGACTCTTGGTGATATGGATAGCGTGTTGGCGGAACCTCCTCAAAGCAGTGAACGGGTTGTTTTCATTTCAGACACGATCAACCAATTGCAGTGCAGCCTGTGTGCCGATCAGAATGTCACATTGGCTGACAATTTTCGGACTGCTGTTGAAAAACTATATGGCCCGGATGCAGGTGAACAAGTTGAGAGTTACAAATTGACGGCTTACACTTTTGATGAATTGAAGAAGGTGCTGGATAATGACAATCCACCAGAGTTCATGAAAAACGATCTCCAAACTGCAAGTTGGTTGGTGATTTCATTTACCGATTTTAAGAAAAGTTCAATAGCTTCAACCATATTCCACAGGTTCTTTTCAGAACAACCTGACATGTTAAGGAACAAAAAAGTAATCGGGTTTGCCTTCAACGCCCCTTATTATTTGGACGCCACTGATATCTCGAAATTTACAGCCTATTATGCTGTTTACAGCAAAATCCCCGTTTATGTCGATGTGGCTGCCAGAATATTGTTTCAAGAGATAGTGCCTTCAGGAAAATTGCCGGTTTCTTTAACCAGCATTGGTTATGATTTACTCATTGCCACAACCCCCAATCCCGATCAGATTATCCCATTGATGGTTGAAAAACCAGTTGAAGGATTGGGGAGCACAGAAACCCCTGTTAATTCAACAGAAGCGCCATTAACTTATAAAGTAGGGGATAGTATTCCACTGCAAACCGGTGTCATCATTGACCACAACGGCAACCCGGTGCCTGACGGCACGGTGGTGCGGTTCCTAATAGACACCAAATCAACCAGTGGGTCAATCGAACAAATTGAAACTCAAACCATAAACGGTATTGCACGAACCAGTTATCGAATTCAAAATCTCGGTGTTTTCAATCTTAGGGTTACTGCAGACCCTGCTCAAATTTCTCAAATACTAAATCTTGAGATAACCGATGCAGGCGGTCAGATTACTTCTTTTGAGCCTACTTTGGCACCCACCGGTGTGGCGTCACCCACACCTGATATCGACCCCCTAGAAACTCCAGAAAATCTGGAATTACGCAATCATGAAAAGGGGATGCTGTCAGCAGCAGATTGGCTTATTTCAACAATTATCATATTCTCGATTGGTGTGATACTTTATTGGTGGGGATGGCAGAAACAGAAGTATTTGTGGAATCCGAAAATTCCTCTTACCAGCATTCTTGGCGGCTATGTGGTCTATTTTTATTTTGTGCTAGGTCTGCCAGGTGCGGCTGATGGCATAATGAATAACGGAAGCGGATTAATAATTTTGTGGACTGTCATTGGATGTCTGACAGGCGGGGGAATAGGCTATCTTTGGTATGCGTTGGAGCGCAGTAAAAAAGTCTAAAAAGTGGGTCTAAGCAGCGTGATTACCAGCGCCAACAGAGCGACGCCTACTGTTCCCAACAAGGTGGCGATTTCGGCGCGGTTTTGCAGGACGCGTGGCTTAGACTGCATTCGGATGCCGGAGGGAATGGTCACCGGGCGGCTGCCAATCAAGGCATCTCTAAATTCATCCACAGAACCGGGCCGGTCATCTGGATGCAAACTCATCGCCCAAAATATTGCTTTTTCGGTGCGTGTAGAAACGCTTGGATTTTGGGGACGGATCGGGGTTAATATCGAGGGATTGATAAAGCGCTGACGGGCATCAGCAGGGGCTTTTCCGGTTAGAAGATGATAAAGTGTGGCTCCAAAGGCATAGATATCACTGCGCACATCCGTGTGACCGATGTCACCGCCGTATTGTTCAAGCGGCGTATAAAGCGCTGTACCCTGACCCTGAAGAATGGTGATGGTGATTTCACCCGGTGCCAAAACTTTTACCAGACCAAAATCGACTAATTTCAACACGCCATTTGGGGTGAGTTTTAGATTGCCAGGTTTGATATCACGATGCACAATGGGCGGGTTTTGGTGATGAAGGTAAGCCAATGCATCAGAAAGTTGATTTGACCAGTTGAGTACTTCACCTTCTGATAAGAAGGTGCCTTTCTCTTTGGTTTCGACCATCAGCGTTCTAAGATCTTTACCTGGCACAAAATCCATCACCAGATAGTCGCGTTGTCCGATGGAAAAGAAATCTGAGACTTTGGGCATGTTGGGATGATCCAACCGGGCAAGCACAGTGGCTTCGCGCAAAAATTGATCGCGTGCTTCTTTGATGAGATTACCTGATAGGGTTTTATCGTGCTCCACTTCTTTCAAGGCGCATTGCCGGCCTTCGAGGCGCAAATCGTCTGTAAGGTAGATCGACCCCATGCCGCCCTGTCCGATGATGCGGCGGATGCGGTATCTTCCTCTTAATGTGTCACCTGCTTTGAGCGGGATCGGCATTTTTGTCCTTTTTAACCTCGAAATGGAGTAGCGTAAAATGAAATTATGTACTATTATACCTGATGAGGTATCTGATTAAACGATGATCAAGCAACCTGAAAAAACATTTTTAGGTCAACCTGGTTCACTGTTGCGGCAGAAAGAATGCCCTGTGGTGGTTGCCATCCAAGGACCTCTGGATGGCCGCCGGTGGGAAATTCAAGATGAATTGATCATTGGACGGGGTGATGATTGTCAAATCCAGATTGATGATCGCCAGGTGTCACGCCATCATGCCAGAATCACTTCGGTAGATGGCAAAATGATGCTTGAGGATCTTGCCAGTAAAAATGGCACTTTTCTCGCCGGAAAGGTAATCACTGAAAGTGTCCCTCTGGCAGATGCTGATATGTTTCAAATCGCTATAATTTACAAATTTGTCTTTTATTGTTCCGACGCCACCATGCCCATGGAAGATTTGATTCCGCCATTATCTGGAGGTGAAAACCGACTAGTGGTGGATGAGAAATCGAGGCGTGTTTGGGTGCAAGGAAAAGAATTGACGCCGCCTCTTTCGGCGCCGCAATTCAGGCTGCTTGGCGAACTGGTATCACACGCGGGCAGGGTTATTCCACGCAATCAATTGATCCAATCCATCTGGGCGGATGAAGCTGCTGAAGGCGTCTCGGAGCAAGCCTTGGATGCCTTGATTCGCCGTCTGCGCGACCGCCTGGCAGAGATGGATACAAGTCATAACTATATCGTTACCGTCCGTGGACACGGATTGAGGTTCAACGAAAAAGAATAATCCTGATTAGCAAAAATAGTGGAAATAAATAATTGATAGTAATAATACAACCCAGACAAGGTTTTTAAGCTTGTCTGGGTTGTATATCTTTTTTCAAAAAATTGAGTGTTTGAAAAAATTCAAGACTATTTCTTAAGATTCTTTTCCATGTTGAAACGAAGCGCCAGCTTATAAACAGCGCGTAAAGAATCCACCAGTTCGGGTGATTGTTTGCGGGCTTCACCTTCGGTAATGATTGCATTGATGGCAGTCAATAACTGATCGTTGACCAAGTCACTTTTTTCTTCAAGTATCTTCTGGCGTGCACCATCCTCTTTTGCTTCTAGCAAACTCTGAATGAGTTCAATTTCGGGGGGAGGTGCACTTTCTTTTTCAACAATAGAGATCACTTTTTGGATCTTCTCAATGCGCTCCATGTCGCCTTTTTGGTGGGCAGTTTCGAATTCAGATTGAAGCGCCTGAGTGAAGAATTCATCCATTTCAGGCATGTGTTTCTTAACTGCCTCTTCAAGATTAGGTTCTTCGAGGATGGTGTAAAGCAATTTCACACCGTCTGCAAGTCTGTTTTTTAGTTCATTGTCGATCTCGCGGGTTATGTTTAAAAGTTTATCCCGCAGATCAATTAAGTGTTGTTTTTTATCTTCGACTTCAGCTTCAATTTTCTCGCTTAATAATTGGAAGAATTGGTAATCCAATCCATTGCGAGCCAGGCTGACAATGGTGGTGAGACTGCTGTCTGAGGTTAATCCGATCAATGTATCCAGAAGAATTTCACGGGTTAATCCATTCTTGCTGGCTTCTTGCAAAGTCTTTAAAGCTGCCTGAGTCTCTTCGCTTTGGGCGAGCAGGGTTTTGCCAACTTCTGTTTCTTTTAGCAGTTGCATTTGAATTTCATTGAGTAATTGGGCAGATTTTTCATCACCCTGCATGGTGGCTGATTCAATAATCGTGGAGAGGATGGCAAAGAATGCACCGTCTACGAGTGTGTTTTCCTGGGCGATGATTGCAGAGCGGTCTTCTGCTTTGGGAGTGGTTAATAAGCGTTGAATTAATCCAACCCGTTTTTGTTGAGCGTCAATCATTTCTTTGGTAATGCCGTCAGCTTCAAGTATTTTATCCAACAGGGTTTGATAGGTGAACATGGTCTGGGGTTGGAACAGGTAGCCTTTTCGTTTCTCTGCAGGCAAGGCATTGACAACCTGGTTAATCAATGGACCAATCTGTTTTTCCTGCTCGTTCACAGGTAAACCCATTTCAGGGGGAAAAAAGGTTAACAATAATTCTTTTGAGGGATCGTGATAAACAATTGGAGTGCTCATCATGCCTTCATATCCGCAAGCCTGGCAGCGTGCCACATTGGTCGAGCGGCTCATCAGCCGTTGTTTGGCAGTGGGATCTGTATTTACATCAAATAATTGTTGCACTTCGGCTAGGATTGGCTGCCGGCAGCGGGGACATGAAGTTTGAATTTTCGCCATGATCTGACCTTTTTTGTTAAGAATAACTTACCCACCGATTATACCATTCGGCTATTGATTCTGCTTTTTTATGAAAGGGATTTAGTTCACAGTGGTTATTGGCAAGGAGAAGCAGATACAGGCTCCCTTGCCTTTTTCGGGGTCAATCCAGATGCGTCCGCCGTGGGATTCGACAATCGCTTTGGCAAGGAAAAGACCCAGCCCGGCGCCTTTGGTTTGTTTGGAAGCATCAGGTGAACGATAAAAACGCTCGAACACGAATGGGGCATCATTGGGGTTAATCCCCGGGCCTTCATCACTAACACACACAATGATATTCTCACCGCGGCTCTCGGCAGATATTTCGATCTTGCCGCAGGGTGCATACTTGATGGCATTCGAAACCAGATTGGAGATCAACTGATTAATGCGAATCTCATCCGCGACGATGACAGGCAAATCTTCAGGGAAATTCGTGATGATCTGGTGGGCAGAGGTTTGGGTTTGAAGCCGCTCGGCAACCCTTTGAATAATCATCGCGAGTTGAATGTCGGTGCGTTTCAAGCTGAAACTATTTGCCTGCAGTCGCGTGGCATCCAATAGATTCTCAATATAAATAGCCAGCCGGTCCGCTTCTTCTTCAATGATCTGCAAACTTTCATTGACAATCTTGCGATCCCATCTGGCGTCTTCTCTTCTGAGAGTGCCGACATATCCTTTGATCAACGCTACCGGCGTCTTCAACTCATGGCTGACCACCGAGATGAAAGTCGTTTTCATCTCGTCTGCCTGCCTGAAGCGGGTGATATCACGCACAGTGGTGATGATGTTGAGTAAATTGCCTTCACTGGTCAATAATGGGGCATACGTAATGCCCACCGGCACAGGGGTTACAGCACCCGGCCGGATGATATCCCCTTCCACATACAAGGTGGCATTTGGGGTTAGAGGCCAGCCGCCGGCCACTGCTTCAGAAAGGGTCATATCGTGAGGTTTTTTTGCCCAGTGGATGATCTCATCATGACTTTTCGCGATGATGTCTGCCACCGCTGTGCCGATCATGAAACTGAAAGCCGGGTTTGCGCGTTCAATAGTCAGATCGCTGGTCAAAATCAAGATGCCGTCTGCCGCGGAATCCAGCAGGGCGGTAACCCTTTTGCGGTCATATTCCACCTGGGCATAGAGTTGGGCATTCTTGACGGCTATGGCTGCCTGGTTGGCGAAGCTAGAAAGCAAACTTTTATCATCAGAAGAAAACCCCGAATATTCTCTGAACACAAAGATGGCGCCCAAAACGCGTTGCCCGGTTATTAGGGGCAGTCCGACGCTGCTTAACCTGCCCAGGCTGACGGCCTGGGTGAATTTATTCAGAATCTGGTTGATGATCATCAACTCGGAATCTTGCGGGTCTTCATATTCAGGGATTTGAGCAAGCTGGGGTTCGAGGTATTTCAGGAAGGCAGCCGGCAGACCGGTGGAGATGCGAATTTGCCAGCCTTCGGTGCGCGTACGTAAGGCGATGATACCTGCCTGTCCAGCCAACATTTCAAGCGAGATCTGCAAAATACGTTCCAGGAGCTTGTCGTAATCAAGCTCCTGGGTAAGTGCACGAGAGATTTCCAGCAGATAATCCCGCTGGCGGACCCTGAAATCAGGAAGCATCTAGATCTAGCCCTTTTCAACCGCGATGTCTTCGATTTCGCTTACAAAGACATCTTCACTTTCTGCAATTGTAATAGCTTCTTCAAGAATCTGTAAACCACTTTCGGCTTCAGCCTGTGTGATACACAAGGCAGGTGAGATGCGCAAGACACTGCGGCCGCAGCCTAATGTTAATAATCCGCGTTCAAATGCCAGATGCTCAATGCGGTCACGCAGTTTTTCAGCAGGAAATTTCGAAACCGGATTCATTACAAATTCGATGCCGATCATCAGGCCGATGCCCCTGACGGACCCGATACTTGGGTGATTTAGTTTGATGGTTTCGAGGCGGTCCAAAATATACTGCCCTACGACGGCGGCGTTATCAAGGTACTCAGTCTCAATTAATTCAAGGGTTGCCAGAGCAGCCGCACAGGCCAGGGGGTTGCCGCCGTAGGTGTTGCCGTGCGACCCTTTTGGCCAGGTAACAATTGATTTTCTGGCAATCATGGCGCCGAGCGGCATGCCGGAGGCAATGCCTTTGGCTGTGCAGACGATATCCGGTTCCACCCCAAAGTTCTGGATGGACCACCACTTACCGGTTCGCCCCATGCCTGCCTGAACTTCATCCGCGATCAATAAAATACCGTGGCGGGTGCAGACGTCGCGCAATTGGATGAAGAAACCGTCCGGAGGAATAATATATCCACCTTCACCTTGAATGGGTTCAACCACAATACCGGCAACTTCATCCGCCGGGACAGTTTTGCCAAAAATCTCTTCTTCAAGGTAGCGAATTGTGGCTGCGCCAATATCCTCGCCGGGCAGCATGTTCAAAACAGGGCGATAAGGATCAGGGAAGGGGATATGTGTTACACCGTTCATGAGCGGGGCAAAACCCCGATGATATTTAGGTTTACTTGCAGTTAAAGTAACGGCGCCGTAAGTTCTTCCGTGAAATCCGCCCAAAAATGCAATAAATTGCGATCTTCCCGTGTGATAACGGGCGAGTTTCAGGGCAGCTTCAACGCTTTCAGTGCCGGAATTTGTCATAAAGGAAATGGCATCTTCTTGGAAAGGTGCGATAAGATCAAGATATTCAGCTAATTCAACCCACTTGGGATGATAAAAGTCGGAAGAAATATGAATGAATTGTTCAGCTTGCTCTTGGATGGCTTTTACAACTTTTGGATGACTATGTCCAGTGGATGTGACTGCGATGCCGGCTGCAAAATCAAGAAATTTATTCCCATCTACGTCCCAAACTTCAACCCCGCGGCCGTGATCCATAACAAAGGGGTAGGCACGAGGATAAGACGGTGAAATGACTACCTGATCACGTTCGATGAGACGTTGTGCTATTGGCCCTGGTAAGTTTAGCGGTTTCACAACACACCTCCTTAAAAATAGAATGGTTGGATGCGAAGACTAACTTCAGCAACTTGGCGATATTCACTTGTACATGATTCACGCTGATTCATTATACCATGAGGGTTTGCCGGGATTACCGAACCCTCGGCCTGACAAATTAACCGGGATTGTGAAAGTAGATTGAGCAAGTAAAGGTTTTGTTGACGCAAGCTTAAAAGACTGCTATTATAGAGGTCGTATGCGTCCAAAACAATTGCGTCAATTCCAACGTTTCTTTCAATCCATCGTACGCAAGTTGCGATGGTTGGTTCCCGGAATTGGCATCAAACGGTGGGTGGTTGTCATTCTCGCAGGCACGACCATGTTGGGGGTTGGATTCGCTTTTCTACTGTTAGACCTCTATCGTACTGCCCCTGAAACCTGGTGGCTGCCGGTCGTTAAATTCGTTTCGCTCCAGTTCATCCTTGATCGAACCATTCGTGCTTTGATCTTCGGTTCCATCGGTGTGGCCATTACGGTTGTTGGCATCATCGGATTGAACAGAGCCTTGCTCCGCCCATTCATGCGGCCTGGCAAGAACATTATCGATACAGTGGCTGAATTTCGCCGTCGCGATAAGGGACCCCGCATCGTGGTCATTGGCGGCGGCACAGGCTTATCTTCAGTCTTGCGCGGATTGAAAGCTTACTCTCGCAATATCACGGCTGTGGTCACTGTTGCAGATGATGGCGGCTCTTCGGGCGAGATTCGCAAGAACATTGGCATTTTACCCCCGGGCGACATCCGCAATTGCTTGGCGGCGCTTTCGAATGATGAAGAATTAATCACCCAGCTTTTTCAATATCGCTTTGCAGCCAGCGCCGGTTTGAATGGACATTCTCTTGGCAATCTTCTTATATCCGCATTGACTGAGATCACTGGCAGTTTTGAAGAAGCAATCGCCGAAACCGCAAAAGTTTTGGCAGTGCAGGGGCAGGTGCTGCCCTCCACCTTAAAGAACGTCACCCTGGTTGCCGATGTGCAGCTCCCCGACAAAAATGTTGAAGTGGTGATCAAGGGCGAAAGCAAAATTGGAAAGATTGGCGGCAAGGTGAGAAGGGTATGGCTTGAACCGGGCAATCCGGCGGCTTTTCCTCCCACCGTACAGGCAATCCTCAATGCTGATCTGATCATCATTGGACCAGGCAGCCTGTACACCAGTATTATCGCCAATTTGTTGGTGCCCGACCTGGTAGATGCCATCAAAGCCAGTAAAGCTTACAAGTTTTACATCTGTAACGTCGCCAGTGAAAGAGGCGAAACAGATGGCTACTCTTGCGGAGATCATGTCAAAATGATCGAGAAGCATGCCGGCAGCCATATCGTTGACCTGGTCATCAGCAATCACCGCTTTGAAGGGGTCTTGCCAGCAGACGTATCATGGGTTAAAGTTAATGAAGAAGAAAACCAGCATCCGATTTATCAAGCTGAT
>PHBW01000039.1:16630-19181 GCA_002840715.1 Chloroflexi bacterium HGW-Chloroflexi-4
CAAGGAGGATTTATTATGGCAGTAAAAGTTGGTATCAATGGTTTTGGCCGCATCGGCCGACAGGTTTTAAAAGCGATTATTGAGCTCCACGGCTCAGAACTCGAAGTAGTGGCAATTAATGACCTATTCGACACAAAGACAAATGCTCATTTGTTCAAGTATGACTCAACTTATGGCATTTATCCAGGAACCGTCGAAGCTGCCGAAGGCGCTTTAATTGTAGATGGCAAATCCATCAAGGTTTTTGCTGAAAAAGATCCCGGTAATCTTCCCTGGGCTAGCCTGGGTGTTGAGATCGTCATCGAATCCACCGGTATCTTCACCGATGCAATCGGTGATCCTGATAAGGGCAAACCCGGCGCAAATGTTCATATCACCAAAGGCGGAGCCAAGAAAGTTATCATTTCAGCTCCTGCCAAGAATGAAGACTTGACCATTGTTTTGGGTGTGAACGACAATCTCTATGATTCCTCCAAACATCACGTCGTCTCCAATGCATCCTGCACCACCAACTGCCTGGCTCCCGCTGCCAAGATCGTCAATGACAACTGGAAAATCGTCAACGCAGTCATGACCACCATCCACTCCTACACCAATGACCAGGTCATTCTGGACCAGGGTCACAAAAAAGAAATGCGCCGCTCTCGTGCCGCCGGTTTGAATATCATCCCCACCACCACTGGTGCCGCCAAAGCTGTTGCACTCGTCATCCCTGAATTAAAGGGCAAATTTGACGGCTATTCCCTCCGTGTTCCAACCCCCACCGTCTCTGTCGTGGATTTTGTAGCCACAGTTGAGAAACCCGTCACCAACGAAGAACTGAAAGCTGCCTTCGTTGCCGCCTCCAAGGGGGCCATGAAGGGTATCCTCGGTGTCACCACCGGCGATTACAACGATCCCCTGGTCTCAATGGACTTCAAGGGCGATCCCCGTTCTTCAATCGTTGATCTACCCTACAGCATGGTCATGGGCGGCAACATGGTTAAAGTTGTTACCTGGTATGACAATGAATGGGGTTATTCCTGCAGAGCCGCTGATCTTGCCGCCATCATGGCTGCGAAACTCTAGTTTTCACTGTGGGAAAATGAGTTTTAACTCTTTTTCTTGATCTGTTCATGATGCGCATTCCGCGGTTGTTTTGCGGATGCGCATCATGTCTATTTTGCTTCGGGAGAAAATAAAAATGTTCAACAAGAAAACCATTCGCGATATTGATCCAAAAGGAAAAAAAGTATTGGTGCGGGTTGACTTCAACGTCCCCACAAAAGATGGCGTAGTCGGCGACGATACCAGAATCCAGGCTGCCTTGCCCACTATCAAGTATCTGGTCGAGCAGGGTGCTGCCGTCATCTTGTGCTCACACCTGGGCCGCCCCAAGGGTGGACTGGAAGAAAAGTACTCAATGAAACCCGTGGCCGAGCATCTGGCTAAATTGCTGGGTGCACCTGTGGCTTTCGCCACCGACTGCATCGGACCAGCCGCAGCTGAAGCCGCCGCAGCCCTGAAACCCGGCAGCGTTTTACTGCTTGAAAATACCCGCTTCCATGCCGAAGAAGAAAAGAACGACATGGAAATGGCCAAACAATTGGCTTCATTGGCTGATCTTTATGTCAACGACGCTTTTGGTACAGCTCACCGCGCGCATGCCTCCACTGAGGGTGTCACCCATTTCCTCCCCGGTGTAGCCGGCTTCTTGCTTGAAAAAGAGATTAAATATCTAGGTCAGGTGGTTGCCGACCCCAAGAAACCTTTTGTCGCCATCATGGGCGGCGCCAAGATCAGTGACAAGATCGGCGTCATCAAAAACCTGTTGACCAAGGCTGATTTTGTCTTGATCGGCGGCGGCATGGCCAACACCTTCTTTAAAGCCCAAGGTTTGGATATGGCCGACTCTCTGGTTGAAGATGAAGCCCTCGAAACCGCAAAATCATTATTGAAAGATGCCGGTTCCAAATTGATGCTGCCCGTGGATGTCGTGCTGGCTGATAAATTTGATGCCGAAGCACAGTCAAAACCTGCCAAGGTTGGCAATGTTGAAGCTGGCTGGAGAATTTTGGATATTGGACCTGAAACAGTGGCAGCTTATTCCAAAGTGATTGATGGTGCAGCAACAGTGGTTTGGAACGGTCCCATGGGCGTATTCGAATTTCCACGCTTTGCTAAAGGCACCTTTGATGTGGCCAAAGCTGTTGCTGCCTGCAAAGGTGTGACCGTTGTCGGCGGCGGTGATTCCGTGGCTGCCATCCAGGAATCTGGTTTGGCCGACAAAATCACCCACATTTCAACCGGCGGTGGCGCTTCACTTGAGATGCTTGAAGGTCTTGAACTGCCGGGAGTTGCAGCTTTGCAGGATAAATAATACCTTCAAATTGAGAGGGTGAGTTGCTGGACAGATTTGACGGCATGGAGTAGAATTCATCCGCCACCTGAACCAGTGCTTACCCTCGACCCTCGCACTGACAGTTGTATTTTTTTGGAGGAACCAAGTTGGCTAATATCAAGTCTGCAATCAAACGTAACAAACAGAACGAAAAGCGACGCATTCGCAACC
>PHBW01000039.1:19364-21321 GCA_002840715.1 Chloroflexi bacterium HGW-Chloroflexi-4
GAAATTGCTCGCCACCCAGAAGTAATCGCTTTATTGATAAGCAATCAAGCGGGAGGGTAACCTCCCGCTTTTGCGTTTCTTGGCATACTTTTACCGCTTTTATGGTCTATTTTTCTCAGAAAAATCGGCTGTGTTATAATCCTTTAGGTTTGATCACTAAAGGAACGGGAAATTATTATGTTTGAAAAAGAACAAAACTTCATCGCAGACCAAATTACCCAATATTTAAAAGACAATAATCTCCCAGAAAATGAAATTCGCTGGGCCTGGATTCCTTTTAACGGCCAATGGGGAATTTCCACCTCGTTTTTTCAATTGGCGGCAAAATCATTTGGCGCTGAAAAAGGAAATGTCGGGCAAAGAGCCAACGAAATTGCCCAGGGCGTGGCTTCCAAAATTGAAATCCCTGAAGGGTTCTCGAAGGTTGAAGTTGTAAATGGATATTTGAATCTATATTTCTCGGCGGCTGATTATTCACGCCGGGTGATAGATGAGGTTTTATCTGCCGGAGCTCAATACGGCAAAGGTGAACCGTTTGGCAAGAAAATAATGTTTGAATTTTCACAGCCCAATACCCATAAGGCTTTCCATGTAGGGCATTTGCGCAGCGCCTTTTTGGGTGATGTGCTCTCTCGCATTTCTGAAGCGGCGGGGTACGAAGTTGTCCGCGCCAACTACCCCGGTGATATGGGGCTGCACGTCATTAAATGGTTGTGGAACTACCTAAAGTATCACAAGGGCGAAAAACCTGAAAAAGATATTACCCGCTGGATGGGTGCGATGTATGCTGAAGCTTGCAAACGCATCGAAGAAAATCCAGATCTTGAAGCCGAAGTTCGCGCCATCTATACCCGCTGGGATCAGAAGGATCCCGAAATCGTGGATTGCTGGAAAGAAACGCGTGAGTGGTCTTTGATCGGTTTCAAAGAAATGTACGAAAAATTGGATATCAAGTTTGACCGTTATTATTTCAATTCGATGTTTGAAGAACCCGGTAAAGAGATAGTCGCCGATCTGATCGCACGCGGCATCGCCGAAGACGAACGTCCGAAGGGTGGGGCGGTCATCGTCAAGCTGGATGAAAAACTTGGGCTCACAGAAGAAAAATACCGCGTCATAGTTGTGCAGCGTTCAGACAGCACCGCTTTGTATGCGACAGAAGACCTTGCCCTGGCCAGACAAAAATTCCTTGATTATCCAGACCTTGAAAAGGCTTACTATGTGGTGGATGTGCGTCAATCGCTGCATTTCACCCAGGTTTTCAAAACACTTGAAATCGCCGGTTACGATTGGGCTACCCGCTGCCAGCATGTGTCTTATGAACTGGTCAACCTACCCGGCAATGTCGTGATGGCCTCCCGTGAAGGCACGGTGGTGCTGCTTGAAGATTTGCTCAGAGAAGCAACCGCTCGGGCGCTTGAAGTGGTCAAAGAGAAGAACCCCGACCTTAGTGAAGAAAGCAAGTTGAAAGTGGCCGAGGCTGTGGGTTTGGGTGCAGTTAAGTATCCGATGGTGTCGCGTGACAGCGGCAAGATGGTGACCTTTGACTGGGAAACCGCATTAGACTTCAACGGACAGGCCGCGCCATACATACAATATGCTTATGTGCGGGCTAACAGTATTTTGAAGAAGTACAACGCGCCCCTGCCAGATTCGATTCTGTCTGGTGATCAGCTCTCGGCCAGTGAAATTGCCTTGATTGATCTGATTGCCCGCATGCCAGGAGAAATTCAGAAAGCCGCCAGAGAATTAAAGCCCTTGACCATCAGCAACCTGGCTTATGAATTGGCCAAAGCCTTCAACGATTTTTATGTACAATGTCCCGTACTGATTGCAGAAGAACCGATAAAATCCGCGAGGATCAGACTGGTTGCTGCTGCAAAACAGGCGATTGCAAATAGTTTGGCGTTACTGGGCATCACAGCCCCACAAGCGATGTGAAAAAAGGCTCGTAAAC
>PHBW01000040.1 GCA_002840715.1 Chloroflexi bacterium HGW-Chloroflexi-4
TCTGCCAGGTAAGAGCCATCCTGTCCTGTAATGCCGGTGATAAGAGCGACTTTGTTCATATGATACTCCTTTAGAATAGTTCTATGTTCAATGCTGAGGCATAAGCCTTAATTCAATTTTGTTATATTCAGGAAGCGACATCCCTTTGCCCAAAAGTAGCTTTTTCTTGAGCAACCCATTTCAATATTGCCAGTAGACGATCCCGAATCATCGTAAAATGCTTGTCCAGTCCGTTGATGTATTGGCTAACCGTATGAAGACGTGCCCTGCTGAAGAAGTCAATCCCTTGCAGTACATATAATTGATCATTCGGCGGAATTTCCTTAACCGTTTTAAAAAATTCATTTAATTCGCCATTCATTTCATATTGATTTTGAAGTCCCCAGCCAATTCCTCTCAATATGGCATTTTTCTTTTCCGGCATAAAAGCATATTGATTTGCTATCGCAAAGGCTTTTTCAAGATTGTTTTTATATTTTATATGCAACAGATAACCCATGTGGACATAGCCTCTATTGTCTTGAAAAACGAATTGATTATCATTTGGTGATCGAGCCGCCAGGGCAACGGTACCTGTCGCAGAAGTGGAGAGAAACAAGACTAATCCTATCCAAACCATGCCTTTTAACAGTTTATTGTTTTTTTTAAGAACGTAAACGAAGGACACGGCTAATGGCATAAGCAGAATTACCGACAAGGGAATAAAAAGCCGATACGTGCTTGGCTCAATATCCTTGGACAAAATAAAACTGGATAAACCATAAACCAATATGAAGATGATTGCGTAAGCAACAAAAACCATTTCCCTTTGTCTGGTGCATATCTCAAACACATCCGCTTTTTCCAAACGATCAATTATTGATTTTCGAAATAACCCTGCAACTCTCCATACAGACAGGATAAAAGAAACACCAAAAAGCAGATAGAATATAACTATGAGCGCGCGATTCATAATGCCCGGCATTAGAAATCCATAAGGCATCACAGCACCTGACGGGAAATCGGTTGTGAAAAAAGATATAATTTTATCCAAACGGCTCACAGGCAACCAGTTATCAGGCGGCTTGCCATAACCGAAAATCTCCATAATTCGTCCGATACCGGCAAAATCATATTGGATATTGTATATAAACCATGGAGAAACCCCCATCAGGAAACCTAATATAATCCATAGCAATTCATTCCTTTTAGGGAGTCCTTTTAGGACAAGAAAGCACAGAGCGCATGCTAAAAGGCTGAGTCCGGTTGTATAACAAAACCATATACCCAACCCGGACACCAAACCAAAAAGCCATAGCCCTGAGGACGATCGCCACGTTCCGGATAAAATACCCAGGTAGAGGAATATCTGCAGCAGACTTAAAAATATAGATTCTCCATGGCTGCCCAGAACCACTAAGCCCCATACGGCCGCCAAAGGCGGACCCGTCAAATAGCATAATGCCGCAATAATGCCCGCAGTGCGTCCAAAAAACATCCTGCCTATCAGATACAGCATAACGATGATGCCAACAGAAAAAGTTAACGCGGCTAACTTTAAAGAAATTACCGACTCTCCGAAAAGCAAGAAATAAAAACAAACAAGAAGAATCATCACCAGTGAACCACCCTGATAATGATCAGCCTGATAATCCAGGAATGTCAACGCAGGCTTGCTTAAAAGCTCGTGAGCGGCAACCCATCTATAATTATCCTCAAAATAACCTGCTGAAAACGGATTAAGCCACAACCAGAGAAGCCGGGAAACAACAAAAAGGCTGACAAGTAAAAGCAGAATCCATGCATCAGACAAATCAAGACCTGAAATGCGATTTTCACAGATATTAGTCTGAGTAGTACGGGAATCCTTTTTCAACTTGTAAACCTTTTAAAAAGCATAAATTTGAAAGCAAAACAATCGGGTTAAAGGATAGCGCGAGACCTTTGGATACCGAACCCATATTCCCAAAGGTTGACCAATTTTCCCGGCTGTTGATGAGCCGTCAAAACACTGCAATATTTTGGGGTGGATGAACACATATGTTTCTCAATTAACTGCGGTACAGTTTTGTTTGTTAGACCATACGGAAACTAAAGATTTACCGAGTTTATAATTGAGCAGCCTGTCGAGGATTATGGATACGGGTACAAGACAGCGATCCCAGAAGAGCACCTGGTTCAATGTGGGCATGGCACTCGAAAATACCAGTTTATTGCTGAGCGATGCAAGAAGGCCGACGGAATCAAGATAGCGACAGACGTGCCGCGTAAAACCTTCAGGTTTCAGATCGGATAAAGATGATCGATTATACCTTCGAAAATGTCCTATCGCCTTGTCAAATGGCGAGTATAATACGTTATGCGCGGGCGCCAGGATGATTAGATTTCCCTCTTTTTGCACATGCAAGCCGGCTAATACCACTTCTGCCTTATCATTTGCAATATGTTCCAACACATCAATATAAATAATAACATCAAAATATTTTTCTGCAGGGATATCGGATATTAGCCCGCAGAGCGCATTGCACTTGGAGGGAAGAGCCCCGACTTTAATTTTATACTCGATCTCTTCACAAAGCTTCGGGTCAGGCTCCAGGCAACACCATGATTTGACTTTGTTGTTTAATAATAAGCTTGTGGTGCTTCCTTTACCCGCCCCAACCTCCAGCACTTGACCATAAATATACGGCTTCAGAATATTGGACAGATATTGCTTCCATCTTCTTGCCTCTTCAAATAAGTCGAGCTCCGAACCGATGTATGTTTTCGTGGTTTGAATAATTCGCACCCCATCGCGTATTATGGGTTCTTCATACAAGGATATTCTTCAATCCCTGAAATAAAAAAAACATGGTCGCGTTCCGGAATAAATGTCGCTTGTTTTCTCATGCCAAGAATAAAAAAACAACTAATGAAACAAATGGTTATCATTTGCAGACAAACAATAGCCATGACAGCGATAACATAGGTGGCCCAGCCCGGTACCGTAAAAGTCGTTAAAAACGTCACAGACAATACGCCGAAGGTTGTCAACAGGCACAAGACTATAAAACTAAATCCAAATATCAGGATGCGTGTTACAACCTCATCACTGAAGACGGATAAGGCGCTCAGCCCGTGAATTAGAAGACTCACGAAGTTCATTTTTGATTTGCCCGCGATACGTTCTTTTCTTTGCGTCGGAACCAACGCATAAGGAATACCGGTTTTAACGACAGCTGCGGCATAATGGTTCCAGAGTTCCGGGGTTGCTGCCAGCTGCCACACTCTGCGCGCAGGAATAATGCTGAAGTTACCAAACCGTATTCCCCTGTTTGTCAGCAACCAGTGCGCCGCCTTGTAAATCATGTAAAAAAACCGAAATATATAACTTTCGGAACGGCGGCTACGTTCTGCAAAAATCACCTTCTCGCCATTTTCCGTTTCCATGGCCTTACACAATCGAGGGATATCTTCAGGGGCATCTTCCCCGTCACCATCCATAACAACAACCGATTGCCCGGGCAGATTCTTGCTGCAATAAGCAAGACCAACGGCGATCGCGCGTTGGTGTCCAAGGTTTATCCGTAAGTGCAGTATATCAAGCTTTTCCACCGCATGAAAATCCGTCAATATCTTTTCCGCTCGTTTACTGGACCCATCGTCGATGGCTATAACATGTGCGTGAATTTCTTCTTGCGACAAAACATCGTCAATCCGTTTGACGAGCAAAGCAAATGACTCCCAATCATTCATAATCGGAACGAGAATTACCATAATGTTCCACCTGTTTAAAATTTTTTATTTTGAAATCCAAATCTTTTTTAAAGCAAATGACAACAATCTACTGTCTTCAGACATACCAACAGCAGCAGGCGACACTGCATCCGGGAACCGCATAGTAATTTTAATCTTGCCACGACTTTTAATATAAATATATTTGGGTATTAAGATAATATCCGTTTTTTCTGCTGAAGAATCCCTTATAATAGTACACATTTTTACATCATTTATAAAAACATCCATCCGTTGCAAAGGATGCTTTTCATTGACAAACGCCCCACCTGTAAGATGAAGCGCAATATCCCCTACTGGTGCTTTTTTGAGGTTGAAATAAACGACCGCCTCATGCCCATCTGACCAGGTTCCCCAGGACTCGGACCCGGACCAACCATAAATCAGATGTTTTCTTGCAGTACCGCCGTTGTGGAAAGAAAGGATGCCGTCGGGCATATCAAAATATCCATCTTGCTGAATTTCCAACAACTTCAAAGAATCAATGCTACAATCCCTGCAAGTATTCAGGCGAGGCGCCAGCACCTTGAAACCATCCAGTTCCCCCGCCAAATCACCATTCTTTAAATTTGTAATCGCAACAATCCACAGCTTTTTATCCTCAAACACATACAGAGCCGATGGATCAAAATTTCCGGCCAACAATTCTTTAGTCAATTTAGACTGGGCAGCTTTTACTTTATTTTCGTCAACTCTGGCAAAGTAGCCCATGTTAATTGAAATTTTGTTGATTGCCGCATACTCGACGAATGGAATAAATCCAAAAAAATTATTGTAAGGTAAAACATACAAAATCTTATCGTAACGTCGGGCAATATCATTCCAAAGATTGGCTTTTAAGGGACTATTCCAGACTGGGGGATTTGAATAGAATGCTCTGTGAGATGTCAACATGCCTGATAAATCATAAAGATGAATGGCTAAAAACAATGTAATCATGACAAGGGAAACACGCCTTGAGATTTTTGAAATAACCGCTAAAGAAAATAATATAATCAGATAATATACCGGCCAAAACATTCGACCATAGCCCCTGAAAACCGTATCGAAATACTCAAACGGCCTGAATAGCGGATAACTGAATAATTCATATTCACCAATGTATATTGTATTGGAGAGGGCAATAATTGAAAGGGATACTATTAAAATACATAACGTAATTTTAGTCGCATTACTACCAATCAGTTTCGGCGATCTAAGCCATACAATAATGGCTGAAATCAGCAATAAAATATTACCAATACCAAGGAACATAAAGCCGTCGCCCTGAATCATTTTGATTCCCGGTATAATTCTTGACCAACTTTGTCCCGGCATAAATACCGGAATACCCGGATTAAAAAGAGCCAATAGATTCATTCCGGGAAACAATTTTTCAGCCTTCGGCGTTGAACCAAGCATAAAATAGCCTAACACCCACATTATAAACACAGCCAATATTACGCCTTCTCCCAGATTTGTCAGCGCATTTCGCAATTTGATTTCCTTTTTCAATAACCTCTGTGCGATGTCACAACACCATACAAGCGCAACCATGAGGAACAAATATACGTTTATAGACACGCCTAAAAACAGAAGAAGCAACCAACGCCAGGGAAAAAACCTTTGAGCAAAAAACAAACAAAAAGCAGCCAACACCAACCAGTGACCTGACAAGGCGAAGTGTATCGTTGTCCTCATTAAAAAAGCCGGCGCTAGAACAAAGAAGCATGCGCCGATTATTTGAGTGAATGTATCCGCGGTAAAATAACTTATTAGTTTGTACGCAAAAAAGTACTGGAGCACGAAGCAGAGCATTAGCCATAAACCGAAATATTGGAATGTATCGCCAAGCAGTGGAGAAAAGGGTTTAAAAAGGATGGCTAAAAGAGGGATGGAGTCCGCAAATACGATTGAACTGGAAATATCCATGCCCAGCGCCGGATTTGCGCCGACAGGGAATTGCCAAAACGGTGTATGCCTAAAGAACTCCCAGCTTAAATAGTACTGTTGCGGATCTAAAAAACCCGCCATAATCCAATTTTTACTATCCGGAGGCAATATATACAAGCCGCCCATGCATACAAATATACCAAAACCTAAAGCAAGCGGGATTATGTATAATTTGAAAACCGGACCTGATTTTCTGAGCGGATCGCTAAATTGTTTTATCAAAATCTTCAGGTAAGTCATGGGAGTGTCTTATTAAACAGGTTTTATCGTTATAATATTTAAAAATATTTAATTGCTATTGGAATAGTGGGACAGGCATAAATTACGACAAGAACCATCTTTCAATTGTCTCGCAAACAATTCAACGCCCGCTGGCAAGCATTTAACATCCGATTAAATATCTCGAGTATGGCCCGCTGAGTTTTTTAACCACGGACATCAAACAAATACTTCCGGCAATGCCGGCACTCCAGGCAACAAATGCATAGACAAAAGAATAGGTGATAGACAATTCCGGATAAACCATTTGGCAGGCACGGACAATGGGAAAATGCAGCAGATAGATCCCATAAGAATAATTGCTGACAAACTGGATAACTCCCTGAAACTTGCCGAGCGATATTCCCACGGTGATGAGGAGGGTAACGCACGTGTAAATATAGAACTGGGCTAATATTGGAAATGAAGAAAAATGATTGCCGCCCATCCTGGTGTAAACGAGGATTATCGCGACCAGAACAACACCGCCGCAAATAACGCCTACTCGATATTGCTTTAACAATGATCCGACTGTTTCATAATACAGTGACAAAACCCAGCCCGACATGTACGCAAACAAGTAAAAAAACGGATGGCGAAATATCTGAAACATTGACGACATGCCGAAACAAATGAATCCTTTCACAAACGCAAGAAGCAATAAAGCGGAAAGCCCCCAAAGCACTAAAACCCATTTTCCGGGCACATGCCTTAAGACAAGAGAACCGGCAAACAGATAGAACAAAACAAACACATAATAATAAATACCCAACGTATTGCCGAGAATTAGATTGTAGATCAGCACCCCGGCGTCAAGGTTCTTCAATTCAACGCTCAACCCCGGCACATTCAGAAATTGAATGCACAGAGAACAGAACAAGTAAGGCGGCAACAATCTGACCAGCTTCTTTTTTATGATCTGGCCCGTTGAGCTTATTTTCTTATCAAAAAGAAACCCGGCAGCAAAAAAGAGACCGGGAACAGCAAACCGGCACAAATCGCTCGCCAGGTAACCCAAAAAATTAGAAGGCTCAAACGATGTGGATATTGCATGGATGTACACAACTGTTAGAATGCAGACACATTTCAACATATCTATTTCATGAAATCGTTGTCTCTCCAAAAGCACCCCTTATAATCATTCCGATTGAGAGCGGATATTTTCACCGATATGATGAGAATTTACATGAAATAAGATTTTTGTTAAAAACTGTCTGGCGGAATTTTCCCAGGTCAACCAGGACCATTCCTTCAGTTTTTTCATTGACGGAAACTCTCCGTCTTTCTCATATTGCCGGACAAGTTCCGACAGGGTCTCGGGCGAATCCAGGTTGAAATAAGCAACAAAATCGCCCCCAACTTCACGAAAAACAGGAATGTCACTGGCCATGACCGGCAAGCCGCGCCGCATCGCCTCGACCATGGGTAAACCGAAACCCTCCGCAAAAGCCGGTAATACAAGGCTGCGTGATTTTCGATAGCAATAATCAAGCTCCGTATCACTCAGATCATTAAACATGAATAAGCGACGGTTATATTCACGATGGTTCCTGATGCGCTTCAGGATCTCCGCACACTTCCAACCCGCCTTTCCCACAAAACACAGGTTGATCTTCAAACCGCTGTGCCAGAGCAAATCGAACGCATCGAGCAGATATCCGTGGTTTTTTCTGGGTTCGATCGTGCCAACCATCAGGTATACCGGATCATCCCTTTGAAAGAACTTTTGGACATGATCGCGAACCTCGTCATTTTGCTTTGACAAATCAAGCTCGGAACCCAAATGAAAATAATCAAACCATTGGTCTTGAGGTTTATTTTCAACATTGCCCCGGAGCACATAAGATTGCACGTGATTTCGTGTGGTCTCCGATATGGCCATAAAACCATCGGAGATTTGACTTGCCCATTGAAACCAATGTTGAAAAACAGTAACCAAACGATCTGTGCAAAATTGCGGATGACTCAGGGGAATCACATCGTAGACAACAGAAACAATGGCGATCCTTTTTGTTATTTTTTGCGCTTCGACCTGATCAAGAAAGTCCTGATGCCAGGATGCATCGAGCAAAATCAATACATCATCTGATTTCACATCCAATTGAACAATGCGGCTGCCGACCTCTCCCATACGGCATAAACAGGAAATGACCAAAATAAAAAATCGAAAAGGCAAATCACCGATCTTAAATAAAACAAGCAGGCCTCTGCGCAGAAAAGATGATGTGCAAAACAACCAAGTCCGCTCACTCCGCTTGCAATATGAAAGGTAAAATTCTCTGGCGCGTATCAAGAGATAAACAAGACGATTACCAAGATACATCACGTAATTTTCTGGAATCATCTGTTTGACTTCGTAGATCTTATTGTACTTCAGGATAACGGGAACGGTATCGGTGTTCTCTTTGATCCGGCTCAACCCAGACAGGATATTGCGTACCACACGCTGAATCCCGGAATTGTGGCCGGGATGTTCATAAATGTGGTTGCATTCGACCAGTAATCTCATTAGTTAAAACCCGGCATGACAGCCATTCAGACTTCTTCCCACTTCAAGCCTTCATAAAGAGGTTTGGCGCGATCGTAAATCCAGTTAGACACAGCATTGCAAAAAACGTTTTCCTGGTCGATCTCCGGAAAAATATCAGCACCTACATCATTGCGCATAAAAACAACGTTGAATCCATGCCGGTTTGCGCCAATCAGCCGATAGCCCTTCTCTCGGGCAAGTTTTACAAAAGCCGGCAGAGAGGCTCCCCCATATGCCGCCAGGCCATACTTTGGATCCTTTATATATTTACATACAAAATCAGGAGAATAAGGTACAGTCACAGATGCCGTACAACGCCAGATGCATTGTATTTCAACCATCACCACCCGTGGCATGGCCGCATCTATGGCTTTCCATAACCAGTAATCAATACCGTCTACGTCAATCGAAAGAAAATCGATCTCGCCTGCGAAACCATTCAGCCGAATAACGTCGTTTGCATTTTCGGCCGTAATCCAATCATTTACGACAACAGGGGGAATGAGATACGTGTCAGGATGAGAGCCATAATAGGCCTTGGCAAAATCAGCTTTGGTTTTATCGCCCTCCACCATTAAAGCATGCCAGCCGTGATTGATAACCAGATTGGCCGTGTTGCACTCCTTGCCGTTTCCCGCGCAGATTTCCACAGCCTTCTTATTGGTTGTTCCCACCAGAGAAAAAATGTTCCACAAAATCCCATCTTCGCCGTTTTGGGAATGATTCCTGAACTGCACTTCTTCAAATGGAAGCAGAACACCTTGCTTATAGAGATCACGATACTTCAAGGCCAGAAGAATTTGAGTCCCCTTATCGACATAACCCGATAGATGCTCCAGGTTATTGCCTGCTTGATCCATGTGGGATTTTTTTTCCAGCAGAGCATCCAGTTTTCGATTGAGATTCGAGTTGTCTAATAATTTATTAATGAAAAGTTGGAACCATATCTTAAAACTCATAACCTTTTCTCGCTTTCCTGCCAGGTTGTGTTTTTTCAGCGATTTGATTTACGTTTAAACCATTGCCTTTTTAAAGCCGTATCATCCTATAGATTGACCTGATTTTCCGATATGCGCTGAACCTCGAGGGCGGCATCCAGCGAAACGGTGCCAACAAAATCGGGTTTTTTTGTATTCAGGACAGAAAAAATAAAACCGCCGTCTCGCCATTCATAGTTATCCGTCACGTGTGAATCTCGCCGGGATAATGCTGTCGCCACGGAATAATTGCCTTTACCCAGATTCATGGCAAATTGAAAACGGCAGACCAATTCATCCCCGGCTGCCAGATGCTCAATCGGCTGCCTCAAACGATCGCTGTTAATGCCATACATGATTTGCCCCAACCGGTCTTTGATCATGAAGCCCGCCACCACCTCTGGCACCGGCCGGTTGACTCTGGACCGAATCTCCAGTGTGACCCGGGTCCCGGCTTCCACCGCTTCGATCGGTAATCCATTACTATCGAGCAGGCGGATGTCTGAAACGATCATTTCACCGCGACCGGAAATGGTCTGAACTTTTCCATGAGCCTGACGCTCCTGACGAATCAATCCAATATCCTGCTCAGCCAACAGGGCGCGATAAAAATCAATGGCTTCTTCCGGATCCCCCTCTTTCACCATCGTTCCTGCGTGCAGGAGCGCAACCCGGTCGCATATCGATAAGATGGCGCCGACATCGTGCGAAACCAGAAGCAACGTCGTACCCTCTTCCCGGAATTTCCGGATTCTACTGAAGCTCTTTTGTTGAAAATAAGAATCGCCAACGGCCAGAGCTTCATCAACAATCAGCAGGTCGGGTCGCTTGGCCGTGGCAACAGAAAACGCCAGACGCATTTGCATTCCGCTGGAATAGGTCCGGACCGGTTGATCAATATAGTCTCCGATTTCCGCAAATGCTTCAATTTCCGGCAGAAGATCCTGAATTTCATGAACCGAAAAGCCAAACAACTGCGCGGCCATCGTGACGTTTTGGCGACCGGTAAAATCAGGATGAAAACCCATACCCAACTCCAAGAGCGCCGCCACACGGCCTTTCATTTCGATGCTTCCGGTTGTAGGCTGCGTGGTGCCGGCGATAATCTTCAGCAGCGTCGATTTTCCCGCGCCGTTCATACCGACAATCCCCATCGCCTGTCCAGGATCAATCTCAAAATTGACATTCTGTAGAGCCCAGTGAATATGGTAGCGGGGGCGGGAAGACGGCAGGCACCACTCCGCCAGCCGGGCCCAGTGGCTGAAATATTGTTTATACGCTTTCCCCAGGTTATGAACACGCAGAATGGTCATCAGATTTCATCCACCATTTCACCGGCACGCCTCCTGTATAAACCGACGGCTAACAGGCAGACGACGATCGCCGTAATTAAAGCTGGAATAAGGGTTGACCATTGCGGCCATTGTCCATATAAGAGAATCGACTGATATGCAGCTACAACAGATACCATGGGATTGAGGCGAAACCATGGCTGTACGTATTCAGGCAATACAGACGCCGGATAGACAATAGGCGTAAACCAGAACCAGAACTGCAAGACAATTCCAACAAACTGCCCTACATCACGAAAAAAAACATTCATAATTCCCAGGACTATCCCCAGTCCAATCGCGAGGGCAATCTGAACGATCAGTATCGGCGGCAGCGCTAAAATGACCCAACCGGGGAATCTACCCACCAGGACAAGAAAACATAAGAACAGTCCGAAAATAATAAGAAAGTTCACACTCGCATTCAAAACGACAATCACCGGCAGGCAGATGCGCGGGAACGTTAGTTTCTTAATCATGTTCGCGTTTTCAAGAAAAACCGTCTGACAACGCCCGATGATTTCCGCAAACAGTCCCCAGGTCAGGATTCCTGCGCACAGATAAATGCTGTATGCCAGTGTATCATTCATTCCAGGCAGGCGGACTTGCATAAGCCGGGAAAAAATGAGGGTATAGATGAGAATGGTCGCCAGCGGCGTCAGAACAGCCCACACACTCCCCAGAAGAGAATTGCGATATCTGGACTGAAATTCCCGCTGGACACTGCCCCAGATGAATCCGCGATACGACCAGATGGCCTTCATTTGTGCATTAACCATCAGAGGATCCTTTCCGCTTGCCATGAATCGGTTCATGGGGTTTTCTCGCAATAATGGCCTGGCTTTTAGGCATAAAATCATCCAGAACTTTTTTTACCTTCTGCCCTTCTTGTGTTTCCAGTAACCGTTGCCAGGTCTCAGTCCAGCTTACCAGTAACGGATGCCAGGGTGGATGGAGATCCTGCTTGCATGACCAGAAGAATATCCACCAGATGGCCCAGTAAAAACCGTAATACTTGCGCTGCTCCACAATCAGTCCCGCATCAACGATCAGCCGTTCAAACTCTTCCCGTCCAATAACACGAATATGGTTGGGCTTTTCAAAATAGGACGGGGCGGCAAGATGCTTTTGTAAATTTTCTGCGACGGGATCAGGCATCGTGATCAAATATTGCGCGCCCGGTTTTCCTACGCGAACCAGCTCTTTCATAAACAAGCTCGCATCGTCCACATGTTCCATCACCTCCATCGCGATGATTTTCGACGCGGAGGCGTCCTTTAAAGGCAATGCGCAGGCGTCACAAACCAGCGGTGTTACGGCTCTCGCTGGAGTGTTTTCAAGGATTTTGGTCATTGCAGCTATCTTTTGAGCGTCTATATCGGCAAAAATAACTTCCGCCCCCCGCATGGCACAAAAAAGCAGGAAGGGACTATCACCGCAGCCAACATCCAGCACTACATCTTCCGATAAAATCTTAAACCCTTCAATTAACTCATCGGTCTCCTGCTTCAGCCAACCACTCATCGATGCATCAATCAATCCTGTATCAAACACTTTCGGACCGGGTGAGACCGGTGTATCCCTCTCCGAATAATGCTCGGCACTGCCTTTTCGCAATGAAACGTTCCATTTTCGAAACATTTTTTTTAAGCCGAACATATCTAGTCTTCTTTCTTCCAGCCGGATGCGGTAAAATGTAAAATTCCTATTCCAGAACAGCCTTCAGCAATTGACCGGCACTCTGCTCCCAGGTCAGTCGAGGCATGCCCTCGGACTTCGGCGCCTCGCCCTGTCGGTAAAGCTCGATCCAACGCCAGAGGGCGTTTGCCAGGGATTGCGGCTCACTGCCGTTGTAATAAAACGCATGATTTCCGGCAACCTCGCGAAATACGGGAAGGTCACGAGCAATGATGGGAAGGCCGTGCCGGGCGGCTTCGATCAGGAACAAACCGAAACCCTCGCCTTCCGAGGCTGCGATCAGACAGGTGGAGGCGGCATAAACCTTTTCCAGATATTCATCGCTGATACCATCCAGCCAGAACAGACGCCTGTCAAGTTCGGGGTGCAGACGTATTTTTTTGACCATCTGCTCAACCAGCCAGCCCTGTTTACCGACAATCACCAGATTGACGTCCATGCCACTTTGCCAGAGTTGTTCAAAGGCTTCCAGCACCTGATGATGACCTTTTCTGGGCTCCAGCGTACTGATGATCAAGAAGCTTAACCGGGCATTCAGCTGATCGAGCACCTGTTTTGCGTCATCCGGCAATCCTGTTGTCGGGACCGAGTGCTCGACATCGGCGCCGAGATGGAACCAGTCTATTTTAAGGGAGGCATGACGCGTTGACTCGTTTTCTTTTAACCAGCAGGCCAGTTCATTCGCCACGGTTCTGGAAATACACACGGCGCCGTCGCTTTCAGCGACCACCTCTAGCCAGCGCGCAAACTCATCCGTGGCCCAGGCGGGAAAGTGTTGGGGCAGCATTACCGATAACAGGTCATAAACCGCAAATTGCACACGAACACCCTGCCTGCGCAACGCCTGATAAAAAGTCCGTTGCGCGAAAACAACGTGGGGTTGAAAATCGAGGCCGAAAAAGATATCGCCTTGCGCACAGGCAACAGGTTCATCGGGCAGCGTCTCATCCGGGCTGTTCAGAAAACGATGGGTAAAGCGGCGCGCATATCGATACTCCTGATCTTCCGTGGCATACACAGGCTCCACCCTGTATCCCGCCGGAGGATGGTTCAACCATTCGCTAAGGATACTGCGCACGACACGCTGGATGCCGCTTTTAGCATCCTTTTGCACCAGTTCGGACACATCCACCAACAATTGCCTGCAAAGAATGTTTTCGCGAAAAAGAAATTTCTTAATCTGCTCGGCGCTTTCCTGCCAGGTTAACCAGTGCAATTGGTCGGTCCCGGGGTGGCGCCTCTCGTGATATAAGCCAAGCCAGGTCTTAAGTGAGGAAGCCAGATCGCCCGGCGCTTCGCCTGTGAAATAAAAAGCACTGCCACCAGCGACTTCACGGAACACGGGAATGTCCCGCGCAACGATGGGAATATGGTGGCGGGCCGCTTCGATCAGTGGCAGACCAAAGCCTTCGTTGACGCTTGCGGCAATTAAACAAGTGCCGGCAGCATAAACATGATCCAGATATTCGTCGCTAATGCCATTCAGCCAGAAGAGGCGTTTGTTCAATTCGTGGTGGCGCTGCAGGCATTCGACGGTCTTGGGAATGTTGCGTCTCATATCATCCGGAAGACCGATCCAGCCTTCTTTACCGACGATCACAAGATTAACATCGATGCCTTCATTCCAGAGTTCGTTGAAAGCTTCGACGGTTTGCAGATAACCCTTGCGCGGCTCGATGGTGCCAATCATCAGGAAACTGGGGCGGGCTTGAAGCTGACGCAGCGTCGATGCGGCATTGACGGGCAAACCCTGGCTGGGTGAAGAATTGGTGACATCGGCGCCGAGGTGAAACCAGCCAATGCGGAATGGCCGCCGGTCTTTCCAATCGATGCCGGCTTCCGTCTGCCAGGCGGCCAAATCATCCGCTACCGCTTTCGAGATGCAGGCGGCGCCGTCGAACGTTGAAACCGTCCGCAGCCATTGCTCATGCGTGCGTTCCGCCCCCTGGGGGAATGCTTCCGGCATACGAACGGGCAGCAAATCGAAAATGACGGCATAAACAGCAACACCTCGTTTACGATAAGCTTTATGGATTCCCGCACGCTGGGCTTGAACCAGCGTGTCGCCGGACAGATCCAATCCGAGCAATATGTCGCCGCATCCGGGTTCGACACATTCGTCGTCGAGGACCTCTTGAGGGCAACCTAATAACCCGAGCGTGTAATGACGCGCATGGCGATAATGCCATTCACCGCCATCGTCGCTGAGATAAACCGGTTCGATGCGGCAACCGGAAGGCGGCGAGTTCAGCAGCGCTAAAAGCAGCGACCGCGCGACGCGTTCAATACCGGTTTTCAAGTCGTTGCGGTATGTAGCGGTCACATCCAGAAATAAACGTCTGGCCGGCTGCTGTAACGGCAGGGTAGCGGCAAGGTCTTTGGAGAGGCCCAGAAGCTCCGCATCATGAGGGGTAAACTGTTTCTGTGCCGCGATGGCACGTATCAAGGCCGGTGTGGCCGTTTCGGCACGATGATGAAAACGCTCGATTGCCTCCGCAAAACGTATGGCACATTGGGCCGGTGTGTGGCGGTTCAGGATAATGTTGTGCGCTCGCTCACCCAGGGCATGGCGGCGCTCAGGCTCCCGCCA
>PHBW01000007.1:0-107652 GCA_002840715.1 Chloroflexi bacterium HGW-Chloroflexi-4
TATCTAAATGTTTTACAAAATCATTCCAGAAGTCAAAGACATCACGCTTTGGATATTTCATGTGTAAGTAGAGAGTATCAAGTGTTATATAAGCTTCCATAAAAATCACCTTTTGTACGTTGCACCCCCGTATTACAGTACGGGGGTTTCTCGGTTGCCCGAGATTGATAAAATGATCCTGCTGGTCGTTGTCTTGCTCTAGCTCCTTCTCTCCCTCTGGGCAGGGTTTCCCTGCCTTGTCGGTAGTCGCTGTCTTTCGCCGTTATGCTGCCACAATCGCTCGTCCGTCAAGGGACTCGCTACGTTCGCCCTTGACGGGCTTCACTTTGCTTGTGGCAAATCGCATCCGGCGACAGCGACTGATCGACCGACAGGCAGGGAAAAAGAAGGTTGGAAAAGATCAAAAATTGTGAAATCAGATTTACTTGTTTTCATTGTTCAATTGATGTATGATTCTCTTGTTGAACAAATCAAACTAATTATCTGTATGCAAATCCATACATTATTGTATGGCACAGCATGCAGATTGTCAATAGTCTATATTGGAGAATTATGGATCCCGAAAACACTTCCGGTTTCAAAAAGAATGTTGAATATATGGGAACGATGATTCGCCAAGCCAGAGAAGAAATGGGGATGAGTCAGGAAGAATTAGCAGATCGAACATTCAGGCGGAGATTGAATGTATCGGAAATGGAAAATGGAAAAACGACGATTAATGCATGGACATTATTAATTTTGTCTGATGTTCTAAAGAAACCATTGTCCTATTTTTTTCCCCCACATCTTGTTACTGATATCCCTGACAACAGCTTAAGCCCGAAAGAACATGAATTAATTACCTATTTTCGGAAAATTTACGATGAGGATTTAGAAAAAGTAACTCTCAATATTGTGAAAAATATATCGTCATATATTCCGGTTGATGTTCATACCGCAAAAATTGAAAAAGCGATGGAAGAAGAGAACCCCCAAGAGTTTTTAAATTTATTATTAAATAGGAAACCCAAGAAAGATTTATAGCTTAAAAGTTTTCGATAATAAATCTTAGTAGAATCATTTTTTAGGGAGGAGCGTCTATGGCAAAAAATATACTTAATACCCAACAACAAAAAGATGCTTTTGATAGAAATGCTAATGATTATAAGTTGTGGTTTGGAAAAGCCAGAGCTTTACATTTTTCTGCTAAAGAATTATTTAAAATTTACCAAAAGACTCTTGATGAATTGATGAAAAAGAGTGGTATTTCTGAGGTTCCAATTTCTTTAGAGATTTCTGATCAAGTTTTGTTATTAGAAGGTTTTGCAATTGAGTGTTTGCTTAAAGGTTTATATCTAGCAGATGGGGCAATATTAGCGGTTGATGGAAAAATCAAAAAAGATTCTCACAATTTACTTAGATGGTGTGAAAAGGTTAATATTGAACTTGATAATCGTGAAAGAGAAATTATTAGCACATTATCTCTTGTAATTGTTAGTTATGGCCGTTATCCAGTTCCAATAAATAATTTAATTAATCCCTTAGAAAAATCAAAAGAATTTGGTTATAAACCTCGATTAATTTGGAGCCATAATGATTTGGTGCTTATTGATAATTTGATAATCAGTATTTTAGGCGAAAGAGACACATAAGACATTGTTTGGTTTTATTAACTATATTTATCAAAACCGTTTATAACATTTACTATTCACAACTAGATAATCCTTGGTAAAATTCAGGTTAACAATTAAAAAAATCAACTTACAGAAATATTAGAATATCAATCTATCATTGACTTTTTAATTAATTGACCTATAATAATATATGCAGATAGGAAACTATCTCAAAATGTTAGTTGCTACTTGATATGCAACTCAAAAAAGGTCAAGTTCAAATGTAAGTTGCTCCTCGATATGCAACTAAAAAAAGGTCGAGTTCAAATGTAATGAAAGCTCTATCCAGGTTAGGATGGAGCTTTCGATTATTTCAGGAGGGATAATGGACGTAGGACATTTCTATTTTATTGATGACAGTTATTTCTTAACTTTCCCTGATCCTTACCTTATGAGTAACAAAGATACCGTAAGTGGTATTCCTCACGATAGACCGTGTTTTTATTCCTTTATTGACCCATCTACAAATCTTTTTTGGATGATCCCAATTTCTTCACAAATTGCAAAATACAAAAAAGTTCATGCCCAAAAAATTGCTCGTTGGGGAAAGTGTTTGACAATTCATTTTGGTGATGTTTTAGGATACACGAAAGCATTCCTTATTCAAAACATGTGTCCAGTAAGCAACAAGTATATTAAAGGAGAGTATATTGATCATGCTGCCGGTATTCCAGTCAGGATTAATTCTCCTCTAGAACAAAAAATAATCCAGGATGCAAAGCAAGTTCTATTTTTAACAAGGCAAGGAAAGAAATTAATCTTCCCAGACGTTTTAATAATTGAAAAAGAATTACTTAAGTAAAACATATAGCCCGATAGGAATTGAGATATAATCCGCTTGGTCGCAGGTTCGATCCCTGCCGGGTCCACAAAACTATCAAATAATTTGGCCATAAGCACTATCGAAGTGTGATATTCGATCCCTGCCGGGTCCACAAAACTATCAAATAATTTGGTCGCAAGCACTATCTAAGTGTGATACACGAACTCTACCGAGTCCAAAATCATCTCAGCCTCTATATTAGTATGGACGTTGGTTGTTATAACTAAGCATGATGTGATCAATATCAATATCACCAGAGAGCCATAATTTAAGTTACGCCTTTAATTGCTTACGAGATTATAAAATCATTTAGGATTAAAATAACTCTTAAACTTAATATGCCTTGCTCTCACTAACCGTAACCAAATGAGAGCAAAGGTATGACTTTCCATCGCAGTCATGGATCAGGAGCAGTTCTACAAATTATTCCATTGGAAATTAACATATTAATTCAAAATCTGCAACCGATGAAGCAATTTTTTGTGTAATTTATGTATAAGGGACTTTATCATGACAAAGATCGCCATTCTCTCTGATTTGCACGGCAACATGCCAGCCATCGAAAAAGTTTATGCAGATATTAAAACTCGCCAAGTTGAACGCGTTTTCTGCCTGGGAGACCTAGCGTCCGGACCTTTGTGGCCCAGGGAGACAATAGATTTTCTTATGCAGCAAGATTGGATTTTTATAAGGGGCAATCATGATCGAAACCTAGTGGAACGCTGCCCTGAAAAATTGGGCGACTCAGACGCCTACGCTTTCAAACACCTTGAAAAAAAGCACCTCGATTGGCTGTCTTCATTGCATGCCACACTTGAAGTTGATGATACCTATCTTCTATGCCACGGATCTCCAGCTAAAGACACGACTTACCTGCTGGAAACAATTGAAAACGGCAGGGTTCGACTCTCAACGCCTAACGAGATTAAACCCAAGCTAAATGGCTTTCATTTGCCTATTCTACTTTGCGGACATTCACATACACCGCGGGTAATAACGCTGGATAATGGGCTGACGATAATCAACCCCGGGAGTGTCGGTCTACCTGCTTATGAAGATGCAACAGACGGCTATTTTGTAGTGGAGTGTGGTTCACATCATGCACGTTACGCGGTTCTTGAGAATACTGAAATTGGATGGAAAGCGGAAATTATTCTTATGCCATACGATTTTGAACTTGCCGCTAAGCAAGCCCACAAGAACAAGCGCCCAGATTATGAAATCGGCCTTAGGACTGGCTTTATGAGAGGTGACAAAGTTCCAATTTATAACTGATATTGAAAATTTTTTATTGTCATATTTAAAAAATCAATCGGCATTACTGCTGATTGATTTTTTATTCGGAACTATTCACCATACAAGGACGTCAATAGTATGAGAAACAAACAATGGAGATAAAATGAAAAAACTACTTGCAACTATTCTCGTTATATTTACAGTGCTGGCATTACTGAGCGCCTGCTCAACTCAAAGTAGTGTGACTGATACCCAATGGCAACTCTCTCGCCTAAATGGAAAAACACCATTAGCCGAAACAACCGTGACTTTGAATTTTAGTAAAGATGCCATCGGCGGAAGCGACGGTTGTAATTCGTATGGTGGTTCTTATGCTTCAACAAATGAAACAATCACTTTTGGTGATGATATTTTCTCAACCGAGATGTATTGTACTGATGAGATTGCTGTTCAATCTCAAGCGTATTACCAAGCGTTGAATCAGACTTCAGTTTATACAATCGGTGATGGCAAATTGGCGTTGATGGATGGTAATGGTCTGGTTCTGGCAGAATTTGTCACTAACCAAAACTAATTATGATCTGCTTTGATATAGATCAATTCCCGCTCATCCCGGTAGATCTCAATCCAATTAGTGGATGAAGAGACGGCCGTGATGAGTTGTTTTTCTTCAACACGATCTAGCATTAACAAATTAACATCATAGCCTTCCAGAATTTCTTGCCAATCAAAAGAAGCTCGTAATAATTTTTTGTTATCCAAAAAAATCTGTTCTTCAAAATCTTCAATACGGTTGGTTACCCAAACCGGTCTTTCAGGCAGCGTATAAGACATATAAATTGATGCCACCCAATTCGCCCATATGTGTTCGGGTAAGTCGGGGTGAGATTTAATCCATTCCACAGCTTGCACGGGGGTCGTGTCTGATAACGAGGATGGCGCTTGTGACCACCAGTTTTGTCGAATCCCAGGCAAAAAAGCCAGTGAAAAAAACAGCAATATCACGCCTAGCGTTATGTTAAAAACACGCTTTGGAAAAACTTGATGTTTATCCAAGTATTGCTTCAACCAGGGCTCTGCAAGCTGGGAGAGAAGCAAGGCCGCAATTATTGAGAACCATAACACATAACGAATACTTGAAACTGCCATCCAACCAAAACCCAGAAACCACACCCAATATAAAAAGTTAACTTTCACTTTGCTATAAGCTGCTGCTAAAGCAATCACCAACAGTGAACCAAAGAAAAGATTTAATTGCCATCCTTGATTCATCGGCGGCTGCCATTCAGCACTGTACGTTTTGATCAGGTCGCTGCCTATCATACCGGCTGTGTTTGTCCACAATTGAAAACCATATGGATTCACAAGTGTTGCTGCCAAACTAATCAAACTCACTATCAAAAGATATTTACGGTTGCCTGACCCAAATAATAGCGCGGAAAATAACAACACAAATAACAAAATAAATGAGCCGTGTAAATTAACCCAAAATATCGTAATGATTGGTAATAGCCATATCATTCTGTTTTTGGAATTCTGCCATCTGAGCAAAATGAGTAGTGAGAGCCCAAAAAATGGCAGCGCAAAAACCTGGGGTCGGATAGACCAGTTATTACTGCCCATCAACGCGGTTATCAGCAACACAAGGCTGGCTGAAACGGGACCGAGTTTGAGTTCACGCAAACAAAGCCAATTAAGCGCATACATCCCCACAATGAAAATGCCCATCACCAAAGCGGTTAGCATCAAACCACCAGCCTTATAGATTCCAAATAAAACCAAAGAAGCCAACCAGTACGAGAAAACAGCCGGCTGCCCGCCGCTGGTGTAGGTCATAAACTCAGAGGTGGGGATGCTATTTGTTCTAATAATTTCATTTCCAATGCGCAAATAGGTCCAATAATCGCTGGGTTCAAGGGGCATCAACACAACAATAATAAAGATGACTGCCAGCACCATGCTCAGCAACAAAAATCCGGAATGGGAAGGCTTGTTTACTGGTTCAATAGCTGGCTGGTTCATTTATAAGTTCCAGTCTCAACCGGAATTACTCTCGCAAAAATCACTGTTTGCTCGTCGCGATAGACTTCATCCCAAGTTGACGACGCGGAAGCGGCTGATATCAATTCGGGTTGATACTCGATGCTGGGCATTAGTAAATTGATGCCATATTGGTCCAGCAATACCTGCCAGTCAAAATCTGCTTTTGCAATGCGCTTGTTGTCGTCAAACTGATTAATCGGAAAATCTTCAAACCGATTGGTCATAAATAGTTTTCGTTCAGGTAAGGCAGAAGTTAAATAAGTGGAATAAGTAAAATCGCTCCATATATTATCAGGGAGTTGCGGGTTCGCTTTCAGCCAATCAACAGCTTCCACCGGGGTAGTGCTGCTGTAAACTGGCGGAGCCTGCTGCCACCACATGCTGCGGACCCCAGGTAATAATGCAAAGGGAAACAATATAAGCAGCACGCCAAGCACTCGATTGAATCCAAGGTTTTGAAAACGGTTTTTTCCTTCCAGATGTCGGGTAATAAACGGTGAAAGTATCATGCCCAACAACAATGCCTCCACTGGTAAAAACCATACTCCGTAACGAACAGTAGAAAGCGCCATCCAACCAAAACCAACAAACCAAACCCAAAAGAGGAAATTGATTTTCGGTTTTATGAAAGCTGTCAAAACCGGAATAGCCAGTAAGGTGGCAAAAAAGAGGTTCGCCTGCCACCCCTCATTCGTTGGCGAAGCCCACTCCAAACTGAAAGCACGGATAGCCTGACTGTTAACCATTGAAAACACACTCATCCACAAATTTAAACCGTAATAATTAATACAGGTAGCCGCGAAACAAAACAATGTGACTATAAGCAATTTCTTTCGATTCCCGCTGCCAAAAAGTAAAGCTGGTCCGAGCAGAAAGAACAAGACGATAAAAGCCCCATGCAAGTTAGCCCATATCATGGCAACCAATGGTAAAAACCAGATCAGTTTTTGGTCTTTGTGATGCCACCGAAGTATTGCAAGAAGTGCCAATCCAAAAAGTGGATATGTGAGTAATTGCGGTCTTGTCGCCCAATAGTTCACACCCAAAAGGCCCGTTAGCATCAAGACAAATGCTGAAGTGAGAGAGCCTACTTTAATTTCTCGCAGACAAAACCATAACAGTGTGTAAAAACTTCCCACACATAAAGCAGAAAGAATGCTGACTAGCGTCAACCCACCTAATTTGTTTACTCCCCAGAAAATCAAAGAAGGCAGCCAATACAAGTAAACAGCCGGTTCACCGAATCGGGTAAATGTCATAAACTCAGTGGCAGGTATGTGCCCTGAAGTAACAATCTCCTGCCCGATACGAACATAAGGCCAAAAGTCATTAGGAAACAATGGCAGCAAAACTGCAATGGTTAGTATCAACATTAACACGAACGCAAAGATCAAAAATTCAGCTTTGCCGCGCAGTTTTTCATCTTGGGTGGGAGATTCGGAAATCATATCAATAGAATACTCGAAAACTCGAAAAATGGTCAAGCTTGAATACTAATGATGTAATCTTATTGCAAGGAGTAATAAGGAGAACTTTTCATAGAAATTTCAAACAATCGCAAGGTATAATTTTCTGCATGCCTGAAGAACTTTACATTAGTGTTGATGTTGAAACCGCGGGGCCGATCCCCGCGGATTTTGCGCTTCTCTCAATTGGCGCATGCCTTGTGGATAACCCCTCCACTGCATTTTATATTGAATTGCAGCCAGATCGCGAACAGTTTTCTGCAGAAGCCCTGAAAGTTCATGGTTTGTCACTTGAAATGCTCAAAAAAGATGGGACACCTGCTGGTGAAGCGATGCAGGCTTTCGCGGATTGGGTCAAAAGTGTAACTGGTGAAAATCAACGCCCGGTTTTTGTGGCCTTGAATGCGCCCTTCGACTGGATGTTCATTAATGATTATTTCCACCGCTACCTTGGGAAAAATCCCTTTGGGCACAGCGCGCTTGATATTAAAGCCTATTTTATGGGTCAAAATGGTGTGGATTGGGGACAAACATCCATGCAGCATTTGTCTGATCATTTTCTAGAGGAACGCCATCTTACACATAATGCATTGGTTGATGCACAAGACCAGGCAGAGATTTTTAAGATGATCCTGGGTCAATCACCAAGAATTAATCGCGCAGAATAATCACCTTTTTCTCCTTTCTTAAAAATCCATGGATTTTTGCTATACTTAATAAGATTAAGGAAGATCTGTTTCAATAGGAGAATATCATGGCCAACACTTCCACTGACAAACAAAATGACCTGGAACGTATCATGGAATCTGCCAAACGTCTGGGAGTTGAAATTGAAGAAGATGAAGCTTTACAATGGCTGACTAGCATGGCATCGACAAAAGATGATGACAACATCACGATGAATGCCCGCACCGGCGTATTTGGACATAAAATCAGTATGCTCGATTTCAGCGACAAAGAGCTTGAGTATTTCAAACGTGTTGGCAGAATCGTGGAATTTGAGGATATTCCAGGTCAAGTGGAAACCGCCCTGGCGCTCTCCGGTTCTTCTGCACAGTCCAAAATACAATCCTACCCAGGTGATTGTGATTATTTTGAGCGAGTCAATATTATTGCTCCCTCACGTGAAGAAGCCTGTTCGATACTAGCCCGTATTATGCTTGAGAAAGCACTTGCGTCACTACAAGGACCAAACTACCAACTCATTGAAGTAAAATTTGGCTCTTATCCGGCAGATATGGTGATCGGAGACCAAAAAAACAGAGCAGGAACACCCATTGCCTGGCGTCCTGATCAGCTCAAGGCAGGCAAAATTAAAGGTTTTACCCCTGAGGGTTCTGCTTTAGCTGTCACCTGGGAGGAAGTCAGTTCAGATCCGGGTTGGTGTAAACTGGATTGGGTTGTGGCAGACCCGATTCGCAAACAGTTGGCCAACGCCAGCAACATGCTGGATGTAACCTGGGAAGCGCCTGATGGCAATATTAGTCCTTTGGACGGCTATCTTGATCCATATTTTCAAGAGATTTACCTTGATGCAGCTTCTGTTCCCATTTTTTCAAAACTGGCGCAGCATGTATCTGGTAACGCGCTGGATGAATATGTCTCTGCACTTGAACGTGAAGTCAAGAAGTACTTGACCAAGGATATAAATTACGGCAAGGTTGCCAAACGCATGTACAATATCTTCCGCCTGACCGGAAGATATGAGGAAGCTAGTTTCTTACGTGAACTCTTTGATGAGCCGGCCACCATGCTATATCAAGTATGGTCTTTGATCCGCACAATAGATGACGCCAGCGTGCCTGGATCAAGCATCACCCGGACTCAGTTGCTCCAATCCACTGACCACCTGATCCTTGAAGTGATTAAAGCCCTTGAAGGTGAGGAAGAAACTGAAATCGTCAGCCACCTTCTTAAGTTGCGTGATGCTTTGGCTGACACTGCAGGAAAACAAATCCTGACCAACCAGGCAGAAATAGCACGCAGCATGGTCATCAACCTTGTAAACAACTTCTTCTATGAACGGTTAACCGCCTTGCCTACCATTAAAGAATATATAGAAGAATTTCAGAGCCGTTAGCACTCTTGAACAGGAAGTACATGCAATCTCGACGGAGGATAATTTTGACCAATATCGTGCTTATGGGCGTTCTGGCAGCCCTTGCCACCGGCATTGCCATTGGTGTTCAATCCACTTTAAGCAGTCGTATTGGCAGCATGATCGGCAATTTCAAGACCGGGGTTTTAATGAATGCCATCGGTGGATTAATTGCCACCTTAATCTTCATTACATTACTGATTATTAAGGGTAAAGGATTTTGGCAGACTCCCGGAACTGCATTAGTGATGTTAATTGTTGCCGGAGCATTTGGAATCTTGATTGTCACTGGTGTTTCATTTTCCATACAAAAAGCAGGTGTTGCTGTGGGGTTGGCTACCCTAATTCTTGGTGAAATGGTGTTATCAGTAATTGTCGACGCCAAAGGTTGGGCTGGAGCACCCCCCATCCCCATCACATGGCCGAGAATACTGGGCTTGTTTGTGATCGCCGCAGGCATCTATCTGTTACTGCCGAAAAAAGGTTAAAGCGGAGGAAGTCTTGACTGACTCAAAACCCAAAGGCTATGCTGTAGAACTCTACTTTGATAAGAAAATGGAAGATGAAATCTTCTCTTTTCGGGAATCGCTATATAGATTAGGTCTAAACCCTGTACTCGGCAATCTCGGCGACCGCCCTCATGTTAGTCTCGCTGTCTTTGGTGATGTCAATATTGATCAAATAGTAAAAATCACTTCCTCATTTACAAAAAAGTGTAAACAAATCCCCGCCTATTTAGATGCCTTTGGCGCGTTTCCTACTGATTCAAATGTGATTTATCTTTTACCTGTACCGAGGCAGACCTTGCTTGAAATACACAAGCATTATCATGAATTATTACATAAGGATAAAATTCACTCATCACATTATTATTTGCCCGGTCAATGGGTGCCGCACTGCACCCTCGAGTTTGAATTACAAGACGACCAGTTCAACCTGGCTTTTCAATTATGTAAGAAACATTTTTCCCCCATCCGAGGGACATTTGCATCAATTGGAGTTATCGCTTTTCGGCCAATTGAGTACCTAGCTGAATTCTCTTTACCAAAACAGGATATAGAATGAGCAAAAATATGTACGAACCCGATCCGGAAAAAATTAACGAAGCCATTGAAAAATCAAAATCCAAGGCAGAAGACTATCTAAAAGACCCTGAAAAGTCTAAAAAACTGCTTGATGATGCAATGAAAAAAGCCAAAAGTAAAGAAAAACCCACTGGTCCATTAGCGGATCTGTGGGAAAACCTGAGGACGGCATTCAGACTTCTGCAAGCCTATTTCAGCAAGAAATACACAACCATCCCCTGGGCATCCATTGTCCTTGTGGTGGGTTCAGTCATCTATTTTGTATCACCAATTGATTTGATGCCAGATTGGTTTCCACTTGCAGGCTTTATTGATGATGCCGCTGTCTTAGTTTTTGTGTTGCGCCAAATTAATGCGGATTTACAACGTTTTCTTGAATGGGAAAAAGAACAAACCACTGCCAGTTCTGAAAAAGTGATTGATATCAATCTTGGAAAACAGTAGAATTCACTTGCCATTTATAATATAATAAACTTAGTAAAATGATAATTATTATCGCATTAATAAAGAGGAGACAATGAAAAATCGAATAGCAATCTTAATGGTAGTTTCGATTGTATTAGTGATGGCACTTTCTGCATGCGGTTTGGTCGATGATATTGCTACCGTCAATGATCTGGGTAAAAGTTTAATGACTGCCATGCGAGATGGTGATGCGTCAGGTTCTTGGAATATGTTAACCGTCGATGTGCAGAATGAACTCGGCGATATCGATGGCTGGAGTGAATTTATATATCCGCGTAATTTCTCAAACTGGAATTTCACCAACACCGAAGTTGAAAACAACGTCGCGCAAATGGATGGCGAAGCAACACTAGGTGATGAAACATATACAGTGTTACTGGTCTTTGATAAGATCGATGATGAATGGAAAGTTTCAGGCATCAACTTTACCTTTAAAGAATAATATTTTTGTTTATTACGACCAATCGGGAGCCCAAGAAAAACTGGACTCCCTTTATTTAATTAAGGGTTTAATAGGATTTTACAAATAATGTTATAAACTGATTACGATACTTTGGTAAACTAAATGAGTAAAGAATTATCGTTTCAGAATGAGGGGAAGGTTTACATGACAACATTCAGAAATTTGGCGTATGGTGAGTTATTGAAAGAAATTCGTTGTGAGAAAGACTCTCAACATCGCATAGAAGCAGCTAAATACTTACTTAAGGATACAGATAATTCTGAAAGTATTGCCTACTTGATCAATTGCGTTCTGTATGATTCTATGCCAGAGGTTAGAAAACAGGTTAAAGCATTGCTTTTTGATGTTTACGGTAATGAGCTCGAAACCATCCTAAAAGTTGAAGGCATGGATGGAATCCCGATTGAAGATCCATGGATGATACCCTGCAGCCTGGTCAAAGATGATCCATGGAAAAACCCGGATCCTATTATGAATGAAAATCGAATAATATCAAACAAAATCCCTTTTTATGAGGATATTGATACGTTTTCTGCCGAAAAGGACGTTGACGGTTTGCACGATGCACTGCGGGATCCATTGGATATTAACTATCGCATGAGTGCTATCAATGCATTATTGACATGCAACAATGAAGGCAGCCCTGAAATGCTCGCCAGAGCTGTGCTGCATGACCCGGATGAAAATGTTCAACAGCTTGCGTATCAGGCACTTTACAAAATGATTGGTGATGAAAAAGCAGAATCCCTATTGGAAAAAATCGGGGCACTGATCATGGATGAGGATGAAGAATGGTTATTGGTGCCGGATTACTTTGATGAATACAAACACGCATTGGAAAATGCAAATCAAGAAGTCTCACCCTTTGGAATCAATAAAGCAGATCAAATCCGCGGATTAATAAATCTTTTTACCGGTGAAAGCAATCCTCACAAACGCATCAAAATTATCAATACGCTTGCAGAATCAACTGATTTTAATGTCAATGATGCCATCGCTAGGGTTGGGTTATTTGATGAAGATAAACATGTACGGGAACACGCCAAATCTGTGCTTGAAAGCCGTTTGGGCGAAAACCTGGATGAGTTTTTGGAACACGTCTATAACACTGCATCACCTTTTATTGCTGACCCTGAAAATGAGTGTGAGGAAGAAGAGCTTGAGGAGCTCAACCAGATCGAAAAGAATAATGATTTCAGTGCTCGTCTCAATACTCAGGAACCTGTGGTGAGTGAAGGAAGCGCCATCAACCCATTAATCATCGTGGCTGGATTGGTCATATTAGGCATGGTCTTATACTTGGTCATGAGATAAAGAAAAGAGGAAAAATGAGCCTCGAAAACACTCCGCCACCCCTGCCATCTTCACCCCCGCCTTATAAGCCTCCTGATCTGCCGCCATCACCGTTGAAACCAGAGATTGTTCAGGTTGTTATCGACAAGGTACAACAGAAAACCGGCATGTTTTCAAAACAGTCCTACAAAATGATCGTTACGGATTTACGGCTGATCTTCGCTTTGCAGGCTAAAAATAATATCGATTATATGCATCAGGACCCCAACTTGAGCCTGTCAGAAAACCCGACCAATTTCGCAATCTCACTAGATCAAGTGCAAGCCATTGAAGTGTACCGGGCAGGTTTCGAAGACAGCTCGCCGGACAGCATGGTCATAAAGACCCTATCTGAAAAAATATCTTTTCAAATTAATGATGCTTATCGGGTGGGTCAGAATTTGAAGAAAATTCTAGGCAGTATTGTTAAATAAACATTCACATGAAAAAATCTATAATCATTCCAGATAAAAGTAGTTGGCCTATAAGGATATATTTAGCTTTTGGTTGTGTGTATGCAATCTGTATGTACTTTCAAGATTTAATAGATTCTTCGTTTTTGCTCATAGTTTCAGTTATTGCACTAACTTGTGTAATTATTGTTGGCATTATTATTGGTTGGATGATAATATTTCAGAAAAGAATTGTTTTATTACCTTTTGTTGGTTGTAGAATACGTAAATGCGAGAAGACTAAGGGAGTTGAAACCGCAAAGAATCTTTATGAGAAATATGCAAGTAGAAAAAACCAAATTGCTTTAGCAATACTATTTGCATCACCTAGTCTAGGTTTTATAATATTGATGCTATTGTTACTAGGTAAATCTCTTTTTAAATAATCACAATATTGATAAACCTACTTTTTCGGAAACGGAAGCAGCATGCGCGTTTGCTGCTTATATTCTAAAAAACCCTCTTTGTTTTTTGCCAAACGTTTTTCTGCGAGAGGGATACTGATAAACAAGAACAATGCAGTGTTCACTAATGCGCCTAAGCCCAACATCCAGGCGGAGGGTGAACATGCCAGACAAACCAGATAGGCTCCCCACCACATCATGATCTCACCCAGGTAATTAGGGTGCCGGGAATACTTCCATAATCCCTCGCGGATGATCACTGATCTACCTGGATTTTTCAACCGAAAATCATGCATTTGGCGATCAGCAACAGCCTCCAAAAACACACCAGACAAGCTGATTAACAACCCTGGAAGTATTAACCAGGTAAACGCTTGGGAAGAATAAATTACATACACAATCGGCGCTATGCAGGCAAAGACGATCAGGGTGGGCATCAATTGAATGCCCAACAGATTAACCAGCGGATAGAAAGTGCCGGTCTGGTGCTTGATTTGATCGTAGCGCCAGTCTTGCTCATGCAGCCCTTTGAAGGTGGATACCCAGTTGAGGGTCAATCGCACACCCCACAAAATGACCACTACACACAATAAGAAGGATGTCATGGTGATTTCGCCCACATGCAGCATTAACAGGGGCAAGATAACAATCGGCTGAACACTCCAGTAAGGATCGTAGACCGAGGCATTGTTGAGCAGAAGACTGCTCACCCAGATCACAAAAGTAGCAGCGAGGTCAGCCAGGAAGAGATTCATCCAGATGGTGCCGCCGGTATTGTTGAACACGATCAGACCGATCACTAGGGCTGTAATGTAACTAAGTGAAATCAGCAGAAAGCCGATTGTACGATTTGCCTTTTGTTGGGTTTCTGTGGTTGTAGGGGTGTTCAGGTTGTTTATCATGATACTTAAATAACGTATTTTCAGAGGAAAAGTTGCTGATTTAAAAGTAAATAAATAGGCTGCCCAACCAGGCAGCCTATTTTTGTTTTTTAAGTCGGGCACTGCGTGCAGTGCCCCTACAAGCAATATCAATAAAGGTCCGCGGCGTCAAACTGACTGTTGTATATCTCGGCATAGAAGCCGCCTCTGGCCAGCAAGTCTTCATGACTGCCCTGCTCAACAATGTCGCCGTTGTTCATGACCAAAATGAGGTCAGCGTTGCGGATGGTTGAAAGGCGGTGGGCGATGATAAAGCTGGTGCGGTTCTTCATCAGATTATCCATGGCTTTTTGGATTAGTACTTCAGTGCGGGTATCAACCGAGCTGGTGGCTTCATCGAGAATCAGGATGCGCGGATTGGAAAGGATCGCACGGGCGATGGTTAACAACTGCTTTTGGCCCTGAGAGATGTTGGAGGTTTCTTCATTCAGCACCATCTTATAGCCGTCAGGCAGGGTGCGAATGAAGTGATCCACATAAGCGGTTTTGGCGGCGGCAACAACTTCTTCATCCGTAGCGTTTAGCTGTCCGTAACGGATGTTCTCCATGATGGTGTCGTTATACAGCCAGGCCTCTTGTAAAACCATGCCAAATTGATCTCGCAAGTCTTCACGTTTGAAATTACGGATGTCATGTCCATCCACCAGGATGGCGCCGCTGTTGATGTCATAAAAGCGCATGAGTAGTTTGACCATGGTGGTCTTGCCTGCCCCGGTCGGACCTACGATGGCAATCTTTTGTCCGGGTCTGATTTTGGCTGAGAAATCGTTGATAATGGTCTTCTCAGGATTATAACCAAAGTGCACATCTTTAAACTCAACTGTTCCTTCAACACAATCCACCTGCACAGGATCTGCAATTTCTTCAATCTCCTCATCTTCAGCGAGAAACTCGAAAACACGTTCAGCGGCAGCGGCAGTTTGCTGCAGCACATTGGAAATGTTAGCCACCTGGGCTATTGGTTGGGTGAAGGAACGTACATATTGGATAAAAGCCTGGATATCACCCACGGTAATGGCATTTTTAATCGCCAGGTAACCGCCCAAGATGGCAATGGCGACGTATCCAAGATTGCCGATGAACATCATAATCGGCATCATCATGCCTGAAAGAAATTGAGATTTCCAGGCTGATGAGAAAAGGGTTGTATTGTAAGTGTCGAATTTTTCGATGCTTTTTTGCTCACCGTTGAAAACTTTCATAACCACGTGTCCGCCGAACATCTCTTCGATGTGGCCGTTTACGTGTCCCAGGTAATCTTGCTGCTGTTTGAAGTATTTCTGCGATTGCTTCACCACGATGCTGATGAACAATGCAGAAACCGGCAGAATCACAAGTGCAACCAGCGTCATGACCCAACTGATCGAGAACATCATCACCAATACACCGATGATGGCGGTAACAGACGTGATAATTTGAGTCAAACTTTGATTAAGGGTCTGGCTGACAGTGTCAACATCATTGGTCACACGAGAAAGCACTTCACCCTGATTAGTACTATCGAAATAACGGAGCGGTAAACGATTGATCTTTTCTGCAATCTGCTTGCGTAATTTGTAGGTCAACTTCATTGAAACATTGGTCATAATCCAACCCTGAACGTAGCTAAACACCGCAGAGGTCAGATATAAAGCGACCATGATCATGACAATATTGCCAATGTAAACAAAATCAATGCCTGAACCTGTGCCGGCAATTTGGCCAACGATACCTTCAAACAGTCGAGTCGTGGCTTTACCCAGAATTTTTGGTCCGGCAATCATGAAGACAGTTGAAGCTATAGCAAATACAAAAACGATGATGATGGATATTTTATATTCGCTTAAATATTGGATTAACTTAGCCATGGTGGCTTTAAAATTGCGGGCTTTTTCGCCGCCGCGCATCATGCCTGCCATCGGACCACCCCCCATCGGTCCTCCATGCTGCTGTTTGCTTTGTTGAGGTCTTCCTTGCGGCATCATGCTAATTCCTCCTTGCTCAACTGTGAAGTCGCGATCTCACGATAAGTCTCACAGTCTTTCATCAATTGCTGGTGCGTGCCCTTGCCCACGATCTTGCCTTCATCAACGACGATAATCTGCTCAGCAGTTTTAATGGTGGAAACACGTTGGGTAACAATGATCATGGTGCTTTTACCGGTTTCCTTTTTCAAGGCACGGCGTAAAGCAGAATCCGTTTTGAAATCAAGGGCCGAAAGAGCGTCATCAAAAATGTAAATTGGCGGATGCTTAACCAGAGCGCGGGCAATGGCCAATCGCTGTTTCTGACCGCCAGAGACGTTGGTTCCACCTTGCGAGATTTCAGTTTGCAGACCTTCTTCTTTGGCATTCACAAATTCTTCTGCCTGGGCGATGGATATCACTTTCTTCAATGTCTCTTCATCTGCATTCTCGTCGGCATAGCGCAAGTTGCTTTCTATGGTGCCTGAAAAGAGCATGCCCTTCTGCGGCACATAACCGATCTTCTCACGCAAATCACTCTGCCTGACATCGCGGATATCAACGCCATCCACCAAAATTGATCCTGCGGTGACATCGAAAAAGCGCGGGATCAAGTTAATAACGGTGGATTTGCCTGAACCGGTTGAGCCAATGATGGCTGTGGTTTCACCTGGTTTAGCAGTAAAACTTATGCCGCAAATGACATCTTCTTCCGCATTGGGGTAGCGGAAAGAAACATCACGAAATTCAACCAACCCATTGGTTTTAGTATCAAACGATTTAGGCTCTTTGGGATCCACAATAGTTGGTTCAACGGCCAATACTTCAGCCACGCGTGCAGCAGACACAGAGGCTCTAGGCAAAATAATGAACATCATCGAAAGCATCAAGAAGGAGAAAACCACCTGCATGGCGTATTGCATAAAGGCCATCATGTCACCCACTTGAAGGGCTGAATTTGCCACCTGATGGGCACCCACCCAAATGATCAAAACGGATAAACCGTTCATGATCAACATCATGATGGGCATCAAAACCACCATAATGCGATTGACGAATAACGAGTTTTCGGTCAGGTCTGTATTGGCTTTGTCAAAACGCTCTGCTTCAAATTGCTGGGTGTTGAAAGCCCGAATGACCATGATGCCCGACAGACTTTCACGCGTCACCAGGTTTAACCGGTCAATCAAACTCTGAATCTTTTTAAAACGTGGCAAGGCAATGGTGAAAACCGTTAAGATGATCACCAAAAGTATGCCGACTGCCAGGGCAATAATCCAGGTCATGGAAGGGCTTTTATTGACCGCGTGCACCACAGCCCCAACACCGATGATCGGCGCATAGAACACCATGCGGATGATCATAATGATCACCATTTGAATTTGAGTAATATCGTTGGTGGATCGGGTAATCAAAGACGCGGTGGAAAACTTTTCAAATTCAGCTTTGGAGAAGCCTTCAACCTTGGCAAATACATCACGGCGGATGTCGCGTGAGACACCGGCAGCAGCCCGGGCAGACAACAAACCGACTGCAATGGTACACAACACGGTAGCCAAGGTTAGGAGCAGCATCAAGCCACCAATCCGCAGAATGTAAGCGGTTTGAAGTTTGCTGGCTTCCACACCGAGGGCTTCATATTCCGCGCGAATGACCGGGGCTGCGGATTGGTTGAGCATGCTTTCGGTCATGGCTGAAAATTTTTCACTGACGGTGCTGGTCATGGCTGCCAATTGTTCTGCTGGCAATTGAGGCAGCAAAGTGAAAACATCCATGCCGGTGGGAATTTTGGAGAGGTCAAAACCTGAGGAGCTCATGGCAGCGGCTTTGACCGGGTCTTTTACCGCAGCTTCAATCATCGAAACCACCAGTAATGATTTACCGGTGATGGGATTCAATCTGTTAATTTCATCTGCATCTATTTCGTTTAAGACATAGATTGATTCTGTTGCAAGCAGGGGATACTTCTCTAGGTAATTGTCATAATCCGCTGAAGTGGAATCAACCAGAGTGTAATCGGTTAGGACGACTGCCTTCTCTTCAGGAGTCATGAATATCAACAGTTTATCCATTTCGCTTGAGCGAATAGCCGCGGGAACTGCATTTTCAACACCACCCTGCTGGATGCCGACATTCACGATATCAGACATGTAGTTCGGTAGTGCAAGATCAGCCATTGCCTGGGCAAAAAGAAGCCCGATGGCGATCAAGATTGACAATGCATAAGGTTTTAAATACTTGAACAGTCTTAACATTTACTTTGATGCTCCTCTCAATAATTTCTCAATAATCATTATTCCAAATCAGGTTCAGCATCATTATCAGCTGTGGGGTGAAATGGAAAATCCACCCTTTTTTGCATTGATTTAAGCAGTTTTTCAAGCAAGAAAATAAGCTGCGTCTTCTCTTCATCGGTTAAATCGGATGACAGATCATTCATCATCGCCAACCGCTGCGGTCCAACGGTTTCCATCATTTTTCTGCCCTGTTCAGTAATGCGGATGAGGAAAACGCGTTTGTCTTTTGGATCCATGTTGCGTTCGATGTAGCCGCTCTCTTCAAGTCCGCGCAGCAATGAGCTGATGGTGTTCTTTTTTACATTCTGAAACCGGCTTAACGCAGTCGGATTGATGCCTTCGGCGTTGCCGCTTTTTTCGGCGACCAGCAAGCGAATCAGGATGCCCATACGCGGACCGGAAAGTTCTCCGGGCATCATTTTATGCGCCACAATGGCAGCATAATAATTGGCAAGCATGCGGATTAAGGAGCTTAATTCAAGGCCCTTGATATCCACGCCATTGGTCATGGATAACAAATGCTTTTTGAGATGATCGCGCATCATTTCATAGTGATTTTCATTTTCGTGGTGACAGTCCATTGACTCTTCCATCGTTCGTAGATTGTTCGAGGCCGAACTATACTCCCTCGTACTATTAAAGTCAAGGAGGATGAAAAATACTCTTATACAACGTTAATGTTGGGAGGGGAGTCCGGATTGAAAAATATCGATGGAGTTCATAATGGAGTGGTTTAGGGCATGGTTCCGAATTCTCGTTTGAGAATTCGGAACCTGATAACCACATTTTTTTTACTACGACGTAATAATTCTTTTTCTACGCTTTCAATACTTACTCCCAGTAGCTTTGATCGATGGAAAGGTAGCGAATCTGGGGATAGGTGCTGACCGGTGACAGGATGTAGCCCTTGATGTAAGACTTGACCAGTTGAAAGTCGCCGTAATGGTAGAGGAAGAGTACAGGTGCATCTTCGACGATCATTTTTTCGGCCTGTTGATAAAGGTCAATTCGTTTGGCGACGTCAGGTTCGATTCTGGCCTGTTCAAGGATGCGGTCCAACTCGGGGTTGCTGTAGTTGCCCTTGTTCATGTCTGCGCCGGTATGGAAAAGCACATCTGCAAAGTTTTCGGGGTCGGGATAGTCAGCACACCAACCGGTGGTGGTCACCTGGCCGTAATCTTGCCGGGAGGACTGTTCGTAGAAGGTGTTCGGATCAAGGTTGCGGATATTGACTTTAATGCCCAGGTTTTTCTGCCACATATCGCTCAAGGCAGACACGAGCGAATCAGCATAACTGCCGTAACCGCTGGTCGAAATCACGATCTCGGGGAAGGCATCCACTGAACCGTAAGTGGAATCGGCAATGAGCTCTTTGGCAAGCTCAGGATCATAACCATAACCCTGAAGCTCCTGACTGAAACCAGGCAAGGCCGGCGGATAAATGCCCTTGGCCGCCACATCCGTGTTCATCAAGACCACATCCAGATACTTGGCCTTATCAAAAGCGAGTGAAAATGCCTGCCTCACTTTAACATCATCAAATGGCGCCTTAGTGACGTCAAACTGCACGTAACTGGTGCAGAGCGAAACACCCGCAAGCAGTTCGTTGTTAAGCGGATCAGAAGGATCGCTGACACGTTCGACATTGTAGTCGTATACTCCGGCGATATCGATGGAACCTTCTTCATAAAGTCTGAAGTCGTCACCGCTGTAGAGATTGTAGACCACCATGGGGATGGAAGGTTTTTCGCCGTAATAGTCTTCAAAACGTTCGTAGACCATGGACGTCATCGATTCCCAGCGAGCGAGGCGGTAAGGGCCGGTGCCGTTGGGTGACCGGTACCATTCGCTGCCGGATTCGACATTCTCGCGATCCACAATGTTGGCTGTGGGATAGATTAACTTGTACAGGAAATAAGGTTTGGGTGCATCTATGGTGACCTGCAAGGTGTGGTCATCAATTATTTTTAGCCCCGAAATGGATTGCGCTGTGCCTTCAACCATTTCTTTGACACCGACAATGTCGCCGAGATAAGTCATGACGGTATCGGACTGGGTGTCAGGATTGGCAGCGCGCTGCCAGGAGTAAACCACATCTTCGGCAGTTACAGGTTTGCCATTATGAAAGACAGCATTTGGTTGAAGGTAAAAGGTATAGATGGTACCGTCCACGCTGATATCCCAGCCGGCAGCCAGGGCAGGCACAATTTCAAGTTTGGGGTTGAAAGTGACCAGACCTTCAAAAATCAGGTAATCTCCTGACCCATGCGTGGTAGCGGGATCGTATTCGCGCGGATTGCTGGATTCGCCGCCACTCAACATGAGCACCTGACTGCGGGGTAATCCATTCACGCGCGGCGAGGTTAAGACTATCGAGTCGCGAATGCTATTGCATTGTTGATCCCAATAGCTAAAGTTTTCTGGATTGGAATAAAGGACCAACGTAATCGCCCGACCGGCATTGAGCACGGTGGTGAGGCGAATTTCCATGTCTTCATCCCAGGAGGGAAAGAAACCGGTCAACTGGGTGTACCAGGCTTGGGAACCATCTGAAAGCGTAATGGCCTTGTCTTGCTGGATCTTCACATCTTCAAGACCGGTTGCCTGTGTGTCTATGACCTGCTGGCCAACGATTTCGAGTGAATCACCGGCCGTATAAATTGTGGGCGTCAGATAACCAAAACCTTCGTTATCCCCCATGGTGTAATCCTGGAAGTAACCTGCATCCACGGGAGCATCCAGGGCAGTAAAGCCGTCTGGAATGGAAAGCGACAAACCGTATTCATCATTTACATAAACATCTGCATTGGAATTGGATACTGCATAAGCCGTTGCCGTTGAACGCGGGGCATAATCATTGCGTTCAGGTTTACTGGAAGGTTCAGGTGTTGTGATAAAAGAACATGCAGTTAAAAGCAAAACAAGGATCAATGAGGCGATCAGGATCTTCTTCATTATTTTGCTCCCTTCTGGCGAACGATGAGCATGATGACGATCAACAGGAGGCAGTTCACACCTGCAATGACCAGGATGAGAACCAGATGGCTGCGCAGCCAATCGATAATGCCAATACCAGAAACTGAAGCCTGGGTTGTCAATGCAACAGGCGTTGACTCAAGCGAAACAGGGTCACTCACGACAGCCTGTGAATCCATGCCCTGAATGGGGATGATAGTGGGCACAGGTGTGGGGTTCTGCATGTTTTGCTGAGCCGCTTCATCCAATGCGGGTAAAGAATAGTAACTGCGCCATTCGGCTTGAAAACCAGCCAGGTCAAAGCCGTAGGCATTTTGAAGCGCATCGCTGATGGCATCCCCCGCCCTGATGCGTTGAAGCAATGAAAGCATTTTCTCTTTGCCGTAGGTTTGGATCAGATAATCCACCATGTAAAAGGACTGGCTGTACGAAAGATCAGCAATGCTGGGATCCTCGGAAAAACCGCCAGACAAAACACTAAAAGACATGAGTGAGTTGGAATCGACATTCTGTTCAAAGAAAGCCGCTTCAAAACTGCTGGGGCCTCCTTCGCCGTAAACCGCCAAGCCTTCACTCAACCAGGTTGGCGTGGAGCCCAGGCAGGAAAAGGTGTAATCGCCGACAAGCACGTGGGTAAGTTCATGCGCCTCAGTGTTTTGACCCCACTCCAATTCGGCAGGGTCAATGCCAATGATGAGAATGTTATATTCAGGGTAAGCCAGACCACCGGTCCAGCCGGGTTCATAGAATACGGCATCGCGCATATCCTGAGTGGAGGAGTAGATATAGAGATCAACTGGCTGCTCCGGGAGCATGCCGATGTCTTCATTCAGATGATTCAAGGCTTCTACGGCTGCATTTTTTAATGTGGAGGCGTATTGTTTGTCATTTTCATAATAGTGGAAGCGAATCAAGCCATCTTCCAATAATTTCCAATCATATACATCATCCAACCAGAGAATTTCTTGCCTATCAGTAAATTCTGATTTGCCCTGGTTATCGATATACTCCCACTGCCACCAGATAGTGGTACCGGGGGGTTCACCGCCGCTCTGGCGCATATCCCACTCCCAGCGAGCGTTAATGCTCGAACCCGTAGTGAATTCAGGATAAGCCAACGCACTGACGGTGCCGCAGGAGTCGCGGTTGGTGCCGTAATGCAGTTTAACCTGGGTAATACTATCTGCATCCTTGAGATCAATCAAAAAAGCGATGCTCATGGGAAAGGCTAATTCTGCCTGATTATGAGTCACAGCCGCTGAAGGAGCATTCACGTGGGTAAATGCGGTTGAGAATATAAGGCCAAGGGTACAACAAAGTAAGATTATTTTATTCATATTCCCTCTTCTTTCTGCGGTGTTTGTAAACAATTCATTTTTACCAACTTTTGTCAATCTTAATTGAATACAAGATTAGTCCTAATTGTAACTGGTTGCTCATCAAGTTAGTAGCCTGTGTTTTTGATGAAATCGGTGTCACTGGTTATAATTATCATGCAAGCAATTTTTGCTGCACCCTCACCTTATTATTGATTTACATCTCTATCACCCTGGAGCTTTAATGAAAAAGTTTATCGGCATCTTATTTTCAGCAATCCTTCTCTTTAGTCTCAGCGCTTGCGACCTTTTGATCCCTGACGCAGTCACACCCACAATAGCCCCCACCTATACACAGGCAGCATTTCCAACTGAAGCGGTGGTTGAAACTGAAATTCCGCTGCCCACGATGATGCCGCCGACTGCGACCCCATCCCCCACCGCCACCGCTTCTGCAATTTCAATGTTAAGCGCTGAAGTGACTTTTGATAACTACAGTCTGCGAAAAGGCCCTGGCAGATTATTTGAGCGGGTGAGTCTTTATCGAACCGGCGAGGTGGTCTCTCTTATTGGTCGAGAATTCACCAACAACTGGGCGCTGGTAAAAACCAGCGATAATGCCATTGGTTGGATGAACCTGGTAGGACTTAAGCTTTATGGCGATCTTTATTCGCTCCCGATTTTTAGAGTGGATGATGCACAAATCTTGTTCGGGCACGTTTATCTGCCAGGCAGAATACCTGCAACCGGAATCGTGGTTTCGATCGCACCCAATGATAATGACCTTTCAGAATCTTATGACACCAGTTCCACCAATGTCGATGGCATGTGGGCGCTTTATCTGCCTGAAGACGCCAAAGGCAATTGGATCATCGGACCAAATGCATATACCTGCCAGGGATCAAACGCTGTATTTCCTGATTCTGAAGGTTGTACATTAAAAGGCAACCTCCCTTTAGCCCAGGAAATTATGCTACCTTTTGCCCCCGGACTGGCAATCGAGTTTGAGATTTTGCCGTTGAACCCATAATCGTGTTAATCACGAGGCGCTTCAATAATATTTAATCTGCTCCTTTCACCTCAAAAATATAGCCTTTTTGGCTATATTTTTTGTTTATAACCATATTGTCTATTTTTTGGTTTTATAGCTATTTTTAGCTATATTTTATAATTATAGCTTTTTATAGCTATATACAAACTACTTGATTATAGCCAATAATAGCTATATAATAGGTAAATAGTTGTTTATCGCTATTTTCATAATCTTCAAGATCAAAAAACCATTATGACAAAGCCAAATAAAACCGATGAAAAGATGTATGCCATTCTGACTGGCGATATTGTGAATTCTTCCAGCCTATCAAGCGACAGGCGATTTCACCTATACGAAGCAATGCAAAACCTTTCTGCCGCAGTAAAACAAAAATATCCGTTTGAAGTTCCTCATGATTTGGCAAAATATCGAGGTGATGGATGGCAATTGCTGGTTTCCCCTCCCAGAAATGCTTTTGAAATCGGTCTCTTCATGCGAACTTTTATTCGTTTTCATTTTGAACAAGAAAAACTGGATACACGAATAGCAATGGCAATTGGAAATATTGATTTCGCACCAGAAGATAATGTTTCAGAAGGATATGGAATCGCATTCACTGAATCTGGCAAACTGCTTGATTCACTCAAAGAGTATCGTATGGCAGTCACCATAACCAATAACACAAACCAACTTCTCTGCAAATTTGCCAATTCATTAATCAGAGCCAGTGATGTCTTAATTTCAGCCTGGACTCCAGCCCAATGCCAGGCTGTGCATTTAGCGCTGTATGGCCTGACCCAAATTGAAATTGGTAAACGATGGAAGTCAGGTCCGATAGCCCAGGCATCAGTTGCCAACCATTTAAAATCTGCAAATTGGGAATTAATTAAGGAAATTTCATCTCTGTATACTGACATTTTTGGTTCCCAAGGTAGTTGATCGAAGGGGAAAGCAAATGGATACACCTTTTTTTCAATTGACCCTCAGTTTACTGCTGGCGCACCTTGTCGGTGACTTTTTGCTGCAGACCAGTTCATCGGCGAAGAAAAAGAAGAAATCTGTCTGGATGATGGTGCTGCACAGTTTGATCAACGGCGCTGCTGCATATCTCTTCCTCGCGAGTTGGAGTACGTGGCTGGTACCTTTGGTGGCCACTGTCAGCCACTTTCTGATCGATTTTACGAAATCCCGCTTCAAAAAGGATGCGCTCTGGCTGTTCCTGGCGGATCAAACCCTGCACTTGATGGTAATTGTATTGTTGGTCCTGTTTTATCTCCTTCCTAAAAATATTCAACCTTTCTGGTTCGAATTGCTGCCGGAGATTGCCTCAACGGTTATGGTCATTTTATCTTCGCTGATCTTGTTGACTTTTGCCGGCGGGCTCTTTATTGGGTATTGCGTTCGTCCTTATCAAGAACAGATCAAGGATTATTATGCAAAGGTGAAGAAGGAACCGGTGGAAGGGTTGAAAGACGGCGGAAAAATGATTGGCTGGCTTGAACGGCTCTTGATCTTTGTGTTTGTGCTCACAGGACAATATGCCGGGGTCGGTTTCTTGATCGCCGCAAAATCCGTTTTTCGTTTTGGTGAACTCAAAGAGAGTGAAAATCGGAAAGAGGCTGAGTATATTATCATCGGTACTTTTATCAGTTTTTTGTTTGCCCTTGCCGTGAGTATATCGGCCAGACTGGCGTTGGGAATCAAGTAATCGAGCACTTAGGCTCTTAGGAAAGTGAAATTGTTTTCCTTGATTACTAATTAATCCTGACTCACTATTCGTTTTGGAGGGAATACGATGACCAAAAAAATATTGATCTTTGAAAGCAGCCCCAGAAAGAAGGGGAATACTGCTGTGCTTGCCGGGCAGGCCGCAGGAGCACTGCGCGAAGGCGGGGTGGAGGTGGAGACAATCCGGCTGCATGGGATGAAGATAGAGCCGTGCAATCACTGCGACGGGTGTTTGCGCAAAAAGGTTTATTGCACACAGCAAGATGACATGCAGGAACTTTACACCAAGTTGGTGGCAGCGGATGGGGTGATTCTGGCCTCGCCAATTTACTGGTTCTCTTATAATGCGCAGCTCAAGGTATTCATTGATCGCTGGTACGGAATTGCCCAGATTGAATCGGATTTCCTTCAGGGCAAACCCATGGGCGTAATTCTCGTTTACGGCGATACGGATGTGTATACCTCGGGGGCCATTAATGCGATCAGGATTTTTGAGGATACCGCGCGATGGGTAAAAAGTGGACCAGTGAGTTATGTCTACGGCACTGCCAACGATATTGGCGACGCCGAGAAGGATGCGGGGTTGATGGAGCGTGCAAGGAAGCTGGGTGAGAAGATGGCTGGGATGCTTAAATAACGTGTTTTGTTTTGCGTGACAGGTGATCAGGTAACCATTTTTCATTTTATCAATCTCGATTAATCTAATTTCCTTTTTAAGATGGATAATGAAACTATCCATTTCTTGATAAAGGAGAAGCCATGCCAAAACAATCGTTTGCGCTAGAACCAGGTAGTACTCATCGTCTTGAAATTCAATGGAAGGGTTTATATAAGGACACCACGCTTACTCTGGATGGTGTTCAATTGGGGCCAGTCCTTGACCAGGGATTATTAAGGGCCGGACAAGAGCTGCCTCTACCGGATGGCAGTTTACTCAAGTTACATTTGGTCAGTAACCTGGCTGGAACGGAACTTCGCGTAACGCGTAATGGTATTCCGCTGCCAGGTTCGGCGTCAAACCCTGAAACAAAGGTTGGGACTGCTGCAGGAATTATCTTTTTTGTGGCTGGATTAAATCTTTTATTGGGGGTCATTAGTCTTCTCACTCGTTCAGAATTTTTAGCTTCACTTGGCATTGGCTGGTTCAGCATCATTTTTGGTGCGTTTTTCCTGGTGATGGGGTTCCTGGTTAAGAAGCGCTCGATGGTGGCGCTGATTTTGAGCATCGTGGTTTTCAGCCTGGATGCGCTGGTCGGCGTGATTGGCAGCATTGCGATGGGCGGAGCTCCGGCAATTGGCGGGTTGGTGTTTCGGGTGTTTTTGATCATCCCGATGGTGCAAGGGGTTGGGGCGATCACGGCGCTGAAGAAGCCATCTGCGCCGCCGAGTGTGCCGCCGGTGGTGTAAGTCTTGTCTCTCGCGGAGAAAACCTTCTTTTAGGATCATTTACCCCCAGATTCCGGGAATCTTGAAGACGCCCGGAATTTTTTGTTTTTTGTTTTTGATTCGTTTTTATGCACGAATGGGTTAGGTGGGTCATAGCTGCTCAAAATTGAATATGATTTTCAGTTTTTAGGGTGCAAAAAATATTCGTTTTTGTTCAGAAAAAATTCGAAAACAAAGAAAACGAATCGTAATGTCATCTATAAGCATCCCCTCACCCCTCACCCCTGCCCCTCTCCCGCATGCGAGAGAGGGGTTTTGTTGATTTGCTCTTCAGGTCCAGCATCTAGTTCTGGCAGATCAATTGAGATGGAGGTTTTGTTTTTGTAGTGGTTGACCAGGTTCATGATGGTGGTCTTTTTGGTGACGACGAAATCCGCGGGGAGGGTGGTGGAAAACAGCGCAGTCAGTTTTGCCTATATGCTGAGGGCTGCGAGCCTGTTAGAGGCTCACGGCACCCGGGTGGGTGAATCTGCTCAACTGGCGGAACAAAGCAAAGTTTGGAAGGAACTGGCAGAAGCAGCTTTCAATAAATTAAGGTCCTATCAACCCTTTGCTTACCCGGATGGATTTGCACTTGACCGGTGGGACCGGGCGGGAGGTTGACATGGCACCCACGATTGGCAAGGATTGTCATATCATCCTCGCGCACCACGAGATTGACGGCGGCGAGGGCTACGGATTTTTTGCTGGTGGAAGACGAGAGCATCAAGAACGGCGGTGTACAGATGACGCGCGAAGTGGATTCGGGCGGTACAACCCGGCTGTGGCTGCATTTTGATGTGCTGCTGGCTGACCGCGCCGTCAACCCCGATGGAAGTTTGCACGCCAAGAGCCGGTCTGCGGATTATGCCAAGTTGTGCCAGTTTCTGGATAAACAGTCAGAAGTGTGCATCACATCCCCGGCAGGGACGATGCTTTCGCTGGGAGCAGTGGGCTGGACGGCAGATGAACGCCACCAGCCGGGGTATTCGCTGATCAAGTGTCAATTCAATAATATCGGGGTGTATTGGCCGCCCGTTGACCCGGCGCTGCTGATGCTTTCAATCTGGGACGGCACGCTGACCTGGAGCAGTTCGTATTGGCGGTAACAGGCTAAACCCTTTCAACCACTAAATACACAAAAATTTCGAAAAAAGGAAAAAAGTATGGCATATCCACTATCCTCTCAAGTTACTGCGGGGCAGCCGACGGCGGCCGAGCATTACAATAATTTGCGCAAAGATGCGCTCAATCTCGGCCAGGCGGATGCGGATGCCGTCAAGCTGGGTGAGTTTTTTAGACGCTTTTCTTCAGGGGTGAAACTGGAATACCTGGCAAACCACAGGGTCAGGGTGCCGTACTCCTTCGCGGCTCCGCCATCCTTGATGATCAACGGATGTATGCTGCAATCTGATTCAAATGTGGATTTACCCGTGGGATTGATCAGCGGACCGGCTGCCATGTGGTATATCTTTGCGGTTCGAACGGAGGGGTCAACATCGTTTACGCTCACAGTCAACACTTCATCTTCGGAAGGCAGCAACCACCGCCTTATCGGTCAAGCCTATTGGACGGGCTCAGCCTTGATCTCAATTTATGTTATCTGGCGCCATCCGCTTTGCCGCTGGCGGATTATGATTCGGGCTGGTTTGCCTGCACATTTAATACCGTTTACACAAAATCTCATGGATTGGGTACCGCTCCACGGTTGATCACACTTTATCATTCAACCGATTCCGCCGGCATCAGCGAATGGGTCAGGGTAACCTACGTGCAAAGCGGAATATACTTGTATGAGGTGATTGGCTGTGATTCTGCCAATATCTACATCCAAACCGGGAGCACAACTGAAAACGCCACCTGTTACTCGAGCCGTAGAGTGTCGTCAAGCGGATTTTATCGCGTCTTTGCGTGGGCGTAATCACTCGTGATATTTGTGTGCGTAAAAACCCGCCCTTTTGTGTTAAAGCTGAACGAGGTGTCATGATGAAATAAGTTACAATTGGACTCGCACGAATTCTTTGATTTTGGAGCACCTGCCAGATGCCTGTTCAAATACTTATTCCAGCAAGCGAGGTCAAAGACCGCCAGGGATCCGCTCTGGTGCTTGACCATGAAGGACGCTGTTCGCGGTGCAACCAGACTCCGGCCAATTTTTTTGAAGTCCACCGGCTGCACTACAGGGTTGGTTTTAAACATAATCATCTCTACGGCAAAAAATATCGCATATCAAAAAGCTATCTGCTAAAAATCAGAGTATGCGAAACCTGTTTTAAATCTGATTATTTAACCCATCCAGAGTTGTTAGATCGCGGAACGTCGCAGCTAGCCAAGATTGCCCACATGCATTCGATTGCATGGACCGTCGGCGGCTTGCTGGCTGCCTGCGGGTTTTTGTTACTGACGCCCATCATCCCGGCAAACGGAATTTTGAGTACAATTAAGCAAATGTGGCAGGTGCCTGTGGTTGTGGGTGTGCTCGTCCTTTTTTTGACATGGTTAAGTCAAAAAAAATACCAGAGCAAAGTGCTGCATGAAATTGAAAAAACGAACCCGGGTTTTCAACCACTGCCCCGTGCTGAAGTGCACACTTATGTGATGAAAACAGAGGATGATCCATCCGCCACTGCACTGGAGATCATTTTGGAAAATGAATCATGGGCTGAAGCCTGTGCGAAAAATAATCAATGGAAATATGATCAAGCTCCATTGCCAGAAGAAGAGACTTTGAAAAAAGGATGAGGTTAAGATGAGAGGAATTTTAGTAGAAGATGAAGTCAAGGTTTATGCTGAAGCCAGCAATCAAACCCTTTCGATCACATCACTTAAAAAAGGGGATGAGATGGAATTAGGCAAAGTCTCTCGCAAGAAGAAAGAAGTATGGGTTGAAGTCACCCTGGATTCCGGTCAAAAGGGGTTTATCACCGGTGAGACCAAAATCTTTGTGATCAAAAAAGTGCAGTTTTTCTCTGACAACATTGAAGCACACGAAGCTCCGTCACAAGAATCAGCTGTTATTAAAACTTACCCCAAGAAAACCATCGTCACGGCGGTCGGTTATGAAAGTGATGAAGGCAAGGGCTGGGTAAAAATTATCGACGCTGAGGGTTTAACCGGCTACGTCAAAGGCGAAGCCAAAATCCGCGTTTATCAGGAAGCCACAAAAGAAAACGGCAAGAAACAAATGTTTTCTGGCGGCATGTTTGCGGTTTTGGCTGCAGCCTTTTATTTTTTCTCTCTCAACAAGGGCGAGTCCACCAGCAACATGTCCATATTAATTGTGGCCGTCTTTGCGTTCGGCTTAATGCAAGTGGTTCAGGGCTTTCTGGAATTTAATAAAGCCAAGAAGAAAGAAAACGAAACCAAACAAGGTTAGTAACCCTGTTTCAGTTTATTTTTCTCTGAGCACTTCAATGCAAACATCCACAATGTCGGGATCGAATATGATTCCGGCATTTTCGCGTATGTAGGCAATGGCTTCTTCTTTTGACCGCGGTTTATTATTGTAAATACGCTCACTGGTGATGGCATCAAACACATCAAAGACAGTAAATATTCTGGCCGTAAACGGAATTTCCTTGCCTTTAAGGCTGCGCGGATAGCCCGTGCCATCCCATTTTTCGTGGTGGCAATAAGGCACATCCAGGGCTTGTTTCAAAAATCCAATCGGTGCCAGCATCTGATAGGCATATTCAGGATGCTTTTTCATAATGACCCATTCTTCGTCTGACAGAGGACCAGGTTTATTTAGAATGTGATCTGGAACGCCTACTTTGCCAATATCATGAAGTAAAACACCGCGGCGCAGATGTTCCATGTCATCTTCGCGGATGCCCAGTCTTTGGGCTGCCCGCATGGTACGCTCCAATACGCGAACGGTATGACCTTCTGTTTCTTTATCACGCAGATCAAGGAAGTTTGCCCATCCCATCAAAGTATCGTCATAGGCTTGAAGCAAAACGGACTGCGACTTTTGAAGCTCCAAAAAGTTCTGCGAGTTGTCGAGGGCAATGGCTGCCTGCTGCGCCAGTGCTTCAAGGAAACTGATCCATTCTCGTGTCGGTTCAAATTCTGATTTATGATAGACTTCCAAAACGCCTTTGATCTGGCCTTTAATTACCATGGGGGTGGCAATATATTTAACAAATTTTTCATTATTCAAAATATCTGTTAATGCCGGTGAAAAAGTAACACCTGAGTTCAAATTAATTTGGTTTGTTTTTTTAGTAGCAACTGCTTCAGAAGGCAGAGGAGAATGACGCAATGCAGAACGCAATGTTGTTTCAAGTGTCTTAAAACCAAGACCGGTCAAATATTGATACTGGATCAGATCGGATTCAAACTGCAATACTGAAGCCGCATCGACATGCAGCACCTGGCGTAATTGATCAAGCAACACCTGATAGGTTACGCGAAGGTCAAAAGATGAGGTGATGGCTTTATCGATTTGGTGAAGAGCGTTGATGCGTTCCATTTGCTCACGCAATTGCTGCTCAGATTGGATACGCTGGGTAATATCTCGGCCGATGCCCTCCATGAATTCGGCTTGACCCTGACTGTCTTTGATGATCGTGCAACGAAGTTCAATCCAGATTTTTCTACCATCTTTGCGAACAAATGGCAGGTTGATCATGGGGGTTTCCATGGTTTCAGCCCAACGATTAATGGCTTTTGGATCAGTAACATTGAAGGAATTTCGCACCAGGATTAATGGGTCCGCGTAGAGCTCCTCCAAGGAGAACCCAATCACCCGTTCTGCTGCGGGGCTAATATACTCAATTTGTACCGGTTCTGAAATCTTGAACCTGAAGATAACATCTACAGCGTTTTCGGCAAGCAGTCTGAAACGCTCTTCGCTTCTTCTTAAAGCTTCTTGCTCTTTTTGCAGCATCACCAAATGGTGGGCATTTTCGAGGATAACTGGCAGCCTCATCAAATAACCACTGGTTTTAACCACGTAATCAGTTTTACTTTGTTTTAAAACTTCAACTGCAGCCTCTTCACTGCCAAGCCCTGTTATCACAATGATGGGCGTATCAATACTTTTTGAACGGAGATTTTTGATTTGCTCAATGATCGTCGGACCCGGCAAATGATAATCAATTAATATTGCGTCATAATCATGCTGTCGATGTTCATTTGACAATCTTTCCAACATTTCATCAGCAGTAGAGACAATATCCAAATCAATCTGAGGTGCATGTGTTCTCATAAAACGCTGTGTCAGATCAATGTCAGTCGAATTGTGCTCTCCGTATAAAACATGAATGGCCTCATGCTGCACATTTTCAGATTCTTTATATAATTTTGCAGCATTTCTGAGGGTGTCGGGTAGTTCTTTTAAATAATTTTGCCGTTTGACAATATAATCAGTAGCACCTGTTTTCAATGATGCAATAGCAGTATCTTCATCACCTTGACCTGTTACCATTACAACTGCCACAGGAATGCCGGTCTTTCTGATTTCTGATAAAACAGTCAATCCGCTGCCATCCACCAAATGCATATCGCTTAAGACCAAATCATATGGACAAGGCGTTTGCGAACGCAGTTTTTCCAAGCCTTCATCCACCCCATTGGCCCATTCCAAATCAAACTCACCACCGCACTTTTTTAATGTGATTCGAACAAGGTCTGCATCCAATGGATTGTCTTCAACATAAAGTACTTTCATCCTTGTACCTCCGGTCTAACATTAAGACCCAACCAATAGTCACAAAGCGCATTTGTAAGGACCATAAATTTATCAAAATCAACCGGTTTGGTAATATAAGAATTCGCGCCCCACTCATACGCGGTTCTTATATCTGCATCATTGTTTGATGAAGTCAACATCACCACCGGAATAAACTTGGCGATTTTGGAACTTTTCAAAACCCTTAATACTTCAAGACCTGAAACTTTTGGAAGTTTAATATCCAAAAGGATGAGCTTGGGAGTCGGATTTCCCTGCTCCCACTTTTCAATGATCTCAAGTGTTTCTGCACCATCGCGGGCAATTTGAACAGGTTTGTTAAAATTTAACCGTGACAAAGCCAACATGGTAAGATCCACATCCACTTGACTGTCATCAACCAAAAGAATTTCATAAGGTTCAGGATTTGTTGTCATAGCGGCAATTCCATAAAAAAGGTTGATCCTTCTCCAGGTTGACTCACAGCCCAAATCTTGCCCCCCAATCGCTCAACAGCTTTACGCACAACAGCCAAACCAATTCCGGTACCCGGATAATCTTCAGAAAGGTGAAGACGTTGGAATATTTCAAAGATTTTATCGTAGTATTTCATATCAAATCCAATTCCATTATCTTCAATTGAGATCAAACAATGATCTTCAAGTTTATTGGTACGAATGCAAATCTCGGCTTCAGGTTGTTCGCGTGAAAATTTAACAGCATTATCAATTAAATTTCTCAAAGCTTGAGCTAAAGCTTCTTGATCTGTAAATACTGTACCATACTCTATTTCCTTTTTGAAATGTAGTTTTTTAGTGTTTTCGGTATGTTTATATTCTTGTGTAATTTTATCAATGAGCTCATTTATATTAACATTTGTTTTCTTAATCTCTCGACGTTCAACTCGAGAATATGCAAGAAGGTCTTCGATGAGTAAACTCATCCTTTCAGCCGAGGTAACCAGATTATCGAGATAACGTTTTGCTTCTGAGTCAAGTTGATGTGAGTAATCTTCCATCAACAACGTGGCATAACCAGAAATGCCGCGCAGAGGAGCTTTCAGGTCATGAGAGACTGTGTAGGTGAAAGTTTCCAGTTCTTTATTTTTTAATTTTAGTTCTTTGGTACGTTCATCAACACGTTTTTCAAGTTCATTTGCATTTTGACGTATTTTTTCAAACAAATCGGCACTATATAATGCACCTGCGGCCTGAGAGGCAAATAAGGTCAAGAAATGAGCATCATCTTCTGTAAAGACAAGTTCGCTAGGATGGTTCTCGTGGACTCCCAAGACCCCAAGTAATTGACCGCCGTACAACATTGGTACGCACATGACGGCAGCAATGGAATTAAAAGTCGATTCAGGATGTCGGCCTTCCCATTTACTATAATCATTTATTACCATTGGTGTCGATTTTTCTGCCACCAACCCAGATATGCCTTCACCCATTTTTATTCGCAATCCCAGAGGTTGAGATGGATTTCTGGTAAATTTTAATTCGAGATCATTTTGCTGGGGATCGTATAGATATACAAAGGCATTTGAAGCCCCAAACAGACTGCTGGCACGGTCTGAAATGGTTTTTAGAATAACAAATGGATCACGGTGCAATGAGAAATCCGTGGCAGTTTCGTAAAGTGCTTTAAATTCATCAACACTCTTTTTAATCTCTTCTTCTACTTTTTTACGTTCTGTAATGTCTTGCACGGCACCGTTTATTCCAAGCAGTCTGTTGTTTTCTTCATCCCAAATCGGCTGTGAGTAAACTCTTACCCATATGACTTCGCCATTCTTTCTGATTGTGCGGAGCTCAGTAATGACTTGTTTATTTTGATGCAGGGTCAGCATATCTTGATCATCAATTTCGACATCGGCAGGAAACAGAGCTGCCCGCCATCCCCCCATCTGTTTATACTCAGCCATGGAATATCCTGTAATTTTTTCAAATGCACCCGCCACCCAATTTAGGTCAAGTTGGCCATCATCTGTAAACCGGGTTGAGAATAAATAGTCTGAAACCACTGAGGAGATTAATCGGTAGAGTTCTTCGCTTTCAGCCAATTTTCGCTCAGAAAGTACACGGTCAGTGATATCGATTGTAAAGCCTGCCAGATATTCGGGTTTATCATCGATTAAAATTGGAAACTTGATCGTTGTATAAAATTTGCCATCCAGCTCTTCATCAACAACAACCGTTTTCCCCTCCCTCAAAACTCGCTGATCATCTTTGATCATGCTAAGAGATAGGTCAGATGGAAACAGTTCATTCATATCTTTATTTAAGAGCTGCTCCAAAGGTTTTCCCAACATTTGTTCAAAATTTCGACTTAATTGTTTTGACCTGATATCTTTATCTTTAAAGAAAACATAAATTGGGCTATTTTCCATAAATGCATTGAAAATTGCCTGAGTTTCTTTTAGCTCATTTTCTATTTTCTTATTCTCAACCATATCCCAAACCAAGTCAGCAAGTTTTGAAACAATTTCAAGATCGCCTAATGTATAGTTGGTTGATTTATTTCCCAAACCTAAAACAGATACAATTTTGTCTTTACGCATTACTGGGACAGCCAATTCTCTAAAGATGTGCAAACGCTCCTCAATTTTTTTATCGTAAGGAGTAACAGAATCTTCTTCATTATGAATTAGTGGTCTGCGCTGCTTTAGGCATTCAAGCCAAACACCTGTTTGTTCAATTTTGCTTGCATTTTCTGGTGCCAATATATTTTCAGCTATTGCACTAGTGTTGGTTGACCAAGACATTAGGTCAATATGAGTTTCGTGTTGATCAACAAAATGATAGAAGCCGAACTGGCTATCTGTTATTTTTTCTACTTCATCAAGGATGGCAACCAACAATTCCTGCATTGAAAGTTTAGGTACCAGTTGTGATATTCTCACTCTAAATCGCAAAATCAGTTCATTAAGTTTTCGCTCTGTAATATCTGACAAAGTGCTCATAATAGATTTAGGTTCGTCTTTGTCATCTAACAGGAGCGAATAATTACCAATAAACCATTTGTATTCGCCATTTTTGGATCTTATTCGAAATTCTAAAACTATTTTTTTTTCGTCGGTTTGCAGCGATTTAATAAGATTCGGCCTAAAGCCTTCAAAAATATGGAGGTCCTCAGGATGTATGACTTCAACAATTTTATTTCTTGTTGCATACAAAAATTCGTTTTGAGCATAACCTAACAAGTCAGTGACTTTCGGGCTAATGTAGTCAATATCCAACGTATCAAAGTTTTCTAGCAGGAAGATATCATTGGATTTTTCAACGATCTGCCGGAATTTTACTTCGCTTTCTTTCAATGCTTCTTCGGCTTGTTTCCTTCTGATGACTGATCCAAGTTGTACTGCAATATACTCAAACCTCTGTAAAGCATCGGCTTCAAATACTGTTTTACTTGAGAACTCCAATAATCCAACGCTTTCATTTTGAACCACCAAGGGGATAGCAATTACAGAATTAACTCCTAATTTTTTATACAAAGATGGAATCATTTTTCTGTAAATCGGATTGTCAGTAAACTCGCTCATAAGTGCCATAACCTGCTTTGGTCCTTCAAAATATTGAAGTTTCTTTCCAGACAGAATGTCTTGATATAGTTTGGCTGATTTTAAGCTAATCTTACTTTTTGGGATTTTAATCTTTAAATATCTTTCTATTGTCGAAACAATTTCAGTTGGTAATTGAAAACCTTGTAACTCCAAGATTTCTTTATTGTCATCCAATAGATAGACAGCAGCACCATTGCCTGAATACAAATTTTTGGTTTCTTCATTTACCAGTTCAATACAACTTTGAAGTGTACCCCCCTGATTAACTAAATCATTTAATTTTTGGATCAAGGATAAATCTTCTGTATTCTTTCTAATCTTTTCTTCTGCTTTTTTACGAGAAGAAATATCCTGTATGAAAACAAGAGTCGCAAAGTCACCAAAAATTTTTACTTTTGAAGAAATTGATTCCGTGTCACATACCTCGCCGTTTTTCTTAATAATTTTCATTTCCAAAGGAGAAGATAAATTCTCCTTGCGTAAGTCAAATGCCCTTTTATACATTTCCTTTTGAGAATCAGGATGGAGTAAGTCCAATAATTTTAGGTTTATCATCTCATCAATTGATTGATAGCCAAACAAGTTAATTCCCGCAGAATTTATATAAATAAGCTTCCTTTTTTGGATCAGAATAATTCCTACTGGCGAGCTCTCAACCAAAACCCTATATCGTTCTTCACTTTCTTGAAGAGCAGTTTCGGCCAGTTTTTGCTCGGTAATGTCTCTGGCAGTGCCTTCTATGCCGATGCAAATGCCATCAGTATTCATAATTGGAAGTGCATTGGTCATATGCCAGCGCCATGAACCATCAGCATGTTTGATCTGGTATTCAAAACCGGTCTGCCTTTCACCAGTTTGAATTAAACTGGTGATAAACTCTTCAAATCTAGAACGGTCTCTTGAATATATGAATTTGTTCATGGGTTGGCCGAAAATTTCGTCAACAGGATAGCCCAGGAATTCACTCCAGGCATTTGAAACAAAAGTAAACAATCCATCCAAATTTAGCGTGTAAATGATGTCATGGCTGTTTTCTATCAGCAGTCTGTGTTTTTCTTCACTCTGCTGGATGGCTTCTTCAGCCCGTTTTTGTTTAATGGCTATGGCCACATGTGCTGCAACAGAAGAAAGAAACTCTTTATCCCGATCTGAATAGGCATTTTCATCTTGATAATTCTGAACTGAAATTACCCCAATAACATCGTCACCATCTTTAATAGGCGCGCCCATCCAGACTGCAGAAGGAGATCCTACCAATCGCACTTCTCCTAACCGTGAAAGAGCCTTAAATGCTTTGTTCCCAAGAATTACCGCCCTACAAGTTCTAAACACATAAGAGGTTATAGTTTTTTCTAACTTTGAGGGGGGATAAGGCTGATCAAATTCATCAATACAGTATTTTTCTTCAAACAAGTCTGTATCTTTATTGTAAACAACGATTGAAATATTTTTCGCATCAATAATTTTTGCTATTACTTGATGAATCAGTTTCAAGAATTGGTCGAGGTCTTTGCTTTGGCTTAGCCCTTGCATGATTTCAAACAAAGACTGTCTTTCAAGTTCAGATTGTTTGCGTTCTGAAATATCCCGAGACACACCTTTCATTTCAATATGACCGGTTTCTTGATTGAAGAAATAATTTACTATGATTTCCGTCCAGATAGTCTTGCCATCTTTTGTTTGTTGTTTAAATTCCTGGGTGAAATATTTTTCGGGTCCATAAGGATCTTTCAGGAATTCGGAAATCTGCTGCTGCATTATTTTTTTAATGTCTTCAGGACCTACATTAAGCAGCTTGTCTCCCATTCCCTGTTCCATGGCTTCTTCAACTGAATAACCACGCAAGTTTTTGATAGATGGACTCATGTATGTGATTTTCATTGTCTCTGTGTCGAGAGTCCAAATCACATCTTTCATGCTTTCTGTAAGAAGGCGATATTTTGCTTCGCTTTTTCGAATATCTTGTTCAATTTGTTTTCTTTCAGTGATATCTGTGATCACCGCCAAGACAGATGGGGATTTATTCTCAATGACTGGCAGGGCACGCTTGACAAATTGCACAGGTAATAATCCGACCTTTGGAAACAAAATTTCCATGTCCGGATTAGACCAATCCTTGCCAGTTTGAATGATTTCAATATCTTGTAATCGAACCTCCTCTGCAAGTCTTGATCGATCACCAAAATCTTTGTCGGTTAAACCAACAATATCCTTTGAGGTTGTGCCCATGGCTTCAGCAAAAGCTTTATTCGATAGCTGATAGCGCCCTTCAATGTCTCTTACAAACACATAATTTGGTATTGAATTGATTACAATCTCAAGAAACCTCTGGTTCTCTTTGATAGCTTCTTCGGCAGCAATTTCTCTGGTTATGTCGTTTACCATTGCCAACAAATATAAACATTTGCCTTGCGAATCATTAATTCTATTAACCAGTACTCTTCCTGATACAACTTCTCCATTTTTACGGATATATTTCTTATTAGTCTTATATACCGAAATTTCACCTGCCAACAGTTTTTTGATATTTTCAATATCAGTTTCAAGGTTTTCTTGATGGGTAATTGCAGAAAATTGCATTTTCTTTAATTCATCTTCAGAATAACCAGAAAAGCGACAAAACTCAGCATTGGCACTGATAAATTTGAAATCAAGTCCAACGGTGACAATGCCAACCGGGCTTGCTTTAAAAATATTTTGATAGCGGGCTTGCGTTTCACTGGATTCGTTTTCGGTTAATATGCGTTGAATGGCAATTGCAGTTTCATTGATAAGCGTTTCAATTAACTCTTTATTATTTCCTAATCCGTTTTTGGTGAGCAAGACAAACCCACCGAAATCTGTTTCTTTCCACTTACATCCCATGACAAAGATTTCATTTATGGATAATTGCTTTTCAATAGCCCTGCAGATGACTTTGGGAATTTTCCTGGTGACAATACCATACAAACCGAAATTGTATTTCTCCAATTTACTACTCAACCATAAATCCATCTGCTCTTTTTCAATGTCTTCCACACGGACATTGAAACTAGATTCTGATAATCCATACTTTTTATACAATTCGTCCAAGGTTTTTCCAAACCCATAGAAACCAACAATTTTTACCACCTTTTGTTGGTCATCAAATCTTGTAAAAACAATGTAACCATTTGGCAATAATTTCGACAGGCAATTGCCAATCAGATGATACAACTCGCTTAAATTTGTAACTTGCACCAATTTTCTTTGAGTCTCATAAAAAAGAAGAGTGTCTTCTTCATGTTGTTTACGCTGGGATATATCAGTGTGAATCCCAACCATGTGAAGAGGCTTTCCATTTTCAGTGGAGGATACTATTTTGCCCCGTGATTGCACAAATTTATAATCACCTGTCTTCATGCGCAATCGAAACTCAGTGTTATATTGATTTTGATTATTTTTTAAAGCATCTTCAATTATTCGAGTCGTGTCTGAAATATCATCTGGATGTAACAATTTTATAAAGTTATCATATGTAACTGGAAATTCAGAGGGTTGATATCCGAGCATCGTGTACCATTTTTCGTTGGTGATAACCTTCCCTGTTGATATATCCCAATCCCAATATCCATCTTCAATGGCGTCAAACGTAGAAAGCAGCCTTGCTTCGCTAAGTTCTTTAATTTTTTCAGAATGAAGGCGCTTGATCACCTGTGTCGCCAAATTCACGATTGATTCAATTGCAGTGATGTAAAGGGCAAGATCTCCTTCGCTCATTACGACTACACTACCAAAATGCCTGCCCTCTGAAATAAAACCAATAATGCGAATCTGGTTGATCTTTAATTGTTTTTCAACTACTTTGCATACACTTTTAGGAATTCTTTTTAATAAAAGCGTATATAAACCGCCATCATATAATTGAAACTTACCTGACTGAAAGAAACTCAATTCGTGAGGTGAAGCGGCGTTTAAGGGATATCCAATTTGGGTAGGGTCAATCTTAAATGTCTTCACCAACGTTTCATAGGTTTGTCCAGCCCCAAACAAATTCGTAATATTAATGGTCTGATGAATGTCATCAACCTTCGTGGTCCCAACAATCCCTTCCGGGATCATTTCCTTGATTTTTCTACCGATCAGCCCATAAACTCGATCAACTTCAGAAATTTTGGCTAATTCTATTTGTACTTCAGTGACTAGAGAAATTAACCTATCGCGCCGTTTTTTATCTGTGATGTCAATGAGGTGAACAAATGAACCTGCGTAATTACCATTTTCATCTTGCAAAGGTTTTGCTGATAAAAACATCCAAATTGGTGAGCCATCTTTCTTTTTGAAGCGACGCTCATATGAATCTGTTTTTCCAGTTTTGCGATCCCTTATTTTTTGAGCATGGTCTTCAAGATCTTCACTAAACATGAAATTTGTAACCGATAATTCCAACATTTCTTCTTCGGAGTACCCCAATAAACCACACAGGCTTGGATTTACATATGTCGTGTTTTCAAAATTGTCGATGACCCAAACCCCTTCTAGTGCAGTTTCAACTAACTGCTGAAATGAAGGGATCAAATTTTTATTTTGATCAACCGGGTTGGTTTTTTTTTGAGAAAGAGAATTAGGCACAGAGAGCCCCCCGAGAAAAATGATTCATAAAAACTCTACCCGTTTGAGACATAAACAATAAACTCCTCAATAATAGGGATCGATAATAATTAAAACAATAACAGGCTTCAATTGCAATTTAAATTGTATAAATACTGTCTAAAAATTCCGCTTCTACTAATATATTACACGTGACTATAACGTGTGACAAGTATTTCAAATTACAAAACCTATACAAATAGAGTAAGAGTTTTTTAATAATCTGAGTTATTCGATCGTAGATGATATAGTTTCAGATAAGGGAAAATATATAAACAATTTAGATAATTATTAAAAATTTTTAATAATACTTGAATATTGTGACATAACCCAACAGCCTGCAAAATTGCAGGCTGTTGGGTTATGTCACAGTGAGTGTCACTTTACCCATAAGTTTACATCAATATTACCCATCTTTTTGCCAAAAAGTAAGTTTGAGCAATATAAAACCTATTTTGAAAAAAGTTGGGGTTTTTGGCTTTTTACCCAACCGTTTGCCGAAAGTTCTAAACTGACCCAACAATTTGCAAAAAGTACAAACCAGGCTCAAGAACCGGAGGTCGTGCGTTCGAATCCACTCCCCGCCACCTAGATTGAGACACTCGAAAGAGTGTTTTTTTTTGTGAGTTCGAACCCCATCTAGGGGTGATACCCCACATGGGGGGCTAGTGTCTCACCCCCGCTACCTAGTTATAAGACACCTGAAAAAGGTGTCTTTTTATATTTGAGTTCTAACCCCATCGAGGGGTGATTTCGCACTCCCGCTACTAAAAGCCAATCTTAGTCCGCCAGGTTCCTTATTAAAGGATAGCCCGGCGGTTTTTAGTCCCAAGGATCCCCTGTTCACTGCGCTCATCACACTAAGGGCCCGATATCATCACTCGAACCGGAGAATATCACACCTTTTGGGTGCCCAAAACCTAAAAATAATAGAGCCTAAATAGGCTCTTAAATGTGATCCACCATGGGATTAAACCGTGAACCTGCTGATCAAGAGGAGGATGCTTGTATTGTTTCCCCAGACCCCATAACGGTATAAAAAGACTCATTTTGCTGTTTTTTTTTGCCCTTTTTTTATCATACGCAATTGCTCAGTTGGTACCATTTTAGAACCAGTTTTGACCAAAAAAGTTGAATACTATACTGGCGAGAGAATGAATAATGGCTCAAGTAAATCGCACCATATCCAAAAGATTTCGACATTGCCCATTACTTCATACCCATTAGAATTTTTACAATAATCTCAATTTTCTTTATTATCCAACCTTAAGACAACTTGAGACACCGACGATCGCCATACCTGATCGTATTAATTTGTTAATTGTGTCACAATATGTCTCAGATTTAATTCTAAGATAATCATGAAGAATAGAGTATCTTGCCAAAAGTCTATTTCTGGAGGGCAGCATTCAATAGAATAATTTAACAAACAAAATAAAATTTCGCTCTTTGAAAACACCCTCAAGCGTCACTAAGAGGTGTTGCATACAGAGAGTGTGGTACTTAGGCAAAACGAAACTCCGCAAAACATTACATATAAAAGTGAGAAATTGACTTGTATAATTTTCTCGATCTATCAATCTGGTATTAAATAATATTGTCACATAAATGATAATTTATTAACACGATCTGTTATCCACCAGACATAAATGGGAAAAAACACAAACGTCCATCAGTGGTTATCAATTCATCCTCTTCACATTGAACCCCGTTAAGAAACATCAATCCCACGAAATTCAGATTTATTCCTAATCTCAAAGCCACCTCTTTAATGGTTGTAGATTCCTCAATTTGCAAGGTTTGGCAACGAGGAACCTGTGACTGTAATTGACCGAACAACTCAATTTCTACAACCAAATTACACCTCTCAGAGTTTTTCAAATACTGAATCAAGATCAGAATCAGGGATATCAAACACTGAGTTATGTGGTGCGAGAGGTTCCTCCCGCATATATTCTGGGATACGATAATCAGCGAAGGTTAATCCAGCCCGGCGATTAAATTCAATTTCTACACGTAAAACGTTGCGGTTATATTGATCCAAGTCTTCTTTTGTCCAATTCCAACCATAGATACCATTTAGCATATCAACCATCAATTGCGGATCAGCAATTACGGGAGGGCGAGCGAATAGACATAATCCTGTGCTATCCAACATCGCAGAAATGATCTGCAATTTTAGAGACAATTCTTTTTGCCCCTCTTTGCCAAGAGGATTGACTTCTTTTCTCGCTCCAAAAGCATTCCCAGCAGTATGGTCCGCCCCTTGGGGAGATGTTGCGTAAGTGACGCCATTGCCTTTCAAACTTCGTGGATCATAACCTGGGATTGCCTGACCTAAAGTTGTTGGCACACGTCGTATTCCAAAGACTCTACCAGTCACTTCTGCACCATTACCGATCACCCGTCCAAGCGCGGTACCTTCACCCACCTGATTTAATAGAGCGACAAAGCCTTGTGTGTCACCGGGTTTAACCAATCCAGCTTCCATTGCAATTCCCAAGGCAGCACCTGTTTCAATAGTATCAAGGCCAAGGTCGTTGCACATATAGTTTAGGAGTGCCACATCATCCAAGTTATCCAAACCAAGATTTGACCCAACCAATGCAATTGTCTCGTATTGCACAGTACCAACAATTTCTTTTCCATTTTTATCTACGAATAGGTTGCGACAAGCGATCACACATCCTGGCATACACCGGGTTCCCACCTTACCTTCTCGGGCAAGGATCAGCTCTCGCATATATTCACCACGTAATTTGGTTGAATCCTCAAAATTACCGTTACTGAAATTCCTTGTGGGAAGAGCACCCATTTCATTGACAGCCCCAACAATTGAGGCTGTGCCATAAAGATGTTGCCCACCTTGAGGCCCCAACTTGGGATCATCAAGTAATTTCTGTGCGAATGCTTTCGCAGCGGTCCTGAAGAGCTCCGCATCCACAAATTGGACTGTCTTCAATACAGGTTTATCAATCACAACAGCCTTAAGGCCTTTACTTCCCATCACAGCACCTAATCCACCTCGAGCCGCATAATTGCTACGCTGTTCTTTTTCGCCTGTCGTTGAAATACCGGCACCAGTTAATAAAAACTCACCAGCCTGACCGATCGAGATGATGGAGCTATCTGCGCCGAATTTTTCTTCAAGCTTTTTGGAGGTGGCATAAGTTCCCAAACCGAGATATTCATTGGCGCTTTCAAGGGTTGCGCCTTTAGCGGTAATGTGAAGTATATAGAACTCTTTCCTAAGTGGTTGGTTTTCAATTACCACGGCTCTTAAACCCATTTTTCCAAGGCTGTCCCCTGCAATACCACCTGCATTGGATTCTTTGACACCTTTTGTCAATGGACTTTTTGCGCCCACTGATAGGCGACCAGCGGTGGTAACCCCGGCTCCCCCGAGAAGACCAGGGGTAAATATCAATTTATTATGTGGACCTAATGCATCGCATGTAGGTGGAATTTCCTCAAGTAATAAGTTAGCGATTAATGCCCGACCGGAAAAGTGAGTGTATTTTTCAGGAACAGGTTCATATCGAATTTCTTTTGAAGCCATATCAACTCGAAGTATTCTCATTTGTCACTCCAAATTTCAATAAGATGAGGAATTTCCTGAATTTCACAAAAAAGCCATTTTCAGTTTGACCAAAATATTTATGAAGTCTCTTTCTTAATCGCAAATTCGAAGATTCGATTTGTTATCTTCAAACCGGGGATAAAATCCCTACTTTTAAAACCCTGATCATTCCTTTAATAACTTCCAAGTATTCGATTACGGTCTATAAAACAAAAAAAAGAGTTATTAGTTTTATTAGATAAAACTATGTTTCATTTACTATGATAACATTAACCAATTCCCTGGTCAAGAACTTTTTCAAATTACAAAATAACGATGTCGCCTCAACTTCAGAGGAATAAACCAACCTTCTTGAAATTCACTAACCTTCCAGTTTGAATTGTGCGATCAATGTGTTTAACGATTGGGCCATCACAGCCAATGATTGTGCTGAAGAGGCGACTTCCTGTGAATGAGCATTCAGCTCTTCCGTTGAAGCACTGACTTCTTCAACCGCAGCGCCGTTCTCTTCACTCACACTGGCGATGTTTTCAATGGCTTGAATGACCACCACTGAACTAGCATCCATCTCTTTGGTGATGGCAGTATTTGCCTCCGCCACTTCCAGAACCGAATCCATGGACATCACTAATTCTTGTGAGGAGGCATTGACCTTTTGAGCCGATTTGGCAATATCTTCGATCCTTCGTTTGACAGCTTCGGCAGCTTTTGTAATCGAATTGAGCGCATCATCACTCTGGTTAGCGAGTGACACACCCGCTTCAACTTCTTTTTCGCTCTCCTGCATTGATGCGATTGCTTCTTCGACTGTTTTTTGTATCTCGCCGATCAAAGTACCAATTTCCTTCGTGGCGGTACTGGATCTTTCAGCCAATTTTCTTACTTCATCCGCGACGACTGCAAAACCCTTTCCGTTTTCACCGGCACGAGCGGCTTCAATTGCAGCATTAAGGGCCAACAGGTTGGTCTGCGAAGCAATATCATCAATGGTTTGAACGATCGCACTGATCTGACTTGAACTGGTGCTCATATTCTGAACACTTTTTGCTGACAGGGCGACTTTCTCTTTTATTGATTGCATCCCCCGGATCGTTCCCTGAATGGTTACTGCTCCTTTAACCGCAATTTCTGCAGCTTGTGAAGATTCCAAAGCTCCAGTTTCTGCATTCTCAGTGATTTGTTGGATGGCTGTTGAGATTTGATTTGAAATTTCAGAAACCTTGTTTACCGCTTTTGATTGTTCCTGTGCTCCTGAAGCGATCTTTGCTATTGCCTGACTCATTTCATCGGCCGACAGGGCTGTTTTTGTCGAGGATTCTGTTTGCTGAGAAATACCATTGGCGACTTGACTTATTGTTGTCGAAATTTGACTTGTCGCCTGACCTGTCTGCTCGGCGTTCATCGATAATTGATTTGAGGCCTTTTCAAGCCCTGCCGCGTTTGTGCTGATTTGGCTGATGATTTCGCGCAGTTGTTCCGACATTTGCGTAAATGCAAAGCCAAGCTCATCCCGCTCTGACTTTGGCTCAACCCGCGTTGACAAATTACCGGCTGAAATCTGGCGGGCAATTTCGGCCATTTCAACGAGATAAAGCCTGATACCCCCAATCTGACGACTGACATCACCAATTTCGTCTTTGCGTTTTTTCAATTTTATCTTCATGCTTTCAGACATATTTCGATTCAAATCACCCACAGACAGGTTTTTGAGTGATAGTGAAGTGAAATTGAGCGAATCGGTAAATCCGCTTGAAAAAACGAAGGCAATGGCAACGGTCCCCAAGATGGAAAACGATAAAACTAGTTGTATCAAGCGTTTCGATGATGTGTAGGCCACCAAATTTTCATCTTGTTTGGCCTGTGATTCATTCAATTCGTAGCTGACCAATGAAGCAAGACTTGTCAGCAGATCTTCACTGTTTTCTGTCAGGAATTGAATACTTTCCTTGATTCCGGCGGCGTCCCTATTTTCCATTTGTGTTTTCAAAACAGGAAAATAGGATTCATAAGTCTTCCAGTTCATGTTGACTGCTTGAACTAAAGGTTGTTCTGCCGCATTATCTTTGCGAGCTTGAAAATAGGCTAATCCATCTGAAATTGATTCAGTGGCTTTTTGAATTATCAATGCTTGTTCTTTTACAATTTCCGGCTTATCAACATGCATCAAGATCGTTGTATAGGAATTCCTAAGTGTGTGAAAATCACTCATTAATGCTTGAGAATGATAGGTGGGTAGATAATTTAATTCATAAAAACCAACGCTTTTATGAAAAACCCCGGAAAGAGTTTTCAATCCAGCAACCCCCAATAAAAGGGAAAACACCATTGTCAATGCAAAGCCGATGAGCAATTTAGTTCGAATCATGAGCCTCTGTTCATCCTTTCGAGTCTAATTGTTAATACGCTTTCCTTTTACGGTGTCCATTTTCTACAAGTAGATAATTTGAAATTCGCGCCTCTATCTTTTTCGTGCCGAATATCTTAAATTCAGAAAAGTTAGGAACAAAAAATAATATTTAGCCAGGACAGTTGAAAAATATTCTTATTTGAAAACCCAGAGCGAATCAAATGCCGAATTGATCAACAATAATTTAAATCTCATCCTTATCATCATGGTCTTTGTTGTTGGTGATCAAGGACTTTATTCAGCATGAAAATAACGCTTCTTTATTTAGCCCAATCTCCGTTTATTTGTTCATACAAAGAGTGTTGTTTTATTAGATAAAACTATGTTTCATTATTATGATAGCATATTATCCAAATTGGTCAAGTTTTTGCAAATATATTGAGGTTTGACAACGTTAATAGAAATGGAGATACATCAAGTATTCCATTATTTCCCCTTTGGTAATCACAAACCAATAGCGGAAATTAGCCTTCTTTGGGTATTCTTAATTAAGGACTCTTACAGGTCCCAAAAACATCCCTGCCAGACCATAATTTTCTCTTGAACACGACTTAATTTCAAAACAGATGGGCTCGTAAAAATTTAAATACTTTTGCCATGTTTTCTGTGGTCTCAAATTTAGGATCGCCGTGTTCCGCCCCGGGAATGATCTCGAATTGAAGTTGATCAGGACCCAAGTATTGTTGAAGCGCATTGTGCAGAGCAATGGATTGCTGTACAGGCACCAACGGGTCAATATCACCGTGTTGGATAAAAAATGGAGGAAGCCCCGCATGAAGATAGAGATAAGGATTGGCCTGCTCAACCTTTTCAGGAACGGACTGAATTGGCGCTCCCAGGTATTGCGACTCAGGTGAAAAGGGTTCGTTATGGTCAGGTACACCGATCCCGTTTTGCAGGATCTGTTCATCCATGTGGAGAAAATCAACAGGGCCAAACCAATCCACCACGGCCTGCACCTCAGATGAGAAGTCTAAATTGCCTAGAACCTGATCATCAAACGCACTGGTGTTGCCGGTAACGCCCAACATGACTGCCAGGTTACCGCCGGCTGATCCGCCGCAAGCCGCAATTCTGCTGCCGTCAAGTGAATATTTCTCCTGTTTGGCGCGGACCCAGCGCACGGCAGTTTTTACGTCCTGCACGGCGGCCGGAAAGATCGCTTCTCGGCTCAGGCGGTATTCCACACTGACCACTGCAAATCCAAGCCCCAAGGCGCCAAGAAATGGAAGCAGATGGACATCACGCTTGTCTCCGATCATGAAACCGCCGCCATGGATCACCATAAGCACCGGAAACGGCCCTTCACCTTGCTCAGGCAAGTAAATATCCAACTTCTGTGATGGGGAAATGGAAGCATAAGGAACATCAAGGAATTTCCGGGCTACAAAAGAAACATCTGCCATCGGAATATCTGGTGGCCCCAAAGAATCGCCTAAAGGCGTGAAACCTCCTTTAGGCGATTGAACAAAATTCGGATTCAAGATACTGTCTTCTGGCGTCAAAACTTATCCACACTCCAGATTTCTTCAGATAATAGCAAATAACTGCCCAAATTTTATGCAGCTACTTTTGCCACAGTTGCTTTGGCTTTTCGATTCTTTTGATATACATCGAAAGCCACCGCAATCAATAGAACTGCACCTTTGACCACGGTTTGAGAAAAATCAGGGAAAGCTGCCAACTGCATGGCGTTATTTAAAACACCAATAATAACCATCCCAACCATCAGCCCAAAAATAGTGCCCTCACCGCCTTTAAAGCTGACGCCTCCCAAAAGTGCTGCCGTGAGGCAGTCAAATTCAAGACCCTGCCCGGTAAATGTTTGTCCAGCGAAAACTCTTGAAAGTAATAATACCGCAGTGATCCCCGAGCAAAAACCGCAAATCATGAATAATATAACTTTCATTCGGTTTAAATTGACACCTGCAAGGCGGGCTGCTTCTTCATTACCTCCTAAGGCAAATACCTGTCGACCAAAGTACGTCTTCGTCAATACAAAAGACCCAATTATTGCTACGACAATCAACACAATGACAGGTACTGGAATTCCCCAAACATATCCCTGGCCAAACCATCGGAAAGATTCTGGGAACCCCATAATATTTCTGGACTGATTGATTATGTAACCCATACCTTTAAATATTGCAGAGGTACCCAGTGTAATGATAAGCGGATGAATCTTAAGTTTTATTGAGAGGAAACCATTGATAACACCAAAACCGGTGCCCACCAACAAGATCAAGGGTATCGCCACAGCTGGGGATAATTTCCAATCAGCCATCATAATCGCCAAAAGAACATTACTAAATACGATCTGAGAACCAATCGAGAGATCAATACCGCCGCTGATCATTACAAACATTAATCCAACAGAACTAATCCCTGCAAATGAAATTTGGCGTATCAAGGTACGTAGATTTCCAAATGTCATGAAGTTGGGTGCTACAAATGTAAAAAGTATCAATAAGAAGATTAGGATCAATAATGGCACATTCTTTTTTCCAAATGACCATATCTGTCTGCCAAACCCTGATAGAAACACAGATTGATTGCTCATTACTTATTCCTCCAAAAGTTAATGGGTCCCCGATGCGAGGTCGAGAATATAATGTTGATTAAAATTCTCTTTTTGGACTTCTCCAACTAATTCACCTTCGCACAAGACGATTATCCGGTCTGACATACCTAATAGTTCTTCCATATCCGAAGAAATCATCAAGATCGCAATTCCATTATCAGCCAATTCAGTCATGAGTTGATAAATCTCCTGTTTGGCGCCAACATCAATTCCACGGGTGGGTTCATCAAAGATTAAAATATCAGACTCAGCCGCCAAAGATTTGGCAAGCACCACTTTCTGTTGATTACCACCGCTCAAATTGATCACCTGCTGTAATAAGCTGGGAGTTTTAATGTTTATCCGTTCTTTATATTTCAGCGCAATTTCGTCTTCTTTTTTCGTATTTACCACACCGTATTTTGAAATACGTCGAATAATTGGGAAACTGATATTCCATTTGATAGGCATCTCTAGGAACAGCCCCTGGCCTTTACGATCTTCTGTCAACAAACCAATTTTATGTTGGATAGCATCCAAAGGGGACTTGATTTTGACAGGATTACCATTGATCAAGATTTCTCCACTTTGCATTGGAGCAGCACCAAAGAGCAATTGTGCCAATTCTGTTCGCCCAGCACCAACCAAACCGGAAATACCCAATATCTCACCTTTCCGTACTTTAAAAGAGATATTCTTATCGCCATTACCGGTAAGGTTTTTCACTTCCATGGCAATTTCGGTCGGAGGATTCTTTCGCTGGGGATAGTTTTCTTTTAGTTCTCGTCCAACCATTAAAGTAATAAGTTCCTGCCGATTCGTATCTTTTGTATTTATAGTGGTCACGTAGCATCCATCACGCATGACACTCACACGATCAGAAATACGGAAAACTTCTTCCAAACGATGTGAAATATAAATAATCGTCACACCTTTTTGTTTTAACTGATTGATGATATTGAACATCATCTCCACTTCTGAAACACTTAAAGGCGCAGAGGGTTCATCCATGATCAATATTTTCACGTTCTTAGATACTGCTTTGGCTATTTCAACGATCTGCTGATCAGCAATGGATAGATCTTGCACCATGGCATGCGGATCAATCTTCACGTCAAATTGTTTCAAAACCTCAATAGCTTTTTTAGTAATTATTTTTTCATTAAATAGTACTGAATTCTCAGTTTTTTCACATAAGTAAATGTTTTCAGCTACTGATAAAGTGGGAACAAGATTAAACTCCTGATATATAACTTCAACACCCAGGCTCTTTGAAAGGAAAGGAGTCATCTTGGAATATTCTTGTCCGTTAATTTTAATGATCCCCGAATCGATATCAATGGCTCCAGCAACCGCTTTGATTAATGTTGACTTACCCGCACCGTTCTCACCCAACAAGGCGTGGACCTCGCCTTCAAGAAAACTCATCGAGACATTATTCAGAGCCAATACACCGGGATATCTCTTGGTGATTTTTTCCAGGGATAATACAACCTTGGCATCCATTCTATTTTCACCTCTGAATTTTAGTGAAGGGCCCCCACCCTTCACTATTATTTTCGCATAAACTACTTATTTTGCTGCGAGTGTAGAGAAATCGCAGGAAATCGGGTCCAATTGATCGTTGATAATGTTGGGATATTCAACACCCTGAAGCATCTTCTTGACCTGTTCGTAAGTTGCAACATCAAGCGAGGTTCCACCAATGGCGACAAAACCCTTGTAAGGATCTTCACAGCTGGTGACAACTGGAATCATGGAAGGATCCATATCGCCGGCAAAGACACCATACTGTGAAGGATCTACATTTGGCAGTGCTTTGATGGCGTTGGCGATACCCTGAGCATGGGCGGCGGATTGACCAAGAAATACTTTAACGTTTGGATTAGCAGTTAAGATGTTCTCAGCCGCACCCTGACCGACAGGAATACTGTCACCGGTGATATCCAGGTGTGCGACAAGATTAACCTTGGGGCAAATATCGGTAATGGTGGAATAACCACGATCACGTTCGAACATACCAACACCAGAGCTTGCAGCACCAACGATTGCAGTTTCAACACTACCATCAGCCGCATCCGGATAAACAGCTTCAATGAAATCGCAAGCCATCTTGGCAACTTTTTGTCCGTCTTCGAATTGGCTGGTGTGCATAATGGCATCAAACGGTGCCAGTTTGGCAGGAGGAACGCCCATCACCATGATGCCAGCTGCTTTGACTTCTTCAATAGCAGGGAGTAATTGGTCGACTTCTCCTGCTGCCATGAGGTACATAAAATCGACTTTCATCGAAATACAGTTCTCAATCTGATCGTATTGTTGGTTTAAACCACCTTCATCAGCGCCGTAGACCTTAACTGTTACGCCATCAGCCTCAAATTTTTCAGTAACAGATTTGGAAATACCGTTCAAGAAAGGATTGGCAAGCGATGGGATCAGGTAGCAGACTGTTTTGCCGTTGATATCAAAAGGCGATCCGTCTTTTGCGGGTACCATAGAAACAACGACATCCTCTATGGAGGCATCAACGGGTGCGACAGCTTCAGTCGCCGCGGCTTCAGTTGGTGCAGCAGTTGCGGCGGCTTCAGTTTCAGCAGGGGCTTCAGTGGCAACAGCAGCGGGTGCTTCAGTTGCTTGTGGAGCGCAGCTCGCGAGCATCATAACGGCAATTAAGAGGAATGTCATTACGAACATCAACTTCTTTGTCATCTTTCTTCTCCTTTTTTTATCGTATATCTGAATAATTGAGATTGATTCTCATGAATACAAGTCTTACAAAAAACCACCTCCCTTCAAAATCATTTAAACATTGTCAATTGACTAATTCCAAATTTTTTGGTTGGGAAAACAAGCGAATCATTTTAAGTGTTTGTCCAAAAAACTCATAACCCGTTTGATATTCTCCTTGGATTCAAAGGCTGGACCACCATGACCTGCTCCCTCCAGAACATCAAATTCAAAACGATCATGGCTGATGTATTTCTGCATTTTTTCAACGAAGATAATAGACTGTTGTACAGGTACGGTTGAGTCCATGCTTCCATGCTGGATTAATATTGGCGGCATATTCTTGTGGATATAAGTCATTGGATTTGCAAGTTCAACCTTCAAGGGAATGTCGGATATCTTCGCTCCCAAATATCTGGACTCAGGTGACATGGCTTCACCATGATCAGCCGGTCCCAATGAATGTTCCTGTAATTGTTCATCCATCATGAGAAAATCAGTCGGCCCAAACCAATCTACTGCAGCCTGCACATTACACGGATAACCAGGGTTACCCAGGTTGTAATCATCAAATTCAGTAACACTGGAAGTCACACAAATCATCGAAGTGATGTTTCCACCTGCTGAGCTTCCCCACACTGCAATACGATTTCCATCCAACTGGTATTGTTCACTATTTGCCCGGATCCAGCGGATGGCTGCTTTAACATCCTGCACAGCAGCAGGGAAGATCGCCTCGCCACTCAACCTATAATTCACACCAATAACCGCGTAGCCGGACGACAAAGCCTTAAGAAAAGTCAACAGTTCTATATCTCGTTTATCGCCTTGTTGAAAAGCTCCACCATGAATGTACAATACTATTGGAAAGGGACCCTCCCCTGTCTCGGGGAGATATATATCCAGCATCTCAGCACTGGAACAATTTGCATAAGGAATATCCAGCCACTTGCGAGATATGCCAGAAACATCTGCCGGAGGAAGAAGAATTAAATCATTGTCAGTATTTGTCATAGAATAATCCTTGAAAGTATAGTAGCATTTTGAGTAATGAAACTCCAATTCATTCTATGATACAATACATTCCAAAATGGAATGGTAAAAAAGGGCAAAAAAATGGATATCAGACAAATCCAGTATTTCCTTTCCGTTGTTGATACAGGTAGTTTTACTGCTGCGGCTGATGAGAACTTTATCACCCAACCCTCAATTTCAAAAATTATCTCATCACTTGAGAAGGAGCTGGGGGCTCCTCTTTTTGATCGCAGCAAACACAAAGTATCGCTTACTGAAGCAGGAAAAGCTTTTCTCAGACACGCACGTACGCAAATTGAAGATTACAAAAAAATGCTCGTTGAAATGGATGGGTATAAATCGTCTGAAGATACCTTTAATGTTGCTGCCATCCCGGTACTGCCACAATATGGTATAGCAACCTTAATTGCACAATTCAGAGATAAATACCCGACCATTCACTTTAGCTTGGAAGAGACAAATGGTCAAAACATAGTTCCTGGACTCATTGAACGACGTTACGACATGGGTTTTATTCGACATAATTACCTTGATCGTAATCAATTTGATTTTGAAGAGATTAGTAAAGACAGGTTGCTGGTGGTAGTGGCAAAAATGAACCGTTATGCCAAACGATCTTCCATATCCATCAGAGAACTGGCCAACGATAATTTTATCGTTTTTGATAAAGTGACAGACCTGCACCAGTTGATCATGGATGAGTGTGCAAAGGCACAATTTGAACCTACCATTTTCTTTTCAAGTCCACACAAGGTCAGTGTTTTTGCTCTTGTCGAGACAAACATTGGAATTGCACTGATGCCAGCCAAGATATTTGAATACTACCGGCACCCAGGCATCATCACCATCCCCCTGGAAGAAAATATTGAGTGTAATCTTGGTCTAGCATATCTTAATAACAAGCCCCCCTTGAGTGCTGCAAAACTATTTATTGATTTTTTGAAACAATCGTCCAATAATAAAAATCCCCAAGCATAAAAATCCCAGTTATAAATGCCTAATAGGGATAAAATGGCAGTGGAGATTCCACTGCCATTCTAACAATCCGGATCTGTTCGACTGACATCAAAAAAGACTAAGGTATGGGATAGACAAAGTCTGCCGTTTTCTGGTCAGCCGGCCATACAAGTTCCATTTTGCCATCCTGCCATTGGACTAATGGGTTCAGCACGTTCCCAGTTCCGTCAGCATTAAACGAAACATTGCCCATGACAGTCATCATTTCTGTTGCCGCGATCGCATCTCTGATCGCGTCACGATCCAACGTGCCGGCTTTCTCTATACCGGCAGCCAGTATTTGAACACAGGCATACGCAGGGCCTACAAGGATGTCAGCCGGTCTGCTGAAATCAGTCTGATGTTTGGCATTGATCTCAGCAATACCGTCGAAGTTCTCGCCACTGTGCCAACCAGCAAACATGGTCACACTATCACCGGCTGTTCCGGTTGCTTCACCCCAAGTTGCCGCATCTGGAGCACGAACCAGCATGATGAATTTGGGTTCCCAACCAAGTTCAGCCGCCTGTTTCACAATGGCAATACCGTCTGGCGTATTCGGCATACCAAGAAGCATGTCTGCATTTGCAGCCTGGGCTTCCATGATCAAAGTCGAGAAATCGGTCGTACCAGGAGCATACTCAGCGTAATACGCCACCGTGTAACCTGCGGGACCAGCATCCGCTTTAAAGAGACCACCCAACTCATTACCCCAGTCGGTTTTTTCCTGGAAGATGGCGATATTGGTTGGTCTTTCTTCTTTGGTGGGAACCAACTCGTTGAGTGCCTTGAACACATCACGAGCCTGATCAGGTGATTTGGGGAACGGTGAAAACAGGTATTTGTAGCCTCTCTGGTGAATATTCCACCAGGCAAAAGAGACACCGAGGTAGGGCACCTTGTTCTTTTCAGCAATGGCTGTGGTGGCAGCGTGCATTCCGCTTGCTGCGCCACCCAGATATGCGACAACATTGTTTTCAGTGAAAACTTTTTCCAAATTGCTGACCGCTTTAGTTGGATCGGATTCATCATCATACGCTGTCAGGCGCAGTGGAATTTTCGTCCCATATTCTGCGACATAAACACCACCGTCTGCATTGATATCGGCAATGGCATAGTCATAGCCTACCTTGACCTGGCTGCCTAAAGAACCGAATTTTCCAGTGAGTGGGATGGATGCTCCGATCTCAATGTATTCTGGAGCAGGCGGGTATTGTACTTCTGTGGCTGTTGGGGCTTGGGTTTCTAGCGGAGCCTGTGTAGCCACCGGAGTGGGGGTTGGCGCAGGAGTGCAACTGGCCAGCAATAAACTGATTATTACCACTAGTGCCATGATGGACATTCTTGCTTTCATTCCTCATTCTCCTTTCAAGTGAATAGCCGAAAAAAAAACCTAAGATCTGGTGTCGTTAAATCATGCCGATAGTCTCTCTCCTTTCACTCACGCTGAATACCATCCTCGTTTTGAATGGTTGCTTTGAGTAACACTTTTTTTCTTCTCTTTGTTTTCTTCGTCAGAAATGTTCTAAATTTCTGCCAAATTTCCACAAGACCGCCGGGAAGGAACAAAACGATCAGAATAAAAAGGGTGCCAAAAATGATCAGATGGTATTCGCCTACATTCCAGACCAGTAATTGTTTTAACAACACAAAAAATACGGCACCAATGATGGGACCAATAATGGTTCCTGTTCCACCGATGTAAGCCATCATCATCGGGTCGAAGGTCCATTCACTGCCAAAGGGCATGTAATAGTAAAAACTCACGTGGTAATACGCAAAAGCTGCACCCGCCATGCCCGCAAAAAAAGCGCTGATGGAGAGGGCGATGAGTTTATGCTTGAGAGCACTGATGCCCAGCGATTCTGCTGCATCCTCGCCTTCACGTACAGCCATCATCCCCAACCCAATTCTGGATTTGACCAAAATGGCCGCCGTAAGGATGGTGATCAGGGTCAACCCCAGAAACAGGTAATATCTCGGAAGGAGCTGATAATTTGCAAGGTCAGGGTTATAAGACATTTCAGGCAGAATGTTGCCGACAGTAAGATTGAGCATTTGGGCCAAAGCCAGGGTGCCGATGGCAAAATATACCCCCCTCAATTTAAATGCCGGCGCGCCAATGATGAGCGCCAGAATGACCGCCACGACACCACCAGCCAGGAAACTGAGTAGAAACGGGACGCCATTGACCCACAACAGGCGGGTGGTGAGTGAACCGACCCCAAAGAAAGCCGCATGTCCAAGGTTGGTCTGGCCGGTATATCCGCCAAGGATATTCCAACTGGAAGCCAGCAAAATATAGAGCAAGACCAGGATCACCAAATTGATGGTGCTGTCATTCTTGATCACCAGTGGAAGAACCACCAACAAGGCCACGACAACAATGATGAGGATGAGTTTTATGATGTTATTCTTTTTCATCGCCTAAGCCTCTTTGGATCCAAATAAGCCTTGCGGACGGAAGATCAACACCAATAGGAATAAAACCAATCCCGCCACTTCGCGGTAATTACTGCTGATAAAGAACGAGGTGGTTGATTCGGTCAAACCAAGGATCAAGCCGCCAATTATCGTGCCGGGGATATTGCCCAAACCTCCCAACACCATCACGATCAGAGCCTTCATGGTCCAGCCAAGCCCCATGGATGGCTGGATTGAATAATTGACAGCCACCAGAGTGCCAGCCACGCCGGCCAGTGCAGCTCCCATGGCAAATGAGAGCAAATAAACTTTATGAATGTCGATTCCCATCAAAGAAGCGGCCTCCCAGTTTTGAGTGGTCGCCCGAATGGCTTTACCGGTGTAGGTTTTCTTCAAGATCAACTGCAAGATGATTAAGAAGATGACCGTAACCACCAGAATGGCGACTTTCGGCAGAGGGAACCGTACTCCGCCAAGTGTGAAAGCCTGGCTGAAATATGAGGTGGTAATGCCGCGTTCATCCGCCGTAAAGAAACGGAGAGCCAGGTTCTGAAAGATGACCGAAAGACCGAATGCCACCAGAAGCGTGTTTTTGATCTTGGATTCTTCAGGCAGTTTTATGGTTCGAGAAAAAACGAGCCTGTAGAGTATTGCCCCTAAAACAAACAAGATAATGATGGTGAGTGGAATGGAAAGGAACGGATCCAGCCCCAGCATTGAAAAAGCATAAAAACTGGCATATCCCCCAAACATCACCAATTCACCATGAGCAACATTAAGGAATTTTGTGACGCCAAAAATAAGAGAAAGACCAAGGGCGACCAATCCATAGAGGGCGCCCACGAGAAGCCCGAATACAAGGTTTTGTCCCAGAGATTGCAACATAACGGCCTCAATTCCCTTTCATCAGAAATCAACCAAGATAAGAACTGCGAACCGATTCAAAGGTGAGAAGATCTTTTCCTTTGCCCTCACCCACTATTCGACCGTTTTCCAACAAATAGGCGCGGTGAGCCAGTTCAAGCGAAGACTGAACATTTTGCTCCACCAGAAAGATTGTTAATCCCTCATGATTGATCTTCTCAATGGTTTCAAACATACGCTCCACAAGAATGGGCGCCAGACCGAAAGAGGGTTCGTCCAGCATCAGAAGCTGCGGCTTTGACATCAACGCTCGTCCAATTGCCAGCATCTGCCGTTCGCCTCCGCTCAAAGTGCCGGCTTGCTGAGATTTTCGTTCAGCCAGCCGCGGAAAGATCTCGTATACCCATTCCAAATTTTGGTTTTTTTCTTTCCGCGCCCGCTTCACAAAAGCGCCTAATTCAAGATTCTCAAGAACGCTCATCCCTGTAAAAATCTTTCCACCTTCAGGGACCTGTGAAAGCCCGTATTCCACAATTTTTTCAGGTGCTTCTTTTTCAATCTGGCGGCCAAGAAAATCAATCTTTCCAGAGGCGCATCGATGAAGTCCGCTGATCACACGCAATAGGGTTGTTTTTCCAGCTCCGTTTGGACCAATCAGCGCAACAATCTCCCCTTTTTGAACGTTCAGAGAAACGCTCCAGATCGCTTGAAGTTCCTTGTAAAAAATATTGACGTTTTCCAGGTTAAGCATGAGATTTTCCTAAGTAAACTTCGATGACTTTGGGGTTATGGACGATCTCTTCAGGTTGGCCTTCTGCAATCTTTTCGCCCATATTGAAGACAATTATTCGGTCGGACACGCATGTGACTGCTTTTACAATGTGTTCCACCATGATGATGGTGATATTTGACTCTCTGATCTGATTAATCAATTTACAAGCCTCATCAGCTTCAGTAAGATTCAATCCCGCCATCAGTTCGTCCAATAGAAGCAAATATGGTTTGGTCGCCAATGCCCTGGCTAGTTCCAAACGCTTTCGCTCCATGACTCTCAGATCTTTAACCAAAATCCCTGCTTTGCTGCCAAGCCCCACCTGCTCAAGAATGTCTATCGATTCTTTTTCAGCGATATGCAGGTTGGCGCTTGGTTTCCTTCCATACGCTCTAGCGACCATTACGTTCTGCATAGCCGTAAAATCCATGAACGGTTTGCACAATTGGAAAGTTCTGGCAATACCCTTCTGGCAAACGATATGGCGCGGCAAACCGCCAATTTCTTCGCCGCGGAAATTGATCCTGCCTGAATTAGGTTTCAGAAAACCGGTCAATAGATTTAAGGATGTGGTTTTACCCGAGCCATTCGGGCCAATAATGCCAACAATCTCACCTTCATTAACATGAAAGTCGAGATTATTTATAGCTTTTAATCCCCCAAAGGATTTACAAAGCTTTTCAACGGTTAACAATTGCATATTCCTCCTTCGCGAATATTGATCGATCCAGCAGCAATGTAGGAAAGAAATACCACTAACAAATCGGAGGTAAAGTATGAACTTGTAATTGTGCAACCTTAAGTTTTATAGTGCCCGTTGAATCTGCGATGGGTGTTTTTACGATCAAATTTATAAGTTGAGATTCAGATCTATTACTCCTTGAATGTTTTTGGGAAAGTAATAAATTCAAAAAATGCGTTCATGCCTGTTTTTTGAACTGCAATTACTCTTTGCTAACGAGCTTATGGTTTGATTTGAATAACATTCATCCCAATCCGAACAGGTTATTCAACTCTCAAAAGAAAAGCACCAATAAGAAGTTAAAAATAATGGGGTAGTAATGATATCGACGATGTTCGAAGGTATAAAGTACGTAGCAGCGAACTCAGTATCCAGCCCCTCAGTCGCGGCTTTGGCCAATCGATCTTTTTGAGCAAGAACCCAGTCACCACAAGACGAAGAATTGGTAACGCTTTTGTGACGGCTGGGTTCAATGATGAACGCTATTTCTCAAGTTAAAGGACTGATCTATGGTGGATACGCGACGGTATAAATATGCTTACCGCCGTTTAAGGGTCCCTTGAGCAACGCATCAATTTCTGCTGCATCACGCATGGTGGTCTTATCGGTGGGTGGGAGTACCCCAGTGGGGAATTTTGTCATGATGTCACCGATCAACCGCACCATGTAATCAAGAAGAGCATCCAGACCTGGTTTGGCCTTGTCTGCATTTGCCAGAGTTGGCTGGCCAATTACACCTTCAGGATAGACAAGCACTTCGATGCCGCCAAGACCCACGTGTTCATGTCCTTTGATGGGGGCATGGTATACCTCACCGCCTTTATCCACATGGCCGGGGGGCAGAAAACCTTCAGGTTTTGTGTCGACAGCCAGGCTCATATCCATGAATTCAGGGAAGAGTGCCAGAGAATATGAGGCTTCTACCTCACAGGCATGCTGGAAGGGGGTTTCAAACGGACCACCGTGCGCCTTGTCCTTTAAGAAATCGTGGATGACAGTCGGCCAGTGGAGGGAAATCAGCAAGCTGGGTACCTGATATTTTTTGGCCCATTGATGCAGCGCCAACGGAATGACTTCTTCCTGACCGTGTCCATTTAAGAAGATCTGCTTGCGAAACCCCATGTTCCATAAACCAGCGATAATGGCACGCAAATTTGCCAAAAAAGCATCTTCAGGAACAACGATTGTGCCGGGCATTCCCAGGTGGTTGTATGGATGAGATCCGTACCAAACGGGTTCAGCAATCGTACATCCGGTTTTCAATGCAACCTGTTCAGCCATGCGGGTCACTAAAAATGTATCCTCCCCCAATGGTTGAGCGGCGCCGTGACATTCCGTACTGCCGACAGGAATAATGATCAGATCATTTTTCTTCAAGCGAGCATTGATCTGCGTCATATTCATGGTTTGCAGATACAGTCCTTCCGGTCTTTCCATTCGACCACCGTCAGGTGGAAACTGCCATTCACCCATGTACTTCTCCTTTCATCGTTTTGTTCCTACTCGTAATTTCATAATCTAAACCTGAGGAAGGTGAAGATCTGATGAACCCTTCTGGCTTTGTTTAAGATCAGGATAATAAGTATTTAACATTTCAACGATGATGGATGCCTGGTCAGCCATTTTCTTACCATCACTGGCAGAAGTGATCTGGCCATGAGCGGCCACAACTGAGTTGCCCGTTTTACAATGGACGGGTGCGGCAAGACGCACGATCTCAGGGGCCTCATAAGTACGGATGAAACCACCGGAACCAGGGGGATTGTCCGTATGGACATCCAGCGGGGTCTTGATCACAGCGCGAAGGGCAGCAATCATGGGGAGTTGTAAATCGCGGACCGGGTTGATGCTATCAGCACCTAAATCTTCAAGAAGTTTTAATGAACAGGGATTGCACTGTCCAAGATGGGCAGATGTCTTGAAAATGATGTCTTTCGGCAGAGCGCCCTCTGCACGCATCTTGCCAACCAGCCAAAGCATGCCTTCATCATAGATGAGGAATCCACGGACGCCGAGATCATAGCCGCGTTTAATATCTTCAACTGCACGAACCATTTGTTCCATACCGCGCAGACGATAGCTGATACGCACCCCCTGCTCTGATAGGACAGTAGCTCCGGTGTCATAGGTTGCGCGAGGGCCGGTGGAAAGCAAAAGTTCCGCACCGTAATCATGGCACAGCTTGCAGTATTGTTTGATTTCTTCGCGAGTATGGCGGAACATGCCATAGGTTTCAGTTACGCGATTGATAACAATATTATTCTTGGTTGCCTGATCCAGTAATGCAGCAACTGCATCCGCAGAATTGATGGTAGGTACTTCAATACGGAATGCAGCACCATCTGGAAACCGCAGGGTGGACGAGGGTAAATCCCAGAGGTCACCTTCCGGCATTCCTATCTTTTTTAAATAATCGCGCGTTTCTTGAAATATCATTTCCTTCTCCTTCTTAAGATTTTGGCAAAGTTTAACTACAATGTGCCGGTAGCGGCGGGCTGTAGACCCAAACAATTCTGAGCGGTTCATCGCCGATATTTTCAACGCGATGTTTTACGCCAATCGGAGAATAGAAAGCAGTCTCAGGACCGATCTCCCATTCGCCCTGTCCTTCAAAAACAATTTTTGCATGACCGCTTATCAAGAAAAGAACTTCTTCTGAACTTTCGTGAACGTGATCTGGGATCATGCTGCCCACTTCAGTGATGTTCATGCCCATCGAGACTTTTTCTACACCACCAAATTTGGGGGCAAGTAGAAGCTTTGAAGTTCGAGGCGGTTCTCGAAACTCACCCTTTACGTCAGCTGCTTTAACGAACGGAACGTTTGACATTATTTTTAACCTCAAGGAAGTTTTTTTTGTTTCACTCTATGAAACACTGTTTCGTTAATCAGTATAGCAATCTTTTTACCTGATGTCAACTACTTTCACAGAATAAAACTTATTAATCAATTCCCCTTGACTTCTATTAGACTGAATGATATTCTAATATTGAAACTGTATTTCACCTGTTGATACTAAAAAATCGGAGGCAGTATGTTCAAAGAATCCGTCTATATTCCCGTAGATACTTTAAGGTCCTTTATCAAAGATGTTTTAGTTAAATGCGGCGTGCCATCCGCAGATGCGGATGTATGCGCAGACGTCATCATTGAGTCGGACAAAAGAGGGATTGAATCTCACGGCATTGGCCGTTTGAAGTATTACTACGACCGTATCAAAGCTGGTCAGCATCAAGTGGTGACTGAATTCGAAGTTGTAAAAAACGGCCCCACTACCGCAGTAATAGACGGACATCACGGCATGGGCATGGTGATTGCTAAACGCTCCATGCAGATGGCGATTGATAAAGCCAAGGAATTTGGAATGGGATCCGTTGCCGTCAGAAATTCAACTCATTTTGGTATCGCGGGCTATTATCCTTTAATGGCAATCCAACAAAATATGATCGGCATGGCTTTTACCAATGCAAGACCTTCTGTTTCTCCCACTTTTGGTGCTGAAGGAATGCTGGGAACAAATCCGATTGCTTTTGGAGCGCCAACCGACGAAGCTATTCCCTTCTTGTATGACGGTGCTACACCAATCACGCAGAGAGGCAAGATCGAAGTCTACAATCGCGCCGAAAAACCACTCCCCGAAGGCTGGGTAATGGATGAAAATGGCAACCTCATGACTGACTCGAAAAAAGCATTGGATGCTTTGGAAAAGCGAAAAGCGTCCTTCTTGCCATTAGGCGGACCTGGTGAACTGATGGCTGGTTATAAAGGTTATGGCCTTGGAACAATGGTGGAAATATTCTCGACTGCATTACAAACAGGGGTTTTCATGCAAGCACTTTCTGGTGTTGCACCCGACGGTTCACCGCAGCCCTTCCGACTTGGTCACTTCTTTTTGGCAATAGATATTGAGAGTTTCACAACATTGAATGAATTTAAAGCAATAACCGGCCAAATCTTGAGAGATCTGCGCAATTCCAGAAAAGTACCTGGACACGACCGAATTTATACTGCCGGTGAAAAAGAGTATGACATGCTTGCCGTTACCCGGTCAAAAGGGATTGAAGTAAACCAGAACTTGCAGAAGGATATTAAGTATCTAGTTCAGGAATTAAAACTGGATGACTACAGTTTTCCGTTCTAATGGTTATTGAACCACCCTCTGAACTTTAATAAACCTGGTGGAATTACATTGTAACGCTTCCGTTCCAGCCTAATCGTCGGGAGATGGTGTCAGCATACTCGCATAATGTTTTTGAGATTTGCGCCATTCTTTCATCTGACATTCGCCTTACAGGAGCTGGTACGCTGATCGCTGCTATAACAACGCCAGTATAGTTACGAATGGGCGCAGCCACTGCACGAATACCTTCTTCATACTCTTCATGGTCAAATGCGTAGCCTTTTTCACGAATATGAGCAAGTTCTTCAAGTAATTTTTCCGGCGATACCACAGTATTTTTTGTATACGCTTGTAATGGGGTCCTTAAAATTGCTTGCAGGTCTTTTTCTGAGGCATATGCTAAAAATAGTTTCCCTGTGGATGTGCAGTGTACAGGAAGCCTTTGTCCAACTGCAGCAGCAATTGTCAGAGTTTGATGACTTTGGAGTACTTCAACATAAAGAACCTGCTTATCTTGAAAAACGCTAAGATCAATGGCTTCATCCCACTCATCGATGAATTTTTTCATAAATGGGACGGATTCACGACGAAGATCCATACGGCGCAGCACTTTAAAACCGAGATCAATCATTTGAATGCCAAGTCGATATTTTTGACCATCAGCAGTTCTTTCGATAAAACCCATATTGAGCATGGTGGTTAAGATCCGATGGGTAGTGGCTTTATGAAGACCAATAGCTTCAGAAATCTCTGAGATACCTCTCTCAGGGTTTGAATCATCAAATGAATTGAGTATTTGCAAAGCTCTTTCCACAGCACGCACATTGTATTCAGTTTGATCTCTCATCAGATTACCTGCCGATTTTCTAATTAATTGACACCGATTGATTTTATAACATTATTGATAAATACAGTAAATATAAAAAACGAATAACTTATGAGTGATTGTTTGTCACCAGGGTTTTATAACAAGAATAATAAGTCGATTTTCAAAGAGGTCACGATGTTTAATCTAGGGAAACTTGATCAAAAGGCACTTAACAATAACCATGAACATCGTGAGCCGCCCCCCATGATGAATACAGATAACATTAAACGAAAGTGGCTAAATGTTCCTTATGCAAATCAATCACCAGCCCAAAAATTAGATATTTATTTGCCAGACGAAGGTGGCGGTCCATTTCCAGTAATCTGCGAATTCCATGGCGGTGCCTGGTTGTTTGGGGATAAATACGATATCCAACAAGTACCCATTTTACGAGGATTAAAAAGGGGATATGCTGTGGTTTGTGCCAATTACAGGCTGAGTGGAGAGGCGTTATTCCCAAGCCAAATTTTCGATTGCAAAGCTGTGATTCGTTTTGCAAGAAGTAATGCACAAAAATTCCATTTTGATGGAAGTCGAATTGCCGTTTGGGGAGCTTCGGCTGGGGCTCATCTAGCCTCTTTGTTGGGTACCAGTATTGGCATAAAAGAACTCGAAGACCTGAGCATGGGTAATGCAGACACCTCTTCTGCGGTACAAGCAGTCGTTGATTGGTGTGGCCCTTGTGACAATTTCATAAAGATGGATGAACAATTCAAATTAAGTGGGCTGGGCGTCGCAGACCATTCGTTGCCCGATTCGCCAGAATCCAAATTGTTGGGGAAACATATCGTCAAAGCCCCCAAACTTGTAGAATTTGCGAGCCCAAAAACATATGCCAATAAAAACATCCCACCCTTTTTTATTCAACATGGGTCACACGATCAAGTCGTCCCTGTTGAGCAATCGATAAATTTTGCCGTTGCACTTTCTCAGGCTGCAGGAGCGGACAAGGTCACACTTGAAGTCATTCCCGGTATGCTCCATCATGGCGATCCTGCTTGGGATAGTGTCGAAATGAGTGACAAAGTCTTTAAATTTCTCGATCAAAATCTTTGAAATAGCACCAAGAAGGCAAAATGAGCGACATATTACTACCCAAAATAATCGGCGATAATATTTGGCAAATTGAAGGCCCTGCCAATGACCTGATGTACCTTGTGTTGGGAGAACAAAAAGCCATGCTCGTTGACACAGGTATGGGTATCGGTAATTTATTATTAGAAGTAAGAAAAATTACATCACTACCTTTAATCGTAATCAACACCCATGGTCATCCAGATCACGCAGGAGGAAATGGACAATTTCCACAGGCATGGTTTCCGATGAAAGATTTTGAAATCATGAATACTATGTGCACAAACGATTTCAGAATCTCTGATATTCATAACATCATTCAAGCAGGTGAAGAAAAAGAAGCGTGTTTTATCAACGCATTGGTGAATTATAAAGAAATTGAACTTTTACCTTATGAATATCGATCAGAGTTTGATCTGGGAGATCGCAAGTTCACGGCAGTTGAAATCCCAGGTCACACACCCGGATCAATGGGATTGTATAGCCAAAATGAAAAGATCCTATTTGCAGGCGATTCCATAGTCAACTCACCTGTTTGGATGCATATACCGGTCAGTTTATCCCTGCAAACTTATTATCTTTTTTTGGTTCACTTGCGTGAGGTCACCCGGGGAGTGAAAACTATCTTTACAGGGCACCTTCCTACTTTGGCGAAACCGGAATTGCTGGACGATTTAATCTCATGTGCTCACGAGATACTGAAAAATCCTGGCATTGGTGAAGTAACAAATACTTTTGCTGGAGAAGGTCTGCTTTGGACCCATGGCCTTGGAAATATCATTTATAACCCAAAGAAAATCATATGATCAAAGCTTTGATCAAGGCTCTATTAACGAGAATAAATATTTGGAGGATTGAATGCCACCCATCACCAAAGAAACCGCGCTTGAATATCATAAATTGAACGGAGTGCCCGGAAAAATCTCGGTCAATCCAACAAAACCGCTCGACACCCAAACAGATCTTGGCTTGGCGTACACCCCCGGTGTTGCTTATCCAGTTCTTGAGATTGCGAGAGACCCAATTCTTGCTTATGAATATACCGATAAAAGTAATCTGGTGGCGGTGATCACCAATGGCACCGCAATATTGGGTTTGGGAGATCGCGGTGCACTCGCCAGCAAACCAGTCATGGAAGGTAAATCTGTTTTATTTAAGAAATTTGCCGACCTGGATTCGTTTGACATTGAAGTGGATACTCATGATTCTGAACAAATGATCTCGGTTGTTGAAGCCATCGGACAAACCTTTGGAGGCATCAACCTCGAAGACATCAAATCGCCAGAATGTTTTTATATTGAACGGGAGCTTCAATCCAGGTTGGACATTCCAGTCTTCCATGATGATCAACACGGCACCGCAATTATTCTTGGCGCAGCTTTGTTGAATGCATTGGAAATTAGCGGAAAAAAAATCAATGAAATCAAGATCGTTTTCTCAGGAGCCGGTGCAGCGGCCATTGCCTCTGCCAACCATTTTGTGAAAATTGGTGTTCCGAGAGAAAATATCTGGATGTGTGATATTAAGGGACTCGTTTACAACGGTAGAAAAGAAGAAATGTTCCCCGAGAAAAGTCTGTTTGCCCAGGGTGATCATCCCGCAACACTTGCGGAATCGCTTGAAGGCGCTGACATGTTTGTTGGACTTTCCGTTGCCAATATTGTCACTTCTGAGATGCTGAAAAGAATGCGGCAGGCGCCTGTGATATTTGCCATGGCGAACCCTGACCCAGAGATTAAATATGATCTTGCAAAACAAGCCCGTCCTGATGCGATGATCGGTACTGGCCGATCTGATTTTCCAAACCAGGTCAACAACGTTCTAGGTTTCCCGTTTATCTTCCGCGGCGCTCTGGATGTTCGTGCCAGCGCGATCAATGACCAGATGAAAATCGCGGCCAGTAATGCCCTTTCTGCATTGGCGAAGGAACCTGTTCCTGCCAACATCCTAAAAGCCTACGGATTGACGCACCTGGAATTTGGTCCTGATTATATTGTTCCAAAACCACTTGACAATCGTGTTTGTCTTTGGGAAGCTCCTGCGGTCGCGAAAGCTGCCATGGAAAGCGGTGTTTCTCGAATCACCATTGATCTTAATAAGTACGAGCGCCAATTAAAAAACAGGCTCAAGATAGAGTAGAGGGATTATGCGTGACTTTACACAAGAACTCCTTGAATTAATACGCCTGACCTCAACCGACCTTCCCAACCAGGTTGAAGAACGGTTAAAAACGGCGTTGGCGTCGGAGGAACTTGGTTCCGCAGCGCACGCTGCACTTGAGACAATTCTCAAGAACGTGACCATGACCCGCAAGAATTCGACTCCCATTTGTCAGGATACTGGTACGCCTATCTTTTTCGTCAGTGCTCCAACCTCCATAGACAAGGATGAGCTGACCGTCCAGATCCGCGGTGCCATTGAGTTGGCCACTCAAAAATCCTATCTGCGCCCCAACGCAGTCCATTCGATTACGGGAAAAAATTCCGGCAATAACCTTGGCGATGCTTATTTTCCGACCATTCATTTTCAACCCTCTGCAAATGATGAGTTGTCCGTCGACCTGATCTTAAAAGGCGGAGGATGTGAAAACGTAGGCGCACAATACTCGCTGCCCAATGATGAATTGAAGGCAGGCCGCGACCTGGAAGGGGTACGTCGAGCCGCCCTGGACGCTGTTTATCGCGCTCAGGGAGAAGGCTGCGCTCCAGGTTTTCTTGGAATTGCCATCGGTGGAGATCGCGGCACTGGCTATGCAGCTTCCAAAGAAGTGCTAATGCGAGACCCGGATGATCATAACCGGGACGCAGAACTTGATCAACTGGAAAATCGAATTACGACCGAAGCGAATGAGCTGGGAATTGGTCCGATGGGGTTTGGCGGCAAAGCCACAGTTCTGGGCACAAAGATAATTTCTTCCTACCGTTTGCCGGCTTCGTTTTTTGTCACTATCTCATATATGTGCTGGGCATTCCGGCATCACAAAATGATCGTCAAGGGTGAAGCGATCGATTACGAATAGATTAGATTGGAGTAATAATCATGGAAAAACATCTCAACATCCCCATCAGCGCAGATGAAATTAGAGATTTGAAGGTGGGCGAATCGGTCTTGTTATCAGGCATCATGATCACTGGCAGAGATGCCGTCCATAAATGGATCCATGACACCTTCATTGATAAAACAAAGCCTGCCACCCAGGAGGATTTGGATACTCTGAGTCAATTAAAACCCATCCTCGACGGCGGTTTGATCTACCATTGCGGCCCGGTTGTTTCAGGCCTGGAGACAAAACAATATCGTTTCGTCGCTGCCGGCCCGACTACAAGCATCCGAGAAGAACCTTACCAGGGAGATGTAATCCATTTTCTAAATTTGCGAGGTGTTATTGGAAAAGGGGGCATGGGGCCAAAAACACTTAAAGCCTGCCATGACGCGCCTGCAGTTTATTTCCACGCCATAGGTGGTGCTGCAGCTCTCATCGCCGAATCTGTTACTGAAGTGATCGGGGTTCACAAATTGGAATTCGGTATTCCCGAAGCGATTTGGGTAATAAAAGTGAAAGACTTGCCTGTAATTGTAACAATGGACTCACACAACGCAAGCTTACACACATCTGTCCGCGACCAGTCAAAATCAATACTTAACAGATTGATCGAAGGATAATTTTTATTGTCCTTTATCGATGGAGATTTGTTATTTTATACTCTGCAGTAATCTTTTTAGCAATGTCAACCACGGATGGACCAATTTCAAGCAATGTCTTTACTGGCAATCGATAAGCCGGTCCTGCAACCGCAATTGCGCCAAGGGGTCGCATTTTCGAATCTAAAATGGGGGATGCAACCGCATTTATACCCTCTTCAAATTCTTCTTCCGAGTATGCAAAACCACGTTCTCTTACCAATTCAAGGATATGTTGCATGACCTGGGGATCGCGAATTGTTGACTTCGTAAATTCTCGAAATCCCTGTTTATAAATTTTGGCAATCGCTTCTTCGGTCTCGTAAGCCATGATCACTTTTCCTGAAGCAGTACAAAATGCAGGCAATCTCTGACCTGGCCTTGCTGCAATTTTTACGCTTTGAGGGCTTTCAAGGACATCGATATACACCACATCTGTATCATCAATTATCGAAAGCGTTACCGTCTCGCGTAAAGTCTCGTTTAGGGTTTTTAAAAATGGAGCAGCCACACTACGAAGATTATTTCGTTCCAAAGTCAGAAAAGCCATTTGCAAAAGACGTTTTCCTGGTTTATATAGACTGGTTAATTGGTCTCGTTCGACAAATTGCTTTGCTTCCAGAGTCGCCAATAAACGATGAACGGTGCTCTTATTCATGGCGGTTTTTTCTGAGATTTGGGTCATGCTAAGCTCAGGAGTATTGGCCGAAAAGCATAAAAGTATATCCAATGCGCGGTCTACGGAACGGGTGGCTTCACTCAATTTTTTGATTCCTTTTCAATTATCTATTTAAATGATTACCAATTATACATCCAAATAGAATTTTGTTCCACCTAGTGAAAATTAAAAAGTCAGTATTGACAAAGACTTCGATAAATGCTACTCTATTCGTATCACTCTATGATATTATGTTTTACCTAACGATAAGTCGCAAACTGTATTCCTCTATTCTATTGTTCTTATGGAGAAGCAAGTATGCCAGAATCATACACCTTGGTAGATGCAACGCTTAAGGTCATTCAGGATCGACGTAGTATCCGTGAGTTTACCTCAGATGACATTACTGAAAATGAGCTTAATCTAATTCTCGAATCTGCCAGACAAGCGCCATCTGGTGAGAATGCGCAGCCATGGCGTTTTATAGTAGTCAAGGATGAAATAACCAGAAAAAAATTGGGGGCGATTGCCGGCGGTGGAAGTGGGCGCAGATTTACGGCTGAGTTTGTAACCCAAAAAATGCAGGAACGTTTTGCCAATCTGGAAGATGAAGCCAAAAAGAAGGCTGCTTTTGAGAAATTGACGTCAGGCCAGGTTTCAGCTTTTATGGCCGACGCCCCTGTCAATCTGGTGGTAATTGGTAAAAAAGACGTCTGGGATCTCCCCTTCGATACCTCTGCAGCAATAGAGAACATTTTGCTAATGGTTACGGCTTTAAACCTTGGGGCATGCTGGGTGATAGCTCCTTGTATAGATATCAGGGATGAAGAAAGAATCAAAGACTTGCTTTCCATTCCAGAAAACATGAAAGCTATCAGTATCATTTCCATCGGGCATCCCACCCGTGTCCACCGCCCTCGTCCAAGGTTGCCGCTCAAAGACATTGTATTTACTGAAAAATGGGGCGACAACTACTATAAGGAGGAAGCATGAACACAGAATTAATCCCTCTCGAATATGCCAATCACCTGATTTATGAATTGGAAAAAGCCTTTTGGGATGAACGCGGAAAGGGCGCTAAATTTCGATTAACCAAGGTTGGCAAAGAATTCTTTGATACCAATTGCCTGCCAAAAATCAAATCCAACGAAATAAATGACATCATCCAAACCATCGAACAAGTATTGGTGGAAAAAAAGATTATTGGCAAGATCAACTTTTCCAACGAAGACCGGCTCTTCCGATTAACCATTGAAGGCTGCATTCACGAATCCGTTGAAAAACAATTGGCGGCCAAAGCGGTTGAACCTCTGGCCTGCTTTCCGGCCAATTTGATTATTTTAGCGATTGAGAAAAAGCTTGACCGCCCAGTTGAGCTTGCAGAAATCAAAATCAATAATGGAGCCTGTCAACTGCTGCTTGTTTTGTTTGAAAAACGACCTTCCGTCGGATAGGAACTCATCATGTCAAAACTTTGCTCAATGTCTGAAGCGGTTTCGTCAATAAAACCAGGTGCACATATTTCGCTTCCCGGGTTTGCCATCACCAGGTGTGCAATGGCATTTGCACATGAATTGATCCGACAGCAGATCAAAGGCCTGACGCTTTCACAATGCGTTGGGGCTATGGATGCAGACTTGCTTGTAGGCGCCGGTTTGGTTAATAAAGTAATCTACGGTGGTGGTTCACTCGATCGTTTTGGCAGATTAGCCAACATCAATCGGGGCATCGAAAACGGCACCCTCGCTGCAGATGAATACAGCAGCCTCTCCGTTGCTTTTCGCTATCTGGCGGGTGCGCTCGGCCTGCCCTTCATCCCGATCCGTTCTCTGATGGGTTCAGATCTGCTCAACCAGTTGAAAAACAAAGAAAGTGAAGATATTGCGTCCGTGGATGACCCCTTCACAGGCAAGGATTGGCTCGTGCTAAAACCGTTGATCCCGGACGTAGCAGTCATGCATGTTCAAATATCCGATGACGAAGGCAACGCAGTGATCCTCGGCCCAAAGTGGGATAACTGTGAGCAGGTCAAAGCCAGCGAACGGACTATCATCATTGCAGAGCACATTGTTTCAACCGAGATCATTCGTCAAAACCCAGAAAGCACTTGCATTCCGGGTCTCTTTGTGTCGCACGTGGTTGAACAGCCTTTTGGCGCCTACCCAACCTCGGTCTATCGAGAGTACGATTACGATTCTGACCATATGAAACTGTATGTCGAATCCTCCTGCTCGGAAGAAAAATTCGCTCAATACCTTCAGGAATACGTCTTTACCTGCAAGGATCACTGGCAGTTTCTGGATAAGATCGGGTCACAAATATTATCCACATTACACGCTGATTCACTGAAGGGCTATTAGGAGTAAGGGAGCCATTATGGTCATTGACTATTCACCTAACGAATTAATGGCAGTCGCCGGTGCCAGAGAGCTTCGCGATTCACAGGTCGTGGCTGTAGGTTTAGGCCTCCCTGTGGTTGCCTCTTTTCTCGCAAAAAAAACACATGCACCTAATATGACCATCCTCTTTGAACTGGGAGTCATTGATCCTGAACCCGTTGATTGCGGTGTGGGTTTGGCGGATCCAAGAGTATGGTACCGCGCAAAAGTACTCAGCAGTTTTGTAGATATCCTTGGCTCTGTTCTTCACCGCGGCAGGGTAGACGTCGGCTTTTTGGGCGGGCTTGAATCTGATGAATACGGCAACTTGAACACAACCCTGTTGGGTGATCCAAAAGGACAATTCAAACACATGGTCGGCAGCGGTGGCGCCAATGATATTGCATCCAATGCCAAAAGCACCATCATTATCATGCGGCATGAAGCTCGAAAACTCCGCAAAACCATCTCCTTCATCACCAGTCCGGGTTATTTGCACGGAAACGACAGCCGAAAGCAGGCAGGATTATGTGGCGGCCCAAGCCGGGTGATCACCGACAAAGCCATATTCGGATTCGATCCTGACTCCAAAAAAATAGTGCTCTTATCGATCCATCCCGGCAATACGCTTGAGGATGTGGTGAACACCATGGATTTTGAGCCGATCATTCCTGAAAAAATACCCTTCACTGAACCACCATCCGCGGAACAATTGCAGATCATCAGAGAAGAGATCGATCCAGGGAAGATGTATTTAGGATAACGACCCTCGAAAGGATAATTAACAATATGCCCTACATCGTAACTAGTGAATGTCTGCTTTGCGGTGCCTGTATCAGTGGATGTGATTCAGATGCCATTACAGAAGGTGAAACACAGGCAATTATTGATGTTGAAATCTGCATCGAATGCGGCACGTGTAAAAGCAACTGTCCTTCTGATGCCATCATTTTTGAGAATGAGGATTAGAAAAAGCCATAACCTTTAGTTGATTATTCATTTCTCCTTTCTTCCTTTGTGCAAGCTGGTACGAAAAAGACCACAAGAGCAATGATTAATACGCTCATGTGGTCTTTTGTTATTTTCTACTTTTTGTAAAAAATTTATTTTACCGGCATTTTTATGAACAAATCCACTAATGCGCTTCCCACAAACATACCTATTAATCCAATAATTCCGGCAAAATCATGCGGTACAGGGATGGGTAATTTTAGTAATTTAAAAATCACCCCAATTAATAATCCAACCAGTAAAGCAATCAACATAATAATCATTTTTGACATCTTCCTTTTTTCTTGTTTTGTAGATTCCATATTTACTTTCCATTTATCTATCGGTTAGGCTTATGATTACATCTAAAACCATCTTAACAGGTGTCTCTTTCCTTAGCAATTCGATTTATGATACAATCTATTCCTAAAAGGAATAGGTTGTAGTTGACATGGATTTTAAGCAAGTAAAATATTTCCTTACGATTGTTGACAAGGGTGGATTTTCAGGAGCAGCACAAGATCTCTTTATTTCGCAATCATCCCTTTCAAAAAGCATCATTTCTCTTGAAAAAGAATTGGGGGTTCTGCTTTTTGATCGCAGTAAACGGAAAGTTGCGTTAACTCCAGCAGGATCCGCTTATTTGAGCTACGCAAAAAATCTTCAACAAATCTATCAAGACTTAATATTTGATCTTGGAGATTTTAAAAGCGTTTCAACACTAAAAATTGCAACTATTCCAGTTATTGCCCAATATGGAATCTCTAACTACATATCGTCATTTAAAGCCGCCCATCCAGAAATCCCTCTTAGTCTCGATGAACATGAGGCTTCAACAATCTTGCCTAGATTGGATAGTCACGAACACGATTTGGCTTTTGTCCGTGATAACTACCTAGACAAAAAACAATATGACTTCCTTGAAATCGATCAAGATAAATTGCTGGTGGTAGTCTCAGCAAAGCACCAATTTGCCGAACGGACATCTATTACGTTATCTGAATTAAAGGCTGAGAACTTTATAATGTTCGAAAAAGGCACTATCCACCACGAAATCGTTGTTGATAGTTGTAGAAATGCGGGTTTTGAACCCAGTATTACGTATTCCAGTTTACGAGTTGAAAGTATAGTCGGACTCGTTGCATCAAATAGTGGCATTTCTTTAATGATGGAAAAGGTTTTTAATTACAGTAAACACTCAGATGTGGTTGCCATTCCTCTTACAGAAAATATCGAAAGTAACATTGTTCTGGTTTGGCTAAAGGATAAGAAAACATCGAAAGCAGCAGGTGCATTTATTGATTTTATGAAACTAAACATATTGTGAAATTATTAAATATCCAAAAAATCGTCGTATTCTCATCAACTATTTTTTGCAATCAAAGAAACAATTTTTTTCAAAACCCTAATAATCTCAAAACAACTTGAGACACCCATGGTCAGTCCACATAACTGTCTCAAATCGTTTTTTTGCGTCTCATAATCTCTCATGTTTAATTCTAAGATAATGGTTTTAGAAACCGTTATTTTTTGGCAGGAAGATTTGTGATTCGTAATCTGCCATTATGCTTATAAGATGATAATGGCAAATATTACTCCAATTTATTATCTGATTTCTCGTTATTCTTTGTGAATAATTTTTCTTATTGATTTGGATTTTCTCTCATGTTAAAATAGTTCATGTAATTCAATCTATTCACGCCAGGTCCTTTTGGATCAAACATCGCCGGGCTTGGCTGAAATAGTAACCTGAAGGTCTAAAGTACGCGAAATAAGATTGGAACGCACACCGCGCTGGGTGCTGGCGTAACCTGGAGGTCGTGCGTTCGAATCGCACCCCCGCTACCTTGAACTGTAATGTCCGCAAGGACACATGGTTCCTTAATCGTCAGTCCCCAAAAGGACTGGCGTTTTTTGTTACTGTGTTCCCTGGCCTGACTGTCAGGCCGGTCGAATCCCATTTGAGAAGCACGTCCAATACTATGAACCACATGAACTGGTGTTTTTTGAGGTCTTTTTTGAGGTGTGAAAAAAATTTTTCACACCTCAAAAGACGATCAGAATATACGTTTTGACTATTACTTAATTGACCTGTACGAAGCCGGCATTGTAAGGAAGGATAAAACTTGTTCAATTATCGCTTGCCAAAGCTATTGCTCCAGCTAAACCAGAAAAGCTTTTTAATCCTGGTGGAATAATGTATACATCATTACAGTCTAATATTTCTTTTTTTGTCACATAATTATTTAGATTTTCCTTCACTTTTCGACGAATCATTGGAAACAAAAAATCATTTTTCATCACTCCCCCACCTAAAATGATTATTTCAGGAGAGATTGTTAATATTAAATTAGAAATACCTTCGGCTAAATACTCTGCTTCTAATTCCCATCCAATATGATCTGGAGATAAATCTTGACCCAGAACACCCCATCGTGCAAATATTGCCGGTCCAGATGCCAATCCTTCCATACAGTTTTTGTGAAATGGACAAATACCACTAAATTTGTAATCTATTTTTGATTGTCTAATTCTCAAGTGACCTATTTCTGGATGAGACAATCCATGTAAAGGTTTTCCATTTACGATTACCCCACCTCCAATACCCGTTCCAACTGTTAAATATACAATTGGATCTTTACCTTGTGCAGCTCCCCATTCGTATTCAGCAAGTGCTGCTGCATTTACATCAGTATCGATTACCACTGGAATGAGTAGTGCCTTTTCCAATTCGTGCAAGATATCAAAATTCATCCAATCCAATTTTGGGGTATTTGTGATGTACCCATAAGTTGTAGATTTCGGATTCAAATCAACTGGGCCAAATGACGCGAGCCCAATCCTATCTATTTTTATGCTCTTCCTTTTTGCTAGAAAATAGTCTACGACTATTGATATGGTTTCACCTGGAGATGTTGTTGGAATTTCTACATGATCAGTTATTAATCCCGAAGAATCACCAATACCAACTATAAATTTTGTGCCGCCGGCTTCAATTCCACCAAAAAACATTAGCACTCCTAATATCAAACAAACCAGTTATATGCGAAGTCATCGACTATGCGATGATTAAACTCTCGTTACTACCTAAAACACGAGATCTGAATTTAAATCCCAGGCTTCAATATTTTTTACATCAATTGATCCACATTTTGAATAAAAACCCCACCAATTTCCATTGGAGGGCGACGGATAGACTCTACTCGAAAAGCCGAGGGTCTCATTAATATAAATTTCAATGCAAGTGTGATCAAAGATGATTTTTACATTGACCATGTTTTTAATGGGTTCTGGCAATTTGAATATTTGTAATTGAGATGGCTCACTCACTGCCAACGGAAAAAAATTGCTCAAAGTAAGTTCTGCCTGTGATTTGTTAATTTCAAGGCTATAACCACTTGAATAGTCTTTTTGACAATTAAATAATATTCCCGCTGTTGAACTTTGTGTAAGATCAAATTGCAGCGACACTTCCCAAGATTCGGGATGCTGGCCAACCAAAGCGGTTAAACCCAACTGATCATCTTCTGATAATCCTTGAATATGATTCCTTAATAATTGCCACTTGCCAACTGTGTAAACAGAGTCTTCGATTTCTATATTTAATGGTTTTTTTCTCATCCCTTTAAGTTCTTCAATCGCAGAAACACACAGTTCATCACCTGTTCCTAATGAAAGCTGACGAGGAAATGCAAGTATTCCGCCCCATTTCCATGGACCGATATCATTTTTGGTTTCTCGATCGCTGATAAAACCAAAACATAATCGTCTTCCCTTATCATCGAGCAACGTTTTTGCAGCGTAGTATCGAAAATTATCTAAATAAAATGGGACGGTTTTTTTCCATTGATCAAGACCGTTTTCGGACCATCGAACCTCAACACCAGCGTTTGAAAATAGCAGTAACCATCGACCATCAAGTTTAAAAAGATCTGGACACTCCAGTTTACTTGTATCCATTGGCATATATAGAATTTGATCGAACGACCAGTTCTGCAAATCGGAAGAATGGAGTTCTGCTATACAGCCGCAAAATGCTCTTGGTTTCCCCTCTAGCTCTGCAGTAACCAACATCCTAAAACCAGTTTTATCCTCGATAATGCAAGGATCCCTCCAGGCGGAGTAATTACCGGTAGAAAACGGCAAAAAGGGAATAACAATCGGATTTTGGGGGTCTTTTTGCCAACTGATCAAATCCTTACTGATCGCATGACAGATAGTCTGACGTCCTCCATCTGGTTCTGCACAACCAGTATAAAAAATATGAAAACTATTATTCCAATGTATAACAGACCCTGTCCAACAGCCATAGGCATCTGGGCTGGCGGGTTCAGGGATTAAAGCATCAGGCAGTAACTCCCAATGCAATAGATCTTTGCTGACAATATGCGCCCATCGCATTGTATTAAACGAAAATACACCAGGAGAGTTTTGGTAAAAAAGATGGTATTCCCCTTTCCAATAAAAAGGGATCGGGTCTCCAAAAATACCTGACTTTGGAGAATAATGGAGCAACACCTCTGGTTTTAAATTCATATCAATTCCTATCAGTCATGTCACATCAGATATGATGTACCATTCAAGAAAATTATTAACCCTTTACGCTACCCGATGCTATACTTCGCAAAAAGCCCTTTTGAAACACGATAAATAAGAGGACGGAAGGTAAGTTACTTAGGGTTGCATAAGCAAGAATTGGCCCCCAACGAATATCCATATTATAGAGGTAGGTTACTCCAAGTGTCAGTGGACGGAAGGCTTCTGTACGAGTGACCATGAGCGGCCATAAATAGGCACTCCACAAGAAGATTAATTGGATAATTGCCACTGCCACAAAAGTTGATCGCGCCAATGGAATAATGACCCGACTGAAGATCACAAAAGGATTGGCTCCATCCATGATTGCTGCCTCGTCATAGTCTTTAGGAATCTGTATAAAACTCTGGTAAAAAAGGTAGATCGAGAATGCATCACAGATAAAAGGAATAATCTGCACATGAAGGCTATCCAACCAGGATGTTGCACCATTAAACCAGGGTAATTTATTTGAGACCATTAACAAGGGTACGACGATCGTTTCTAATGGCACGATGGTTAACGCCAGGATAGCTCCAATGATAAATTTCTTGCCTTTCCAGCGCAAACGAGCCAAAGCGTAAGCTATCATACTGTTTACAAACAAGCCAGAAACAATGGTTGTTAATACGATCACAATAGTATTCTTAAAATATGTTAGAAAAGGTATCCGGTTAAAGATATAAGCGTAGTTTTCAAGGTTTACATCACGCGGAATAAAAGCCCAAATAACCGATTTCAGATCATCGAAAATAAGTTTTTCGGGTTTTAAGGAACCAACGGCCATCACCCAAAATGGAAATAAGAAGAAAAAAGCCAGAAGGATCATTACAAAATAATCTAAAAATAACAATGTTTTCTTTTGAAACCTGGCTTTTTGATTGTGACGCATAGAATTATCAACAACTTGTTTTCGCATGTGACTACTCCAGAACATTCTCTGATTTGAATATTTTTCTTTGAGTAAAAGTCAAGATCAGGATAAAGATGAAGAATACAATCGAAATTGCAGAAGCATAACCAATTTTCTGATTGCGGAAGCCCTCATTAACTGTATGCATCATAAGTGTCAAAGTAGACCCTTCAGGGCCGCCTTTGGTCATTACATCAACTTGGGTAAACAGTCTAAATCCAAGTATCGATGAAGTAATCACTACGTAAATAATCGTGTTTCTTAACTGCGGAATAACTACATAAAGGAGTGTTTGAAATGGATTCGCACCATCAATTTTTGCAGCCTCATAAGTGTCTTCAGGAATATCTTGAAGCCCTCCTAAAAAGATTACCATGAACAGACCTGAAGCCTGCCAGATCGTGTATAAAATAATTGCGAGCAATGCAGTGTCTGCACTTTGCAGCCATGGTGAAAACCCAAAAGCACCAAACGATATTTTTTGTAGAAGTTGATTAATTAACCCCTGGTCTGGGTTATATAGGAACATCCAAACAACAGAAGTTACAGAAATAGATGTAATAGACGGAATAAAGTAAAGGACTCGAAAAATGCTGACTCCCCAAATCCTTTGGTTGACTAACAAAGCTAAAAGTAATGAAATGATTCCGATTGCAGGAACGATCATTAAAACGTATAAGGTTGTATTAATCAGTGCCCGATAAAAATCAGGATCTTTGGCAATTATTCCAAAGTGATTACCAAATGCGTTAAATTCAGTATAAAGACGAAAATCTTGATACTTTGGGTTCGCTCGGATGACATCCCTAACCCGAAAATACTGAATATTTCCTTTTTCATCAATTTGTGGTTTACCATTCTCGTCTAAAATTGGATCTATGGGGATTAGTTTTATGGCCAAAATACTATCATAGTTCTTGAGACCAATATATTCTGTGGGAAGTGGAGAGATTAAACGTTTATTGGTAAAACTCCATCCTAGACCCATTACCAAGGGAATTATTACGAAGATAGTTAACAGCAGCAAAGCAGGTGAACTCATCAACCAGCCAAAAAAATTATCTTGTGAATACCCTTGTTTTTTCATGTTACACCCTTTCATTTTTCAACGGATTGGCAAGTTAATCCGCTTAAGGGTAACCTGCCAATCCATTTTTCAGTTTTTTCTTTCCTGCAATGTTGCTTTGAAACTACTTCTGTGGATAGAAACTGTTATCTTGTAAATCTTTGTCGATTTTATCAGCAGCAGCATCTAGCTCAGTTTGAATATCTGCACCTTTAATAATATTATCAAGGGCAGTATAGAATGCTGATGTGATCACGGGATAACCCGGGGTGATCGGACGTGGTGTGGCAATGTCAACGCGAGCCAACTGCTCACCAAAAATACTTAAGCGACCACCTTTCTTAAATAAGTCTGATTGCTCGGTTGCAGAAAAGGTAGCAGGAACGGCTCCATTTTGGGTCACTGTTCGAAGTACTTCTTCTGGTTTCATTATAAATTCAATGAAAGCCATGGCTCCCTCAGGATTTTTACTGTCTTTTGTGATACCCCAAACCCATGTACCGTTACCAGTAGCCTGACGTTCTCCAAAATTGGGCATAGGAATCAGAACAAAGTTTTCTTTTAGAGCATCATAATAAGTAGTAGTCATCCAGTGGCCACACCATCCTAAAGCAGCTTTTCCATTGACAAATTCGTTATCATCAGGAGGAGTGGAAGTAGCATAACCGTTATCAAATAAAGATTTGAACCAAGTAACTGCTGCAACGGTTTTTTCACCATTAATAAATCCATCAGCCGTTTGATAGGTTGAGCGATCGATCAAATCACCACCATTACCCCAAATAACCGGTGTAAAACCATAGGAATACCACTCACCAGCACCATAATTCATCTTTAAATCAATGGAGTATTCTGTTCCACCAACGCCTTTTACCTTTTCAAGAACTTCATTAAATTCTGCAAAGGTCCAGGCATCTTCCACACTTGTGGGGATTCGAACACCGGCTTCTTCCAAAATCGCTTTGTTTCCGCACAAGGCAAGTCCAGAATCATACTGACCAATGCCGTAGATTTTGCCATCATACTTAAGTGAATCCAACACAGACGGGAATATATCAGCCTTGAGTTCAGCTGGAATCAAATCATCCAAAGGAGTCAGGTAACCACCCCAAGCATAGTTGAAAAGGAACGGACCATCAAAATCCAGAAGGTCAGGAAGCGTACCAGCTACTGCTGCTGCGTTGACAGCATCATTGTATCCACTACCCGCGGCTGCTCCACCTGGAATTTCGTTAATGGTCATCCGATATTTTGTCTGAGAAGCATTGAAATCCTCAACTTGAGCCCGAAGAGTATCCGATTCACCAACAGACCCACCATGGAACCAGAGTGTTACATCAATCGGAGCTTCAGCAGACACAATGTCAGTAGGCAAGATTGCTTCTGTAACAACTGGTGCTTCAGTGACTTCTGGTGCTTGTGTTACAGCTGGTGAACAAGCAGCTATAGATGCAACAAAGAGAGTCAATACGCAGAAGCGTATAACCAGGGCTAATCGTTTATTCATTTTTTCTCCTAAATAGTTGTTATGAGGATAATTAGTTACCAAATGACTTGTTGCAAAATTACAGGTTTATCGAATAAGACCTCCTTCCATCAAACTCGCAAGACAATTTCAACTATATGCTTTCACGACTGATAAACGGGCAGGAGATTTTTTCTTGAACTGCCGGCAATTTTTTTTCACTCTCGATAAGCTCTAATAAATGCTTTACTGCCCATCTTCCAATTTCGTAGTGCGGCAACGCAACAGTAGAAAGTGGAGGCTTTAAATAAACTGCTAATTGTTCCTGATTATCATAGCCAACTACAGCCACCTCATTCGGGATTTGCTTTCCTAAAACAGCCAATGCTTGATAAGCACCAACTGCCATCAGGTCATTTCCGCAAAATATAGCAGTTGGTGGATTTGGTAGTGACATCAATGACATAGTGTTGTCATAACCACTATCAGGTCTCCAGTTACCATAACAAATTAAACTTGTATCGACCTCAATGCCATGGGTTTCAAGTGCCTTTTTATATCCTTCCGAGCGAGCCTCGGTTGCATGCATCCAAGGTTCTCCATTAATCAATCCAATCCTATTATGTCCTGCCTTAATTAGCGCCTCAGTTGCTTTTCGACCCCCGCTTACTTCAGATGGAATAACAGAGGAGAATTCTTTGTCTATTGAAAAGCAATTCATAAGGACTGTTGGAATATTTCTTAGAGAAGCTGGAGGTGTAACCTGACGAGTAAACATAGCGGCATAAATAATTCCCTCAACTTCACGTTCAAGTAACGTTTGTATAGCCTCTTCTTCAACTTCCTTATTTCCGCCAGTATTCAACAAAACAAGCATTTTATTTGACGCCCATGCCATTTCTTGGGCACCCCGTAGCGTATCTCCTGCAAATGGACTAGTACCAATTTCATCAGTCACAAAACCAATCATATGTGTACGGCTGTTTCTGAGATCATATACTGGTGACGAGTTGCGATATCCCAACGCTTTAACCGCTTTTAGAACACGAGTTTTTGTTTCTTCTGAAATGTTCCCACTGGAAACATTGTTTAACACAAACGAAACAGTGGTTTGAGAAACACCAGCAAGTTTTGCTACATCGGTCATTGTTGGTCTGTGTTGGTTTTTATTCATATATGCCTTCGCTCTGTAAAAAGTACTAATTGATATTAGTAATTATAATTACTAATAATATTAAGTCAATAAGCAATTTGTTGGACATAGATGGGGATTTTCAGTTTTCAGTCGAGGATGGTAATTATTAGTACCGTTTTACAAAATCGAAAAAGATATATGTGTAATCTAAAATCTGCTGGCTCGTTTTTACCAAAAACTCTCGGGTCAAGTGATTTAGGGAAAAAAGCGGTCTTAGGTTAACCTTCTATGAGCCCAGCTCACAACCCCGGGTTCGTGGGTTCTAAATAAACTGATCACCTACACTAAAACTAGGCACTAGAATTTGTGCCTTTATGTCAGAGGTTCAATAGGATTTAGAAGCTGTACTCCGCAGCGAATTAGTCGAAGAGAATTATTGGGGACGATATCCCGAAAAATGTCATAACCTTGTTAGCTGTATATCCCATACTTAATACGTCGAAGTACATCTTCGACCTGCTTTGAACCGATATAAGTATTCAAAAGGTTAAATGGGATTTCTCCACCTAATCCACGGTTTGGCTTATAAAGCCATAATCTTGCCTTTTCGGTGTCTCCAAAAATAGTGACCGTGCTCGCCACAACTCTGGCAACGCGGTAGAGAATATCAGATTCAATCGCAGTAAAGTGGTTATCATTTTTCCTGCGAGTGAGTGTTCGGGTGGAAATTCCAAGAATGCTAGAAAGTTGGTTTTGGGAAAGACCAACCTCTTTTTGTAAAGCTTCAAACACTGAAAATGGAAATCCTTTATGGACCAATAATCGCAGAGCACTCGGACTGTTGTTATTGATTAAGCAATCAGTACCAAGGATATTTTGTATGTTGATATTAATATCTGTGTCATTACGCGTTATCATGTGATTATTGTAGCATTGGATTTATGGGTTTTTCATATATACCGTGCGCAATATTAAATATACAACGATTCAAATAAAATCAGAATAGATGGAAATCTTAGAAATCCAAGAAATGAAAGCTGGCTAAGAAGTCTCATCCATCTGTATAAGCCTGAGGTAAGGAACTTCCATCAAAAAGTTATATTTGACTCCTTAAACTTATTAGAATGAAATTTTTCTCCAATAGTCTGCAATCTTTGCATCTCTAATAAATTAAGAGCGACGCGATTTATTGCAGCGATGGTGTTCAGGTCCATTTCTTGCCCGTCAACCGTGTGAAAAGCATAGTCAAATGTTTCGGTGGGAACTTCTTCTTTAAGGAGTAGACGAGTTGGACAACCAAATAGTTCAGAAATCCTTTCGAGTTTCCCGGTGGAGATATTTCGATCGCCATTTTCAAGTGATACTACAAAATCAAGATCTACTTCTAAATACTCAGCTAATTCTTCCTGCGATAACTTTGCTCTTTCCCGCAAAAACTTAACATTATTACCAATTATTATGGCTTGTTTTTCGCTCATAAGGTTTATTAGGTTTCCTTTCTCTCAATTCGTAATACACTGAAATAATACATCTATTTGAGGATAATAAAACGTTGAATTACTAAGTTTAGACTTGGAACGATTTCGATAGGAATTAAGCAATGACAAGACCTATAGATAACTCTCAATTGTCGAACCGATTTTATGGGCTTCACAATTTTCAAAAAGAGTAAAAACACAAAAAGGAAGCTATGCTTCCCTTTTGTTCTCTAATAAGTTTCTAAATTTTATTACAGGTTTACATGCATGCCTTTTACCTTCATCTTCGATCTATATTTTGCAATAAGGCAGACTATCAAGATTGTTGTCCTCAACTGCGTCAGCCGCGGATTTAATGTGATATTGTCGGCAGTAGGAACAATAATATTTTTCAACCCAGGCTGTTTTTCCACTTTTTACTCCTAATGTGTAAAACCGATCCCCATTGGTCATCATTATGATTACCTGCGATAAGGTAAACCGTTGGTTATAATGTTCCGTTGTAGTTCCAACCCCGACTGACACGATATGCGCATGCTTTGGTGGTTGAGATGCAGGTTCCTGGTTCGTGCAAATTATCCGATAAGTTGCCATTTTAATCCTTTCAAAGCCACAAAAACTGAATATTTGAGCAACTAATGCTTTTTATCCTTCGGCGGACAGGGGTCCTTCCCATAACTATCTTTATCTCGAATTTTTCCATCCCTTCCATGAATAACTACTTCAGAATGTTGATTTTTTGCAATTTCGCGAGCAGTATCAGTTGCTTGCGCCTGGGTGTTGGTTTCTTTTGTTATCTTTGAGTTCCCTTCACCACGAACTCCCCAATTGCCGTTTGGCGTGGGTACAACATGTTGATTTTTTCCTGACATTTTATCTCCTAAATGCATTATTTAGTGGTCAATGCACAACAATAATAGCATATTACAGTTATTAATGCAAGCCTCAGTTGTCATTTTACTAACAATATTGACAATTTAACATTACGCTTGTACAATTAATGTAAGAAATATGAGTTTTTCAAAAAGAGGAGAGAAATGGATCCCAAGGAGCTTGGTCGTCAAGTCTTGGCAAAACGTAAAGAAAATGGGTGGAGTCAAGAAAAGCTCGGGGAGATGGCAGACATCTCCCGTAACTATGTTTCATTAATCGAACGAGGTGAAGCAGATAGCATTTCAATAAAGGTAATAAACAAACTAGCGACAGCATTCGGTGTATCACCATCGTCTCTTGGAGAAGCCCAGTCGTCACCTTTAGTAATGATTCCCCCATCTTTACGGGATTTTGCACGGCAAAATAGTTTATCGTTTGATATTACCGAAAAACTAGCTAATCTTCCAAAAAGGGGAAGAGAACCTCAATCCGTAGAAGATTGGCAAAAATTATATGAAGTTATAAAAGATTTTTTTGATGGGGATTTTAAGTAATGGTTTTTATCCATCCTGGAAAATTGTTTATTGAAATTCATAAAAACGTTGAGTCGCTTGAAGATGTTTTTGCTTATACTGAATTCTTGAAGGTAGAGTCTGGTATAAATGGAAATCTACCTGTTGATATATCAGCCATTTTAAATCACTTTCAAATTCCAATTCCGATTCTAAAACCTTTATCTGGAATTCAGGGTTTACTTTTGGACAAAGATCGTGGGATCATTGTTTTAAATTCAACAGATCCATCTAGTCGTCAAAAATTTACCCAAGCTCATGAATTAATTGAATTTCTATTTTCAGTCTTACCTAATGGAAGTGAGTTTGGTAATGGTTGGAAATTGAATAAACCAGGAGGATATAAGGAATCGACCAAAGAATTTATTTGTAATTTGGCAGCGGCCAATCTACTAATGCCCTACGAATATATTAATCAGCTAATAAATCAACAAGGAGTAAATTTCGATTGTGCACGGATCATTTCAGATGAATGCGAAATTTCATTATCTGCAGCACTGGTCCATCTTGCGAGATTAAGCCCTGGAAATCATTCGATTGTTTTATGGACATTGAAAAACAAACCCTCGGAAATAAAGAACTGTCATACGAAAGATCAAATGTGTTTATTTGACGACAATATTTCTGGACCAGCAAAAAAAATACGCGTAGAATGGTCAATGGGCAGCCAAAGTGCGCCTTTTATTCCAAAGAACAAATCAATCGAAGAATCTTCATTAATCAATAAAGCTTGGAGTACAGGCTTATTCACCGAAGGAAAAGAGAGGTTAGATTTAGGGGGACGAAAATCAGCATTCTATCAAACACAAAATTGGCCATTTAAGAATAATGGTGAAACACAAGTATTGTCGCTGATTGAGTATCTAGGATAAATGGATAATTTGTCATTTGCCTTAAAACTCAATTAGTGTCTATTTACATAGATTAGTTAGTATGTTTAGTTGGATTTTCTATACATTCAATTTTTAGTTATTCATGAAAATGAGGCACTTTAATCAGGGAGTCGTTTTTACCAGCATGTGTATCCGAGACATACTTAATAAACAACAATGCAAAGAAATAATCCTTTTATTGCGACTCGTCCATCCATCCGCGTAATTCGTCGCAGCTTTTCCAGAGCGAGCTATAGAATTCACTTTTCGTAATTGGCATGAGTAATTACCTGTTGTAACTTTTCTTTGACCAAGAAAATTATAGCGCAATCTAAAATTGGGTAACTTCGCATTTGCTTATTCGGGGTTTACCCTCCGCAGATATTAAAGAAGAAAAAAGTAAAAAAATTAATGCGACGAAGATAAAGACTTCTCTAGATCTTCGATTACAAATGCTAGAGAGGTGTTATATACTTCCTGTTCAAGACAGCAAAAACTGGGAAATCCGTTTTTCTCACCAATAGAAAAAGTTGGCCCATATTTTCCACATGCACACTTCTTTTTATTTGGAGTAACAATCATCCCTGTGTTTTCAGTAGCAATAAACGGGGGAAAGGACCAGATCATTGGGTTAATGACACATATTTGACCCTCTTCGCCGACAGACAGCTCTCCAAGCAAACAATAATCATCGCGGTTCCGAATTGAAACAACTACACCAAGAGGGACATGAAAGAAACCCGCCTCACATTGGGGAAAAATCTGCATTACTTCCATCACCCCATAATTCATCCTTTGGTTATGAGAAGGAATCCCAAAAGCCAATTCGATTTTTTCTTTTATCCTTTTAATTTCAATCTTGTTTTGAATAATGGAATCTAGGCCGTCCGAGAGTAACGCTAAAGTTCCTAATGGCAAATCAAGGCTTTTCCCATTTCTTATTATCTCTTCTGATATCCGCATGAAATAATCCGTTGACCCATAAATATGAGTCTTTTGCGCTTTTTTCATCAACTGATGAACATCATCTACGACTTTAAATACATTAATCTTTTCTCCTGAAGTATCAACAGCATGGATGATCTGACTATTTGCCTTTTCATAACCTATAACAACAGATAAAGCCTTTTTCATTGCTTTATCCACTTCAGTCGCGCCCTTATTGCCAGGAGTAAGAAAATAGAAATAATCTTCAGGAGAAATATTATAAATATATCGAAAGCTCTTAGAAACTCCAATTAAAGAAAGATTCATACTATCTGCATCAAATGGATAAATCCTTAAATTACCAAGTTTACAATCGGAAACTGGAACATTTATTCGAAAGATAATAGAAGAATTTGGAAGGCTTAATATGTGTTCAATATCACAATTATTCTGATTTTGAAGACCTTGAATAAAGAAGATAGTTGGGAGTACTGCAATTGTGTAACTTCCCTGATAATAAGAGTAAGCACCTACATTAATTGAGAAATCTTTATATATAGGGTTTTTATCATAATGATGATAAAAACAGATTTTTAAAGCGTTTAGAAGATCACTTTCAACATCAAGGTGATCCATATGGTATGAATTTGTTTCAGGCCAATAGAGTTTCGGAATGTAGCGTGCCATTAATTAATTCTATATCAAGAAGCAAATTCCTGATATATGATCTTTTTGTTATCGTAACAATTAGTGCAAATAGGAGTAAAATATTCTTAGTTGCACTTTCTTATCAACTATTCTTGCCAGGAAAAATATTGAACTCTCTGACAAGATAGCTTTAAAAGAGAATTAAGCGAGTGACAACTCTTTGCGCGATCGCGGGGGAAAAGTAGGATTGCATAGTTTAAAACAAACTCACCCAGCTTTGCTTTTCGAGGGCTTTTAGCAGGGCGAGGATTCATTTTTACAATACTTTTATATCACAGTATTGCACTTAATTCAATATACCTTTTTGGTAAAACGATGAACCTCGTCTTGCAAATGACGAGGTTCTTTGTGTTTCAAATTTTCAAATCAGAGAAAGGATTCAATATGTTTAATGACACTTTTAATGTAGATGCTTATAGTGAAAAATTACATTTATCTGAAGAGGCTAGAACATTGCTAAGGAGAATCGTGACCTTGCCTCCATCGCGAAGGGTTCAATCCAAGTGGGGAAATTTATGTTGCCGTTTTCCCAGTAGAAAAATGGGTTGGACAGTATCAGTAGAGAGCCGTTCTGAAGAGCTTATTTTTGCCTGGAAATGTGAGTATGACCCATTGGTTCTCGCCTATTATGATCAGCCAGTACCATTAAAAATTACTATTCCCCCTTCTGGTAAAACCCGAAAAATAACTTACCTATCCACTCTTGATTTTTGCCTTCTTTACGATGACCATGTTGTTTTCATAGAATGTAAGCCTGTCAAAGAGTTGGATAGGTTGTCTACGAAAAATAAGGATAATATTTTTAAGGACGATTTTGGAAAATGGCACAATAAGGCAGTAGAAGTGGAGGTTTCTCGCCTTGGGTTCGAGTTTCAAATAATTTCCGATGTTGACTTGGACAACAACCTGTTAAACAATTTGAGATTTATAGATGATTATTTCAAGCCAAGTTGCCCTGAAGTTCCAGTTGAAAGAAAGGAATTAATCCTCACAGTAATTAATGAGCATAAAGGTATTTCACTGTTTGAATTACTCACAGAGTACTCTTTTTGTGCTAATGAAATTTATACTCTTCTCGCAAGATGTGAATTGTTTATTGATTTATCGCGTTGCGAGATTTCAAGGCCTGATTTGGTAAAGGTCTTTGCTGATTATGAGACTTCGTTTGCGATGGGATGGGTGTCAACAACATTCGATCCAATAGAAAATGTTTTTCCAAACACAATTTCAATCCAGCCAAATGAACAAATACTATGGGATGGAAAGGTGTGTCGGATTTTAAATGTTGGCTGTTCTAATGTCACCATTGTCAATGAAGATAATTCACCAGTCGATTTATCTCTCGGAGTATTTGATGAATTAGTGAAAGCGGCAAAAATCTCCTTTTTCCACAATCAAGGCAATAAATCAATCGAAGATAAAAAGAATGAAATTTTGATGGCAGCTAACCCAGCCCAATTACAGATTGCAACATACCGATATCGCCAAATTGAGCCTTTGCTCAAAGGAAAATCCATTACAGAGATTTATTTGACTGTTGCTCCAAGAACAGCACGTGCATGGGTTTCAAAATACCGGAAAGCTCAATTAACTTACAATTATGGATTCATTGGACTAATTCCAAAACCAAAAAGTGGCAACCACACCTCTCGTTATGGAGAAATTGTTGATCGTTTCATCTTTGATTTTATAAAGTCAAATCAAGGGTATTTAGACGGCAATGGTAGGCAAATTAATAAAACTCAATCGTTAATAAGATTAAACGATCTTTTGGAAAAAGAAGGTTATTCCCCAGTTTCATTAAAAAAATATAATTTTGAGCTTCAAAAGTATGATATTGAAGAGAGGACTAAGCTTCGTTTTGGATCAAAAGCCGCATATGCAATAAGTCCACCCTACCTTAATTCAAAAATTCCACCCCATGGGGTACGATCCTTTGAAATTGGCCACATTGATCACACAACCATTGATTATCAATTTCGATATTCAAAAACAGGAAAACTATTAGGAAAAGCTTATCTCACAATAATGATTGATGATCATGATAGACGAATCCTTGCAGTTTATATTTCCTTTAACCCAGCTAGTTCAGTCAGCGATCTGATGGTTATTAGAGATTGCGTTCGACGTCATAAACGCATACCCTCCAGCATAATCACTGATAAAGGAGCTGATTTTGAGTCTATATCCTATGAGACCCTTTTAGCATATTTAGAGATCACCAAAATATCCCGCCCCCCGAATAAACCAAGGTCGGGCTCCAATATTGAACGTATGATCGAAACAACAAATGAAGAGCTTATTTATACGTTATTAGGCAACACTCAAGCTTCTAAATCACCTAGAAATATGGATCCTAAAATGGATCCCAAAAAAGTCGCTCTCTGGGACTTACCATCCTTTTTTAGGAGACTCTGCGAATGGTCTTTTGATGAGTACAACAATTGTATCCACCCCGCTTTGTATGGGTTAACTCCGAATCAAGCCTATGAACAGGATCTGGTATTCGCGGGTTCAAGGGACCACACCTATATTCCTTATGATGAATCTTTTTTCTTCCTAACATTACCTGATGCCAAAGATCGAGGTGGAAAACGAAAACTTCAACCAGGTAAGGGAATAAAAATGAACGGGATATATTTCTATTCGAGTGAATTAGATCGATCAACTGAGTTTAATAAACTTCTACACGTTAAATATAATCCTGGAGATGCGGGAAGCATCTTTGTTTTCCATCAAGGACATTATGTTCAGTGTTTTTCTAGAGAATATGAAAGCCTTAAGGGGAGGTCTTGGAGAGAAGTTGAATTATCCTCTGAAGAAATAATTCAGTGCAACTTACAGAATCAGAATAATTGGAAACTCAATTCAAAAATAAGAGCAGAAGGGCTTCGGAAAACGAGTGAGCAGGAGAACATATTGCTCCAACGATATAAGGACATTGATTCAGAGTGTATAGAGGCTGAAATCAATAAAGATTTTCATCTATCCCAACATGGTTACATTCTTAACCAATCATCAATTTCAGAGGAATCACAACAAAAAAACGATACGGAGATTGTTGATAATCCTAAGAAACTGTTACCGCCAAAACCCACAACTTACCTTCCAGATTATTAGAAGGATTTTCATATGAAAACCTATGATGAAATATTAAACTCGATTAGTAATGAATTAAATGGAATACCCAAAAAGTATGATGAGCTTTATGAGCCCGGTGAGGATCATTCACATTTTCCAAAGAGATTACTTGATTTACCAAAGGAAGACCGAATCGAATATTTTGATTCCAAGCGGATTTCTCATAAAAACCTTGATCAAATCACTAATAAAATATTAACTTATTGTTCATATCCTGTCCGCCCAATTGGTCTTATTATCGGGCCAACTAATGTTGGGAAAACTACCATTTTAGAAAAAGTAGTCTATTCCCTTACGATGCAGAATATTCAAAAAATGGAAGAGAATGCTGGATATATTCCAGTTGGTTTTTGTGAAGCCTTAAATTCGGTAAAGAAAATTTATCCATGGAATTATGTCTACAAATTAGGCTACGAAATGTTAAATGAAGGATTAACAAAAAGAGGGATTTCACCTTCTTTTCGAGGGGACGATACACCTCGAATGGCATTTATTAAAGCTCTCAAACAAAGAGATGTAAAAATATTTCAGTTTGATGAAGCACATAATTTAATTTACGCTGCAGATATTCAAGCCCAACATGATGAATTAAAGACTTGTACCAATCTAGTCAATACCCATTTTCTTTTGTATGGCACTTATGATCTGATTCAATTTATTAATCCAAATTCACAATTAGGCCTTCGTACTATCGAGTATCACTTCCAAAGGTACTTACCCTTAGAGGCAAATGAAGAAGATTTTTCTGAATTTTGTAAAGTTCTAATTAATTTCCAAAATTTCTTACCCGTAGATCCTCCACCAGATTTATATGATAAAGCAGAATTTTTTTATTTTCATTCTGCTGGATGTATAGGTTTGTTAAAAAGATGGTTTCTTAAATCACTAAGTGATGCCCTTTTTTCAAACGAGAAAGGTATAAGCGAAGCATGTTTTAGAAGAAACTCTGAACCTGAAGGCAAACTCCTTACCCTCGCAAACGAAATATCAGTAGGTGAAAGGTTCTTTAAAGAACAATCAAGTACTAATTTGTTTGTTGAAGAGCAAATAGAAAAAAAGTTAGGCATAGGTAAAGATGCTAAACAAGAGAATTATTCACAGAATCAATCCAAGAGAACAAGAAGAAATAAACCATTTAGACGAAAACCATGTAGAGATCCATTAGTTCCAAATCAGTGATTTTTTGGAAAGGTATCGAATGAACATCCCCGACCGAAGTGTTACATATAATATTGAACCTATCAATCTAGGCTCTGAATCATGTGAAGCATTAACTAGTTATTTTGTGAGATTAACTCAATTTCATGCGTTAAAACCAATACAACTTCTTTCAGAGATTTTTCATAAACCACAAATTTCACCAGAAGTAAAAATTCTATACACTAGAGAGTATTCTAGAATTAATGGTATGGATGACCCAGCAAAAAAGATGATTAGTGCTTTAAATTCCTTAACAGGCCGAAAAGATCTAAACCAACTAACCTTGGAGCCCTGGAAAAATATAATAAGGAGAGGTAATTTACTTAGGTCAAAATTGCATTTTTGTGAATATTGTTTTCTAGAACAAAAAGCAAAAGGCATTATTTACATACCTCTTTTGTGGTGTGTAAAACCGGTGGTTATATGCAGCAAGCATAAAAGAGTTTTACACAACTTTTGCCCACAATGCAAAAAACAAATAAACATTCTCTCTTTATCGGGGATTCAAGGATATTGTCCAATTTGTGGATGGTTTCTAGGAGATATACAAAAAAACGAGATATTTCTCTCCACCTCACCATATGATGAATGGATGAATAGACATTTTGCAGAATTAATTAAAAATAATGATCGTCCTACAAATTTATTGACTAATAATTCAAATAATAAGCAAATCTTTCCAATTTTTAAACCTCAAAATCTCTCTAAATCTGCATTAATAAACTTACTCGCCAATAAATTTTTTATGGACAAAGACACTTTACAAAAATGGGGTAACGGTAATCATACCGTACCACTATACTTGCTTCTTCAAAAAGGTTACTATGCAAACCTTTCCCCATTTAAACAATATGAATTACATAGTGAAGTGGTTCCCTCACGAAAAGAAATACTAATACATAACTTTTATTACGATCAATCATCATTTATAGAGCAAATCCAAATTATTTTTGAAATTAATAAGAATAGAATTATTAAGTGCCCGCCTGACCCCTTTGTACTGCTAGGAACCACAGCAGAAGAGATGGAAAATAGTTGTCCAGAATGTCATGAGTTCATATTGGATTCATTTACGGTATTTTCAAATAACCTGTGGTGTAGATGTTTAGCCGCAATGAATAAAGCCATTTCGGAATTTCCAAAACCTACCTCCATAAAAAGCATTTGCCAAGAGACTGGTGTTACTCGCCGAGAATTATTATTCATTTCTCAGGATTTATATGATTCAGTAATAAGTAATTTCGCGAAAGCCAAATACCTGCGACGCCAAGAACGCAAGCAGGGATTTGTAAATGAAGCAATTTCTAAGATTAATGAAATTTATAAAAAGCAAGGATATATTACTGATGAAGAAATTAGGAGTTGTTTAGTAAAACCCGGATACTTATTAGATCCCATAATAAGAATTCCGATTATGAATCATGTACGGGCGTTAATTACTTCAAAGCATGATGATATCAGATAAAAGGGATAGTACTAAAGATGTTTATTGCTCCTAGGTCAATGTTATATCCACTTAATCCAATTTATAATGAAGATTTTATTGAAAGTTTGCCATCTTATATTTGCAGATTGTGCGATGCCCATTCTATTTCGACGCAAGTAATTGTTGAAGAAATCGCCTCTCAATTAAATGAAAGTAAATTATATAAACAAAATAGAGAGTATTCTTCAATTCTATATCAGGTTAACGGGATGGGAAAATTCGCAAGCAAGTGGGTAAAAACGTTAGAGATTATTACAAGCAGAAACGATCTTCACAATTTTAACCTAGAAAATTGGAAAGGAATTATCAGACCGAATTTATTGGTAAATAAATATAAATCATGGTGTCCAGAATGTTTGAATGAGATGAAAAGAGAATTTCATGAAATATATGAGCCATTAATTTGGAATCTACAACAAGTTTTGGCGTGCCCTAAACATAAAGTACATTTACAGTCCAAATGCCCGAACAGTAATTGTGATAAGAAAATCCCTATTCTCGGAAGCCAATCACATGCAGGATTTTGTAGTTATTGTGGCTCCTGGTTAGGTGACATATCGAATCCCTCAACTTTTGCAAACCAAGATGAAATATGGATCTCAAGAAATTTTCAAGATATGGTCAATAACAACCATTTACCAAATAAGTTAACTTTTAGTAAAAATGGAAATCAAATGTTAAATATTTTTTTCCCAAATGGGGTTTTTGATCAATCCAATACTGAATTTCTTGCAACTGTTTTTGGGGTTCATCCCACAACGATAAACCGATGGAAACGAGGCGAAAATCCTGAATTAAGGGCAATAATTGATGGCTGTTATTTATTACAAAGATCGCCGTTTGTTGTAGATAACTCAAAGATAGATCAAGAAAATGTAAGGACTTTTGTTATTGAAAAAGTCAACCTAAGAAATCATGAGGAAAAATTTATAAATTTATTTTTTACTAACCGAATCGGTTTTGTGGATAAATATGAAACCTCATTACTAACTAGCAAATCGCTTAACGATTTTTGTCGGAGAGTTAATATTCGAGGATTTGTTGTTTTTCATAAACACAAAAATGTTCTAGAATTTGTTAGGACCTTGTTACTACAGAATAAATCATTTTCTATATATCTGACTGATAATAAGTTGAACAATTACCTAACCGAAAAAAAACCACAAACATTATGTGATACCGCAAAAGAAATTGGAATTCCTATAAGGACTCTACGAAAAATCTCTCCAACCTTATGCAAATCAATAGCCCACCGTCGTCTGCAATATGAATTTCTTCAGGCAAAAAATAATGAAGAAAAATTGGTTTTAAATGTTTTCAAAGGTGTTTCATCATTATTGGATGAAGGAATCTATCCATCAGAAACGAAGATAGCGACTTTTCTACCAAAAAAAGCATTCCTGCTAGATAGAAATATTCGAAATGCAATACGATTTGCAAATACTAGCTATGAAGAGAATAAACTAAAAAGAAATAATTCATCATAATCTAGTCATTTTGTTCCCCTTGGACTTTTTAATCTTGGATTCAATAGGTATGGAAGCATCACTGTGCCAAGGATAAACATAACCCAACAGCCTGCAAAATTGCAGGCTGTTGGGTTATGTCACAGTGAGCGCGAAGGGGCTCGAACCCTTAACCAACGGCTTAAAAGGCCGCTGCTCTACCATTGAGCTACGCGCCCAAGAACCCATTGAGCTACGCGCCCAAGAACGGCTGAATTCTATCACGGCAGGCAAGGTGCGTCAATGAATTTGGTCATTAAAACAAAAAACCAGACGGAAGACCCACCTGGTTTTAGGATTTGATCTGTTTAGCCTTGTTTCATAAAATCGGACATGCCGACCAGAAGGGCATCCACATCCGCGAGGGAGGTTTCACCCATGGTGGCAACCCGGTAGGTGATGTCTTTGAGTTTGCCGTAGCCGTTGGCGATGCGCATGCCGCGGGTTTGAAGGAACTTGTTCAATGCGCTGATATCCCAATTAATGGTGTTCTTAATGTTCACGACCGTCTTGGAACGATAACCTTCCTTGGCCAACACTTCCATGCCGTTGGCTTGAGCCCAATCCTGTACTTTTTTAGACATGGCAGCATGCCGGGCAAACCGGTTATCAAGACCCTCGGCGAAGATGCGATCCAGTTGGAAGTCCAACGCATAGATCAAAGACATGGCCGGTGTCATGGGTGTGGAATCTTTGAGGCGGTGTTTATCCATCAAGAGTAGATCGAAATACCATCCGCGGTTGGTGACAGATTCAGCCTTCTTCATTGCACGATCTGAAGCACCTGCCAGCGCCAAACCGGGGGGCAGGGCCAGACATTTTTGAGAGCTGGTCAACAAGAAATCGATACCGAGCGCATCCATTTCTATTTTGACGCCGCCCAGGGAAGACACCGCATCCACAAGAATGAGGGTGTCGGGGCTGACCTCTCTGACCACTTCGCACAGTTCCTTAACCGGGTTTTCGACGCCGGTTGAAGTTTCATTATGTACAATGGTGACGGCTTCATAATGTTTTTGTTTAAGAGCGTCGCGCAGCATGTCGGGGGTGATAGCTTCACCCATTTCAACTTCGAGTTTATCCGCTTTTTTGCCGTTGGCGATGGCAACATCGTTCCAACGCTGGGCAAAAGAACCGTTGACGCAAGAAAGCACTGTCTCTTGAACAAAATTACGAATGCCGGCTTCTTGCATGCCTGAGCCTGAACAAGAACCCTGGAAAATGCGGGTCTGTGTATAGAACAGGTCTTTGGTTTTTTCAGCCGTTCGTTGAAACATGGCTTCAAAATCTTTGCTGCGATGCGGTATCATCGGCTTTGTTTGAGCAGCCAGAACTTCTGGAGCAACATCAACTGGACCAGGAACAAACATACGGCTCATAATACTCTCCTTGTCAAAACCTGCACGATTAGCCCATTTTCCCAAGGGCTGGGGAGATTGACTAGCGTAAGAAGAATGAAAGGATTACTAAAATTGTAATGAATGATCCGGCCATGATACCAATTTTGGCAAGATCTTTTTTAACATAGGTGTAATCGGGATTGAATTCAGCCACAGCGGTGCGGTTGGTCTTGACGGGTGCTGCTGAAGCAACTGGTGCAGATGCGGTGGTGACTGAACGTTTCTTGTTTGAGTTTGCCATTTGTTTCTCCTTGTTTCCGTTTTATGGAATTAGTCTTCTTGTAAAACTGCCGTAACCACGATGCGCTGTGTATCAATGCGATAGGGATAGCACGAAATCATGGTTAATGTTTTCTCGGGGGTCGGCGCCATCAGATCCACTCTAGTGGGTTCGACAATTTGTGTACCGGTGACAACATAAGTAAAAGAGCGATCTTGCGTGGTGAGGATAATTGTATCGCCAGTTTTCAACCTGTCGAGATCTTTGAACAACTCACCAAAAATATCATTGTGGGCTGAAACCACGACGTTGCCGGTTTCACCGGGGTTGGCGGTGCCCACATGCTGGCCAACACCTTTTTTCAACTGTTCCCAGCCGTCTCCTAAAACCACCGGAGCGCTCAACCCAATTGCCGGAATCTGAATCTGCCTTGCCTGCTGTGCACCCGGCGTGGGAATGGGCAAATCGGCGTAACTCTGCATCAGCGGCCTGAGATGCTCGGGGATTTCTGCATCATTCGGTTTGACTTCGACACCCTCGACAGGTGCGGTGTGTCCGCTTGGGAGCACCACCGCGGTAATTAACGCTGTGGGAGTGAGTTGAGGCATCGCAAGCGCACCGGCTGTTTCTTCATTAAGAAGATTCAAAACATTGAACGCTTGAAAAATAATCACCACCAGCCCAACAATGGCGACGATCTCAATGATCAGCAGAAACCGTTCCATCCCTTTTTTGCGGCGGTTGCGAGCCTGGCGTCGATTGGTAAGGGGTTCTTCTTCGTCAGGTTCATCATCAACATATGGGGTCGTGTCGGTGAAGACGGGTTTTTCCGCTTCGACCTGGATCACACGACCGGTTTTGCGATATGACTCAAGCCTGGCTTCCCGTTCAGCGCGCCTTTTTTCCACGAGGAGCTGTCGCAATTCATCAGACGTAAATTCTTCAATAGATCGCTGACGCGGCATCAGATTTCCTGTTCTTCCCGGGTTTACCCTGACTGATTATAACCGATTTAGCTTGGTTGCTATTAAATAAAAATAGTTGCATGGATGCGACACTATTTTGCATTCATGCTAAAATGATTTTATTAAAGGAAAATGTATGAATAAAAATTATTTAATTGATATGGACGGCGTGCTGGTCACTGGAAAAACCCTAATCCCCGGTGCGGAATTGTTTATTGAAAGAATGCTGGCTGCAAAGACCAAGTTTCTCATTTTGACCAATAATCCACTTTATACACAACGCGATCTTGAACACCGTTTGAATTCGATCGGGCTGAAAGTGCCGGCTGAAAGTATTTTCACCTCAGCCATGGCAACCGCCCGTTTTCTGCAAAACCAAAACCCTAACGGCACAGCTTATGTAATCGGCGAAAGCGGATTGACTCAAGCGATGCACGAAGTGGGGTATGTGCAGACCGATGCTCACCCCGATTATGTCGTATTGGGTGAAGTGAATAACTATAATTTTGAAATGATCGCCAAAGCCATTCGCCTGATCAATGACGGGGCGATGTTCATCGCCACAAACCCTGATTCGACTGGCCCCACCGAAGCAGGTGTTGTGCCTGCCACCGGTGCGCTGGCGGCGTTAATTGAAAAAGCCACCAACCGCGCACCCTTTTTCGTGGGCAAGCCCAATCCGCTGATGATGCGCAGTGCCATCCGCTATTTGGGTGTGCATTCTGAAAACACGGTAATGGTCGGTGACCGTATGGATACGGATATTGTGGCCGGCGTGATGAGTGGATTAGAGACAATCCTGGTGTTAACCGGTGTTTCAAGAAGAGAAGATGTCAAACGCTTCCCATACAGACCAACTCAAATCTTAAATTCCGTTGCGGATATCATCATCACTGCAGAATAATCGAGACCATCCATGATTGCAAAGAACAACGGATCCATTCAAAAAAGGTTTATCTATTCCATCGTTTTAACCAGTTTGATCCTGGTGGCCGAGATTATTGGCGGATTGGTTTCAGGCTCACTGGCACTGCTTTCTGACGCTGCGCATGTCTTTATGGATATTTTTGCACTGGTGCTCAGTTTTGTGGCACTGAAACTGGCGATAAGACCTCCGGACGATCAACATTCATTCGGCTGGTATAGACTTGAAGTGGTGGCGGCTTTAATCAACGGCGCTTCATTATTTATTATTTCGATAGGCATCTGGATTGAAGCGGTAAAACGATTTCAAAACCCGGTTGAAGTAAAAAGCACTGAGATGCTCATCATTGCGGCGATTGGTTTGGTGGTCAACCTGGTGGTGGCCTTTATCCTTGACGGACATGACCATGACCATACAAGTCACGAACACGCGCATGACCACGATCATGGTCATGCGAAAAGCAGTAAAAAACGCAATTTAAATGTGCAGTCAGCGTTTCTGCATGTGCTTGGTGATGCGATCTCTTCAGTGGGTGTCATCGCTGCGGCTGTGATCATTCATTTCACCAAAGTTGAGTGGATCGATCCGTTGATTTCAATCATGATTGGGGTGATCATTTTTGTCAGCGCTTTCAGAGTTTTAAAAAGCGCTTTTCACATTTTGATTGAAGGTGTGCCTGAGGGTCTTTCAATCACAGAAATCAAATCTCACATGGCGACCATTAACGGCATTAAATCCGTATGCGATTTGCACGTATGGAATCTAGGTTCAGAACAAGTGTCTCTCAGTGCTCATATTGTGTTGGAAGAAGCTCATGAAAACCGGCAGTCTGCGGTGATGGAAGAATTGAAAAACCTTCTGGATACCGAATTTCGCATTCAGCATACGACGATTCAATTTGAGAAAAATCCTTGTATAAGTGGACACGGCGGATGTAATTAACGATTGAATAACCATCAAAAATTCTCAATCGTCACTGAAAACATGATAAAATAAAATTTCCAGACGGAGCACTCAGCCTGGAGCCCATGAAGGATCAAACCCTCAAAGGTGCAAACTCTCTTGCAGAGTTGACCTTTGGGTTTTTTTGTTAAACAGGAGTTGAACGATTATGCGTTGGGTGAGAGACTATAAACCACAGCAGGAACAGAACAAGTTATATCGAAATGCCATTATTATCACCTTGGGTGGCAACCTGCTATTAGCGGCTGGCAAAGGGATTGTGGCAGCCATATCTGGCAGCGCGGCGATCTATGCGGATGCGGCCAACTCAATCTCTGACGTCGTATATTCGCTGCTGATGGTGCTCGGTCTGTGGATGGCCATGCAGCCGCCTGATCTCTCGCACCAACAGGGGCATTCACGTTTTGAGCCAGTGGTTGGCCTGCTGGTGACGATGTCGATGGCGTTCGCAGGTTATGAAGCCGCACGAAATTCATATGAGCGATATGCCATGGGCGGTGAAAGTATTGCCCTTGGCTTGCCCATCATCATTTTGCTGCTCAGTGCCGCGATGAAAGCCGGCATGTTTGTCGTAATCAGGCGAATCGCGTTGAAACTCTCAAGCCCGACTTTGAATACAACCGCTAAAGACAATTTGAGCGATGTGCTCACGACCATGGCTGCCTTTATTGGTGTTTTGGGTGCCACCTTCATTCATCCGCTGGCAGACCCGATTGCCGGTTTTGTTGTGGCCTTATGGATTTTCAGACAGGCGTTTTTAGCAGGCAAAGAAAACCTGGGTTTTCTGACCGGCAAAAGCGCCAGTGCCGAAGATGTTAAAGCCTTTATCAGTGCTGCAGAAGAAGTTCAAGGTGTGCTGCGGGTGCACCACATCATGACCGACTACGTCGGTCCGCGCTTGATGCTGGATTTGCATATTAATGTGGAGGGCAACAAAACCCTGATCGAATCACATGAGATCTCAGATCGAGTGATTAAGCGGCTGGAAGAATTCCCCGAAGTGGATCGGGCTTACGTGCATGTGGAACCTGATGATTGGGTGGATTGATCCAAAAATATTCCAACCCATCACTTCAACTTGCTTGTTCCCTCTCGCTCTCAATAATGAAAAAGAGTATTATTAATTGACCACGGTTCAAGTGAGTATGCTATGGAAACCCTACCTCTCCACTTTTACGACGACCCGATTGAGGTCATCTTCAAGACACCTCCCACATACGAAAAGAGCCCGGATTGTCCGCAGGGGTTCACCTGGCGGGAGAAATCTTATTTAATTACCGAAGTGCTTGAAGAGTGGGTGGATTTTGAGCGCCGCGGAAAGAGCGCCCGCAACATGAAACCGACACATGCCGCCACTGCCCGCATCAGGGGTTCATGGGGCGTCGGCAGATATTACTTTCGGGTAAAAACAGATTCAAACCATTATTTCGAGCTGTATTACGACCGCGCACCGGAAGATTGCGATGACCGAAAAGGCAAGTGGTTCCTTAAAGGGGAGAGAAAACTTGCCGTCTCGAAAGAACAATAACAAAATAAATATTATTAATATTTTAATTAACTTATATCAATTATATCAAATAACATATTGACATTTTTAATTTAAGTGATATTATTATTTTAGAAAACTTGATATCAGTCAAGTGATCTGAAATGAGGTGTCAAATGTATCAAAGTCTTTATGAATTTGACTATCGAAAATCGCAGTATCACCAATATCAATCCGGTCTGCCGGCAGAATTTAAGGATTTAACCCTCGTTATCCCTTATACTTCTCAATCATGGACTTCAAGATTAATGCTTGCTTTGGCAGAACAAATGATAAAAACTGGCCAGGCAATCAAGAGCACTCAAGTTAAATTAAACAAGCAAGAAAATTATTAATCAAAAGATGAGGCGCACATGGTAAACAAATCTCTGAGTAAGTGTCCGGTATGTGACGAAGACCTGGTGGTGACGCGCTTATACTGCGTCAACTGCAACACCACCATTGAAGGGCATTTTGTTGCCGAACACACTCCTTTTGGACACCTCAGTCCGGAACAGATGCAATTTCTGCTGACCTTTGTCCGCTGCGAAGGCAAGTTGAACCGCATGGAAGATGAAATGAAACTCTCATACCCCACCCTGCGCAGCCGTTTGAACGAGATTGTGCGGGCGCTGGGTTATGAACCCGGCAAAGAAGAAGCGCCGGTTCAGCTTTCGGCAGAAGAACGGCGTGCGATTCTCGAAGACCTCGATCAAGGCACCATCACTTGGGATGAAGCCCAGGCCAGATTACGAGGCGAGAAATACGTTGAATCCAAATCAGTGCAGGCAGAGTAATCATGGCAACCAGTGAAGAAAGACTTAAAGTTTTAAAAATGGTTCAGGAAGGAAAGATCACACCTGAGATGGCAGCCGAACTGCTCAAAGCGCTGGATTCCAGCGCCAAAAAACCTGCCCAGGATGAAGCAGCAATTGTAGTGTTTCCGGGGCGTGACGGCGGAAAATTCTTCAGGGTGAGAGTAACCGACACGGATACAGGCCGCACAAGAGTGAATGTGCGTTTACCGCTGGGCATGGTCAATGCAGGCGTACGCATGGGGATGCGTTTTTCACCGGAAGTCGAAGGGTTGGACGCAGTCAAACTGGCTGAAGCTCTTGCAAGAGGTGAAACCGGCCAAATCATGGATATTTATGATGATGAAGACGGGGAGCACGTAGAAGTCTACATCGAATAAAACCCAAATCCGTATATTGAATAAAAACAATCGAACACTGGCTTGCGCCAAGTGTGCTGTTTGATATTATCTAGTGAGGAAAAATGGAAAGTACAACATATGAAATTGGAAAAAATTGGATGAAGAAGTTCGTGCCGATCTGGTCGGCGCAGCTCTTCTCGTTGTTGGGCAGCAGCCTGGTGCAGTTCGCGCTGATCTGGTGGATAACCCAACAAACCGGCTCAGCCGCTTATCTGGCGATGGCCACACTGGTAGCGATTCTGCCCGAGGTGCTGCTTTCACCTTTTGCCGGCGCATTGGTTGACAGGCTCAATCGGCGCTATGTGATGATCGCTGCGGATGTATTAATTGCACTTTTCACGCTTAGCCTTGCGATACTCTTCGCTCTTGATCTGGTGCGAATCTGGCACATATTCGTGGTCATGTTCTTACGTTCAATCGGCAGTGTTTTTCACTGGCCGGCGATGCAAGCCTCAACTTCTTTGATGGTACCGGAAAAGCATCTGGCAAGGGTTGCAGGCATCAACCAGGCACTGCGCGGCAGCCTCAGTATTGTTGCCCCTCCGCTTGGCGCCTTGCTCATGACGGTGTTGAAGTTCTATCAGGTTATCGCGGTGGATGTGGTCACGGCCATCATCGCCATTACCCCCCTGCTCTTCATCCGCATTCCCCAGCCCGTGCGTGCAGATGCCGGTGTGGCGCTGACACCCAAATTGTTGTTAAAAGATGTGGCTGAAGGGTTCAGGTATATGAAAAACTGGAAAGGCCTACTCTATTTGACATTTTTGGCAGCCATGCTTAATTTTTTGCTGACACCTGCCGGAACCTTATCGCCGCTCATGGTCACCCAGCATTTCAAGGCGGGTGTGTGGGAGCTCAGTGCATTGGAATCCAGCATGGGGATCGGCGTGGTTATTGGCGGGTTGGCGTTGGGTGTTTGGGGCGGGTTTAAAAGCAAGATCGTCACCAGCCTGTCCGGTGTGATCGGCCTCGGCCTGGGTGTGCTGGTCTTTGGTCTTGCACCTGCCAATGCTTTCTGGATGGGCCTTGTGGGTATGGTGCTGTTGGGATTTATGAACCCGATTGCGAACGGTCCGCTGCAGGCGATCATGCAAAGCAAGGTTGCGCCAGAGATGCAAGGCAGAGTGATGGGCACGACCGGAGCATTATGCTCAGCCATGATGCCATTATCAATGTTGATTGTGGCTCCGGTGGCAGAGTTTTTGGGCTTGCGTGTTTGGTATTGGGTGGGCGGTGGGATGACGATCTTAATCGGACTGGCCGCGCTCTTCATCCCCTCAATCATGGCGCTGGACAACTCACAGAAAGATGTTTCGACGGCTGAAATAGCCGCGGATTAAATAGGTAAGGACACAGCGCGCTGTGTCCTTACCTATAACTACGGTTTGAGGGTAAGTGTCCAGCTCGCGAGGGCGTTATCAATGTTTGGCAGCAAAAGCGAACGCTGGCGGATGGTCATACGTACAGGGGTGGGAATGCCCACATCATAGGGAATCTCCGCACTGAAGGGGACATAATTCAGTTTCTCTGATCCGCGCGGAAGCTTTACAATCTGCGTTTCAAGCACCCCACCAGATTCGGTTAATAATTCGATGATGATGGGGTTGCTGTTATAAGAATGGGCAAAACCGGTCACGCTAACCACTCCGCCAGTTATGACAGCTTCATCTTTAAATGACCGAATAATGTACGGTTGTTTAATGAAATCAAAGTCATTGATGTCGCTTTTACCAATTTGCATCAAGAAAATCTGGATGGCAGCCTGGGTAATTGGTCGGTCAAATTCATCATGGGTGGTTAACACCAGCATGGCAGCTTCACCGGCGCTGGGAATTTCAAACTTAATTTCCTCAAGCAAATTGGACCAGCCCGATTCAGCAGTAGCCAGTTTTAACAATTGATCGTGAATCAAGCGTCCATCTTCGCCAATTAGTTGCAAGCTGACCAATCCGCCAGCCCCCGGAAACACACTGGCCTGAACGGTAAATGGGGAAGCCAACTGAGACAGGCTGCCCGGTGTAATGATCTGAATCAGGGCGTTAGGGAAGTTTTTCTCAACCACAGTTGGTTCGAGGGTGGCAGTATCTTCAGGCGTCGGCTGGGTTAATACAATGGGCGGGATGGAGGTACCTTCAAGGGTTTTGATAATCATTGTTGGACCGGCTGGCATTTTTGTCGGGGTGGCAGTGAAGTCAAGCGAATTTGCAGTTTGTGTTGGGAGTATGTTTTCGACGGCTGGGGTTGGCAGGGGCAAGTCCACCTGCTCCGTACTTGATTGTGGGGCACAACCTGTAAAAACCATTACCAACAGAAAACAAAGGATTAATTGCACGGTGATTGGCTTCAATTGAAATTCCTTCATTCCAAATCGAATAATTACAACCCTTTAAAGTATACAGGCCTTACGCGATCGCGCAAGGCCTGTATAGAAAAAACATTTTAGAGACCGTAAATTTCGCTGTACTTGGTCTTGAGGTAGCGCATGTATGGTTCAGGCGTAATGGTTGAGCCGGTGACTTCTTTGACCAATGCCTGCGGTTCAAATTTGGCGCCGTGCTGATGGATTCTTACACGCAGCCATGAGAGAAGTTCATCGAATTTACCCTGTTCGATTTGGGCTTCAAGATTTGGAATGTCTTGATTGATCTTTTCCCATAACTGTGAAGAGACCAGGTTGCCAAGTGCATAAGTCGGGAAGTAGCCAATACTGCCGGTGGACCAATGAACATCCTGCAGTACGCCCAAACTATCAGTGGCAGGAACCACGCCCAAATAATCTTTCATGCGGGCGTTCCAGGCTTCGGGCAAATCTTTGACTTTCAAAGATCCTTCCATGAGGGCGATCTCAAGTTCGAGACGCAGCATGACATGCAGGTTGTAAGTGGCCTCATCCGCTTCAACACGGATCAAGGAAGGCTCAACCTTGTTGATGCCTCTATAAAACGCATCCAGGCTGACGTTTCCAAGCTGGGAGGGGAAGAGTTTCACCAGTTTGGGATAGAAGAACTTCCAGAAGGGTTTGGAACGGCCGACCAGATTTTCCCACATGCGCGATTGTGATTCATGCACGGCCATGGAGGTGCCAGTAGCCAGGGGTGTACGCGCCAGGGTGTGATTGATTCCCTGTTCATAGAGAGCGTGTCCGCCTTCGTGCATGGTGCTGAATAAGGCTGAAGCGGCTCGTTCAGGATCAAAACGAGTAGTGATGCGGATGTCGTCAATGCCAAATCCGGTGGTGAAAGGATGGACGGCTTTATCCTGACGTCCGCGGTTCCAGTCATATCCAAAGCGGGTGATCACATCCACGCCAAAATCCCACTGACCTTTTTCATCATAAGGGATGTGCAGGAAGCTGTCATCGATCACGGGTTTTTCAGAGATGGCTTTTAACAGCTCAACCTGCTGCGGGCGAAGTTTGCCGAAGATATCTTTTACTTCACTGGTTTTGAGACCGGGTTCAAAATCATCCAGCAGGGGATCGTAAACATGATCCCAGGGTTTGAAGAAATCGGCATATTGGCGGCGCAGTTCAACCACTTTTTCGAGGTGGGGGCGGAAAAGTTCAAAGTCGTTGTTGGCCTTGGCTTCTTCCCACACACTCTGGCTGGTGGTGGTTTCTTTGGCAAATTCAGCAACCCATTGTGTTGATACCTTGATCTGTTTGTCATAGTCATGCGCGATACGCTTGATCATGCAAGCATCATCAGAACGTGGATCGAGAGATTCAGCATAGGGTTTCAGGTCATTCAACAATTCACCCACTTCAGGAGAAGTGAATTTGTCATGCATCAACCCTGCGATCGTTTCAAGAATATTGCCACGATCTTCAGCCCCACCCCGGGGCATGTTTACCTGTTGATCCCAACCCAGCAGCGCTTCAGCCCTGCCCAGGTCGGTCACTTCTGCCATGATCTTTTTGAACTGTTCCAATTTTTGATTCATAGAAATTTTTCCTTTTTTGACTTAAGCTACTTTCCATCTAAGTGGTGAACCATTCAAAGCTGCCAACACTTCTTCAGCAATATCATTGGATGCCCGCTGTTGGGCTTCAAGCGTTTGCGCGCCCACATGGGGTGTGCAGACCAGTTTAGGATGCGATACCAGGTTAGTCAGGCCGGGCGGTTCCGTCACAAAAACATCCAGTGCGGCGCCGGCGACTATGCCGCTATTCAATGCTTCGAACAATGCATTCTCGTCTATCACGCCGCCTCGGGCAGCACAAATGAGATAAACGCCTTTTTTCATTTTAGCAAATGCATCTGCATTAATCAAACCTTTGGTCTCATTGGTTAGCGGTAGATGCATGGTGATCAAATCAGAATGCTGCAGCAATTCATCCATGCTGAATGGCTGGCCACCACGTTTGGTGATTTCATCAGCAGGAACCATGGGGTCATAACCCAAAACGGTCATATCAAACGCTGCCGCCCTCTTGGCTACCGCAGCACCGATGCGTCCGAAACCTATCACGCCCAGGGTTTTACCACTTAATTCAACGCCTTCCAACTCTTTCTTCAACCACTTGCCAGCTTTCATGCCAGCATCAGCCCGGGCAATTTGACGCACTGCATTCAACATTAATCCAAAGGTCAGTTCGGCCACTGCAATGGTTGTAGACACCGGTGCATTAACCACGGTCACACCATGATCTTTTGCAGCATTCAGGTCGATGTTATCCACACCCACGCCGGCGCGCCCCACTACTTTTAGATTTTTTGCAGCTTCAAAAACAGCCGCGGTCACTTTTGTTCGTCCGCGGACTATTATTACATCTATATCAACTATTTGTTTTAACAAATCCTCAGGGGTTATACCTGTCATATCCACCACGTCGGCGGATTTCTTCAAAATAGCTATTCCGTTGGAATCAAGACCATCCGTAATCAAAATTTTCGGCACAGACAATTGGTTCCTCCTTTTCAATTTTAATTAAATCTTAATTAATTTTACTCCATTTCGGGTAGTCCGATGAGACTGGTTGAGGCAAATAGGTTGGATGGTACAATTTGTGTGTGAATAACTTAAAGAATACTTTAGAGACCCGCCTCAATCCGCGGATGTATGATTCAGAGCCTCTCAAACGCTGCTGCCTGGAGGAATGTATTGGCGCATGCTGCGTCTTTGGAGTTTGGTTGGATCCGCGCGAAGTGCAGGATATTATCGCCAATGCCGACTTAATTCTGCCCTTCATGCCTGAAACAGCAAGAATTCCCGGTGAGTGGTTTGCCCCAGTAGAAGATAATGATGCCCACAGCCCAAGCGGCAAGGTGCTGCATACGGCGGTTGAAAATGCTCCGTGGCACCACGGCAATACGGCGTGTATTTTCTGTTTAACAGATGGAAAATGCGCTCTTCAAGTCGCAGCCGTGGCAAACAATCTTCACCCCTGGCGATTTAAACCTTTTTACTGCATCCTGCATCCGCTTGATCAAGATGAACAAGGCCGCTTCACTGTGGATACAGTAGACGCACTGCTGGCAGAAAAAGGAAGCTGTCTGAGGGCTGCTGAAGAAACCACACCGCTGATTGAGATTTTTGCCCCCGAATTGGAATACTTTCTGGGTGATAAAGGCTACCTGGCAATGCAAGAAGTTGCCGCTGAGAGACGGAAGGACGAACAA